>CAVZJA010000003.1:0-466117 GCA_963775355.1 uncultured Actinomycetota bacterium | reverse complement strand
CGCCCGCGTGAAGGCGCTGCGGCTGCACGCCGCCGGTGAGCTGCGTCTGCATGAGGAGCCCGACCCGGAGCCGCAGCCGGGCGAGGTGCTCGTGGCGGTCGGCGGTGTCGGTCTTTGCGGATCGGACCGGCATTGGTTCCTCGAGGGAAGTATCGGCGACGCAGTACTCGAGAGGCCCCTCGTCCTCGGCCACGAAATCGCCGGCACGGTGGTGAGCGGTCGCCGGCGCGGCGAGCGCGTCGTGATCGATCCCGCGGTTCCCTGCGGCCGCTGTGCGTCCTGCCGGGCCGGGGCCGGTCATCTCTGCGGCGAGCTGCAGTTCGCAGGCCACGGCTCGACCGATGGTGGGCTTCGGACGCAGCTCGCCTGGCCGGAGGGCCTGGTACACCCGATCCCGGACTCGATCCCGAGCAGCGCCGCACCGTTGCTCGAGCCGCTCGGCGTCGCCCTGCACGCCCACGACCTGGGCGGAGCCGGGCCGGGGACGAGCGCCGCCGTCCTCGGCTGCGGGCCGATTGGGCTGCTGCTCGTGCAGGTGCTCCAGGCCGCCGGCGTCGCCGTCGAGCTTGCGAGCGACCCGCTTCCGCATCGTGCCGCCGCCGCTCGAGCGCTTGGGGCGCGCCGGTCCGATCCGGACGGTGTGAAGGTGGACGTCGCCTACGAGGCTGCGGGCGACAACGGCGCGCTCGACGATGCGATCGCCGCAGCCCGGCCCGGTGGGCGTGTCGTGATCGTCGGGATCCCTGACGGCGACCGGAGCGCGTTTCGGGCCGGCACGGCCCGGCGCAAGGAGCTGACGCTCGTTCTGTGCCGGCGCATGCGGGCGGATGACCTCGTGCGAGCGATTCGAGTGGCGCAGTCCGAGCGGCTGGAGCTCTCATCCCTCGTCAGTGCGCGGTACCCGCTCGATGAAGGCGAGCAGGCGTTTCGCGACCTGGTCGATCGCCGAGGCCTCAAGGTGATCGTCGAGCCGTGAGATGCACGGTCGGGATCGACTTCGGCACCGAGTCGGCTCGCGCCGTGCTCGTCGACTGCGACGACGGTCGCGAGCTCGGGGCAACCGTCGAGCCATACGAGCACGGCGTCATCGACGCGCGCCTACCGAGCCCGGACAGCGACGTGGAGCTTGGCCCCGACTGGGCGCTCCAGGATCCTGCGGACTACATCGCGAGCGTGCGGGGAGCCGTGCCGCGGCTGCTCGCGAAGACAGGGGTCTCGCCGGACGAGGTCGTCGGTGTGGGCATCGACTTCACGTCGTGCACGATGCTGCCCACGCTTGCCGACGGGACGCCGCTCAGCATGCTGGATGCCCTGAGGAGCGAGCCGCACGCCTGGGTGAAGCTATGGAAGCATCACGCCGCGCAGCCGGAGGCGGATCGGATCAACGCGGTGGCCGAGGAGCGCGCCGAGGCGTGGCTCCCGCGCTACGGCGGGAGGATCTCCTCGGAGTGGTTCTTCGCGAAGGCGCTGCAGATCCTCGACGAGGCGCCCGAGATCTACGCTCGCGCCGACCGGCTGATCGAGGCCTGCGACTGGATCGTCTGGCAGCTGACCGGCATCGAGAGCAGGAGCGCGTGCGCCGCGGGCTACAAGGCGATGTGGTCGAAGGCCGACGGGTTCCCGACGCCGGCGTACTTTGCCGCGCTCGATCCTCGCTTCGAGAGCGTCGTCGACGAGAAGCTGTCGCGGACGCTCCTCTCGCCCGGCACCCGGGCGGGCCTGCTGACCGAGCGGGCTGCCGGGTGGACGGGGCTCCGGCCCGGGACCCCGGTGGCAGTGGGCAACGTCGACTTCCACGGCTCGGTGCCGGCGACGACCGTGACAGCGCCGGGCACGCTAGTCATGATCATGGGCACGAGCAACGGGCATCTCCTCATCGGCCGCGAGCTCGTCGAGGTCGAGGGCATGTGCGGTGTCGTCGAGGACGGCATCGTGCCCGGCTGCTTCGGCTACGAGGCGGGTCAATCGGGCCTCGGTGACATCTTCGGGTGGTTCACGCAGCACGCCGTTCCGCCGGAGTACCACGCGGCCGCGGAGGCCCGCGGGGCGGACGTGCACGACGTTCTCGCCGCGGAGGCGTCGGCGCTTCGGCCGGGCGAGTCCGGTCTGCTCGCGCTCGACTGGTGGAACGGGAACCGCTCCGTGCTCGTCGACGCCGACCTGAGCGGCCTACTCGTCGGGATGACGCTCGCGACGCGCGCCCCCGAGATCTACCGCTCGCTGATCGAGGCAACGGCCTTCGGGACTCGTGTGATCGTCGAGTCGTTCGAGCAGGCGGGGCTGCCCGTGGATGGGATCGTCGCGTGCGGCGGCCTTCCCGAGCGTAACCCCCTGTTGATGCAGATCTTTGCCGACGTCCTCGGTCGCGAGATCTCCGTTGCGGCCTCGCGGCAGGCACCCGCGCTCGGTGCGGCGATGTGGGGAGCCGTCGCGGCCGGCGCGGCAGCCGGTGGGCACGCCACGATCACCGACGCCTCGCGCCAGATGGCGTCGCTCAGCGAGACGCGTTTCGAGCCGAGGCCCGAGAACCGCGCTCCCTACGATGCCCTGTACGCCGAGTACCGGCGCCTGTACGACCTCTTCGGCCGCGGCGGCAACGACCTCATGCGCCGGCTGAGGCGACTGCGCGGATGAGACGCGTCGTCGTGATCGGGGCGACGGGGCACATCGGCACCTACCTGGTGCCGCGACTGGTTCGCGCCGGGTACGAGGTCGTCGCCGTCAGCCGCGGTAAACGGCAGCCGTACCACGATGCCGTGGAATGGCGGTCGGTGGCGCGCGTGACTGCCGACCGAGACGGCGACGAAGCCGCCGGCACGTTCGGGACCCGGATCGCCGACCTCGAGCCGGACGCGGTCGTCGACCTGATCTGCTTCACACCGGAATCGGCCCGGCACCTCGTCGATGCGCTCCGCCCGGCTCGTCCGCTGCTCGTGCACTGCGGCACGATCTGGGTGCACGGACGGACGGCGCGAGTCCCGGTGACCGAGGACGAGCCGCGTACCGCCTACGGCGAGTACGGGATCGGCAAGGCGGCGATCGAGACGCTGCTCCACCGCGAGACGCTTGCCGGGGGCGTGTCCAGCGTCGTCCTGCATCCCGGTCACATCTGCGGGCCTGGCTGGCCGGTGATCACTCCGGCAGGCAACCTCGACGCAGACGTCTGGAGGCGGCTGGCCGTCGGTGAGCCGGTCGCGCTGCCTGCGCTGGGCCTCGGCGTACTGCATCACGTGCACGCGGATGATGTTGCCCAGGCGTTCGAGAAAGCTCTTGCGCGACCGGAGGCGATCGGCGCGAGCTTCCACGTCACGTCCGAACAGGCGATGACCTGCCGCGGGCTAGCCCAGGCAGTCGCTGCGTGGTTTGATCGCGAGGCTATTCTCGACTTCGTCGACTGGGACGAGTTCGAGCGGCGTGTGGGAGCTTCGCACGCTGCGGTGACACTCGATCACGTCGATCGGAGTATCGCGGCCAGTATCGAACGCTCCCGATCGATCCTGGAGTACGCGCCACGGTACTCCTCGCTCGATGCCCTGCGGGAGTCGCTCCGCTGGCTGGTCGACCACAGTCAAGTTGACGTGTCTGGACAGGTCTTCTGAGCCGGCGCGGCCGACTCGAGGCTGCCGGAACGAAGCGACGGGCAGAGTATTCTCGACAGAATTGCGTTTGCGGTCCGTCCACGACGATTCGGCGATGCATCATTTTGACCAGGATTTGACCGCGCCGCTGATCTGGTGGAGCTCATCGAGCCGGCGCTGAACGCTGCCGCAGACCTCTTCGCAAATCGCGAGCACGCTCTCGTCGCCGATCCGGTAGTACACACGGTTACCGTCCTTGCGCCGGGCCACGATGCCTGCATCGGCGCGCACCGCGAGGTGCTTGGAGATGTTCTGCTGTGACGCCCCGAGCGCCTCGGTCAACTCGGCGACGGTTGCCTCGCACTCGCGGAGCCGGTCAAGGAGGCGGATCCTCATCGGCTCGCCCATCGCCCGGAACCGTCGCGCGAAACGAGCGGATTCGGATGCGGCATCGACACGTTATCTTCTTCACGCGCAAACAACTAAGTAGTGGTATAGTAACAGCAACGACGAGAAGGAGCAAGAACGATGGAGCCGATCGAGATCACGAAGGAGAACTTCCAGGCCGAGGTCATCGTGTCCGAGACACCGGTACTGCTCGACTTTTGGGCCGCGCCGACCGAGGCACGCTGAGATGGCCGCCTACGCGATAACGCGTGAGCTCGATGCCTCCTTCGACGACACGGTCACGCGCATCACAGCCTCGCTCGTCGAGCAGGGGTTCGGCGTGCTCACCACGATCGACGTCCGCAGCACCCTCAAGAAGAAGCTCGACCTCGACGTCGACCCGTACGTGATCCTCGGCGCCTGCAACCCGCAACTCGCTAGCCGCGGCCTGAAGATCGAGCCTGACCTGGGGGTGCTGCTCCCCTGCAACGTCGTTGTTCGGACCGTTGGTCAGAGCACGCACATCGCGGCGATGGAGCCGTTCGCCGCACTGCAGCTCGCCGACAACCCAGAACTCGAGCCACTCGCAACCGAAGCGCGAGAGCGTATCCAGAAAGCGGTGAACACAGCATGAACCTTCGTTTCCCTGTCGAGATCGTCTGGCCAGGCGATAAGAGGGTGATCGCGTCCGTGCCTGGCAAGCCGTCGATCGAGATCGCAACTCCACCCGAGTTCAAGGGCACCTATTCCGACCGGTGGAGCCCCGAAGACTTCCTCGTCGCCGCTGTCGCCTCCTGCTACGCCGTCACCCTGATCACGATCGCCGATCGCGGCGAGGTCCCGCTCCATGCGCTGGCGATCACGGCCGAGGGCGCGGTTGGGCGAGACGACACGGAGCCGTTCGAATTCAGGGACATCGACCTGCGTGTGCTTGCGACGACCGACCCGGGCCGCGAGGACGATCTCTGCAAGGCCGCGGTCCGAGCCGAAGACAACTGCCTCGTTTCAGCGGCGCTCAGCATTCCAGTGCGCCTGACATTCGTCGTCGACACCGCGACACACCTGGCACCTTCAACCGAAAGAGGCACACGATGAAACCCAACATGGCATCCCTCGACCGCCTACTCCGGGCGATCATCGCAGGAGCCCTCCTCATCACCGCAGTCGCCCTCGGCGCAGGAACTATCGCCGGCATGGTCCTGGTTGCATTGGCGGCGACCCTGATCGTGACCGCGGCAGTGGGCTTCTGCCCCCTCTACAAACTCCTCCACATCGACACGCGCCACCCCCGCCGGCGCTCGGGCTCCGCGTCGCCCTCTCAGCCCTGAGTTCTGATGCTCGAGCTCTACCAAACGGAATGGTGCCCCGCCTCCCGCCGGATCCGCGAACGCCTGACTGAACTGGGTATCGACTATCTGATCCATCAGGTTCCGGTCGAGCGCAGCGAACGCGATGTTCTGGTCGAGGTGACCGGCACCGACACGATCCCGGCGCTCGTACTCGATGACGGCGCTTCTCTCGTCGGAGAGGAGGCCATCGGCGCCCATCTCGAGGCACACTTCCACGAGCCACCCGAGGCGGACGCACATCGCGTCAAGGCAGCAGGGGCGCGCCGACGCTACCTCGAGGAGCAGTGCGACTGCTCAGAGCCAGCCGCATCGGCTGCTCGATAAACCGATCGCGGCGTCGCCTCCGGGGCGATGCCGGCCGCGACCGAAGGGTGGGGCGGGGCCGGTTGTGATCTCCGGAAGGTCGTCTGCGTAAGGTTAGGTTCGTGCGTCCGGATCAGCGTGATGAGGGCATCGTGGAACGCGAGCCCGATTACCGGTTCACGCTTGCGAATGAGCGAACGTTCCTGGCGTACGTTCGCACTGCGTTGGGTCTGGATGCCGCCGGGCTTGCGGCAACTGCGTTTCTGCATCCGAGTGCGGTCCACCTTCGGCTGGCGATCGCGGTGGTGCTGGTGGGCCTCGGGATCGTCGTCGCCGTGCTCGGGTACCGCCGGTGGGCAGCGACCGAACGAGCGATGCGACGTGGCTTGCCGCTTCCGCCGCTCCGCTTGCCGTTGGCGATCGCCGCGGGCATGGTCGCGGTCTCGATTGCGGCTCTCGCGCTCGTGATCTCGACCCGATGACCGTCGACTCCGACGACGGCAGGCGCGGCGCTCCGGTCGAGCGGACGGCGCTTTCCTGGAACCGGATTGCTTTCGCCGTTGCCGCGAACGGGGCCTTGCTCATGAGGGTTGGGTTCATCCACGATCTGGTCGTTCTCGAAGCGTTCGGGATGGCGATCGCAATCGTGGGATTCGCGCTCTGGGCGCTCTCGCTTCGGCGCTACTCGGCGATTGCCGGACAGTCGCCTTCACACCTGTTCGAGGGAAGGGCGGGGGGTGTCCTTCCTCTTGCCACGTTCGTCATGCTGCTCTCGCTGATCGACCTGATCGTCGTCGTCCTCGCTCGCTAAAGCCAGTGGCATTTGTCAGAAAGCCTCGGTCGTCCTCGGCGCCGACGAAGCTCGGGCGACGTGCGAAGGCTCAAGTCTCGAAGACGCCCTACGACACCCGGAACCCGAGCCTCCAGGTCTGGGTCGAGACCACATCCCTTCGACTGACATCTCTATCCTCGGCCGAGCACCAAACTCCTCATTCGTCCAGGATTTGACGCTTATCTCTTGTCTGGGCGGCGTTCTCGGCGGGCCCGGGGCGCTTGTTTCGGGTCGTGATGGCCCGGGAGAAGCTTCGTTGGGCGTTCTCGTCGAGGTAGATGATGATCGGGCCGTGGACGATCAGTCCGTCGGGGGAGCGTTCCTTGATCAGGGTGGGGAGGAGGTCATTGGCGAGCCATTCGCGTCCGACTGCGACGGCGCAGTGGGCGTTGATCCGGTAGAGGTTGTCGTCGAGTGTCTCGGTCTCGACGAGCTCGGGGCGTTGCACGAAGCGGGTCATACCGACGGGGACGATCGCGGCGATGTGCTTCACGAGGTCCTTGCCAGGCTCGAGCTCGGTGGTGAAGAGCTCGATTTCGACGTCGCGGTAACCGCGAGGGATCACCCGGAGCGCGTTGACCTGGGAGTTGGGGACGTGAATCGTCTCGCCGGTGACACTGCGGATGGTGAGGGCACGCAGCGAGACGGCTTCGACGACGCCTTGGACCTGGAGGGTGTCGATCGCCACCGTGTCGCCGATCCGAAACCAGCCTTCGAAGAACATCAGTAGGCCGGCGATCACGTCGGTCAGGAAACGTTGTGCCGCAAAGGCGATGACGATCGCAAGGAATGAGGCGCCGACGATGGTCTGCAGCCTTTGAGCGCCCGCGATCGTTGCCAGTGAGAGCACGAAGGCGAACGCGAACGCGAGGTAGCCGATGCTCGTCTGGATCAGGGCAATCGCGGTTTCCCGCTGGCGGATGCCGGTGATCACGCCGGTGTCCGACACGGCGCCAACGGCAGAGCGGCGGCGCTCGCTGCGGTTGACGATGTAGGTCGCGATCTGCCTGGCGACCCGGCTGATGAGCCACGCGAGCAGGAAGAGCACAACGATCACGATCAGGACCGCGATCGGCCGCCCGAGGCCGGCGTGATGGTCGAGTTGGTCGACGAGGGTCTTCATCGGTCACGAGGACGTTCGTCGCTCGCGCTCGCCATCATGACGCGAAAAGCGTAGTCGGGCCCGCTCGGCTCCAGAAACCACTCCAAGCGGAGCCGACTCGAGGCCCGGCCGGCAAAGCCGTCGTGTGGGCACCGAGTAGGCTGGGCGCGGTGGAGGTCGGCGTTCTCGGGCGGCCCCGGCGCGCTGCGTGGGCACCTACGCAACATCGGCACCGAGCCCGCGCAACTCGTCGAGCGCGTGGTCTCGAGGATCGTGCCGCGCCTCGCGGAGCTCTAGGCCTGTCCCTGCGTGCCTCGCTCAGCTGCCGCCGCGGCTAGTGAGGTTCAGGATGTTGCCATCGGGATCCTTGAACCAGGCGGCCTTCATGTCGCAGCTTCATGCTCGAAGTGCAAGTCGCATCATCGTCTCGTGCGTGCCGTCCGCGCCCGGGCTGTCGTTGTCGTGGGGCCGGAGCTGGAGGTAGCGGCCATCGGACTGCATTTGCCAGGCGCTGCGGGTGTCTGAGAGGGAGACCTCGAGGATCTCCCAGAGGCGTGCGCGGAGCCGGCGCTCGAAGACCGGCACCGCGGCCTCGACGCGCTTCGAGAGGTTCCGGGTCATCCAGTCGGCCGATCCGATCAGGAAGTGCCCCTCGAGCGGGTCGTCTGAGCCCGAGGCGAAGTAATAGATCCGGGAGTGCTCGAGGAACCGGCCGATGATCGAGCGAACACGGACGTTCTCGGTCAGACCGGGGACGCCTGGAATCAGACAGCAGAAGCCGCGAACGATGAGGTCGACCGGTACGCCCGCCTGGGAGGCGCTCGAGAGGAGGGCGCAGATGCGGGGATCCTCGAGCTGGTTCAGCTTGGCCACGATCCGTGCGGGCAGGCCGGCGGCGTGATTGGTGATTTCGCGCTCGATCAGGCGGACGAACTCGGCTCGCATGTTCATCGGTGCGACGACCAGGGACTCGAATTCCGGGGTGCGCGACCGGCCGGTCAGGAAGTGGAACAGGGTAACGACGTCGCGCGTGACCTCGGGGTTCGCCGTCAAAAGCCCTACGTCTTCGTAGAGCCTGGCCGTGCGCGCGTGATAGTTGCCCGTGCCGATGTGAGCATAGGCGCGTACGCCGCCCTCCTCCTGCCGGATCACGAGCGCTGCCTTGCTATGGGTCTTGAGCCCGCTCACCCCGAACACGACGTGAGCTCCGACCTTTTCGAGCTCGCGTGACCAGTGGAGGTTGCGTTCCTCGTCGAAGCGGGCGTTGAGCTCGATGACGCAGGCGACCTGTTTTCCTGCCTCAGCGGCGCGGATCAGCGACTGGACGAACGGCGTATCGTCGCCCACCCGGTACACGGTCATCTTGATCGAGACAGTCAGCGGGTCGTCGGCGGCCTCGCGGATGAATCGCTCGACGCTCGCGTAGAAGCTCTCGTAGGGGTGATGTAGGAGAACGTCACCGGCACGAATCGCAGAGAAGATATCTCCGTCGAGCGTGTCGAGGGCGACGGGCGCGAGCGGCGTCCAGGGCGGGTCGCGAAGCGGCTCGATCTCGAGCGCGGCGATTTCGAACAGGGTCGTATAGTCGAGTAGCGCGGTCATCTCGTAGACGTCGTCGGCGTCGAGGGCGAACCGCTCCTTCAGCTCCGCGAGCATCTCCGGGTCGGTATCGGGCTGCACTTCGAGCCGGACGACGGGCTCGAAGCGCCGTTGTTGCACCTCTCGCTCGACCAGCGCGCGCTTGCCCTCGCCGTCGAGGTCGTTGTCATCCAACTCGACCTCCGCGTCGCGGCAGACGCGGAACAGGCTCGCGCTCTCGATCACCATGCCCGGGAAGAGACGCTTCGCACTTGCGGCGATCACCTGGTCGAGGCTGACGAACACGCGAGCAGGAGGCTCTACGCCTGCGCGGACGCGGACCCACTGCTGGAGCTCACGTGGCACCTTCACGCGCACGAGGACAGATTCGGCGCTGACGGGATCCTGAAGCCGAAATGCCCAGGACGTCGAGAGGTTGGACACGTACGGAAACGGATGGGCCGCGTCGAGAGCGAGCGGCGTGAGCACGGGGGAGATCTGGGTGTCGAAGAACGCAGCGACCTCGGCTTGCTGGTCACTCGTCAGGTCATTCCAGTTGAGGAGATGAACCCCGTGATCGGCGAGCTCGGGTCGCACGACGTCCAGGTAACACCGCGCTTCACGCTGCAGCATCGACAGGATCATCTCCCGCTTGATCATCAGCTGTTCGCGCCGTTCTTGCGCGACGAGGCTGCTGTCGCCGGGCATGGGCCGAATGAGAGCAATCCGCTTCATGAAGAACTCGTCGAGGTTCGAGGAGAAGATCGCGAGAAACTTCACGCGCTCGAGTAGCGGGGTGCGCAGGTCGAGCGCCTCGTGGAGGACACGTCCGTTGAACTCGAGCCACCCGATGTCGCGGTCGAGCCAGGCGCCGCTCAGGTCGATTGCCTCAGGCGGTCCCGCGTCATCATTCGGCGTATCGGCCGCAGCTGAAGTCGCGCTCACAGACGCAAGCGTAGTTCAGCCTTGCCCGGCGGCTTCGCGGGCGTGCTCCGCGTCGGTCATCCCGACCCTGGCGTGGGCCGGGGGCCTCGGAGCTGCCTTCGCGATCGGCGCCATCACCGGCCTCCTACCCGCGATCCGCGCAGCCCTGCCTCGTGGCGATCACTCGGCAGCTGTAACGCGTGTGCTGCTCGCGACATATACAGGGTGAGATGCAGCGTTTCGAGCAGATCTATACGGAGCATGTCGAGGCGGTTCGTGCCTATGTGAGACGCAGGGTCCCCGAGACGATCGTCGACGACGTAGTGGCAGACACTTTTCTCGTCTGCCTACGGAAGATCGAAGACGTGCCGGCCGAGCCCTTGCCTTGGCTTTACGCCGTCGCGCGGAAGACGCTCGCGAACGAACGACGCAAACGCGGGCGGGTGGCCCACGGGAACGAAGCGGCAACCCGCCCAGTCGAACCCGTCGGTGATGGCGAGCTCGCTGCGGCGTTCAACGCCTTGAGCGAGCGGGATCGCGAGGTCCTCCGGCTCGTGGCCTGGGAGGGACTGTCGCTGGTCGATGCGGCGACCGCGCTCGGTTGCTCGGCCGTTGCGTGCCGCGTCCGCTACCACCGCGCCAAGTCGCGGCTCTCGTCGAAGCTGGCCGCCGCTGCGTCCTTTCAACCAGAGCCCACAGGAGTGACGAGATGAACAACGACGTGATCGAGCGCCTCGCAGCGGCTAACCCGGTGCCGACCGGCGACTCGCTCCATATGCCCGAGACGATTCACGTGCGGCCTCGCCGCGTCGCGATTGCGGTTGCGCTCGCCGCGGCGATCGCGATTCCCGCGACCGCGTTCGCCGGCAAGCTCAGCGACTTTCTCGGCATCTCGAACGGCGGAACGCCCGTGTCGTTGGACACGGTCCTGCATGGCGAGACGAAGCTCGACGATGCGATGGCGGAGCTGAAGGTGGGCGGGACGATGCAGTCCCTCGGCACGCTCAACGGGGTCGAGTTCTACGCGACGCGCAACGCGGACGGCAACTTCTGCCTCGCGGAGGTGCGCGTCGACGGACAGTTCGGAAAAGGCTTCGGCTGCGATCTGAACGCCGACAACTTCCCGTCCCCCGCTGTCCAGGCGCTGACTTTCCCCGGTACAAACCGTCTCCAGGGCGTAGCGGCAGATGGGGTCGCCACCGTCCAGGCCCTCGATGCGGACGGCAACGTGCTCGACTCGACGCCCGTCGAGAACAACCTGTTTGCCTCGACAACGGCGCTGTCGGCGGGAGCGGCGGCGGCGATTCGCACGCTCGACGCGAACGGAGATGTCATTGCGACCCAGCAACTGCCCGAGACCGCGCAGCCGACGGACGAGGGAGGCTGAGCCAATCCTGGCCGGAGGTCTACGGAGCCCATCCGTCCGACCACAGGTTGTAGAGAGGGGTCCAGTGGACTAGGATCGGGGGTCTATCCGGCTGAATCGCGGGAATCCACCCGCGCCGCTTCGCCGGAGGATCGGGCAGGCATGGCTTTCGATCAGAGGAGAGCGCGGATCTTCGGCGTTCTCTACCTCATCACGTTCGCCACGTCGATCCCGGCGGCGCTGCTGTACGAACAAGCGCTCCGGCATCCGGTCGCGTTCGTCGCGGGCTCGGGGAACGTCAACAAGATCTACCTCGGCGCGCTGTTGGAGTTGCTGCTGATCGTCGCGAACATCGGAACCGCGGTCGTGATCGTCCCGATCATGAGGCGGCAGTTCGAAGGGCTGTCGATCGCTTACGTGACGGCGCGGATCTTCGAATGCACGTTCATCCTCGTCGGGATCGTCGCGATGCTCGGCATCGCCACCCTGCAACAGCAGAATGCAGGCCCGGCCGAAGGCACGGTCGCATACACGCTCGCCGCGATCAAAGACTGGACGTTCCTGCTCGGGCCCGGCTGGGTCGTCGGCCTGGGGAACGGGCTGATCCTCGGCTACATGATGTACCGCACGCAACTCGTGCCGCGGCCGTGGACGTGGCTGGGGCTCATCGGGGGGCCGCTGATCCTCATCTCCGGCACGGCCATGCTGTTCGCCGGTGACCATCCGAGCAGCACGCTGCACTCGCTTCAGGGCCTGGCCACGATCCCGGAGGCGGCCTGGGAGCTGTTCCTCGGCGTCTACTGCACCGTGTGGGGTTTCAAGCGCAACGCGCCGATCCTCGCCCGGAACCCGAGCTGAGCCCACCCGAGAGAGGACAAAATGCGGAATAGAGAGACCGCAGGTGACGAGAGCAGACTGACAATCACTCCCTCCAACCTCATGCGTTGGGCGGGTTTATCGGCTCTAGTGGCAGGGATCTGCTACGCGCTCGTTGGGGTTTTCCATCCCGCCAACGTACCGTCGTCAGTCACAAGCACGCGGTGGGAGATCGTTCACATCGTCGCCTGCGCCATGTGCTTCTTCGGGCTGTTGGGGATGGCGGGGCTCTACGCCAGGCAGGCACTGAAGACCGGCTGGCTCGGGCTGGCCGGCTACCTCCTGCTCAGCCTCTGGTTCGTGCTCATCATGGGCTTCAGCTTCGTCGAGGCCTTTATCCTGCCCCACGTGGCAACGGCCTCACCGGCGCTCGTGCAGGCCTGGATGGGAATGTTCAACGCCCCCGCCGGCACATTCGACATCGGAGCCCTCCCGGCAATCTGGACACTGACCGGGCCCGTCTACATCCTCGGCGGCCTGCTGTTCGGCATCGCGACATTTCGCGCCCGAATCCTGCCGCGCTGGGCGGGCGCACTGCTTGCGGTCTCGACCGTGTTGGCTCCATTGGCCGCTCTGCTCCCGAACGCATCTCAGCCGAAGACCGCAATCCCGATGGGGCTGGCGCTGGCCTGGCTCGGGTATGCGCTCTGGTCCGAAAAGCGCGCGGAACGCGGACTCGCACGAACCCTCGGGATCGTCGAAGACAAGCTCGTGCCAGTTCCGAAGTGACGCTCGCGCACCCGTCTCTCGGTACCTAATTCGGGAACTGCCGGCGGATCGCGAATGCTGACCCAGGTCGGTCGCTTGCGCGACGGCCCCTCATGTCTGCGACGACGTAGCCCGTTCAGGCAACAACTTGATGGATCCAGGTTCGTAAGGTTTGGTCCGCGGCAAGCGCGGGAACGCTTTTCGGGTGAGTGAGAAGACGGCAGATTTCCTTCTCAGCAGGTTGCGCGAGTGGGGTATTCACCGGGTGTTCGGCTATCCGGGCGATGGGATCAACGCGATTCTGGGCGCCCTGGATCGGGCGGGCAGCGACCCCGAGTTGATCCAGGTGCGCCATGAGGAGATGGCGGCGTTCATGGCGTGCGCTCACGCAAAGTTCACCGGCGAGGTTGGAGTCTGTCTCGCAACATCGGGGCCCGGCGCGATTCACCTGCTGAACGGGTTGTACGACGCGAAGCTCGATCACCAGCCAGTCGTCGCGATCGTGGGGCACACGCCGACGTCTGCTCTCGGAGGCTCCTACCAGCAGGAGGTCGACCTGTTGTCCCTCTTCAAGGACGTGGCGCACGAGTACGTCGAGATGGCGTCCTCGGCCGAGCAGATGCGTCACCTCGTCGATCGCGCCGTGCGTATCGCCAGGGACCAGAGGACGGTCACGTGCCTGATCATCCCGAACGACGTTGCGGAGGCGCCGGCGGTCGAGCGGCCTCCTAGGGAGCACGCGACTATTCACTCGGGGGTCGGCTATTCCGCACCGACGATCGTGCCGAACTCGCGCCAGTTGAGTCGGGCTGCGGAAGTCCTGAATGCTGGGGAGCGGGTTGCGATGCTCGTGGGCGCGGGGGCTCTCATGGCGGCGGACGAGGTGATCGAGGTCGCAGAGTTGCTCGGAGCAGGGGTCGCGAAGGCACTGCTCGGTAAAGCGGCGCTTCCGGATGACCTCCCGTACGTGACGGGGTCGATCGGTCTGCTCGGAACGAAGCCGAGCTGGGACTTGATGTCCGATTGCGACACGTTGCTGATGGTCGGTTCGAGTTTTCCGTACTCGGAGTTCCTACCCGAGGAGGGCCAGGCCCGCGGAGTGCAGATCGATATCGACGGCAGGATGATCGGCATCCGTTATCCGATGGAGGTGCCGCTCGTCGGCGACTCGAAGGAAACCCTGAGGGCGTTGATACCGCTGCTGGAACGGAAGGACGATCGTTCCTGGCGCGAGCGAGTCGAGGGCGGGGTGACAGAATGGTGGGAGTTGATGGAGGAACGTGCTCTCGAGAGCGCAGATCCGATCAACCCGCAGCGGTTGTTTTTCGAGCTGTCGAAGCGGCTTCCAGACAACGCGATCCTGAGCTCCGACTCGGGCTCGGCCGCGAACTGGTACGCCCGGGATATCAAGGTCCGCGCGGGGATGATGGCGTCCCTCTCGGGAAACCTCGCCACGATGGGGCCCGGTGTGCCGTACGCGATCGCCGCCAAGTTCGCCTATCCGGATCGTGTGCCGATTGCGCTCGTCGGTGACGGAGCGATGCAGATGAACGGCCTTGCGGAGCTGATCACGATTTCGAAGTACTGGGAGCGGTGGTCGGACCCCCGTCTCGTCGTCCTGGTGCTGCACAACAACGATCTGAACCAGGTGACCTGGGAGCAGCGCGTGATGCAGGGTGACCCGCGCTATGACGCATCGCAGCAGCTCCCCGACTTCCCGTATGCGCGCTACGCCGAGCTGATCGGATTGAAGGGCATTCGAGTCGACGAGCCGGATTCGGTGGGCGCGGCATGGGACGAGGCGCTTGCCTGCGACAGGCCGGTTGTGCTCGAAGCGATCACGGACCCGGCCGTTCCACCGCTTCCGCCTCACATCACGTTCGAGCAGGCGACCAGCTTCGCACAGGCGATCAGTCGCGGCGACAGCGATCGCCGCGGGATGATCGCGCAGTCGCTCAAGCAGATGGTCGCCGAGTTCGTTCCCGGAAGGGGCTAGATGCTCACCACGGTTTCGCCCGCGGTCGACGTCGCGATCGAACGGATCGACGTCTCCGTCTACACGGTGCCAACCGACGTCCCCGAATCGGACGGGACCGCGGAGTGGGAGTCGACGACGCTGGTGCTCGTCGAAGCTCACGCGGGCGACCGCGTGGGGCTCGGCTACACCTACGGCAACGCCGCTACCGGTTCGCTCGTCCGTGACACGCTCGTCGAGATCGTCGAGGGACGCGACGCGATGGCGGTGACCGCGATCTGGGGAGCGCTCGGACGCGCCTGTCGCAACGTCGGCCGGCCGGGACTCGCGTCGATGGCGATCGCCGCGATCGATACGGCGCTCTGGGACCTGAAGGCACGCCTGCTCGATCTGCCGCTCGCGAAGCTGCTGGACGCCGTGCGCGATGCGGTACCGGTCTACGGAAGCGGTGGCTTCACCTCGTACCCGGACGAGCGGCTCTCAGATCAGCTGGGAGGTTGGGCCGAGCAGGGAATTGGGGCCGTGAAGATGAAGGTCGGCCGCGATCCGGCACGGGATCTGCACCGGGTCGGAGTGGCGCGCGAAGCGATCGGTGACGAGGTCGAGCTGTTCGTGGACGCCAACGGCGCGTTGAGCCGTAAGGAGGCACTGTGGTTTTCCGCCGCGTACTCGGAGCGCTTCGATGTGCGCTGGTTCGAAGAGCCTGTGAGCTCGGATGATCTTGCGGGATTGCGGATGATCCGGGACCGGGCGCCGGCGGGCATGGAGATCGCCGCGGGCGAGTACGGATACATGCTGCCGTACTTCGAGCGGATGCTTGCTGCCGGGGCGATCGATTGCCTACAGGCGGATGTCACCCGCTGCGAGGGAATCACCGGCTTCCTGCGAGTCGGGGCTCTCTGCGAGGCGCGGTCGCTGCCGCTCTCGGCTCACTGCGCCCCGTCGATCCATGTGCATCCTTGCTGCGCGGTCACTCCGCTGCGGCATCTCGAGTACTTCCACGACCACGTTCGAATCGAGCGGATGTTCTTCGACGGCGCTCCCGAACTCAGCCATGGCGAGCTCGGTCCGGACCTGTCGCGCCCCGGGAACGGTCTCGTGCTCAAACGCAACGATGTCGAACGCTTTGCCCTGTGAGCAGTGAGCATCGGATGCGTATGAGGAGCAAGAGGAAGAATCTCGTATCGAGAGCGTTCGCCGAGCTCCGCGCCGGCAGGATGCAGCGGGCGTTGGCGGCAGCGACGGCGCTGACTGCACCGCCGCTTGCGTTCGAGATCTACCTCGAGCACTACAAGGGCTCGTTCGGAGACAAATGGATGTGGACGCCGGTGATCTTGACGCCACCGGTCGCGGCCGCCGGTGTCGCGGGTGTGTTCTCCGAGCGGGCCGCCAAGACGGTGCTGCCGTTCTTTTCGGCTCTGTACTTCCTTGATGGGCTTGTTGGGATGGTCACGCATGTTCAGGGTGTCCGCAAGAAGCCGGGCGGTTTCTCAGAGCCGACCTACAACCTCGTGATGGGGCCTCCGTTGCTTGCGCCAGGCGCGTTGTTGCTGGTGGGAGGGTTCGGGATGCTTGCCCCGCTGATGAAGCGCGAGCGCTGAAAGTGCCGCGGGACTTCCGCAGGTCGGATCACCTACCGAACGTGCGCGGAGACGCCGGCGCCGATCCCGACGAGCTGCCTCGCCAGCGGCGCGGCACGACCCCCCAGATGCACGGCCGCTACCCCGACTTCGACTGCCTCGCTCACGCCGGGCACTGGGATCAGGCAACCCGCCGGGTGGTCTTCGCCAGGTTGGACGGTCAAGGGCCCATGAGGTTCTTCAGCGAGGCTGAGGCAACGGCGCTAGGGGCGTTCTGCGATGTCGTCCTCGCACAGGATGCGGAGCCTCGGATCCCCGTGCTCGCGCTGGTCGACGAGAAGCTCGCCGCCGGGAAGCTGGATGGGTACCAGTACGCGGAGATGCCGGACGACCGCGAGACGTGGCGTTTGGTCGCCGCGGGACTCGACGAAGGCGCGCGGCGGCGCGGCGCCGACTCTTTCGCCGGCGCTCCGGCGCCCCTCCAGCTCGCGCTGGCGGACGATTTTGCCGGGGGGACACTGAGCTGCGACGCGTGGGGAGGGCTGAACGTCGAGCGTGCCTTCGCGGTTGTAATGCGTGGTGTGCTGGCGGCGTTCTACTCGCACCCGTGGGCCTGGAACGAGATCGGTTTTGGCGGGCCGGCCTACCCACAGGGCTACGCCCGGTTGGGGGCGGGGCTCTCGGAAGCCTGGGAGGGCGACGAGGCGATCGATATGGATCCGGAATCGGTTGTCGGGGAGCAGAAACGGGCATGAGGGTCCGCAAGAGGCTCCTCTTGAAGGGAGCGTTGTTTCCGGCAGAGAACGATTCGCCCTTCCTTCTCGATCCCCACAGCCGCGGTGTCCCAGGGCGAGCCCGGATGAACCGCTTCAGCGTCGATGAGGAGGTCGACCTGCTGATCATCGGTTGTGGTGCTGGGGGAGGGGTTCTCGCTCAGCGGCTCGCACGTGCAGGCTGGCGGATCGTGATCCTCGAGCGGGGCCCGTTTTGGGATCCGGACGAAGACTGGGTCTCCGATGAGGAGGGGTCCCACCACCTGTATTGGACGGATAAGCGGATCATCGGCGGCAAGGATCCGGTCGAACTGGGCAAGAACAACTCGGGGCACGGCGTCGGCGGCTCGATGATCCACTACGCGGGGTACGTCCCGCGCTTTCATCCCTCCGATTTCGAAACCTGGACGCGCGATGGCGTCGGCTTCGACTGGCCGATCTCCTATCGGGAGTTGAGACCGCATTACGAGCGCGTCGAGCGTGAGCTTCCAGTCTCGGGGCAGGACTGGCCCTGGGGTGACCCACACTCATACCCGCACGGGCCGCACCCGATCGGCGGGGCCGCCGGTCGGGCCTGGGAAGGTGCGCGCGCACACGGGATCGAGATGCGGGTCGGGCCGGTCGCAATCACCAACGGCGTCTTCGGCAACCGCCCGCACTGCATCTATCGCGGCTTCTGCCTGCAGGGGTGCAAGGTGAATGCGAAGGCGAGCCCATTGATCACCCATATCCCGGACGCGATCGAGCATGGCGTGGAGGTGCGCGCCGATTCGATGGCGGTGCGGATCGAAGTCGACGGGTCGAGCGGAGAGGTGGCCGGAGTGACCTACCTCGAGGTTGAGACGCGCCGTGAGCGCTTTCAGCGTGCGGCCGCAGTCGCTGTTTGCGGGTACTCGATCGAGTCGCCGCGGCTCCTGCTGCATTCGACGAGCAAGCGGCATTCACGGGGCCTCGGGAACGCGAACGATCAGGTCGGCCGCTACGTGATGGTGCAGGGGGCGACGCAGGTGGCGGGCCGGTTTCCCGAATTACTGAGGATGTACAAGGGCCCTCCACCCGAGGTCTCCTCCGAGCAGTTCTACGAAAGCGACGCCTCACGCGGCTTTGCTCGGGGCTTCTCGATCCAGACGGTCAGTCCACTCCCGGTCGGCTGGGCAGAGCACGTGCTCGCCGCCGGTCACCGCGGAGCCGCATTGCGCGAATACATGCGCGACTACAACCATTGGGCCGTGCTCGGAGCGCTTTGCGAGCTGCTGCCGCTGCCCGAGAACCGCGTCACGCTCTCGGACGAGTGCGACCAGTTCGGAATACCGGTCGCGCGATTCGATTACAGCCAGTGCGATAACGACCGCGCCAACATCGAATTCGCAAAGAAGACGATGCATGCGATCTGGGAAACCGCGGGAGCTCAGGACGTATTGACGATCGATCGCTATGCCCACCTCGTCGGGGGATGCCGGATGGGCTCGAAGGTCGAAACGAGCGTCATCGACGCGGACCACCGTGTCTGGGGAGTGCCCAACCTATTCGTCTGCGACGGCAGCGTCATGCCGACACAGGGAAGCGCCAACCCGGCCCTGACGATCATGGCGCTCGCTTCGCGCCTCGCGGAGCGGCTCGCGACCAAACGCGTCTCGGCGGCCGCTCCATCGAAACCTCACGCGATGTCAGGCGCAGCGCGCGTCTGAGAAAGGAGGAACCATCCATGGAACAACGCACGCAGCCGGAAGTTGTCGTGGTCACCGGCGCGTCGGGGGGCATCGGGCGCGCGGTCGCCCACGCCTTCGCCAAACGGGGCGCACACATCGGCCTGCTCGCCCGGGGTCGCGAAGGCCTCGACGACGCTCGCCGGGAGGTCGAGTCGTTCGGCGGAAGAGCGCTGGTGCTCCCGACCGACGTCGCCGAGCACGACCAGATCGAGGCGGCAGCCGAGACGGTCGAATCGACTTTCGGGCCGATCGACGTGTGGGTAAACGACGCGATGGCCACTGTTTTCGCACCCTTCCTCGAGGTGACGCCGGATGAGTTCAAGCGAGCCACGGAGGTGACCTACCTCGGTGCCGTTTACGGAACGATGGTTGCGCTAAGGCGAATGGTTCCACGAGATCAGGGGTGCATCGTCCAGGTCGGTTCGGCACTTTCGTACCGGGCGATCCCATTGCAGTCGGCCTATTGCGGAGCCAAGTTCGGCATTCGCGGGTTCAGCGACTCCGTACGCACGGAGTTGATGCACAACCGGTCCCGAGTCTGGCTGACGATGGTCCAGCTTCCTGCCGTGAATACGCCGCAGTTCAACTGGTGCCGAACCAAGCTGCCGGACCATCCCCAGCCCGTCCCACCGATCTACCAGCCCGAGGTTCCTGCCGAGGCGATCTACTGGGCAGCCCACCACCGTCGTCGGGAGCTCGACGTCGGTGGCAGTGCCGTCAAGGCCATCTTCGGCAACAAGCTCTCGCCCCGCTTCGCCGATTGGTACCTGGCACGAACCGGCTACCGCTCCCAGCAGATAACGGATCTGCCGGTCACGGACAGGCCTGACAACCTGTACGAGCCCGTGCCCGGTCAGGCCGCGACGCACGGCATGTTCGACAAAGTCGCGCACGGACGCAGTTACCAGCTCTGGGCAAACACGCACCGGCCGCTGGTCACCGGGTCCCTCGCTGCCGTGACGCTTGCGGCTCTCGGCCTCCTGCGCGCGGACCAGTGAGGCAGCGGATGGCCGCCGTGCTCGACCAGCTTCGAGCGGAGCCTCACGTTCTTCGCGAGTACGCCCTGCTTGCGGACGGCGAGCGTGGAATCGTCGTCGGAGCCCGTGGCGACTTTGCCTGGATGTGCTTCCCCGGCTGGGACGGCGACGGGGTGTTCTCTGCTCTGATCGGAGGTGACGGAGGCTACGCGATCACGCCGAGGGACCGGTTCGTCTGGGGCGGCTATTACGAGGAGCGCAGCCTGATCTGGCGAAGCCGCTGGGTGACGGTCGACAACGCGATCATCGAGTGCCGGGAAGCATTGGCTTTGCCGGCGCGACCCGACCGAGCGGTCATCCTGCGCCGAGTCTCGGCTGTCCGAGGCGAAGCCCGGATCAGGGTTGCGCTCGACGTTCGGCCCGCGTTCGGTCGCGAGCGACTTCGCAAGCTCGCTCTGAGCGACGAGGGATTCTGGAGCGGAAGAGCCGGCCCGATCCACTTGTGCTGGTCAGGAGGGGAGGCGGCAGTAGCGACGAGCGACGGTCACGGTGGGAAGCAGTTGGGGCTCGAGCTCGAGCTCCGGGAAGGGCAGCAGCACGACTTCGTGCTGGTGCTCGCCCTGGACGGCATGGACACCGAGCCACCGAAAGCCGACCTCGCCTGGTCGGGCACCGAGGCAGCATGGCGCGACCGGGTCCCCTCCCTCGAGAACACAGCGGCGCGGCGTGATGCGCACCACGCCTACGCCGTCCTCGACGGCCTGACGAGCTCCGGGGGCGGAATGGTCGCTGCCGCAACGATGTCATTGCCCGAGCGCGCCCGCCAGGGCCGGAACTACGACTATCGCTATGTCTGGATTCGGGATCAATGCTACGCCGGACAGGCGATCGCGAAGCTCGGGCCCTACGCGCTCCTCGACGACGCGGTTCGTTTCGTGGGCGAACGTCTCCTCGACGACGGTCTCGAGCTGGCGCCTGCCTATACGACCAGCGGCGGGCGCGTCCCTGACCAACATGCCCTCGACCTGCCTGGGTATCCCGGTGGCAGCGACGTTGTCGGCAATTGGGTCAATGAACAGTTTCAGCTCGACGCATTCGGAGATGCCCTCCTGCTCTTCGCCGCCGCCTCCCAGCACGATCACCTCGACAGCGACGGCTGGCGCGCCGTCGAGGTTGCGGCAACCGCGATCGAGACGCGATGGGAGGAGAAGGACGCCGGCATCTGGGAGCTCGAACCAGACGAATGGACGCACAGCCGGCTCATCTGCGCTGCGGGCCTTCGCGCCATCAGCGGCTGCAGCCCCGGCGGAGAGCAAGCCAACCGCTGGCTCGCACTGGCAGACGCGATCATCGCCCACACCTCGGCTCGCGCGCTTCACCCCTCGGGGCGATGGCAGCGCTCCCCCTCGGATGCGCGGATCGACGCCTCGCTCCTTCTGCCGGCGATCCGCGGGGCGATCCCGCACGAGGACCCGCGGTCGCTCGCGACCCTGCACGCGGTCGACACGGAGCTGACCGAGGACGGTTACGTCTACCGCTACCGCGCAGACGAACGACCACTCGGCGAGTCCGAGGGCGCGTTCATGCTGTGCGGCTTTCTCCTCTCGCTCGCTCACTCCCGTCGAGGGGATGCTGTCGCGGCAGCCCGACTATTCGAGCGCAACCGCGCCGCCTGCGGCCCCCCGGGCCTCCTTGCCGAGGAGTTCGACGTGACGCAACGACAACTCAGGGGCAAC
This sequence comes from uncultured Actinomycetota bacterium, assembly GCA_963775355.1. GTDB lineage: Bacteria > Actinomycetota > Thermoleophilia > Gaiellales > Gaiellaceae > PALSA-600. Next base: position 444,364 of record CAVZJA010000003.1, on the reverse strand, counting down.
CTTCCCCAGGCGTTTGTCCATGCACTTCTACTCGAATGCGTCGCCCAGCAACGGCAGGTGGTCTGGGAGCAGTAAGGAGGTGCCCGCAACGACCGCGTTCCGAGCCCTCTACGGGTCCATCCTCCTCCTGGCACCCGGTCTCCTGCCCTCGCTCGACCACAGCCGGGCCAGCCGGCGCGAGTTGACTCTCGCGCGGCTCCTCGGCGCCCGCCACCTGGTTCAAGCCGCGATGATTGCCCGGAAACCGAGCAGATCGCACCTGGTAATCGGCGTTCTAGTCGATACCGCCCATGCCGGCTCGATGGTCACGCTGGCCGTGATCACACCCGGTCGGCGATGGCTCTGTGGTGCGGATGCGCTCGTAGCGGCGAACCTCGCCGGGGCAGGAATGTGCGCGCAGCACCGGCTCCACCAGGCACGCTAACCGTGTTCCGCCTCCTAGACGCGCGAACGCCCCGATGTGGGCTGTGGACGCGAGGCCTCGTGTCGAACCGCGGCGGTTTTGTCTCCCGCCCGAAGTTCGGTGCATGCCCGCTTCGTCAAGATCAAGACCGCAATGGGAACGACGAAGACGAGGACACGGTAGACGTCGATTTGCGCTGCGTAGCCGAGCCCGAAGAGCACATCGACCCGATCGGCCGAACCGGCGAGGAAGACGACGAACACCCAGGCGAGCGTTGCGGCGCCGAACGCCGTCCGCCAGGGGTTGTCGCGGGGCCTCTGCAGCAGGTTGTGCCGGGCCCGGTCGCCGGTCGCCAACCGCTCGATCGTCGGCCAGAGGTAGAGGAACGCGAAGACGATCCCGGGAAAGAGAACACCGCCCCAGAACGGGTTCGGGATGACCGTTCGCCGAGCGACGACCACATCGAAGCCGGGGACCAGTCGAAGCGCGCCGATCAGCCAGCCGAGGTACCAGTCCGGCTGGGCGCCGTTGGTCGAGGCACCGACGTGATAGGGCCCCCAGAGCCAGATCGGGTTGATCTGAACGAGGCCGCCAAGCAACACAAGCACCCCGACCACCGCAAGCATCAGGGCGAGCGATCGCGGAGCCTGAGATGGAAAGGCCGGCAGGCCGACCACCGTCCGCTCGGTCGTGTCCGTAGATTCGCGGAACTGCGTGTGATGGCGGAGCGCGACCAGCGCGAGATGTGCAGCGAGCAGAGCGCCGATCAGGACCGGGAGGATGAGCACGTGCACGATGTAGATCCGCGACCAGAACGATGGATCCCCCGGGAAGGGTGCTCCCCAGAGAAGCGCTGCGAGATTGGCGCCCAGGAACGGAATCGAGAGCGCGACCGAGTAGCCGATCGCGAGCCCCATTCCTGAGAGCAGGTCGTCGACCAGCGAATAGCCGAGGTATCCCTCCAGCAGTGCGAGCACGAGCACGGTCAGACCGATGTAGTAGGTGAGCCGGCGCGGTGTTCGGAAGGCGCCAGTGAAGAAGATCCGGATCAAGTGCAGCACGATCGCGACTACGAAGACGTCGGCGGCCCAGTGGTGGGTCTGCCGGATCAACAGGCCTGCCCGGGTCGAGAACGAGATATCGAGAACAGACTTGTAGGCGAGGCTCATCTGCTCTCCGTCGAGCGGCTTGTAGGACCCGTGATAGGTGGTCAGCGCGGTCGAGTCCTGAAAGAAGAAGACGAGGTAAACGCCCGTGACGACGAGGACGACGAACGCGTAGAGGGCTACCTCTCCGAGCAGGAACGACCAGTGGTCCGGAAAGACGTAGCGGAGCGCCTTCCGAGCGAACGGAGCCGTCCCGGTTCCACGATCGAGCGCCCGGAGGCCGGCTCGGATCACGTCGGCCTCCGCGAGCGGACGCCCCACCAGGAGGGCCCAACGGGCCCGCTGAAGTTGCCTGCAGCACGGAGTTCTTTGCCGACACCGATCTCGAGAGGGAGTTGCGGCAGTGGACGTCCGGCCGGACCGAACAGCACAGCGCCGCCGGCCGCCGGGTCGAAGGTCGAATAGTGGCAGGGGCAGACGAGCGCGGGCGAAGGCTCCGAGGCCGGGAACGTCGGTGTCCGATAGAGGGAGATCGCGCAGCCGGCGTGCGTGCAGATCTTCGAGTAGGCAACCACGCCGTGCGGCGCCCAGCCATCGCGGCCGGCGGGAAGGCGGAGCTGGGACAGAGGCAGGCGGACGACGACCAGCGGCGCGCCCAACTCTTCGGGATCGGCGCCTTCCGGGTAGGCACTGTAGAAGTCGGCCTCCTCGATCTCTCCGAGGATCAGCGGCCGGCCGTCGGCTCCGACCAACCGACGGCCGCGATGCCATGGCGTCTCGACGAACGACGCGAGATCGAACGCCGGCCCAAGCGACACGACCGGTGCGATCAGCGCCGCTCCGAGTGCCGTACCGGCAAAGACCGCACTGCCTGCGACCAGCCGTCGCCGCGTCAGGCGCTCGGTGCCCTGCTCGAGTGTGGCCTCGACCGCCTCCTGATCCTGGGGGTGCTCGACCGGAGGGTACGGCTCGGTCAGTTCGTCGACAGGAACCAGCCGCCGCGCGAACACCAGCAAGGCGGCTGCGGATGCCAGAAACGCGATGCCGAGAGCGAGCCCGAGATATTGCGTCGAATCCGGAATGGACGAGATCGCGTAGACGGCGACGAAGCACGCGGCAGCGACGGTCGTGAGCATCAGGCAACCCACCACGACCAGCTCGGCGCGTGATCGCCGCAGCGAGGGCGAGGGCTCCGGCACGCGTCCGTTGTGCTCGCTAGCCGACACGGGCCCTCCGGCTCAAAGCGAGGCAGATCGCGACCAGGACGGACCCCGCGATCAGCCAGGCGACCATCCCCTCCGGGACCGGGCCGATGCGCCCGATCGCCCAACCGCCGGCATCGTCGGGGTGCTTCGCGTAGTCGAGATAGGCGATGATCGAGTCGAGCTGTTCATTCGAGATCGCCCTCGTCGAGAATCTGGGCATGACGTACGGCCCGATGCGAACTGCCTCGGCGATTTCACGACCGCTGTCCCCCGTGAGCTGAGGAACCCGGGCCCCTGTGACGTAGCCGCCCTCTGCGGCGATCTGGTGGCAGCCGGCGCAGTGATCGGAAAACAGCCTGAAACCCTGGGGCAGGCTGCCTTGGGCCGGAACCGGCTTCGGGATCGGGGGTCCGTGGCCGAGCGAGGCGACGTAGGCAACGAGTTTCTTGATCTCCGACTCGCTGAAGAGCACCCGCGATCGCGACGGCTGGACATTCGCGCTCGAAAGCGGCATATATCCGGTACGTAGATAGAAGTCGGCGGCGAGCGCTCCGGCCCGCCGGAGCGACGGCCCCATTCCCTCCAGATCGCCGGCGCCCGGGCGGCCCGGTGGGGCGATCCCTTGCCCATGGGGGCCGTGACAGCTCGAGCAGTTGGCTGCGTAGAGTGCCGCGCCGGTCGCGGCAGGAACGGTGTCCGCCGCAGCCGGCCCTGCAGCGGAGAGAACGAGCAGGACGAGGATCGCGAAGCGGATCATGCCGGCCTGCACGCCTGGATCGAGACGACGGTGATCCCGCTCATCAGGATCGCGCAGAAGAAGAGGATGTTTCCGACGAGGCCGCCCACCGCGAAGAGGTGTTGTCGACCCGGCGGTCCGGGAGCGTCCTCGCGGGTACGGCGCAGCCTCAGGTAGACAGCGCCGGCGCTAGCCTCCGCGAACACGGCGACAATGGCCGCGGCAACGGTGATCGCGACCTCGGTGCGCGCCCATCCGCCTGCCCAGCTCGATGCCTCGCAGTGAGCTTCCGCGGCGAAGTAGCCGACCACGAGCTGCGTTGCCCAGGCGAGGGGTGCCCCGAGCAACCCGAACCACTGAAGCGTGTCGAGCCGGGACGCGCTCATAGCCTCGGGGAAAGGGCGGTCAGGGTGATGATCACCGTCAGCCCGGCGACGACCCACCAGTAGAGAGCGACGGCCTCGAGCCCCGCCAGCCGGTAGGGCGTCAGCCGGACCGAGATCCGCAAGAGCAGCCAAAGGTCGAAGAGGAGCCCGACCGCCACGTGCGCGTGCCCGGCTCCGAGCAGAACGTAGTACGCGGAGGCGTACGCACTCGACTGTGGGGTGAAGCGGGTCAGGCTGTCGCTGAAGAGGTGGATCTGGACCGCCAGATAGGCGGCCTGTCCAGCGGTCGCGAACGCAAGCAGTCCACAGGCCCGTCCACGATCGCCGCGGCGGGCGGCGGCAAGCGCGAGCTGGAACGGAGCCAGTGTCGCAACGAGCATGGCCGTGAGGACGACAGGCAGAACGACGTCCGGTCGAGGTGTCCCGTGTGGCGGCCAGGTCGCGGAGTTGATCCGCAAGTACACATAGCTGCCGACGATCGTCCCGATCAGCGTCGCCTCGGCCGCAACGAAAACCGTCATCCCCCACCAGCCGTTCGGGCGGCCCGACCGGCGAATCGTCGCCGCCGAGACCGTCATTGCGCGATCACCGCGCATTCCGGTAGCGCGCCGCCGGCGACGGTCACCGTGCTCTGGCCGCTGGGCCGGCACACGATCATGCCGTCTCCGGTTCGTGCCAGTGCCAACCGGCCAGGGTCAGCAGCACGGGAATGGCGGCGAGGCCGGCTGCAGCGTAATGGGAGACGAGGAGCAGGACGAAGACGAGGGTCACGCTGAGCGCGAGCAGGATCGGCCAGGGTGACTCGGACGGCATCCCGAGAGCCCCCTCCGGGCGTCCGTCGCTCGGGCTCGACGCCGGTGTCAGGTGGCCGTCCGGAAACGAGATCTCATCGCGGTCGATCCGGCGCTCGTCGAGTTCGCGGTCACCGCGGTCCCAGTTGGGGTAGGCGCTCGTCACCGTCGGGATGACCGCGAAGTTATAAGGCGGCGGCGGTGAGGGAACCGTCCATTCGAGCGTGCCGCCGTGGAACGGATCGGGCCCGGCGTGAGCGCCGAAGATGCTGCTCCAGGTGAGGTTCGCCACGATCAGCAACAGCCCCGCGGCCAGCGTGAAACCGCCGATCGTCTCGAGCAGGTTGTAGATACCCCAGCCGAAGCCGGCGCCGTAGGTGTAGACCCGCCGCGTCATGCCGAGCAAACCGACGATGTGCATCGGGAAGAAGGTCAGAGTCGTCCCGATCGCGACCACGACGAAGCTGACAACCGCCCAGCGCTCGTGGTACATGCGGCCGGTGACCTTGGGAAACCAGTAGTAGAGACCGCCGAGCAGCGGGAACACCGCTGCTCCGAAGATCACGAAGTGCAGATGGGCCACGACGAAGTACGTGTCCGTAGCGGCCTGGTCGAAGGGGATCGCCGCGAACATGATCCCGGACAGGCCCCCGATCACGAAGAAGACGATGAATCCGCCGATGAACAGCAGCGGCGCCTTGAACACAGAAGCTCCCGCGGCCACGGTCAGCGTCCAGGCGAAGATCTGGATCATCGACGGGATCACGACCATCATCGAGGCGGCCGCGAAGAAGATCAGCGTTGCTGTCGGGAGGCCCGTGGCGAACATGTGGTGCGCCCAGACGCCGAAGCCGATGAATACGACGAGCAACTCGGCGAGCGCAACGAGCGGAAACGCAACCATCCGGCGTCGCGCGAACGTCGGGATGATCGAGGTTGCGATGCCGAACGCCGGCAGCACGATGATGTAGACCTCGGGATGCCCGAAGATCCAGAACAGGTTCTGCCAAAGCAACGGGAGACCGCCGTGGGCCGGGTCGAAGAACTGGAAGCCAAGCTTGCGCTGCAGCTCCAGAAAGACGAGGTCGATCGTCAACGCCGGAAGTGCGAACACGAGCGCAAGCGATGCGGCCAGGTTCGCGTAACAGAAGAGCGGCATCCGGTTGAGCGACATCCCCGGCGCTCGCAACCTGAAGATCGTGACGATGAAGTTGGCCGCGGCCGCAGTCGACGAGATTCCGTTGAAGATCAACCCGAGCGCGTAGAAATCGACACCCGGGCCGGGGTCGTACTGGCGAAGCGCGAGCGGCACATAGTCGAACCAGCCGGCGTTAGGGCCCATCCCCAGCGCCACACCCGAATAGATCAGGCAACCCGAGCCGAGGAAGAGCCAGAACGACAGCGCGTTCAGTCGCGGGAATGCCATGTCCCGCGCGCCGATCATCAGCGGAAGCAGGTAGTTCCCGAATGCGCCGAGTGACATCGGGATGACGAAGAGGAAGATCATCGTCACGCCGTGCGTCGTGAACAGCTCGTCGTAGGTGGACGGGCCGATCAGGTGCTCGTTCGGCTGCGCGAGTTGCGTGCGCATCGCCATCGCCTCGACACCTCCGGCAGCGAAGAAGACGCTGGTCGCAGCGAGGTACATCAGGCCGATCCGTTTGTGATCGACCGTCGTCAACCAGCCGAGGATCCCCGGCCTCGGCAGCCAAACCGCTTCCAGGCGCCTGAGGTCGGTGGTCCTTGGTGCGGGGGCAACAACAGCCATCTAGCGCAGATGGTCGAGGTAGGCGACGAGAGCCCCGAGCTGGCGGCGGCCGAGCGGCACCGACGGCATCCGGGCTCCGGGCTTGATCGATTGTGGGTCTGCGATCCAACCTCGCAGATAGTCGGGTCGGTTCGGGATCGTCAGAGCCGCCAGCGTCGAGCGCGTCGCGAGATGCGTCAGATCGGGCCCGACCCCGGCACGAGCGGCCGTCCCTCGGATCGCGTGACAGCTTGCACACGAGCTGCCGAGGAAGACCGCTAGCCCCTGCTGCTCGGCCGATGTGGCCGGCGGCACGGCCGGCCGGGCCATGTCCGCGAGCCAGGCCCGGAACCGTGCCGGCGACTGGGCTACGACGGCTACGGCCATGTGCGCGTGCTGCACGCCGCAGAACTCGGAACACTGACCACGGTAGGTTCCTGCCCTGGTCGCGTCGAGGAGCACGGTGTTGGTCTGACCCGGGATCAGGTCGATCTTGCGGTTCAGCTCCGGTAACCAGAAGCTGTGGATCACATCGGCCGACGTACCGACGACCCGGACCCGGGTTCCGATCGGGATATGGATCTCGTTCGCGGTCACGGCCGACGTTCCCGGGTAGCTCACTTGCCACCACCAGTCGTGGGCTGTCACCCGGATAGTCAGCGCGGAGGAGCCTGGGGGCGGGGCCGCTGTCGAGCGCATCACGAAAACGTCCGCCCAGACAAAGAGCCCTGAAAGCACTACGATCGGCACCACTACGCCGAGGATCACGACGAGCGCCGACAACCTTCGTTCGGCACGGCCGCCCTCGACGCGCCGATTGCGACCGACCCAGCCGGCAAAGAGCAGGACGGCAATGACGCCGAAGCCGACGCACGAGCCGGCGACCATCACCCAGAAGAGATGAGCGATTTGCGACTCTGCCGAGCTGTGAGCATCGAGCGCGTTCTGGCTTCCCCCGCAACCCGAAAGGACCGTCACAAAAAGGCCTGCCCCAACGAACCAAACCGTTCTTCTTGCGTACACCTGCTGCCGTCGTTCCCAGCCCGGACATTTCGGAAACCGCCGAAGCAGAATGCGGCGAAAGTGGGCGCGAAACCAATCGATTTCCCGGGTCGCGCAACCGCGGGTAGGGCAGCCGCCCTCAGCCGTTGCGCTGCGCGGCAAGGGCGTAGGTCGAGCGGGAGACCCGCCGGATACGTCCTTCAGCTTCGGCCTCGTGTATCGCCTCGCTGAATCGCCCGGGACCCCAGTAGCGCGCCCCGGTGAGGCCCGCGAGATCGGTCCTCGAGAGCTCCCACTTATCTTCGAGGGCAGAGGCGATAGCCTCGATTTCACGGTCGAGCGCCTCCTCGGCCTCTCGTGGCCTGGAAGAAAATGCCGTGCCCAACATTCCCGGCGAGTAGAAACTCGACCCGGTCCCGGGCCCGAGGCGAAAACGGCGGGCCCCACCCTGCTCGCGCTGCCTCCGGTTGGCGGCCCGGGCACGGATTCTCTCCTCCGACTCTCGGCGAGATGGGGCGAGCCGACGTGAGTCTTGCCGACCTGCGCGCGGGCTCGCGGTGGTTCGCGACTCTGCAGGGCGCGTTTCCGCCAAAGCAGGATCGTGGGCAGTACGGGAATCCCGGCGACGGCTTGCATGAGCTTCGGCGTGCGTCTGCGCAGGGCGCGCCGGGCGCCGACGGCCGTTTGCAGTGACGTGGCTGCCGTCGTCGCTCCTCTCTTCGGTCTCGTCGGCTTCGCCCTCCCCTTCTTGCTCGGCGTCTTCGGCCGTGAGCGGTGTCGCGACGTCCTCGAGGCTCTGCTGCTCTGCCTGCACACCCCAGAAGAGTTCGACCAGACCGCCGAGAGCCATCACGGCTGCGCCGATGTAGAAGGCGACCGCCACGTTCCCGCGGTTACCTGAACCGATCAGATGGCCGAATAGCAGCGGCCCGGTGATTCCCCCGACTGCGGTTCCCACCGCGTAGAAGAACGCGATCGCGAGCGCGCGCGTCTCCATCGGGAAGATCTCGCTCGCGGTCAGATACGCGGCACTTGCGCCCGCAGAAGCCAAGAAGAACGTGATCACGATCAGACCCTCGAGCTGCCACGCAGCACCCAGCGACTGCCCGGAGAAGAGAAACGCCGTGACCGCCGCCACCGCGGCGGAGCCGATGTAGGTGCCGACGATCATCGGCTTCCGGCCAAGGGTGTCGAAGAGGCGACCGAGAACCAACGGCCCGAGAAAGTTGCCGAACGCGAAGACGATCACGTAGACGGGCACGAAGCTCGATGACACGCCGTAGAACGTGTGGAACAGGGTGCCGAGGTTGAAGGTCACGCCGTTGTAGATGAAGGCCTGACCGACGAAGAGCGAAAGCGCCAGCAGCGACCGCTTCGGATAAACGCGGAAGGCTACGTGCGCGATCTCTCCGAGCGGGATCCGCTCACGTTGATGGACCTCGATCTCCTCGTCGGGCTCGGGTAGTTCCTGACCGGTCTCGGCACGAACGTCGTCCTCGATCGAGTCGACGATTTGCTCCGCTTCCTCCTCGCGGCCATGGATGAAGAGCCAGCGCGGGCTTTCGGGCACGTTCCGGCGGACGAGCAGGACTCCGAGGCCGAGCACGACCCCGATCCCGAACGCGAGGCGCCAGCCGATGTTCTCCGGGAACAGTGACGTGTTCAGCAGGACGATCGCCAGTGCTGACCCCGCTGCCGACCCGACCCAGAACGAACCGTTGATCATCAGGTCGACGCGGCCGCGGACGCGGGCGGGGATCAGTTCGTCGATCGCCGAGTTGATCGCCGCGTACTCGCCCCCGATACCCGCGCCGGTGAGAAAGCGCGCGGCGAAGAAGTACCAGGCCGAGAACGCGAAAGCGGTTGCGCCCGTCGCGACAATGTACAAACCGAGCGTGAGGAGGAAGAGGCGCTTCCGGCCGAACCGGTCGGTCAACTGGCCAAAGAACAGCGCCCCGCAACAAGCCCCGGCAACGTAGAACGCGGCTGCGGTCCCGATCTGCGCCGACGAGATTGCGATCCCGCTGCCGCTCTCGGTCAGTCGCGGCGCGACCGAGCCGACGATCGTGACCTCGAGCCCATCGAGGATCCACACCGTCCCGAGCCCGATCACAACCATCCAGTGGAATCGCGACCAGGGGAGCCGGTCGAGCCTTGCGGGAACAGCAGTCTCGATCGTCGACGTCTCGGCGTTGCTCTTCGCGCTATTCGCCGTGAGTTCGCTCACGACGGAGACGTTCCCCAAACCGAGGAGATTCAACCACACCAAAAACCCGAGCTACTATTTGGATCGGAATGGTTCGTTGCAGGGTCCTGGGACACCGCTACAGGTTCACCGCGATCGGTGCCGAGATGACCTGGGAATGCGAACGGGGCTGCGGGGCGGGAGCCTCTAAGACCTACGCCACTTCGTTGGAAGCAGCTCGCTACGCTCAGGCCCTCGATCGGGAGGATCGCCACGATCTAGGCCGGCGTGGACCTCTTGTCGCCTTGCTTCCACTACGCATCTGGCATTCTCGCCGCCGTAAGCCAGTCGATGGTTCGAGAACGGCCGGGTCGCGCGGCTAACTCGCGCAGCCCTACTGGGCGCCCCCCGGGTACTCGCCGAGGGTCAACGTCGCCTTACCGGTGACCCCGTTCTGGCCAACGAACTCGATCGTCACGATCCGGCCTGGCCTCAGACTCGCAAGGAGGGTCTCGAGCTTGGTCGAGGTTGGTGTGCTCACGCTGTTCATCGCCGTTATGAGCTCGCCGGCCTTGAGCCCCGCCGCCGCCGCGGCCGTGCCCGGGAGCACCCTCGTGATGTAGACACCGTTGGCCTGACCGGTGTCGGCGGTATCCACGCCAAGGTAGGCTCGGCGCGAGCTTGTCACCTTGCCGGAACGAACAAGTTGGCTCGCGATGTCTTTGACCACATTACTGGGGATTGCGAACCCGATCCCGGCGGCCGCGCCACCGAGCTGGGGATCCTCGGCGGCCAGCGTCGGGATACCGATCACCCGGCCGGCGATGTCGACGAGGGCGCCTCCCGAGTTGCCCGGGTTGATGGCAGCGCTCGTCTGGATCGCATTCGGCAGGACGACGCCGTTTCCCTCGGGCTCCTGCCGGTTCAGGGCGCTGACAATGCCCTCGGTGAAGCTGGACGAGAGCCCGAGCGGGTTACCTATCGCCATTGCGATGTCTCCGATTCGGAGCGCGCCGGAGTCGGCGAACGTCGCGGGATGGAGACCCGAGCCGGGCACCTTGATGACCGCCAGATCGTCCGCAACGAACGTTCCGACGAGCGTGCCCTTCAGGCGCTTGCCTGCAGAAGTGGTGACCGTGAACGCTCTGGCGGTGCCGACGACGTGATCGTTCGTGACGATGTCGCCCTTCGCGTCGAAAACGATCCCTGAGCCCAGTCCTGCGCTCGTCTCGATCTGGACGACCGACGGCGAAACCTTCCGGTAGACGGCCACGTAGGCACGCTGAAGTGACGAGGCACCCGCGGGTACCGGAGCGGCAGACGCTCGAAGCGCCGAGAGCCCTGCCCCTACAAGGATCAAACTAGACCCGGCCAAAATCGTACGCAGGTACCGCATCCGGATCATAAGAGCCCTCCGATCGTCAGCAGTTCGGGTTCGGCTTCGGGCAAGCCGTGGGGGGCTTGATGGCGCCGTGTGCGACGAGCAGAGAGATCGCCTTCGTCTTGAGCCGGATCGATGTCGGGACGGCCTTGTTGATGATGCCGAGGCCGACTCCGCCGTTCGCGGCGTTGAAGAGGAGGTTGCTTCCTGCTGCGAACTTGCCCTTCTGAAGGTTGGCGATTGCCGTGTAGACGGCGACGTCGACCTTCTTCTGGGCGCTCGTCAGAACGCGCTCGTTGACGTACGCCTGGTCGGCGTCGACGCCGATGCCCCAGACCTTCTTCTCCTTGGCCGCGTCGAGGACGCCGAGGCCGCAGCCGCCGGCAACCTGGAACACGACGTCGGAGCCCTTCGAGATCTGGTCAAGCGCGATGTTCTTGCACTTGTCCTGAGCGACGAAGTCCTGCGAGTAGCCGTTCAGCACCCTGATGCTCGGGACGGCCTTCTTGGCGCCGGACTGGAAGCCCGCGATGTAGCGGACGACCGCCGGCACCGGGATGCCGCCGACCGAGCTGACGGTCGTCGAGTGGTCGTTCTGCGCCATCAGGGCGGCGATGTAGCCGGCCTCGTAGCCGACCTCGTTCTCCGCGAAGATCAGGCCCTCGAAGTTCTTCGTGATCCCGCCCTTCGCGAAGTCGGTCTTGGCGTTCATGTCCACGCCCGCGAAGTGCGTGTTCGGGAACTGCTTCGCCATCGTCTGGATCGACGACACCATCAGGAAACCCACGCCGATTACCAGGTTGGCGTTGTATTTGTTGACGCAGGCCCGGAAGTTCGGGATGTAGTCGTTCGAGCTCTTCGACTGGAGCACGTACGTGTTCACATGCAGCTTCTTGTGTGCCGCAACCAGCCCGACGTCGGCGAGGTGGTTGAAGCCGTGATCGTTCAGACCACCGATGTCGGTGACTAAGCACGCGGTGAAGCCGGCTCCGGCCGGTCCGGTAGTCGTGGAGGTCACCGTGCTCTTGTTACTCGAGCCGCCGCAGCCTGCGACGAGCAACCCGGTTGCCGCTGCGACGAGGCCGATCGCGAGCCACCGCCGTATGTTCATCGTGCCCCTTCGGCGCGGGCTGCAAGCTGCCACGCCGACCCGTAGCCGGCGCGCTTGTCCCCCGTGCCTGACAGATTGCTGGGACTCATCATCGGTTGCATTCCCGGAAACCCCGAACCGAAACGGGCGTCACCGAGGACAACCCGTCCGGCTCGGTCCGCGTGTGGCGCTAGGTGGGTTGGACGGAGCCCACCGTGAGGTAGTAGCGCTGGGTTCGGGCGCAGGCATGGAGGGGAAAAGAGACGACCTTCGAGACCGCGTTGCCGGGCGGATAGACGCGTAGGCCGGCAGCTAGCAGCGGTTTGCATACGGCCGGCGGATAGTTGCCGACGTCGGAGATGCGGAGTAAGGACTCTGCGGATGCCCCACGCGAGAGCGTGACCGTCCCGATTGTGTGCGACGCGCTTCTGGAGGCGCTTTTCCCGTACCGCTGTCCGGCGAGACCGACGGCGGAGACTCCAGGAAATCCACGCAGCTTGCACGCCTGCGCTGCCAGGTTGGTGAACATGACGTGGTAGTAGAAGCTGCCCGCTGTTCCGCCCCCTTGCGTGTCGATCCAGATGACGAGCCTCGGCGTTTGGCACACCGGTACGGACGCCCCGGCCGCCTGGGCTCCGGAGGCTCCTATCAAGACCGTCAGCACGGCAGCGACCACGACCCGGCAACGGTGCCGGCGGCGTCTCGGCAAGACAGCGACCCAATCCCACACCGTTCTTGAATAACCGCGGACGGGAAGGCCAAAACATGCATGCCGTCTCGTCCCCTCCTCTCGCAGAGGATCCGCGGAGCAGACCTGCCAGCTTCTGATCTAGGCCGCGGACGCGGCGGCGTCTCTTCGCCGACCCGAGCTCAGCTTTGCACCGCGAGCCGCTCAACGGGAGAGCGATGCGTCATCGTCGCCGGCCCCAGCGCCAGGCGAGGACGAAGATCATCCCGATCGCAATCGCCCCAATTATCCAGCCGCTCTGTGCCATTGACCGCCGTATACCCAAACCGGCCACCAACAAGCCACCGGCCACCATCAAGCGGAGACGCTGGTGCAGCGGTGTAAGGCGATCTTCACGAGATCCCGACGCCGTGCAAATCGAAGGCGGGCTGCTCCTCAGCCGGAACGGGAAGGACACGGCTTAGCGAATCGGAGAAGACTCATGAGGAAGACCCAGCCCTGGATCCCAGCGATGCTCGCTCTCCCGCGAGCGGGGATCAGCCCATCCTGAGCTCTGTCGTCACGGCGGCGGGGTCCAGCCTCGGGGGCCGCGTGGTATCGGTGTTGGGAGGCGCGGACCGCACACGCGTGATCCTGGTGCTGGCGGCGGTGCTCGCGCTCAACGGCGCCGACATCGCGACGGTGGGCGCGTCGGCCACCTCGCTTCGTCGCGCGCTCGGGATCCACAACACCGACATCGGCCTGCTCGTAACTGTGAGTTCGCTCGTGGCTGCCTTCGCAAGTCTCCCGTTCGGCGTCCTCGCCGATCGAACCAACCGGACGCGGGTTCTCGGTGCAGCCGTCGCGCTCTGGGGTGGAGCGATGATCTGGGGCGCCGGCGCCTCCAACTTCGAGCAACTCGTCCTCTCGAGGGTCTTTCTGGGGGTGGTAACCGCGGCGGCCGGCCCCATGATCGCCTCGCTCGTCGGGGACTACTTCCCGGCTTCGGAGCGGGGTCGCATCTACAGCTTCATCCTGGCCGGCGAGCTGGCAGGAACCGGCTTCGGGCTCGCGGTTACCGGGGACATCGCCGCGATTTCCTGGCGTGCTGCCTTCCTCGTGCTTGCGGTGCCGGCCTTCGTGCTCGCGTGGCTTGTTCTACGGCTTCCCGAGCCTGAGCGAGGTGGCACTGCTTCGCTCAATGCCCGCTGCTCCTCCAGCGACGACGGCGGAGACGGAGCATCGCCCACCGACGCCCAGCTAATCGCTCAGGAGGATGGCATTTCGGCTGATCCGGACCTCGTCCTGCGCGGGGATACCCGTTCGATCGGGATCGTGAGCGCAACGAGGCACGTGCTCCGGGTGCGGACGAACATCGTGCTGATCGCGTCGAGCGCGTGCGGTTACTACTTCCTCGCCGGAGTCCAGACGTTCGGAGTCGAGTTCTCGAAAGACCAGTTCGGCATCGGCCAGGCCAGCGCGAACGGCCTCCTGCTGATCGTCGGGCTGGGAGCGCTGCTCGGCGTCCTCGCCGGCGGCTTTCTCGGCGACGCGCTGGTCCGCAGGCGGCACCTTAGCGGCCGGATCCTCACGAGTGCGGTCGCCACGTCCGCCGCCGTCGGCCTGTTCCTGCCCGCACTCCTCACGCACGATTTGCTTTCCGCGGTGCCTTACCTTGTCGGTGCGGCGTTCATGCTGTCGGCGCAGAACCCACCGCTGGACGCGGCGCGGCTCGACATCATGCCCTCCCAGCTCTGGGGCCGAGCAGAGTCGATTCGCTCGGTCCTTCGCTCGCTCGCCCAGGCGCTTGCTCCGCTGATTTTCGGCTTCGCCTCCGACCACGTTTTCGGCGGCGGGAGGACGGGTCTCCAGAGGACATTCGGCGTGATGCTGCTCCCGCTTGCAGCAAGTGCGGGGCTTCTGTTCTTCGCGCTCACGACGTACCCGCGCGACGTCGCCTCCGCGGCCGCCTCGGTGCTGGATCAAACCGAAGGAGAAGCGGATACCGCCGATCTCGATGCGAGCTGAGGCCTCTCCCGCACATGCTCTGTAAAGAGAACTTCACGCAAAGCTCGCGCACGCATCACGGATCCACGGGAGAAACGAATATCCCGGGGTATCACCAGATATCGGGAGACGGTTCTCAGCGCGAAAAGTCTAACTCGCTATTTGGAAGGAATAGAGGTGGAATCTCATGCATAGAAAAGCTATCCGACTGAGCGGAGTGCTCGCGTTGATCGCGTGCTGTGCGGTCGCATCGGTTTTTTCGGGAATGGCATCCGGCAGTAGAACCGGATCGGCATCTGCGGGTCACGATTCGAGTATTCGAGGCACCGTGACCTTCGACGGGATCTGGACCGGGTCCGAGGCCGCCGACTTCGGCAAGGTGATCAAGGCGTTCAACAAGAGATATCCGAACGTCAAGGTCGCCTACAAGCCGCTGGGCAACAACCTCACTACCGTCCTCTCGACCGCCGTCGCCGGCGGCAACCCGCCGGACATGGCCGACATCGCGGCCCCGGGTTACGTCAAGCAACTCGTCCAACGCGGCAAGCTGAAGCCGATCACCTACGCGGAACCGGCGATCGCCAAGAACTACGCACCTACGTGGCGATCGATCGGGACGTTCGACAACAAGCTCTATGCGCTCGTGTTCAAGGCGTCCAACAAGTCGTTGCTTTGGTACAACGTGCCCGCCTTCAAGCAGGCCGGCACCATGCCACCGCGGACCTGGGCCCAACTGCTCGCAGCTGCCAAGACGCTGCATCGGTCCGGTACCTCCGCGTACTCGATCGGAGGTTCTGACGGTTGGACGCTCACCGACCTCTTCGAGAACATCTACCTGCGCACCTACGGCCCGGCGATCTACAACCTGCTCACTCAGCACAAGATCAAGTGGACCAACCCCACAGTGATCACGACGCTAAGAACGATGGCGCAGATCATCGGCGACACCTCCAACATCGCCGGCGGAACGAGCGGCGCGCTTCAGGCCGGCTTCAACCAGTCCGTGACGGACGCGTTCAACTCACCGCCGAAGGCGGCAATGGTGTTCGAGGCCGACTTTGTCTCCGGGGTGATCCTCTCCTCGACGAGATCGAAGCCCGGCACCGGTTTCAACGACGTGCCGTTCCCGGTCATCAAGCCCAAGTCCAGCGGCGCCAACTCGGTCGAGATCAGCGGCGACCTTCTCGTCACCTTCCGCGATACTCCGGCGGTGCAAGCCTTCGTCAAGTTCCTCGCCACCCCGGCTGCGGCCGACGCGTGGGCCAGACAGGGCGGCTTCGCAACGGGCAACCGCAAAGTCAGCCTCAAGGAGTTCCCCAACGCGATCGACCGCTCGAATGAGGCAGCCGTGCGCTCGGCGAAGTCCGTTGTCTTCGACATGTCCGACGAGCAGCCGGCGTCATTCGGCTCGACAGTCGGACAGGGCGAATGGGGCATCTTTCAGAACTTCCTGAAGAACCCGCAGGATGTGTCCGGGATCGCTAGCCAGCTCGAGCGGGCCGCCGCGCGAGCCTACAAGGCAAGTACTTAGCCACACCTCGGGAGCTCACGGACGAATCGCTCGGACCCGCCCGCCTTCCGGGCCGGGTGGGCCCGAGCGATTTGACCTCGGCCTTCGGCGGGAACAAGATGCATGCAAACGAGGAGATGACCTCCTTGGTGTGATGCAGGGTTTCATCGAGATGGGGAGATAGACGAACCAGCGTGATTCGCATCCTTGAAGATCTACCGCCGAACGTCGTTGGGGTCGAGGCGATTGGAACCGTGACGGACGACGACTACGAAACCGTCCTCGTTCCTGCGGTCCGCGCGAAGCTCGATGCCGACGAGAAGGTTCGGTTCCTTTACGTGATCGGCGAGGACTTCGACGGTTGGACGTTCGGTGCAATGTGGGACGACGCCAGGTTGGGAGGACGCGAGTTCAAGTCCTGGGAGAAGGTGGCCGTCGTGACCGACAAGGATTGGCTCAAACACATGGTCAACGCGTTCGGATGGATGATCCCGGGCGACGTTCGCGTGTTCGGGCTCAGCGCTCTCGACGATGCAAAAGCATGGGTGGCGACCTAGCCCGACGTTCGGAAGGACCACAGATTTGCAAGAGGGTGAGGACGCATCCGCGCCCTCACCCTGTGGTTGGCGTTACGTTGACGCGCCTCTAGTTGAAGTGGACGCTGCCGCGGCCGATGACGGAGCCGAGCATCGCGAGCGGAGCGCCATTCTCTCGCGCGCACTGGCCCTTCTTCGCGCCGCTCTGGTACCGCCCCCCGACGCCGGTGAACGTCATCGTCACGTTCAGTGTCCCGGAGATGGACTCGTAGAGACCTGTCCCGTTGAAGAGCTTGACGGGGCCGCTACCGCTCGCCGACACGGAGCAGGTTTGATTGCTCTGGACCTGGGGGCGCGGGTTGGCCATCTTCCTGTTGATCGCGGTCGCATCGATCTCGAACGTGCCTTTCTTCAGCGTGACCTTGACGAAGTTCCCGTTCTCGTCCGGCTTACCGTTCTTGTCGACGCTGGCGACTTTTCCCCAGTCGCCGATCGCCCCGGCCAGGACGATCTGTCCAGGCGCGCTGCTGGCCGAGATCGTCGCGAACAAAGCGATGGGGCCGCCCGTCGGTGCACCCGTCGCCGACGCTGCCCCCACCGCCAAGCCCGCCGCCAGGGCGAGCACGCTCGCCGTAAGAGCACCAGACCTCAGAATCTTGCTCATCTCGCTCCTTCCGCCGATGTTGGTCGAGCGCCAGGCCCACCTGCTCCACAACCCGGCGTTCTCTTACCCGCGGAAGGTTCGATCGAGGCGCTTAAGGACGGCTTAACGAGTGTCCGGCATGCCTCGGGGCTTCGGCGGTGCTCGCGTGATTACCCGAGAGGATCTCAGGGAGCAGGACGCGGCTCAGTCAGACAAGCATGTCGCTTCGTCGAACGACAACGCGACGTCGAAGTGCTCGGCTAGTAGCAGACGGGTGAAGGTGCTACGGAGCGGGCCGTCGCCGACGTGAACTCGGACGCGACCGCCGTTTGCTCGCGCGCACCGGCTGGTGCTGATGAGCACGACCAGGACGGTCGAGTCGATGTACGTGATTCCACGGAGTTCGACAACGACGAGTTTGTGTTGATCCGAGTGAACGCGCTGTCCATCGTCGCGAGGTCATGCTCACCGCTGACGCGGTCAACGGGTGTATGCGGGAAGCCGTTGGTTGCTTGCGCGCCCTGATAGGGTCGTACGGCACGACGGTGTGCCGGGAAGTCTGGTCGGCGTGGCTTCGCCGTGACTGAAATCTCTGACTTCGCCACCCTTCTTCTTCTTGCCACCGGAGCGTTCGCTCTCGCTGTTCTGTCGACGAAGCTGACGGAGCGCGTTCCGGTGCCAACCCCCGCGCTCTTCCTCGGCGCGGCGGCGATCGCCTCGTCGATCTGGCCGAGCCTGTATCGGCATCTGCCGGTTCAGGCAGTCGAGCGTGTCGCGGTCGTCGCATTGATCGTGATTCTTTTCAACGGTGGCATGGACGTGGGCTGGCGGCGTTTCCGGGTTTCCGCGTTCCCGATCCTTTCGTTGGGCATCTTCGGCACGTTCGCGACGGCGGGTGTGGTCGCGCTCGTTGCCCACTACGCTCTCGGTCTTGGCTGGACGTTTGCCGGGATCGTCGGCGCGGCGCTGTCGCCGACCGATCCGGCCGTGATGTTCTCGGTCCTCGGCCGGCAGGAGATCGGTGGTCGCTCCGGCACGATTCTGGAGGGTGAGGCCGGGGTGAACGATCCGGCCGGGATCGCGCTGATGCTCGGGATGATCGAGTTCGCGACACACGCAAACTCATCTCTCCTGGTGGTGCTCCGCGAGTTCGCCGTCGAGATGGCGGTCGGAACGGCGACCGGAGTCGTTGGGGCGTACCTCCTCGTCTGGCTCTTGCGCCGCATCGCTCTCGAGAACGACGCGCTGTACCCGGTGCTTGCGCTCGTTCTCGCGGTCCTCCTGTACGGCGTGACTGCGCTTCTGCACGGCTCAGGGTTTCTCGCGGTCTTCATCGCCGGGATCCTGCTCGGCAATGTGCATGCCCCGTACAAGCGAGAGATCGAGCGCTTTCATAACTCGCTTGCGAGCCTGGCCGAGTTGACCGTGTTCGTCGCGCTTGGTCTGACCGTCACGGTGGCGACGCTCAACGGCCGGACCTGGATTGAAGGTCTCGTCCTGTTCCTTGCCGTTGCCGTACTGGCTCGCCCACTTGCAGTCGCTGCGTTTCTTGCGCCTTTCAAGCTCCGGAACGGCGAGCGGGTGTTCATAGCCTGGTGTGGGCTCAAAGGTGCGGTACCGATCCTCCTTGCCGCCTTCGCGTTGATCGACCACGTCAAGAACGCCGGCCATGTCTACGGCATCGTCTTCATCGTCGTGCTTCTCTCGGTGGTCGGCCAGGGGACGCTCGTTCCGCAGGTCGCGGCCATCCTCAAGGTCCCGGTGCGAAAGCAGCCGGTGCTCCCGTGGGAGCTCTCGATGCGCCTGGAAGAGCAGCCGCACCCTGCCCGCGAGTTCGTGGTTCGAGGCGGCTCACGGGCCGAGGGCTCGCTCATTCGTAACCTTCCACTCGGGCCGAGAGCCTGGGTCACGCTTGTCGTGCGAGACGGCACTGCCGTTCGGCCCGGCGGATCGCTGATGCTGCAGGCGGACGACCGTGTCCAGGTTCTCGCGGGCTCCGACGATCTCGAGCCGCTCGCCGCACTGTTCTCGAACAAAGCAAGGTGACCTTCGCGCGAGCGGCTTTGGCCGAGGTCGATGCTTGCTATCACCGAGCGCCGGCCGCGCGTTCGGCATGCCGCCGGGTGATTGAGCGGATGCGCGCGATGAGCTCGTCGGGACCTGGAGACACGAGGTAGTCATCAGCTCCCGCGTCCAGTACTGCCACGCATTCGTCGCGCGGGGCCTCCCGCGCGGCGATGATCAGGAGGGCGATCCTGGGATCTCGCCGGCGTACGTAGCGGCAGAGGTTCGCGGTTGTTTTCGTGTCGCTACCCGAGTAGAAAACTACCGCCTGCGGGCGGCTTGTCGAGCCCGTGAGGCGGGGGAGCAGGTCGCCTTGTTGGCGATACACGTCCACGTCGAATCCTTCCGATTCGAGAGCTCGTGCGAACTGTTTTGGCTTGGCGTGCGACGGTTGCACCAGGATAAGGCCGCCGGTCGCAGCAGCTTCTTCGAAGCCTGAGTTGAGGGAAGACATCATCGCCAGAGTGAGAGCGTTCCTGGGGGAGGCTCGGCGCACGAGTATGCGGACTCGTCTTGTGGGCGCGCCGGCTGCGAGCGATCGCTCAGCCCCTGCATCACCGGGATCGGGCCTGTGTCGAAGGCGTGCCGCTGCAGGTCGGCGCCGCCTCCCTCGAGCACGATGCGACCGATGCCGAGCAGCTCGCGGTCACAGCCGAGGGTGGCCGCGGCGGGAAGCAGCGTCTGGACGAGCTCGTGCAGCCGCTCCGAGGTGGCGACGCGCGCGCCGGTCTGAAGGTCGATCAACGATCCGCGGAGGCCGTCACGCGTCGCGAGCCATGCGTTCTCAGCGATGCGCTCGCCCGCCCTGACCTCGATCGTGCCGTACCTCGGGCGAAGGCGAAGGTCCCACCACTCGTGGCTCTCGTCGGGCGTCGCCCCTCCTCGGCGGGCCCAGCGAGGGCGTGTTGTGCGGCCGGCATGAGGGCGAATGAGCCCGGGTCGACGAGGAAACTCCTCCTCGGCTCCGATAGTGAACGACGCGACCCGTTCGAAGGACGCGCGCAGCTCGTCAACACTCGCCGGCGGATGCTCCGTGGAGCTCCCTCCAAGCTCGTCCTTGTCCATGTTTTCACGGTACGGTCGGCCGGTGAGGGTCGCCACCGGCGAGTTGTGGTGCCGGTGCGTGGCATGTGAAGATTTGCTCACACCCGCCTCCGACGCTCCCCACGGGCGGAGGTGTGGCGATACTGGGTTTCGTGCCCGCGTTTCGGATTGGCATGCGTTGGTGGCTGACGGCGGTGTTCGTCGCGATCGCAGCTCTGACGGCGGTACTGATCGCGAGCGTCTCCTCGAGGCAGGCCACGCGTGTCTTGCGCGCGAATGCGGAGAGCATCGCCGTCGGCGAAACGGTGTCCGCCAGCACTGCGATCGAGCAGGCGATCGAGAGTCGGGACCTCGGGCACGAGATCGTCTCGATCGGCGGCCAGCACGGCCTGGCGCTGTTCGTGTTCCGCCGCGACGGGAGCCTGCTCGCCCAGCACGGCCTGCGGACGATCAGGTGGGAGGACGTGCCGGAGGGCTCGACCGCGCTTTCGAGCGCCATGGCGCACCGTCGGTTCGTGCAAAGCTTCGACAACGGTCGCGAGACGGTTGTTGCGCTGCCGTTGCGCCGGACGTCGCGTGCGGCGGCGGTCGTCGCCTATGCGCCCCGCCCGCCGGCGGTCGGAGCTGCGAGCGCGATCTTCCGCGACGAAGTGGTGCGGGCCTCGATCTGGGCCGTCCTCGTCGCGGTGGGCGCCGGGCTCGTCGCCGCCTCGCTGATCGCGCGGCGGCTGCGCCGGATGGCGGTGACGACCCGCGCCATCGAGGAGGGAGACTTCGAGCGCGAGCTTCGGCCGCGCTTCGGGGACGAGGTCGGCCAGCTGGCCTCGGCGATCAACGACATGCGCGGAAAGCTCGGCGACGCATTCCAGCGCCTGAACGCCCAGCGCGATCGTCTCGAAGCACTCCTCGGTCAACTCCACGAGGGAGTGGTGGCAGTCGACCGCGACCTGCGGGTGCAGGTCGTGAACCGGCAGATCGAGACGCTGCTCGCGGGGACACGCTTCGTCGAGGGCGAGGCCATCCCGCAGGCCTACGGGGACATCCGGCTCGACGAGCTTGCGCGATCGCTCCTCGCTCCGGACGCGTCGATCGTCGAGGCGAGGGCTTACCGGCCCGACGGGGGCATCGTCTCGGTCGTCGGGATTCCCGCGGGCGAGTCCGATCTCGTCGTGCTCGTGTTCGCGGACGTCACCGAGCACGAGCGCCTTCGCGAGGCCGAGCAGGAGTTCGTGGCGAACGCCTCGCACGAGTTGCGCACGCCGGTCGCGGCGATTGCGAGCGCCGTCGAGGCGCTGCGCTCGGGGGCTCAGGACGATCCGGAGGCCCGCGACCGGTTCGTCGAGTTGATCGGCCGGCAATCTGCACGCCTCACGCGACTTACCAGCGCGCTACTCACCCTCGCGCGCGCACAAACACGGCACGAGCCGATCCGGCTCGAACCAGTCGACCTGATGCCGCTCCTCGAGGAGGCGGCGGATGCCAGACTCGACGCGCACGTGCCGATCCGGGTCGATTGCTCGGGGCCGGTCACGGCGATGGGACGCCGCGACATTCTCGAGCAGGTGCTCGCGAATCTTGTCGGGAACGCTGTCAAGAACACTCGCGAAGGAGAGGTTGTCCTGAAGGCGCGGCGGTCCGGTTCGAGCGCGATCATCGAGGTGACGGACACCGGGCCGGGCATCCCTGTCGAGGTTCAGGGCCGTGTCTTCGACCGATTCTTCACCGTCGATCGCAACGATCGCAACGGCTTCGGCCTCGGCCTCGCGATCGCACGAGGCTCCGCCGAGGCGCTCGGCGGGACCCTGACCATCGAGTCGCGCGGAGGGCGAGGGACGACCGCTACCGTTGTCCTGGAAGGAGGGGGGCTGTGAGCGAGCGCGTCCTGCTTGCGGACGATGAACGTGACCTGCTGGAGCCGGTGCGCTACGCCCTCGAGCAGCAGGGCTTCGAGGTGAGGTGTGTCGAGGACGGCGATGCAGCGCTCGAGGAGGCGAGGACCGGCGCCTATGACGTGCTGATTTGCGACGTGATGATGCCCGGCACTCGCGGAACGGATGTCTGCCGGATCTTGCGGTCGGAGGGCGATCTTCCGATCATCCTGTTGACCGCTCTCGACGCGGAGGTCGACCGGGTCGTCGGCCTCGAGATCGGGGCGGACGACTACGTGACGAAGCCGTTTTCGACCTCGGAGCTCGTGAGTCGAGTCCGCGCCATCCTTCGCCGCCGTCAACTCGACCGCGCGGGGGCGGTCGCCGCGACGAGGCACGTCGGAGCGATCCGCATCGATTTCAGCCGCCACACCGTCGACGTAGACGGGAGGCGCGTCGGTCTCACCCCGTCCGAGTTCAACCTGCTTGCCCTCCTCACCTCCGAGCCGGGACGCGTGTTCACCCGAACTCAGATCATGGAGCACCTGTGGCAAACCCCGCATGTCGGCGATCCCCGTGCGTGCGACGTCCACGTGTCGAACCTGCGACGGAAGATCGAACGGGATCATCGCCACCCGGACAGGATCGTGACCGTGCGCGAGCTCGGATACAAGCTCGCAGAAGTGTGAGGAGATCCTCACGTGCCGCTGACGGAGCGTTCATCGTCCAGGGCCCGATGCTGGCGAGGCGGCGCTACGCTCGGTCGGTGCCAGAATCGCGTCCTCAGTGAGAACCGGCGGCGACATCGACAGCGTCCTGGCGTGCTGCCACGGCTACTCGGTCAACGCGTCCGAGCAGGGGCTTGGCGTCGTCGTGACGCCGGTCTTCAGCGGAAGTGCGCTGCGTCCCGACTATCTCTTGGTTCGGATAACCGACAACGGTTCGACTCGGATAGCCCAAGTCCCCGCAGCCGCCGTCGAGGGCGTCGATCCCGGGAGCCGCACCGTCTTGCTCGGCCTCCGCCTCGAGGAGATCTAACCGACATCGAAGGTCGACAAACGGGGTCCGGGCGGAACCGGGGACGGCCAGAGTTTCTGTTTTCCGCACACCACGATCGCTTTCCCCGAACAAGATCGGGTACCTCCCCAGAAGGGACCTGACTGATCAGCCCGTAACCAATGGTTGGAGGTATCGATGTCGCAGTTTAGGGGAGTGCTGGTTCTGCTTACGGCAGTCGCGGTGGCGATTGCGGTGAGCTCCGCGGCCGCCGCGGCCACGTCGCGGAAGACAGTGACGAACATCAAGGTCACGGCAGGTGAACCGTCCGAGTTCGGGTTCACTCTCTCGAAGAAGACGATGCCGCGTGGTGTCGTGACCTTCACCGTCACGAACAAGGGGAACCTTCCGCACGACTTCAAGGTGTGCACGGCGGTGGGGACGAAGCTGGCGAATGCCTGTGCTGGAAAGGTCACCGCTCCGATCCTTCCGGGGAAATCGGCGAAGCTCACCGTGACATTCCCGAAGGCCGGGAAGCACGAGTTTCTGTGCGCGGTCAGCGGACATGCCGCTGCCGGTATGAAAGGCATCCTGACCGTGTCAGCCGGGGTCACAACGGCACGCAAGAACACGAGCGTTGCTGTCGTTGCAGGCAAGCCCTCTGAATTCGGCTTCACGCTTTCGAGAAAATCGATGCCGCACGGCACGGTCACCTTCACCGTCACGAACAAGGGGAACCTCCCGCACGACTTCAAGGTCTGTACGGCAGTCGGCGCCAAGCTTGCGAACTCCTGCACCGGGAAAGTCACAAAGCCGATCCTTCCCGGCCAGTCCGTGAAGCTCATCGTGTCGTTTCCAAAAGCCGGAAAGCATGAGTTTCTCTGCGCAGTCAGCGGACATGCTGCGGCCGGGATGAAGGGCATCCTGACGGTCACCTAGATCCGTCGCGCTGTCGCGGGCATCCTCGCGCCTCCTACGTCGTTTCAGACGGGCGAACTTGGTCATACCTCCTGCGAACCGCGTATTGAGAGATGTGAAAAATCAACCATGATATGGTTATTTCTGAGAGACGGGGACGCAACTTGCGCGTGCCGAACCGGAGCAGGGAGTCTCACTCAAAAGCAGCAAAGGAGGCACTGATGGCACGGACCGTCGCCGACGCAATGACCGCGAACCCGCGAGTCCTGCCTCCGTCGGCCACAGTGGTGGAAGCGTCGAAACTCATGCTCGAGGAAGACATCGGGGCAGTTCCCATCGTCGATGGAAACGGCCCGATCGGCATCGTCACCGATCGGGACATCGTCTTGCGGGTGGTCGCGGCGGGTCGGGATCCGAGCAGGACCCGCCTCGAAGAGATCGCCACCGACGACCTGCTTTGGGCGCCGCCCGACGAGTCTCTAGAGAAGGCCTCCGCCCGGATGGCGGTGTGGCGCGTCCGCCGGATGCCGGTGGTCGAGGAGGACCGGGTGGTGGGGATCCTCGCGCAGGCGGACCTCGCTCATCAGTTGAGCACCCGCAAGATCGGCTCGCTGGTGGAAAGGATCTCGAGACGGGAGCGTGAGCCAATGTTCTCGGTGTCAGGCGAAGCCGAGAGCTGAGCGAGCTACGACCCATCGGGATCACACGTGATCCGACCACCTCGCGTCTGACCATCTGCGTCTAACCATCGCGCCCGGCCGCTGGGGTGGGGTGGGGGGCGGCCGGGCGCGATCTGGCGGGTTGGTGTCAAGCGGAGCGACACTATCATGGAGTGATGTAATTCGCTCCATGAGGTTTCCCGCTGAATTCCAGCTGCGACCCGGCCACGGAGCCGGTACCAGCTGAACGTCGGTTTGGTGGCTGGTCAGGTTCCGTCTAGAACCTCATTCGCCGATCTACACGGCCGCACACATAGCGACCGCGACGCCGCCTTCAGCGCCCGGTTTGAACACAAACTCATACCATGGTATAGATGGGTCATAACGTGGTATATATTCGCGATGGTGGTTTACGCGAGCCGTGCGGAGCGTGTGCTGCGACCGAAGAGGGTGCGTATGCGGATCGGAGAGATGACGGTGTTCGATCGAAACTTGGTAGCCGGCTCGGTCGTACGGCGATCGGGCGGCGCGAGTGGTGGGCGCAGATGAAGGCCGCCAGGAAGCTCGTTGGGGTCCTTGTGGCCATCGGGGTGATGGGGGTGCTGATCGGCTTCTACATCACCGGTTGGTTGATGAGTGGCCCGTCGACCTATCACCCTCCAGTCTCCGCAGGATCGAGCGATCAGAAGACGGTCAACCTGACTCTTCAGACGGTTGCGGCCGTGGGGCCGACGCTGGCCCCGAACCCGGACTGGGTGTCGTACCTCGTCCGCGACGGGCAAGGGCGCTGGCTTCGCACGACGATCTGGTCCGTCCCTGCCCACAGCCTCGTTCACGTCACCGTCTACCAGTTCGACGGCGAAAGCGGACTGCGTAACGCGTTCATGGCGAAGGTTCGCGGAACGGTCGGGAGCACGATGACCGTCAACGGCAAGTCGATGAGCGTGGTCAACCCGGACGATGCATCTCACACGTTTGCGATCCCGCAACTGGGGCTGATCGTGCCGCTCATGGGGGTGCCCGATGACGCGAAGAACCAGTGCGGCTATGCCCCGTGCTCGATGAGCAACGCCCATAACACGATCACGTTCAGCTTCCGGACTCCGGGGCCCGGACGGTACCGCTGGCAGTGCTTCGTGCCGTGCGCGGCCGGTTTCCTCGACGGGTTCGGCGGGCCGATGCAGACGCTGGGCTACATGGACGGATTCCTCAACGTCTCGTGAGCAGGCGTTCGTGAAACGGCTCGGGCCGCTCGGCCGCATCATCGTGATCTGGCTCGTGGTGAGCGCGATCGCGATGACGCTCGTCGCGATCTTCCTGACGCCCCATCTGCCGCCCGGCAACGGGAGCAAGGAGGCCAAGGGACAGCAGTTCGACAACGAGGTCCTCACCCTCGTGTCGGTGCTGATCGTGGCCGGTATCTTCATCTACTTCGGGTACGTCCTGATCGTCTTCCGGGAGAGTCGCGGCGGCCCGGGCGAAGACGGCCCCGCGATTCGCGGCAATGTCCGGGCCCAGACGATCTGGGTCGTCGCGACGACGATCACCACGCTCTTCCTCGCCGGCTTCGGAACGTACGAGCTTCTCGGCGGCGCCGGCGGCGGCCAGGGATCCGACCCGGTGTTCGTTCCGGCGGCTTCAGCTGCGACTACCGGCGGTAAGGCGCAGCCGCCTCTGCAGGTGCAGGTAATCGCCCAGCAGTGGCAGTTCACGTACCGGTACCCGTCCGAGGGTGGGTTCGAGTCTGCGCAGCTCGTCCTCCCGGTTGACCGGCAGGTCGAGTTGCACGTGACGTCGCTCGACGTCATCCACTCCTTCTGGGTGCCGGCCCTCGGCGTCAAGGCGGACGCCAATCCGGGAGCGGACAACATCGCCTATGTCACGCCTACCAAGGTCGGCGCCGTCCAGATCCATTGCGCCGAGCTCTGTGGG
Source organism: uncultured Actinomycetota bacterium (assembly GCA_963775355.1). Taxonomy (GTDB): domain Bacteria; phylum Actinomycetota; class Thermoleophilia; order Gaiellales; family Gaiellaceae; genus PALSA-600. The sequence continues at coordinate 417,488 of CAVZJA010000003.1, read as the reverse complement.
CTCTTCCACGGCTACATGTTCGACACGGGCAACATCGTCAGCCCGGTCACTTTTGCGACCTGGGTGCAGAAGCAACGCCAATTCGTGGCGCCGGTCACGCACTACCTGCCTCCGTACAGCACGACGTATCTCCCGGATCCGACCTTCCGCGCCGGATGAGCGCGCGCTACCCAAGGAGCATGGAATGAGTGTGCAGAGCACCGGTCGAGAGTCCGGCCACCGTCCGGTCTGGCGCCGCCTCGTCGGGTTCAATCTGCTGACGGGAGTCCTGCTCGGGGTCGCCGGCTTCTACCTCGGTTGGTTCGGCGGTCACTGGCTGGTCAACGGACTGGACATCAAGAGCCTCGACTACGTCGGCGACACCGACCAGAACGACGTCTCGCTCTTCCTCGGTTACCTCCTCGGCGTCATCGGCTTCCTCATCGGCCTCGGGTTCGCCGTCTATCCGTTCGCCCGCCTGCGCGGCTACCCGCCGTCCCTCCGGGAGAAGGAGACGAGCGGGCTATCCCGCTACTTCGGCCTCAGCACCGACCACAAAGTGATCGGGATGCAGTACTTCATCGGGATCGGGTTCTTCTTCTTCGTGGCCGGCGTCAACGCGATGCTGATCCGGTTCGAATTGCTGCGGCCGCAGCCGAACGTCTGGCCCGCCGGAAACTACCTGACCCTCGTGACCGAGCACGGGACGATGATGATGGGGATGATGACGAGCGGGGTCCTCGGCCCGTTCGCCAACTACCTGTTGCCACTGATGATCGGGTGTCGCCGGATGGCGTTTCCGCGGATCGAGGCGCTCACGTTCTGGCTGCTCATGGCGGCCGGCTTCATCCTTACCAGCGCGATCGGGTTCGGAGGGGTCCCGACCGGGTGGACCGGCTACGAGCCGCTCAACCTTCAGGCCAACATGGGCATGGACGCCTACATCATGTTCTTCGCGCTCGTCGGTCTCTCGATGACTCTCGTCGGTCTCAACATGCTGGCGACGGTGATCACGATGCGCGCCCCCGGGATGACGTGGAGGCGGTTGCCCATCTTCGTCTGGGGCGTGATCTCGACCGCCGCTCTCATGCTTCTCGCCGCCCCGGTGCTGATCGGAGCGCTCGGGATGGCCGCGTTCGATCGCACGGTGCAGACCGGGTTCTTCGTTGCGCCGCTCGGCGGCTCGAACTACCTCTTCGAGAACCTCTTCTGGTTCTTCGGACACCCCGAGGTGTACATCCTTGCGCTCCCGGGCTTCGGAGTCGTCCTCGAGTTGCTTCCGGTTTTCGCCCGCAAGCCCCTGTGGGGATATCGGCTTGCCGTCGCCGGGATGCTCGGCGTCGCCCTGCTCTCGTGGACGGTCTGGCAGCACCACCTCTTCGTGAGCGGGATCAACTCCGATCTGCGGCCGTTCTACATGCTCTCGACCGAGCTGATCTCGATCCCGACCGGTTTCATCTTCATCTGCGCGATGGGCACGCTCTGGCGCGGTCGGATCCGATACACGGTTCCGATGCTGTTCTGCCTCGGCTGGGTGTTCAACTTCCTCTTCGGCGGTCTGTCGGGGATCTTCCTGTCCGACGTGCCCAGCGACGTCACCACGCACGGAAGCTTCTTCTCGATGGCGCACTTCCACTACACGATCATGGGCGGGCTGATCTTCACCTTCTTCGCGGCGATCTACTACTGGCTCCCGAAGATGACCGGGTTCATGCTCAACGAGCGCCTCGGGAAGATCCACTTCTGGATGATGTTCCTTGCCTTCAACTCAACCTTCGCGCCGCTCTTCGCGCTCGGGTTCATGGGCATGCCGAGGCGTGTAGTCACCTATCCCAGCAATCTCCAGGGACTGAACGTCTGGGTCTCGGTGTCCGCCTTCGTGCTCGGTCTGTCGATGCTCGTCTTCTTGTTCAACCTGGTCTACTCGCAGCTGTTCGTCCGTGAGCCGGCGCCCGCCAACCCGTGGGGATCGAAGTCGCTGGAGTTTCAGCTTCCTTCGCCCGTTCCCGTGCACGACTTCGATCGCATCCCGGTGATCGTCGGGGATCCGTACGGCTACGGGGAAGAGGGCGCGCTCGTCGCACGGCCGGCGCTCGTTCCTGCGGGAGGTGAGGCGTGACCGAGTTCGCCTCTCATGAGACCGCGTACGAGACCGTCGAGGCCGAGCCGCGCGAGCTTGCGTGGAAGAACGTCACGACCGGCGGTCACCTCTGGGCTAGCGCGACGTGCTTCTTCTTCCTCGACTTCCTCTTTGCGTACTTCTATCTCCGTTCCGTGGACAGTGGTGGCGGCTGGCGTCCGAAAGGGGTCGATCCCTCGCTCACGCTCGGCACTCTCTTCACCGCCGCACTCGTCGGCGCCGCGGTTGCTACCCGGATTGGACTTGGCCATCAGCGGGCCGGGCGGCGCAGGCAATGGCGCCGCGCCGGCGCGACCGCGCTCGCGCTGCTCGTGGCGGCGCTCGGTTTCCAGATCGCCGAATGGGCGGTGCAGGACTTCGGTCCGACTCAGGGCGGCTACGCGAGCGTGTTCGTCGGCTGGACGGGCTTTCTGTTCCTGTTCGTGCTCGGCACGACCTACTGGGTCGAGACCGTGCTCGCGACAGCGATCCGCTACCGCAACGTCCCGGAAGGAGCTAATCCGCCTCCGGGACACGCGTCGGGTGACCCCCACCGCACTACGCCCGACATCGACGATCCGCTCTCGCTCGTCCGTCCTCAGCTCACAGCGGTGAGCGTCTACCTGGACGTGCTCGGGATCATCGCGGTGATCAGCTGGATCGTCCTGTACCTCCTCTGAGCCAGTGAAGACCGTCGCTGATCCCGCGAACTGGCCCCTCGGCGCCCCGTTCGTGGTCTGCGTCGCACTTGCGCTCCTGTACGCCCGCGGTGGACGCGCCCGGCTACGCAGCCGCGACCGCCGTCGGCGTGCCATCGCGTTCTACGCAGGGCTTGCCGTGGTCGTGCTTGCCCTCGACACCCCGATCGACGCCAACGCGGACACATCGTTCTCCGTGCACATGCTCCAGCATGTGCTGCTCCTTACGGTCGCTCCGCCCCTGCTCGTGATCGGCCGAGCGTGGCCGCGGCTCTGGCAGCCGCTCCCGCGGAGCGTCACGCGACTCGGCGCGCGCACGATCGCCGGCTTCGCCCCCCTGGCGCGGCCTCCCGTCGCCCTCGCCGCGCTGGCCGCGACGATGGCCGCCTGGCACGTTCCAGCGATCTTCGACGCGACCCTTCACAGCGATGGCATCCACCAGCTCGAGCACCTCTCCTTCGTGCTGGTCGGCATCCTCTTCTGGGCGTCGATTCTCGGTGCGCCGCCGCTGCGGGCGCGGCCGAGCGGGATCGAGAGTTGCTGCTACCTGGTGCTCGCGATGATCCCCGGCTGGATACTCGCGATCGTTCTCGCATATGCGCGTGCTCCGCTCTATTCGTATGCGACACTCGAACACCGGCCCTGGGGGCTCTCCGCGCTGGCCGACCAGCAGATTGCGGCCGGCGTGATGTGGGTCCCGGGCTCGATCGCCTACGTCGTCGCCGCCGGATGGTCTCTGTACAGGTGGCTCGAGACGGACGAGGCAGCAAGGCCCGCGAGGGTCGTCGGCCAACATTGAACGAAAAGGAGGGAACGTCGTGCTTCCGATCGCGAGCTATCTGGAAAGCGGGATCCTGAGCTGGGGTGTCCCGCTCGCCCTGCTCATCGTCATCGGCATCTACTGGGCCGTCTATGTGCTGCGCAACCCGGACGGCGACTTCTGACGAGGAACGATGGTCGACGGCCTCGCTACGCGCGGGCGCAGCATCACTAACTCGCTGCTGGCCGCGACCGCGGCTCTTGCCATGGCCGGCGGCGTCGCGGCCGGCATCGTCGCGCACTTCGATATGCAGGCTCGAGCCGATAGCGCGCTCAAGCTCCCCGAGCTGTACGGCCAGGTTGTCTGGCCGGCCGCGCACCGGCGGGCACCCGGGTTTTCCCTGCGCGACCAGCACGGCGCCATGGTCTGGCTCGCGCGGCAGAGTGATCATGCCGTTCTCCTCGCCTTCATCGACCCGCGCTGCGTGATCGCCTGCAGGAGCGAAGGGCTCGAGCTCGCCGCCGTCCAGCGGGAGGCGGCTCCCGCCGCCCGTCCCGCGCTCCTGATCGTCAGCGTCGATCCGCATGCGACGGCGGAGGATGCCGTTACCGCCGCCCGCGCCTGGGGTCTTGGAAAGGGCTGTCACTGGCTCGTCGGGGGGATTGCGCAGCTCGAGCCTGTCTGGCGCGCGTACGGTGTCGGCCGCTCGGCCTCGAGGGTCGACGGCCGTCTATGTCATCGACCGACGTGGATTCGAGCGGGCGGGTGTTCACGCCCCGTTTCTTCCTCAGTTCGTCGCCGACGACTTCGGCATCCTGATGCGGGAGTCCGGTTGAGCGAAGCTCAGGGACCGGGCCGTGCGCTGATCGAAGCGCGGCCCGTGCGGACGACTTCGAGCACGTCGTACATCCGCGCCTCCTCCTGACCGGGAACCATCGAGGCGAACCGGTAAGACCCGGTGTGGGTCGCCCGGAAGGAGAACGTCGCCGTCCGGCCGCTCGCGATTCCCTGCACGGGCGAGGGCGTGCTGGCCCCGGGAAAAGCGGCGGACGTCGAGCCGGGGCCCGAGACGACCGCACACGAGGCGGGGCGGCCGCTCGAATTGGCGAACTTCACCGTCACCCGCCAACCCCTCGGAACCGTCACCAGGAGCTCGCCACGCCCGTATCCGTCGAAGTTGAAGCCGCCGTTCCCTCCGCCTAGCCCGGCTTCGAGCGTCACCTCGATGATCCGATGAGGAGCATCGACATGAAGGAAGCGCTCGGGAGGCGGCTTGCGGCCTGCCTTTGCCGCAGCTGGGCTCAGGAGGAAAACGACGGCGCAGACCCCGGCGCCGAGGAATCGGGCACGGTACATCACGTAATGATGACGGATCCGTTTCGGAGGCGGCCGGACACGATGTCCGGCCTGTCTCCGTATGTGACGTGCCTCCATCCGACGCGCCAGAGCACAAGGGCGAGAGTCACCAGAAGAACCGCTGCAAACCCGCCGTTCAGCGCCAGTGTCAGAAGCATGGCCGCTCCTTTCGTTGAAGTGCGAGCCATTTCAGCTTCGGCCTCTGGCAAAGCCCTGACGGGGTGTTCAAGAACTCCTGAGAAGACTGGGTGCGGCTGGTCTCGACCCTGTACGAGCGACATGCTCAAACCTTGAACAAGGCTTCGTCACCGTCTGGTAGATGAACCACGGCGATCAGCGGTGCGGCCTGTCGCCGCGTGACCCGGGCTCGCTTCAGCCCTGTCGTGATCAGCTCCATCGCCCTCAGGCCGGCCCGATTGCGCGCGGCGATCGTGAAGTGCACCTCTCCGGGACCGGCGAACATGGGAAACCTGATCCGGGTGTTGAACCCGTCCCCGGCAAGCCTCTGAACGATTGAGCACAGCCACGGGTCGAGCCTCGAGAACGATGCCACGTCCACGGTCGGGACATCGGGCGTCGCGGCGTCCTCGCTCATTGGCCGTGTGTCTTGGTGCTCCGCTCGACCCCTCGGCGGCTGCATCACTTCGCATCTCGCTCGCTGCCGGGGAAGGGGCTGCTCTCCCGAACGAGCGTGTGAAGCAGCCTCGCCTCCTGAAGTGCATCGTCCGCAAGGTCGTGAATTGCTCGCGGGCTCACGAGAGCCCGCCAGAACAAACCCCGACCGCCCAGCCGATCGATGAAACGGTTCGTCAGGATCTCGTCGAGCGTGCAACCGGCAAGGTGCTGGCGACGGACGTAGCTACGGATCCGTGCTTCCCTTCTCGGCTGGGCCCCGAAGACGTAGAACGGGTTTCCCGAAAAGGTGCCCTTGTCGAGGTGTCGACCGATCATCACGGTCTGAAGGATACATCATAGAATGATGTATATGAGGTTAAGCCTGTCTCCTGGGCGCTGGGAATCCCGCGAGCGTGTGAAAGGACCGCACCGCTCGTCCAGATCGTCAGGGTGTATCCGTACCGCGCTGCGCTGGCGGCGATCGATGTTCGGAGAGCCCCGGCGTAACGAGCGCCCGCGACGTGCGGGCTCCACGCTGGTTCTCCAGTTGCCTCAACAGCATCCGTCTTGCGAATCCGCAAGTCCCCCCATAAACCATGCCATGGTATAGTTTTTCGCGCAGTGATTCGGGCAGGCAGTCCAAGCGAGGAGGGGAGATCGTGAGACGATCGAGGTATCTGACGGTGCTCGTGTTGCTGCTGACGAGCGGCGTTCTGGTTGCGGCCCTCGGAGGCTTGACTGCGTATGCGGCAACGAGCGGCAGCGGCAACGCCCGCTCTGCCGTTGCGTCGACGGAGATGTCGACCGGTGGGATGCAGATGACCAGTACGGCGTCGTCGGCGATGCCCATGCCCATGCAAATCAGGCCGCTCGGCCACGCGGTCTGGCAGCACATGGACATCGTGGCCCGAGCATCGGCGCCGCTCGGCTTCACCGTCTTCGAGGGCACTTCGGAGCGAACCGTGAGGGTGACGAAGGCCGACAGCATGCATTTGATGGTGATGCTCACGGATGCTCGGAGTCACGCGCCGATTCCGTACGCGGGGGTGTGGGCAACCATCCGCCACAAAGGGAAGGTCGTGTTCGACGAGCGGCAGTGGCCGATGCTCTCCCTGTACATGGGCTCGCATTACGGGAACAACGTCGCCCTTCCGGGGCCCGGGACATACAAGCTGACGCTGCTGATCTCGCCGCCGCAGGCTGCCCGCCATCCCGAGTACCAGCACATCTGGCTCAAACCCCACCGGGTCACGATGACCTTCCACTGGTCCGGAACCTGACAGGTGCAAACACGCCGCGAGTTCCTGAAGGCCGCCGCGGGAGTCGTGCTCGGCGGAGAGACGTTGCTCGCCCTGAAGCCTACGCCGGTTCTCGCGAACGGCGTAGGCCGGTCGCTGCTGCTGCCGGCGCGGCAGCACGCCTGGGAGTCGACGCTCGGGCGCGACGAGCACGGCAACGCGATCGCGCCGAGGCACGACCGACTGCTCTTCTTCGACCTTCGTCGACCGCCGACGGTCGACGACGCGAAGCGGTTCGAACAAGTGCTGACGGCGCTCGAGCGGCGCTTCGAATGGTCGCCGCGCGGCCTGCTCTTTACGACCGCTTGGGGACCGCAGTACTTTGAGCGCCGGCTGGGGATCCGTTCCCCCATCCCGCGCCCCGCGCGGCTGTCGGACTTCGAGCTGCCCACGCTCGACGCCTACGATCTCTGCATCCACCTCGCCTGCGACGACGCCGCGCGGCTGGCCGCGGTCGAATCGGCACTTGTTCGCGGCGCGACGCTCGAGGGAGGCGGAATGCTCGACCTGACGCCGCTGCTGCGCTGGCGAGAGACGCGCAGCGGGTTCACCGGGGCCCGACTGCCGGCGAGCCACCAGGATGTCTCAGGGATCCCCGTCGGTCACCCGGTGCCAAAGGAGGCACCACTGTTCATGGGGTTCAAGTCGGGATACACGCGGAACCAGGCGAGCGAGGACGACGTCACGATTCCCGACGGCCCACTCGCCGGCGGCACCACGATGCACGTCAGCAAGATGCGTCTCCGGCTCGCAGACTGGTACGGAATCCTGAGCGAACAGGATCGAGTCGCGCGCATGTTCGGGCCTGATGTCAGCCCGGCGGACGTTGCGCGGTTCACCACCGACGCGCCGAGCCACCCCGGACGCCTCGCGCACGACGCCCGACGCTACGGCGTCGTAGGCCACTCGCAGACCTCCGCCCGTGCCAGACGCAACGGGCGAGCGGTCATTCTTCGCCGCGACTTCGACACGGTCGACGGCGGACAAGCGGGACTCCATTTCGTCTCACTACAACGCTCGATCGCCGACTTCGTCAGGACGCGGAAGGCCATGAACGCGAGCCAGGCCGGCTACCTGAACCCCGGCATCACCGACACCGTCAACAACGGGATAAACGAGTTCATCTTCGTCACCCACCGCGCCAACTACGCAATCCCGCCGCGCCGGCACCGCAGCTACCCGCTGCTCCGGAGCTGAAGACCATTTGCCGGAGCCGCGTATCCACGGAACCGGTGTCATGATGTTGCAAGGGCCGTCGCTGCTCCGTGACGTCGGTCCGATCGGAACGAGGAGTTGACCAAGATGGCAAAGGCACAGAAGCATTCCAAGCGTGCCGGCGAGCTCACACGAGCCGCGGCATTCCGTACCGAGCTGCGGCGCTTTCTCGTACGGACCGAGACGGTCGCGGCAGAGGCCGGGCTTACACCTCAACGATACGACCTCCTGCTCGCGCTTCACGCCGCGGCCGAAGCCGGCGTAGCAGTCCGAGTGACCGATCTATGCGAGTCGCTGCAGCTGAAACAGACCGCCGTCACCGAGCTCGTCAAGCGTGCCGTCGATGCCGGGCTGGTCGAGCGGCTCCCCTCGCCCGATGACGGCAGAGCCTCTCTGCTTCGACCCACCAAGAAGGGAGAGAAACAACTCGTGCTGGCCTACGAGGGGTTGCGCGACGATCGCGCCGCGCTCAGGAAGGCATTTGCAAACCTGGATGTCAGCTTTCAGGCGGCAAGCCGGTAGCCAGCTCTATTCTCTCGGCGTGACCCGGTAGTCGATCACCTTCTTCGCCGACCCGACGCGGACGGTTATGCGGAACGTGAACGGAGCTCCGCGGGTGCTCGCGTTCCAGACAACGAAGTCACGGAAGACTCCCCGGAACGGGTGATTCGTGACGTTCTTCTTGCTCGTTCCGAACTGCACCGGGTGCGCGTGGCCGGCCCGATCGACGATCTGCACCGTGACCTTTGCGGGGGCGGGCTTTCCCCCGGAGGTGACCTGGACCGCGTAGCGCCAGTGGGTGTTGACTTTCGGGGCGTGGCCGGCGGCGGTGAGCGTGGCCCTGGCGGGCTTCGCGACGGCTGGGTGAGTTGAGGTGAAGACAAAAGCTGCCACGTCCTTGATCTGGCTCGTCGACAGCGAGCCCTTGTAAGCGATCATCTGCGTCGAGTACCTGGCGACGGCCGACTTGCTCATCACGCTCGCGCCTCCGTTTGTGATCGCCCTGACGATCGTCGCGTCGGCGAGTCTCACCTTGTCGAGATCAGGTCCGATCGTTCCAACCGTCTTCGCGGCGCTGAGCCTGTGACAGACCCCGCAGGTCGAGACGAACGTTGCCTCGCCCGCCTTGAGGTCGCCCAAGACGGGTGGCGCCGTGGTCCTGCCTTGCGCGGGCGAGACCGACGCCTGGACGCCGGCTAGCGTCGCGATCACGAGGGCTCCTGCGAGCGCGGCTCGGTTGCGTCCCCGTCGTCGGTCGAGCTTCGATGCGCTGGTCGGTTCCATTTTCCGTCTCCCCCTCGATGCGATCTCATCGCTTCTCGCCGGTTCGCTGGACGTCAGTTCGCTCGTAACCCAAGGGTGGCGAACGTTCGTGATCTCAAAGTAAACCATACAATGGTATATTGTTACGATCGAGGTTCGGGCCTGGGCGGGCGGCCCGAATGGCTTCCTGCTGACGCGGCCGGGCTGTTCTAGCCTCTCGCCCGTTTAGCGGCCGGGGGGTTTTGCTCGAATTCGGACTCGCGCGAACTCGGTGGCGGGACGCGGGTCCGTGATGGCCATGGCGACGATCCGCGCCTGAACGGCAACCGTCCTGCGCACGGTCGAGCGAAACGTAAAGACGGCTCGGATCGCTGTATCCGGTTCGAACTGGGAAAGCGCGCACTGGACAGGAATCCGCGTACAGCGCATCCCAATCCCCGCGACCCGCACGAAGCTCAGCCCCGGGGGAAGGGTGAGAGTCAGCGTTGCGCGTCGCACCGGGTCAGGGCCGTTGTTCGCCACGACCACGACCATCTTCACGGCGTTCGACCCGCCGTCTCCGTTGCTCTGAGAGCCAGAGACGGTCAGATCGGCGCTCCGGGTGGCCGAAAGGTCGTTCAGCATGTTCATGACGAACCGTTGTAGGCGTGGGTCGACCAGTCCGCCGCCAAGACCAGAGAGCGACGATCCGTCTGCGAGCCCCCACTCGAACCACTTCGACCCCGCGTCGAAGACGATTGCGCCGCTTGGGGCTGTATAGGCCGTCGCGTCGGCATTGCCGAGGATGTCACCGCCCAGCTCGCGGTGGAAGAAGACTGTCAGGTCGTTCCCGCACGAGTCGTGCTGGGTCATGTTGCTCGGGATCGTGTCCGTCTCGACCCCGACGACGCCCTTGACGGTGCTCGAGGCGTCGAATCCCGTGCCGTCGAACCACGGGTTGTCGAGTGCGTCGGGCACGATCGTGTAGTCCCCGCCGGGCCAGTTGAGCGCTCCGCCCTGGTGCTGGATGCCCATCAGTTCGCACTCGGGCTGCGGCGGCGTCATGGCCCGGAAGAGCACCGTCTGAAGCGAGGGGTCGGCGATCGGGTCGGCAGTCGACTTGTACCCGACGATCGTATGGTGGTCGTCCTCGTACCGCACCTGCCAGTAGGCATCGTTCGCCCCGATGAAAGCGAGGTTGACACCCGCGTCTCGCGCCGCCTCGAAGGCGTTTCGCATCGTGCTCGTCCAGTACTCGCTGTGGCCGTTGACGATGACGAGCCGATACCCGAGCAGCGAGCTCGGATCGGCGTCCGTTTCGACGTCGGTCTGATAGTCGACGTCATAGCCCTCTCGCTCGAGGAAGAGGACGAGCGGATACTCCCAGCCGAGCCCGTTGCCGTTCGTGGGGCGGTCGAACGACACCCGGTTCCCCTGGAACGCTTGCCCGGCGATCGTGTAGAGGCTGCGTCCGCCCCAGGTGTTGTAGGCCTGCCAGGTGTTCACCGGTACCTGGACGAGGATCGAGGCATGATGACCGCCCGGGGTGGGCCGAACGATCACGTATGACGATGAGCCTCGCCCGTCAGCGAGCACGAAGCGGACCCGGTAGTAGCCGGTCGTGGCGGTGGTCGGAAGAGCGAAGGTGTCGGTCACCGGCCAGTCGGACCGCACGAGGCCGTTTGCGTCCGGGGACGGCACCGGCAACTGCTGGCCGGCGCGGAAGCCCGAACAGCTAGGGACGCACCCGATCATCCGCGCCCCGGTCCCCCCGTACCACCCCAACCGGTAGATCTCGACCCGATACGGCGCCGCGGGCGTCGTACTCACGTGGAGGTGGAGCGTCGCACCGGGAACGGCGCTGATCTCGGATGCGTAGCCCGCGATCGCATTGCCCGCAGTCGTGCTGGGAACGGCCCCCTGACGCGTCCCGGGGTCCAGGTTCTCGGCCTGGATCGGATTTGCGGGTGCCGCGCCACCCGCCTTGACGCACGCAAGGCATGCAGCGGCTGCGACCACGCCGAGGGGAAGGAGTGGCTTGAACTGCATCGGGGGAGCGCGAGGCTATGTCATTGCGGCAGGCACCGCAGCGACAACCGTCGATCGCGCGACCGAGCGGGAGGAGCACGTGGGCGCCCTCGTCTGGGCGAACACGGCCGCTTCAGGCTCGGCCGGGCGGCGAGACGCGGGATCGGCGATCCCGCGTCTCCGGCTCAGGGTCTCGGCGATCCGCCGAAAGTTGCCAGCAGCTCCTGCGCGTACACGTCCTCCCACCGCTCACTCGGCTGGGCGGCGGTGTATTCCTTATCCAGGCGAACCAGCGTATAGACGAGCTCGCTCCGGACAGGCCGTACGCCCGGGAGGTCTGGCAGCGCCGAGAGGCTGAGCCACAAGTCGGCGTACCAGGACGCCCAGTCGGGGTCATCGCCGTCGACGACCCGGTACACGATGTGATGTGTCTCCGCTGCCTCGTGCAGCAGGTCCGCGATCTCCGCGGTCGTCCCGGGACCCTCCATCGTCGCGCGCAGGATAACCCGGCCGAGCCGGGACGACCATTGCTGGGTATCTACCGCGACGTGCGCTCGAGGCCGAGGCGGCGCAGGGTGAGCTCGAGCTCGGGGATCTGTCCCCGGATGCGTTCGAAGTCCGGGCCGGACAACGCGAGGAGCTTCATGGGCGTCCGGGCGACGACCGTGGCTGTGCGTTGTCCCGCTGTCAGTAGGAGCGCGATCTCGCCGAATGTGTCGCCCGGGCCGAGCACTACGGGTGTCGGGCCGCCGGCCCCGATGACCTCGGCTTCGCCTTCTTCGATCAGGTAGACGGTGCTACCGGATTCATCGACGGTGACAACTTCGGTTCCCGCGTCGACCTCGGCCTCGCCCATCGCCGCCGCGACCTCCTCGAGCTCCGCAATCGGGAGGTCGGCGAACAGAGGTGCCCTCGAAATCCGTGAGGGATCGACAACGACGGCCGGCGGGATCGGATGGTTAGAGACGAACATCTCGCTCGGATCGTGTGTCGCTCTGATCTTGCGCAGCCGCTGGTAGGTGTAGGTCTTCAGCGGGTAGAGTCGCGCGCCGCCGATCGGCCGCTCGGCGAAGTTGAAATACGTTCGCGCCGACTCCCAGGGGGCGAGCCCGGCCTTGACCAGGTCAACCGCCTCAGCGACGGCGGCAGCGATCTCCGGGGTCGGTGCCATGCCGACCGCGAACATCACGTACCCGGCGTCGAGCGTTCCGACCGCGCCGTGGTGCTGCGCCGAACTGGCCATCGCTCCGCCGAGCTGCCGAACCTCGAGAGCGACGAGCGGCGGCACACCGGTCCGGACGATCGCGCCGATCGCCTCGTCGGGCAACTGCTCGAGGAACAGCCCGTCGCCGACGCCCGGGACAGGGTGGGGTGGATCCATGTGCAGGTGCTGAAGAGCAGTCGGCCCGACGACGGCGAAGGTATCCATCACCGGCCCGAGCTCGCGCAGCGGCGCGATCAACGCCGAGCCGTCGCTCTCCGATCCGATAAAAACTGCCTCGACGATCACGAAGCTGTTGCCGCGCATCGGCTCCGGAACATCCGGAAAGGGCGGGAAATGAAGGATCCGGCCGACCGACGTGACCTCGTGCGGCACCGTGTCGGCCCAATCGCGCCAGCTGGCGAACACCTCGGCCGCCCGCTCGACGGGCCAGAACATCGCACCGGCGTACAGCTCGGGAGTGGGATACAGCTCGAGCTCGATCGCCGTCACGACCCCGAAGCTGCCGCCGCCGCCTCGAACGGCCCAGAACAGGTCGGGCTCGTGCTCGCTGTCCAGCCGCACGAACCTGCTCTCGGCGGTGACGAGCTCGACCGCGGTGACACTGTTGGCCGCGAGCCCTCGGCTCCGCGCCAGCCAGCCCATGCCGCCCCCGAGTGTGTATCCGACCACGCCGACGTCGGGCGAGGAACCGTGGAGGACCACGAACCCCTGCTCGGCCGCTGGCTCGACGACGTCCTCCCAGAGCGCTCCGGCCTCGATACGGACGCGATGGGCAGCGGCGTCGATCTCGACCCCGCGCAGACGCGACGTCTTCACGAGGATCGTGTCGTCCAGGACCGCGAGCGCAGATGCTCCATGTCCGGTTCCCTGCGGCGCGATCCGAAGATCATGCGCGCTTGCGAAGTCGACGACCGCGACGACATCCTCGACGGACTCGACCAGCGCGACCGCGAACGGCCTCTGATCGACCGCGAGGTTCCATGCCCGGCGTGAGTCGTCCCACTCGGGGTCATCCGGAAGCACGAGCTGACCGGTGAGGCGGTCCCGTAGCGCTCGGAGATCGTCCTTCTCGGTGCGACCGGCAGCGTCAGGGGGACGAGCGCCGCCGGTCATCAGCGGCAATGCTACTCGTGTTCGCCGACGCCGTTGTCGCAGCGGCCGGACGTCACCGGTTGCGCGGCGGGCGCGCGGGTCTGCGGACAGGACCACGAGCTGGTCCTCGTGGAGGATCTCGGCCACCAGCTCGACCGGGCTCCCCCTGAATCGACTCGCCATGGTGGGCATTCGCTCCTCTAGCTGTCGCGAATGCCGCGGCCTTCGGCGAGGACGAACGCCGTGTTCACGAGGGAGAGGTGCGTGAAGGCTTGCGGGAAGTTGCCGAGCTGCCGGTGGTTGTGTGGGTCGTACTCCTCCGAGAGCAGCCCGAGATCGTTGCGTAGGTCGAGCAGGCGCTCGAATAGCTCGCGGGCCTCTGCGTGCTTGCCCTGGAGGCCGAGGACGCCGGCGAGCCAGAACGAGCAGGGGAGAAACACGCCCTCGTCGCCCGGTAGTCCGTCGACGCCTGCGTCCTGGGGGCGGTAGCGAAGGATCAGCCCTTCAACGGTCAGCTCGCGTCTGATCGCCTCGACGGTCGAGATCATTCGGGGGTCGGTCGCGGGCAGGAAGCCCACGAGCGGCAGGAGCAGTACGCTCGCATCGAGGTCGGGCGAGTCGTACGACTGAGTGAAAGCTTGCTTCTCCTCACTCCAGCCGCGCCGCAGCACCTCGGCATGGATCTCGTCACGGAGGGTGCGCCAGAGGTCGACCGGGCCTTCTCGCTCGAAGTCTTCGTGAAAACGGATCGCGCGGTCGAACGCGACCCAGGCCATCACCTTCGAGTGGGTGAAGTGCCGGTTTGGTCCGCGAACTTCCCAGATGCCCGCGTCCTCGAGCCGCCACCCGTCGGCGAGCCACTCGAGGAGCTTCTGCACGAGCGACCAGGCCGGGTCGCTCGGCGGCGCACCGTTCGCGCGCGCCTGGTAGAGGGCATCGAGGACCTCGCCGTAGACGTCGAGCTGGAGCTGCGACGAGGCGGCGTTGCCGACCCGCACCGGCCGCGAGCCCTCGTAACCCGGTAGCCAGTCGAGCACATACTCGTCGAGGCGTCGCTCGCCGGCGAGGCCGTACATGATCTGCACGTCGGCCGGGTCGCCCGCAACGGCGCGCAAGAGCCAGTCGCGCCACATGATCGCCTCGTCGCGGTAGCCCGAGCGCAACATCGCGAGCAGCGTCAGGGTCGCGTCGCGGAGCCAGCAAAAGCGATAGTCCCAGTTGCGAACGCCTGCGATGCGCTCGGGGAGCGATGTCGTGGGCGCGGCGACGATCCCGCCGGTAGGCGCATAGGTGAGCGCCTTGAGCACGAGCAGCGACTGGTGAATCTCGTCGTGGTAGTCGCCCACGTGCGTGCAGGCTTCGGCCCACGACAACCAGTACTCCTCGGTGTCGGCGAGCGCCTGCTCCGGATCGATCTCGTCTGGGAGCGGCTCGTGCGACGGAAACCAGGTGAGCACGAATGGCACTCGCTCGCCCGGCAAGACGGTGAACTCCGAGACCGTGCTCATGTTCTCGCCGTGGGTCTCGCTCGGCGTGCGAAAGCAGAGGGCGTCCGGTCCCGCGATCGCGACGCGTGCGCCGTCGATGCGCCGAACCCACGGCACGGTCCGCCCGTAGTCCAGCCGGATCACGAGCTCGGAGCGCATCTCGACCTCGCCGGAGAGACCTTCGACGATACGGACGATGTCCGGCGCTCGGCCCCGCGGCGGCATGAAGTCGATCACGCGGACGCTGCCGCCGGCCAGCTCGTGGACGGATTCGAGGATGAGTGTGTCGTGTCGGTAGCGGCGGGACGAGAGCGCGGGCGTCGCCGAGGGGGCGAGCAGCCAGCGACCGTTGTCCTCGGAGCCGAGGATGGCGGCAAAGCAGGCGCCGGAGTCGAAGCGCGGGAAGCAGCACCAATCCACCGATCCACCGCGACTGACGAGCGCCACCGTCTGGAGGTCGCCGATCAGCCCGTAGTCCTCGATTAGCGCCACGCGACGTTTCTACACGAGGGCCGCGTCACCGGCTCGTGAGGTGGCACTCGAACCTCGAAACGAGCTCAATCGGCCGCATGCCGCTACTTCTTGGCGTCCAAGGCCCTTTGAAGTGCGGCCTTGTTCATCTTCGACCGTCCTTTGATCCCGCTTCGTTGGGCCTCGGCGTAGAGCTGCTTGAACGTGCGTCCCTTCGGCCTGTTCGTCCCGGAGCGCAGCCCACCGCGACGGCCGGACGAAATGTCGTCTGTCGAGGTCCGCGAGCTCGTGCGGGACTCGCCTGCACGGGCTCTCTCCTTGTTCACGGTGCGCGCCGCTATCTCCTCGGCCAGACCTTCTGAGCGCCCTTGATCGAGCTCGCTCTCCTTGATGTGCTCGTACTGACGGGCCCTCTTCGTTCCTTTTTTCACTCCTCTTGGCGGCATGCTTCCTCCAATCTCGGGCTGATGCGACCAATCTCCCCGCTACCGCGTCAGCAAAAACACCGGTCGGCCGGGAGATCCGGCGACCGCGAGCCGCGGAAGGACCGCCGGTCAACGTCCCGAACCCGTCACCGATGCCTGCGGAATCGAGGCTCGAGCGGCGGCTCGAGCGTGAATTGGCTCGCGCGACGACGCCTCGCGGGGCGGCGATCGTCATCGGTGTCGTCACGACCACGATCACGGTGGTCGCCGGCCTGGCGATGACGGCCATCGACCACAAGAATTTCCCCTCGATCGGCGGCGGGCTCTGGTGGGCAGTCCAGACCGTGACGACGGTGGGCTACGGCGATCAGGTCCCGAGTAACGCGGCCGGCCGGATTCTCGCCGCGCTCGTCATGCTGCTGGGGATCGGCTTCATCACCGTGATCACCGCCTCGATCACCGGGACATTCGTGCAGAACTGGCAAGGCCGAGAAAGGCCCGGCGGCGGAGACTCCACGGCGACTGCTCCGGAGCTGAGGAGCATCGATGCCCGCCTCGAGCGGATCGAGGCCGCTCTGAACCTGCGCGACTGATTCAGCGTGAGGCGGTTTGCCAGTGGTCGTACTCTGCGCACAAGGTGCGCTCCTAGTTCTCCTCGATCGGTTCGACCGTCACCGTCGAGGTGAAGAAGGCGTCGTTGTCGACCGACACAACCCGAGCGCGAAGCGAAGTCGGAGCGTCCGGTATGTCCCCGTGCTCGGCCTCGACGATGATCTCGTTCCCGTATTCGAGAGGAAGATCCGCTCGATATCGCTTCCACGAGCTGCTCGGGCCGAGGGCGCCGCTCGGATCGACCACGTTGACCTTGTATTCGGGCACGCGCAGATCCTAATCCGAACCTGAGCCCGGCATCGACGTCGTTCTTAGGCCGCCGGGGTCGGGGCGGCGAGTGCGGCGAGGTTCGACTGGATCGTGTCGAGCGTCTTCTGAAGGGCGGCGCGCTCGGGCCTGCCGAGTCCGGCGAGCACGTGTTGCTGGAGCTCGATCACTGCGGCGAGCAGCCGGCTGTGGAGCTCGGCGCCTGCGTCGGTGAGCTCGAGTCGGCGGACTCGCCGGTCGCTCGGATCGAGGTGCCGCTGGACGAGCCCGGCTCCCTCGAGCCGGTCGATGTGGTGCGTGATCGTCGCGCCCTCGAGGTGAACGTGAGAGGCGAGCGCGGCCTGGTTCATGCAGCCGACGTCGCTCAAGGCGCTGAGCACGATCCAGGTTCCGAGCGAGCCGCCGGCGGCCGTGAGCGCATCCTCGAACGCCTCGCGCATCGCCTTCGCGGTGAACACGAGTTGGCGTCCGAGTGGCTCAACAAGGGGCACTGCCGGGTCAACCATATCGTTAGATAGTAAACGATTTGACATCTCATGACTAGCGGGTATCCTCGCTCCCGATGCTCGCTCGTCTAGCGCACGTGATCACGCGGCACCGCTGGCTCGTAATCGGGGTCTGGGCCGTCCTGACCATCTTCGGCGCCTTTGCGGCAGGGCAGGTCTCGAAGCGCTGGTACCAGAGCTTCTCGATCCCCGGAAAGTCCGCCTACGAGGCGAACCAGCGCACGCTGAAGAGTTTCGGCACGGGCGTGCGACCGCCGAACGTCGTTGTCTTCCACACCAGCGGCGACGCGACCAAGAGCGGAGCGATCAAGCTTGCGATGCAGCGAGCCGCCGCGACGATGCCGGGTGCACGGACGAGCTCGTTCTTCTCGACCGGCAACTCGATGTATGTCTCGGCCGACCGGCACACGATCTTCGAGGAGGTCTACCCGCCGGGGATCGCGAAGTTCAATACGACGAGTGGCGCCGAAGCGCATGCGAGCAGCTGCCGCGAAAGGGCTCCCGGCCGGCACGACCGTCGAGGTGACGGGGCATGACCCGCTCGAGGAAGCGAGTACGCACGGAAGCAGCGGGGGCCCCGGAGTACTGGTCGAGGCGATGATCGGCGCGTTCGGCGCGCTCGTGATCCTCCTCTTCGTGTTCGGCACGCTGCCGGCGGTGATGATGCCGCTCATCGTCGCGACTGGCGTCGATCCTGAACACGTTCACGCTCGTCTGGGTTCTGACGTACATCACGAACGTCTCGATCATCGTCCAGTTCCTGATCGCGCTCGTCGGGCTGGGCGTCGCGATCGACTACGCGCTGTTGATGATCTTCCGCTTCCGAGACGAGCTGCGGGAGGGGACAGAGGTCGAATCAGCGCTCGTGGAGACGATGACGCACGCCGGTCGCTCCGTGATCGTTTCCGGGACGACGGTCGCAGTCGGCCTGCTCTCCCTGGTCGTGATCCCGCTGCCGTTCATCCGCTCGATGGGTATCGGCGGGATGCTGATCCCGCTCGTGTCTGTGATCACTGCGATCACGTTGCTGCCCGCGCTGCTCGCGGTTTTCGGCACGAAGATCAACCGCTTGCGGGTGATGCCGAAGCGGTTCGTCGACCACGGCCACCCCGAGGACGGCGCCTGGGGCCGGTGGGCGCGGTTCGTGCTCCGCCATCCGTGGCCGGTCGCGCTCAGCGGCCTGGCAGTCGTGGCCGTGCTCGTCTTCTACGGCTTGCAGATCAACCCGAACGAGGCGCAGCTCAAGAACTTCCCGGGCACCGGGACTGCGATCGCGGGGAGAGAGATGCTCGCGAAGGCGAACATCAGCCCGGGCGCGATGAAGCCGTTCGTCGTCCTCGTCGAGAACGGCGGGGACGCCAAGGCGATCGCGGCCAAGGTGCGCACCGTCCCCGGGATCGTCGGCGCGGCCGCGCCGGCCTCGTGGCGGAGCGGCAATGACTCCCTCGTCGAGGCGATCCCCGCCATCGACGGAGCCGCACCCGGGATCCAGCCGATCATCAACAACACGAACGACGTGCTTGCAGGGCACCGACGGCACACTCGGCGGCGTGCCGGCGGTCGACCGGGACTTCGTTCACGCCATCTACGGCAACTTCCCGTACCTGCTCGCGTTCGTTCTCATCCTCACGCTGATCCTGCTCACACGCGCATTCCGCTCGATCGTGCTTGCGATCAAGGCCGTGATCCTGAACCTCCTCTCGCTCGCCGCGGCGTTCGGGCTCATCGTGATCATCTTCCAGAACGGCCACGGCTCCTCGCTCTGGGACATCACCGCCACCCACGCGATCACGGCCTGGATCCCGCTGATGATCTTCGCGTTCCTCTACGGCCTCTCGATGGACTACGAGGTCTTCATGCTCACGCGGATGCGCGAGGGCTACGACGAGACCGGCTCGACGGACAAGGCGATCGAGCTCGGGCTGTCCCGCACGGGCAAGCTCGTCACCAGCGCCGCGCTCATCCTCATGTTCGCGTTCCTCGTCCTCTCCTCGAGCCCTGGCTACGAGATCAAGGTGTTCGCCATCGGCCTCGCAGCGGGGATCATCTTCGACGCGACGGTGATCCGCATCCTGCTCGTGCCCTCGCTGATGAAGCTGCTCGGAGACTGGAACTGGTACCTGCCGACGAGCTTCGCGCGCGTACTGCGTGTGCGCCGGGATCCGGCCGCGCAGCCCGCGATCGAGTCCGCGTAGCCCCACCCCGCATCGTCCGGCTCGTTGACTCGTGCCAGCTCGGATGCGAAGGTGGCTTGATGCAAGTCGGCGATAGGGCACGGCGCTCCCGGACGATCACCCGGCGCGACATCGAGCTCTTCACCGAGCTGACCGGGGACCGGAACCCGCTCCACTACGACGAGGTCGCAGCCGCGGGGAGCCGCTTCGGCGGGATCATCGTCCAGGGGGGTGTCACATCCGGGCTCCTGAACGCTGTAGTCGCCGAGGATCTCCCTGGCCCGGGAAGCGTGTTCCTGCACGTCGACTGGAGCTTCCGTGCGCCCGTGCGCCCGGGAGACTTGATCACCGCCGAGGTAGAGGTGCTCGAGATCCGCGAGGACAAGCCGATCTCGACGCTCCGCACGACGATCTCGAACCAGGACGACGTCGTCGTCCTCGAGGGAACCGCCCTCGTCTACCGCGCACCCCTCTGACCTGTGAGGCGTGATGCCGGCCCGAGGCGCGGGCCGGCACCACGCCGAGGTGCTCTCTACTTCGCCCTGAGCCGCGCGCCACCGTAGGCCGCAAGCCCGTAGATGATCAGGACGTCGATCGCGAAGATCGCCATCGACCACCAGGGGTTGGCGTTGACGACCATCAGCTGGCCGAGCGCATTCAGGCCGGCGACGGTGATCCCGAACCAACGCGCCAGCTCACTTCCTGCGAGCAGCGAGAACGCCGCCAGCAAGCAGAGCACTCCGAGGGCCAGGATGATCCAGCCCCAGGTGTTGAGGCCGCTGAAGACGAACACCGCGCTGGCGACGAAGACCTTGGACGTCGAGATCGCGAGGATGCCCTCGATGATCCCCCAGGCGCCCACGAGGCCGAGCGTGATTGCCGAGAACAGCACCCAGCCGACGCCTTCAGGCTGTGTTTCTGCCACCGACGGCGCTGCGGACGACTTGGTTGCAACACCATTCGTCACATGCGTCCTCGGCTTCTCGATGGTTGACATGTTCAACCTCCTCCGAACCGACTGACCGCGGATGCACGGTCGCATAACGAGCATGCGCTCTCGCAGGATCCCTCACATCGGGCATTGCCGCACCCGGTTCGGTACAACACCGCAGCCCACCGGCGACTCTCCGTCGCCACGGCTGCTGCGCGCGCTAGGTTTCGGTCAGCTGCTGCAAAGGGAGAGGTCGTCACGACAAGAGACGCCGAAGCTCCGGTTCCGGTAAAGCAGGACTTCATGCCGCTCGACGGGTGGGACTACGTCGAGTTGTGGGTCGGCAACGCCAAGCAGGCTGCCTACTTCTACGAGCACGCGTTCGGCTTCACCCGCACGGCATACGCGGGCCCGGAAACCGGCGTCCGCGACCGATCCTCGTACGTGCTCGAGCAGGGAAGCGTCCGCTTCGTGGTTACCTCCGCGCTGCGCGAAGACCACGACATCGCAAGACATTGCAGCCGTCACGGCGACGGGGTGAAGGACATCGCGCTCACGGTGCCCGATGCGACCGAGGCCTACCGACAGGCGGTGCAACGCGGCGCCCGAGGAACGCTCGAGCCATGTTCCCTCGAGGATGAGTTCGGCACGATCGAGCTCTCCGCCATCGCCACCTACGGCGACACGATCCACACCTTCGTCAGCCGCCGCGACTACACGGGCCCGTTCAAGCCCGGTTACGCGGCGGCGGCGGGCGGCCCCGACGCCGGCGGCGGCGTCGGGCTCCAGACGATCGACCACATCGTCGGCAACGTGGAGCTCGGCCGCATGAACGAGTGGGTGGAGTACTACGAGCGAGTCTTCGGGATGACCGAGATGATCCACTTCTCGGACGAGGCCATCTCCACCGAGTACTCCGCACTCATGTCGAAGGTCATGAGCGACGGCAGCGGGAAGATCAAGTTCCCGCTCAACGAGCCGGCCGTGGGCAAGCGCAAGAGCCAGATCGAGGAGTACCTCGACTTCTACGGCGGGCCCGGCGCGCAGCACATCGCCATGGCCACGAGCGACATCGTCGGCACCGTCGAGCAGATGAAGGGCCGCGGCGTGCTCTTCCTCGGGACTCCCGACGCCTACTACGAGGACGTCGGCGACCGCGTCGGCGAGATCGACGAAGACTACGCCGACCTGCGCCGCCACCGGATCCTCGCCGACCGCGACGACGACGGCTACCTGCTGCAGATCTTCACGAAGACGGCACAGGACCGCCCGACGCTCTTCTTCGAGGTGATCGAGCGCCACGGTGCGCGCGGGTTCGGGGAGGGCAACTTCAAGGCGCTCTTCGAGGCGATCGAGCGTGAGCAGGCACTGCGGGGGAATCTCTAGGCATGCCCTTCTACCAGCGACTCGGAGACGTCCCCCGCAAGCGGCACATCCAGTTCCGCGACAACGGCACGCTCCTCACCGAGGAGGTGATGGGGCTCGAGGGCTTCACCGGCAACGAGTCGATCCTCTACCACCTCCAGTCGCCGTGCCGCGTCATGGAGCTTGGGCCGTTCGAGCCGACCGTGCGCGACGAGTGGATACCCGACGCGCACGCGCACCGGCACATGAAGACCGGCGACGTTGCGCCGGAAGGGGACGAGATCACCGGCCGGCGCACCCTGATGTGGAACGCAGACGTCGAGATCTCGCTCTGCCGGCCCAGCGAGTCGATGGGCTATTTCTTCCGCAACGGCGAGGGCGACGAGGCGATCTTCGTCCACGAGGGCTCCGGGACGCTCGAGACGATCTTCGGTGCGCTGCCCTACCGCGACGGCGACTACATCGTCGTCCCGCGCGGCACGACCTACCGCTTCCGCCCGGAAGGGCCGCAGCGCCACCTCGTGTTCGAGACGCCCGGGCTGATCGAGATCCCGCGCCGCTACCGCAACCAGTCAGGGCAGATCATCGAAGGCGCGCCGTACTACCACCGCGACATCCATCCCCCTACGGAGCTGCACACGGTTCGCGAACGCGGCGAGTTCATCGTGAAGGTGCGCGTCCGCGGCGGCTTCCAGACCTACGTGGTCGACTACCACCCGTTCGATGTCGTGGGCTGGGACGGCTACCTCTTCCCGTGGACATTCTCGATCCACGACTTCGAGCCGATCACCGGCCGGATCCACCAGCCGCCGCCGTCGCACCAGACGTTCGCGGGCCGAAACTTCGTCATCTGCTCGTTCTGCCCGCGCAAGCTCGACTTCGACCCGCTGGCAGTGCCGATTCCGTATCACCACTCGAATCTGCAGTCGGAGGAGATGATCTATTACGTCTCCGGCAACTTCGGCTCGCGGCGTGGCGTCGAGGTCGGGTCGATCACCCTTCACCCGTCCGGCCTGCCGCACGGGCCCCAGCCGGGGCTCGCCGAGCAGGCCCTCGGCATCCACGAGACCTCGGAGCTCGCGGTGATGTGCGACACCTTCAATCCGCTCAAGCTGTCGACCTTCGCCCGCGAGCTCGACGACGGCGTCTACTGGCGATCCTGGTACGAGAACGCGCAGCCTGGAGCTGACGGGGCGAGGGCCGACGCCACGGGCGCCGGGCTCACCTCGCACCTGTAGACGTGACCGGCTTCGGTGCGCTCGCGGCCGGTGGTCTCGCGTGGTGCGAAGGGGGCGAGGTCGTCGGCCTGGACGGCCTCGGCGACGTGTTCGCGAGCTCGACGCTGAACTCGCTGCTCGCGCTCGGTCGGCCCGGCTGGGACGAGGCGATCGCTGCCGCACGAGCCCATGACGGGCCCCGAACCAGCGTGGGGGAGGCCCGTATGCGCCTGCCGTTCGAAGTCGCGGATTACGTCGACTTCTACGCCTCGCTCGAGCACGCCTCGAACATGGGCCGCATCCTTCGCCCCGACCAGGAGCCGCTGCGCCCGAACTGGCGCTGGCTGCCCATCGGCTACCACGGGCGCGCGGGCACGGTCGTCGTCAGCGGAACCGATGTCGTCCGCCCGAGCGGGGAGCTCAAGCCCGACAACGGAGATCCGGTCTACGGCCCCACCAACCGGCTCGATGTCGAGCTCGAGCTCGGCTTCGTCGTCGGCGTCCCGAGCCCGTCCGGCGAGACCATCGCCGTCGAGGCGTTCGCCGAGCACGTGTTCGGGGTCGTCCTCGTCAACGACTGGAGCGCCCGCGACATCCAGGCGTGGGAGTACGTGCCGCTCGGCCCGTTTCTCGGCAAGTCGTTCCAGACGTCGATCTCGGCCTGGGTAACCCCGCTCGCACTACTCGAGGCGAGACGGGTCGAGGCGCCTCCCCAGGATCCACCGCCGCTGGAGCACCTTGCCGGCGGCCGTGATTGGGCTCTCGACCTCGAGCTGGAGATCGAGCTCAACGGGGAGGTCGTCTCCCGCGGGAACTCGCGAACGCTGTACTGGACGATGCCGCAGCAGCTCGCGCATGCGACCTCGAACGGTGCCCACGTCCGCACTGGCGACCTGATGGCCACGGGTGCGATCTCTGGGCCGGGTCGCGGCTCGGAGGGATCGCTGCTCGAGCTCTGGGCAGGCGAGCGCTTCCTCGCCGACGATGACGAGGTCGTCCTGCGCGCACGCGGCGGCGACGTGGCGCTCGGCGAGGTCCGCGGGCGCATCGTGTCGCGACCTTCGAACCGGAGGAGCACACGCATATGAGCTTCGACCATCACGATCCTCGCTTCGTAAAGGAACCCGACAGCGTGTTCGGCCCGATCCGCGAGGAGCAGCCGCTCCTGCACTCGGATCTGTACGGCGGCTTCTGGCTCCTCACCCGCTACGAGGACGTGACGCGTGCGGCGCTCGACCACGAGTCCTTCACGTCGGCCGTCGTCGGGACGACCGTCATTCCGCCGTCCCAGCCCAGAGAGCATCCACTGCTCCCGATCGAGCTCGACCCCCCCGAGCACACGCTCTATCGCGGGCTCGTGAACGCACTCTTCTCGAAACCGCGCATCGACGCCTTGCGCCCGGAGCTCGAGGCGCTGGCCTCGTCGCTGCTCGAGCCGATCGCGCGCAGAGGAAACGGCGACCTCGTGACGGAGTTCGCGAACCCGATGTCGCTCGGAGCGCTCGCGCGCTTCATGAACCTTCCCGAGGAGGACGAGCCCCTCTGGTTCGACTGGGTAGAGCGGATGTTCTCGAACGCGCTCCTCGACAAGGACGACCAGCGCGACGCCGTTCGCGACGCCGAGGCCTACATCGACGCGCTGATTGCCGAGCGGAGAGAGGAGCCGCGGGACGACTTCATGGGGATGCTGCTCGAGGCGGAGGTCGACGGCCACCGGCTCACCGACCTCGACGTGCGCCAGTTCGGGGTGCTGATGCTGCTCGCCGGATACGAGACCACCTCGGGTGCGATCGGCCTGAGCCTCCTTCACCTCGCAGAGCACCCGGAGCAGCGCGCGCTGCTGTTCGCCGACCCCGCGGGGCTTTCCCACTCAGCGGTGAACGAGCTGCTCCGCTACATCTCGCCGGTGCAGGTCTTCTGCCGGAACGCGACGAACGACCTCGACCTCTACGGCGAGACCATCCCTGCGGGCGATGTCGTCCTGCTCGCCTATGGCGCCGCAAATCGCGACCCCCGCGCGTTCGCCGACCCTGACCGGTGCATCCTCGACCGGCACCCGAACCGCCACGTTGCCTTCGGCCACGGCCGCCACCTCTGCCTGGGCGCGAACCTCGCCAGGCTCGAGCTCACGATCATGATCGAGCGCATCGCCGAGCTCTTCCCCGGCTTCAGGCTCGACTTGCAGCGCCCGCCGACGTGGAAGCCGCGAGGCGACATACGCGGTCTCGCGACGCTTCACCTCGAGCTCTTCGGTTAACCCGCAGCTCCCTTCCGCCGTTGCCCGGAGGCGACCCGAGCGATCGGAGGAGAGAGTCGAGGTGTGTACGCGTGGCAGATAGACAGAGCGGCAAATGAGCTGAGGGGGCTGCGGCATGAGGAAGTGCTGGACTCGGCCCTCGCCGCCCTTACGTTTGGGCTTGCACTCGCCGCCTCCGAGCTTGCCCGGTCCTTCGCCGTGCCACTGCTCGTCGGTGCGCTGACCTCGATCTTCCTTGCCGCCCGCGCGTTCTGGCGGCGCTGGGACCTCCTCGACCGCTTGTTGCTCGAGCGGGACGCGTACCGCATCACCGAGGTCCGCCGGCGGGCCGATCGTTCGGCAAGCATGGCGAACCGGCAGCTGCTGGCCGAATCGATCACTCGCTTGCTCGGCTTTCCGTACTCTGCGTGCGGGGCTCGGGTTCTTGCCGAGGCAGAGGGGCTGGAGGCACTCGTACGCGAGCTCGACGACCCGGGGCTGGTCCTCGACCCGGTCTGTGCGGTTGCCTGCGAGCGGCTGCTGCGGGAGGTCGTCTCCAGCCCGCTGTACAACGAGGCGTTACCGGCTGACGACACCGGCGTCCGCATCCGTCAGATCCGCGCGGGCTTCGACCGTCGGCCCTCCGACTAGCCACCCTTGACGGGGGCTGTCCGTACTTGGATGCAGCGGATTCAGGGTCTTCCCGGACGCGGTTACCCGGCTGTCCCGCAACGATGGGATCGATAGGGAGGAGGTGACAACCATGACGACCCTCGTCAGGCAGCCGTTACTTCCGGAGTTCGACGCGATGGAACGGCGCTTGCGCCGGATGTTCGAAGGATCTCTCGCGCCGGCCACCGACGTCTACGAGACGCCCGAGGAGCTCGTCTTCGAGCTCGAGGTACCGGGCTACGAGGAGAAGGAGCTCGGGCTCGAGGTGACCGATCACATGCTCACGATCACGGGCACGCACGAGCAGGCCACCGAGACGGTCGAGAAGACGTTCCGGCTCCACGAGCGAATCGGGGGTTCATTCGAGCGGACGTTCACGCTCCCGCAGGACATCGATGGCGAGCACATGACGGCCACGTTCGAGCAGGGCCTCCTGAAGATCCATGCGCCGAAGGGCGAGACCACGAGGCCACGCAAGATCGCGATCTCGAAACCATAAAGCGGGCAACGTGCGGGGCGGTGGTTCCTTGCGCCGCCCCGCCACGGCAGCCGGTTCAGGGTGTTGACGGCTCCGGAGCTCTCGGCGCGGCCGTGTACTGTCGCGCGGGTGAGCGCTATCCGGACCGAAGCTCTGAGCAAACGGTACGGCGAGACACTCGCGCTCGACAGACTCGAACTCTCCGTCGAGGAGGCTGAGGTGTACGGCTTCCTCGGCCCGAACGGGGCGGGCAAGACAACCACGATCCGGTTGCTGCTCGGGCTGCATCGCCCGTCCGCCGGACGCGCCGAGCTCTTCGGGATTGACGCCTGGGCCGATCCGGTGCGCGCTCACGCGCGGGTGGCGTATGTGGCAGGCGAGCCGTTCCTCTGGCCGGCTCTCACGGGTGCGGAGACACTCGCGTTTCTGGCCCGCATGCACGGCAGTGTGGATGACGGCTACCGGGCCGCGCTCGTCGACCGTTTCCAGCTCGACACGCGCAAGAAGATCCGGGCGCTTTCGAAAGGCAACCGGCAGAAGGTGCAGCTCGTGGCGGCGCTCGCGACCCGGGCCGACCTGCTGCTTCTGGATGAGCCGACGAGCGGCCTCGATCCGCTGATGGAGATGGCGTTCCGCGAGTGCGTGAAAGAGGCGAAACATCGCGGGCAGACAGTCTTTCTCTCCTCCCACATCCTCGGCGAGGTCGAGGCACTCTGCGATCGCGTCGGGATCCTCAAGCAGGGCCGGCTCGTCGACCAGGGCACCCTTGCCGAGCTTCGGCATCTGAGCGCGCATACGGTCGAGGTCACCTTCGCAGGCCCGGCGCCGACGTTGCCGGCGTTTCCCGATGTCAAGGTTGCGCCGGCCGGGGAGAACACGCTACGGCTCGAGGTCTCCGGCGACCTCGCGCCTGTGCTCGCCGAGCTCGCCCGCCGGCCGGTCGCCAGTCTCACGAGCCGGGAGCCGTCGCTAGAGGAGATCTTCCTTCACCACTACGACGGCTCGAGCCAGCATGGCACGCAGTGAGACGGCACGGCGCTCCGGTCCCGCGCCAGCGCTGACCGTCCGGGCATTCCGCGATGCCCGGACGCGCACGATCGTGTTCGCCTGTCTGTTCGGGGTCTACGCGTACGTGCAGGCATTCGGTTACCGGAGCGCCTATCCGACGCTCGCCGACCGGCTCGCATTCGCCGCCACCTTCGCCGCCAACGCCGGGCTGCGCCTGTTCTACGGCCAGCCGCACGACGTGGCGACCGTGAACGGGTACGTCGCCTGGCGCGTCGGCGGCACACTCGCGATCGCCGCAGCCGTCTTCGGGCTGCTCGCGCCCGTGCGGGCACAGCGCACGGAGGAGGACGCGGGCCGCACCGAGCTCGTTCTCGCCGGGACCGTCAGCCGTCGCATGCTCAACGGGTCCGGGCTCGCGGCTATCGGCGCCGGCATCGTCCTCATCTGGCTGGCGGAGTTCCTCGGCCTCGCGATCGGCGGCATCCCGCCCGGGGGCGCCGCCTATCTCGCACTCGCGACCGCCTCGGTGATTCCTGTCTGCGTCGGCGTCGGCGCGGTCACGGGCCAGCTTGCGCCTAACCGAAGGGTCGCGCTCGAGCTCGGCGGCGCGATCGTCGGGCTCCTCTTCATCCTCCGCGCCATCGCGGACACCGCCGCCGGCGCAGGCTGGCTGCGCTGGGCGACCCCGCTCGGTTGGGCGGAAGAGCTCCGCCCGTTCGCCGGGTCGAGGCCGATCGTCCTAGTGCTGCCAATCGTGGCGACACTGCTGCTCCTGCTCATCTCGGCGCGGATCGGGGGTCACCGCGATATCGGAACCGGGGTTCTTCCGACGCGGGACAGCGCAGACCCGGATCTCCGTCTCCTCTCGTCCCCGACTTTCTACGCGCTACGCAGCCTGCGCGGGACGCTGCTCGTCTGGATCGGGTCGTTGGCGCTCTGGGGCTTCATCTTCGGGATCGTCTCGAAGAGCATCTCGTCGGCGGGCATCTCCGCGAGCCTGCAGAAACAGATCGCCAAGCTCGGTGCCGGCTCGATCACCACGCCCGCCGGTTACCTCGGGTTGGTGTTCATCTTCGTCGTGCTCGCAGTCAGCCTCTTCGTCTGCAGCCAGGTGAGCGCCGCACGTCAGGAGGAAGCCGACCAGCGCCTCGAGACGCTGCTCGCCGGACGCATCAGCCGCTACCGCTGGCTGACCGGACGGCTCGCCGTCGCCGCCCTGGCAGCCATGGCGATCTCATTGATCGCCGGTCTCGCCACCTGGGCCGGAGCGGCCGCCGTCGGAACCGACATCTCCCTCCCGAGCCTGCTCGAAGCCGGGGCCAACACGTTGCCGACCGCGATCCTCTTCCTCGGCATCGCAGCACTCGCGTACGCCGCAGCCCCACGCGCCGGCTCGGCGATCGCCTACGGGGTCGTCACGCTCGCCTTTCTCTGGCAGCTCGTGGGAGCCGTGGCCACCGCCCCCCACTGGTTACTCGATGCCACCCCGTTCGCCCACGTGGCCCTGATCCCGGCACAGCCGTTCCGGCTCGCGGCCGCCGCGACCATGATCGCCATCGGGCTCGTGACTGCACTCGCCGCGAACCTGCTCTTCCGCCGCCGAGACCTGCTCGGCGCGTAATCCGTCAGAGCCTGTCGGTCTTCACCCGCGGCTGTCCGGACGGCGCCGCCTCCGCAGCGGCGCCCGCGGCCGACTCCACGGCATCCTCCCCGGAGGAACGCTCCTCAGGTGGCGGGACACCCGGCTGCCCCGGCTCGGGACTCCTCTTCAACCACCTACGGATCCGCTCGAGCAAGACGGCTTCCTCCCGGGGTGGATGTTCACAGAAGCGGGGGCAGAACACAAGAGGACCGACTACGGCCAATCCGCAGCGAAGGTCCACCCTTGCCCCGAGGCGATGGCCGCGATCCGCGGGGAGACTCGTGCCGTGTACCAGGGACAGCTGGATACGGCGCACTCACTCGAGCGGGGGAGTCCGAGCTCCGCCGCGGAGGGATCCGCACGGGGCGCCGAACCGCGTGACCCCGACCCCGGGATCGAGGAGCCTTATCCGCGCCGGTACGCGGCTCTCGCGGTGCTCTGCGTCTCGATCTTGATGCTCAATCTCGACAACACGATCCTCAACGTCGCGCTGCCGACCCTCGTACGGAAGCTCGGCGCCACCTCGAGCGGCCTTCAGTGGATCGTCGATGCTTATGCGCTCGTGTTCGCGGGGCTGCTTCTGGTCGGAGGCAGCCTCGCCGACCGCTACGGCCGCAAGCGCCTGTTCCTCACAGGGTTGATCGTGTTCGCGTGCGGATCGATCGGAGCGGCCTTCAGCACCTCGGTCGGAATGCTGATCGGCTGGCGGGCGGTGATGGGGGGCGGCGCGGCGATGACCATGCCGGCGACGCTCTCGATCATCAACGACATCTTTCGCAATCCGGACGAGCGATCGCGCGCAATCGGTATCTGGGCGGGCACGAGCGGCGTCGGGATCGCGATCGGCCCGATCGCCGGCGGGCTTCTGCTCGCGCATTTCTGGTGGGGCTCGGTGTTCTTCGTCAACGTCCCGATCGTGATCGCCGGCGCGATCGCCGCGATACCGCTCCTCCCGGACTCGAAGAACCCCGATGCCGGGCGGCCCGACCCGGTTGGAGGCCTCCTCTCGATCCTTGGCCTGGGTTCCCTCCTCTGGGCAATCATCAGGGCCCCGACCAGCGGCTGGCTGTCGCCGGAGGTGGTAGCCGTCGGCATCTTCGGTCTGGCCGTGATCGCGATCTTCGTGGCCTGGGAGGCGCACAGCACACATCCGATGCTGAATCTCGCGTTCTTCCGGAAGGCCCGCTTCTCGGCGGCGACCTCATCGCTGTCGTTCGGGACGTTCGCGTTGTTCGGAGCGCTGTTCGTGCAGACGCAGTTTCTCCAGTTCGACCTCCGGCTCTCCCCGATCGAGGCGGGAATCCGCATCCTCCCCGTGGCCGCAGTAGTAGCCGTCACCGCTCCGCTGTCTGCGCTCGCGGTGCGGCGGTTCGGCAGCAAGCTGGTGGCAACCGGAGGCTTGCTCTCGATCAGCACCGGCTTGTTCTGGATCTCGATGGTCTCGGGACCGGCGACCACCTATCCTCAGATCGTTCCCGGGCTGATGCTGCTCGGGCTCGGCGCCGGGCTCGTGATGCCGACGGCCACCGACTCCGTCATCGGCTCGGTTCGCCGGGGCGAGGCCGGCGTCGGCTCCGCGACGAACGGCGTCGCGATCCAGGTCGGCGGCGCGCTTGGTGTTGCCGTGATCGGGAGCATCCTCTCGACTCGCTACCAACATCACCTGACTTCTGCTGTTACCGGGATGCTCCCCGCCGGCGCCTTGCACATCGCCCTCGGCTCGATCGGCGGGGCACTCGAAGTGGCCGCGAACCTGCCCGCCTTCCTCGCCGTGTCCCTGGTGAACGCGGCTTCGTCCGCGTTCATGAGTGGAATCGCGATTTCGCTCCTGGTCGGCGCGGTCGTCGCTCTCGGAGGTGCGCTGATCGCGCTCCTCGCCCTACCGGCCCGACCCGCTGACGAAAAGGGGACGGTGGACCTGACTGCTTGACTAGTTCATCTCGACGTCGATCGATTCGAGCACGACACCTTGCGCGTCGGGCTCGGTCGGGTCGGTTCGCACCTCCGCGTCGACGGCCGCGCCTTCGGCCACGGTTCCGCGAGACGCATCCTCGAAATGCTCCCGGAAGTGCTCTGGGGTGAAATGGGAGAGGGCACCGAGAATCACGCGGATCCGGGTCACCCGGCCACCTCCGCTTGCGGCCGCTTCCGCCTCGATCTTGCGCATCAGATCGTTCATCAGAGCGTGTTCGTGCATGCGAGCACCTCCTCTCTGATCGCTGTAGCCGCCTGCTCGGAACCGCTCCGGACCTCGGCCGTGAGCTCTTCGCCGATCTCGAAGCTCGCGCCCTCGACACCGTAGACGACGAGCCGTTGCGGCAGCCTGCCGAGGGCGCGGGCGAGCTCGACCGCCTCGGCGAGGCCGAGATGATGGGTCGAGGTGCGAAAGAGCTCCGGCGGGAGCTCCTGTCCGGTCGCATCGAGGCGGCGCACGGTTCCCGGCGGCCGCGCCCGACGAGATCGCGTCCGCCAGCCAGACGTTCTCGGCGCCCTCCCAGGCGTCGATCAGCGAAGCCGGCTCGCCCTCACGCTCGAGCACCTCGACGCCATCCGGCAACGTGCCGGCGAGCAGCCGGGCGACGGCGAGCCCGGCCCCGTCATCGCAGCGCCAGGGATTCCCGACGCCGATCACCCTCAGGATCGCTCGACCTCCAGCGTCAGGAAGTGCGTCGCGCACGAGATGCAGGGGTCGTAGTTGCGGATCGTCTGCTCGCAGAGGATGCCGAGCTCGGCGTCGGGCACGTCGAGCGAGCGCTCGACGACTCCGCGCAGGTCCTCCTCGATCGCCTTCTGGTTCTGGGAGGTCGGCGGAACGATCTTCGCGACCAGGATCGTGCCGTCATCGGCGAGCTCGTAGCGGTGGTAGAGGATGCCACGCGGCGCCTCGCTGACGCCCCAGCCGACACCGCCGCGCGGCTCGACCGGGATCGACGGCGCATCGGGCTCCTCGTACTCGGCGATCAGGCGCAGTGCCTCGTCGGCGGCATAGACGAGCTCGACGGCGCGGATGATGATGCTCTTGAACGGGTTCCGCTCTGCCGCCGTCAGCCCGACAGCGACTGCAGCCTCCTTCGCCAGTGGTGAGAGCCGGTCGTAGCCGAGCGCGAACCGCGCCAGCGGCCCGCAGAGGTAGGAGCCGCCGCCGATCCGGCGCGAGTGGAGCGCATTCGAGCGCTCGACGTGCTCCTCGGCGAAATGCTCCTCGTACTCCGAGACGTCGATGTCGAGCCCGCGGTTCGAGATGATCCGGCCGCTGTCGATCGGGTAGCCGGCGGGGTCGTCGAGCGCGACCAGCTCGTAGTCGTGCTCGTAGTCCGGGAAGTCGAAGCCGGAGACGACGGTGACGGTGGCGAGCGCAATCTCGCGGGCCCGCTCGAGCTTCGGGACGAGAGCCGCCAACTCGCTCTTGCGCGGGGCCCGGTACCACCCGCCGACCCGGACGTTGATCGGGTGCACCTCGCGTCCGCCGACGACCGTCATCACCTCGTTCCCCGTCTTCTTCAACTCCAGGGCCTGGGCGACGATCTCGGGGCTCACCCGTGCGAGCTCGATCGCGCTCGCGTAGCCGAGGAAGTCCGGAGCGTGGAGCATGTAGACGTGGAGCGCGTGGCTCTCGATCCACTCGCCGCAGTAGAGGAGCCGTCGCAGGGCCTTCAGCTGCCCCGTGACCTCGACGCCGCAGGCCCGCTCCATCGCCTGCACGGAGCTCATCTGGTAGGCGACCGGGCAGATCCCGCAGATCCGGGCAGTGATGTCGGGCGCCTCGGTGAACTGCCGCCCGCGCAGGAACGCCTCGAAGAAGCGCGGCGGCTCGAAGATGTTCAGCGCGACGTCGGTGACGACGCCGTTCTCGATCCGGACCCGCATGCCGCCCTCGCCCTCGACACGGGCGAGGTAGTCGGTCTTGATCGTCTTCGTGCGCCGCTCAGCCATCGGCGCGAGCCTTGTCGAAGTCGGTGACGTTGAACGTCCGGTAGACCCTGTCGATCGCGCCGTCGGACATCCCGAGCACCTTGAGCCGCGACGTCATCGAGACGGTGTTCGGCGTCTCCTTCGGGCCCGAAGCAGCCGTAGCAGCCGCGGTTGTAGGACGGGCAGATCGCGCCGCAGCCCGCGTGCGTGACCGGGCCCAGGCACGGCGTGCCGTGCGCGACGACGACGCAGACCGTTCCGCGACGCTTGCACTCGATACAGACGCTCGTGGTCGGGATGTTCGGGCGTCGGCCGTGGAGGTAGGCGGTGATCACCTCGAGCAGCTGGCGCTTGTCGATCGGGCAGCCGTGCAGCTCGAAGTCGACCGGCACGTGCGCCGAGATCGCGGTGGAGGTCGCCAGCGTCGAGATGAACTCCGGCGAGGCGTAAACCGCCGAGATGTATTCGTCGACGTCCGCGAAGTTCTTCAGCGCCTGGATGCCCCCGGCGGTTGCGCAGGCGCCGATCGTGACGAGCTTCTTCGAGTCGCGGCGAATCTGCCGGATCCGCGCCGCGTCGTGCTCGGTCGTCACGGAGCCCTCGACGAGCGAGAGATCGTAGGGGCCGTTCACCGTCGCGCTGCTCGCCTCGAGGAACTGCGCGATCTCGACTTCGCCGGCGACTGCGAGGAGCTCGTCCTCGCAGTCCAGGAGCGAGAGCTGGCAGCCGTCGCAGGAGGCGAACTTCCAGATCGCGAGCTTCGGCTTGCGCTTCGTGTCGGTCACAGCTCCCTCACGGCCATCAGCGCCGAGACCCGGTCGTACGAGTAGACGGGGCCGTCGCGGCAGATCAGCGTCGGGCCGAGCTGGCAGTGCCCGCAGTGCCCGAGACCGCACTTCATGTCGCGCTCCATCGAGAGGTAAATCCGTTCCGGCGCAACGCCGCGCGCGAGTAGCGCCTGGACGGTGAAGTGCATCATGATCTCGGGCCCGACGATCAGCGCCGTCGCGGTCGGGTCGAACTGCGCGCCGTCGATCAGCTTGGGGACGACGCCGACCTTTCCGCGCCACGTGCTGTCGGCGGCGTCGACCGTGACGTCGACGTGGACGCCGTCGAGGCGTCGTCCAGCGCTCGAGCTCCTGCGTGTAGAGAAGGTCGCCTGGTGTGCGAGAGCCGTAGAGCAGCGCCACCTTGCCGTAGTCGGCGCGCTTCTCCAGCAGATGCCGCCACGCTGCGCGGAGCGGGCGCTAGGCCGATTCCCCCGGCGACGACGATCACGTCGTGCCCGACCGCTTCGGCGAGCGGCCACGCGTTCCCGAAGGGCCCGCGGACGCCGAGCACCTCGCCGGGCCGGGCCGCGCAGATCGCGTTGCTCACATCGCCGACCGCGCGAACGGTGTGCACGAGCTCGGTGCCGCCGACCCCGGAGACCGAGATCGGCACCTCGCCGGTGCCGAAGGCGTAGAGCATCGTGAACTGCCCCGGCTGCGCGAGCAGCGGCTCTCCGGACTCGGGCTCGAGCACGAGTGTCCACGTGTCGGACGTCTCGCGCGTCCGCTTGACGACGCGAAACGGCGTCGGCAGCTCAGCTGCGGCCGCTGCCATAGATGTCCAGAAGCCGGAGCCTCGTCCATTGCAGTCGCTCGATCAGCACGCCGGCAAAGCGCGACATCAGCGCGTAGCCGAGCTTGGGATCGGCCTCGCACTTGCCGCGCAGGCACGCGGCATCGAACGCGGTCGCTCGAACCGGTGAGAGAGCGCGCGCGTCGAAATGCCAGCGGTACGGCTCGAAGAGCCATGACCAGCCGAGCACCTCGCCGGCTTCGAGCGTCTCGATCGTGACACCGCCCCGACTCGGGACGAACGTCTCGAGCGCCACGCTGCCGTGGCGGACGACGTAGAACGTGTCGGCGGGATCGCCCTCACGGAACAGCACCTGGTCGTCGTCGAAGTGCACGTTCGAGCCGCAGCCGGCGATCAACTCGAGCTGGGCAGGCTCCAGGCCCGCGAAGAGCGGAACCTCGTGAAGCAGCGTCTCAATGGTTGCCATCTCCACCTCCGTCGGTCGCGCGGATCGCGGTCAGCTCTTCCGTCACGTCGATTCCAACCGGGCACCAGGTGATGCAGCGCCCGCAACCGACGCAGCCGGAAGAGTCGAACTGGTCGTGCCAGGTGCCGAACTTGTGGGTCAGCCACTGCCGGTAGCGCGCAGGCGCCGACGGCCGAACCGCGCCACCGTGGATGTAGGAGTGGTCGACCGAGAAGCAGCTGTCCCAGACACGGTCGCGCTCCGAGCTCTCGCCGGCAAGCTCGGTGTGATCCTCGACGCCGCTGCAGAAGCAGGTCGGGCAGACCAACGTGCAGTTGCCGCAGGTGAGACACCGCTCGGCGACCTCGTCCCAGCGAGGGTGCTCGAGGTTTCGGGCGAGAAGGTCGCGGATGTCGCCTACGTCGAGCTCGCGGCCCATCAGGCCGACGGCGCGATCGATGGCGGCCCCGGCGGCGGCGAGATCCACGACGCTCGCCTCGCGATGGGAGAGTGCGCCGAGAACGTCTTCGCCGCGCTCACTGCCCACCTCGACGAGGAACCGGTGCTCGCCGTCGAGGATCTCCGTCAGCGCGAGGTCGTATCCGGCTTCCACCTTCGGGCCGGTGCCCATCGAGACGCAGAAGCAGGTTCCCGCGGGCTCGAAGCAGTTGACTGCGACGACGAAGGCGTTCTCGCGCCGCGCAGCGTAGTCCTGCTCGACATAGGCGCCCTCGAGAAAGACGCGATCCTGGATCGCCATCGCGTGCAGCTCGCACGAGCGCATTCCGAAGAACGCGAGCGGCGCCTCGGCAGCCTCGGGCCGTTCGATCTGGAGCGACCCGTTCTTGCGTGACGCGCGCCAGAGGCGGACGCGCGGCGGGAACAGGAACTGCTTCCAGGAGTGCGGGCCGACCGCATAGCCGAAGCGCGCCTCGTCCTCGCGCGCCTCGAGCCGGTAGCTCCCGGGCTGCTGCACGTCCGTGATGCCGATCGGGAGGGCGCTCGCCGACGACAGGTCGTCGTAGACGATCGCACCGTCACGCACCGTCGGGCCGAGAACCCGAAAGCCGCGGGCGCCGAGCTCTCCGATGAGAGCATCCAGCGCACTGGGATCGATGACGCTTGGTTGAGTCACGGACTCGGCGCGAGGCTACCGGGATCCGGCGAAACGCCGGGAAGCGGGAAAACCCCGATCTTCTTGCGGATCTGCACCGTTTTCGCAACGCTGGCGGCGTGCCGACCGTCGAGCGTCGCCTGTTCATCGTCCGCGGCGTCGTCCAGGGCGTCGGCTTTCGGCCCTTCGTGTACGGCCTCGCGAGACGCCACGAGCTCTCGGGGTTCGTGCGAAACGACGGGGGCGGCGTCGTGATCGAAGCGGAGGGTGAAGCGCGGGCGCTCGAAGCCTTCGCTGCCGAGTTGCGCGGCGAGGCGCCGAGGCTCGCTCAGGTCCAGGCCGTCTCTTTCTCCGTCATCGAAGCGACCGGCCGGACAGGCTTCGCGATCACCGAGAGCCGCACAACCTCGGAGCGCGCGCTCGTCCCGCCCGACATCGCAACCTGCGACGACTGCCTGCGGGAGCTCTTCGACCCGGATGACCGGCGTTACCGCCACCCATTCGTCAACTGCACGAACTGCGGCCCGCGCTTCACGATCGTCCGGGCTGCGCCGTACGACCGGGCGAACACGACGATGACGGGCTTCCCGATGTGCGCCGAATGCCGCGCCGAGTACGAGGATCCGGCCGACCGCCGGTTCCACGCCGAGGCGACGTGCTGTCCAGCGTGCGGGCCGCGGCTGTCGATGCCGCTCTCAGAGGCGGTTTCGGTTCTTCGTCAGGGGGCCGTGCTCGCGGTCAAGGGGATCGGCGGCTACCACCTCGCCTGCCTTGCGGGTGACGAGAGCGCGGTCAGCGCTCCTCCGTTCGCGCAAGCAGCGCGAGGAGAAGCCCTTCGCCGTGATGAGCGCCGCGCCGGAGTCGATCGCGGTGTGCTCGGCCGAGGAGCTTGCGCTCCTCCGCTCTCCGGCTGCGCCGATCGTGCTGCTGCAGGCGGCTGCCCGGCGCTGCGATCGCCCCATCGGTCGTCGCCGCCGGGCCTTGGCTCGGGGTGATGCTCCCCTATTCGCCGCTCCACCATCTGCTCTGCGCCGAGCTCGGCGAGGCGATCGTGCTGACGAGCGGCAACCGCTCGGACGAGCCGATCGCGTTCGATGACGACGACGCCCGGCAACGGCTCGACGGGATCGCCGATGCCGTGCTCGCCCATGACCGAACGATCGGCCGCCGTTGCGAGGACTCGGTCATCCGGGCCGGGCTTCCCATCCGGCGCTCGCGCGGCTACGCACCGTCGGCGATCCCGCTCCCGCTGGCCGCGGCCCGGCCGGTCGTCGCGGTGGGCGCCGAGCTGAAGGCGACCTTCTGCGTCGCCCGCGGCCACGAGGCGTTCCTCTCGGCCCATCTCGGCGATCTCGACTCGGAGCCGGCCTATCGCGCCTTCCGCTCCGATCTCGCGCTCGTGCTGGCGATGCTCGCGGTCGAGGAGCCGGAAGTGATCGCACACGACCTCCATCCCGAGTACCTGTCGACGAAGTGGGCCCTCGAGCAGGAGGCGGAGCTGATCGGCGTCCAGCACCACCACGCGCACGCCGCGGCCTGCCTGGCCGAGCACGGCGAAGAAGGGCCCGCGCTCGCTCTCGTCTTCGACGGGACGGGGTACGGCACGGATCGGACGCTCTGGGGCGGCGAGCTGCTGCGCTGCGACCTGGAGCGCTTCGAGCGGCTGGCCCATCTCGAGCCGGTGCCGCTCCCCGGCGGCGAGGCGGCGATCCGCGAGCCGTGGCGCATGGCGGCCCTCCATCTCGAACGCGCCGGCCTGCCTGTGCCGTGGGAGCGCTGGTCGCTCGTCCGCGAGAGCCTTGAAGCTCGAGCCGCCGCTCTCGTCGGGCATGGGGCGCCTCTTCGACGCGGTGGCTGCGGTCCTCGGCGTCCGCGAGACCGTGAGCTACGAGGGCCAGGCCGCGATCGAGCTCGAGCACCTCGCCGGCGACGTCGCCGCCGATCCGTACGACTGGCGCTTCGGAGCGACAACCGAGCTCGTCGCGATGTGCTCTCTCGAGCGCGCGGCGGGGCGGCCGAGAACGGAGATTGCCGCCGCGTTCCACGAGACGGTCGCAGCGGCGGCGGCTGCGGCCTGCGTCGAGGCCGGCGGGTCGACGACGGTCGTTCTCTCCGGTGGGGTGTTCCAGAACCTCCGGCTGCTCGGCTCGACGCGGCGACGGCTCGAGGCCGCACGGCTTCCGTGTCCTGACCCACCGGCTCGTGCCCGCGAACGACGGGGGCATAAGCTATGGGCAGGCCGCAGTCGCGGCGAGGAGGATCGCCACATGTGCCTAGGAATCCCGGCGCAGATCGTCGAGTTGATCGATCCGGAGGTCGGGCTCGCCAAGGCCGAGATCTCGAGCGTGCGCCGTAACGTGTCGGTCGCTCTCTGCCCCGAGGTCGAGGTCGGCGACTGGGTGCTCGTCCACGTCGGGTTCGCGCTCGCGAAGATCGACGAGGAGCAGGCCCGCGAGACCCTCTTGCTGCTCGAGCAGATGGGGGAGGCGTACGAGCAGGAGCTGAGCGAGATCCGCGCTAGCGTCACATCATGAGCGTCGATCACGACCACTGCATCACCTGCAGCGACGCCGCCGTCGAGGCGACGGTGATCGAGGTGTGCGGCCACACGGCGACGGTCGATGCGGCCGGCCGGCGCGAGGAGGTCGGCGTCGAGCTCGTCGAGCCGGTCCTGCCGGGCGACCTGCTGCTCTGTCACGCCGGAATCGCGCTCGAGAAGCTCGGATGAAGTACGTCGACGAGTTTCGCTCCGGGGAGCTGGCGAAGAAGCTCTCCGCAGGAGATCGCGGGTCTTGTCGAGCCGGGTCGCGAGGTGAAGCTGATGGAGGTCTGCGGCGGCCACACGCACACGATCTACAAGCACGGGCTCGAGGATCTGACCCCGCCCGAGGTCGACTTCGTGCACGGGCCGGGTTGCCCGGTCTGCGTGATTCCGATGGGACGCGTCGACGACGCGATCGCCCTCGCGGAGCGGCCCGAGGTGATCTTCACGACGTTCGGCGACATGATGCGCGTGCCCGGCGGAGGCGGCTCGCTGCTCGAAGCCAAGGCGCGCGGCGCGGATGTCCGCATGGTCTATTCGCCGCTCGACGCACTCGAGCTTGCGCGCCGAAACCCCGACCGCCAGGTGGTCTTCTTTGCGATCGGGTTCGAGACGACCGCGCCGGCGACGGCGTTGACGTTGCTCCGAGCCCGGGCCGACGGGATCGAGAACTTCTCGGTGTTCTGCAACCACGTGACGATCGGCCCGCCGCTGCAGGCGATCCTCGACTCGCCGGGCCTGCGCCTCGACGGCTTCATCGCCCCGGGCCACGTCTCGACCGTCGTCGGCACACGCCCGTATGACTTCATCGTCTCCGGCTACCGCAAGCCGGTGGTCGTGACCGCCTTCGAGCCGCTGGACATCCTCCAGGCAGTCGTGATGCTCCTACGCCAGCTCCGCGACGGCCGTTGCGAGGTCGAGAACCAGTACACACGGGTCGTGCGCCGCGACGGGAACCCGCGCGCGCTCGCCGTGCTCGAGGAGACGATGGAGCTACGCGACACGTTCGAGTGGCGTGGGCTCGGCTGGATCGAGCGCAGCGCGCTCGAGCTGCGTCCCGAGTTTGCCGCCTGGGACGCGGAGGCAAGATTCGAGCTTCCGGGGCGCCGCATCGAGGATCCGAAGGCCTGTCAGTGCGGCGAGGTGCTGGTCGGCGCGATCAAGCCGTGGGAGTGCAAGGTGTTCGGCACGGCGTGCACGCCCGAGCGACCGATCGGCACCTGCATGGTCTCGAGCGAAGGCGCCTGCGCGGCCTACTACAACTACGGCCGCGTGCTTCGGGAACGCGAGCACGTCCCGGCGTGACGCGCCGGAGGGCGAAGCTTCGCGACGAGCTCGTCAACCTCGCGCACGGCGCGGGCGGAAAGGCGACACGCAACCTCGTCGAAGGCCTCTTCCTCGAAGAGCTCGGCAATCCGCTGCTCGATCTGCTCGGCGACGCCGCGCTGATCGACGTCGACGGCGGGCGCCTCGCGTTCACCACCGATTCCTACGTCGTCAAGCCGCTCTTCTTCCCCGGTGGAGACATCGGCGAGCTCGCCGTCTACGGCACCGTCAACGACCTCGCCGTGTCGGGGGCGCGGCCACTCGCCCTCTCGGCCGGCTTCGTCGTCGAAGAGGGCTTTCCCGTCGCGGACCTGCGGCGGATCGCCGCATCGATGGGAGCGGCCGCGCGACGGGCCGGCGTGGTGATCGCCGCGGGCGACACGAAGGTCGTCGAGCGGGGCAAGGGCGACGGCGTCTACGTCACGACAGCGGGGATCGGCCTCATTCCCGAGGGCATCGAGCTCGGCCCCGGGCGAGTGCTTCCCGGCGACCGCGTGCTCGTCTCCGGCACCCTCGCCGACCACGGGATGGCCGTGCTCCTCGCCCGCGGCGAGCTCGAGCTCGAGGCCGACCTCGAGAGCGACTCCGCGCCCGTGCACGAGCTGGCGGCCACCCTCATCGGCTTCGGCTCCGCACTGCGCTGGATGCGCGATCCGACCCGCGGCGGTCTCGCGACCGCGCTGAACGAGCTCGCCGACCAGGCAGGAGCGGCAATCGTGCTCGATGAGTCCGCTCTGCCCGTGCGGCCCGCTGTCGCCGGAGCGTGCGAGATACTCGGCATCGATCCGCTCTACGTCGCGAACGAAGGCAAGCTCGTCGCGGTCGTCGCCGCCGAGGCAGCCGACGCCGCGCTCACCGCCCTCCGGGCACAGCCACTCGGCACCGATGCGGCGATCATCGGCACGGTGAGGAGCGAGCCGGGAGGGTTCGTGCTGATCGACACGGTGCTCGGCGGGAGCCGCATCCTCGACATGCTCGTCGGCGACCCATTGCCGCGGATCTGCTGATTCAGCCGAGCAACTGAGCTGCGTAATCGGGGACGTAGCGGAAGAGATCGCGCGGCGGCCGCTGGTAGTCACTTTCGGTCGGCCGCGGCGGTAGCTCGAGCGGGGTCTGGAGGACGTCCTCGTACGGCACGACCGAGAGCAGGTGCGCGATGCAGTTGATCCGGGCGCGCCGCTTGTCGTCGCCCTCGACGACGTACCAGGGCGCCTCGGCGATGTCCGTGTGGACGAACATCTCGTCCTTCGCGCGTGAGTACTCGACCCAGCGTGCGCGGGACTCGAGGTCGATCGGCGAGAGCTTCCAGCGCCGCAGCGGGTCGTTGAGCCGAGAGCGGAAGCGACGTTCCTGCTCCTCGTCGCTGACCGAGAACCAGTACTTGATCAAGAGGATCCCGTCCTCGACGAGCAGCCGCTCGAAGATCGGGCACTGGTGAAGGAAGCGACGGTACTCGTCGGGCGTGCAGAAGCCCATCACATGCTCGACGCTCGCGCGGTTGTACCAGCTGCGATCGAACAACACCATCTCGCCGGCCGTCGGGAGGTGCGCGACATAACGCTGGAAGTACCACTCGCCGTGCTCGCGCTCGGTCGGCGCTGGAAGCGCGACGATTCGCGCGACTCTCGGGTTGAGGTACTCCGTGATCCGCTTGATCGCGCCGCCCTTACCGGCCGCATCGCGGCCCTCGAAGACGACCACGAGCCGCACCCCGCTTGTTCGCACCCATTCCTTCAGCTTGACGAGCTCTGCCTGAAGCCGCTGCAACTCCTGCTCGTAGAGCTTTCGCGGGATCTTCGTGGCGTAATCGTGCGGCATTGGTCAGGCTGCTCTCGACCGGCCAGAGTATGCGTCAATTCAGCGCTGGCTTGTTGCTCTCATCGATAGCCTTGCCACCAGCGAGCGAAGGACATGCCATGCCCAAGGGCCTGAGTAACCATCATCGAGAGACTCTGGAGAAGATCTTCAGCCATCCCTCCAGTGCGAACATCGAGTGGCGTCAAGTGCTGTCGCTCCTCGATGCGGTCGGGAAGACAACCGTAGAGCACAACGGGAACGTGAAGGTCGCGCTCGGGCCTGAGACCGAAGTACTTCAGCCCCCACGCGGCAAGGACATCGATCAGCAGATGATCGTCGACCTTCGACGGATGCTGAAGAGCGCAGGGCTCGCTCCCGACTCCTAGCCAGGAATCCTGAGCACGCGGTCTCGGCGCCGATAGCGGCAGCTCGGCCGGTTGATTTCTGCCCTGCCCAGGGCACGCATCCCGCGCAAGCCACGGTCTCACTGCGGAGAACTCCCCTATCTCGGGCAGTGCAATTCCCGATGCCGTTCGCGCCGTCGAAGGTGAACGATGCAAGCAGCGAGACAAGAAGGAGGTAGGGACATGGCAATCGGTCCGGTCCAACTGTTGGTGCTCGGCTTCGAGCACCCTGATTTCCACGGCGAGGTCATCGAGGAGCTCGAGAAGCTCCGTGAGAGCGACACCGTGCGCGTGATCGACGCGCTTGCCGTCTACAAGGACGCCGCGGGCGAGCTGGAGGTGATGCACCTCAGCAACCTCACCAAGGAGGAGGCGGTCGAGCTCGGCAGCAAGGTCGCTGCGCTCATCGGTCTCGGGATCGCCGGGGAAGAGGGAATGGAGAAGGGAGCGGAGCTCGGCGCGGAGGCTACGGCCGACGGCGTCAACTTCTTCACCGACGAGGAGGCCTGGGACGTGCTCGGGGAGATCCCGAACGACTCGGCCGCCGCCCTGATCCTGATCGAGCACCACTGGGCGGTGCCGCTTCGCGACGCGATCGGCCGTGCCGGCGGCTTCCGGATCAGCGACGGGTTCATCAGCCCGCTCGACCTGGTCGAGATCGGATTGCTCACCGCCGAAGAGGCCAAGGAGCACCAGTCGATCGAGAAGACCCCGCAACCGGCGTAGGCCTGGTGGATCCAGCGAAGGAGGTGTGAGATGTTTGGAGCACGCAGGGTTGCACGGCGTACCTCGCGGCGTACCGCACGCCGCCGTTGAGACTTCGTTCAGTGCGTACGAGAACGATCGTGGGAGCCCGACGGGCTCCCACGATCCGTCGGCGACGTGCGTACCAGCACGCGCGCAAGGTACGGTCCGACGGCAGAGGAGCGCAGCTGGCCACGATCCACATCCACCTGACGACCACCGCGACGCCGGAGCAATTTGTCGCGGCGCTCACCGACTTCGGGCCCGGCCGCTCGAAGCTCTTCGGCAACAGCGCCGACTCGTACCTCGAGGTGCACGACCGAGCGCCGACTCGGGCAGACGTCACGGAGGGGTCGGTTCACATCTGGGAACGTCTGCATTACGACTGGTCCGATCCGAACCGCGTGGTGATGACGACCACCGACTCCAACGTGTGGGGAGACGGCTCGGGCCACACCTACACCTTCGCGCGGCAGCCCGGCGGCACGACCGACGTTGATGTCGTCGTGGTGCGTGAGGGCAAGAACGTCCAGGGACGGGCACTCGAGCTCGCGGTCACGGTGATCGGCAAGCGCTTCCTCGAAAAGGGCCTGGCTAAGAGCGCAAGGGCCATCGAAGCCCGCAACGGCGGGGCGGCACACGGGGTCTAGGCCGCTCGATGGGCTGGATCGATACCGAGCTCGTCCTCGTGTCGCTGGCGGCAATGGTTTCGCCGACGACGCTCACCTTCTCGGTGCTCGCGCTGGTTCTCGGGAACCGGCCCTTACGCACCGGCCTCCTTTTCTTCAGCGGCGCCTTCGCGTTCACGATCGCGGTTGGCATTGCCGCTGCTTTCGTGCTCGGTGACGACGCCGCCTCGAAGACGCCGTCCAACCCGAAGACGTGGGTCGCGATCCTCGACATCGTCGCCGCGGCCGTGCTTCTCGTCTTCGTTGTGCGCTGGCTGCGCAGGCCGGCGAACCCCGAGAAGGCCGAGGCCGCGGTCGCCCGGATGGGCGAGGTCGCCGACTCCCCGTGGATCGCCGTGGTCGGCGCGGGCGCCATGCTGGCGAACCCGGGCGGCTTCATCCCAATCGCGCTCAAGACGATCTCGGAGACGGACCCGGGAGCGGTTGGTTACGCCGTCGCGTGGCTGTTCTTCACGGTGATGGCCCTGCTTCCGCTAATGATCGCCCTCGTCGCGCTCTTCTTCGCGCGCGAATCGGCCGAACGGCTTCTCGGGAGCCTGCGGTACTGGCTCGAGGCGCACGTCCGGACAATCGCCGCCGCGATCCTTTTCCTGCTCGCCGCGGTGCTCCTGCGCAACGGCATCTCCGGTCTCACGGGCTAAGCGTCTCGGCACCGCTCAGGCGCACGACGGAGTTTGGCCCGTGTCAGCGCACCACGAGAACAGGGCAGTGAGCGTGGTGCACGACCTGCTGGCTGACCGATCCCAGCAGCAGACTCGCAAAGCCCCCGCGGCCGCGGTTGCCGACGACGATCAGCGAAGCATCCTCCGCCTCTTGCAACAGCACGTCTGCTGCTTGGCCGTCGACCGCCTCGCCTTCGGTCTCCAGTCCCGGCGCGAGGCGCTCGGCTTCGGCGAGGGCCTCGCTGACGATGGCCTTGGCGCTATCCCGAAAACCGTCGAAGGTTGCCTCGTCGATTCCTGGGGCAAAACCGCCGGCGAAGAC
Source organism: uncultured Actinomycetota bacterium (assembly GCA_963775355.1). Taxonomy (GTDB): domain Bacteria; phylum Actinomycetota; class Thermoleophilia; order Gaiellales; family Gaiellaceae; genus PALSA-600. The sequence continues at coordinate 372,829 of CAVZJA010000003.1, read as the reverse complement.
CTCCGGCGGCACCTCCCAGGCACACACGACCCGAAGGCGAGCTCCGGACAGCTTCGCCTCGCTCACCGCCCGCGCCAGCGCGGCAGCCGCTCCCTCGGAACCATCAACGCCCACCACGATCGTCTCCATCACGTCTCCCGAGTGGGGTCAGGCGCGCCGCGATCGCCGCACGAGCCAGACGATCCCGAAGATGATCACCGCCGCGGCAAGGATGCCGAAGGCGATCCAGCCCCACTGGGTGTCCGAATCATCGCTGGAGCTTGCTGCCGCGGCCCCGACGACTGCGGCGCCGCCTGGGCCCAGGCCGGCCTGAGTTGTTGTGGTTGTCAGCTCGATGGTGGCTGTGACGGCGGGTGTCGTCTCGGTAGTCGTGCTCTCAGTGGTCGTTTCCTCGGTCGTGCTGGTCTCCGCCGGAGCGGTCGTCGTGTCCGAGGTCGTTGAGGGCGCGCTGATGGTGGTCTCTGTCGATGTTGTCATGCCGGCGGAAACCCGCGCGATGTGGGCCGATGCCGCTCCGGCGAAGGCGCCGAGCGCCAGCAGCAGCAGCGTCGCGACGACGCCGGGCCATAGATGGCTCGCTCGAGCGGGACGACCCTGTACCACCGGCATCCCCCTACATTCGGCGTGGATGCTCTCGTCTCCTTCGAAGCCCGGCTGACCGCTTCTCAGGCCGTGGCGGGGGCCCTCCTGTCCTTGACCATGTAGGCGACGATCAGGGCCGCGGGGAAGAAGACCAGGCTGAACAGGAAGTAGAGGAAGAAGCTGTGTCCCTTGCGACCGGCGACACGCGCCGGCCAGAAGGCGATCAGGATCCAGATGATGAGGAACAGGATGCTGCCGAACCACCAGCCGCTTGACGCAACGAGCATGAGGCCCCTTCCGTGAGAGCCGGTCATGGGGGTCACGACCGGCAGGTCTGCTGAGCGTAAGGCAGCGAAGGCCTACCCGGCTCATCCACTTCGGGTGAGATTCGAACGCGCGTCAGTCGCGGCGGAGCTTGTGGATCACCTTCAACGCCGTGATAGCCGCGAGACCGGTGGCGACCACGGCCCCGACGACCTCCGCGGTCTTGCGCTGCGCGTTGATGCCCTCGCGGAGGTCGGCGATCGCGCCGACGAGCTGCTCCCGCTCGGACGTGATCTCGCCACGGAGCTGCGCCTCGGTGCGGCGCTCAGCCGGCACGGTTCCCCTTCAGGATCTTCGCGCTGAGCCGCGCCTCGGCGATGGCCTGCTCCGGAGAGAGCGGCATTCCACGTTTGACGAGGGACCGCGCGACGAGTGCGAGGACGACGACGAGAACGATGAGGAACACGAACACGATCAGGAGCGCAAGCCACCAGTCGACGACGAGAGCGAGCGCCGCGGCGAGTGTGGCCAGGCCGAACCCGATTGCGAAGAAGGCAAAGAGCGCCGCGGCAACCCCGACCCCCGCGCCGGCGCCGACGGTCGCTCCCTTGCGCTGGAGCTCGGACTGTGCCAGCTGCTGCTCGAGCTGCACGATCGCGCGCACATGGGCGATCACACGTCTCGTCGAACCGCGGATCCCGCGAGCGGGAGGCGTGCTGCTCGTCGTCTCAGGCGGGTTCGGCATGCACCGATGCTACGCGATCCGATCAGCGATGATCTCGCGATGAGCGGGTCGACCGGGAAATGGAGAAAGCTGGTGCCGGTCACCGAGTGGCTGCCCCGGTACGACCGAAGCTGGCTGCGCGGCGATCTGATGGCCGGTGTCGCGGTGACCGCGCTGATCGTGCCGAAGAACCTCGGCTACGCGGGGATCGCGGGCGTGCCGCTCGAGAACGGCCTCTATGCGGCCGCAGCCGGCGCGATCATCTACGCGCTCTTCTGCACATCGCGGCAGATCTCGACGGGCCCGAGCTCGTCCTTGGCTGCAGTCGCCGGGGGCGCGGTTCTCGCGAACCGGCTCGGCGGGCAGGACGCCGCCCAGCTCGTCGCCGCGATCACGATCGCGACCGGTGTGCTCTTCCTGCTCCTCGCATTGCTCAAGCTTGGGCTGGATCGCGCAGTTCCTTTCGAAGGCAGTCATCACCGGGTTCCTTGCCGGAGCGGCGATCGACGTGACGATCGGCGAGCTTCCGAAGCTCACGGGCACGTCGTCGAGCGGCGACAGCTCCTGGCGGGAGCTCTACACGTGGATCCAGGGGCTCGGCGACATCAGCTGGACGACGCTCGTCGTCGGTCTCGTCTCGCTCGGCGTGATCCTTGCGCTGCGGTTCACGGTGCCCGCTGTGCCGGGGGCGCTCGTGCTGGTGGTCGGAGGATTGCTCGCGTCGGGCCTCTTCGACCTCGGCGCGCACGGGGTCGCCCTGGTCGGCCATGTTCCTCGCGGCTTGCCGAGCCCGGCGCTGCCCGACTGGGACATCGTCCGCACGCATGTGTCGACGATCGCCATCGCCTCGATCGCGCTGCTCCTGATCGGGTTCTCTCAGACGGCCGGTGATGCCAGGGCGTTCGCAACCAGGCACCGCTACCGCATCGACGTGAATCAGGAGTCGATCGCGCAGGGGATGGCGAACGCCGGCGCCGGTGTGTTCCAGGGGATGCCGGTCTCGACGAGCCTCTCGGCAAGCTCGCTGAACGAGTCGGCCGGTGCGCGAACCCCGGTCGCGTCGCTGATCACCGGCGGCCTCGTGTTGCTGACGCTCGTCGTGCTCGCACCGCTCTTCTCGCACCTCCCGAAGGCGGTCCTCGCCGCGGTGATCATCGACGCGGTCGTGTTCGGGATGATCGACATCGGCGAGCTTCGGCGTCTGCACCGTGTCGCGCGGTTCGACTTCTGGATCTCCGTGGCGGCGATCCTCGGCGTCCTCTCGGTCGGCGTCCTCGCCGGCGTCGCGGTCGGGGTTGCCCTCTCGCTCCTCTGGCTGATCTACGTTGCGACCTCGCCGAGGATGCCGCTGCTCGGCCGTGAGGCAGGCACCCAGGTGTTCCGGGAGCTGGACGAGCACCCGGAAGACGAGACGTTCCCCGGGATAAGCGTCGTTCGGCTCGACAGCGGGCTCTTCTTCGCAACCGCCGAGGCGCTCGACCGGCGCCTACGGGCGGTGATCCAGGACCACGAGCCCAAGGTGCACGCGATCGTGCTCGACCTGGAAGGCGTCGATTTCGTCGATTCGCAGGGGGCGGCGAAGCTCGCCGAGCTGCACGAGGTCGCCGAGGCCGACGGCGTCACCATGCGCCTGGCCCGCGCGAAACCCGAGGTCGTCGCAACTCTCGCGGCAGATGGAATCGTCGACGCGCTCGGCGCCGACCACATCCACGGGAACGTCCACGCAGCGGTCGAGGCTCAGCTCGCCGACGACGCGCGGGGCGTCATCACGGCCGCGCCGCCGCGCTGAGCGGGGCGGTGCGGTATTTCCCCGATGCGTGCACGAGTTCTTACGCGTATCGTTGGCCGATCCGGGGTTCCAACCACGTCATAATCGGAGGCAGACTTGTTAGTCGCATACACGTTCGGTCAGGCCATGTGGACGATGTTCGTCTTCTTCATGTGGGTCCTGTGGTTCTGGCTTCTGTTCTCGATCTTCGGCGATCTCTTCCGCCGGCACGACATCAGCGGCTGGGCGAAGGCCGGCTGGACGTTCTTCGTGATCATCCTGCCGTTCCTCGGGATCTTCATCTACCTGATCGCAGAGGGGAAGGGCATGGGCGAGCGGAGCATGAAGCGTGCGCAGCAGGAGCAGGCCCACATGGACAGTTACGTCCGCACCGTGGCCGGCTCGACCGATGCGTCCGCCCAGATCGCCAAGGGCAAGGAGCTGCTCGACAGCGGCGCGCTCACCCAGGCCGAGTACGACCAGCTGAAGGCGAAGGCGCTCGCCGCCTGAGCGGCGAGCGAGAAGGCGAATGTCGACCACCGAAAGCACCTGCATCGGCCTTCTCGGGGGAGGAGCTGACCCGGCTGCTTGCGCTGATCAAGGAGTCGGACAGCGTCGAGCTGAAGCTGACGGTGCCGGAGACCGACCAGCGCTCGGCCATCAGCGACGTTCGGGCTCGACCCGCTCGAGGCCCAGATCCGCCAGATCTTCTTCTTCGACACGCCCGATCTGGCGCTCGACAAGCAAGGGGTCGTCGTCCGTGCCCGCCGGATCCAGGGCAAGGGCGACGACTCCGCGGTGAAGCTGAGGCCGGTCGTGCCGTCCGACCTGCCGGACGATCTGCGCAGGTCGGCGAGCTTCCGGGTCGAGGTCGACGCACTGCCGGGCGGCTACGTCTGCTCGGCAGCGCTGAAGGGCGCGCTGCGCCCGACCGACGTCAGGAGCGCCGTCGCGGGGGAGCTGCCGATCCGGAAGCTCTTCTCGAAGGAGCAGCGGGCGTTCTTCGCCGCGCATGTGGAGGAGGGGATCGGGCTCGACGACCTGTCGATCCTCGGGCCGATCTTCGTGCTCAAGCTGCGATTCACGCCTGTCGAGCTCGAGCGGAGGCTCGTCGCCGAGATGTGGCTCTACCCGGACGGCTCCCGCGTGCTCGAGCTCTCGACCCGCTGTGGCACCACCGAGGCATTCCAGGTCGCGGCCGAGCTACGCAGCTTCCTCACCACGCACGGGGTCGACCTCTCGGGCGAGCAGCAGACGAAGACCCGTAAGGCGCTCGAGTACTTCGCCGGCTGCGACGAACGGAGTCGCGTGATCCCCGGCTGGGAATGGCGTACCTTCGGCGAGTCTCGGCGACGCGCGATTCTTCGGCTCTCGAGCCCGAGAAGGTCGAGGAGAGCGACGAGGTCTACCTGCTCTCGACCGCGAGCGACGCTTCGGTCAAGATCCGCGACTCCAAGCTGGACGTCAAGCTGCTCCAGCGCGTGGACGGACGGGCTCGAGCAGTGGAAGCCGGTCCTCAAGGCGGCGTTCCCCCTTGGCCGCGACGACATCGCCACGCTGCTCGCGGCGCTCGGCATCGACGGCCCGCCGGCTTCGCCGCAGCGAGTACACGCTCGAGCAGCTGATCGAGGAGCTCGTGGAGCCGACGCCCGGTCTGCTTGCACTCGAGCGTCCACAAGCAGCGCGACCACTACACGGTCGGCGGCTGTATGGCGGAGGCCACCGAGATTCGCACCGGGCAAGGGTCGCTCGACAAACGATCGCGGTCGAGTCGGAGGACGCGGCCGGCGTCATCGCGGCCGTGCGCGAGCTCGGTCTCGGCGCGAGACCGAACGTGAACATGGCTCGCGGGCTCAAGACCCTCGTTGGGCTCGGAGCGAAGCGTTTTGCGGTCATCGATGTCGGCACGAACTCGGTCAAGTTCCACATCGGCGAGCGGCACGCCGACGGCGGATGGTCGACGATCGTCGACCGCGCGGAGGTCACCCGTCTCGGCGAAGGCCTCGACGACACCGGGACGCTCGGGGAAGCCGCAATCGAGCGCACGGTCGCCGCGATCGCGGCGATGGCGGAGGAGGGCAGGACAACGGCGTCGAGGCGATTGCCGCGGTCGGCACTGCAGGGCTGCGAATCGCGCCGAACCGCGCCGTTCTCGTCGATGCGGTGCGCGAGCGTGCAGGCGTCGAGGTCGAGGTGATCAGCGGTGAAGAGGAGGCGCGGCTCGCCTATCTCGGAGTCCAGTCAGGCCTCGTTCTCGGGAGCGGATCGCTCGTCGTGTTCGACACCGGCGGCGGCAGCTCGCAGTTCACGTTCGGGCGTGGGGAGGAGATCGACGAGCGCTTCAGCCTGAACGTCGGCGCGGCTCGCTTCACGGAGCGCTACGGCCTCGAAGGCGCCGTCTCCGAGGAGGCGCTCGGCCAGGTGCTCGACGCCATTGCCGCAGACCTCGCACGCCTCGACGGGCGTCGGGCGCCTGACATGCTCGTCGGAATGGGCGGCGCCGTCACGAACCTCACGGCTGTCCAGCACGCCCTTGCCGAGTACGACCCAACGGTCGTGCAGGGAGCCGTTCTCGACATTGCCGAGGTCGACCGCCAGATCGAGCTCTACCGCACACGCACGGCCGATCAGCGCCGAAAGATCGTCGGCCTTCAACCCAAGCGGGCCGAGGTGATACTCGCGGGCGCCTGCATCGTGCGGACGGTGATGACGAAGCTCGAGCGGGAATCGCTCACGGTCAGCGACCGCGGCCTTCGACACGGCCTCCTCCTCGAGCGGTTCGGAGCTCGTACCTGGATGATGGAGGGTCAGTGAGTGAGCAAGTCGTAGCGTCCGACGTCGTCGCCGCGCCGCAGGGCAGCAAGCGGCTCTCGCTCCTCCTCGCGATGGCGATGTTCGTGCTCGTCGTGGACACGTCGCTGATGAACGTGTCGATCTCGGCCGTCGTGGCGGATCTGAACACGACGGTGAGCGGGGTGCAGTCGGCGATCGCGCTCGAGGCGCTCGTGTCGGCGGCCTTCATCCTGATCAGCAGCAAGGTCGGTGATCTGATCGGCCGCAAGCGGGCCTACGTGATCGGCCTGCTGGCCTACGCGGTCGGCGCTCTCGCGATGACGCTCGCCCAGAACCTGACGGCGATCATCATCTTCTGGGCGATCATCGGCGGGCTCGGCGCTTCGCTGCTGCTACCGGCGATGCAGTCGCTCATCCATGGCAACTTCGAAGGCGCCGCGCGGAAACAGGCGTACGCGCTGGTCGGTGCCGCCGCTGCGATCGCCGCCGCCGTCGGGCCGCTCCTCGGGGGCTTCGTAACGACGTATCTGTCGTGGCGTGTCGGGTTCGGGCTCGAGGTCGTGGTGATCGCGGTTGTCCTGTCCCAGATCAAGCTGGTCAAAGACGTGCCCTACGAGGGGTCGCGGCAGATCGATTTCGTCGGTGCAGTCCTATCCGTTCTCGGGATGGGCGGCCTCGTGCTCGGGATCCTCGTCTGGCAGGAAGGAGGCGAGGCCGTCGGGTTGCTGATGGCAATCGGAGCCGCCGCGCTCGCGCTCCTCGCGTACTGGCTCGTGCGCCGCAAGCGGGAGGGAAAGGTCACCCTGCTCGATCCCGACCTGTTCCGATTCCCGCACTTCAGGATCGGGATCTCCCAGCAGATGATGCAGCAGATCACGCTCGGCGGCGCGATGATCGCGCTACCGATCTTCCTGCAGATGACGCTCGAGTACAACGCGATGCAGGCCGGCCTTTCGCTCGCTCCGCTCTCCCTGAGCATGTTCGGAGTCGCGCTCCTGGCGGGGAAGAAGGAAGGCAAGCGGCGCCCGAGCAACATCGTTCTCGTCGGGTTTGTCCTCACCTCGATCGGGATCGCGGCGATCATCCCGATCGTTCCTCGCACGGATACCGGCTGGGCGCTGGTCGTCCCGCTGCTGATCACCGGCTCGGGCCTCGGCCTCCTGGTGTCGCAGTTGAACAACTACACGCTCTCGCCGATTCAGGAGGAGCGGGTCAGCGAGGCGGCCGGCGTCAACTCCGCCGCTGGGTCGTTCGGGCTCTCGTTCGGATTGGCGATGGCCGGCGGGATCATGCTCGCGTTCCTCTCGTACGACTTCACGAAGCAGGTCAACGCAAGCCCTGTGATCCCGCCTGCGCAACAGCAGCAGATCTCCAATCAGCTCGAGCACGACGCAGAGGTGATGAGCAACGCTCAGCTGGAGCCGCTGCTCAAGTCGGAGCCGAAGGACGTCCAGGTGGAGATCCTCAGCATCAACAAGAAGGCGCGGGACCGCTCGCTTCAGGTCGCCCTGCTCGTTCCGCTGCTCGCGGGCCTCATCGGCATCTTCAACGCCTTCCGCATGAGACGCCTGCCCGACCCGTTACCGGCGAGCTCCACCGAAGGCCTCGCGCTCGGGTAGCTCGAGCGGCGGCGGCCGCAGCTGAGGATTGGAACCACCACCCGCTGGTTACCTTCGAACCGTCGCGCGCTTACAAGCAAGACGCTCACAGGAGGTGACCGATGGCTCTCAACAGGAAGAAGCTCAAGAAGTCTCAGTTCGGCCTGCCCGGACAGCGCAAGTACCCGATGCCCGACGCCAAGCACGCGGCGAACGCCAAGGGACGCGCAAAGCAGCAGCTGAAGAAGGGGAAGCTCTCGCGGAGCGCCTACGAGAAGATCGTGGCCAAGGCCAATCGGGTCCTCGGGCGCACGAAGAAGAAGAAGACCAAGAAGGCGAAGAAGAGCAAGAAATGACCCGGCTGCCGGTTGCCGACCGAGACGAGGAGTCCGAGAAGGCCAAGACCGACAGGCAGATGACGGAGCTCCTCGGCGAGCTTCGAGTGGTGCTCCCCGGAGCCCAGGTGCTCCTCGCCTTCCTGTTCACCGTGCCGTTCGCGACCCATTTCGACCAGGTCGGCCGAGGAGGACGGATCGTCTTCTTCGCCTGTCTCGTCCTCACGTCCCTCGCGACGGTCCTGCTCGTCGCTCCTTCGATCTACCACCGGTTGCGCTGGAACAAGGGCGGCAAGGGCGACGTCATTCGGATCGGGCACGCGATGTTCCTGATCGGGACGGCGACCCTCGGGCTCGGGATCCTCGCGGCGATCTGCCTCGTGATCGAGTTTCTCTTCGGCTGGGTCGTCGCCGGCGTGACCGTGGGCGTCGTCGGCCTGGCAATCGTCATGTCTTGGTACGCGATGCCGTTGACGCGAGGGCTGGAGCCCGGGATCCGGCAAAGCGAATGACCGCGGCGCGCTTGGGAGAAGCGGATCGAGGGAAGCAACAGGAGAACCAACGAGCCGAAGGAGAGATCATGTCGAAGACCGATGAAGCAAAGGGCCGCACCAAGGAAGCAGTGGGCGCACTGACCGACGACAGCGACCTGAAGCGCGAGGGCAAGATCGACCGGGCTGCAGGTAAGGCAAAGAAGTCGGTCGACAAGGCCGCCGAGAAAGCCAAGAATGCGCTGACAAAATAAGGCGGTGACGTACTCGTGGCCGCTCGCGCCGTTCGACCAGCCGCATCCGGTTCGTGCGAACTTCAACGACCCGCGCATCTCCGGCGAGTCGCGAGCCTTCCACTTCGGGATCGATATCTCGGCCCCGAACGGCACCGCGGTCTACGCGGTCGAGCCGGGGATCGTCCATCTCGAGGACGCCCGCGCGATCTCCGTCGCGGCCGGCGATAACGAGTTCGGCTACTGGCACGTCGTCCCGGCCGTGCAGGCCCACCAGCAGGTCGCCAGGCACGAGCTTCTCGGGCACATCGACGCACCGTGGCTGCACGTGCATTTCGCGGAGCGGCGCTCCGGCTCGTACCGAAACCCGCTCCGGGCCGGTGCGCTCGCACCGTGGACTGACACCACTCGTCCGGGTATTACCCGGGTCGCCTTCTCCCGCAGCGATTTCGAGCTGCAAGCTCATTCGGTTCACGGCGCCGTCGACGTGATCGTCGAAGCGCACGACACTCCGGCGATTCCGGTTCCCGCGCCGTGGAACGGACTCCCGGTGACTCCTGCGGCCCTTCGCTGGCGAGTGCGCCGAGGGACCGAGACCGTTCGTCCCTGGCGAACGCCCGTCGACTTCCGCAAGACGCTCCTCCCGCAATCCGCGTACGACCGAATCTACGCGCCGGGTACCCGGCAGAACCACCCGGGCTCACCCGGGCTCTACCGGTTCTACCTCGCCCACACGTGGAGCACGACGGTTCTTCCGGACGGAGGGTACGAGCTCGAGGTCCAGGCGATCGACCTTGCAGGCAACACCGGCACGCACACCGAACGCTTCACGGTCGCCAACAACGTCTGACGACGCGCGGCTCCCCGGGGTCACGCCCGGGCGAAGCGGTAGACCCGCGCGTTGTGCGGAGCAAATGGGCTCGGATCGGTGAACGCGCCCTTGGTGACCGTGACATGGCGTTCGGGATTCCCACCGGGATGCGCCAGCACGATCCCGCCCGTGATCCCGGCCGGAAGCCCCGAGAAGCGCACCGTGCCGGTCGCCGTCGGGCTCTTCCGGACGGCGATCAGGTAGAGAAACCCGCCGCTTTCCCTGGGGCTGAAAGCGATATCGCTTGCGTTCGCTGCGATCCCCATGGAAGCCACCGGGGCGATCAATGCCTGGGTGTGCGCGGCGTCGGTCAGCTCCACGAGCAGCGGCCGCTGCACATTCCGCCAGTAGGTCCAGTTCCAGCCGAGCTCCCGGTCGGCTGCGCTCATCACCTGCTTGAACTGCCCGCCGAAGAAGAACAGCCCCCGGGCGCCGGCCACGATCGCGTCGTACGCCATGAACCGCGCTTGCTGCAGCGTCGGGAACACGACGGGATGAGGCGGGAAGACGCCGCTCCAGGCGATCTGAAGCGTCGTCCAGATCGCCTTCTGGCGCGTGGCGTGCACGACGATCGCCGTCACATCCCCGACGACGCTGATATCGGTGTTGACGGGAGCTTTTCCCGCGTGAGCGCCCGGTGGTCTCGAGACCGGGTAGATGTCCACGCCGTGGACGTCGCAGGCCGCCGCATAAGGCTCGACGGCCGCGGCCGTCAATCTCACGCTCGGGCTTCCCGGAGCCGGGCCCGGCCCGCGCGGCGCCTCGATGATCACGACCGGGTGATCGGGGTCGATCGTTCGCAGGTGCTTGTAGACGGCGACACATCCGGCGACGGGAACACGCCCGAGTGCGGGCTCGTCGACGCCCTTCCAGGCTCCCAGGCCGGGATGCCCCTTGAACTCGGCGACGATCCGATCGAGCAGCGGCTGCTGGGAGAGATCGTCGTCGACTCCGGCGAGCGCAAGCCAGACCTGGAGGCCGTGGGTCGCCGCGGCATCGAGCTCCTGGCCGACGGACAGCAACTGCTCCTCTACGCCGGTCCCCCGCCAGACGGTGTAGTTCCTGACGAAGCCGACACCTGCTGCGGCGATCTCGGACCAAGCGGGCAACCCGCTGTCGGGTGCAGTCGTTCCGGGCGGAGGAGGATCCGAAAGCCCGATCGGAAGCACGCGCTTGCCGCCCACGAGCAGGTCTCCCGTGGCCGCGTCGATCGAGTTCCTCATCACCGACATCGTTCCCGTCCGGGACGGCACCGAATCATCGGAGCACCGCCGGTAAGCGTTGCCAGACCTGCCGTGCAAACGACGTTGATATTGCCGCCTCCACGGCGTATCATCGGCGTCCTCGGGAGCACCGAGGAACCGTAGTCGGGCAGGTGAGATGGGGTCCAAAGGGATCGGAGACCGCGGCGATGAGGTTCAGGGCGACGGGGGTCGGCCTGAGCGCGGAGCGCGGCGGCAGATCGCACGGGGCAGGCTCAGCGCGTCCCTGAAGCTCGCCGCTCTCGCCGCTCTCGGAGTGGTCGCCGCGGTCTCCCTCGTGCCCGGCCCGGCCGGCGGCGCGCAAGCCCACCAGGCCCTGCCCCCGCCCGTCGGGCCACCGATCACGTCGATCACGGTCATCTCCCTGTTCTACTCGGTCGACGTCTCGGTTTCCGGCCCGGGGAGCGTGTCGAGCTCACCGAGCGGGATCAGCTGCGGATCGACGTGCTCGGCAAGCTTCACGAGGGGCTCGTCAGTGACGCTCTCGGCGACCCCGAACTCGGGGATCTACCAGTTCAACGGCTGGAGCGGCTCGTGCTCGGGAACCGGTCCCTGCACGGTCAGCAGCGCCGCCAACGTCACCGCGTCGTTCGGCCTGCGGAGCATCGCCACGCTCCCGATCCTCACGATCTCGACGCTCTCGGTTCCGACGACCTACTCGTTGACCGTCGCCGCCTCGGGCACCGGGAGCGTCTCGAGCTCCCCCAGTGGGATCAGCTGCCCCGGGACCTGCTCGGCGTCCTTCGCCACCGGGACGTCCGTGACGCTCCACGCGACGCCGGGCTCCGGGAACGTGATCACCGGCTGGAGCGGCGATGGCTGTGGCGGCACCGGATCGAGCTGCACGGTGAGCTCCGCTGGCACGGTGAACATCACTTTCGCCCCGCCCGCGCCGACGTCGACGTCGACGTCGACGTCGACCGCAACGTCCACCACAACGGGCCCGAGCCAGCCCGTGATCGTCTCGACCCCGACGAGCACGGTGATCACGCCGTCGCCGACGCTTCTGGCCATCAAGGTCGGCGTGACGGGCAGCGGCACGGTTACCGGAAAGGCGACCGGCGGTGCGAGGATCGCGTGCGGCGCCAAGGGCTCGACGTGCTTCGCGACCTACAAGCCGGGCTCGACGATCAGTCTCCGCGCCGCTCCGGTCACCGGCTTCCGCTTCGGAGGCTGGAGCGGCGGCTGCAGCGGCATGACGGTCACCTGCCGGCTCAAGGTACAAAAGGCCTCGACGATCTCCGCTCGCTTCGTCTCGATGCCGAGCGCCGCAATCGTGCCGGTTCAGATCGACGCAGCGGCTTTCTCGGTCTCCTGGAACCAGAGTGTCGGCACCGGCAAGCTGCTCGTGCATGGGCGGATCGCGAAGACAGCCCAGGTCAACGTCCAGCTCGCCCGGTCGGGCGGCGGGAAGCTCGTCACCGAGCATCTCGCACTCCCGGCGGGGCACTTCAGCATCGCGCTCAAGCTCGATCCGGCGCTCGGGCTGATCCCCGGCGGATTCGTGGTGACGATCAGCGGCAGGAGTGGTCAGCTCTCGGTGCCACCGCAGGTGAAGACGCTCTCGCTCGCATCGCCCCCAGGCGGGGTCGTCGGCCGCGCCTTCGCGAGCGCCTCGGCGAACAGTGGGCCGACGGCGACCGTGCATGCAAAAAACAAGCAGGCGTTCGTGACGTTCGACTTCAAGGCGCAGCCGCCCCGAGATCAATCGCTCACCGTGGCCTGGTTCGAGCCGGGCGGAAAGCTCCTCGGGAAGGCAACGAAGTCGAGCGCGCCGACGATCACGAGCTCGGTCAAGTCGAACGGGCCGCTCCCGCGGGGCGCCTGGCACGTCGATCTGCGCTCCGGCAAGACGCTCGTCAAGACCGTCACGATCAACGTTCAGTAGCGGACGGATCAGAGCAATGTGACCGCGGCGTCGACGAAAAGCACGGCGGCGACCACGACGAGCACCGTGATGCTGGCGCGCCTTTGGTGGCGGGTAAGCCATTCGAGGCCACGGTCGAGCCACGCGACGGCCCATTGCCCGAGCAGCACGTACCCGACGATGGGCAGCCAGACGACGACGGTGGCAAGTGCCGAGTACCACAGGATCAGCGCCCCTCGATCGGCGCCGCCGACGCCCGCGGCGGCGATCGAGGCGGAGGCCAACGCCGTCAGCACGAGCCGCTTGGGGCCTCCGATCCCCAGCATCAGGCCTGCGAGCAAGGCGGTGAGCGGCCGAACACGAGCGAGCCGTTCGAGCAACTCCTTGGATCGGCCGTGTGCGCCGGGGGCGTGCAGCGCACCTGGGGGACGACGGGAAATCACCGCTGCAAGCCAGAGGAGGGCGACGCCGAGCCCGAGCTCGAGCAGCCCCTGGAAGGTGGGGTGGTCCTTGTCGCGAGACGGGACCGATGCGCCTCCGACGAGGACGAGGACGGCGCAGGCGAGCAGTTGGCCGAGCAGCACTCCGAGTGCGAAGCCGAGGGCCGTCAGGCGGCCCGTTTTCATGACGGTGATCGTGGCGGCGAAGCCGAGCGGGCTCAGCGCGGCGAGGAGCGCATACGGAATGAGCCGTACAGCCTCGCCTAGCACGAGCGAAAGCCGTCCGTAACTCGCCCGATGGGCACCTCTTGCACGAGCGAGCTACTGATCAGTTTGTCCATTCCCCGGCCTGCTGAGGGTAGTGCCTCGGCAGTCCCGGTGGAAAGAGTGTCTGCGTGTTCCGGCTCGCGGGTCGAGGGTAACCTCGCTTGGTCAGGCAATCGAGCCGAGGAGGACTGGATGGGGTCGGACCAGTATCACGAGCCGCCGGAGGAGCTTTCGCAGGAAGGCCGGACCTTCGCGCGGATGATCGCGTCGCTGACCGAGGAGGCCGAGGCGATCGGCTGGTACGCGCAGCGGATCGAGCTCGAGACCGACGAGCAGGCGAAGGCGATCATGCTCGACGCGCAGCACGAGGAGTTCAAGCATTTCGGGATGGATCTGGAGTTTCTCCTGCGGCGCGAGCCGAAGTGGCGTGGCGCCCTCGAGGAGATCCTCTTCAGCGAGGGCGACATCGTCGCCGCCGGTGAGAAGGGTGAGAAAGCCGAAGAGGACGCCTAGACGAATCGGCCGAATCCGCGCCGTCAGCGTTGGTCGGCGCCGACGTACCGCGGGGTCCGCCGAACACTCGAGGACCGAGACGCAGCTCGGGTCTGCTCAGGAGGTAGCCTCATTCGGATGGCGACGATCGAGGTCCTTCGGAGCCCGAGCTACCCGGCGCTCGACGACGAGGAGTTCTTTCCGCGGCTGTCCGACGCGAAGCTCGCGTGGCTCGGAAAGCGTGGCAAGCGACGGACGCTCGAGCCCGGCGAGGTGCTCTACGAGCACGCCGTGCGCGATGCGCCGTTCTTCGTGATCGAGCGCGGGTTGGTCGAGTTCGTCGACCGCAAGCCGGGCAAGGAAGTCCATATTGCCGAGGCCGACGGCGGCACGTTCGTCGGCGACATCGCAGCGTTCACGGGCGAGCCCACGGTCAGCGCGTGCGTCGCCGTCGAGCAGACGGACGTGATCGAGTTCGACCGGGCCTCTCTTCGGGACATGGTCGCGCGCTGGCCCGAGTTCGGCGAGCACATCTTCAGCACACTCCTCGTCCGGCGCGCCTGGCACGAGCGCGAGGGCCACGGCGTGATGCGGATCATCGCCGGGCGCGAGTCCCGCCGCGCGTTCGAGGTCCGTGACCTGCTCGAACGCAACCTGTTGCCGGTGCGGTTCTACGACGTCGACACCGACGAGGAGAGCGCGAAGATGCTGCGTTGGCTCGACATCCCACGCTCCGAGACACCCGTTCTCGTCCACGCCGCGAACGTGTTGCGCAACCCGTCGCCGGCCCAGGTTGCGCGCACACTTGGGCTTCGCGCCGAGGTCGACGGTGAGCGGTTCGACCTCGTCGTGCTGGGCGGCGGCCCCGCCGGGCTTGCCGCGGCCGTGTACGGCGGCTCGGAGGGCCTCAGGACGTTCGTCGCCGAGGCGTGGGCTCCCGGAGGGCAGGCCGGCACGAGCACCCGGATCGAGAACTACCTCGGCTTCCCGAGTGGCGTCTCCGGTTCCGACCTGACGCGAAGCGCCACGCTTCAGGCTCGACGGTTCGACGCGGTGCTGTCGAGCTTCCACAGCGTCGTCGAGCTGGCCGACGGAACCGAGGGGCTCGTACGGGTGGACCTCGACGACGGACAGCACGTCCTCGCGAGGTGCGTCGTCATGGCGACGGGAGCGCGCTGGCGAGAGCTCGACGCCGACGGGATCGAGCGTTTCCGCAACGCCGGCGTCTACCACGCCGCAATGGCGCACGACGCCGAGCGGTCCCGGGACGAGGACGTGATCGTCGTCGGGGGAGGAAACTCGGCAGGGCAGGCAGCGGTGCATCTCGCCACGCGGGCCCGCAGCGTTCGCGTAGTCGTGCGCGGCAAGGGGCTGAGCTCATCGATGTCGCAGTACCTGATCGACCGGATCGAGTCGTCACCGCGCATCGAGGTGCTGACGGAGACCGAGATCGTTGCCGTGCACGGGACCGCGACGGTCGAGACCGTGAGCCTCCGAGATCGCCGCTCGGACACCCTCACCGACGTCGCCGCGACGGCCGTGTTCGTGATGATCGGCGCTGTCCCCTGCAGCGAGGCCGGGGCCGGGATGCTCGCGCTCGACTCGGCCGGCTACCTGCTCTGCGGCGACGGCGCGGCGGCCTGCGAAGGTCATCTCACGTGGCCGCTCACCGACCGGCAGCCACACCTGCTCGAGACCGTCCGGCCCGGCGTCTTCACCGCCGGGGATGTGCGGGCGGGCGCGCTGAACCGTGTGGCCGGGGCCGTCGGCGACGGCGCGCTCGCCGTCCGGTTCGTGCACGAAGTGCTTTCGACCTAACGAAGCGCCTTCGAGCTAGAGGATCTCGTCCGCGAGTCGCTCGATCGCGCTCGCGTGCGGCTCGAGCTCGCCCGAGCGCAGCCCCTCGGCGACGCGGTCGGCGAGATGCTTCGCCTCGGTGACCTGATCGGCGTTCAGGATCGTCGTCACGGAGGCGAGAACGCCGTTTCCGAAACGGAGCTCGAGCACGACCGTGTTGAGCTCGCTGTCGGCGATGTACGGATCCTCGAGGATGCCGACGCGGACCATCACCTCGCGGCCGTCGGGCAGCCTTGCCGTCTCGTGGATCGGGTTCCCGTGCAACGTCACGGCGGCATTCTTGCGCAAAGACCTCGCTTGGCGCCGGACGGGCCCGCGATACGCTGTCGGTGAAGTCGATCGGAGGAGGGACGAAATGACCGGAACGACAGAGAAGGCGATTCTTGCCGGCGGGTGCTTCTGGGGAATGCAGGACCTGATCCGCAAGCGCCCCGGCGTTATCTCGACGCGGGTCGGCTACACGGGCGGCGACGTCGAGAACGCGACCTATCGCAACCACGGGACCCACGCCGAGGCGATCGAGATCACGTTCGACCCGGAGGAGACCTCGTTTCGCGACCTGCTCGAATTCTTCTTCCAGATCCACGATCCGACGACGCTCAACCGCCAGGGGAATGACGTCGGGCTGAGTTATCGATCGGCGATCTTCTACGTCGACGACGAGCAGCGCCGGGTCGCCGAGGACACGATCGCCGACGTCGAGGCGTCCGGCCTCTGGCCCGGCAAGGTCGTCACCGAGGTGGAGCCTGCCGGGCCTTTCTGGGAGGCCGAGCCGGAGCACCAGGACTACCTGCAGCACTATCCGAACGGGTACACGTGCCACTTCGCGCGTCCGGGCTGGGTGCTGCCTCGCCGGGCCGACGCCGTTCCCGGGTAGGGCTGCTCGCACCGGCCCGCCTGCGGCCTCGCGAATTGCTAAACTTGACGTTTACGTCAAGAAGAGATCGCGCGAGGTGTGTATGAGGCGCAGCGGTTGAGGCTCGGAAGGTTGGACTACAAGTGGGTGGCGCTTTCGAACACCACCCTCGGGATGCTGGTCGCGATGATCAACTCGTCGATCCTGCTGATCGCCCTGCCGGACATCTTTCGCGGGATCCACCTCGACCCGCTGAAGCCGGGGAACACGAGCTACCTGTTGTGGCTGATCCTCGGGTTCCTCGTGATCATGGCGGTGCTTCTCGTGAGCCTCGGGCGGCTCGGTGACATCTACGGGCGGGTGCGGATGTTCAACCTAGGGTTTGCCGTGTTCACAGTGTTCTCGATCCTGCTCTCGGTCACCTGGATGCACGGAGCGGCGGGCGCGATCTGGCTGATCGTGATGCGCGTCGGCCAGGGCATCGGCGGGGCGCTCGTGTTTGCCAACTCGAGTGCGATCCTCACCGACGCCTTCCCGCAGAACGAGCGCGGGCTCGCGCTCGGCGTGAACAGCATCGCAATGGTCGTCGGCTCCTTCCTCGGCCTGGTGCTCGGCGGCATCCTCGCGCCGATCAACTGGCGCCTCGTCTTCCTCGTCTCCGTGCCCGTCGGCCTGATTGCGACGGCCTGGTCGTACCACAGCCTCCGCGAGATCGGTGTCCGCAAGGCGGCGCGGATCGACTGGTGGGGAAACGCGACCTTTGCGGTCGGGCTGATCCTGGTGATGGTCGGCATCACGTATGGGATCCAGCCCTACGGCGGGCACACGATGGGGTGGACCGCTCCGTTCGTCCTCTCGACCCTGACCTCCGGCGTCGTGCTGCTTGCCGCCTTCTGCGTGATCGAGACCCGGGTCACCGACCCGATGTTCCACCTCGATCTCTTCCGGATCCGGGCGTTCAGCGCCGGCAATCTCGCGGCCTTGCTCGCGGCGATGGGCCGGGGAGGCCTCCAGTTCATCCTGATCATCTGGCTGCAGGGGATCTGGCTGCCCGAGCACGGGTATGCGTTCTCTCAGACGCCTCTCTGGGCGGGTATTTACATGCTGCCCCTGATCGCCGGCCTGCTGATCGCCGGCCCTGCGGCGGGTTACCTGTCCGATCGGTTCGGCGCACGGCCTTTCACGACCGGCGGGATGCTGCTCGCGGCATTCAGCTTCGCACTGCTCATCGTGCTCCCCGTGAACTTCTGGTATGGATGGTTCGCGGCGATCCTGCTCCTGAACGGGATCGGGATGGGCCTCTTCACCCCTCCGAACAGTGCCGGGGTGATGAACAGCTTGCCGCCGGCACAGCGTGGGGCCGGCGCGGGCATGCTCGCCACCTTCACGAGCTCGGCGGCCGTTCTCTCGATCGGCGTCTTCTTCTCGTTGATGATCGTCGGCCTCTCGTCCGGGCTGCCGTCGACGCTCCACAACGGACTGATCGCTCACGGCGTCCCGGCGGCCGACGCAACCCGGATCTCCCAGCTGCCGCCGGTGTCGACGCTCTTCGCGTCATTCCTCGGCTACAACCCGGTCAAGAGCCTGCTCGGGCCGCATGTCCTCGGTGCGCTCCCGCCCGGAGAGGCCCACACGCTGACCGGCCAGAGCTTCTTCCCGCACCTGATCGCGGGCCCGTTCCACACGGCGCTCGATTATGCGTTCGCATTCGCGATCGTCGCGTGCCTCATCGCTGCGGTCGCCTCGCTCCTGCGCGGAGGCAAGTACCACCACGTCGAGGCTGCCGCGAGCGAGCCGCGGCCGGGCCTCGCCCCTCAGGCAATCAGGGAGGTTTCATGACCGTCACCGTTGAGCGCACTCACCGGATCGGCGAGGTCGCCGAGCAGGTCGGCGTGACGACCAGGACCATCCGCTATTACGAGGAGCTCGGGCTACTCGGAACCGAAGGCGGAAACCGGAGCAAGGGCAGCCACCGGCTCTATACCGACGCCGACATTGGCCGGCTCACCGAGCTCGTGCGTCTGCGCGAGCTTCTCGGGCTCTCGCTCGAGGAGCTGACCGCGCTCGCGGACACCGGGCAGGCCCGGGCCGCGCTGCGGGAACAGTGGGCCGGCACCAGCACCGACGACGAGCGCGCCGCGATCATCCTGCAGTCGATCCCGCTCGTCGAGCGGCAGCTCGAGCTGATCGGCTCTCGCAGGCAGAAGCTCGACGAGTTCGCCGCCGAGTTGAGGGCGAAGCTGCAGAAGCTCCGCGCCGAGCAGCGGAAGATTCTCGGCTAGGGAGCGGCGCCGACACGGGCTATGGTTTCCCCGTGGCCCGGCCGCCGGACGTCGCCCTTTCCGCGAGCGAGCTTCGAGTCGTCCTCGGCCAGCTCCTGCGCCGGCTCCGGGCCGAGCACCAGTTCCCGATCTCACAGGGCACCGTGCTCGCCCGCCTCGAGCGCGAGGGCCCGGCGACGACGAGCGCGCTGGCGGCGGCCGAACGCGTCAGGCCGCAATCGATGGCCCAGACGATCGCCGAGCTCGGCGCCGCCGGCCTCGTCGCCCGGTCGCCCGACCCGACAGACGGTCGTCAGATCCTGATCGAGCTCACCGAGCGCGGCCGGACGACGCTGGCCGAGGAACGGGCCCGACGGGAAGGCTGGCTCGCGCACGCGATCGAGAGCGAGCTGACAGTGGAGGAGCAGGAGACTCTGCTCCGGGCGCTCCCGATCCTCGGGCGCCTGGCTCAGAGCTGACGTTCTTCACGAGGGATCGGCGTAGTCGCTGAAGCCCCGGCCGGTCTTACGGCCGAAGTGGCCGGCGTTGACGAGTGAGCGAAGCGCGTTCGGCGGCAGGAAGCGCTCGCCGTACTGCGCGGTGAGCGCTGTGCCGATGCGCTCGATCGTGTCGAGCCCGCTCAGGTCGGCGGTGTCCAACGGGCCCTGCGCGTGGTTGAAGGCGAGCACGCAGGCCTTGTTGACGTCCTCGACCGAGGCGATGCCCTCGTCGACGATCCGCGCTGCCTCGATCATCAGGAGCGCGATCAGCCTCGATGTGATGAACCCCGGCGCATCCTTGAGGCAGACGACCGTCTCCTTGCCGTACCGCTCGGCCAGCTCGAGCGCGACCGCGAGCGTCTCGTCGGAGGTCTCGACCCCGCGGACGATCTCGATCAACCGCATCACCGGGGCCGGGTTGAACCAGTGGCTGCCGATCACGCGGTCGGGCCGTCCGGAGGCCGCGGCCAGAGCCGAGATCGAGAACTGCGACGTGTTCGTCGCGAAGACCACGTCGTCGCGGCAGAGCTCGCCGAGCCGTTGCAGAACGTCCTTCTTGACGTCGACGTCCTCGATGACCGTCTCGATCACGTGGTCGGCTCGCTCGGCGGCCTCCTCGAGCGAGGTCGACGGCCGGATGCGCGTCAGCGCCGCCGCGGCGTTCGCCTCGCTCAATACGCCCTTCGCGTGGAGCCTGGCATAGCCGCCCGCGATCCGGGCGAGAGCGCGGTCCAGAGCGGCGGGGTCGACATCGACGAGGGTGACCTCGAACCCGGCCTGGGCGACGACCTGAGAGATGCCGCTCCCCATCAGGCCGCTGCCGATGACGCTGATCTGCTGGATCAAGAAGACTCCTTTCGGATGGCCTGCAGTGTGTACGTGAGCGGCAGGCGCTCCGGACGGTCTTTGAGCCGCAGCTCACCCCCTTCGATCCGCTCCATCTGGCCGGGCAGGGCGTCCCAGTGCACTGACCGGTGCTCCTCGAGCATCGTCAGGTCCATCCCGGCGTCGAGAAGCGCGGTGACGATCTCGCCGAGCCCGTGATTCCACGAGTGGGTGACGGTTGTCTCGAAGACCTGGTCTGTCTCGACATAGGTGCCGCACTCGTCCCAGACGAACGGCTCTGCCTGCTCGAAGTAGGGCCACTCGAGCGCCAGGAGCCCGTCGGTGCGGCGCTCGTCGATCGACCAGAGGACAGGGTGGCCCTCGCGGATGAACAGGCGTCCGCCCGGCCTGAGGAGGTCGGCGACGACCTGACCCCAACGGTGGATGTCGGGCAGCCAGCAGAGGGCGCCGATCCCCGTGTAGACGAGGTCGAAGCGGCCTCTTCCGAGCGTCTCGGGCGCCTCGTAGAGCTCTGCGACGACGAACTCCGCCTCGACCCCGGCGGCCCCGGCGAGAAGCCGCGCCTGCTCGATCGCCGGCTCGGAGAAGTCGAGGCCGGTCATCCTCGCGCCGAGACGCGCCAGCGAGACCGTGTCCGTTCCGATGTGGCACTGGAGGTGCACGCCGTCGAGACCCGCGATGTCGCCGAGCCGGGGGAGGTCGAAGCGCACGACGCCGCTCAGGAACGCTGGATCCTCGGCGAAGCGTGCGACCGAGTAGTTGGGGGACGCGACGTGGGCGGGAACGCGCTCGTCCCAGTTGGCGCGGTTGATGTCGATCGAGTCGCTCACGTCCCTAGCTTCGCATGCCGGGCGCGCTAAGGTGAGCCGCAGTATGGCGAGCCTCACCGACGAGCAGCGCGCATTCATTCGGGACAACGCGTACTACGCGGTCGTGACGACGCTGCGAGAGGATGGCTCACCGCATTCGACGGTTGCCTGGGCGACCGAGGAGGATGGGAAGGTTCTGATCAACACCACCATCCGGCGAGCGAAGGGGCGGCATCTCGCGCGCGATCCGCGGGTGTCGGTCGTCGTGCTCGCGCCTGACGGCTACCACTGGCTCGCGGTCAGCGGGACGGCCGAGCTGACCACCGAAGGCGCCAACGAGGACATCGAGCAGCTCTCCTGGAAGTACGACAACAAGGCGTTCAGGCCGCTCGGAGAGGGCGAGGTGCGAGTGACCGCCCGCGTCACGCCCCAGCAGGTCACCTGGTACGAGAAATAGGGCCGCTCAGGCCGCGATCACGGCCCGGGCCTTGGCGAAATGGATCGCGGCGGTCAGGGTCTCGAGGTCGTAGGCGCCCTGATGCCGCTGCCCGTTGACGAAGAACGTGGGCGTGCCCGAGACGTTGCTCAGGTCGGCGCTGTCGACGTCCTCGGCGACACGGCCGGCCATGGTGTGGCGGCGCAGGTCGTCGGTGAAGCGCTCGACGTCGAGCCCGAGCTCGCCGGCGTAGCCGATCAGATCCTGTGGGCGGAGCGCATCCTGTCGGGTGAGAAGCAAGTCGTGCATCTCCCAGAACTGGCCCTGCGCGGCTGCGGCCTCCGTCGCCTCGGCGGCGAGCTGGGCGCGAGGGTGCACGTCGTTCAGGGGCAGGTGGCGCCAGACGTAACGGAGCTCGCTCGAGCCTGCGAGCAGCTCCCGGACGACCGGCTCCGCCTGCCCGCAGAACGGGCACTCGAGGTCGCCGTACTCGACGAGCGTCACCGGCGCCTCGCGCGGGCCGCGGATGTGATCGTGCTCGGGATCGACCGGCACGGCGAGATCGATCAGCAGCTCGGCCGAGCCGAGGAGCGCCTTGATCTTCAGCCGCGTCGGTAGCTTCGCGGTCGCCCGGAACACGACCCAGGTCAAGACGGACGCAAGCACCGCGGCCGACAGCACGCCGAGCTTTGCCTCGTTCAGCGTTTCGCCCGTGAAGGCGAGATTCGCGATCAGGAGGGCGACGGTGAAACCGATCCCCGCGATCAACCCCCCACCGGCAACGGCCACCCAGCCGACCGGAGGGCGAAGACGGCCACCGCTGATCTTCGTCACGACCAGCGACGCGCCGGTGATGCCGATCGGCTTGCCCGAGCACGTAGGCGAGGATGATCCCGATCGTGATCGGCGAGGTGTAGGCGTGTGACAGGAAGCTCGTGTCGATCGGGATCCCCGCGTTCGCGAGCGCGAACAGCGGCACGATCACGTAGCTCGTCCACGGGTGGTACAGCTGCGCAAGCCGCTCGTTGGGGGAGATCGCCGCCTGCACGCCGATCGACGCGCTCCGCGCCAGCTCGGGCGTCGGCTGCTCGCGAAAGAGACGGAAGAGGTCGGTGGCCCGTTCGAGGTCGAAACGCGCTGCAGGCGACGCGTACGTCATCAGGCCCATCGCCAGTCCGATCACGACCGGATCGATGCCCGATTTCATCGTCGCGAGCCACGCGCCGGCTCCGAGCGCCGCGTACACGAGCCCGTAGCGCACGCCCTTGCGGGCCGCGATCGCGACGACGACGAGCAGTGCAGCAGCGCCCAGCAGCGGGACGAGCTTGAAGTCGGTCGTGTACACCGTCCCGATCACGACCAGCGCGACGATGTCGTCGACCACCGCGACCGTCAGCATGAAGGCCCTCAGCCGGTCTGGGAATCGCGGGCCGACGAGTGCCAGCAACCCGAGCGCGAAGGCAGTGTCTGTCGACATCGCGACGCCGAATCCGTGCGTGTGCGGGCTTCCGGCGTTCACGGCGACGTAGATCAGGACCGGCACGAGCATCCCGCAGAGCCCCGCCGCCACCGGCAGCGCGAGCCGCCGCCGCTCGCGCAGCTCGCCCATGTCGAACTCGCGACGCGCCTCGAGCCCCACGACGAGGAAGAAGAACGTCATCAGGCCCGAGTTCAGCCAGTACTGCAGCGGCTCCGAGACGCCGTGATCGCCGAGATGGATCGAGAAGATCGTGTCCCAGACGCGCGCATAGGAGTGGGCGTCCACGTTTACCCAGAGCAGCGCCGCGATCGACGCCGCGAGCAGGAAGGCGGCGCTGCCGGTCTCCGTCCGCAGGAACGAGCGCAACGGTGTCTCGAGGTTGCGCGCCCACGCCGTCCGGCCCGAGAACCCGTTGTGCTGCGCTCCGCTCACCGCTGGATTCTGGCTGCTCGCCCCTGTGCGGTGCAGCAGGCACGCCCGAAACCGGGCACACTGATCGCGTGGTCGGGCGGGCGACGCTGCTACTCGTGGGTGCCGCGGCTGCCGCGGTGCTGTGCGCCGGATGCGGAGGCGGGAGCGGCGCGACGACCGGCACGGTCGCGACGACGACCACGAAAGCCACGCCGGCTCCGCCCGAGGTGCCCGGCTCGAAGAACGAGACGGGTGCCCAGCACCGGATGGCCGCGATCATCCAGCTCTGGGCCACGCGCCTGAACAAGGGCGACTACGACGGCATCGCCAAGCTGTTCTCCGTCCCAGCGATCTTCATCCAGGGCCCGTACGAGTACCGGCTCGTAAACCTCAAGCAGGTCGCGCTCTGGAACTCGGGGCTGCCGTGCTCCGGGAAGATCGTCGCGGTGATCTTCCGCGGCAGCTCGGCCACGGCGATCTTCAAGCTCGGGACGCGGCCCTCGATCAAGTGCGACGCGCCCGGCACCTATGCCGCCGCGCGATTCAAGTTCGTGAAGGGGAAGATCGTCGAGTGGGCCCAGGTGACGGTGCCGGCCGGCAAGGTACCGAAGAGCAACGCCGCCTGACGCCCCTAAACGACGAGGGGAGGGCCGAAGCCCTCCCCTCGAAAAAGAACCGCTGAGACCGGGTCGCGCTAGGCGGCCTGGACGAGCGAGTTCTTCGGAACGATCACCTTGTAGACGACCGGCTTGCCGTTCTTCGCCAGGTAGACGGTGACCGGGTTCGCGGTCACGTCGCCGTTGGCGTTGAACGACAGGTTGCCGAGGATGCCGTTCGGAACGTGGATCTTGAACAGCTGCTCCGCCACGCCGGCACGGGTGCCGTCGGAGGCGGCGATCGCAGCCACGACCGCCTCAGCGGCCGCACCTGCATAGACCGAGTACGGCTGGACTGCAGCGCCGCCGACCCAGGCCTGGAACTTCTTGACGAACTGCTGACCAGCCGGCGGAAGAGCCGAGTTCGGCAGGCCGGCGACCGACGTGTACGTGCCGTTCACGCCACCCGACTGCTGAACGGTCCCGTCGACGGGCGTGAAGCCGTCAGGAAGCAGGATCTTGACGTTCGGGGCACCGGTGTGGATGTCCTTGATCAGCTTGCCGCCGTTCTCGCAGATCAGTCCGCCGATGAAGACGGCCTGGGCGCCAGACGACTTGATCTGGAGCGCGAGGGACGAGTACGACGTCGCCTTCGGATCGTACGCCGTGTACTTCACGACGTTGATGCCGAGCTTCTTGGCGGCGTTCTTCGTGTTCGTCGCGACGCCCTGCCCGTAGGCCTCCTTGTCGTTCAGGATGAACAGCTTCTTGATCCCCAGACCCTGAGCGAGAGTGGCGTCGGCGGCACCCTGGAAGTCGTCAGCTGCGACGACGCGGGCGTAGTTCCGCTTGCCCGTGGGGTAGTACTTCCCGGGCTCGCCTGGCTGTGTGCCGGGACCCGCGTGGGTGAGGCCGACGTACGTGTTCGCCGGGCTGACCATCGCGAGCGGGCCGTTCGGAGCACGGTTGTTGATCGGGATCTCGATCTCGGCACAACCGGAGTTGAACGTGCCGATCACACCGACGACGCTGGCGTCTGCCGCGTAGCTCGTGGCGTTCGATTGGCAGGTGGCGGAATCCCACTTGCCCGCCTGAGCCGTCGAGTCGTCGCAGCTCTGGTAGGCGATCGTGTACTTGCCCGCCTTCCAGTTCGCCTCGGTGAACACGTAGCGCAGCGCCTTGGTCATCTGCACCGTCTGCGAGCGGCCGGAGCCCTGCAGCGGAAGGTCGGACGCGATCAGCAGATCGCCGCTCGGATTCGCAATCGGTGAGCAGGTTGCTGCCGGGAGCGGGGTGGCTCCGGTCGTATGCGCGAACGCGCCTCCGACCGTCACGGCCAGGACGACGCCGATCAGCACCGTCCCCAATGCCGAGCCCAACATGATTCGGTTCTTCACAAAGTCCTCCTGGATGTCTTGGAAGCAGATAAAACTGGGGGTGATCGTGAGAGCATAGAGCGTAGTCGTGCGGATAGGAAGCGGCACCCTTTATGGCAACGTGATCCGGGGTCACCGCTAGGCTCGTCGCGATGGAGCCTGTCCAGGCGGAGCCGACGCCGGAACCGTCGGAAAGTGGTCCTCAAGCGGGAGGCTTCCACCGCTCTTCGGTGATCCGAGTCGGGCTGCTGCTCCTTGCCGTCATCGGTATCGCAGCGGCCGGAATCGTGATCGGCAAAGCGCTCGAACCGTCGTCGAGCTCGTCGGTCTCGACGTCGACGACCATCGCCGTGGCCCCTGTGACGACGACGACAACCACCACGACGCAACACGCCGCAGGATCTCGCGGCTGGGGCCCGCTCGCGGTCAAGGTCGAAGGGAGCTTCCCGGCCGGTGGCGACCGAGCCGGGGCGGCCCTGGCGGCGAAGACGCTCGTCGTCGCGGGCGGCACGGGGTCGAGCCGCGTGCTCGCCGGGCCGGCGAGCGGCACGCTCGTCCGCGTCGGGGCGCTCCCCGGGCCGCGCACCGCGCCGATCGTGTTCGCGCTCGGCAACACCGTCTACGTGATCGGGGGTGAGGCGGCGACGACGCCCACGGACGCGATCTTCCAGCTCGATACGAAGACGAACAAGCTGGTGTCCGGCGGGACCTTCGAGGAGCCGATCGCCGAGGCCGGTGTTGCTGCCCGTGGTGGGTCGGCCTACCTGGTGGGTGGTTGGACCGGCACGAAGTACGCGACCGCGGTGCTGAAGTTCACGCCCCCGAGCACGGTCGACCTGGTGGGCCGCCTCCCGGTGGGGCTACGGTCGGCAGCCGTCGTCCTGCTTCGCAACACCCTGTACGTGGCGGGCGGGCGCACGTCCGTCGGGCTCTCGCGACGAGTGTTCGCCGTTGACATCGGCTCCGGAGCGGTGACCTCGCTCGGCCAGTTGCCGGAGGCGGTCTCTCAGGCAGTCCTGATCGAGCACGGCACGAAGCTGTACCTCCTCGGCGGCGTGGACTCAGCAGGCGATCCGGTGCACAAGGTGATCAGCATCGACCCCGCGACCGGTCGGCCGGCGGCTGCGGGCAGGATGGTCCACGACCTGCCCGGTGCAGCCGCGCCGCCGACGGCGACCGGTGCGCTCGTCGTCGATCCCCCGTCGGGAAAGGTGTTCCGCCTGGGGTAAGAGCGCGCTTAGCGCGAGAGCGTGTGCACGTGCTGGTTCGCGGTGTACATGCAATCCCCGTTACTGCAGACCCACTGCCGTTTTGGAACCGGACGCGGAGTCCCGTTGCGCGGGGGCCGCGGGATCGCCATCTCCCGGAGCTTGAGGGGCGAGGAGCACTGCGGGCACGTCGGTTGCGTATTGGTCATCTGTTTCTCTCCACCCTCGTAGGCCACCAGCTGTCTCGGCCTGCACGAAGCAAGGCCGAGCGGTGGAGTTTACTAGATGAGAGGTTCCTCGATCTCACCTGTTGGGGTAGCCGCTGCCCGAACGGGCAACAGAAAAACGGCTTGAGCAGGAAGATTCCGGAAGCTGCGGGACTAGGACTCGAACCTAGACTACCGGATTCAGAGTCCGGCGTCCTACCATTAGACGATCCCGCAAAGGGCCTTTCAAGTGTAGCGACGGGGTACGCCTGGATTTTAGACCTCGAGGCGGTAGACCGGCACGAGGCTTTTCTCGGCCTCGGTGTCGATATGCGCGAAGACCTCGACGTACGGCTCGAGGCCCGACCCGCGCAGCTTCGCCCGGAGCAGCGAGTCGATCTGGTAGATGCCGCTCGAGTTGTTCATCGTGATGTCGATGCGGATCGGCTTTGTGTCGCCGTCGCCGATCGAGACGTCCTCGATCGCCGCGGCCGAGAGCGAGTGGATGCCGACCTGGCCGCGCTCGAACGGGATCCGCGAGCGGCCCTGCTCCATGTCGAGCGCGTCGGCGACCCGGAGGATCCCGGCCTCGAGCGTGAGCGGCTCGCCGTCGGAGCGGTGGCTGATGATCCCCTGCAGCACCTCGGAGACGATCACGGTCTTCTCCGGCTCGTCGTAGATCCCGTCGAGTAGCTGGCGGAGCTTCGGCTCGGCGAGGAACAGGCTGAAGTCCTCGTGGCCGTGGCGGTGCACCGACATGCCGACGCAATGCGTCAGCGAGGTCAGCGCGACGACGACCTCTGCGTCGGCCTCGGTCATCCCGTAGTCGGTGACCATCGCCGGCTCGATCCCGCTCTTCGTCAGCTGCCGCAGGAGCTTGAGCGCGATGTTCGTCACGATCTGGATGTGAACCCAGGAGTGGTCGTTGATCTGCATCCGCGCGACCGCATTCACGTTCGCGACGTGCCACCAGCCCTTGATCTGGTCGTCGCGGTTGACGCGGCCGATCAGGCGGCGGAGCTTCTCGTTCCGGCGCACCGGGACGTTGATCCGCATCCGGGCGATCGCCTCGGCAGGCGTCAGACGCGCCTCGCGCTCGGCCTCGCCCGACCGTGGCTGCTCGATCTCGGCCTCGAGGTCGAGGTCCGGTTCGTCGTTCTCCACGGCCGGAGCATACGCGGCCGCTCCTCACTCGGCCCTCCGGTGGATCTGTCATGAATGCAGGGGTGAACGAGCACCCGGTAACCCTGCTGATACGGGACAACCTGCGCCGGAGCCGGCTGACGGTGTTCTTCCGGCTGCTCCTCGCCATCCCACACTTCATCTGGTGGGGGTTCTGGACGATCGCGATCTTCTTCGTGGCGATCGTCGGGTGGCTGATCGCGCTCATCACCGGGCGGCTCACCGGCGGCCTCCACCGGTTCTTCTGCAAGTACATCAACTACACGGCGCATCTCTTCGGCTACCTGCTGCTCGTGACCAACCCGTATCCCGAGTTCGTGGGTGACTTCGGGCCGCTCAACGCGCTCGATATCAAGCTCCCCGACGTGCCGGCGGCGCAGCCGCGTTGGAAGACTCTCGTGCGCCTTCTGATCGCGCTCCCGTCGCTGTTTGTCGCCGCGGCACTCGGCGGCGCCGGCAGTGGAGCCACGCGCGGTACCGCCCGGAGCTCGAACAGCGCCGGCTTCCAGTCGAGCGGGGTCAGCTCGGTGACGTCATTCCTCGGGTGGTGCGTCTGCGTCGTCAAGGGGCAGATGCCCAAGGGCTTCCGGGATACCGGCGGCTTCGTGGTCGGCTACTGGGCTCAGCTCCTCGCGTACCTGCTGCTCGTCACCGACCGCTACCCGAACGCGGATCCGACCGCGATGCTCTCCTCAGTCGAGCGGCCTCCGGTTCACCCGGTCCACGTCGTCGGCGACTCCGAGGATTTGCGGATGTCCCGGCGTGACGGTCTTCTTCCGGCTGCCGCTCGTGATCCCGCTCCTCTTCTGGCTCGTGCTCTGGAGCGTGCTCGCGGTGCTCGCGTCGATCGCGCAGTGGCTCGTCACGCTGATCCGCGGTCGGCCGATCGACTCGTTCCACCGCTTCCTCTCGCGCTGGATCCGCTTCGGCTTCCACGTCTACGCCTTCGGGGCGCTCGTTGCGAACCCGTTCCCGTCCTTCGGCGGGCAGTTCGGCCCCTACCCACTCGACCTCGTGCTCCCGGAACCCGACCGCCAGAACCGATGGAAGACGCTCTTCCGCGGGCTGCTCGCGATTCCGGCGTTCCTCGTCAGCTCGGCGCTCAACGTCGCGCTCGTGGTCAACGCGATCCTGACCTGGTTCGCCGCCCTGGTCACTGGACGCGCTCCCGAGGGGCTGCGGAACCTGTCCGTCTTCGCGCTGCGGTACGCGGGGCAGACGAACGCGTACACGTTCTTCCTGACCGACCAGTATCCGCACGCGAGCCCGCTGGAGGGCGCCGATCCGGAGCCCGATCCCGATCCGGAGCCGGCTCCGTCGCCCGAGTCGTCGGCGCCCTGGTCGGCACCGACGCCCTGGTCGGTACCGGCGCCCGCATCGGAGCCGGGGCCGAGCACGGAGAACGGCGGCACCGAACCGGCGTGAGCCGGCGCGCACTCGGGGGGCTTCTGGTCATCGTGTTCGCGGCCGGCTGGCTCGTCGCGGCCTGGCTTCTCTGGCGAACGACGACGGTGCCGTCGTCGCTGCGCCTCCCGCACATCGGCACGAGATCGCTCTTCGGCGCCGGTGAGCTTCACCGCGCGGATTCCTACGACCACGGGGCAGCGCTGATCGCGGTCTACGGGATCCTGATCGAGCTCGTAGTGCTCGGCCTGTACGCGTGGCAGGGGCCGCGGTTCGCACGCGAGTCGGCCGCAGGGCCGGTCGGGACGGGCCTGCTGCTCGGAATGCTCGGGTTCGGCCTGCTCTGGGTCGCCGAAGTGCCGCGTACGGTGCTGGAGCTCTGGTGGGATCGGCGGCACCACGTCAGCCACGGCAGCTACTGGCACGAGATCCTCGGTGGCTGGCTTTTGCTCGGATTCGAGTTCGTGCTCCTCTGCGTCGCGCTTGCGATCGTCATGGGTTTCGCTCGACTGGTCGGTCGGTGGTGGTGGCTCCTCGCAGTACCCGTGCTCGTCGGCCTGATCGCGCTCGATGTCTTCGTCGCTCCTTGGCTTCAGCGGACACACCCCGTCCTCGATCCGGCGCTCAAGCGATCGATCGCCCAGCTCGAGCAACGCGAGCACACCGGCCACGTGCCGGTGCGGATCCAGATCGTCTCGGGCCAGACGTCCTTCCCGAACGCGGAGACCGAGGGGATCGGGCCGAGCAAGCGGGTGGTGATCTGGGACACGCTTCTCAACGGCCCGTTCTCCGCCGGCGAGGTGCGGGTCGTCCTCGCACACGAGCTCGGTCACGCAAAGCGCAACCACGTCCTCAAGTCGGTCGCGTGGTACGCCTTGTTCTCCTTCCTGTTCGCGTTCATCGTCAGCCGGGTCGTGTTACGACGAGGCGGAATGGGGGAGCCCGCCGCAGTTCCCCTCGCGATCTTCACCTTCGTCGTGTTGCAGTTGCTGGCGCTCCCGGTGCAGAACCTCGTCACGCGGCACATGGAGTCCGAGGCCGACTGGATCGCTCTGCAGACGACGCGGGATCCGGCCGACGCGACGCGACTGTTCGAGTCGTTCGTCCCGACGACGCTCTCCGACCCGAATCCGCCGACCTGGGAGTACCTGCTGTTCGAGAACCACCCGACGATCGACCAGCGGATTGCGATGGTCCGTGCGTGGCAGTCGCTTCAGGCGACTTCGGCGTCGAGGTCGCCGTCGGCCGACCAGGAGCCGTAGAGCTCCGAGTAGCGCCCGCCGCGCTCGAGCAGCTCGTCGTGGGTGCCCTGCTCGACGACGACGCCATGCTCGAGGACGACGATCAGGTCGGCTCCGCGGATGGTTGAGAGGCGGTGCGCGATCACGAAAGCGGTGCGGCCCCGGAGCAGCCGCCGGAGCGCGTGCTCGATCCTGCGCTCGGTCGAGATGTCGACCGAGCTCGTCGCCTCGTCGAGGATCAGGATGCGCGGGTCGGCCAGGAGCGCACGCGCGAAGGCGATGAGCTGGCGCTGGCCGACCGACAGGCGGAAACCGCGCTCGCCGAGTTGCGTGTCGTAGCCCTCGTCGAAGCGCTCGATGAACTCGTCGGCGCCGACTGCCCGTGCCGCTCCGACGACCTCGTCCCGGTCGACCCCGGGCCGGCCGAACGCGATGTTCTCGGCGACGGTCCCGGCGAACAGGAAGCCCTCCTGCGGCACGATCCCGAGCTGCCGGCGGAGCGACTCCTGCCGTAGCTGCCTGAGGTCGATCCCGTCGACGAGGATCGCGCCGTCGGTCGGGTCGTAGAAGCGGGCGATCAGCTTCGCGATCGTCGACTTGCCGGCGCCGGTGTGACCGACGAGCGCGACGGTCGAGCCGGGCGGCACGTCGAGGTCGATGCCGTGCAGCACCTCCGGGCCGGTCCCGTAGGAGAAGCGGACGTTGTCGAACGTGACG
This sequence comes from uncultured Actinomycetota bacterium, assembly GCA_963775355.1. Lineage (GTDB taxonomy): Bacteria > Actinomycetota > Thermoleophilia > Gaiellales > Gaiellaceae > PALSA-600. The sequence goes on along the minus strand of CAVZJA010000003.1, from coordinate 341,456 downwards.
CGGCCCTTCACCGTGGGGAGCTCGACGGCATCGTCGGCATCCGTGATCTGGGGCTCCTGCTCGAGAACGTCCATGATCTTGTCGAGCGCCGCGACGGCGGAGAGGAACGTGCTGTAGAGCTGCGACAGCTGCTGCACCGGGTCGAAGAACATGGTCGCGTAGCCGAGGAACGCCGTCATGACGCCGATCGTCGTCGAGCCGTCGAAGACGAGATAGGCGCCGTACCCGAGGATGATCGCGGTCGCGATCGACGAGAGCAGGTCGACGAACGGGAAGTAGAGCGCGTTCTGGATGACGGTCTGCTGGTTCGAGATCCTGTAGTCCTCGCCGACGCGCCGGAAGTTCTCCCGCGCGGCCTTCTCGCGGGTGAACGCCTGGAGGACCCGCACGCCGGCGATGTCCTCGGCGAGCGTGGCGGTCACCTGGCCGAGTGTCTCGCGAACGAGGCGGTAGGAGCGGCTCGACTTCTTGCGGAAGATCGTCGTCGCCACGATCAGGAACGGGATGATCGTGAATGTCGCCAGGGCGAGCTCCCAGGAGAGCCAGAACATCAGGACGGCGGCGCCGGTGAGCAGCAGCGTGTTCTGGATCAGCGAGGTGACGCCGTCCGTCACGAGCTGATCGAGCGCCTCGACGTCGTTCGTCAGCCGGCTGATCAGCACGCCGGCGCGGTTTCGCTCGTAGAAGCCGAGCGAGAGCCGCTGCAGATGGCGGAACAGGTGGTTGCGCAGGTCGGCGAGCATCCGCTCGCCCGTCCAGCCGGTGAAGTAGGTCTGCGCGTAGGAGGCGCCGACGCCGACCAGGCTCACGGCGACGAATGCCGCCACGAGGAGCCCGAGTGAGCCGGTGCTCTTCTTGGAGATGTCGTTCACGGCGGCGCCGATCAGGAGCGGCGGGATCAGCGCCATCGCCGTCGCGGCGAGCAGCGCCCCGATCGCCACCGCCGTCCGCAGCCGGTAGGGGCGCGCGAGCCGGTAGAGGGCGGTCAGCCGCCGCTTCGTCGCCTCCCAGGACCAGTCGTCGACCTGCACCTTCCGGTGCTGGACGAGGCTGCTTCCCGGCTGCCAGACCCTCATCTCCGCCATTCAGGCCACTTCCTGCTCGGCGACAGAGCGGTCGATCTGCCCGTGCTCGTAGATCTCGCGGTAGGTCTCGCTGGTCGCGAGCACCTCGTCGTGTGTGCCTCGCGCGACGATGCGGCCGTGATCGAGGACGACGATCTCGTCGGCGAGGGCGATCGTGGAGTGCCGGTGGGCGACGATCAGGGTCGTTCGGCCCTTCATCGCCTCGCGGAGACCGAGCCGGATCCGCGCCTCCGTCGACGCGTCGACCGAGGCGGTTGCATCGTCCAGGATCAGGATTCGCGGGTCGACGACCAGCGCGCGGGCGATCGCGATTCGCTGGCGCTGGCCGCCCGACAGCGTGATCCCGCGTTCGCCGATCACGGAGTCATATCCCTCCGGCAGCCGCTCGATGAACTCGTGGGCCTGTGCATGCCGCGCCGCCTGCTCGACCTCCTCATCGGTCGCCTCGGGCCTGCCGAAGGTGAGGTTCTCCCGCACCGTCGTCGAGAAGAGGAACGGATCCTGCGAGATGACGCCGATTTCGCCGCGCAGCGAGTCGACCGTCACGTCCCGAACGTCGGTGCCGTCGATCGTCAGCTTCCCTGCCGTCACGTCGTAGAACCGCGGGATGAGCGAGGCCAGCGATGTCTTTCCCGATCCCGTGTGCCCGATCAGCGCGACCGTCTTCCCGGCCTCTAGCTCGAGATTCAGATCGGACAGCACGGGACGCTCGGGGTCGTAGCCGAAGCTGACGTGGTCGAACCGCACGAGCCCGGGGCCGGCCGGAAGCATCCCGGCGCCCTGCCGGTCCTGAATGTCCTCGGGCTCGTCGATCACCTGGAAGATCCGCTCGCCCGACGCGGTTGCGCGCTGCCCCTCACCGATCCACATGCCGAGCATCCGCAACGGGAAGATCAGCATGCCGAGGTAGAGGTTGAACTCGACGAACTCGCCGACCGTCAGCGAGCTCGACTGCACCATCTCGCCCCCGACCAGCACCACGGCCGCCTGCGCGAGGAGCGGCACGAAGGCCAGCACCGGCACGTAGAACGCACGCTGCCGGTTGGCCCGCACGCTCTGACGGAAGAGCGCCTCCGACCGGCCTTCGAACTTCTCCTGCTCGGCCTGCTCCTGGGCGAACGCCTTCACGACATGGACTCCGACGACGTTCTCCTCCGCGACCGTCGCGACATCCGCCATCTTCTGCTGCACGTCTCGCAGCACCGGATGCGAGACGCGGCTGTAGACGTAGGCGAGCAGGACCATGATCGGCGTCAGCGCGAGCACGATCAGCGCGAGCTTCCACGAGACGATGAAGAGGAGGATGCCGATCGCGACGACGGTGAAGACGTGCTGGAAGAAGAAGATCAGCCCGTAGCCGAGGAAGAAGCGCACCGCCTGCAGGTCGACCGTCGCCCGGGACATCAGCTGTCCCGTCTGGTGGCGGTCGAAGTAGCCGAACGAGAGCCGCACGAGCTTCGCGTAGATCGCGTTTCGCATGTCGAGCTCGACCCCGAGCGCCTGCTGCCCCGAGATCAGCCGCCTGCCCATGGTGCAGAACGCCTTGACGACGCCGATCGCGAGCACGACTCCCACGAGCTCCTTGACCTTCGCCCTGTCCCCGTCGTTGATCGCCGTGATCACGCCGTTCGTCAGCCAGGGAAACGCGAGCGAGCCCGTCTGGGAGACGAACGCCAGCCCGGTCGAGACGTAGAGCAGCCTCCGGTACGGGCCGAGAAAGCGCATGAGGCGCCAGAAGGTCGCGCGATTACGCGGCTGCGCAGCGCTGTTCGTCTCCCCGGTCGCCATATTTCCAGCCTAGATACGGCGTAGGAGGTGCCGTCCTAGAGTTAGGGCATGGGCGTGCTCGAGTCCGTGCCGAACTTCTCGGAGGGCCGCGACACCGCGACGATCGCCGCGATCGGGGACGCGATCGCGGCTCGGGCGCGGTTGCTCGACGTCCACTCCGACGTCGACCACAACCGCGCGGTCTTCACGCTCGTGGGCGAGGACGACGAGTTGATCGAGGCGCTCGTCGCGGCGGTCGCGGTGGCGCGCGAGCGGATCGACCTGCGGCAGCACGCCGGGGCGCACCCCCGGATCGGAGCCGCCGACGTCGTGCCGATCGTTCCGCTCGCGCCTGCGGATCTCGAGCGGGCACATGGCGTGGCGCTGAAGCTCGGAGAGCGGGTCGGGGCGCTCGGGATCCCCGTGTTCGTCTACGAGCCGCCCGAGCGCGGGCCGGCGTACTACCGCCGCGGCGGTACGGCGGAGCTTCAGCGCCGGCTCGATGCCGGCGAGATCAGGCCCGATTTCGGGCCGTCGAGGCTCGATCCGGCCGCCGGCGGCGTGATTCTCGGCGCGCGCAAGCCGCTCATCGCTTTCAACGTCAACCTGGAGGGCTCGCTCGAGCTGGCCAAGGAGATCGCGGATCTCGTTCGAGAGCGGGGAGGAGGCTTCCACGGCGTCCGTGCTCTCGGCCTCGACCTGCCGACGGCCGGGCTCGTCCAGGTGTCGATGAACATCGAGGACTGGCCGTTCGCCCCGCCGTTCCGGATCGTCGAGCGCATCCGAGTCGAGGCCGCCGCCCGCGGGGCCGAGGTGGCGGGTTACGAGGTGGTCGGCCTCATCCCGGCCGGGGCCGCGGTCGGGCTCGATGCACTCGACTCGTCACGCATTCTCGAGACGCGGCTGCCCTAGGCGCGAGGCCAGCGCGGCGCCGCCAAGGCCCACGGCGGCCACCGCGAACGCCGCAACGACGAAGATCGGGCGCGCAGCAGCCACAGCGAAGATCGGCGAGACGAGCAGCAGCCCCGTCGCATGCGAGCCGCGATGGACGAACGAGATCACGCCGAGGACGCGCCCGAGCACCTCGTCGGGGATCTCCTCCTGAGCAGCCGAGTTCAGCAGCACGTACGACGAGCTCTCGGCGGCCCCGGAGAACACCGCCGCGCCGAAGGCGAGCGGCACGGAGCGCGCCAGGGCGAGCATCAGGTAGGCGGGGAGGTCGATCACCCACGCGAGCATGCTGGCCCGCGCCTTCCGCCTCACCGGCATCCGAGCGAGCACGGCGCCGACCGCGATCGACCCGACTGCAAAGCCGATCATCACGATCGAGAAGCCGCCCGCGCCCTCGTGCAGCGATCGGCGGATCAGGGTCGGTACGCCGGCGATCCAGCAGCCGGTCGTGATCGTCATCGCGAGCGCGAACACCGCGACGGCGGAGGACAGCTCCCGGCGCGGCCGCAGCGCGTCGAACCCCTCTCGCAGCCGCGGCGATTCGCCGTGTGCGGCGCGACCACGACCGGCCTTCAGCCGCAGGATCAGGAGCGCCGAGACGAGGAACGTGACCGCATCGACGGCGAAGAACGTGCTGAGCGGGAGAACGGCGAGCAGGAGCGCGGCGAGCGCCCAGCCCCCGACCGACAGCCCCTGGGCGGTCGCCTGGACGAGCGCGTTCGCCTGCTGGACGTTCTCGCGGTCGACGACCGCCGGGATCGTCGCGCCGTAGGCGGGGGCGAAGTAGCTCGTGGCGCCCTCCAGGATGAACGCGGCGACGACGAGCCCCCAGAGCGGCAGCGACCCGGAAAGCCCGGCCACCGCGACAGGGATCAGCGTCGCGGCTCGCACCACGTCGGCGCCGACCATCAGCTTGCGGCGGCTCCAGCGGTCGGCGGCGATCCCGCCGTGGAGGCCGAAGATGAACGCCGGGACGCTGTCGGCGATCCGCACCGCGACGACTCCGAGCGGCCCGCCCTTCTCGAGCGCGACCCACATCAGGGCGATGTAGTTCAGGGCGTCGCCGAGCTCGCTGACCGAGACGGCGATGAACAGCGTCCGGAAGTCGCGCCGCTTCAGCAGCGAGAACGACGAGCGCCCGGGCCTCTCGGTGAGCTCGATCTCGCGCGGGACATCGAAGACGGGATCGGACACTCTCCCGCTAGCTTTTACTAGACATGGCTACGAAGAGGCAGCGGGCTCGGCGCGCGAAGACCTTCCGGCACGACTACGCGCTCGTGATGCCCGACGAGGACGGGAACGACGTCGAGGTGGCCGCCTCCGAGCTCCGGGCGAAGAAGGACACGCCGGCGAAGGGCAAGGGGAAGAGCGGCTCGAAGTCCTCGTCCGGCCGCACCCGGGCGATCCGGGAGCCGCAGCCCCCGACGTGGAATCGCGCGCTCAAGCGCGGGCTCCCGTGGGGCCTGTGCGCCGGCCTCGGGGTGACGGTGCTGACGAACGGCCCGATCGTGGTCGGCATCATCTACGGGCTCGCATTCGTGCCGCTCATGTACTTCACGGACGGCTTCGTCTACCGGCGCTGGGAGCGCCGCAAGACGGGCAAGCCGACCGGCAAGAAGACCGGCTGACCTCGTCTCTAGACTCGAGCTGATGGCGATCTCGGTCGATCGCGTCGTGCTGCACCCGCAGTACGGCTCGAACTGTTACATCGTGCGCGCGTCCGACGATGCGGCGGAAGCGGCCGTCGTCGACCCCGGCGGGCCCCCGGCGCCGCTCGTCGCTCGGCTCGCCGAGCTGGGCGCGACCGTGCACGCGATTCTCGTCACGCACACGGACATCGACCACGTTCAGGGCGTGGCCGAGCTTGCCCGGACTACCGGCGCCGAGGTCTGGGCGCCCGCCGGAGAGGCCGAGCTGCTCCGGCAAGGCCTCACCCGCGGGAGCTCGACGGTGGAACCTCACGACGTCGAGCACGAGGTCGCCGACGGCGACAAGGTGAACGTCGCGGGGATCGAGTTCGAGGTGGCCGGGATCCCCGGCCATTCGGTCGACCACGTCGGCTTCTTCGTCGAGGGCAAGCTCTTCTCCGGCGACCTGCTCTTCGCCGGCTCGGTCGGGCGCGTCGACTTCCCCGGCGGTGACTGGGACGAGCTGGTCGCGTCGGTGCAGCGCCTGGTCGACCGGTACGGGCCCGATACAACCGTCTATTCCGGACACGGCGAGCCGACGATGCTCGGCCGTGAGATCTCGACGAACCCGTTCCTCGACGAGCTCCGCTGATGGCCGAGAGGTTTCAGGCACCTCGCGGGACACGGGACATCCTTCCCGCCGAGCAGCCCCTGTGGTTCGACCTGGTCGTCCACACGATGGAAGAGCTCGCAGCCCTGTACGGCTACAAGCGGATCCAGACACCCGGCTTCGAGGACACGGGCCTCTTTCAGCGCACCGCCGGCGTCGCGTCCGACGTCGTCCAGAAGGAGATGTACACCTTTCTCGACCGCAGCGACCGCTCGCTGACCCTGCGGCCGGAGGGCACCGCGCCGATCTGCCGCGCCTATCTCGAGCACGGGATGCAGCGCGAGCCGCAGCCGGTCAAGCTCTACACCCTCGCCCCGATGTACCGCTACTCGGCGCCGCAAAAAGGGCGGTTCCGCGAGCACTGGCAGTGGTCGGTCGAGGCGATCGGATCGCCGGGCCCGGAGATCGACGCCGAGCTGCTCCAGCTCTACAGCGAGCTCCTCCGGCGCGTCGGGATCAGCGACTACGAGCTGAAGCTGAACTCGATCGGCGACGCCGAGTGCCGCCCCGCGTACGTCGAGAAGCTGAACGCGTGGCTCGACGCGCACGACGACGTCCTCGACGAAGACGCGCGCCACAAGCGCGCAACGAGCCCGCTTCAGGTGTTCGACGTGAAGAACGCGAACGTGCTGGCCGCGCTCGCAGATGCGCCGAAGATCGGCGAATCGCTCTGCGACGCTTGCCGCGAGCACTTCGACGCGGTGAAGCGCTACCTGGACGCATACGGGGTGCCGTTCACGATCGATGCGTCGCTCGTGCGCGGCCTCGACTACTACTCGCGCACGACCTACGAGTTCGTGCACGCGGGCGTCGGGCTGACGATCTGCGGAGGTGGCCGCTACGACGGCCTGATCGAGCAGATCGGCGGGCCGCCGACGCCGGGCATCGGCTTCGGCGCGGGGATCGATCGGATCGTGCTCGCGGCGCAGCTCGAGGGCGTCGAGGTGCCGCCGCGGCCGCTCGACGTCTTCTTCCTGCTCGACGGCGCGCCGGTGGCCGAGGTGCTGGCGACGATGGCCGAGCTCCGGCGACGAGGGCTTGCCTGCGACACCGACTACGCGGGCCGCTCCTTCAAGGGCCAGATGACGCAGGCCGGCAGGACGGGGGCCCGCTACCTCGTCATCGCGGGCGCCGACAGCGTCAGGCTGCGCCGGGGAGGCGCCGAGCAGGAGGTAACGCTCTCTGACCTCCCAGATACGCTCATCCCGTGAGCAGATGGCGCGACCAGCGGGGCAGCACGCTCCGGATCGAGGACGAGGGCCGCACGGTCGCCGTGGCGGGCTGGGTTGCCACCCGCCGGGACCACGGCGGGCTCGTCTTCATCGACGTCCGCGACGAGGAGGGCGTGGTCCAGGTGGTCGTGAACCCGGAGAACGCTCCCGCCGCCGCCGAGACGGCGCACGCGCTGCGCAACGAGTTCGTGATCCGCGCCCGCGGCCCCGTCGTGCGCCGCGCTCCCGAGACCGTCAACCCTGCGATGGCGACCGGCGAGATCGAGATCCAGGCCGAGGAGCTCGAGATCCTCTCCCGCTCGACGCCGCTCCCGTTCCAGCTCGACGAGGAGGGCGTCGACGAGACGATCCGCATCCGCTACCGCTGGCTCGACCTGCGCCGCCCGAAGATGCAGCGGAACATCCGCACGCGGGCGAAGCTCGTCTCGATCATCCGCAACGAGATGGAGTCCGAGGGCTTCGTCGATATCGAGACGCCGATCATGGGCAAGCCGACTCCCGAGGGCGCACGCGACTTCCTCGTCCCGACGCGCCTGCAGCCCGGGCGCTTCTTCGCGCTGCCCCAGAGCCCGCAGATCTACAAGCAGTTGCTCGTGATCTCGGGATTCGAGCGGTATTACCAGATTGCCCGCTGCTTCCGGGACGAGGATCTGCGCGCCGACCGGCTTCAGGAGCTGACCCAGCTCGACGTCGAGATGGCCTTCCCCGACCAGGACTTCCTCTTCGGGACGATGGAGCGGATCGTCGCGCGGATCTGGCGTGAGTGCCGGGGAGTCGAGATCTCGACGCCGTTCCTGCGGATGACGTGGGAGGAGGCGGACCTGCGCTACGGATCGGACAAGCCGGATCTGCGCTTCGGCCTCGAGATCGAGGAGGCAACCGATGTCACCCGCGGGTCGGGGTTCAAGGTGTTCGGGGATGCAGCTTGTGTCCGCTTCCTACGGATCCCGCGCGAGCTCTCGCGCGGCGATCTCGCGAAGCTCGAGGAGGTTTCGAAGCTCTGGGGGGCAAAGGGGCTCGCCTACATCGTCTACGCGGCAGACGGCGAGGTGCGCTCGCCGATCGCGAAGTTCCTCTCCGAAGCCGAGCTCGAGCACTTCCGCTCCGAGCCCGGGCATACGGTCGTGTTCGGGGCGGACGAGCCGGCGATGGTGTCGCGCGTGCTCGGCGCGCTCCGGCTGCACGTCGGCCGCGAGTTCGAGCTCATCGACCCGGACGCCTGGAAGTTCCTCTGGGTGACCGACTTCCCGATGTTCGAGTGGGACCCCGAGCTCGAGCGCTGGGACGCGGTGCACCATCCCTTTACACGGCCGAACCTGGAGGGTGAGGCGCTGCTCGATACCGACCCGGGCGCGGCCAAGGCAATTGCGTACGACCTCGTAGGGAACGGCGTCGAGCTCGCCGGCGGGTCGTTCCGGATCCACGAGGCCGACCTTCAGGCGAAGGTGTTCGGGCTGCTCAACATCTCGCCGGAGGAGCAGCGCTCCAAGTTCGGGTTCCTGCTCGATGCGCTCTCGATGGGAGCGCCACCGCACGGCGGGATCGCTTCCGGGATCGACCGGATGTCGATGACCCTCCTCGACGAGCCGTTCATCCGCGACACGCTCGCGTTTCCGAAGAACCAGGCCGGCGTCGACCCGATGTCCGGCGCCCCGACGCCGGTGGAGGCGCCGCAGCTGAACGAGCTCGGCATCGCCGTGACGGTCGAGGAGCCCTGAGCTTCATCTAGATGAGACGGCGCGGCCTCCGGCGGTTCATCCTCGAGCTGGTGTTCCTCGCGGGAGTCGCAGCCGCGGTGACGGTGGCCGAGCTTCGGCCCGCCGGGGTGATCGCCGTGATGGCGCTCGCCTGGATCGTGGTGGCGCTGCTCGAGTGGACGGCGTGGCTCGACGAGCCGCACTACGGGCGCGGGCTGCCTCCGCGCTACTACGTCCCGCAGGTTGCGCTGCCTCCGTCCCGTGCTGTCGAGCAGGGCGGCGCGCCGTATCCGGTCGCGCCGCGGCCGGTCGTGCGGCCGCCGGTGCGGCGGCCCGAGCCCGACCTCGACGATGCGCCGACCTTCGAGCGCCCGGCTGCGGAATGGACGGCCGAGATCGAGGAATGGCCCGTGCTCGACACCTCGGCGTCCGCGGAGACGATGATCGCGATCCCCGGCGCGGTCGACGACGATGCACCGTCGGCAATCGTGCCCTTGCCGCCGGTCCTCGGAGCGGAGGAGACCGTCGAGCACCGCTTCGAGCTCGAGGAGGAGCCGCCGCCGGTGGCCGACCCCGAGCATGAGGGGATCGACTCGCTCGTCGTTGCGGCCGCAGCTTCGGCCCCTCTGGTCGCCGGCACGCCGATGTCGGCTCCCGAGCCCTCCGCGCCGGAGCCTGTGCCGGTGCGCCCGGTCACCCGCGCACCACTTCCGACGCCGGTCCGCGTCGACGTGCCGACGCAGCACCGGCTCGATCCGCTCGCGTCGTCCGGGCGGCGGCGTTTCCTGATCTTCAAGGGCGGGGGCGAGGAAATCACCGTCGAGGTCGCGGACGGCCCGCCGCCCGACCGTGCCCTCCCGCCGAGCGTGCTCGAGCAGGCGAAGGCAGCGGCGAGCCGGTGAGGAGGGCGCTCGCACAGCGCCAGGTCGTTCTGGCCGCGGTGACGCTGCTCGCGATCACGGTCTCCTTCGCTGTGACAGCGCAGCACGACCGCAAGGCCGCCGCCGCGCTCCCGAGGCCGGTCGGCTCCTACTCCGCGCTCGTCGCCGCGAGCGGTCCCAGGGCGATCGGGAAGAAAACGGCATGCGGGATCGTGGTCGCTCCGCGAACGCTCGGCATCTCGAGCCCGGTCCTACCGTGCGGCACCCGCCTGTACCTCAACTACGGGACGCGCCACGTCCTCGCGCCGGTAGTCGGCCGGGGCCCCGAGGCGACCGGCGCCGAGTTCGCAGTCACGCCGGCACTCGCGCGCCGGCTCCGGCTCACCGGCGTGAAGCGCGTGCGCTGGAGCTACTCGGCGGAAGGCTAGGGCGCTTCGCTACAGTGCCCCGCTCGGAGTGCTCGATCCCGTGCGCAACGCCGCGCACCATGTAGAACCAACGCTACGTGAAAGGGAGCACGTGTCGACCTGGGCAGTACCCGGGTTGCGCGGCACCCACCTGGCTTGCCAGGTTCACACGGGCGCGGTGAGCTCGGCGGGATCGGAGCACTCCGTTTTATCCTGTGGAACAGGTTCGGCAGCTCGGCTCGAAGCTACGCTGACCCGATGAGCGAGCTTCTTGGAGACTCGACGCGCGGCGAGGAGTGGGCTGCAGTTCGGCTCGAGGTGGACGAACAGCGGATCGTCGCCGCCGACGCGCCCGGACTCGACCGCGGCCTCGTCGGGCTGACCCTGCTCGAGGCAGCAGCCGTCGGGGGCCGGCCGCTTGCGGTGGACGCCCTGGCCAACGCGATCGGGCCGGCGATCCGGGCCGGTGCGCGCCCGCAGCGGACAGCCGTCGCGATGAGCGGCGGAGTCGACAGCGCGGTCGCGCTGCTGGCGGCAGGAGACGGCGCCGTCGGGGTGACGCTTCGTCTCTGGGTCGATCCCAAGTCCGCCGGGAGCGAGCGTGTGTGCTGTTCCCCGGCCGCCGTGATCGCGGCGCGGGAGACCTGCCACCGGCTCGGCATCCCGCACGTGACGCTCGACCTGCGTGAGGAGTTTCGCCGGAAGGTCGTGCAGCCGTTCACCGAGGGTTACGCGCGCGGAGAGACGCCGAACCCGTGCAGCCGCTGCAACGGCGCCTTCAGGTTCGATGAGCTCTTGCTGTTTGCGGAGCACGTCGGCGCGTCGCGGCTCGCAACCGGCCATTACGCGCGGATCGTCGAGCACGACGGCCGGCTGGCGATCTCCCGCGCCGCCGATCTTGCCAAGGATCAGAGCTACATGCTCGCGACGATCGATCCGAGCGTGCTCGGCCGGCTCTGGTTCCCTTTGGGCGAGCAGACGAAGGACGAGACCCGCGCCCAGGCCGAGGCGGCCGGGCTCGACGTCGCCCGTCGGCCGGAGAGCCAGGAAGCCTGCTTCCTCGGCGGCGACGACTACAGGTCGTTCCTCGAGCGGAGCGGGCTCGTGACGACGCCGGGGCCGCTGGTCGACGAGAGTGGCACGGAGCTCGGAACCCACGACGGATTCTGGCGGTTCACGCCTGGACAGCGCCGCGGGCTCGGGATCGCGGCCTCGGAGCCGCTCTACGCTGTCGCCACGGAGCCGCGCACGAACAAAGTTGTAGTCGGGCCCCGGTCGGCGCTTGCGCGGCGCCGCGTCACGGTCGACGGCCGCCTCGACAGGCGCTCGCCGAGGGTCGAGGCAAAGCTCCGGCACCGCTCGCCGGCGATCGAGGCAACCCTCGTCGAGACCGAGGGCGGCTTCGAGCTCCTGCTCGACGAGCCCGCCTTCGGGGTCGCGACCGGGCAGACCGCGGTGGTGTACTCGGACGGTGCAATCGTCGGGGCCGGCGTCATCGTCGGCTCCGCGAGCGAGTAGGATCCTCGCGATGCTGGCAGCAAGCGCCTCCGATATCGCCGATTACGCCCTCGCGGTCTTCCTGATCCTGACCGGGCTCGGGCTCGGCTTCGCGCTCCTGAAGCTCGCCGACGTCTTTGGTCGCACGGCGTCCTTCATTCGCAGCTCGGAGCGTGAGGTGATGCCGGTGATCCACAGCGCCGGGGGCACCGTCGACCGTGTCAACTCGCAGCTCGACCGGATCGATCCGGCGACGGCCAGCGCAGTTGATGCGATCGAAGCCGTCGATGAGGCAGTTCGTGCCGTCAGCTTCGCGGTCAAGAAGCCGATCGAGAAGCTCGTCGGGCTCACGGCCGGTGCTTCACACGGTTTCGCAACGCTCCGCAAGCGGCGCAGCGTGAGCGCGGCGATGGAGAGCGCGAAGGAGGCCGCGGCCCGCCGCGAGGCCGACTTCGATGCCGAGTTGCAGAAGGCTCACGCGCCGCAGAGCTCCGTGCCGCCGCCTTCAACGCCTCGCCCGGCATCGCCCCCGCCGCCGGCTGCCACCTGATCTCGCGCTAGGCCTGCTGCCTACACTGTCTCCGTGAGGACGACGGCGGAGCTACGCGAGGGTTTCCAGCGGTTCTACGAGGAACGCGGCCATCTGCGCGTGCCCTCGCACTCGCTGATCCCGCCGGCCGATGACGCCTCGACGCTTTTCATCATCGCCGGGATGCAGCAGTTCAAGCCGTACTTCCTCGGTCTGCGTGAGCCGCCTGCATCGCGCGTCGTGAGCGTCCAGAAGGTGCTCCGCGCCGGCGGCAAGGACACCGACCTGGAGGACGTCGGGCGCACCGACCGCCACTGCTCGTTCTTCGAGATGATGGGCAACTTCTCGTTCGGCGACTACTTCAAGGACGAAGCAGTCGACGCCGCGTGGGAGTTCGTCACCCAGCACATGAAGCTCGATCCCGAGCTGGTCTGGGCGACCGTCCACGAGGGCGACCCTGCGCTCGGCCTCGGCGAGGACACCGTCGCGATCGAGGCGTGGAATCGGGTCGGGATCCCGGCCGACAGGATCGTGCGGCTTGGAAAGGACAACTTCTGGCAGGCGGGGGAGACCGGCCTGTGCGGGCCCTGCTCCGAGATCTTCCTCGACCGCGGCGCCGAGCACGGCTGCGGGCGCGACGACTGCGCGCCCGGCTGCGAGTGCGACCGCTACATGGAGTTCTACAACCTCGTCTTCATGGAATACGACCTCCGGCCCGGCCCCGAGCTCGTGCCGCTGCCCAAACAGAACGTCGACACCGGTCTCGGCGTCGAGCGCGGCGCCTGCCTGCTGCAGGGCGTCGACTCCGTGTTCGACAGCGACGGCTTCCGGCTGATCATGGACTGGGTCGAGGCCGAGTCCGGAGTCGCATACGGCGACGATCCAGTCGCCACGAAGGCCCACCGCGTGCTCGCCGACCACGGCCGTGCGATGTCATTCCTGATCGCCGACGGTGTCACCCCCTCCAACGAGGGGCGCGGCTACATCTGCCGCCGCATCATCCGGCGGGCCGTCCAGCACGGCCAGCGAATCGGGCTCGAAGGCGTGTACCGGCTCGGCGGCGTCGTCGCCCGGCAGATGGGCGACGCCTACCCGGAGCTGAAGGCGCATCAGGCCGAGATCGAGAACGTGGTCCGGCTCGAGGAGGAGCGCTTCCGCGAGACGCTTGCGCGCGGTCTGAAGGAGTTCGAGGAGCTCGCCGGTCGCGAAGCGATTTCGGGCGAGGAGGCCTTCACGCTCGCGGCCACCTACGGCTTCCCGGTCGAGCTGACCCAGGAACTGGCCGAGGAGCGCGGCCAGGCGGTCGACATCGACGGCTTCCGCGAGCTGATGGAAGGCCACCGCGAGATCTCGCGCGCCGGCGGGGAGAGCACGACCGAGCAGCTCGCGGCCGAGATCGTCGGAGCCGGCCACCGGGCGACCGAGTTCGTCGGCTACGAGAAGACCGAGCTGCTCACAGCCGTCGTCGCGGTCGGGCCGCTCGCCGGGACACGGCAGCTCGTGAAGCTCGACGCATCGCCGTTCTACGCCGCAGGCGGCGGCCAGGTGAGCGACCAGGGCTACCTCGTCGTCGACGGCTCCGAGGCAAGGCTCGAAGTCACCGAGGTGCTCAAGTTCGGCGATGACCAGGTACTCGCCGTCGAGACCGGCGGCGAGAGGCTGCTCAGTGAGGGGACGCGCGTTCAAGCTGTCGTCGAGTGGGCCGCCCGCTTCCCGACGCAGGCCAACCACACCGCGACCCACCTGCTGCACGCGGCTCTGCGCGAGGTGCTCGGCGAACACGTCAAGCAGGCCGGCTCGGCCGTCCGCCCGGACAAGCTCCGGTTCGACTTCTCCCACTCGCAGCCGCTGACCGACGAGGAGCGCGAGCGGATCGAGCGGATCGTCAACGAGAAGGTCTTCGAGGCGATCCCTGTCCGCACATTCGTGACGCCTATCGACGAGGCCCGCCAGCTCGGCGCGATGATGCTGTTCGGGGAGAAGTACGGCAGCGAGGTTCGGGTCGTCGAGATCGACGGCTTCTCGCGCGAGCTCTGCGGCGGCACGCATGTGCGGTCGACTGCCGAGATCGGTCCATTCGTCATTCTCGGCGAGAGCTCGGTCGGCTCCGGCGCTCGCCGGATCGAGGCCGTCACCGCGGGCGAGGCCTGGGAGCTCTTGCACGGCCGTTCGCGCGACCTCGATGCCACACGCCGGGAGCTCGAGCAGGCGCGCCGCGAGGCGAGGAAGAAGCCGGAGGCCGAGCAGACGGCCGACGTCGAGCCCGACGTCGTCCAGCTCGGCGCCAACAAGATGATCGTGATGGAGATCGAGGGGATCGGCTCGGACGCTCTGCTCGACCTGTCCGACCGCTTCAAGCAGCGGAGCGCGCCGGCCGCCGTCGTCCTCGGCGCGCGCGAGGATGGGAACGTGCACCTGGTCGCGAACTTCGACGACGGCGTGGCCTCGATGATCTCGGCCGGGCAGGTCGTGAAGGAGATCGCCCCGATCGTCGGCGGTGGCGGCGGTGGGCGGCCGACGATGGCGCGTGCCGGTGGCAAGAATCCCGAGGGCCTCGGCGATGCACTCGCCCGTGCCCGCGAGCTGATCTCAGCGGCGCTTTCGTAACCAATGAAGGTGCTGGCCCTCGATTACGGATCCGCACGGACCGGGATCGCGGTGTCGGATCCGACCGGAACCGTCGCCCGCCCGGTCGGCGTCGCCGAGAAGGTGCTCACCCCGGCCGGGCTGAAGGGATTGCTCGCGACGATCCGCGCCGAGGAGCCCGAGCAGGTCGTGGTCGGGCTGCCCCTGACCCTGCGTGGGGAGGAGGGCGAGCAGGCCCGCGAGACACTCGATTTCGTCGAGTCGCTGCGGGCGGCGGTTCAGATCCCGGTCGTGACCTACGACGAGCGCTTCACCTCGTCCCTGGCCGACGGTGACGACGCTCGCGCGGCCGCCTACATCCTGTCCAGTTACCTCGAATGGCTGGGTCGCGAGACGTGAGCAGGGCGGTCCGGCGCCGCCGGATCGTCGCAGGGGTGGTGTTCCTTCTCCTGGTCGTGGCCGCGGCGGGCGTCTCGATTGCGGCCGTCGGCCGCCATAGCGCGGCACCGAAGCCCGCGCCTGCGCCGATCCCGGCGCTGCCCAAGACCTTCCGCGTCGTCTTTCCGGAGGGCTTCACGCGTGCCCAGATGGCCGCTCGCGTCCAGGCAGTCGCGAAGATCGCCGATCGCGAGCACCACGGCCGGGTGAAGCTCGCCGCGGCGCCGTATCTCGCCGCCTCGAGGAACGCCGTCGTCCGTTGCTTCGGCACGCAGCCGCAGTCGAATCTGGAGGGGTTCCTCTTCCCCGACACGTACGACTTCCTCACGAAGACGACCTCGAAGCAGCTCGTGGCGGCTCAGATCAAGACGTTCTGCCGCAACTGGCGCACGGTCGATCTCGCATACGCGCGCTCGAAGAACCTCACGCAGTACGACGTGCTCAAGATTGCCTCGATGGTGGAGAAGGAGGCCGCGATCCCCGGCGACCGCGCCAAGATCGCCGCGGTCATCTACAACCGGCTGCACAACCGGATGCCGCTCGGGATCGACGCAACCCTCCGCTACGGCCTCCACATCCCGCCGACCCAGTCGATCACCCAGGCCGATCAGGCGAGCACGAGCCCGTACAACACCGGCCGGGTCTACGGGATGCCGCCGACCCCGATAGCCAACCCGGGGCTCCCGTCGATCGTTGCCGCCGCCCACCCGGCGCACGTCGACTACCTCTACTACGTGCGCGTCCCCGGCACCAGGCGGCACGTGTTCTTCTCGAGCGGAGACGCGTTCAACGCGTACCTCGCGTCGCACGGCTACGGGCCGCACTCGTGACGACCCGGGTCGCGCTCCTCGGACACCCGGTATCGCACTCGCTCTCGCCGCGGATGCAGAACGCCGCCTTCGCGGCCGTCGGGCTGGACTGGACCTACACGGCGATCGACACCGAGGATCCCGTCGCTGCGGTGCGGGAGCTCGTAGCCGAAGGCTTCGCGGGCGCGAACGTGACGATCCCGCACAAGGTGGCTGTTGTGGCCGCCTGCGACGAGGCTGACGGCGACGCGGTGAACACGCTGCTCTTTCGAACGGGGCGGGTGATCGGGATCAACACCGACGTCGAGATCCTGGCAGGGGTGAACGCCTCGCGGGCCTGCCTGATCGGTGCCGGCGGTGCCGCGCAGACGCTGTCGCCGGCGCTTCCCGAGGACACGCGGATCTTCAGCCGCCGCGGGACCTGGCCGCCGGATGCGACCGGTTGCGACCTGATCGTGAACGCGACCCCCGTCCGCGACGAGCTCCTCGTCCACCCGGTCGCCGGACAGACCGTCGTCGAGCTGGCGTACTCGCCGGACGGCGCCGACACTGCGCTCGTCGCGGCGGGCCGGGCGGCCGGGTGCGAGGTGATCGACGGGCTCGAGGCACTCGTGCGCCAGGGGGCAAAGTCGTTCGAGCTCTGGACGGGCGTCCCCGCGCCGGTCACGGTCATGCGCGATGCAGTACGCGGCGGGCCGTAGTCTCTAGGGCCATGACGCTACGTCTCGCCAGCGCAGGGGAGTCACACGGGCCCGGCCTCGTCGCGATCGTGACCGGCCTTCCGGCCGGCCTCGAGCTGGACCGCGACGCGATCGACGCCGACCTCAAGCGCCGCCAGGAGGGCTACGGCCGCTCGCCCAGACAGCAGATCGAGCAGGACCGCGTCGACGTCCTCGCGGGGCTCCGCCAGGGCAAGACGATCGGAACGCCTCTCGCGCTCGTCGTCTGGAACAAGGACCACAAGAACTGGACATGGGGCATGAATCCATGGCCGCCGGAGGGCGAGCCGCACGGGAAGGGAACCAGGCCGGTCACACTGCCGAGGCCCGGCCACGCCGACCTTCCGGGCGTCTTCAAGTACGACCTCGACGACGTCCGGAACGCGCTCGAGCGCGCCTCGGCGCGACACACCGCCGTGCACGTCGCCGTCGGCGGTGTCGCGAAGGCGCTGCTCGCGACGATCGGGATCGAGGTCGAGGGAACGACCGTCGACGAGGAGCTCCTCCGCGAGCGGATCGACGTGGCCCGCGCCGAGCGAGACACGGTCGGCGGGATCGTCGAGATCCGCGCCCGCGGCGTCATGCCCGGGCTCGGGAGCTACGCGTCCAAGGACGACCGGCTCGACGCGCGGCTCGCCGCCGCCGTGATGGGGATCCAGGCCGTGAAGGGAGTCGAGATCGGCGACGGGTTCGCGCTCGCCGGCAAGTTCGGCTCCGCTGCCCACGATGAGATCGGGACCGACAAGCGCCGCACGACCAACCATGCGGGTGGCCTCGAGGCCGGTGTCTCGAACGGCGAGGAGATCGTCATCCGCGCTGCGATGAAGCCGCTGCCGACGCTGATGAAGCCGCTCGGGTCGGTCGACCTGGCGACCGGCGAGGCCGCCCAGGCGCTCGTCGAGCGCTCCGACGTGGCCGCCGTCGAGGCGCTCGCGGTCGTCGCCGAATCGGCTGTCGCCTGGGAGCTCGCCTGCGCCGCGCAGGACAAGTTCGGCGGTGACGCGATCGGCGACTTCGTCAGCGCAGCGCGTGCGTATCGCGACCGGATCGGCTGGTGAATGCAGACGCCCAGCTGAACGCGCTCGGCCGCCACGTCGTCCTCGTCGGCTTCATGGGGGCCGGGAAGACGACCTTCGGCCGAGAGACAGCGGGCAGGCTGGGCCGTGACTTCCTCGATCTCGACCGCGCGATCGAGGAACGCGCGGGGAAGACGATTCCCGAGCTGTTCGCCGAGCACGGCGAGGCCGAGTTCCGGAGGATCGAGGAGCACGCCGCGCGCGTCGCGCTCGCAGCTCCGGAGCCGCTCGTGATCTCCCTCGGCGGGGGTGCCGTGACGAGCGAGGGAACGCGCTCCTTGCTTCGGTCGGCGTTCGTCGTGCTGATCGAGATCGACGTCGACTCGGCGTGGGAGCGCGTCAGGCGCTCGAAGCGGCCGCTCGCGAAGGACGAAGCGGCGTTCCGCTCGCTCTACGCCGAGCGGGAGCAGCTCTACCGCGACGTGGCCGATGCGGTCGTGGCGGACACCGCCGGGATCGTGCTGGCCGCAGCCGGCGGGCACTACGAGCGCGGCGGCCTCGACCGGCTCGGAGAGCTCGTGCCGGGCAGCGGCCCGGTTGCGCTCGTTACCGACAGCAACGTGATGGGCATCTATGGCGCCCGCGCCCAGGAGGCGCTCGGCAGCCGTCTGACGACGATTCACGAGCTTCCGTCGGGCCCGCACGGCGCCGAGGAGGCGAAATCGACCGAGATCGTGGAACGGCTCTGGCGCGAGCTCCGCTTCGACCGATCCGGCACCGTGGTCGCGCTCGGGGGCGGCTGCACGACCGACGTCGGTGGGTTCGCGGCGGCGACCTATCTCCGCGGAGTCCCGTGGGTCGCGGTGCCGACCACGATGGTCGGCCAGGTCGACGCCGGCATCGGCGGGAAGACGGGCATCGACATTCCAGAGGGCAAGAACCTCGTCGGCGCCTTCCACTGGCCGGCGCGTGTCGTGATCGACGAGTCGCTGCTCGAGACGCTGCCCGAGCGTGAGAAGCGGCAGGGGATGGCCGAGCTCGTGAAGACTAGGCTCCTGGCAGGGCGAAAGCTCGACGTGCGGACGGCCGCCTCGTACAAGGCCGGGATCTGCCTGCAGGACCCCCACGACCACGGGCCGCGCCGCTGGCTGAACCTCGGGCACACCTTCGGCCACGCGCTCGAGTCGGCCGCGGACTACGACCTCCCGCACGGTGAGGCAGTGGCGCTCGGGCTCCTAGCGGCGCTGCGGCTCTCAGAGCGTGATACGGCGGAGGTAGAGGCCGAGCTGGACCCGAAGCCCGTTCACGTCGACCCCGAGCGCGCCTGGCAGGCGCTGCTCCGCGACAAGAAGCGGACGGGCGACACGATCAACCTCGTGCTCCTCGGCGACCAGGGCCCCTACGTCGCGCCGCGTCCGGCCGACGAGGTTCGGCGCGAGCTCGAACGGCTGATTGCGTAGGCTCACGTCGTGCAAGTCCTGGTGCTGAACGGCGTGAACCTCGACATGCTCGCGCACCGCGATCCGGCGATCTACGGCGGTCTCTCCATCGGCGAGCTCGAGACCCAGATCTACGAGTGGGCGCGGGAGCTGACGCTGACGGCCCGCTGCCAGCAGACGAACCATGAGGGCGAATACATCGACTGGATCCACAACGCCCACGGCGACGCGGACGCGCTCATCGTCAATCCGGGGGCGTGGTCGCACTACAGTTACGCAATCCGCGACGCTCTCGACATCCTCGAGGTTCCGATCGTCGAGGTCCACCTCTCGAACATCGAGGAGCGCGAGGAATGGCGGCGGCATTCGGTCGTCTCCGACCTGGCAGCCCACCGCGTGATCGGCCGGGGTCTCGACGGGTATCGCGACGCGCTCGTCTACCTGGCGGAGCGGATGTGAGCGACGCCACCGCCCGTCTCGACCGGCTCCGCTCCTCGCTGCGCCAGCGGCTCCTCGTCACGAGCCTCGTCAACATCCGTTACCTGACCGGGTTCGACTCGTCGAACGCGGCACTGCTGGTCGACCCGAAGGGGCCGGTCAAGCTGTTCACGGACTTCCGCTACATCGAGGCCGCCGAGCAGCTTCTCGGGGTCGACGCGGTGCTGACCCGGCGGTCGATGATGCTCGACCTGTCGAAGCGGCTCAAGGGCAAGATCGCCTTCGAGGCGGACATCCTGCCGTTCTCGCAGGTCGAGGTGCTCGGCTCCGGCGGGCTCGATCTGGTGCCCGTGACCGGTGTGGTGGAGGCGCTCCGGGCGATCAAGGACGAGGACGAGATCGCGAAGATCGCCCGCGCAGCCCGTGCGGCCGACCGCGCTTTCGAGGCGCTGACGGCCGAGACCTGGATCGGGCGGAGCGAGCGCGAGATCGCCTGGCGGCTGCGGCAGTTACTGCACGCGCACGGCGTCGACCACCTTTCGTTCGACACCGCGATTGCGACCGGGTTGAACGGCTCGAAGCCGCACGGCGAGCCAACAGACGACATCATCGAGACGCGGATGCTCGTCACGGCCGACTGGGGCGCCCAGCTCGACGGCTACTGCTCGGACTGCACGCGCACCCTCGCGACCGGCGAGCTCCCCGCAGTGTTGCGTGAGATCTACGACGTGTGCCTCGAATCGCAGCTCGCGGCCGTCGACGGGATCAGGCCCGGGATGACCGGCGTCGAGGCCGACGCGATCTCGCGCAAGGTGATCACCGATGCCGGGTACGGCGACAACTTCGGCCACGGTCTCGGCCACGGCGTCGGGGTCTTCATCCACGAGGCGCCGCGAGTTTCCTCGGAGTCGAGCGACACACTCGAGGTCGGCAACGTGATCACGATCGAGCCGGGCATCTATCTCCCGGGCGTCGGCGGCGTTCGGATCGAGGACCTCGCCGTCGTGCGCGAGGACGGCGTCGAGCTGTTGACGACGTTCCCCAAAGAGCTGAACGTCGTCGGTTAGCACATCGGCGCGGGCTAGACTGGCCCGCCGATGGCCGAGGTCGTCTCAACCAACCAGTTCAAGAACGGGATGCACATCTCGCACGATGGGCAGACCTGGCGCATCGTCGAGTTCCAGCACGTGAAGCCCGGTAAGGGCGGCGCGTTCGTTCGCACGAAGCTGAAGAACTACGAGTCGGGCGCCGTTGTCGACCGCACGTTCCGTGCCGGTGAGAAGTTCGAGCGGATCCGCACCGAGACGAAGAGCATGCAGTACCTCTACGACGCCGGCGACGACGTCGTGTTCATGGACGAGTCGACCTACGAGCAGCTCTCCCTGCCACGCTCCGCGGTCGAGGACGAGCTGCCGTTCCTGCAGCCCTCGTCGTCCGTCCAGGTGATGTTCGTCGGCGAGCGCGCCTCCGGGGTCGATCTTCCGGCGTCGGTCGTGCTCGAGGTCACGGACACCGAGCCGGGCGTCAAGGGCGACACCGTGTCGAACGTCACCAAGGCCGCGACGCTCGAGACCGGCGGTGTCGTCCAGGTGCCCTTGTTCGTCAACATCGGCGACAAGATCAAGGTCGACCCGCGCGAGAAGCGCTATATCGGCAGGGCTCAGTAGGTCCGGCTCGTCTGAGTGCTCAGGGCCTGACTGCCTCCCGCGCGATCAGGTGAGCAGCTTCACCCGGTCTTCGCGATATACCCGCTGATACGCGAGCAGAGCTCGCTCTCTTCCGTAAGTGCCGTGTCCGGCGCCGGCCTGGGCGGTTGCCGATACCAGGGGCCGACGACGACATCCTCTGGCGGCTCGGAAACATCGTCATCAAGGCTCACCGGCGGCTCCGGTTCGGGCTCGTGCGGGTGCTCCAGCGCCTCGAGCGCGACCGGAGGCGCCTCAATGGGCGAATCGGCTGCAGCCTGGACCTGCTCCGCGCTCCGCTGAACCGGGACGAACTGAGCTTCCTCGACGACTGGGACGTAGATCTCGGCGACTGGAACGTAGGGCTCGACGCCCGAGATGTAGGCCTCGACGACTGAGAGGTAGGGCTGGGCGACCGGGACGTCGACCTCGGCGACTGGGACGTCGACCGGCTCTGCGGCCTTCTCGGCGGGAACGAGCTCGGCCTCCACGGGGGCGTCGGCGATAGCAACCTCGTAGGCGATCGCAACCTCGTCGGCGATCGCAACCTCGTCGGCGATCGCAACCTCGACTGGCTCTGCGACCTCTTCGAGCGGAACCAGTGTCAGGTTGGGTTGATCCTCGAGGTCGCTGGTCCCATTCGACCTCGGTCACGGGCTCATGCCTCGGCGCCCCGATGCCGCGGCCGAACGTGAATCGGTACCACGGAAAGACCGGGCCGGCGTCGCAGACTTGCCAACCTTCCCGCTCGAGGGCGCGGCAGAGCCGGGCCAGACGATCTTCGGCAGCGGCTGTCCTCGGAGGCTCGCCGCCTCGGCCGACCCAGAGGAACTTCTCCGAGCGCCCGGCCACGCTCCAGGGCGCCTCTCCCCGGTAGACGGCGGTGAACTCGCCGTGGAGCCGGTCGCGGCG
The DNA here is from genome assembly GCA_963775355.1 of uncultured Actinomycetota bacterium. Lineage (GTDB taxonomy): Bacteria > Actinomycetota > Thermoleophilia > Gaiellales > Gaiellaceae > PALSA-600. Next base: position 319,070 of record CAVZJA010000003.1, on the reverse strand, counting down.
GTAGCTGATCTCGCATTCGACCCAGTTGTCGTCTAGCTGTGCATACCCGCACTGGTGGCAGTACGCAGCGTCAGGCGCAAGGTTCTCGGAACACGCCCGGCAGGTTGCCGCACCCACTCCTCCGGCGTCCCAAGAGCTCACATCGTTCGGTTCGCGTTTCACAGACCATGCAATGGTCGCGAGTCGCGAGTCAGCCGTCAAGTCCGGACGGCAGCTGGGTCACGGCAGTGAGTTTCACGCCAGGCTGGTGGAGCGATAGGATCGGCTCCGGTCGGTCATGGCGAAAGGGGACCAGGTTGTCGTACCGAGCTTGCCTACCGGCAGTGGTGGGTGCCGCGCTCGTCGTGGCAGGGTCGGCGGCTGCCGGCGGGGTGAAGCTCCCGAAGCAGCAGGTCACTCCGACGGGCAACTTCATCACGCTCTATGCCTTCCAGGCCGTCGGCTCCTCGGCAAACGCGGACGTGAAGATCTGCACCAGCGCGCACACGCCTAAGGGAACCGAGGCAATCCCGGAGTTCTTCACGCTCAAGCTGAGTAGCGGGGCGATGGTGCACCTCACATCTCTCTCGCCGAAGTCCCCGGCGCTCAAGGTGACGCCGCTCGGGCCCAAGCAGTGCGTCCGAGGCTGGATCACGTTCGCGGTACCGCACGGCGCGCATCCCACCGAGTTGGTCTACACCTACGGGAAGCCGCTCGTGTGGAAGGTCGGCTGACTTTCGACGTCAGCGTTTGAGCCCGCCGGGAAGGGTCGGAGCGCTGCGGGTGGAGCATGGATCGGTGAGCGCGTTGGCCGATCTCGCGTCATAGGGCGCTGCGCCGTAGCCCGGAATCATCACGAAGGCGAAGGTGCGGATGCAGCGATTGCCGACGACGCGGCAAGCCCAGACGTGCATCGACCCCGGCCTGGAGGGCCCGCGGTCGATACATCCCGTCACCTGCCCCGTTCGCCTCGACCCACCGACCACGAACAGGCTCTGGACGTGCGAGCGAGCCGACGCACTCGCGGACGGCTCTCTGGCCCAGAGAACGAGCAGCACGAGCCCGCCCACAGCTGCGAGCGCGAGAACGCCGAGGATGATGCCGCCCACGACTCCGCCGACGACTGAAACGAAGGTTCGCGCCGCCCGCCAGATGCTTACACCGTAGACCGTCCACACACCCGCCGCTCCTCCGACAGGACATGTCTGCTCGGGGCGTGTCCGGTGCCAGGCACGGTTACGGAAGTGTCACGCGATTGCGCCCTGAGTGGAAAAAGCCCTGCTCAGAGCACGGCGGATAGGGCCTGGCCGCTCGTGCCCTTTCCACATTCGGCTTCGAGCTGTGGAAAGCTCCGCCGTCAGGTTGCGCGGATCTTGACTGCGACGATCGCGAGGAGACCAGGCCGGAACTCCGCCCGCCGTCGCGAGGGCGAGCGCCCGGCATGCACAGCCACCCCTTCCAAGCGGGCGTGGTCCTGACAAGCCCCCGATTCACACGTCGAGCGTGAACGCTCCACCGACTGGATCGCCACCCGTGCGCGGTAAGGTCCCCGCCGATGCCGAGGCTCGTCGATACCTCGATCCGCGTTCTCTCGCAGGAGCCCCTCACCGGCTCCATGCCGACCGCGGACCTGCTTCGCCTGGCCGAGATCCTCGACCAGGCCGGCTACGCCTATCTCGAGGTCTCGGGGGGAGGCGCCTTCGACGCCGCGGTGCGCCGAGGGGTTGAGAGCCCGTGGGAGCGCATCCGGGCGATCCGGGCGCGGACGAAGACCCCGCTCGTCCTGGCGGTCCGGGGCAGCTTCCTCGTCGGCTCGCGGCCGGTCGGCGATGACCTCGTCCGCCGGTTCATGGCCAGCGCCGCCGAGAGCGGAATCGACGCCTTCCGCCTCCACGATCCGCTCAACGACGCCGAAAACCTCCGCGTTGCCGCCAAGGCGGTGATCGACGCCGGCCGCGAGTTCGACGCCGGCCTGCTGTACGGCTCGGCCCGCCACGACTCCCTCACCGAGACCGCGAAGAAGCTTCCCGAGATCGGCGCCGCCCGGATCGTGCTCGACGACCCGGCCGGGCTCCTGCAGCCCCACCGCGCCGGCGAGCTGATCGCCGAGCTCAAGGAGCTCTCGGGACTTCCGGTCGGCCTCTTCACGCAAGGCGCCGGCAGGAACGGGCTCGCGCTCGCGATCGAGAGCGCCCGAGCCGGCGTCGACCTGATCGGCTGCGCGGTCTACCCGGTTGCGCTTGCAACACACCGCACCTCGGCCGAGTCGCTGACGCAGGCCCTGACCGGGCTCGGCCACGACCCCGGGGTCGACCTCGACAGGCTCTGGGAGGCCGCCGGCCTCGTCGACGCGCACATCGGCGACATGCCGATCAGCCCGCTCCTGCCGCGAGTGTCCGTGCGCGCGGCGCAGCGCAAGCTTCCCCCGGGGCTCGTGTCGATCATCGATTCTCAGCTCCGCTCGACCGGCCACGGCGACCGGCTCGACGAGGTGCTCGACGAGGTCGAGCGCGTCCGCACCGAGGCGGGGTCGCCGCCGCTCGCCGCTCCACTCGGCCAGATCGTCGCCTCGCAGGCGCTCGTGAACGTCCTCGGGGCCAACCGCTACGCGACACTCGTCGACGAGTTGCGCGATGTCGCGCTCGGGCGGTTCGGCCGTACGCCGGGGCCGATCGACCCCGCGTTGCAGCGCGCCGTCGAGCTACACGCCGCCGAGCCTGCTCCCGAGCCCATCGACATCGAGGCCCTGCGGGCGCGGGCCCAGGGTCTCGCCGCGAGCGAGGAGGAGCTGCTCCTCCTCGCGCTCTTCGGCGAGGAGGCCGAGCCGCTCCTGCAGTCGATCCGCCGCCGCGGTGGCGGCGATGACCGCTCCGAGGAGGATGCTCTCGCCCGCGACCGCGACGAGCAGATCCGGTCGGTGGTCAAGATCGTTCAGGAGACGGGCGTGGGGGAGATCACGGTGGAGGAGGACGGCGTTCGTGTCAGCGTCCGCCGTAACGTCGCCGCACCGGTCGCCGAGCGCCGGAGCGAAGTATCGACCGAGTCCGACGACGAGGATCCAGTGGCTCCCCGTGGAGACAACATCGTCGCGGTCGAGAGCCCGATGGTAGGCACGTTCTACCGCGCCCCGCGCCCGGGAGCCGTGCCGTTCGTCGAGGAGGGGGAGCCCGTCGCGCCGGGCCAGGTTCTCTGCATCCTCGAGGCGATGAAGCTGATGAACGAGGTGAAGGCGGAGCTCGAGGCGGTCGTCCGCCGCATCCACGTCGGTGACGGGCAACCGGTCGAGTACGGACAGCTCCTGTTCGAGCTCGAGCCGGTCAACGGCCGCCCCGTCGGTATGTAGATCATGTTCCGCCGTGTCCTTGTAGCGAACCGGGGCGAGATCGCCGTCCGCGTGATCCGCGCGATCCACGAGCTCGGCATCGAGGCGGTCGCGGTGTACTCGACGGCCGATGCCGACGCGCTCCACGTCCGCCTGGCCGACGAGGCGGTCCGGATCGGCCCCGCATCTGCGGCGCAGAGCTATCTGAGCATTCCGGCGATCGTCGCGGCGGCCGTCACGACCGGGTGCGACGCGGTGCATCCCGGCTACGGGTTCCTCTCCGAGAACCCCGCGTTCGTCGAGGCGTGTGCCGACAACGACCTCGTCTTCGTCGGGCCGCCGGCGTCGGTGATGGAGACGATGGGGGACAAGATCGCCGCCCGCGTGTCGATGCGGGCCGCCAACGTGCCGACGGTGCCCGGAACCGAAGGGGCGACGTCGCTGAAAGAGGCGCGGGCCGCGGCTGCGGAGATCGGCTTCCCGGTGATGCTCAAGGCCTCCGCGGGCGGCGGTGGGCGCGGGATGCGCTTCGTCGACGACCCCGCCGACCTCGAGGATGCCTTCGAGGCGGCGTCGGCGGAGGCAGGCGCGGCGTTCGGTAACGGCACGCTCTACGTCGAGAAGGTGCTCGTGCCGGCACGGCACGTCGAGATCCAGGTGCTCTGCGACACGCACGGCAACGTGCTCACCCTGGGCGAGCGCGAGTGCTCGATCCAGCGGCGCCACCAGAAGCTGATCGAGGAGACGCCCTCGCCCGCACTTACGGCCGAGCTGCGCGAGGAGATGGAGGCCGCGGCCGAGCGCGCGTGCCGCGCCGTCGGGTACAGGAATGCGGGGACGTTCGAGTTCCTGCTCGGGCCGGACGGGTCGTTCTCCTTCATCGAGCTGAACGCCCGGCTACAGGTCGAGCACCCGATCACCGAGGCCTGCACGGGCATCGACCTCGTTCGCGCGCAGCTCGAGGTCGCAGCCGGCGAGCCACTAGGCGTCACCGGCCGGGCCCCGCGCCGTGGTCACTCGATCGAGATCCGGCTGAACGCCGAGGATCCGGCTCACGACTTCCGCCCGGCGCCGGGGAAGCTGACGAGGTTCCGGCCACCGCTGGGACCAGGGCTCCGAGTCGACACGTTCGTGGAGGATGGCTCCGTGATCCCGCCGTACTACGACTCCTTGATCGCGAAGCTCGTCGTGTGGGACGCCGACCGGCCCGCAGCGATCACGAGAGCCATCCGAGCGCTCGAGGAGCTGGTTGTCGAAGGCGTCCCGACCACGCGCGAGCTTGCGCTGTCGATCCTGAGGAGCGAGGAGTTTGCGAGCGGCATCTACTCGACCTCGACCCTGGCAGAGCTCGGGATGGTCACGGCGTGACGCTCGTCGTCTCCACCGAGCAAGGCACGGTGACCGTTCCGGACGGGGTGCTCATCGGGATTGCGGTCCGCGCGGCCGAGAGCGTCGCGGGGATCCGCGTCCGGCGCCGCCGATCCGTGGACGTCGAGGCGCGCGCCGTTCGGTTGGCCGTCGCGGCGAGCCGGGGCGAGCCGCTCGTCGAGCTCGCCGGCAGGGCGCAGGAGGCCGTTGCGGATGCGCTGAAGACGATGTGCGGAATCGACGCCAGGGTCGACGTCGCGATCGGGGAGCTCACGTGATCTCCCGGCGCCAGGCTCGCCGGCAGGCTCTGATCCTCGTGTACCAGTGGGATATCTCGGAGGGTGAGATCGGCTCGCTCTACGGAGGCGAGATCGATCCGTGGTCGCGCGAGCTGGCCGAGGAGACGGTCGCTCATGCGGCCGACCTCGACGGCCGGATCACCGCAGCCTCCGACGGCTGGGCAGCCGACCGTCTCGGCTCCGTCGAGCGCACCGCGTTGCGCGTCGCGATCGAGGAGCTCGACCGCGGCGAGGTGCCGCAGGAGGTCGTGATCGACGAGGCGGTCGGCTACACCAAGCGCTACGCCTCCGATGAGGGGGCGCGGCTCGTCAACGGAATCCTCGGCAAGATCCAGAGGGAGGCGGCTGTATGACTTCGGAAGAATCGCTCGAGCGGGCGGAGGCGCTGCTCGCGAAGCTCGAGGTGACCCGCGCGAAGCTCGAGGCGACGGACGATCCCGACGCCGCGATCGAGGTGCTGCAGGAGCTCGTCGAGATCACCAAGCAGATCGAGGCGGAGCTGCAGAGTGCGCGCCAGGATGCGGAGGCCGATGCCGCGGACGCCTGACGAGCTGAGGGAGCTGATCGAGGGCTACCTCGCGGAGCACGAGCCCGCCGCGGTCCTCGGCACGCTCGTCGAGCCCTACCGCTACTCGCTCGGCGGCAAGCGCGTGCGTCCCGTGCTCTGCCTGGCGAGCGCCGAGGCGGTCGGCGCCGATCTCGAGCGGGTGCTCCCGGCCGCGGCCGCCGTCGAGCTCGTGCACTCGTTCTCGCTCGTTCATGACGATCTGCCTGCGCTCGACAACGACGAGGAGCGCCGCGGGCAACCAAGCGTGTGGGCGGCCTATGGGGAGGCGACGGCGATCCTCGCGGGCGACGCGCTCGCCGTCGAGGCGATCGGCCTCGCGCTCCTGTGCGGCGCCGACGTTGCGCGCGAGCTGATCGACGCGACGCTGGCGATGATCGGCGGCCAGCAGCAGGATCTCGAGGGCGGCCACGACCTGGCGGAGCTGCACCGGCTCAAGACCGGCGCGCTCTTCTCGGCCTCGGTGATGTGTGGTGTCTGGGCGGCCGGGGTGCCCGAGACGGCCCACGCGCCATGGCGTGCCTTCGCGGAGGAGCTCGGGCTGCTCTTCCAGGTCGTCGACGACATCCTCGACGGGGACGGCTACGTGGTCGAGGTCGGCGAGACGCGTGCCCGGGAGCTCGCGGACGAGGCCGCAACGCGTGCCGCGGAGCGGCTCGCGGCGATCCCGTACGACACCTCGGTGCTCGCGGAGATCGTCGCCCTGCTCGCCGCACGCACGTCGTGACGCGCAAGCGGCTGGACGTGCTCCTCGTCGAGCGCGGGCTCGCCGAGAGCCGAGCACAGGCCCAAGCGCTCGTGATGGCCGGCCTCGTGCCGGGTCACCAGAAGCCCGGCGAGCAGGTCGACGAGGAGGCGCCGCTCGAGGTCGAGCGGCCCTCTCCGTACGTCTCGCGCGCCGGCTGGAAGCTCGCGAACGCGCTCGACGCGTTCGCCGTCGATCCGGCAGGTCTCGACTGCCTCGACCTCGGCGCTTCGACAGGTGGGTTCAGCGACGTCCTGCTGCAACGCGGCGCCGCGCGCGTGATCGCGCTCGATGTTGGCCACGGCCAGCTTCACCCTCGCATCCGCAACGATCCGAGCGTGACGGTGCTCGAGCGGACGAACGCGAGAACGCTCACGGAGCTTCCGTTCGCGCCGCAGCTCGTCACGTGCGATGTATCGTTCATCTCCCTCCGTGTCGCACTTCCGCCGGCGCTCAGGCTCGCGGCGCCAGGCTGGCAGGCGCTCGTCCTCGTGAAGCCCCAGTTCGAGGCGGGCCGGGCCGAGCTGAAGAAAGGAGTCGTCCGCGATCCGGAGATCCACCGGCGCGTGCTCCACGAGGTGGCTGATGCTTCGCTCGGCTGGGACGCTCGGATCGCGGGGATCGTAGACTCGGGGCTTCCGGGGCCCAAGGGAAACCATGAGTTCGTCGTTCACCTCGTCCACGCCGAGCAGCCCGGGCTTCCGCCGGAGCTAGAGGGCTGGATCGCCGATGCCACGGGTTGAGCGGGCCACGTACGTCACCCACGGGGTGACGCGGAACGTCGACGAGGCCGTCGCGCGGCTTCGCGCTCTGGCGGAGATCGAGGGCGTTGAGCTCGTCGAGGCCGACGCGCAGCCCGAGATCGCCGTCGTTCTCGGCGGCGACGGGACGATGCTGCGGGCGCTCGCGCGGTTCCTCGACACGGGCGTGCCTGTGATCGGGGCCAACTTCGGCCGTGTCGGCTTTCTCGCAGCGATCCCGGGCGCCGAGCTGGAGAGCGGGCTCGCCCGCGTGTTCGCCGGAGAGTTCGCCGTGCAGACGCTGCCGACGCTCGAGGTGGAGATCGCGGGTACCCGCGAGGTCGCCGCCAACGATGTCGTTGTCGTCAGCAACACGCCCGGTCGGATCGTCGAGCTCGCGTACTCGATCGGCGGCGAGGACCTCGGCACCAGGCCGTGTGACGGCCTGATCTGCGCGACCACGATCGGGTCGACGGCCTACAACCTCTCGAACGGCGGCCCGGTGCTCGTCTGGGGGCTCGAGGCCGCCGTCGTCACGTTCGTCGCTCCGCACACGCTGCACGCGAGACCGCTCGTCGTCGGGCCCGACCTCGAGCTCGAGGTGATCAATCGCACGCCGGACGTAGAGGTCGTCGTGCTCGTGGACGGCCACCCGGTCGGGCCGCTCGCCCGCGATCACGGCGTCACGGTGCGGTTCGGCAAGAGCCGGACGATGCTCGCAACGCTGCCTGAGCAGACCTTCTTCGGCCGGTACGCTCAGGTCTTCGGCGTCGGCTGATCCCGGCCGGTGCGGCGTCATTCGGGGGGATGGCATGAACGACTGGAACAAGCCGATCATCGAGGAGTTCCGTGCGAACGGCGGCAAGGTCGGAGGCCGCTGGGAAGGCCGGGATCTCCTGCTCCTGACCACGACCGGCCGCCGGAGCGGGCGCTCGCACACGACGCCGGTGGCGTACGCCCGAGATGGCGACCGGCTGCTCGTCTTCGCGTCGAAGGGCGGTGCGCCGGAGCATCCGGACTGGTACCGGAACCTCGTCGCCGATCCTCACGTCCAGGTCGAGGTCGGCACCGAGCGGTTCGATACGGTTGCGACGCCGCTCGTCGGCGAGGAGCGCGATCGTGCCTTCGCCGCGCAGGTGGCGCGTTCTCCGGCATTCGGCGAGTACCAGCAGAAGACCGACCGGGTGATCCCGGTGATCGCGCTCACCCGGCCGTAGAAGGCCCGGGCCGGGCGACGGGCATGGGAGTGTGCACAAGAATTGACTAAGCAGGCACCCGCGCGTGACGGTTGGACGCCTAGAATTGATCTCGAGGGCGGAGGGTGCGACCCCACCCTTGGGCGGGGGTGCGCGCGGAGGACGTGAACGAAACGGACAGTCGCCGCGGTCCAGCGGTCGTCGTACGATGGCGGGGTGCTACGGCGGCTTCGGATCGAGAACCTCGTCCTGATTCGGGAGGCGGAGCTCGGCTTCGACGAAGGGCTCAACGCGATCACCGGCGAGACCGGCGCGGGGAAGACGATCCTCTCGAACGCGGTCGGGCTGCTGCTCGGCGCGCGCGGGGAGGCCGGGCTGATCGGGGCCGCGGCCGACGAGGCCTACGTGGAGGCGGAGTTCGACCTTCCCGACGACGAGGCCCTCGGAGAGCTGGCCGAGCTCCGGCCCGAAGGCGAGGAGACGTTGATCCTCGCGAGGCGGATCTTCGCCGACGGCCGGACGCGGGCCTACGCCTGGGGCCGGAGCGCCGCACGCGAGGACGTTGCGGCCGCCGTCGAGGCGCTGCTCGCCATGAGCGGCCAGTTCGAGCAGCGCCGGCTTGCGCGGCCGAGCTACCAGCTCGGGGTGCTCGACACCTATGCAGGAACGGCCGACACCGCCCGCGCCGCGCGCCGCGCCTGGCGGGAGCTCACGGCGGCGCGCCGCGCCCACGACGAGCTCACGCGTGACGCGGCGGCGGCCGAGGCAAGGCTCGAGGAGCTGCGAGCGCTCGTGACCGACACGGAAGGGCTCGAGCCCGGGGAGGAGGAGAGCCTCCGGGCGGAGCGGGAGAAGCTTCGCAACGTCACCGAGCTGGCGGAGGCCGCCGCCGCGGCGCTCGACGCCGTCACGGGCGACGAGCGAGACAGCGCCGCCGACCTCGTCGCCACCGCCGAGCGGGCGGTCGCGCCGGTCGAGAGCATCGCGCCCGAGCTGGCGGCCGCGGGCGAGGCGCTCCGCTCCGCCGAGCTCTCGCTGCGCGACGTCGCGATCGATCTCGCCCGGTTCCTCGACTCGCTCGAGGCCGAGCCGGGGCGGGTGGAGGAGGTCGAGAGCGCCCTCGACCGGATCGCGGGCCTCCGCCGGCGCTACGGCGCGCTCGGCTACGACGAGCTGCTCGAGCGGGCCGCCGCTGCGCGCTCCGAGCTCGACGCGATCGCCGACGGGCACGACCCCGCACGCGCGGCCGCCGAGGCGCTCGCCGCGAAGCAGGCCGAGGTCGACCGTCTGCACGCCGCGCTCAGCGAGGCACGCAGGGCGGCGGCACCGAGGTTTGCCGAGGCAGTCGCGACGGAGCTCGCGGGCGTCGGGCTCGGCGAGGGTGAGTTCCGCGCCGACGTTCGGGACGCCGACCAGGGGCCGTCCGGCTCCGACGAGGTCGCGTTCGCCGTCCGGCCGAACGCCGGCCTCCCGTTCGGGCCCGTGGCCGAGACCGCCTCGGGCGGCGAGCTCTCGAGGATCGCGCTCGCGATCGCGGCGGTGGCCGGCGGCGAGACGATGGTCTTCGACGAGATCGATGCCGGGATCGGCGGCCAGACGGCCCACGCGGTGGGCGAGACGCTCCGCCGGCTTGCGACCCGTGCACAGGTGATCACGATCACTCACCTTCCGCAGATCGCGAGCCTGGCCGACCGCCACTTCCGCGTCGAGAAGGTTCCGGGCGACCCGACGCACACGCGCATCGAGGCGCTCGGGACGGACGAGCGCCGCGAGGAGCTGGAGCGGATGCTCGGCGGCGCCGACTTCCTCGCCGCCCTGCGCGAATGAAGCCCGCGACGCGAGAGCTCCTGGCCTCGCGGGCCGAGGCCTGGGCGTTCCTTGCCGAGCCGTACCACCTCTCGGACTGGTGGCCCGGGATCGTCAGCGTCGAGCCGGACCGGCGCGGCTTCGCGGTGGGAGCGCGCTGGCAGGTCCACGTGGTCGCAGACCCGCTTCACTTCTGGATCTTCCGCTTCCCGCGGGTCGGCCGGCCGAGCGGGCCGACCGGCAGCCGGACACTCGTGATCACCGCGGTCGACCCGCTCGAGCGCTGGTCGTTCCAGCTCTTCCGCCGCGTCGCGAAGGACACCGACCGCGCACCCGCGCCCCGCACCGTCGAGGTGACGCTCAGGACGCTCGCGGCCGACCGCACGGAGGTCGCCGTGACCGTCACGTCCGGCTCGCTCGAGGAGCCCCAGCTGGCCCGGACGGCCGCCGACCGGCTCTACGACCTGGTCCAGACGGCCGCGACGCTATGACGTCCTGACCGCACCCTACGATCCTTCGGGTCGTGAGGGAGCCCGGTCAACTGCTGCTAGGGTGGAGTTCCGTGAGTTGTCTCGCGGGAAGGCGCAGGATCGGCCGTCAAGGAGGATGGGCGTGAGCGCCAAGTACGTCTTCGTCACGGGCGGGGTTGTCTCCTCACTCGGCAAGGGCATCACCGCGGCGTCGCTCGGGCGGCTGCTCAAGGCGCGCGGGCTCAAGGTGCAGGTGCAGAAGTTCGACCCGTACCTGAACGTCGATCCGGGAACGATGAGCCCGTTCCAGCACGGCGAGGTCTTCGTCACCGAGGACGGCGCCGAGACCGATCTCGACATCGGCCACTACGAGCGCTTCATCGACGAGAACCTCTCGCGCGCCGCGAACCACACCGCAGGCGCCGTCTGGGACCGCGTGCTCCGCAAGGAGCGGAAGGGCGAGTACCTCGGCTCGACCGTGCAGGTGATCCCGCACATCACGAACGAGATCAAGGCCCGGGTTCGCTCGGTAGCCGAGGTCACCGACACCGACGTCGTCATCTCGGAGATCGGCGGCACCGTCGGCGACATCGAGTCGCAGCCGTTTCTCGAGGCGATCCGCCAGTTCCGCCGCGAGGTCGGCAGCGACAACGTGCTCTACATCCACGTCACGCTCGTCCCGTTCATCGCGAACGCCGGAGAGCTGAAGACGAAGCCGACCCAGCACTCGGTCAACGAGCTGCGCCGCATCGGTATCCATCCGGACATCCTCGTGTGCCGCTCGACCGAGCCGCTCACGAAGGACATCCGCGACAAGATCGCGCTCTTCGCCGACGTCGACCTCGAGGCCGTGATCTCGGCGGTCGACGTCCCCGACGTCTATCTCGTGCCCGAAGGCACTGCAGGCGCAGGGGCTCGACCGGCTCGTCTGCGAGCGGCTCGGGCTCGAGGCTCCCGAAGCCGATCTCGGCGAGTGGGATCAGCTCGTCGAGCGCCTGGGCGCCCGCGCCGAGCGGGTCGAGATCGCGCTCGTCGGCAAGTACGTGAAGCTTCACGACGCCTACCTCTCCGTCCACGAGGCGCTCAAGCACGCCGGCATCCACAACGGCTGCAACGTGAACGTGCGCTGGGTCGACGCAGAGAACATGACGCTCGAGGAGGCGCGCGCCGAGCTCGCCGGCGTCGACGGCGTGCTCGTGCCCGGCGGCTTCGGGTCGCGCGGCTGGGAGGGCAAGATCCTCGCCTGCCGCGTGGCTCGCGAGGACGCGATCCCGTACCTGGGCATCTGCCTCGGCATGCATGTCGCGGTCTCGGAGTTCGCCCGCCACGTCTGCGACCTCGACGGCGCGAACTCGACCGAGATGGACCCCGAGACGCCCTACCCCGTGATCGACCTGCTGCCGGAGCAGAAGGACGTCGAGAACCTCGGAGGATCGATGCGTCTCGGCGCCCAGGCGGTCGAGCTTGCGGAAGGGACTCAGACGCGTGAGATCTATCGGGGCAAGCCGGTCGTCTCCGAGCGCCACCGCCACCGCTACGAGGTGAACAACGCCTACCGTCAGCAGCTCGTCGACGCCGGGCTCGTGATCAGCGGCACCTTCGAGGAGGGCCGGCTGGTCGAGATCATCGAGCTGCCGGACCACCCGTGGTTCGTCGCCTCGCAGTACCACCCGGAGTTCAAGTCGCGGCCCACCAGGCCCGCTCCGCTCTTCCGCGAGTTCGTCGGCGCCTCGCTGGAGCGGGCGCGCCAGCGCGGCAGTGCGTTAGCCGAGATCGCTATCTGACGCCTGGCCGCCGGAGCGGTCACTACCATGACCGCCCGTGGCGTCCGAGGTACTCGATCTCTTTCTGGAGCTCGCCGCGATCGCAAGCCCGTCGGGTGAGGAGCGCCCGGTTGCCGATCGCGTGCTCGGCTATCTCCGCGACTGCGGGCTGACGCCCGACGAGGACGCCACCGGCCCCGAGGTCGGCTCGACGATCGGAAACGTCTACGTCGCGCTCGAGCCCACGACCGACGGCGAGCCGCTCTTCTTCTGCGCCCACCTCGACACCGTGCCGCCCGTCGACGCGATCGATCCCGTTGTCGAGGACGGGATCGTCCGCAACCGCAACGAGGCGATCCTCGGCGGCGACAACAAGGCCGCCGTCGCGGCCATGCTGGACGCCGTGCGGCGTGTTCTCGCCGAGGGCCGTCCGCACGCCGGGATCGAGCTTCTCTTCACCTCGAGGGAAGAGACCGGCCTGGAGGGCGCCTACGCCTTCGACCACTCGCGGCTGCGCGCGCGTGCGGGCTACGTCTACGACGATGCCGCGCCGGTCGGCGGAGTGATCCTCGGGGCGCCCTCGGCCCAACTGCTCGAGGTCAGCTTCCACGGTCGCGCCGCCCACGCGGGGATGTTCCCGGAGGAAGGTCGCTCCGCGATCGCTGCGGCTGCTCGCGCCATCTCGGAGATGCCGCTCGGGCGGATCGACGAGGAGACGACGGCAAACGTCGGCACGATCACCGGCGGCACTGCCGCGAACGTCGTCCCGGATCTCTGCTCCTTCGTCGGCGAGGCTCGCTCGCATGACGAGCGGAAGCTCGCCGAGCAGGTACAGGCGATGCAGGACGCGCTCACGTTCGCCGCGGGCGTCGCCGACTGCGAGGTCGAGACGAAGATGACCCGGACCTACACCGCGTACAGGTTCACGCGAGACGACCTGCCGGTCAGGCTTGCGGCACAAGCGCTCTCGAGCTGTGGCGTCGAGCCCGTCTATCGCCTCTCCGGCGGTGCCGCAGACTCGAACGTGTTCAACGAGCGTGGGCTCCAATGTGTCAATCTCGCGAACGGCATGTCCGAGATCCACACTCCCGACGAGTACATCGCCGTCGCCGATGTCGAGGCGATGGTCGAGGTTACGCTCGCGCTGATCGGCGCGGCGGCCGGCTGAGCATGGACGCCGCGCTCTTCGAGATCCTCCGTTGCCCCGTCTGCCGCTCGCGGCTCGTCGAGGACAGCGAGGACAAGCTCCACTGCTCGAGCTGCGGGCGGGTGTTCGCGATCGAGGACGGGATCCCGCTGATGCTCCACGTCGACCTGCCCGGGGCGCGCGAGAAGCTCGCCGAGGTCGAGGGCTGGGTCGAGAAGGCGAAGGCCGAAGGGTGGTACGAGCCCGACGACAACATCGACTCGCACCTGCCGTACCTGAACCGCGATCTCGGCTGGGAGGACGGCACCTGGGGCGCGAACGCGCACAGCTTCCAGGTGCTTGCTCGACCGCTACGTCAAGGACCGGACGGGATTGCGCGTGCTCGAGGTCGGCGCCGCGAAGGCCTGGGCCGCGCCGTACTGGAAGGAGCGCGACTGCGAGTACGTCGCCACCGACATCCTGACCGACAAGAACATCGGGCTTGGCCGCGGGGCGTTCTACGGCGACTTCGGGCGGGTGCAGGCCGACGGCGAGCATCTCCCGTTCGCGAGCGAGACCTTCGACGTCACCTACTGCTGCGCGACGCTTCACCATGCGCTCGACCTGCCGGCGATGGTGCGGGAGATGGCGCGCGTGACCAAGCACGGCGGCACCGTCGCCGGCCTGAACGAAGGGACGAAGGGCGTCGGCCGCAGCTCGGAGAACCCCGACCAGGCGGCGGAGAAGGAGCTCGGGATCAACGAGCACGTCCACACGATCTGGGCCTACGTCGCCGCGTTCACGCGGAGCGGGCTCGTGATCCGCCGGCTCGAGCGTTCGGACGGGTACGCACCCGGCCGCGTCGGCTCGCAGATCGCGCGGGTCCCGAAGGTCGGCCAGACGCTCGGGACGCTCGCGCATCTGAGCGCCGGCGAGTACAGCGGCGTCACGATCTATGCCCGACGGCGATGACGCGCCTGCGCTGAGCGGCGCTACCGCGCGCAAGTCGAAGCGGGGCCGCTCCGGCAACCCGGCGCAGCTGGTCGCGCTCGCCGGCCTCGGCTTCGTCGTCCTCGCGTTCTACGCGATCGAAGCGTCGCTGCGGAAGACCCCGTGGCTCTTCACCGACGAGCTCGAATGGAGCCAGCTCTCGCGCGCGATCGCGACGCACGGGCCACGCCGCGCGCAGCGGGCAGCCGCACTCCTTCGAGTCGCTCTACTCGTATCCTGATCGCCCCCGCCTGGTGGATCCACTCGACGGCGAGCGCGTACGAGGCGATCAAGTTCCTGAACGTCGTCGTGATGTGCCTCACCGCCGTGCCGGTGTACCTGCTCGCGCGGATGCTGCTCACGCGGGGCGCTGCGCTCGTCGTGGCGCTGCTCTCGATCGCGATCCCGGCGATGGCGTACACGAGCTCGATCGTTCCCGAGTCGCTCGCCTACCCGTGGTTCGCGCTCGAGGCGCTGTTCGCGGTGCGGTTGCTGGCGAAGCCGAGCTGGGGGCGGGTCGTGCCCGCGGTGCTGTTCGCGGTCGGCGGCCTCTGGGTGCGGTCGGAGTTCGTGTCGTTGTCCGCGTCCCTCGTGCTCGCCTCGGCGATCGTCTTCGTCTGGCAGAAGGGCGGCTCGATGTCGTGGCGGCGACGCTGGAGATGGATCGCGCTCACCTGCGTCGGCCTGGTCGCCTTCGCGTTCCTGTTCAACGTGCTCGTCGTCGAGCACGTCCAGAGCTGGACGTTCAGCCAGTACTTCAACTCGCACACGCTTCACGAGGGCGGGCTTGCGGCGGGTGCGCTGGCGATCGGGCTCGGCGATCCTGCCGGTGATCGGCGGGATCGCGTCGTTGTGGCTGCCGGAGCGGTTCTCCGACCCCGCCTACCGGGCGTTCGCCGCCTACCTGCTCGCGAGCATCTGCGCGCTCGGGCTCTACACGGCGGCGAAGGCGACCTACCTGCTGAGCAGCCTCCGGCCGGCGATCGAGGAGCGGAACCTCTTCTTCCTGTCGCCGCTCCTGCTGATCGGGACGGCGCTCGTCCTGTCGGCGCGCAAGGTGAGCTGGCCGCTCGTCGGCGTCGCGACGGTGCTCGTGATGGTGACGGTGTGGTCGGGGATGTTCGAGGTCGGGCGCGCCGTACTTCGAGGCACCCGGGCTCGCGATCCTGACGCTCGTCAACCGCGACTTCCGCTGGGACGTGAACGACTTCCACCGTGCTGCTCGGCGTCGCGGCGCTCGTGTCGATCGTCGCTGCTCGATCGCTGCGTCACCGGCGCGGCGTCGGCGTTCTGGCGGCCGTGCTGCTGGGCGCGTGGCTGCTCACCGGCCAGATCTACGCAACGATCGGCAACACCGACGACGGCGAACAGCTTCGCGAAGAAGATCCCAGCCCCCCGGGACTGGGTCGACCAAGGCGACCGGCGGCGCGCACGTCACGTTCCTCGGGCAGTCGGTGACCGACGGGATCCCGCTCTGGCTGACCGAGTTCTGGAACCGCTCGCTCAGCCACGTCGCGAGCCTGAACGGCGTTGCCCCGGGCCCGGGCCCGATCAGCGCGCCGGGGCTCGAGACGACCGACGGCGCGCTCTCCGGCTACACGGGCGATCCGCTACACGCTGGCGGGGAACGGGGTGCAGCTCGCGGCGCCGATCGTCGCTACGCGGACGCGGGTTCGTGCTCTACCGGACGCCGAAGCGGTGGCATCTGCTGGACGAGGAGCAGAACGTGTTCGCGGACGGGTGGGCGACGAGCCCGATCGGGTACACGTACTTCCCGCGCGGCGGGCCCGGGACGGTCGTGGTCGTGCTGTCACGGACGGGGTACAGGGGGCCCGGGCAAGCCGGTCGCTCGCGACGATCCGGATCGGCACGGTGAAGCTCGACCCGAACGGCGTGCCCGTGCTCGACCGCGTGACCGGTGTCCGGCACGCGCTCGTGCGCAACGGCAAGCGGACCGTCGTGCGCGATGCACGTCGCCTCGACGCCCGTGACCGTGACCGTGCACCGTGCCGACCTTCAGCACCCCGACCGACTCGCGCCTGCTCGCAGCGCAGCCGAGCTTCAGGTTCGTGCCGGACCGAAGCTGACTGCTGCGACGGCCGGTTATCGTCCGGCGCCGTGAGGATCGGAGTCGCGAAGGAGATCAAGTCCGACGAGTACCGCGTCGCGCTGACTCCCGCGGGCGCCCTCGAGTTGATCAACCGCGGTCACGAGGTGATGGTCGAGACCGGGGCGGGAGCGGGAAGCTCGTTCCCTGACGCTGCCTACGAGCGTGTCGGCGCGGCGATCGGCCCGGTCGACGAGGTGTGGGGCTCGAGCGACCTCCTGCTCAAGGTCAAGGAGCCGATCGCGGCCGAGTACGGCCGCCTGCGCGAGGGGCTCACGCTCTTCACCTACCTCCATATCGCGGCCGACGAGCCGCTGACACGCGCGCTCGTCGATTCCGGCGTGACCGCCGTTGCGTACGAGACGGTCGAGACCGCGCGCGGGGCGCTGCCGCTGCTCGCGCCGATGTCCGAGGTCGCCGGCCGGCTCTCGACCCAGGCGGGCGCGTACTTCCTCGAGAAGCCTTTCGGCGGCCGCGGGCTTCTGCTCGGCGGCGTGCCCGGAGTCGCGCCGGGGCGGGTCGTGATCATCGGCGGCGGGATCGTCGGCTACAACGCGGCGATCATGGCGCTCGGGCTCGGCGCGGAGGTGACGATCCTCGAGCGCTCGATCGACCGGATGCGGCATCTGGAGGAGATCCTGTCGGGCCGCGTGACGCTGCTGATGTCCTCGAGCCTCGAGATCGCAGACTCCGTCGAGGGCGCCGATCTCGTGATCGGCGCCGTCTTGATCCCCGGCGCGCTCGCGCCGAAGCTCGTGACGCGCGAGATGATCGCCCGGATGAACGACGGGGCGGTCGTCGTCGATGTCGCGATCGACCAGGGCGGCTGCTTCGAGACGTCACACGCGACGACTCATTCCGATCCCGTGTTCGTCGTCGACGGCGTGATCCACTACTGCGTCGCGAACATGCCGGGCGGCGTTCCGGTCACGTCCACCAAGGCGTTGACGAACGCGACGCTGCCGTACGTCGAGGCGATAGCCGGTCGGGGCCTGCGTGACGCGGTCGCGGCCGATCCGGCGCTCGCAAGAGGCGTGAACGTGCTCGGCGGGAAGGTGACGTACGAGGCGGTCGCAGAGGCGCACGGCCTGCCGTTCACCCCGCTCGACGCGGCGCTCTCGGGCGCTTAGGTCGAGCTGTTGGGCGCCGGCGGCGAGGCCGGCTTGTCGTTCGTGCCGGGCAGCGGGCTGATCCTGACGACGAGCCAGGTCACTCCCGCGGCAAGGCTGATCGTGCCCGCGATGAACACGACAAAGCCGATCAGTCCGAGAACGTTCGCCATCACGCCGTAGGATAGCCGCGTGCCCAGAGCTTGCGTGATCGTCCTCGATGCAGTCGGGGCCGGAGAGCTGCCCGACGCCGCCGATTTCGGCGACGTGGGCTCCGACACGCTCGGCAACGTCGCGAAGGCCGTGGGCGGACTCGACCTGCCGACGCTCGAGGCGCTCGGGCTCGGGAACATCCAGCCGCTGCTCGGCTGCCCGCCGCAGCCCGGCGCGCCCGCCGTCGCCGGCCGCCTGCTCGAGCGGTCGCGGGGGAAGGACACGACGACCGGGCACTGGGAGCTGATGGGGATCCTCACCCCGCAGGCGATGCCGACCTACCCGCACGGCTTTCCCGGACTCGGTGATCGACCCGTTCATGAACCAGACCGGGCGCGGCGTGATCGGGAACGTGCCGGCCAGCGGGACGGAGATCATCCAGGAGCTCGGGGAGGAGCATCAGCGCACCGGTAAGTGGATCGTCTACACGAGCGCGGACTCGGTCTTCCAGATCGCGGCGCACGAGGAGACGATCCCGCTCGAGGAGCTGTACGAGGCCTGCCGTGTAGCGCGCGGGATCCTGACCGGGCCCCATGCGGTGGGTCGCGTGATCGCGCGGCCGTTCCTGGGCGAGCCGGGGAACTACCAGCGCACCCCGAATCGCCACGACTTCTCGCTCGAGCCGCCCAGGCCGAACTACATGTCGATCATGCGCGGCCGCGGGACGCCGGTCTACGGGGTCGGGAAGATCGGCGACATCTTCGCGGGCCAGGACGTCGACGAGTCGTTCCCGACGAAGTCGAACGTCGAGGGGATCCAGCGGACCGAGGAGCTCCTGCGCCGAGTCGACGAGGGCTTCATCTTCACGAACCTGGTCGAGACGGACATGCTCTGGGGCCACCGCAACGATCCCGAGAACTTCCACCGCTGCCTGCAGGACTTCGACCGTCGCCTGCCCGACCTGCTCGATGCGCTGCGCGAGGGGGATCTGCTGATCCTCACGTCGGATCACGGCTGCGACCCGACGACGCCGTCGACCGACCACTCGCGCGAGCACGCGCTCCTACTCGCGTACGTTCAGGGCCGTAATGCGGCCGGGCGTGTGCTCGAGGACGGCGAGTTCGGCGACGTGGGGGCGACCGTGAATACGTGGCTCGGCGGCAGCACGCCGCCCGCGCGCTGTACTCGGCAAGCCGTTTCTCCAGCCGTGATCTCGGCAGTCGAGCTGATCCAGCGCAAGCGGGACGGCGAGGAGCTCGCATCGGACGAGATCTCCGAGCTCGTCCTCGGCTACTCGCGCGGGGAAGTGCCGGACTACCAGATGGCTGCGTTCTGCATGGCCGTCTTCTTCCGTGGGCTCTCGGCCCGCGAGACCTTCGCTCTGACCGACGCGATGATCAAGAGCGGCGAGACGATCGACCTCGGCGGCGCGCTCGGCCGGAAGGTCGTCGACAAGCACTCGACCGGCGGGGTGGGGGACAAGACGACGCTTGCCGTCGGGCCGATCGTCGCAGCCTGCGGCGTCCCGTTCGGGAAGATGAGCGGCCGCGGCCTCGGCCACACCGGCGGCACGCTCGACAAGCTCGAGTCGATCCCCGGCTTCCGCGTCGGCCTGACCACCGAGGAGCTGATCGAGCAGGTGCGCGACGTCGGCATGGCGATCGTCGGCCAGACGGCGACCCTCGTTCCCGCCGACCTGGCGCTCTACGGCCTGCGCGACGTCACCGCCACCGTCGACCAGCTCTCCCTGATCGCCGCCTCGATCATGTCGAAGAAGCTCGCCGCCGGCGCACAGGCGATCGTCCTCGACGTCAAGGTCGGGAACGGCGCCTTCATGAAGACGCTCGACGACGCACGCGCTCTCGCCGAGACGATGCTCGCGCTCGGGCAGGAGGCCGGCCGCGAGGTTGTCTGCCTCCTGACCGACATGGACCAGCCGCTCGGCGAGGCGGTCGGCAACGCGCTCGAGGTGCGCGAGGCGCTCGCCACGGTACGCGGCCACGGGCCTGCCGACTTCACCGAGCTCGTGCTCGACGCGTGCTCGCGCCTGCTCGCCCTCTCCGATCTCGGGATCGACGTGGCCGAAGGCCGGGCCCGTGCGGAGGCTGCCGTGGCGGACGGGTCGGCCGAGGTCGTCTGGAACCGCTGGATCGAGGCCCAGGGCGGCACGGCCGACGAGTCGGCGCTCGAGCACGCACCGGTCGTACGCGAGGTGATCGCTCCGCGGGGCGGCGCGGTCGTCGGCCTCGACGCGATCCGGGTCGGTACGGCTGCGCTCCACCTTGGCGCAGGGCGTCGCGTGAAGAGCGACAGCATCGACCATGCGGTCGGCGTCGTGTGCCGTCGCAAGCGCGGCGACCTCGTGGAGGAGGGAGAGGCGATCGCCGAGATCCACGCACGCTCCGACGCCGCTGCGGATCAGGCGGCCCTCGATGTCCTCGAGGCCTACGAGCTCGCCGACGAGCCCGGCCCGGTCAAGCCTGTGCTCCTCGAAGTCATCACGTAGGAACGAACCCGGGCGGTCGCGACCGGCAGGGCGGTCGCTAGCGTGTTCTCGTGCCCGAGCTTCCCGAGGTCGAGAGCGTCCGACGGCGGCTTGCGCCTGTCCTCGAAGGGCGGTCTCTCGACCAGGTCGAGATCTCGGACGCGCGGCTGACGCGCCCGGACGACCCCGATCTGGTCGCGCGAGAGCTCGAGGGTGAGCAGGTCGCTGCAGTCGATCGGCGCGGCAAGTATTTGATTGTTCGGTTCGAGTCGGGGCGGGCTCTGCTGGTTCACCTCCGGATGACGGGGTCATTTCGCCATGGGCCGGAGGGAGCGCTTCCCGACGACCCACATCGTCGGGCGGTTGTCAGATTAGACGACAGATCGGACGTCGCCTACCGCGACGTCCGGCGGTTCGGCACGTGGCTTCTGCTCGAGCCGGGAGAGCTCGACCCGTACCTGGACGCGCGGGTCGGTCCCGAGCCGTTGGAGGCGGCGTTCACGGCGAAGGAGCTCGGGAAGAGGCTCGCGACCCGGAAGGCGCCAATCAAGGCGGCGATCCTCGACCAGCGCACGCTGGCAGGAGTCGGGAACATCTACGCGGACGAGGCGCTCTGGCGTGCCCGCATTCATCCGCTTCGGGAGGCGCGGAGCCTCGAGCCGACCGAGGTGCGCGCACTCCACAAAGCGATCCGCAAGGCTCTCGAGGTCGGAATCGCCCGCCAGGGCTCGACGCTCCGCGACTATGCGCTTCCCGACGGCGGATCGGGCGGGATGCAGCACGAGTTCAAGGTTTACGGCCGCGCCGGCGAGCCTTGCGAGCGCTGCGGCACGCCGATCGAGAAGATCCGCAGCGGCGGTCGCGGCACGTGGTACTGCCCGGCCTGCCAGCTCTCGCCGCTCGATCTCGCAGGCCGCCGCCCCGCCTAGACTGCGACGGTGGGCCGCACGTACAAGACCCAGGCGGTCGTCCTCCGCTCCCTGCGCTTCTCCGAGGCCGACCGGATCCTGCATCTCTACACCCGCGACCGTGGGCGGATCGGGGCGATCGCGAAGGGGATCCGGAAGACGAAGTCGCGCTTCGGCGCCCGGCTCGAGCCGCTCTCGCACGTCGAGCTGATGCTGCACGAGGGCTCGGGCGAGCTCCAGACTGTGACCGGCGTCGAGCTGATCGCCTCGCATCATGCGACCCGGGAGAACGGCTATCGCCTCGCCGCCGGGCTGATCGGTTCGGAGGCCATGCTCCGCCTCTACGGTGAGCCCGAGGCGAATGACCGCGCGTTCACCGCGCTGACGCGATTCCTCGACCTGCTCGACGAGACGGCGCCGGGCGCGGCCCGCCCCGAGCTCGACCCGCTCGCGCTCTCCTTCCAGCTCAAGCTTCTCTGGCTCTCGGGCTACCTGCCGCACGTGACCGCGTGTGTCGAATGCGGCGCCGACGGCCTGGTCGGGTTCTCGGCGCGCGCCGGCGGCGCAGTGTGCCGCGCTCACGCCGCCGGCTCGTTCGGCCTCTCACCCGAGGGGCTCGCCGGAATCGAGCAGCTGCTCTCGACTCCGCTCCAGGATGCGGCCGCCGCCGGGCTCGGCGACCGGGCGCGCCGCGAGGCGCTCGCGGTCGTCACGTCCTCCTACGAGGAGCACGGAGGCTTCCGGCTTCGAACGCTCTCCGCATGAAGCGCGACCTCGGCGACGGCTACGAGGTCGACGACGACCCGGAACGGATCGACGTCGCAGCGGTTCACCGCTACATCTCGGAGGAGTCCTACTGGGCGCCCGGACGGGAGTACGAGCATCAGGAGCGCCTGGTCCGCGCCGCAACCCGCGTGGTCGGGCTCTATCACGACGGGCGTCAGGTCGGGTTCTGCCGGGCCGTCGAGACCTTCGGCGTACCGGACGTGTACCTCGCGGACGTCTACGTCCTCACCGAGCACCGGGGGCGACGCCTCGGGGTCGAGTTGATCGCCGAGATGGTCGAGCGCGGCCCGTATGCCGATCGAGCCTGGTTCCTCCACACCGGCGACGCTCACGGGCTGTACGAGAAGTTCGGCTTCGGGAAGCCCGGCCCGAAGCTGATGGAACGCCCTCCCGCGGCGTGAGAAAGCGGGTCGGGCCCCGCTCGTTGACGAGCGGGGCCCGACCAATCATTGATTACTGGCTCTGGTTCACGTGCAGCGAGACGAGCCGACGCACTGAGATACCGGCGAGCAGGTTCTCGCCGTCCTTGCGGGCCCTGATGAACAGGACGAGGACCGTCTGCTTCGAGCTGACCGGGAAGCCCTTGAGGCGATTCATGGTCAGCGTCGCCACCCCGTTCGAGTCGCTGGTCGCCTCGGCCGGGATCGCGAACATGTTGTACGGAACCGCGGTCACGTAGACGAGCGCTCCCGTAACGAGCTGCGAGCACGTGTTCTTGACCGTCACGCGCAGGGTGAAGCTCTGGATGCTCTTCCCGATCACCGACGGTGACGAGCTCACGGCGTCGATGAGCAGGCGAGCAGGAAGCGAGACCTGGCTGACCGGCACGGGGCCGTTTCCAGACGGGCATCCGTTCGCCGGCGGGTTCGGGGTAGTGGTCGTTGTCCCGGTCGTGGTCGTGGGAGCGGCAGCGACGACGGCGCTCGGCACCGAGGTCGCGTTGCTCGAGCCGGCGCTGTTCGAGGCCGTCACACGAACGCGCAGCGTGTTGCCGACGTCGATGCTCGCGAGGGTGTAAGTGCTCGAGGTTGCACCGCTGATGGCTGAGCAGCTTCCGCCGGTCTTATCGCAACGGCGCCACGAGTAGGCGTAGGTGAACGGTGTCGTGCCGCTCCAGTTCCCTGTCGAGGCAGTCAGCGTCTGCCCCTCGGTTGTGGTCCCGCTGATGGCGGGCGGCTGGGTGTTGTGCGGCGCCGTGGCTTTCGTTGCGGCCCCGGCGGCGATGCCGTACACCCCGATCGCGGCGAGTGCGGCGATCAGGAGGGCGAAGACGAACCGTCTGGCAGATGTTCCCATTGGTGCTCCTTCCGATGGAGAGCGGATACCGCAGGTTCTTCCCAATCGTTGGCCGTTCATCACCTCCCGACGCCGCTGACGTCGATTGGATTCAACCGATCAGGCTGTGACGTGCGGTGCCACGAACGACCAGTCACCCAGAACCGGATCGGAGATCTGGTACCGCCACGAGCCTGCGTGGGGGAACACGATCGTGATGCGATAGACGCCCGGTGCGATCCGGATGCCGTGGAACACGCCGCCGAGGCTGCCGTCCCTGTCGAGGATCACGAGCACCGGCCGGTAACTCGGCCGGGCGTGAGCCGTCCGAACCGTGAGTGTCCACGGGCTGTGAGCGTGAGGTATCGAGGCAGGGAGGGCAACGGTGAGAGGGGTGCCCTTGGCCGCTGCGCCCGCAGCGATCGCGAGGACCATCATCGGAAGCGCGAGCAGAGTCGCGAACCTACGGGGCGCGCGAGAGCCTCTCGAGAACGCCCGCACCCTATCCACGCTCGCCGATCGGGACGAAATGCCGCATGTCCTCGCCGACGTAGACTTGCCGCGGCCGGGCGATCTTCTGCTCCGGGTCGGTGAGCATCTCCTCCCACTGCGAGATCCAGCCCGGCAGCCGGCCGAGCGCGAAGAGCACCGTGAAGTAGTCGGTCGGGTAGCCCATCGCCTTGTAGATCAGGCCCGAGTAGAAGTCGACGTTCGGATAGAGCCGCCGCGAGATGAAGTACTCGTCCTCGAGCGCGATCTTCTCCAGCTCGAGCGCGATCTCGAGCTTCGGGTCGACGCCTGTCTCGGCGAACACCGAGTCGGCGACCTGCTTGATCAGCTTGGCGCGCGGGTCGTAGCTCTTGTAGACGCGGTGCCCGAAGCCCATCAGCCGTCCGTGGCCTGCCTTGACCGCCTCGATGAAGCCCGGGATGTTCTTCTTGTCGCCGATCTCGTCGAGCATCCGCAGGACCGCCTCGTTCGCGCCGCCGTGAAGCGGGCCGTAGAGCGCGGCGATCCCGGCCGAGACGGCCGAGAACGGGTCGACGTGCGAGGAGCCGACCCCGCGCACGGCGTTCGTCGAGCAGTTCTGCTCATGGTCGGCGTGCAGGATCAGCAGGATCTCGAGCGCGCGCTGGAGCACAGGGTTCGGGTCGTGACGGCCGCCGATCTCGAACGTCATGTTGACGAAGTTGCCGACGTAGTCGAGGTCGTTCCGCGGCAGCACGTAGGGCAGGCCGTGGGAGTGGCGGAAGATGTACGCGGCGATCGTCGGGAGCTTCGCGATCAGCCGGACCCGCTGCAGATGGCGGTTCTCGGGATCGAAGATCTCCTTCGCGTCGGGGTAGAAGGTCGAGAGGGCTCCGACCGCGCCGAGCAGCATCCCCATCGGGTGCGCGTCGTAGCGGAAGCCTTCGAGGAACTTCGTGACGCTCTCGTGGACGTAGGTGTGGTACCGAACCTGGTCCTCCCAGGTCGCGAGCTGAGAGGTCGTCGGCAGCTCGCCCTCGAGCAGCAGGTAGGCGGTCTCGAGGAAGCCGGCGGTCTCCGCGAGCTCGTCGATGGGGTAGCCGCGGTAGCGGAGAATGCCGGCGTCGCCGTCGATGTAGGTGATCGCGCTCCGGCAGGCGGCGGTGTTCAGGAAGGCCGGATCGTACGAGACGACCGCTGGAAGCTCCGTCGCGCGGATCGCACCGTCGACGATCGGCAGCGTGACCTGCTCGCCGGTTCGGTTGTCGATGATGGTGAGCGACTCTTCCGCCACGACGTCAGCCTAGCCCCAGCGTGGCACCAGCGCGCCGGTGCGAGAATGAGCTCTACGGTTTTGCCGCAGCACTGGATGCTCGAAAGGAGCCCATGAACGACAAGGTGAACCTCGCCGAGAAGCTCGCGACGGATCGACGAAGCCTTCGACCCCCGGATCGTCGGGTACCTCAACGACTACAAGCTCGTCGTCGTCAAGGCCAGGGGCGAGTTCGTCTGGCATTCGCACCCCGAGACCGACGATTTCTTTCTCGTGCTGTCCGGGCGCCTGACGATTCAGCTTCGCGATCGCGACGTCGAGCTCGGACCGGGGGAGATGTTCGTCGTGCCGCGGGGCGTCGAGCACTGCCCGCGCTCGGACGAGGGAGCCGAGATCCTGCTGATCGAGCCTGCGGGCACGATCAACACGGGCGACGCGGAGCCCGGGCCGTTCACGCGGGACGAGCCCATCTAACGCTCACATCGTTCTCACAGGGACCGTTCAGGGAGCTGTAACGGCAGGCCCGGACACTGCTCGGGATGAGCCTCGCACAGGCACCCGAGATCGCAATCCCCGCCGCAGGGACGGCGTCGACGGCCTACGACCCGCCCGAGGTCGAGATCGTGATCCCAGTCTTCAACGAGGTGGGATCGCTCGATCGGAGCATTCGGCGGCTCCACGACTACCTGACCACGCGATTCCCGTTCTCGGCCCGAGTCACGATCGCCGATAACGGCAGCACCGACGGCACCTGGAAGATCGCAACAAAGCTTGCCGCAGAGCTCGGCTCGGTGCGGGCAATGCGCCTGGATCTCAAGGGGCGTGGCCGCGCACTCGACGCCGTCTGGCGTTCGAGCGACGCCCGGGTGCTCGCCTACATGGATGTCGATCTCTCGACCGACCTGTCGGCGCTCCTGCCGCTGGTCGCGCCGCTGCTCTCGGGGCACAGCGACCTCGCGATCGGAACGCGGCTCGCCCGCGGCTCGCGGGTCGTGCGCGGAACCAAGCGCGAGCTGATCTCGCGCTCGTACAACACGATTCTCCACGTCGCTCTCGGCGCGCGGTTCTCCGACGCGCAGTGCGGCTTCAAGGCGATCCGGGCCGACCGCGCCCGTGAGCTTCTGCCGCTCGTGCGTGACCGCGCCTGGTTCTTCGACACGGAGCTGCTCGTGCTCGCCGAGCGCGCGGGGATGCGGATCCACGAGGTTCCGGTCGACTGGGTCGACGATCCCGATTCGCGGGTCGACATCGTTGCGACCGCTCTCGCCGATCTCCGCGGCGTCGCCCGGCTCCTTCGCGATGTTCGCACGAGGCCTCAGGCGCTCGCCGTTGCAGGGCCCGAGCCAAGCTTCGGGGGGCAGGTGGTTCGGTTCGCGTCGATCGGCGTGCTCTCGACGCTCGCCTACGCGCTGCTCTTCCTGCTCTTCCGGTCGATGCTGGGGGCCCAGGCTGCGAACGCGCTCGCGCTGCTCCTGACCGCGATCGCGAACACCGCCGCAAACCGGCGCTTCACCTTCGCGATCCGAGGCTCGGCGAACAGCGTCCGCCACCAGTTCCAGGGGTTGATCGTGTTCGGCCTCGCCCTGGGACTCACTGCATCTTCGCTCGAGCTCCTGCACGCCCTCGTTCCAGATCCGACCCGCGCGGTCGAACTGGCCGCGCTCGTCGCTGCGAATCTGCTCGCGACGATCCTCAGGTTCGCGCTGCTCCGCTCGTGGGTCTTCCGCGAGCGCCGGGCGGCCCCGGTGGGTGCGCTGTGAGCACGACCACTCCCGATGCTGTGGCTCGCGCGGAGCGCGCTGCGCGCCCCTCCCCGCTGCGCGCGCTCCTGCGCGGCCGCGCCGACGACCCGGTCTGGGTGCGTCCCGCTCTGCTTGGCCTGCTCACGGCGACCGCGTTCCTCTACCTCGTCGATCTCGCGGCCAGCGGTTACGCCAACTCGTTCTACTCGGCCGCCGTCCAGGCCGGCTCGCAGAGCTGGAAGGCGTTCTTCTTCGGCTCGTTCGACTCGTCGAACTTCATCACCGTCGACAAGCCGCCCGCGTCGCTCTGGGTGATGGACATCTCGGCTCGTCTCTTCGGAGTCAACGCGTGGAGCATCCTCGTCCCGCAGGCGCTCGAGGGCGTTGCGGCCGTAGCGCTTCTCTACGCGACCGTCAGGAGGCGGTTCTCGGCGCCGGCGGGCCTGCTCGCAGGCGCCGTGTTCGCCCTGACGCCCGTTGCCGCGCTGATGTTCAGGTTCAACAACCCCGATGCGCTGCTGACGCTCCTGCTCGT
The DNA here is from genome assembly GCA_963775355.1 of uncultured Actinomycetota bacterium. Classification (GTDB taxonomy): domain Bacteria; phylum Actinomycetota; class Thermoleophilia; order Gaiellales; family Gaiellaceae; genus PALSA-600. The sequence continues at coordinate 291,860 of CAVZJA010000003.1, read as the reverse complement.
CGCTGCCGCTTACGGGCTGACCCGCGCGCTCGAGCGCGGCGGCACCCGGTGGCTCGTGCTCGCGGGCGTCCTGATCGGCTTCGGCTTCCTGACGAAGATGCTGCAGGCGTTCGTCGTCGTCCCGGGGTTCGCGGCCGTCTATCTCCTCGCGGCGCCGGTGTCGCTCGGCCGCAGGCTCCTGCAGCTGCTCGCTTCGGGCGCGGCGATGTTGGCGGCAGCGGCCTGGTGGGTGGCGATCGTAACGCTCTGGCCCGCCTCGAGCCGGCCCTACATCGGTGGCTCGCAGGACAACAGCATCCTGAACCTGATCTTCGGCTACAACGGCCTCGGTCGGATCACGGGCAACGAGCGCGGGAGCGTCGTCGGCGGCCAGCTCTTCGGCACGGGAACAGGTGCCGGCGGCGGGGCGGGCGGGAGCATGTGGGGCCCGACCGGGATCACGCGGCTCTTCGGCTCGGAGATGGGAACGCAGATCTCCTGGCTCCTGCCCGCAGCCCTCTTCTTCATCGGCGTCCTGCTCTGGGGCACGCGGCGGGCCGCGCGGACCGATGGAAAGCGGGCCGCGGTGCTCATCTGGGGCTCCTGGCTCGTCGTCACGGGCCTCGTGTTCAGCTTCATGCAGGGAATCATCCATCCCTACTACACGGTTGTCCTCGCGCCCGCCATCGGGGCACTTGTCGGGATCGGGGTCACGTGGACGTGGGCGCGCCGGGAGAACCTCCTGGCCCGGCTCGCCCTCGCCACGGCTCTTGCGGTCACCGCTGCCTGGGGGTTCGTCCTGCTCGACCGGACGCCCACCTGGCATCCGGCGCTTCGGTTTGCGGTGCTTGTCGCCGGGATCGCCTCCGCGGTGTTCGTCGCCGCCGGGCCCGCCGTCTGGGGTGGCAACCGCGCAGTCGGACGCGCCGTGCTGCTCAGTTCGCTCGTCTTCGCCCTCGCCGCTCCGGCCGCCTATGCCGCACAGACGGCCTCGACCGCGCACTCGGGCTCCCTTCCGAGCGCCGGCCCCGCCGGATCGGTCCGGCAGGGTGGTCCCGGCGGCGGGGGCGGCCGCGGCGGGTTCGCGCCCCCGGGCGGCGCGACCGGCGCGTTCGGCGGGCCTCCCGGCGGTTTCTCGCCGACCGGCGGCGCCGGGCTCGGTCAGGGCGCCGGCCCGCTGGGCGGTCTCCTCAACTCGGGCACACCGAGCAACGCGCTCGTCGCCGTCCTCTCGGCGAACGCCTCGAGCTACCGCTGGGTGGCCGCAATCGTCGGTGCCAACAGTGCCGCCGGCGTCCAACTCGGCGTCGGCAAGCCCGTGATGGCAATCGGCGGCTTCAACGGCACAGACCCGTCACCGACTCTCGCGCAGTTCGAAGCGTATGTCGCCGCCGGGAAGATCCACTACTTCGTCGCGAGCGGCCGGGGCGGCGGCGGCCCCGGAGCGGGCAGCTCGACCTCCTCGAGCGCGATTGCGACCTGGGTCGAGCAGAACTTCACCTCGACCGCCGTCGGCGGGGTGACGCTCTACGACCTGAGCGCTTAGCGGCTGCGGGTCATCGCCCGGTGGTCGCGCCGGGTGCCGCGCCACGGGCCCGGTACCAGGTCGAGCACCAGGTTGACCGCCCAGATCAGGAGCGTCGCCCAGATCAGGGTGAGGAACCCGTGGATGTTGAAGCTGCTCACGATCCACGTCGTGACCTCGAGCATCAGCATCGCGACGAGGAACCAGATCAGCCGCAGCGTGATCACCGCGAGCGGAAGAGTCACGAGCTTGAGCAGCGGCTTGACGAACGTGTTCAGCAGCCCGAAGACGATCGCCGCCTCGAAGAGATCGGCGACTCCGCCGATCGTCACCCCGGAGAAGACGACGATCACGACCCAGAGGGCGAGGGCGTTCGCGAGGAACGACCAGAGCAATGATTCGACCCGCCACATGCCGGGCGGATTCTAGGGGTGATCCCGCGGCGGGCGCTGGTGGCGCGACTGCTCGCCGCCACCAACGCCTGTCCGCGCGGGAAGCGCTCGATGTTTAGGCGAGCGCCTTTGCCTTCAGCTTCTCGTACTCGTCCTGCGTGATCGTGCCGGCGTCGAGCAGGGCCTTGGCCTGCGCGATCTGCTGAGTCGGATCGGTCGTGGACGCGACACTCTTGATGTAGTCATCCGCGGCCTGCTGCTGCTGCTTCATGGCCTTCATCTGGCGCTGGGCCATGCCGTCGGCGTTCGTGATGTAGTAGACGAACAGTCCGAGGAACGGCAGCACGATGAGGAAGATGACCCAGGCCGTCTTCTTCAGGCCCGACGCGTCATGCCTCGAGAAGAGGTCGATGATCACGTGGAACAGCAGGATGAAGAAGATGACCATGAAGAAGATCACGATCAGCGACCACAAGAAGGTCAAAAACGTTGTTGCGAGGAGCATTCGTCTCCTTTGACTTTTTTGGCGTGAACTTTCGCCTCGGGCCAGCAGGCCTCAAGGGGGGCACTGATGATGGAACATGCGGTTCAGATTTCGCAAAACTAGCCTAGAGGCCTGCAAGGCGTTTGGCTAGATGCGGCAGGCTCTCGGCAAGCCGTCGGCCGAGTCGGCGATGGCCACCGTCGAAAAGCTCGAAATGCAGGACGTCCGCGGCCGGTCCGGCGGCGGTGACGGCGTCGCGGAACGCCACCGCGGCGAGGTCGAGGCGGTACTCGTCCCGACGGCCCGCATCGACCCAGATCGCACGGAGCCCGGCCAGCGCCTCGGCGTGTTTCGAGGCCAAGCGAACCGGGTCCCACGCGAGCCAGCGAGCAAAGATCTCGGGAAGCACGATCCCGGTGTCGAGGCTGAACGGCAGCTCGACCGCGCCGTCCGCTGTAGCTGAGAAGGCGGCGGCGGTGGCATAGACGTTCTGGAGCAGCGGATCGGTCTGGTTCTCGAAGACCGGCCGGCCGGAGCGGAAATCGGCCCAGAACGCCTCGAACGAGCCTCCGTAGAGGTTCCGGAGTGCCTGCGCGGCCGGGGCGAGCTCCGCGCCGAGCGTGACGTCGAACAGCGCATCGCCGGCGTGGGTGGCGAAGCCGCCGAACAGATCGGGCCTGAGCATCGACCAGACCATCGCCCCGAAGCCGCCCGACGACGTTCCAGCGAGCCCGCGGTGGGGCGCCTCTGGGAGCGTTCGGAACCGCGCGTCGACATAGCCGACGACGTCGTCGCAGAGGTAACGGCCGTAGTCGCCGATCGCCGGCGAGTCGATCCACTGCGCACCGCCCAGCGATGTGAAGCCGTCGACGGCGACGAGCACCGCGTCGAGCGACAGGGCGTCGAGCTGCTCGGCAAGCGACGGAGTGAACGGCGAGACGTTGAACCAGGCGCGGGCCTGCGAGGTCATCGCGTGCAGCAGGTAGATCGTGGGGTAGCGCCGTTCCGGCTCGGCGTCGTAGTCGTGCGGCGTCCAGACGAAGAGCGGCCGGGTCGCGGGGTCACCGAGCGGGTTCCCCTGCAGGGCCTCGCTCTCGAGCGCGAGCTCCTGCCAGCCCACGGCTAGCGCGGCTGCCAGGGCTGCCGGAGGCGGTCCTCGAGCAGCGCGCGTGCGCTGTCGATCGGGATCCGCTCCTGCGCGAGCGAGTCGCGGTCGCGGATCGTGACCGTGCCGTCCTCGAGCGTCTGGTGGTCGATCGTGAGCGCCCAGGGCGTCCCGATCTCGTCCTGGCGGCGGTAGCGCTTGCCGATCGAGGCGGAGTCGTCGTACTCGGCGCTCATCACCTTGCGCAGCTCCTCGTACAGGGGCCGCGCGTGGCCGACGAGGCCGTCGTCCTTGCCGATCAGCGGGAGCACGGCGACCTTCACCGGAGCGAGGCGGGGGTGGAGGCGAAGCACGGTACGCTCGTCGCCGCTGACCTCCTCCTCGTCGTAGGCGTCGACGAGGAACGCGAGCGTGGCACGGTCCGCGCCGGCCGCAGGCTCGATCACATGCGGGACGTAGCGCTCCTCGTGGCCGATCCATTCGAGCTTCGTCCCCGATGCCTCGGCGTGGGCGGTCAGGTCGAAGTCGCCGCGGTTCGCGATCCCCTCCAGCTCGGACCAGCCAATCGGGAAGAGGTACTCGAGATCGCTCGTGCCGCTCGAGTAGTGCGAAAGCTCGTCGGGGTCGTGCGGGCGCACGCGGAGGTGCGTGTCGCGCAGGCCCAGGTCGAGGTACCAGCGGCGCCGTTCGGCGATCCAGTACTCGTACCACTTGACGCTCTCGGCGGGCGGCACGAAGAACTCCATCTCCATCTGCTCGAACTCGCGTGTGCGGAAGAGGAAGTTCCCGGGCGTGATCTCGTTGCGGAAGCTCTTGCCGATCTGGGCGATCCCGAACGGCGGCTTCACGCGCAGGGATGAGGTGACGTTCTTGAAGTTGATGAAGATGCCCTGCGCCGTCTCGGGGCGCAGGTAGGCGAGCGAGCCCTCGTCGCGCACGGGGCCGATCGAGGTCTCGAACATCAAGTTGAACGCGCGCGCCTCGGTGAGGTCGCAGTCGGGAGTCTGACCCGGGTGCTTCGACGGCCGGCGGCCGCAGGCGGCATCGGCGATGTGGTCGGCGCGGTACCGGTGCTTGCAGGTGCGGCAGTCGACGAGCGGATCGGAGAAGCCACCGACATGGCCGGAGGCGACCCAAACCTGCGGGTGCAGGATGATCGCGGAGTCGAGCATCACGATGTCGTCCCGCTCCTGCACCATCGCGCGCTGCCACTCGGCCTTCACGTTCTGCTTGAGGAGCACGCCGTAGTGGCCGTAGTCATAGGCCGAGCCGAGCCCGCCGTAGATGTCCGACGAGGGGTAGACGAATCCGCGCCTGCGCCCGAGTGCGGCGACCTTCTCGATCGTGGCAGCGCCCTCGTAGGTCTCCAACTCCCTCATTCCCTGAACCTACCCGGAACGCTTGACGTGCGCGGAAGCAGAATGGAGGCTGCAGGCCATGGACATTCGGATCGAACAGGCGGACGGCGGGGCGCTTCGCCGGCATGCGTCCGGCGTGGCGGCCCTCGTGCGCGATGCGGTCGAGAGCGGTGCGTCGATCGGCTTCGTCCTGCCGCTCGGTGAGGACGCGCTCGAGGCGTACGCGGAGCAGGTCGCCGCGGAGGTCGACGACGGATCGCGGATAGTCGTGCTCGCGGTGGACGGCGACGTCGTGGTGGGGATGGTGCACCTCGGGCTTGTGAAGTGGCCGAACGGCCGCCACCGCGCCGACCTTCAGAAGCTGATCGTCCACACGAGCGCGCGCCGCCGGGGGATTGGGCTGGCGCTCATGGAGGTGGTCGAGCGAGTCGCCCTCGAGAAGGGCCGGACCCTGCTCGTGCTCGACACTGCCGGCGGCGGCGCCGAGGAGCTGTACCGCACGTCAGGCTGGGTCGAGATCGGCGCCGTGCCACGCTACGCAGGGCTCCCCGACGGAACGCTCGTGGCCACCACGATCTTCGCGAAAGAGCTCGCGTGACCCTCCGTCAGAGCCACGGCCTGAAAGACCGACTGTGGAACGAACGTGTCACTCTCGTGACGGTGACTGTCCCCAGACATGTCTCGACGGGACATCGCGATTTGCAGGCATTTCTGGGCGAAACAGCGATTTCGGGCCGTGGCTGTTGGCGCTTCGTGATGGGGCCTGTCCCCGGCCGTGGCCCGAGCGGCCGGTGGCCCGGAGGGACGGGGTGAGCGCCGAAGAGCGCATCGTCGAGGTGCACGTGGTCTCCGACGCGACCGGGGAGACGGCAACCCGGGTCGTGGCGGCTACCGAGGCGCAGTTCCCCGAGCAGCCGTTCACGACGGTTCGCCATCCACGCGTCGAGACCGTCGCCGACCTCCAGCTCGCGCTCGCGCGGATGGAGGGCAGGAGGGCCGTCGCGATCTTCACCATCGTCGAGCCGACCCTCCGCTCCGCCATGCGCGAGCTGTGCGACGAGGCCGCCGTCGACTACTGCGACCTCCTGGCCGAGCCGCTCGCAGCCGTCGCAAAGGTCTCCGGCACGAAGGCAGAGCTCCGTCCCGGCGCCCGCCCGCCGCTCGACGAGAGCTACTTCAAGCGGATCGCCGCGATCGAGTTCGCCGTCAAGAACGACGACGGTCTCGGCCGCGCGCTCGACGCCGCCGACGTCGTCATCGTCGGCGTCTCCCGGACGTCCAAGACGCCGCTCTCGATCTACCTCGGCTACCTCGGCTGGAAGGCGACGAACGTGCCGCTGGTGAAGGGGATCGAGCCGCCGGCAGAGCTGTTCGAGGTCGATGCAACCCGAATCGTGGGGCTGACGATCGACGCGATCCGGCTCGCGGAGATCCGCACCGAGCGGGTCGAGCTGATGGGCGGCGACCGGCGCTACGCCGACCTGAACGAGATCTACGAGGATCTCGAGCACGCTGCCGCGATCCAGAAGCGGCTCAAGTGCCCCGTGATCGACGTCTCCGACATCTCGATCGAGGAGATCGCGCTCCGCATCATCCGCACGGTCGAGCGGCGCACTCACACCGGCCAGAGCGCCCCATGAAGCCGAAGCCGCCCGTCTCGAAGGCGCGTTGGACGCTCTGGTGCTTCCTGCTCGCGGTCGCGATGTTCACGTTCTACGTCGTCTTCACGCCGTTCTGGTTTGCGCTACGGTCTCTTGCCTGGCTCGCCGAGTACCGGGCGCGCCGCCGCCGTTGACTGATAGGAATCCGACGTGGCCCTCCGGCGTTTCGTCTATGGCTTCGACGAGCCCGCCGATGGCGGTCGCGAACTCCTTGGCGGAAAGGGGATCGGCCTCGCGGAGATGACGGCGCTCGGGCTGCCCGTGCCCTCCGGTTTCACGATCACCACCGACGCATGCCGCGCCTACATGGCGAGCTCGGATCTCCCCGAAGGCCTCGACACCGAGGTGGCAGAGCACGTCCGGCGTCTGGAGGAGAAGACCGGCAAGCGCTTCGGCGACGCGCGCGACCCGCTGCTCGTCTCGGTGCGCTCTGGAGCGGCGATCTCCATGCCCGGGATGATGGACACGATTCTCAACCTCGGGCTGAACGACGAGGCGGTCGAGGGTCTCGCAGCCCGTACGGGAAACCGAAGGTTCGCGTTCGACTCCTACCGGCGGCTGATCCAGATGTTCGGCGAGGTCGTCGACGGGATCGACGGCCACGCGTTCGAGGATGCGCTCGGCGCGCTCAAACGCGAGCGCGGCGCCAAGCTCGACACCGACCTCACCGACGACGACCTCGCAGAGTTGGTCGAGACCTACCGGGGCATCTACCGCGCCGCGAAGGGCGCCGATTTCCCCCAGGAGGCGACCGATCAGCTGATGCGCGCGGTGAGCGCAGTGTTCGACTCGTGGGAGACGCCGCGCGCGAAGGTCTATCGCCGTGCCAACGACATCCCCGACGACCTCGGCACGGCGGTCAACGTCGTCCAGATGGTGTTCGGCAACAAGGGCGACCGCTCCGGAACCGGCGTCGCGTTCACGCGCAACCCGTCGACCGGAGAGAAGGAGGTCTACGGCGAGTTCCTCGTGAACGCGCAGGGCGAGGACGTCGTCGCCGGCATCCGCACGCCGCAGCCCGTCGAGTCGATGGGCGTCCTCATGCCGGCCGCCTACGAGCAGCTGCTCGCGACGATGCGCCGGCTCGAGGAGAACTACCGAGACATGCAGGACGTCGAGTTCACCGTCGAGGACGATGTGCTCTACATGCTCCAGACGCGGGCGGCGAAGCGCACCGCAGCGGCAGCGATCAAGGCCGCGGTGGACATGGTCGACGAGGGCGTCATCTCGCGCGAGGAGGCCGTCGTCAGGATCGATCCGGCGCATCTCGACCAGCTGCTCCATCCGCGCATCGATCCGGACACAGCGCCGGAGCCGGTCGCCAAGGGGCTGAACGCGAGCCCAGGCGCAGCGAGCGGCGCGATCGTCCTCGATGCAGACACGGCGGTCGAGCGCGCGAAGGGCGAGCCGGTCGTGCTCGTGCGCTACGAGACGACGCCGGACGACATCCACGGGATGATCGCCGCCCAGGGGATCCTCACCGTTCACGGCGGGATGACCTCCCACGCGGCCGTCGTCGCCCGCGGGATGGGCAAGCCGTGCGTCGCCGGCTGCGAGGGCCTGAGCATCGAGGACGGCGTCATCCGGCTCGGCGGTCACGAGCTCCGTGAGGGGGACGTGATCACGATCGACGGTGGCAGCGGCCAGGTCTACCTCGGCCGGATCGACCTCGTCCCGCCGCAACTGAACGACGACTTCCAGACGATCCTCGGCTGGGCGGACACCTACCGCCGCCTCCACGTCCGCGCGAATGCCGACACACCCGCGGACGCCGTCCGCGCCCGCGAGTTCGGCGCCGAGGGCATCGGGCTCTGCCGTACCGAGCACATGTTCTTCGGCGACGAGCGGCTGCCCGTGATGCAGGAGATGATCCTCGCCGACACCGAGCCTGCCCGCCGCGACGCCCTCGCGCGCCTCCTGCCGTTCCAGCAGGCGGACTTCGAGGGGATCTTCGAGGCGATGGAGGGGCTCCCGGTGACGATCCGGCTCCTCGACCCGCCGCTGCACGAGTTCCTGCCGCCGGAGGATCAGGCCGTGGACGAGCAGATGCGCGCCCGCATTCGCGCCCTGCACGAGTCCAATCCGATGCTCGGCCTCCGCGGCTGCCGGCTCGGGCTCGTGTACCCCGAGATCTACGAGATGCAGATCCGCGCGATCGCCCGGGCCGCGCTCGCAGTCGAGCAGCGCCGCGGCGTGGCCCCGCACGTCGAGATCATGCACCCGCTCGTCGGCTTCGCCGAGGAGCTTCGCCGCCTGCGCGAGTTGACCGAGAAGGTGTGGGCCGAGGAGGCGGGCGACCTGGCCCACACGGTCGGGACGATGATCGAGCTTCCACGCGCCTGCATACGGGCCGGCGACATCGCCGCTCACGCCGACTTCTTCTCCTTCGGCACGAACGACCTCACGCAGACCACGCTCGGCGTTTCCCGCGACGACGCCGAAGGCAAGTTCCTCTCGCGCTATCTCACCGAGGGCGTGATCGAGCGGAACCCGTTCGAAGTGCTCGACACCGAAGGCGTCGGCGGCCTGATGCAGATCGCCGTCGAGCGCGGCCGGGCCGCAAATGGCTCGATCAAGCTCGGGATCTGCGGTGAGCACGGGGGAGAGCGGCGCTCGATCGCGTTCTGCCACTCCCTCGGGCTCGACTACGTCAGCTGCTCGCCCTACCGGGTGCCGCTGGCCCGCCTCGCGGCTGCGCAGGCGGCGCTGGCCGAGCAGGTCGAGTACGTCGCTGCCGGCGGGTAGGTGGCCACGATCGCCTTCGGCGCGGCGCTCGTGTTCCTGCTCGAGGTCGGCGTGCTGCTCTGGACCGCGAAGGAGCCGGCCGCGGGCTAGACCACCGAATACGCGACGATCACCGACACCACGGCGATTCCAACGGCCGACGCGACGCAGAGCGCCGGCGAGCGGCGGAACTGGATGTAGAGCAGCATGAGGGCGATCCCTGCCGTCAGGCCGCCCAGATGGCCGCCGATCGAGATGCCGGCCATCGCGAACGTGAACACGAGGTTCAGGATGATCAGCCCGAGGATCTGGCCTCCGGTGGCGATGTGACCCTTCCGCTCGAGGACGAGGAGCGCGCCGAGCACGCCGAAGATGGCGCCCGAGGCGCCGACCGTGATGCCGTTCGGTGTCAGCCAGAGCGCTCCGGCTGATCCGGCGACGCCGCAGGTGAGGTAGAGGAGGATGTAGCGCCAGCTGCCGATCAGCTGTTCGAGCAGTCGCCCGAACCAGTAGAGCGCGAGCATGTTGAGCCCGAGGTGCAGGAAGCCGGCGTGCAGGAATGCCGACGTGATCAATCGCCACGACTCGCCGTGCGTCGTCCCGGCCATGGCGGCGCCGGGAACCACGGCACCCGGAGGCCCGGGGACGAGGTCGAAGCCGCGGTAGTCGTAGACGCCGTTCGCGAGGAGGGCGCCGTGCTTGTAGATCCAGTTTCCGGTGCCGTCGCTCGTGCCGCCGATCGCCAGCTCGAGCAGGAAGATGCCGACGTTCACGGCGATCAGCGCGATCGTGACCGGATAGGCGACGCGTCCGTTGCGCGTGGCGACCCGCTCCGCGGTGCTCGCCACCTTCCGGACGCCCTGAGGCTTGCCCGAGTGCTCGGGGCAGCGCAGGCCGACCGGCGCGGGCGTCATGCACTCGTAGCAGATCGGGCGACCGCACTCCGAGCAAGAAAGCCCGGTCTCGCGGTCAGGATGGCGGTAGCAGTACCGCGGCTCGGGCTCCACCGAACTAGCGTATCGGGGTGCCTGTCGACGTCGCCTTCACACCCGCCGAGCAGCTCTCGGCTCGGGTCGGGATCGTCGTCGATGTGATCCGGGCGACGTCGTCGATCGCGCAGGCCCTGGCGGCCGGCTACGAGCGGGTGCTGTGCTGCCGTGAGATCGAGGAGGCGAAGGCGCTTCGGGCGGAGCTCGGAGACGACGCGGTCGTCGGCGGCGAGCGAAGCGGTGTCGTCGTCGAGGGCTTCGATCGTCGGTGCCTCGCCGGTCGAGTTCGCGGCCGGGCCGGCGGCGCGGAGCTTGATCCTCTCGACGACGAACGGCACCTCGACGATCCTCACGGCGGCTGCCGCATGCGAGACGGTGCTGATCGGGTCGCTGCTGAACCTGTCTGCCCTCGCGGCCGCAGCGCATGCTGCCGGCGACGATGTCATCGTCTTCTGCGCCGGGTTCAAGGGAGGGTTCGCGATCGACGACGCCTACTGCGCGGGCCGGATCGTGGCCGAGCTTCCGGGCGTGCGCACCGACGCCGCTCGTGCGGCCGAGTTGCTCGCGGCGTCGTTCCCGAGCCCGGCCGACGGGTTCGCGGCACGTACGTACGGCCCTCCGGGCCTCGAGGCCGACATCGCGTTCTGCACGCAGGTCGACCTGCTCGAGACGGTTCCACGCTATGAGCGGATGGTCGGGCCCGCGGCCGAGATCGTCGCCTGATCAGGCATTGCACTTTGCCCTGGTAGGGCGCACACTCAAGAGACGATGGGCTTTGGCGCTCCGCTCATGCTCCTCGCCCTGATCGGCGTTCTCGCAGTGCTCGGGGTGCTCGTGATCTTGATGCGACGGCAGCCTGGCTCACCGGTGGCGTTCACGAACCTCACCGTGCTCGAGTCGGTTGCCTCGGCGCACAAAGCGTCGCGGCGCCGGTTCGTTCCGGTTGCGCTGCTCGTCGCGGCGCTGGCCTTCGCTGCGGGTGCCGCAGCGCGCCCGCAAGCGCGCCTGCCCGTTCGCGTCGACAACGCGACGATCGTGCTGCTCGTCGATGTCTCGGGCTCGATGAGCGCGCGCGATGTGGAGCCGACGCGCCTCGACGCGGCGGTCGCGGCGATGCGCGGCTTCGTTCAGCGCCTTCCTGCGGGATTCAAGGTCGGGCTCGTCCAGTTCAGCGACAGCTCGCAGGTACTTGCCGCCCCGACCGCCGACCACGATCGGATCAGCGAGGCCCTCGACCTGCTGCAGGCCGATTCCGGAACCGCGATCGGCACCGGCCTCGTGACCGCGACCCGCCTTGCCCAGAGCTCCCTGACGCGGGACGGTGTCTTCCGGCTCCCCGGCCGCAATCTGCCTGCCGCGATCGTGCTGCTCTCGGACGGCAAGCAGAACCAGGGGCGGGTGCAGCCGCTCGAGGCTGCCGCGCTCGCGAAGGACGCGGGGATCCCAGTCGACACGGTCGCGCTCGGGACGAAGAAGGGCGTCCTCGGCTACGGCCCTTACGCGCCGAAGGTCGCTCCCGATCCGCCGCTGATGAAGGCGATTGCAAAGCTCACGGGCGGCCGCACAGCGACTGCGACCGACAGCCGGGAGCTCGCGACCTTCTACCAGCGGGTCGGAAGCAGCTTCGGCCGGGCGACCGAGACTCGCGACATCAGCGCCTGGTTCGCCGGCGCCGCGGCGCTGCTCCTGGTCGCCGCTGTCGCCCTCGGTCGCGCCTGGGCCGGGGCGCTCTCCTAGCCGGCCAGGTCGCGTAGACGCGCTGCGAGCTCGCCGTGGCCGCCGTAGTCGGCCCAGCCCGCCGGTGTGGCGTCGTGGCAGCCGTCGGCAATCGTCGGGTCCGCGCCGAGCTCGAGCAATGCCTCGACGGCCTCGCTTTTCCCGGACTGCGCGGCCAGGTGGAGGGCAGTCACCCCTTCTCCGTGGTCCGGGCCGCCGAAGGTGGCTCGCCGGTTCGGGTCGGCGCCGAGCTCTGCGAGCTTCCGGATCGAACCGACTCGGCCGTTCGCCGCCGCCCAGATCAGTGCGGTGCCGCGGTAGGGGTCGGCCTCGACGCGCGCTCCGAGACCGACGAGCTGCGGCAGCACGTCGACCCGGTCGGCCTTCGCAGCCCAGACGAGCGCCTCGTCGAGCACCTCCTGCGGGTCGTCGGTGGGCTCCCAGGCGGGGAAGCCGCCGTGGGGGCGATAGAAGGCTCGGTGCGCTCCCGCGCGGGCCGTCCCGGCGAGCTCGTCGATCAGCTCCGGAAGCCCGAGGCCGGCTGCGACACGAAGGTTGCCGGGCTCGAGGCCGAGCAGCGGAACGACCTCGCGGTGCCCCCAGAAGAGCGCGGCGATCAGCGGCGTGCCGCCGTCGCCGCGGGCGGAGAGGTCGAGCCGGCCGCCGGCGTCGAGCATCAGCTGCGCGAGCTTCGGCCGGTTCGAGTAGCCGGCCTGGTGCAGCTTCGTCCACCCGTAGTCGTTGCCGCGGTTCGGGTCGGCGCCGCGCTCGAGCAGCAGCTCGACGAGCTCGAGGTCGCCGGCCATCCCGAGCAGGTCGTTCCCGTTTGTCCCGCGCGCCTGGATCAGCTCGGGATGCGCATCGAGGAGCGCGACGAGGGCGGCCTTGTCGGTCTCCTCGACGGCGCGGTAGGCGAGCATGAAGGGCGGAGGCGGCTCGCTGCCGTCGCGGAGCGCCTCGACGTGCGAGATGAGCGCGTCCCAGCTCTCGTAGCCGTGGCGGCGGGCGAGGTCGAGCCGGGCCTCGTCGACCGTGATCCCGTTCACGGTGGCGATCCCGTCGGCGCGGCCCTCGTAGTAGCCGAGGTCGGTGTGGAAAGGCTGCTCGACGTCGATAGGCTTGATCGTAATGGCGCGGGTGGGTCGGAATGGCTGATCTGACCGGCGTGCGCGCCAAGCTTCGGCGCGCAGAGGAGCACCGCCAGGCCTACGACGACCTCTTCGAGAGCTATCTCGCGGCGAGCCCGTACGCGATCATCTTCGAGTACGACCCCGAGACCGGCTGGCACACGTTCCGCTGGAGCGTCGAGTCGGAGCCGCCGCTCGAGGAGCTGGCGCTGATCTTCAGCGACATCCTCGGGAACCTGCGCTCGACGCTCGACTACCTCGTCTGGCAGCTCGTGCTGCTCGGCGGCCGCAAGCCGGGCCGGCAGACGGCGTTCCCGGTCGTCAAGCGGGAGAAGGACTGGCGCGTCCAGGGCGGCGCGGCGCTGCAGGGTGTCCCCGAGGAGTGGGCGGCGCTGATCGAGGCGATGCAGCCCTTCCACCGGTTCGACCGCCCCGACCTGCACCCGCTCGCGATCCTCGAGCACGTCAACAACCTGACCAAGCACCGCTTCCTGCCCGCCGCCGTGCTGACCGCCGACGCGTTCGGCTACCTGATCAACGTGGCCGGCGTCCCGCCGGACGAAACATTCGAGAGCCGCGACTTCCTCGACCAGCCGATCGCCGACGGCGCCGAGCTCGCCCGCTTCCGTGCCAAGTCCCGCGCGCCTATCGACGTGCAGGTGAACGAGAGCCCGCGCTTCCGGCTGTCCTTTCGGGACGGCGTCGAGATGGAGTGGGCCCCGGTAGACCTCGTCGACTGGGTGCGCGAGGCGGTCGCTCAGTTCGAACCGGCGTTCTGGACCTGAGAGCCGAAGAAGCACTTGACAGGGGAACGTGTGTTCGTATAGAACATACGTTCCGTGATCGCAGCTCTCGTCATCCCTGCCTTCGACCTACGGGCTGCTTTGCGCCTGCGGCCGGGGCTGGAGACGGAGCCCGCAGCGCTGTCGCCGCAGCCCGGAACCGAGGCGCTGATCGGCTCGGTGACCGCTGCGGCGCAGGCCAAGGGCGTCCGGCCGGGGATGCGCCTGGGGGAGGCGCTCGCGACGTGCCCGGGCCTCGCGCTCGTCGAGCATGATCCCGCGGGAGTCGAGCAGGCCTGGGAGGAGATCCTGCGGCGGCTCGAGGATTCCGGGTTCGCGGTCGAGCCGGCCGAGCCGGGAACCGTGTACTTCGAGTCGAGCGGCGTGGAGCGCCTCTACGGCGGGCTCGAGCCGGCCCTCAAGCGGGCGCTGGCAGCAGTCGGGCCGGCCTGGGATGCCCGGGCCGGAGCGGCCGAGCGGCGGTTCGCGGCACTCGCGGCGGCAAACGTCGCGCGGCCCGGGCAGATGCTGATCGTCTCCGACGACCGGACGCGGAAGTTCCTCGCTCCGCTGCCGATGACGCTGCTCCCGCTCGACCGGGAGCGCTACGAGGATCTCGAAGAGCTTGGAGTACGAACGATTGGACAGCTTGCCGGGCTCCCCGGTGGCGCCGTGGCCGAACGACTGGGGCCGGACGGCCGGCGCGCCTGGGGCCTGGCGAGAGGCGAGCACGACGGCAAGGTGGAACCTCGGAAGCCACCGATGTCGCTCGTCGAGACGCTCGAGTTCCCGGAAGCAGTCGGCCAGGAGCTGACGCTACGGCGAGGGCTCGGGGTGCTCATCGACGGCCTGCTCGCACGACCCGAGCGCGCGGGGCGCCCGCCGCGGAAGCTCGCCCTCTGGGCGCGGCTCGTCGGCGGCGCCTCGTGGCGACGGGCGGTCACGCTCCGCGACCCGACCGCCGATCCTGCTCGGCTCCGGCTCGCGCTCGCGCCGAAGCTGGCCGAGATCCCGGCGCCGGTGCTCAAGCTGCGGCTCGAGGCGGTCGAGCTGGCCGACAGCGCCGGTGAGCAGCTCGAGCTCGTCCGGGCAGAGGGAGAAGTGGTTCAGGGGAGATTGAAAGAGGGTCTGCGCCAGGTGAAAGCAGCCGTCGGCGCAGGTGGGGTTTCGATGGTGGTGGAGGTGGCACCGTGGTCACGTATTCCGGAAGCACGCGCGTTGCTCGTACCCCGCGACGACTGAACGCGCCGCGCCCTGCGCTCGTCCAGGCGCACAGCGACGGCATCCCGCATCGCGTGAACCGGCAGCGCGTCGCGAGCATCCGCGAGGAATGGCGGATCGTCGACCGCTGGTGGACGGACGAGCCCGTCGACCGCCGCTACTTCGACCTCGTCCTCGAGACGGGCGAGAACGCCGTCGTCTACCGCGACGCAGAGGCCGGCACGTGGTTCACGCAGCGGGGCTAGACGATGAGACGCAGACATGAGCGCCGGATACGTCGAGCTGCACGCGCACTCGGCCTACTCGTTCCTCGACGGCGCCTCGCAGCCCGAGGAGCTCGCCGCGACGCGCGGTCGAGCTCGGCTACGACGCGTTCGCGCTCACCGACCACGACGGGGTCTACGGATCGCTCGAGTTCGCCCACGCCGCCAAGCACCTCGGGCTGCGCGCGATCACCGGCGCCGAGGTGACACTCGAGGGAGAACGTCACATCACGCTGCTGTGCGAGTCCCGCCGCGGCTACGAGAACCTCTGCCGGATCCTGACCGACGCGCACGCCCGCACACGGGCAGAGGGGCGGGAGCGTGACCTGCTTCCGGCGGCAACGAGCGCCGAGTTGGTCGCCGAGCACGCCGAGGGGCTCGTCTGCCTCTCGGGCTGTGCCCGCAACGGGCTCGCCGTCACCGACCCGAACGGCGCAGCCGCGCTCGCACGTGCCTTCCCCGGCGCGTTCTACGTCGAGCTCCAGCGGCCCTACGAGCGCGGCGACGCGCGCCGGAACGCCGCCCTGACCGAGCTCGCAGCCACGCTCGGCGTGCCGACCGTCGCAACCGGCGACGTCCACTCTCACCATCCACGCCGCAGCCGCCTGCAGGACGTCCTCGTCGCGATCCGCAACCGGACGTCGCTCGACGGCTCCGAGCGCGAGCGGCGCGGCAACCACGAGTCGGTGCTCCTCCCCCCGGAGGAGACCGCCGAGCGGCTTCCATCCGACGCCGCCGCCCGGACGCGCGAGATCGCCGACCGCTGCACCTTCGACCTGACCGAGGAGCTCGGCTACCGCTACCCCGATTTCTCCGACGGGCCCGACCCGGCCGACAACCAGCTGCGTGACCTCTGCGAGCGCGCGTTCGCAGACCGGTACGCCAACGCAAACGGGCACAAGAAGCGCGCCCACGACCGCCTCGAGACCGAGCTCGCGCTGATCGCCCGGCTCGGCCTCGCCGGGTTCTTCCTGCTCCACTGGGAGGTGCTCGAGCTGGCCCGCGCCTGCGCGCTCGAGGTGCGCGGACGCGACTCGCCGCGCAACGTCCTGCCGCCGGGACGGGGGAGAGGCTCGAGCGTCGGCTCGATCGTCTGCTACCTCACCGGCCTTTCCCACGTCGACCCGGTCGAGGCCAACCTCTCGCTCGGGCGGTTCCTCAACGACGAGCTGGTCTCGGTGCCCGACATCGACCTCGACTTCCCGCGGGACATCCGCGAGAAGCTGATCGTCGCCGTCACCGAGCGCTACGGCCGCGAGCACGCCGCGCTCGTCGCGACCTTCTCGACCTACCGCAGCCGCGGCGCGATCCGCGACGTCGGCAAGGCGCTCGGGCTCCCGTTCGCCGAGCTCGAGCGGCTCGCCCGCGTCACCGACGGCTGGCAGGCAACCGGCGTCGCCGCCGAGCTCGAGAACGTGCCCGGCAGCCACACCGGCCCGCGCTGGCAGGCCTTCCGCGAGCTGACCCACGAGATCGCCGGGCTGCCGCGCCACCTCTCCCAGCACCCGGGCGGGATGGTGATCTCGACGCGGCCGCTGATCGACCTCGTGCCGGTGCAGCCGGCCGCGATGGCCGGCCGCCAGATCTGCCAGTGGGACAAGGACTCGTGCTCCGACGCCGGCTTCCTCAAGATCGACCTGCTCGGGCTCGGGATGCTCTCCGCCGTCGAGGAGTCCGTCGAGCTGATCGCGCGCCTCCACAGCGAGCCGATCGATCTCTCGCGGATCCCGCTCGACGACCCCGAGGTCTACCGCGAGATCCAGGACGCCGACACCGTCGGGCTCTTCCAGATCGAGAGCCGCGCCCAGATGCAGAGCCTCCTGCGCACTCGCCCCGAGAACCTCGACGACCTGACCGTCCAGGTCGCGCTCGTCCGCCCCGGGCCGATCCAGGGCAAGGCCGTCCACCCGTACATCGAGCGCCGCCAGCGCCTCCGCGTCGACCCCGACTTCGTCTACCCGGTCGAGCACGAGTCGCTCCGCGAGCCGCTCCGGGAGACGCTCGGCGTGGTCGTCTTCCAGGACCAGGTGCTCGACGTCGCGATGGCGGCCGCGCGCTTCAGCGTGGGGGAGGCCGAAGGGCTCCGCCGCGCGATGAGCCGCAAGCGGAGCGAGGAGGCGATCGAGGCGTTCCGGCCCAGGTTCGTCGAGGGCTGCCTCGGCAACGGGATCGACGAGCCGACGGCGCACACGATCTACGACAAGCTCGTCGGCTTCTCCGGGTTCGGGTTCCCGAAGTCGCACGCCGCCGCGTTCGGCCTGCTCGCCTACCAATCGGCGTGGCTGCGCCGCTACTACCCGGCCGAGTTCCTCTGCTCGCTCCTGAACGCCCAGCCGATGGGCTTCTACCCGCCCGCCTCGCTCGTCCGCGACGCCCAGTCGCGCGGGGTCGAGGTGCGCCCGCCGCACGTGAACATCAGCGGCGCCCGCTGCACCGTCGAGAACGGCGCAGTCCGGGTCGGCCTCGGCTACATCCGCTCGGTCGGCGAGAGCGAGGCCGAGGAGCTCGCCGCCGAGCAGCCGTTTGCCGACATCGGCGACCTCGCCCGGCGCAGCTCGGCAGGAAAGGACGCGCTCGAGGCGCTCGTCGCCTCAGGCGCCTGCGACGACTGGGGCCCGAGGCGCGAGCTGCTCTGGCGCCTCGGGGTCACGCCGCGGGGCGAGACCGCCGGGGCCGGCAACCGCCAGCTCGCGCTCCCGCTCGAGCCGACCGCCGAGATCCCCGAGCTCCGCCCCCAGACCGACTGGGAGCTGATGCTCGCCGACTACCGCCACACCTCGATCTCGGTCGGCCGCCACCCGCTGGAGCTCCTCCGCCCGCACCTCGAAGGTGCCTGCATTGCAAGCAACGAGCTGACCGGTGTCCCGCACGGGGCGAGGATCGCCGTCGCCGGCCTCGCCGTCGCCCGCCAGCGCCCCTCGACGGCGAAGGGCATCGTCTTCATGCTGCTCGAGGACGAGCACGGCCAGATGAACCTGATCATCCCGCCCCCCGTCTACGAGGCTCACCGCGCCGTCGTCCGCGGTGAGCCGCTGCTGCTCGCCCGCGGCCGCTTCGAGCGCGTCGGCCGCAACGAGAACGTCCTCGTCGACGAGGTCGAGAGCCTCGGCCCGCTCGCCCGCCAGGCCGCCGGGGACGCCGAAGTCCGAACCGCGCTTCCCGGCGCGCACCACTTCGGTCATCGCTGAATGCGGCTGAGCCTGGCTAGGCTGACGCCGTGATCCTCTTTCCGATCGCGTTCGTGTGGATGATCGTCCTGCTCGCTGTCCTCATCCGCAACAGCAAGAACGAGCCCGAAGCCCCCGAGGGAGATCCACCGCCCAGGCGGTTCAAGCCGCGGCCGCCTCGCCGTGGGCCGCGCGTCAGCGGTTCTCGATCTCGAGCGCGAACGGGGGCAGGCGCTTCGCGACGGCGCGGTTGAACTCGGCCTCGTACTCCTCGTCGATCCCCTCCTCGAGCGTCCGCATGTAGGCGTCGCGGATGTCAGCGAGGATCTCGGTGCCCGTCTCGACCGCATCGACGTAGTCGCCGAACAGCTCCTCGGCCTCGTCGCGATCGGCCGCGTTGTAGGCGTCGAGTCGCTCGACCGCCTCCTCGATCACGTCGGGGTTCTCGCGCTCGAACAGGTCGAGCTGGCGCGAGATCACGTCGGCGAAGCGGTCGCGGCGGAAGATCACGCGAGCTCCCGGTACAGCTCGAGATGGCGCGCCGCGGCCGCATCCCAGGTCAGCTCCGCGCGCGCGCGCTCCGCGCCCGCGCGCGCCGCCGCGAGCGCCTGCGGGTCGGACGAGCAGCTCGCGCGCCGCCTCGGTGAGCGCCTCGACGTCGCCCGCCGGAACGACCCGGCCGGCCCCGTAGCGCGCGATCGGCTCCGCCAGCCCGCCGACGTCGTAGGCCACCGCCGGCACGCCGGCGCCGAGCGCCTGGAGGAGCGCGCCCGACTGGTCGAGCTCGGCGCGGTACGGGAAGATCGCGATCGTCGCGTTCGAGAGCGCCCGGTCGAGCTCCGCCGGGGTCAGGTAGCCGAGCCGCCACTCGGTCCGCGGCGCGTCGCGCAGCTCGCCGAGCGGCATCGCCGGGTCGCCCGCGACGAGCAGCCGCGCATCGGTGAGCCGCCCGACGACCTCGACCGCGTCGGCGAGCCCCTTGTAGGGCCGGATCACCCCGAGCGCGAGCATCGTCTGCCCGTCGTCGTCGCGCCCTGCGCTGCTCGGATAGACCGGATGCGAGATGACGACCGGCTCGATCCCGAGCTCGCCGAGCGCCTCACGGCCGCGCTCGGTGTGGACGACGACGCGGTCGAACTTCCCGAGCAGCCGCTTCCAGAGCTCGAGCTTGTCCGCTGTGCGGCGTGGCAGCAGGTCGTGCGCGGTGAAGACCGAAGGGCTCTTGAAGTTGATGTGGACGTCGATCTGCGGCACCGCGAGCCACTGCAGGTGCAGGACGTCGGCTCGAACCCGCCCGAGCGAGCGCGCCACGCCGAGGTGCTCGGCCGCCTTCAGCGGCAGCCGGGCGCGCGAGCGCCGGAAGAGCCGCGACGAGAGCGGATAGAAGCGCTCCGCGCGTACGTACCCATCGGGCGGAGGCAGCTCGGCGAAGCGGAAGTGGGACGTCGCCAGCTCGACATCGGCGCCGGCCCGGGCGAGCGCGCCGGCGAGCTCGTGGTCGTACCACGGGGTGTAAGCCGGCGGATCTGCGATGACGACGCGCACGGTCGCCTACAGTAGAGCGTCGTGCTCGTTCGGACCTGGAACCTCTTCCACGGCAACACGTCCCCGCCCGGCCGCAAGGCCTACCTGCGGGAGATGGTCGAGCTCGTCGCTGCCGACAAGCCGGACATCGTCTGCCTGCAGGAGGTCCCCGTGTGGGCGCTCGACCGGATGGGCGAGTGGAGCGGCATGCAGGCGCTGACCTCGCGCACGAAACGCCCGAAGCTCGGTCCCATTCGAATCCCGAGGGCCTCCGGACGCGCCCTGACCGCGCCGCACCACGGGAAGTTCCGCTCCGCCTTCGCCGGTCAGGGCAACGCGATCCTGATCCCGAAGGACGCCACCGTCCGGACCCACAAGACGATCACGCTGAACACGAACGTGTTCTGCGAGGAGCGGGGGAGGGCGTTCGGCCTGACTCCCAAGCAGATGCTGTGGTGGGAGAAGGAGCGGCGCATCTGCCACACGGTCCAGTACGAGCTCCCGGACCGGCAGCGATTCCTCGTCGCGAACCTCCACGCGACCAACAGCCCCGACACGCGCCTGCCGGACGCGGAGCTGCGCAAGGCCGTCAACTTCGTGCTCAGGGGCTCCGAGCTCGAGGAGGCCCTGATCGTCGCCGGCGACTTCAACATCACGCGCGAGCAGTCGACGACGATCCAGGAGCTGATGACCGCCGAGCGGGAGAACCGCTGGATGGCCTCCGGCCCGCAGATCGACCACATCCTGCTGCGCCGCGCGATCGCGACTTCCGTGCGCGTCTGGCCCGACGAGGAGCGCACCTTCGACGGCAAGCTGCTCTCGGACCACGCGCCGGTCGAGGTCCAGCTCGAGCTACGGCTGAAGAGCTAACCGTCGGCGGCCGTTCGCAGCCCGAGCTCGGGCCCGATCGGCTGGAGCGCTTCGATCACGTTCGCGATGTGCTCGTCGAGGTCGAGCTCGAGCAGCTCGGCGCCCCATCACGACCTCGTCCCGGTGGACGCCGGCCGCGAACGACGGCTGCTTCAGCTTCTTCCGCACCGACTTGGGCTCGAGCCCGTCGAGGCCGGTCGGCCGGACGAGCCCGCACGCGTGGACGAAGCCGGAGAGCTCGTCGCAGGCGAAGAGCGTCTTCTTGAGCGGCGTGTCGCGCGGCATCTCGAGGTGCTCGGCGTGCGAGAGCACCGCCTCGATCACGATCTCGGGGTAGCCGAGCTCGCGCAGGATCGGCGCGCCGTCCTGCGGGTGCTTGTCGAGCGTGGGGTGGATCTCGTAGTCGAAGTCGTGCAGCAGCGCGGTCACGCGCCACAGCTCCTCGTCCTCGCCGAACTTCCGGGCGTAGAACGCCGTCGACGCCTCGACCGCGAGCGCGTGGCGCAGCAGCGCCTCGCTCTTCGTGTACTCGGTGAGCGTCTCCCAGGCCTGTTCGCGAGTGAGGTCCAAGGCGGTGGGTACCATAGCCGCCTTGTCGACTACCGTCGCAAGCGAGGCCGCTGTGGAGTCGTTCGTCATCGAGGGGGGACGTCCCCTCAACGGCACGGTCCGCGCGGCGGGGAACAAGAACGGCGCGCTGCCGATCCTCGCCGCGTGCCTGCTCACCGACGAGCCCGTCGTGCTGCGCAACATCCCGCGGATCCGCGACGTCGACACGATGCTCGCGCTGCTCGCCGATCTCGGCGCCGACGTCGAATGGCTCGGCGAGAACGAGGTTCGCGTCCAGGCCGCCGGCGTCTCGAAGACCGAGGTCGACGAGGAGCTCTCCGACCGCATCCGCGGCTCGTTCCTGCTCGCCGGCCCGCTGCTCGCGCGCTTCGGCCACGTCCTGCTCTCGCCGCCCGGCGGCGACTTCATCGGCCGCCGCCCGCTCGACACGCACGTCCATGCGTTCCAGCAGCTCGGCGCCGAGGTCGCGGTCGGCCGCCGGTTCGAGCTCCGCGCCGGCAAGCTCGTCGGCAAGCAGATCTTCCTCGACGAGGCGAGCGTGATGGGAACGGAGAACGCCGTCATGGCGGCCACGCTCGCCGCAGGGACAGACCACCCTGATGAACGCGGCCTGCGAGCCGCACGTGCAGGATCTCTGCCGCTTCCTCGTCTCGCTCGGCGCGCAGATCGAGGGGATCGGCTCGAACGTGCTGCGGATCGAGGGTGTCGAGCGAGCTCTCGGGCGGCGAGCACCGCATCGGCGCCGAGCACATCGAGGCGGCGAGCTTCATCGGGCTCGCGGCCGTCACCGGCGGCGACGTGACCGTCGAGGACATCGAGCCGCGCGACCTCCTCTCGATCCTCGCCGCGTTCGAGCGGCTCGGCGTCGAGGTCGAGCTCGGCGAGACGAGCGTGCGGGTCCCGCCCGGCCAGAGCTCGTCATCCGCGACGACCTCGGCGACCAGATCCCGAAGATCGAGGACGGGCCGTGGCCGATGTTCCCGGCCGACCTGACCTCGATCGCGCTCGCGGTCGCGACGCAGGCGACCGGGACGATCCTGATCTTCGAGAAGATGTTCGAGAACCGCCTGTTCTTCGTCGACAAGCTCGTCCGGATGGGGGCGCGGATCATCCTCTGCGACCCGCACCGCGCGGTCGTCACCGGCCCGGCGAAGCTGCACGGGCAGCGGCTCGAGAGCCCGGACATCCGCGCCGGGATGGCGATGCTGATCGCGGCGCTCTGCGCCGAGGGGACGTCCGTGATCGGCAACATCGGCCAGATCGACCGCGGCTACGAGCGCATCGACGAGCGCCTGCGCGCGCTCGGCGCCTCGATCGAGCGGCTCGGCTCATAGAAGCCTCCGGGCTCCTGGGCTACCCTCATCCCGTGAGCTCCCCGGAGACCGAACGGATGAAGGTGAGCGTGCGCGTCGAGCTCGGCGCGGGGTGCCGTCAACGTTTCGACCGGGCTCCCGGTGCTCGACTACCTGGTCGGCGAGCTCGCCCGGACGGCGCGGATGCAGCTGACGCTCGAGGTCGCGCCAGACGCCGTCGCGCAGGCTGTCGCCGCTGCCGGCCGCGCTCTTGGCGAGGGTCTCGCGCCTCTGCTCCGCGCGAGCGGCGCGGCCGGAAGCGGCTTTGCGTGGCTTCCGGCCGACGAGGCGCTCGCAGGTGCGGTGCTCGAGGTGAGCGACCGGCCGCTCGTGGCGTCGAACGTCGATTTCTCGGGCCAGCGCGTCGGCGGGCTCGGCGGCGATGTCGTCAGCCGCTTCCTCAAGGAGCTTGCCGGCGGCGCCGGGCTGAACATCCACATCCGCGTCCTCGAGGGCAAGGACCCCCAGAATGTGCTGCGCGCGATCTTCAAGGCGCTCGGCGCAGCAATCGGCCAGGCGTGCCGCACGCCGGAAGGAGGAGAGCCATGAGCGTAGGCTTGACGGAGCTCAAAAATCAGCGGAGGCACCGGCTTTGCCGGTGCCGGGAGCGGGTATGAGCAAGCAGGTCGTGCGCACGGAGGAGGCCCCGGCGCCGTTCCAGGGCGCCCCGTACAACCAGGCGATCGTCGCGGGCGGCTTCGTGTTCGTCGCGGGTCAGCTCGGGCTCGACCCCGGGAGCAAGGAGATCGTCGAGGGCGGGATCGGGCCGCAGACCGAGCAGGTGTTCGCGAACCTCCGCGCGATCCTCGAGGCAGCCGGCTCGTCGCTCGACGCGGTCGTGAAGACGACCGTCTTCCTGACGAACCTCGACGACTTCGCCGGCATGAACGAGGTCTACGCGAGCCACATCGGCGCCACGCCGCCCGCACGCTCGACCGTCGAGGTCGGCAAGCTCCCCGCCGGCGCGCTCGTCGAGATCGAAGCCATCGCGCTCGCGTAGATCGCCCATGAAGGCGATCGAGGACTACGTGCGCTCGCTCGGCGCTCGACGCGTACCTCGTCGGCGGAGCAGTGCGCGACGAGCTGCTCGGGCGAGAGTCGAAGGACGCCGACTTCCTCGTTCCGGGCGTCGACGCGGACGGTCTGCGCGCCGCGCTGAGACCCCACGGGAAGGTCGAGCCGCTCGTGGTCGCCGGAAGGCCCGTCGGGATGCGCCTGTACGCGAGGGATCGCGCGATCCGCGACGCTCGCACCTGCCGGGATCGAGTTCGCGCCGCCGCGGCTCGAGCGCTCGACCGGGCCGGGGCGGCACGACTTCGAGATCGTCGTCGATCCCGACGCGAGCATCGACGACGACCTTCGCCGCCGCGACTTCACGATCAACGCGATGGCGCGTCGCCTCGCGGACGACGCGCTCGTCGACCCCTACGGCGGACGCGACGACCTCGCAGCCGGTGTCCTGCGGACGGTCTCGCCGCGCAGCTTCGAGGAGGATCCGCTGCGGATCGTCCGCGGGCCTTCGCTTCGTCTCGCAGCTCGGGCTCGAGCCGGAGCCGGAGACGCTCGACCAGATGCGCGAGAACGCGGAGGGCGTCGCTCTCGTCTCGGGCGAGCGAATCGGCGGCGGTCTCGGCGACGACGGGATGGGCGAGCTCTCGAAGCTGCTCCTCGGTGGGGAGCCGCGCAAGGCGCTGCGGATCGCGCGCGACACCGGCGTACTCGTCGCGATGCTCCCCGAGTACGGGCCTGCGATCGGGTTCGACTCGCACTCGAACGATCACGCGATGACGGTCGACGAGCACATCTTTGCGGTCGTTCAGGCGGCCGCAGACGCCGGGGTGCCGCTTCGCGTTCGCATCGCAACGCTCTTCCACGATCTCGGCAAGCCGCGCCCAGTCGCGGGAGAAAGCCATTCCGAGACCGGCGCGAAGATCGCAGCGCAAGCGCTGCGTCGGCTTCGCTATCCGACCGACCTTCGCGAGCAGGTCGTGCGGATCGTGCGTTTCCACCCGTTCCTGCTCGGCGCGGGCGACCCGCTCGAGGCGCGCCGCCTGCTCGCTCGGCACGGCGACGAGCTGACATTCGACCTCCTCGACCACTGGGACGCCGATCTCCGGGGGCGCGATCGCACCGAAACGGTGCTGGCGAAGCTCGATCGTGTCGCGCGGTTCCGAGTCGTCGTCGAGCAGGAGCTCGCGAGCCCCCACAGGCTCTCGGATCTGGCCGTCGACGGAGCCGACCTGATCGAGCTCGGGTACGTACCCGGCCCCGAGCTCGGGCGGGCGCTTCAGGAGCTGCTCGCCGAGGTCGTGGACGAGCCCGGGCGCAACAGTCGGGAGCTGCTGCTCGGACGCGCCGAGGAGCTGCTGCGAGCGTGATCCGCTGGAAGGCGCCCGGGCCGTACGTCGTCGGGTTCACGTCGCGTGAGGGCGGGGTGAGCACGGGTGCCTACGAGTCGCTGAATCTCGGCGCGCGAGCGGACGATCCGGAGCGCATCGCCGAGAACCGCCGTCTCGCCTGCGCCGAGCTCGGGCTCGACGCCGGCAGGCTCGCCGTGAACACGCAGCGGCATACGGCGATCGTCCACCGTGCCCGCCCCGGCGCAGAGCCCGGGATCGGAGACGGGCTCTGGAGCGACGAGCCAGGCGTGCCGATGCTCGCGCTCGCCGCCGACTGCGTCCCGATCGCGATCGTCGCCACCTCCGGGCCGCCGCGGCTCGCCGTCGTCCATGCGGGCTGGCGGGGCCTCGCCGGCGGAGTCGTCGACGCCGGCGTGGCTGCGCTGGAGGCCCAGGAGACGGCGGCCGTGATCGGCCCGTCGATCGGGCCGTGCTGCTATGAGGTCGGTCCCGAGGTCTCGGCCCGCTTCGAGCCCGATCTGACCCGTGACGGCATCCTCGATCTCTGGAAGGCCGCCGAGCTGGCGCTCCGGCGCGCGGGGGTTGCCACGGTCGAGCGGCTCGACCTGTGCACGCGCTGCAACCCCGAGCTGTTCTTCTCGTACCGCCGGACCGGAGCGCCTCATGGAGCGCAGGGTGTGATCGGTGCTGTCGGCGGCTGAGATCAGGGCGCGTTACGAGCGGGTGCGAGCCGAGGTCGGGCCGGGCGTGACGGTGGTCGCCGCGACGAAGTACGTGTCTCGTGCGGACATGGGAGCCCTCGCCGAGGCCGGGATCGAGGTGGTGGGGGAGAACCGTGCGCAGGATCTCGAGGCGAAGCATGCAGTCTTCGGTGACGCGTTCCGCTGGCACTTCATCGGCCGCCTCCAGTCGAACAAGGTGAAGGTCGTCAACCGCTGCTGCGAGCTCGTGCACTCGCTCGACTCGCACTCGGCGGCGGAGCGCCTGGAGATCCCCGCGCTCCTCCAGGTGAACCTCGCGGGGGAGGCGTCGAAGGGCGGGATCGACCCGGCCGAGATCGCCGACTACCTCCGTTACGACGTGCGTGGCCTGTCGACGATGCCGCCCGCCGGCGGGCCTGACAGCTCCCGTCCGTGGTTCGCGCGGCTGCACGCCCTCGCCTCCGAGCACTCGCTCGAGCAGCTTTCGATGGGCACGACCCAGGATTACCGGGCCGCAGCCGAGGAGGGCGCGACCCTGATCCGGGTCGGCAGCGTTCTCTTCCTGTAACGCCTCGGTCTACGATCCACCGTATGAGCTTCGGAGATCTCTGGAACCGGACACTGGTCTACTTCGGTATCGCCGAGGAGGACGAGGACTACTACGAGGAGGACGAGACGTACGCGCCCGAGGAGTCGCTCGAGCAGAGCTACCGCGAGCGCCCGAACGTCCGCCGTCTGACACCCCGGCGCAAGTCGTCGAACTACGACGACTGGACGGAGTCCGAGGAGGTGCCGAGCGCGCCCGTGCCCGTTCCCGCGGCCGTTCCGGCCACGCGCTCGTCGTCCTCCTCCTCGTCGTCGCGCCCCTCGCGGGCCGCGCGCCACATGGAGGTCGTCCCGAACCCGAGCTCCGTCCGTGTTCATCTCGTCCTGCCGCGGAGCTTCAACGACGCACAGCAGATCGCCGACAAGTACAAGCATGGGATCCCGGTCATCCTCAACCTCCAGAGCGCGGACGCGGAGCTGTCGAAGCGGCTGATCGACTTCGCAAGCGGGCTCACGTACGCCCTCGACGGAGGCATGCAGCGAGTTGCAGACAAGGTGTTCCTGCTGACGCCGAGAAACGTCGAGGTCAGCGCCGAGCAGCGCGCTCAGCTGCTCGAGCGCGGCGGCTTCTACAACCAGGCGTAGGAATCGGCCTGCCCGGGCCGAAAGCGGCCCGCGATGGTCCTCGACGCGGTCACCACGGCCTCGAACTTCGTAGACGTCTTCATCTCCGTCTACATCCTCGTGCTGCTGGTGTACGTGCTCACGTCGTGGATCCGCCTGCCGTACTCGTTGAGCCCGGTTCAGCGCTTCCTGAACGACGTCTGCAACCCGTATCTCGCGTTGTGGCGTCGGATCCTCCCCAGGGTCGGGCCGCTTGACCTCTCTCCGCTGGTCGGAATCATCGGCCTGATCGTGCTGAGGGAGATCCTGACCTCGCTGCTGAGCCGCGCGCACTAGGAACGAAAAGGAGACCCATGACCTATACACCGGTGGAGCTGAGACATGTGAAAGTCGGGCGGAGCCTGTTCGGCTACAACCGCGCGACGGTCGAGCAAGTGATCGAGGAGGTCGCCCAGAGCTTCGAGGCGACGTGGCGGGAGCGAGGCGAGCTCGCCGACCGGGTGGAGACGCTCGAGAAGCAGCTGACCGAGCTGCGCGGGCGCGAGCATCTGCTGACCCAGACGCTCGTCGCGGCCGAGCAGGCCGCGAGCGACGTGCGCGAGAAGGCGCGACGCGAGGCTGAGGCGATCATCACCGAAGCGCACAATGAGTCCCGCGCGATCGCCCGGTCGGCTCACACCCAGCGTGAGGCGCTCCTGATCGAGTCCCGCAGAATCGAGGCGATGCTCAGGGCGGCGCTCGGCGTCATCCAGGAGGGAACATCTCCGACTCAGGTTCCGGCCCCGGAACCGACGCCGGAACCGGCCCCGGAATTGGCACCGGAATTGGCACCGGCCGCCTCGGAGCCCGAGCCGGAGGCGGTTCCGATTCCGCTGCCGCCGGTGCTCGAGGGCGACCCCGAGCCGGTTCACGAGGAAATCGGCTGGGCCCGCGAGGACACCCGCGAGTTCGAGCCGATCGCGATTGCCGCGCTCGAGGAGGCACCCGTGGAGGAGGCACCGATTGCGTCGGTCGCGCCCGAGCCGATGAACGTCCCGATCGAGGATCCGATCGACGAGCACGAGTCCGAGCATGAGCACGAGCAGATGCACAGCGAGAGCCAGGATCAGCGTGTTCTACAGAGCGTTCCCGGCCGCGAGTCCCGCGACTTCGACTGGGGCGAATAGGCACGTAAACTGGAGGCGTGAACGCCTCAACCAGGCTCGAGCTCCGCGTCGTTCCCGGGTCGACCAGGCCCGGCGTAGTGGGACGGTACGGCGCCTCGTGGAAGATCCGGGTCGCCGCCCCGCCGGAAGGCGGGCGGGCCAATGACGCCGTCGTCAGGCTGCTTGCAGACACGCTCGATCTGCGTCGCGGGGATGTTGCGATCGTCTCCGGCCATTCGGGCCGCGACAAGGTCGTCGCCCTCCAGGGGATCTCCGGATCGGAGCTGGAACGGCGCCTCTCCTCGGCCGCGGGCTCGGCATGAACGCCCGCGCGGCCGATGATCGGAGACTTGCGGACCGTGCCTGACAGCGCAGCAGAGACCAAGCAGCCCGACATCCGGATCGGGTCGTCGACGAACGCCCTGGCACCGGTCTCGGTCGCGCACCGGTCGCTCGCCGCCGGCCCCTGGCAGTGGGTGGGGCTCGGCGCGGTCGTCGGAGCTGCGCTCGCCGGCGACCAGTTGACGAAGCACGTCGTCACGAGCCGGCTCGCGCTGGACGAGTCGTCGCACGTGATCGGCCCGCTCTCGATCCACCGGGTCGAGAACTCCGGCATCGCCTTCGGCCTCTTCACGTCGGCGACTGCAGCCGTGATCGTGCTCACGAGCATCGCCGTGATCTGGATGCTCGTCTACTTCGCGCGCTCCGGATCCCGACACCCGGTCATCCCGGCCGCGCTCGGCCTACTGATCGGCGGCAGCGTCTCGAATCTCGTCGACCGCGTCCGCCTCGGCCACGTCACCGACTTCATCGACTTCGGCTGGTGGCCCGCCTTCAATCTCGCCGACAGCTTCATCGTCATCGGCGTCTGCATGCTGCTCTTCGCGCTGATCGGCAGCGACCGCAAGCCCAAGCAGGCGCGCCGCCCGCTCGACGTCGCCGCGCGATAGCCGCCGCTCCGGGGACCGCGCGCGCACACCGCTCACCCCGAGCCCCCACCCAACAAGGGCGGGGACGCGGCCCATCCGCCCTCGAGGGCGATGCTATCCGCCGCCGGTCTCGGGAATGTCGCGAGACTGTGACGGTTGAACGAAATCCACCGAACGGTGTTGGACGTTCCCGCCGAGGCCGCCGGAGACAGGCTCGACGTCTTCCTTGCCGCCCACCTCGGCTCGCGGGCGGCCGCCGCACGGGCGGTCGACGAGGGGGCGCTCGTCGACGGGCGGACGCGCCCGAAGAGCTACCGGCTCGAAGGGGGCGAGCGCGTCGAGCTTCCTGCAGCCGAGGAGCCGGCTCCGGAGTCGGAATCGACAGGCCCGCGGCCCACGATCGCCTGGCAGGACGAGCACCTCGCCGTCGTCGACAAGCCGGCCGGCCTCGTCGTCCATCCAGGCGCGGGCCGGGCGAGCGGAACGCTCGTCGACCTACTCGCCGGCACCGTTGCCGGCGGTGAGCCCGGCCGGCCCGGCATCGTTCATCGGCTCGACCGCGACACGTCGGGCCTGATGGTCGTCGCGCGCTCCGAGGAGGCGCACAGCCGCCTTTCCGACCTCGTCCGGAAGCGCGCGCTCGAGCGCACGTATACCGCGCTCGTTCGGGGCGTCCCGGCATCGCGTACCGGCAGGATCGAGGCGCCGATCGGCCGCGACCGCGACGACCCGATCCGGTTCTCGCTCGACACCGACACCCCGCGCGAGGCGATCACCCACTTCGAGCTCATCGAGCGGATCGGAGGTAGCGCGCTGCTGTCGGTCACGCTCGAGACGGGCCGCACCCACCAGATCCGCGTCCACCTCGCGCGCGATCGACCTGCCGGTCGTCGGCGATCCCGTCTACGGCGTGCGCGGATCCGCGCCTCGGGCGTCAGTTCCTGCACGCCTCGCGACTCGCCTTCCCGCATCCGTTCAGCGGCGAGCGAATCGACGTCACCTCGCCGCTCCCCCCGGACCTCGCCGAGTACCTGGCAGCCCTCGGTCACCCGCCGGTTGCGGGTACCATGACTGCGCCCTAGACCCTCGACCCGGCGGAGGATCGAGGCGGACGGTGGCCGGCTTGCGCTGGTCCCGCCGAGACGCCGCCGGTGGACTTCAAAACCAAACCGAAAGGGGCTCACATGCCCGTTGTCTCCATGAAGGAGCTGCTGGAGGCCGGCGTTCACTTCGGCCATCAGACGCGCCGTTGGAACCCGAAGATGAAGCGTTTCATCTTCACCGAACGCGGTGGGATCTACATCATCGACCTCCAGCAGACCCAGGCGCTGCTCGACGAGGCCTACGATTTCGCGCGCAACATCGCGCAGCGGAACGGCTCGGTGCTGTTCGTCGGCACGAAGAAGCAGGCGCAGGACGCCGTCGCCGGCGAGGCCGCCCGCGTCGGCATGCCGTACGTCAACCACCGCTGGCTCGGCGGGCTCCTGACGAACTGGCGGACGATGTCCGACCGGATCCAGCGCCTGCACGAGCTCCGCTCGCTTCGCCAGGAGTCGCAGCTCGACCTGCTCCCGGCCAAGGAGCGGATCGCGATGCTCGCCGAGCTCGAGAAGCTCGAGGCGAACCTCGGCGGCGTCGCCGACATGCGCCGCCAGCCCGACGCGGTCTTCATCGTCGACCTCCGCAAGGAGCAGCTCGCGGTGCGCGAGGCGCGCCGGCTCGGCCTGCCCGTGATCGCGCTCGTCGACACGAACTGCGACCCGGACGAGGCCGACTACGTCATTCCCGGCAACGACGACGCGATCCGCTCGTGCTCGCTCGTGATCCGGGCAGTCGCGAACGGGATCGAGGCCGGCAAGCAGAAGGTCACGCCCGCCGAGATGCCGGCTCCTCCGGCACCTGCGGCAGCCGCGCCAGAGGAGGCCGAAGCCGAGGCCGAGGCCGAGGTCGAGGCCGCCGTCGCTGCACCGGAAGTCGAGGCCGCCGTCACGACGGAGGCCGAGCCCGAGGGAGGGGACGCGGAATGACCGAGATCTCCGCTGCGATGGTCAAGCAGCTCCGCGACGCAACGAGCGCGGGGATGATGGACTGCAAGCGCGCGCTTCAGGAGA
Source organism: uncultured Actinomycetota bacterium (assembly GCA_963775355.1). GTDB lineage: Bacteria > Actinomycetota > Thermoleophilia > Gaiellales > Gaiellaceae > PALSA-600. The sequence continues at coordinate 260,635 of CAVZJA010000003.1, read as the reverse complement.
CCGCCGGCGACTTCGACGCCGCGGTCATGCTCCTGCGGGAGAAGGGCATGGCTTCGGCCGCGAAGCGCGCCGACCGCGAGACGACCGAAGGCGTCGTGCTGACGCGCGTCGACGGCTCGACTGCCGCGATCGCGGCCGTCGGCTGCGAGACCGAGCCCGTCTCCAAGAACGACGACTTCCGGGCATTCGCCGACGCCGTGCTCGTCGACGGTCTTCGACGACGGTGACTCGGGCGATCTCGAGGAGCAGCGCGTCGATCTGACCGCGCGGCTCGGCGAGAACATCCAGGTCGTCGGCTCGAAGCGCCTCACGGCGAGCGAACGGCGAGGTCTTCGCAGCGTACGTGCATCCCCCGGCGAACAAGGTCGGCGTGATCGTCCTCGGCAAGGGGTCGGTTGACGCCGCGCGCCAGCTCGCGATGCACATCTCGTTCTCGAAGCCGACCTACACCGACCGGGACGAGGTTCCGGCCGATCTCGTGGCGACCGAGCGCGAGATCCTCTCCAAGCAGCCGGATGTCGAGTCGAAGCCGGCTGACGATCCGTGAGAAGATCGTCGACGGGATGATCAACAAGAGCTTCTTCGCCGAGTCGGTGCTCAAGGAGCAGGCCTGGATCCACGATGCCGGCCTGACCGTCTCCAAGGCGCTCGCAGACGCGGGCTTCGAGCTCGTCGACTACGCCTGGTACTCGGTCGGCTGATGGCCGTAGCGCCTCAGCCGCGCGCGGAGCAGGCTCCGGCGTTTCGCCGGATCCTGCTCAAGCTCTCGGGCGAGGCGCTGATGGGGAAGGCCGATTTCGGCCTCGACGCGATGACCATCGACGAGCTCGCGCAGGAGCTCGTCGAGGTTCACTCGTCGGGCGTCGAGCTCGCGCTCGTGATCGGCGGCGGGCAACATCTACCGCGGGATGAAGGCGACCGCCGCCGGCATGGACCGCGCGACCGGCGACTACATGGGGATGCTCGCCACGGTGTTCAACTCGCTCGCGGTGCAGGAGGCGCTCGAGCGTAACGGAGCCGACACACGGGTTCTGTCGGCGCTCGACGTGCGTGAGGTCGCCGAGCCGTACATCCGCAGGCGCGCGATCCGCCACCTCGAGAAGGGGAGGGTCGTGATCTTCGCGGCCGGAACCGGCAACCCGTACTTCACGACCGACACGGCAGCGGCTCTGCGCGCGCTCGAGATCGACGCCGAGGCGATCCTGATGGCCAAGAACGCGGTTCGCGGCGTCTTCGACGGCGATCCGCGCACGGACCCGACGGCGGCGTTCCTGCCGGCGATCACGCACCTGCAGGCGATCGAGCGAGGATTGAAGGTGATGGACACGACCGCGCTATCCCTCTGCATGGACAACCATCTTCCGATCCATGTGTTCGAGCTGGCCCCGGGCAACATCGGCCAGGTCGTGTCCGGGGAGAGCGTCGGAACGCTGATCTCGACCCCGAGCGAAGGAGGACGTGAGTGACCGCCATCGACGATTTCGTTGCCGACGCGACCGCCCGGATGAACAAGTCGGTCGACGCCACCCACGAGCACTTCAACTCGGTGCGCACCGGGCGAGCATCGGCGGCGCTGCTCGACCGCATCCAGGTCGACTACTACGGGACGCCGTCGCCGCTCAAGAACATCGCGACGATCAACGTCCCGGAGCCGCGGCTGCTCACGATCCAGCCGTTCGACCCGACCGCGGTGAAGCAGATCGAGCGGGCGATCATGGAGTCGAACCTCGGGCTGACGCCGTCGAACGACGGCAAGATCATCCGGCTGCCGATGCCGCAGCCGACCGAGGAGCGGCGCAAGGAGCTCGTCAAGGTCGTGAGGAACATGGCCGAGGAGGGGCGGGTCGCGATCCGGAACATCCGCCGCGATGTGATGAAGCACCTCGAGGAGCTCGTCAAGAACGGCGACGTCGGCGACGACGAGGAACGGGCCGCCGAGGGGCGTGTCCAGAAGCTGACCGACGACCATGTGCACCAGATCGACGAGATCTTGAAGCGCAAGGAAGCCGAGATCATGGAGGTCTAGCCTTTCCGCTCGTCGAAAGGCTAGAACACGACCCGATGAACCTCCTCTCACGTATCCGCACGCTTGCACGCGTTCGCCCGACCGTCGAAGGCGACCTCCCGGAGGTCGCGGAGACGGTGGCGATCATCATGGACGGCAACGGCCGCTGGGCCCGCCGCCGCGGGCTGCCGACGGCGCTCGGGCATCGGGCCGGCACGCGGGCGCTTGCGCCGCACCGTCGAGGCGGCGATCGAGCTCGGGATCAGGCACATGGTCGTCTACGCCTTCTCGACGGAGAACTGGTCGCGCCCGCAGGACGAGGTGGACGCGCTGATGGAGATCTTCGGCGAGACGATCGAGCGCGAGCTGCCCGACCTCGCGGAGCAGGGCGTTCGCGTTCGCTTCATCGGCCGGCGCGATCGGGCACCGGAGAGCCTGCGGCTGCGGATGGACGGCGATGGAGGATCGGACGGAGCTGAACAGCAAGCTCGATCTCTGGATCGCGTTCGATTACGGCGGGCGTGCGGAGCTCGTCGAGGCGACCCGACGCATCGCCGAGAGCGGGCTCGATCCGCGCGAGATCGACGAGAACGTCGTCGCGGCGCACCTGTACGCGCCCGAGCTGCCCGATCCCGACCTGCTGATTCGCACGAGCGGCGAGCTGCGGGTGTCGAACTTCATGCTGTGGCAGCTCGCGTACGCCGAGCTCGTGTTCGTCGACCGGCTGTGGCCGGACTTCGACGAGCGCGATCTCCGCGCCGCCCTCGCGGAGTACGCGAAGCGGCGGCGCCGGTTCGGCGGCAGATGAGCAACATCACCTCGCGCCTTGTGATCGCCCTCGTGGGGATCCCGGTGGTGCTGGGCGCCGTTTACCTCGGCGGCTGGTGGCTCTTCGCCCTGATCGCGATCGCGGCGGTGCTCGGCCTGCACGAGTTCTGGCTGCTCACGAAGCCCCTGGCTCCGCTGGCCCCGGCCGGCTACATCGGCGGCATCCTGGCGCTCGTCGGTGCCGAGACGGGCGGCGTGCTCTGGATGGTCGGCGGGGTCATGGTCGCGCTCGCACTCGCATTCGTGCTGAAGGGGATCTCGGCGACCCGCCAGGCGCCGACAGCCTCGATCTCCGCGACCGTCATGGGCTCGGTGTGGGTCGGCTGCGGCCTGGCTTTCATGCTGCTCATCCGGGACATCCCCGATACACGGCCGGCTTGCGGCGTTCACGGTGATCCTCGCCGTGTGGGCCGGCGACACGCTCGCCTACGTCGGCGGCCGCCTCCTCGGGCGGCACCGCATGGCCCCGAACACGTCGCCGGGAAAGACCTGGGAGGGCTTCGCGTTCGGTACCGCCGCGACGATCTTCGTCGCGTTCGTGGCGCTCTACAAGCAGCACTTCCTGACGATCGGCGAGTCGATCGCCCTCGGCGCCGCGCTGGCCGTCGCGGCCCCGGCGGGCGATCTCTTCGAGTCGATGCTCAAGCGCGACGCGGGCGTGAAGGACGCCGGCTCGCTCCTCGGCGGCCACGGCGGCATGCTCGATCGCCTGGACGCGCTCCTCTTCGCCGCCCCGCGCCGCGTACTTCTGCATCGCGCGCCTTCGGCTACCGCTGAGCCGGCAGACGTCAGGCGGTGAGTTCGACGCGACTGCGGTGCTCGGGCGGCTACGCTGAAGAGGGAGTGAAGCGGATCGCCCTGCTTGGCGCGACCGGCTCGATCGGGCGCCAGGCGATCGAGGTGATCGACGCGCATCCGGAGCTCGAGCTCGTGGCGGCGACGTCGGGGTCGCAGCCGATCGACGGGCTGGCGCCGCTGACTCAGACCGGGGGAGACCCGACCGAGCTGCTCGAGCGCGCCGAGCCGGACATCGTGCTGAACGCCGTCGTCGGCTTCGCCGGCCTGATTCCGACGATGTGGGCGCTCGAGAACGGCGTCACGCTCGCGCTCGCGAACAAGGAGAGCCTCGTCGCGGCCGGCGACCTCGCGCTGCAGGCCAGAGCCCGCGGCAAGGGCGACCTGATCCCGGTCGACAGCGAGCACTCGGCGATCTTCCAGTGCGCGCTCCACGGCGAGCCGGAGAGCCTCGTCCTCACCGCGAGCGGCGGCCCGTTTCGCGGCCTCACCGCCGACGAGCTCGCGAACGTCACGCCCGAGGAGGCCCTCGCGCACCCGACCTGGACGATGGGCCCGAAGATCACGATCGACTCGGCCACGCTCGCCAACAAGGGGCTCGAGGTGATCGAGGCGCACTACCTCTTCGGCCTGCCGTACGAGCGGATCGAGGTGATCGTCCACCCGCCGTCGATCGTGCACGGCCTCGTCCGCTTCCGCGACGGCGCCGCGATCGCGCACCTCGGGAACCCCGACATGCGCGTGCCGATCTCCTACGCACTCACCTACCCGGAGCGCGCCGAGACGCCGACCCCACCGCTCGAGCTCCGCACCCTCGAGTTCCACGAGCCCGACCTCGAGACGTTCCGCATGCTCCCGCTCGCCCGCGAGGCCGGCGAGCGCGGCGGCACCTACCCCTGCGCCTACAACGCCGCGAACGAGGTCGCCGTCCAGGCGTTCCTCGAGGGACGAATCGGCTTCCTCGACATCCCGACCGCCGTCGAGGACGTGCTCGACAACGTCGACGGCTCGCCGGCGCGCGACCTCGCCGAGCTGATCGACGCCGACCGCCGCGCCCGCGAGCTGGTGCCCGTCGCAATGAGCATCGGCATTGCGATCCTCGCGCTCGCGGTCCTGATCCTCTTCCACGAGGCGGGCCACTTCTTCGCCGCGCGTGCGGTCGGCATGCGCCCGCGCAGGTTCTACCTGGGCTTCCCGCCCGCGATCCTGAAGACGACTCGCGGCGGCGTCGAGTACGGGATCGGCGCGATCCCGCTCGGCGGCTACGTGAAGATCCCCGGCATGCACCGCGCCGCCCCGGGCGACCTCCGGTCGAGCCTGAAGCCGGAGCAGCAGGAGGCTCACAGCGCAGACCTGGACGAGCTCGACCACGCGCTCGAGCGCGGCGACGAGGACGAAGCCCGCGCCGTGCTCGCGCGGCTCGAGCCCGATCTCGGCACGAACCGGATGTTCTCGGAGCACGAAGGCTCGCTCTCACCGGACGCCTACTGGCGCCAGAAGACGTGGAAGCGGATCGTCGTGATCGGCGCCGGCCCCGGCCGTGAACGCCGCGATCGCCCTGATCCTCTTCACCATCGTCTTCCTCGTCGGCCCGGGGGTCGTCACCCGCCAGATCGAGCACGTGAACGCAGGCTGGCCGGCCGCCGTGGCGGGCCTACGGGCAGGCGACCAGATCCGCACGATCGCAGGCCACGCCGTCAAGCCCGAGACGCTCGCGAAGAGCATCAACGCCACCAAGGGGCGGCCGTTCACGATGACGGTCGTCCGGAGCGGCAAGCGGCTCGCGATCGGCCCTCTCTCGGCCCGCAAGGATCAGGGCGCCTACCGCATCGGGATCACCCTCCACGGCCGCCCAGGCGGCGGCAAGCCCTTCCCGTCCTCGGTCTGGAGCTCGCTGCTCCTGACGAAGGAGATCACCACCGGCACGGTGTCGGGGCTCGTCGGCCTCTTCCACGCGCAGGGGACCCGCCAGGTCTCGAGCACGGTCGGCATCGTGCGTGACACCGCAGCGGCCTACCAGAGCCTCGACGCAGGACTTCCTGCTGATCGTCGGCTACATCAGCCTCGCGCTCGCGCTCCTGAACCTGCTGCCGATCCTGCCGCTCGACGGCGGCCACATCGTCATGTCGATCCTCGAGGGCCTCCGGGGGCGCGCGTTCTCGCAGCTCGCCTACCTCCGTTTCAGCGCGGTCGGGCTCTCGCTCTTCCTGTTCCTGCTGTACCTCGGGCTCCGCAACGATCTGTTCTCGGGCGGCAGTTAGACTTCGACCTGTGGGAAGCGAGCTCTCGGTCAATGTAGGCGGCGTTCAGATCGGTGGCGGGGCGCCGGTCGTCGTCCAGTCGATGACGCTGACGAAGACGCACGACGTCCCGGCGACGACGGCGCAGATCGCTGCGCTCGCGAGCGCCGGCTGCGAGATCGTCCGCGTCGCGGTGCCGAAGCTCGAGGATGCCGAGGCCTTGCCGCGGATCGTCCGCTTCTCGCCGGTCCCGATCATCGCCGACATCCATTTCAACGCCAGCCTCGCGCTCAAGGCGATCGAGGCGGGCGTGGCCGCCGTTCGGATCAACCCCGGCAACATCGGCGGCCCGGACAGGTCGCCGAGGTCGTGGAAGCGGCGAAGAAGGCGGGTATCCCGATGCGGATCGGCGCCAACTCGGGATCGCTTCCGAAGCACCTCGAGAGCGCTTGCCCAGGAGGACCAGGCGGCCGCTCTCGTCGAGGCCGCGCTCGAGGAGGTTCGCCTGCTCGAGCAGCTCGACTACTACGACTTCAAGATCTCGGTGAAGTCGAGTCACGTGCCGACGATGATCCGCGCCTACCGTATGCTGGCGGGCCGCGTGCCCTATCCGCTCCACCTCGGCGTCACCGAGGCCGGCCCGCCGTTCACCGGGACGATCAAGAGCGCGGTCGGTATGGGCAGCCTGCTCGCAGATGGGATCGGCGACACGATGCGGGTCAGCCTCACCGCCGACCCGGTCGAGGAGGTCAAGGTCTGCTGGGAGATCCTGAAGGCGCTCAACCTGCGCGAGCGGGGCCCGGTGCTGATCGCCTGCCCGAGCTGCGGGCGCGACAACGTGGGCGTCCAGACGCTCGCCGAGGAGGTCGAGGATCGCCTCGGCGCGTACGAGGAGCACTTCGAGGTTGCGGTGCTCGGATGCGCAGTCAACGGCCCGGGGGAGTCGGGCGACGCGGATTTCGGGATCGCGGGCGGCCGCGACGTGGGCTTCATCTACGCCCACGGGAAGGTCCTGCGGAAGGTCGAGTCGGAGGTGCTCGTCGACGAGCTCTTCAACGAGATCGACGGCTGGATCGCCGCGGGGATGCCGCGGCCCGAGCGCCGCAAGATGGCCAAGCCGGCCGCTCTTGCGATGGCCGAAGCGTCGGCTATCCCGCTCGACTAGGTTGCCTAGGCATATGGCGATTGCCCGGGCGTCCAAGCTCTTTCTCCCGACCCTGCGCGATGCGCCGGCCGACGCGGACGCGATCAGCCACAAGCTCCTTGTGCGTGGCGGTTACATTCGCCAGGTCGCTGCCGGGCTCTGGTCGTTCACGCCGCTCGGCTGGCGGGTGCACCGGAAGGTCGAGCAGATCATCCGCGACGAGATGGACGGGATCGGTGCCCAGGAGTGGTTTGCCCCGGTGCTGACCCCGCTCGAGCTGTGGGAGGCAACCGGTCGTGCCGGGATTCCGGAGCTCTTCCGCGTCGAGGATCGAGCCGGTCGCCAGTTCGTCCTGCCGTTGACTCACGAGGAGACATTCACGTTCCACGCGCGGGAGTTGCAGAGCTACAGGCAGCTTCCGCAGTCGTGGTACCACTTCCAGACCAAGGACCGCGACGAGCCTCGGCCTCGCGGGGGCCTGCTTCGCGTTCGGGAGTTCATCATGAAGGACTCCTACTCGTTCGACCGGGACGAGGAGGGCCTCGAGCAGAGCTTTCGCGCGCACGAGGCGGCCTACCACAACATCTTCCAGCGCTGCGGGATCGAGTACTACGAGGTCCAGGCCGAGTCGGGAATGATGGGCGGCAGCGAGTCGAAGGACTTCCTGGCGCCCTCCAACTCGGGCGAGAACACGCTGGTCACGTGCAAGAACTGCGACTACGCGGCCGATCTCGAGATCGCTCAAGGCGTCCCGCGCAACGCCGTCTTCCCGGAGCGCCTCGATGCGCCGAAGGAGATCGAGACGCCTGACACGACGACGATCGAGGCTCTTGCGGAGCTCCTCGGTATCGATGCGGCGGCGACCTCGAAGGCGATGCCGGTGGCGAAGGACGACGGCACAGTGGTGCTTGCGCTCGTCCGCGGTGACGACAGGCTCGAGCTCGCGAAGCTGATCGCGGCCCTCGGTGAGAACGTCCGGCAGGCGACGGAGGAGGAGATCCGCGCAGCTTTCGGCGCCGATCCGGGCTCGCTCGGCCCGGTCGGCTTCGAGGGCGAGGTGGTGGCCGACGAGGCGCTCCGCGAGGGCCAGTTCGTCGCCGGCGCGAACCGGACCGGGTGGCATCTGCTCGGCGTCGAGGCGGGCCGCGACTTCGCGCCTCGCTTCGCAGACATCCGCGTTCCGGTCGAGGGAGACCGCTGCGCGCTGTGCGGAGGTGAGCTGGAATTCCGCACTGCGATTGAGGTTGGGCACATCTTCAAACTTGGAACGAAATATTCCGTCCCACTCCTGGCGACTTTTTTGGACGAGGATGGGAAGGAGAAACCACTAGTGATGGGGAGCTACGGGATCGGCCCCGGACGTGTCATGGCTGCTGCTGTGGAACAGCGCCACGACGACGACGGGATCATCTGGCCGGCTTCGCTGGCCCCCTACGATGTGCACGTTGTCGCGTTGCAAGGAGTCGAGGAGCAGGCGCTCGAGGCCGCGGAGGAGCTTTCGCGTGGCGGAGCCGAGGTGCTGCTCGACGACCGAGCGCTGCGACCCGGAGAGAAGTTCGCCGATGCCGATCTCTTGGGCATCCCGATCAGGGTCACCGTCGGAAAGAAGACCCTCGAGGACGGGAAGGTCGATCTGCGGCGCCGCGACAGCGGCGTCGAGACAAGAGTTGGGGTTTCCGAACTGGGCAAGGAGGCTGTTTGATGGCAAGAAGACGGAAGTTCAGCTCGGAGCCGTTCGGCCCAGCAGTTGAGCGGCTGATGAACGAGTCAGGAACGACGTACCGCGGCCTGGCCGCGAAGACCGGTCTGTCTGCCGGCTATCTGAACCACCTGGTGCACGGCAACCGGCCGGTGCCGTCGAACGACGTCATCGGGCGTCTGTCGACCGCGCTCGACGTCGAACCGGAGTACTTCCGTGAGTTTCGGCTCCGCGTGATCACCGAGCAGCTCGAGGCGATGCCCGAGCTCGTCGATCGCCTGTACAAGCGCTATAGCGCCTGAGCACCAACAAAAACGGCCGTGAGGCCGTCCAAGAGTAGGAAGTCGGCTGGGGCCTCGGCGTGATCGCTTGGGGGCGAGGAGGTCCCGCCGACCTCCTTTCTCTGCTCGGCCGACTCTGCATACGCATCGCATACGTCGCCGGGGACTGTGGTACCGTCCCGTTTCGGCAGGGATGAGAGCGATGAAGACACCTCAGCGGCTGCTGGTAACCGGAGCCGGACTTGCGATCCTGGCTGTCGATCCTCACCGGCGCCGTCAGTGCCGTGCGCACTGCCGGCCCCGGCTGCAACGCCTACATTCGCGGCGAGGACTACAACAGCACCGTCGACATCGGCGGTTGCCACGGCTCGATCACCGAGCTCGACATCGTCTTCCCGGTGCCGGTCACGGTGTCGAAGACCTACACCCTGAACGGCTACGGCGCGAGCCGGAGCGGCAAGGCAGGGCAGCGCAACGCCACCTCGACCGTCTTCAAGTTCGCAGCCCCGCTCAGCCCGGGGTCCACCCGGAACGTCGCGCATCACGGCGCCGTTTACTCGAGTTGGTTCGCGATCACGATCGAGCCGGCGCTCCCGGCGGGCGAGCACGTGAAAGTGACCGCCGTCGGCACGGACGGGACGAAGCAGAACTTCGTCACCGTCGTGCACGCCGACCCGAACTGACTCTCGCCGGCTCGCAACGCCCCGCTACGATGCGGCGGCACCTCGGGGTGTGGCGCAGCCTGGTTAGCGCGCTTGTCTGGGGGACAAGAGGTCCCCGGTTCGAATCCGGGCACCCCGACTGATGGAGCCGAATCCAGCCGGTCGCGAACCGGCGCCGGGTACACGACGGGAGCGCGACACGGCCGGAAGACTCTGTGAGCGCACGCCTTGCACTGGCGCCGCCGGGAGCGGATGATGGGCGCCATGGGGACCGACCACGCCGTCCCGGAAGTCCTGTCCGCGCCCGTGCCGGCAGTGCCGGATGTCGCGCCGGCCCCCATCGCACCCTCCGTCGCCCGCATGCTCGAGCTCCAGCGCGGCGCCGGCAACGTGGCCGTCTGGCGCATGCTGCAGCGCCAGCCGGCCACGCTCGTGCCGGGACACGAGGAGTACGACACCGCGCGCAAGGACAGGGATGCGTTCGTCGCTGCGGGAAAGAAGGGCCCGAAGACCTACAACCCGTCGACGCGCAATCCGGACAACTATTACGGCGGCTTCGATGTCGAGTACGACCCCGGCGCCGAGGGGCTGAACATCAGCCTCAAGGGCGGTGTCCTGTTCCTGGCGGGGATCACGCTGGACGCCTCGGGCAACGCCGTCGCGGTCGAGAGCAGCGCGGAGACCGCCGCCGCGGTCGCCACGATCAACAAGCTCGCTCCGGCCGATCGGCCGGCCGCAGTCAAGCCGTGGCAATGGACGAGCCAGGGCGGTCCCGACGCGGACGACGAGACGAACTTCCTCACCAAGTTCCAGACGTCGGTCCACGACGCCTGGACCGACCAGCATCCGATCCACGCCACGAAGAGGTACTGGGAGGACCTGGGCGCCACCGTGACCGTCAACGTCACGGTTTCGAAGCTCGCCGACGCGGCGAGCAAGGGCGCCGACCAGCACATGCTCGTCAACGCCAACAAGGTGCCGGTCGGCTTCGTCGGCGGGGCCGCCGACGTACACCGCGCTACGGGCAAGACCGGGCCGACCGACAACATCATGACCGTGACCTCCGAGGACGTCGTGCCGCGCAAGGACGGCCTCCTGGAGAGCGAGGTCGACTTCCAGCCGGGCAAGGGCCTGCTCACTCCGGCGAGCGTCGGCACCGTCTGGCGCCTCGCAAAGGAGATGCCCAACCCCAAGCCCGGCACGACGATCGAGATCGCCGGGCTGACCGTCAAGGTCGAGGGCATGAACAGCCAGCAGCGTAAGGACCGCTTCGATGCCGTCCTGGATCACCTCAAGCAGGGCGGCGGCATGGACCCGAGTCGCGCCACATTCGTCGACGGCGGAACCGGCGACAAGGGGCACATCACGGTCGGCGACGGCAAGGCGCAGACGGTCGTCGCGCACGAGTCCGGGCACATGTTCGGGCTCGACGACGAGTACACCGGCAAGGGCGCCTACGCGCCGGGCAAGTCGACCGAGCACACCAAGCTCGCCGCGTCGGAGGGAATGGCCGGCGCGATGCACGCCAAGTCCGACAGCATCATGTCCGAGGGTGCCAAGGTCCGCCCGCAGCACTACACGACCTTCCTCGACGCGCTGAAGTTCATCAGCGGTATGACCGAGTGGGACATCGGCCCCAAGCAGGTCGTCCGGCCCCCGAGCGGCGCGGGCGACTTCCCAACCCCGGCGCCGTCCGGAGACGGTGGGACCGCAGTTGCCTGAGGCCCCAGAGCCGCTGCTGCTCGAGCGCCGGATCGAGACGCGCGACGCCGCCTACGTGGATCGCATCACCGCAGACGGCCGCACGTGGAAGCTGAGCACCGTCGACGCGCGCTTCGAGGGCGGCAGGTGGACGTTCGCCAGCCAGGAGCCGGTGTGGGAGCAGGCCGGGTCGGTGCCCCCCGAGCAGCTCGAGGCGTTGCGTACGGCAATCGCGGAATCCGGCTTCTTCGACACCCCCGCGGACCTGCGCCCGGAGCGCCGCGGCGCGACCGAGGTGTGGACCGCCGAGCTTGGCGGCCGCCGCCACACGACGACGCTCCACGGCCGCGGCGGCGACGGCGTGCCCGAGCTCGACGCGCTGAGTGCGGCGCTCGAGGCAGCGACCCAGCCGGGATGAAACCGACTGGCGCTGATGAGGTCCGACACGCTGTTGATGCGGGCAGGCGACTTGCTCGAACAGAACACCCGTGACGGTCTTCACGACGGTCGCAGTTACCGATTCAGCATTCCCTCCGACGAGCGTTATCGGTTCCAGTGGTTCTGGGACTCATGTTTCCATGCGATCGTGTGGGCTCAGCTCGACGTTGAGCGGGCGTGTGATGAGCTCCGTGGGCTGATCGCGCTTCAGGCTTCGGACGGTCGGATTCCTCATGTCGTGTTCTGGGATGAGACCCTGGTCTCGCGGACGGGCTGGCACTTCCTGGAGAGCGCAGGGTTTTCGAGCTGGTTCCGGCCGGGATCTCGGCCGCGAACGTCCGCGATGATCCAGCCGCCGGTGCTGGCGCAGGCGGTCGAGGCGATTGCCGAGGCGGGCGGCGACGCCTTCGTCGACGAGGTACTTCCTGCCGTCGAGCAGTACTACCGTTACCTCGGTCGTGAGCGCGACCCCGATGGCGATGGCCTGATCTCGATCATCACCCAGTTCGAAAGCGGGCTCGACTTCAGCCCGGCGTACGATCCGAGGTACGGAGCAGGCTCACCGCGGATTCTGGGCCTCGCGGCGCGGCTGCCGCAAGTGGTCGACAAGCTCGTGGGCTGGAACCCGAGGCGCGCCGTTCGGTTCAACCCACGCCATGTCGAGGACGTGCTCGTGAACACGATCTATGCGGACGGGTTGAATTCCCTCGCCCGGCTTGCCGCGCGGCAGGGAGCATCTGAGCTCTCCCGGTGGGCGTCTTCCGAAGCCCGCCGCGTGCTCGACGCACTGATCGAACGTTGCTACGACCACGATCGCGGCTTGTTCTTCAACCTCAACGGCGCGAAAGAACGGCGCCCGAGCGTCAAGACGGTCCACTGTCTGCTGCCCCTGTTGCTCGGCGACCTGCCGGGCGAGATCTCCGCGCGCCTGGTCGAGCACCTCGCGAATCCAGCGGAGTTCTGGGCGCCGTTCCCCGTCCCGTCGGTCTCCCTCGACGAGCCCGCCTTCCGTCCGGACTCACGTGTCAGGGGCAGCCGCCGCATCTGGCGCGGGCCCTGCTCACTCAACACAAACTGGTTGCTCACGCTCGGCCTGCGACGCCACGGCGAAAACACGCTTGCCGACGAGCTGGGCGCGCGCAGCAGAGAGCTCGTCGAGAAGGGTGGCTTCAACGAGTTCTTCGATCCACTCGACGGCAGGCCGGTCGGCGCTCATCACTTCGGGTGGGCGACTCTCGCAGCCCTGATCTGAAAGAGCGTCGGTGAGCAAACAATGCTCCATGACGGTTCTCCGTACGATCGGGAGCGGTCAGGTTTAGTGAATGTCGTCGCTGGCCAACACTGCCTTATGGCGAAGCCTCCTCAATCCTCCACGCTCCTGCGATTGGCGTACAAGCCGCTAGGGGTGATCGCGGCTGTGATCGGCGGTTTGCTCGCCGGCGTCGTGTTCAGGCAGCTCTGGAAACGTCTTGGGCAAGACCGCGCGGTACCAAAGGCAACCGACGCGGACCGCGGCTGGGTCGAGGTCGTTCTCATTGCGGCTGCGCAGGGCGCCGTATTCGGGGCCGTTAAGGCAGCTGTTGACCGAGCCGGCGCGACGGGGTTTGCCCGCGCCACTGGTGTCTGGCCGGGACGACGACGGACAACAGCCGCATAGAACGCTGCCGGTCCGCTTCCTGCCGGCGGTCCATCCGGTGCGCCGATCGGTCAGTGCGTCGGGGAGCGCGGAGCGCTAACCAAATTCACTGTCGGCCGATACCGGAAACCGATCTACCACCCATAGTGTGTGACCGCTCGAGGCGGATCCTCTGGAGGCCCAGCGCTTGTCACGGTCTGGTGGAGGCGTCGTTGAGTGCTCGAGGTGGTACCGCGGATTGTCTCGCGACGGTGCTCAAGCCGCAGCTCACGGCCTGGCTGCAAGATCGCTCGGCGCTGAGCGAGCAAGACCGCTGCGTATGAAGCTGCGGCGACGGCAAGGCTGGCGAGTGCCGCACCGAATCCGGCCGTGGCCCAGATTGCTCCGATTGCGCAGCCTAGGCCGGACGCAAAATACCTTTGTAACTGTTCCGACAACTCTCTCTCCTAAGTCGCAGGCCGCCTCGCGTCGTCTTTCCCGAGTCACCCTCAGCCTCCTGGGTGCCGCTCGCGAGTTCACCGAGCCACAACACTCCTCTCATGAAGAGCGGTTCGTACCGATCGGTTGGTGTTGGACGACGGCAGCGCTGGGATAACTAGACGGCGCCGCCGAGGCGGAGGGGAAGGACTGCGCTTCGAGGGCCCGAAGCCTCCCCGATGGGCGGCAGGGTTGCTGTTGGCGTTGCTGTGGTGTTGCTTCTCTCGGGTGGGCCTGGGTCCGCGGCGTCGCCGAAGTGGGACGGGCGATACATCGTCCAACCGGGCGACACGCTCACCGCGATAGCGCAACGCTACGACGTCTCGCTCGTGACTCTTTCCGACGCGAACCGGCTGGATTGGCAAATGCCGCTCCTGGTGGGGGTCGTGCTTCGGGTGCCGGCCACCAGTCCGGCCCGCCGGGCATGGGCAGGCTCCTACGTCGTTCGTCCCGGTGACACGTTGAGCGGAATCGCCGTCCGCTATCAGGTCTCGCTGACGCAGCTCGCGGCAGCCAATAGGATCGACCCGGCGAAGGTGCTTCTGATCGGCGCCCGCCTGCGTGTTCCAGACGGGGCCGCGACGATCGATCTCGCCGAAGTCGTTCAGGCCAAGCCCTACCGATCCGGCGGGGCCGGGCTCGACGTCAGCTTTCCGAACTGTGGGTTGCGGTTGCCCGCCGAGCACGCATTCACTGTGATCGGGCTCAATGCGGGACGACCATTCACGACGAATCCGTGCTTCGCGAGCGAGTGGGCTGCCGCCGGGCCGCCGCGTAGCGTCTATATCAACACTGCGTACAGCCCGACCCTCGCCCGGCACATCACGCCAGACTGCGCCGCCGCGGGGAGCCGACAGCCGTCGGGCCTCGCGCTGCAGCGCGCCTATGCGATCGGTTGCAGCGAGGCCGCGGCGGCTCTCGCGCAGCTGGGCGGCACGATGCCTCTTGCGCTCTGGCTCGACGTGGAGCTTGGTAATTCGTGGTCATCGCGCCCGGCGCTCAACATCGCCGCGATCAGTGGGCTGCTGGAGCAGCTTCTTGCGCAGTCGCCGCATCCGACGATCGGGATCTATTCGAACGTCGCCTACTGGCAGCACATCGCCGGCGGGTGGTCGTCGCTCAGCGTTCCCGAGTGGATCGCGACCGGCGGCCCCGACCCACCGGGCTGCCCGACCGGTTTCGCAGCCGGGCCCGTCTGGCTCCAGCAGAGCACTCATGGCCTCCTTGACCGGGACACTGTCTGCTGAGGCGCGGCGCCATACTTCGACTGTGAGGCGCGTGCAGGTGCTGCTCTCGTTCCACCGCATTGTGCGTCAGGTAGACCTGACGCTTGCACTCGTGGTTGTGGTCGCGACGGGGCTCTGGGCAACCGAACCCGCGTCGAGTGCGTCTGACCATTCCGGCGGGCTCGTGCCATGGCGGCTTACTGCTCTCAGCGGTTATTCGCCACTTCGAATACGTCTTCGGCGCCGGCGGAATCCAGGTCTATGACATCGATCACCGCAACCGCTACCTGGGGCAGATCGCGTTTCCCGATCTTCCGATCCGCGGGCTCGTAGCCGACCCCACGAAAGCGACGCTGTTCGTTGCATACGGTGGCGCGGGAGGCACAGCGGGCACCGGCTCGATGCTCGCCTACGATCTGGTCTCCGGAAGGACACTCTGGCGGCGCGATTACTCGACCGGCGTCGACAATATCGCGCTCACGCCGAACGGCCGGAAGATCTACATGGCTGTCGACGACCGCGAAGGTCGTCAGGAAGGTCGGGCCTCTGATCGGACCCGGCGTTCGGCCTTTCACGATCAACGCGAGCCAGACCCTGGCGTTCACAACATCCTGGAAGTTCCTTGGTTTTCAGGTCAGCAGCATCAGGACCGGAAAGGTTCCGTATACGGTCTCCCCGCCGGGCTTTCGCTTCGATGCGGCAACGTTCGGCAGCATTCCCGACCATGGCATCTCGCTCTCGCCCGACGGACGTTAGCTCTATCTCATCGACACGCCGAACGGGTATGTGCATGTCTTCGACATCGGCCAACTCCCCCGCCATGCCCCGCGTGACGTCGCGGGCATCAAGCTCGCACATCCACCGGCGGGAGGCGACAGCTGGCTTCAACACAGCCGAGACGGCCACTACGTGTACGTCGGACTTTCGGGAGACGTGATCGATGCCGTCCGCCGCAAGATCGTCGCGTACCTGTCTCACCTGTGTAGCACTGCAGAGTTCATCGAGATCGACTGGCGTCACGGACGCCCGGTCGGTGCAACCTCGCGCTACGGCGTCGGCTACCGACAGAATCGCTAGACCCCATCCAGCGTCTGTCCGCGGCGCCGACACACTCCGCCCTTTCACTTGAACGGGACGGTGACCGGCCCCTGCACCGTCCGGTAGACCGCGAAGAAGTCTCGATTGTCGGGGGCGAGGTAGCGGCTGACCGACTGCATCGGCTGCGGTTCCACCTTGGTCGGAACAAGCTGGCCGTGCCGATGGGCGTAGGTGATCAGCGTGTGCCATTCGGGGTTGATGTCGAGCTCCATCGCGCGCACTGCGCCGACGTGCTGGAGGATCTGCGCAAGGGTGACCACCGTCCGTCTGGTCGTTGGCGACGACGAAGATGAGGTTGCCGCGACGGTCGATGCCGATCCCGGTGCGCCAGACGAGACCAACGCTCCCGAGCGTATACCCCCACTGATAGCTGTTCGGGTCCGTGTTCAACGCGGGGTTGAGGCGTCCGTTCCAGACGATCGGAGCAAGGCTCTGGCGTGTCCACGCAACGTTCGGGCCGGCATTTGGACCTTCGCTCCACTTCACGATCGCACTGTCCCGTCCTTGTAGCCGACCAATGTCGCGTTGCCGACGGAGAGCGGATCGTTCACCCGTCCGTTCTCGGTCGAGCCGTTGTGGCCCTGGGAGTAGATGAATCCTGCGTTGAGGGTGGCGAGAAGCCTCCAACGCTGGTCGTCCGGGATCATCATCGGCCCGCGCACGGCCGCGGTCGGCGGCTCGGAGGCACCCGGGTAGTACGCGAGCGCCGTGCGCGCGTGGTCGAACCAGGCGACGTACGCGACGACGCTCGGATTGTCGAGCTCCGTCCGCAAGGTGGTGACGAGAAACCGCCGGGCGCCCGTCAACTTGCGGGCCTGTGCCACGCCAACGGCCTTCGCCAGGAAGAGGTTGCGGGAACACCGGCTTGATCCGCGGTGGCCATCTCGTATCCACGGCGTATCTGGGATTCGCACGAGCGAACGTCTCTGCCTTCACGACCGGAGCGAGTTCGTCGCCGCCCGGGTGTCCGCTCAACCACGGTGTCTGATTCTCGTGCGAACGTGATGAGGCGACGATGAAGGTTTTCGGTTGCGAGGCAAGGAAGGCATTCCAGGTCGCCTGGTGACGCGTCGCCGCGATTAGGCGCCGCAGGAACGGTCCGCACCTGGACGACCCGTCGGGAATCCGATTGGCCGGGACATCGCGTACCTCCGAGCGGGAGCGTGTTCATACAGGACTCGCCCTCTCGACCGGAGGTGCTCATGTCACGGCTTGGGATGTTCACGGTGATAGGTGCTGTTTCAGTGCTCGTTTTTTCCTGGGCGCTGCCAGCTGGTGCCCGGACATCCGCGACGGTCGTGAACGTGACCGCCGGCAAGTCCGGCTTCAGTTTCGCGCTCTCGAAGTCGACCGTGTCCCGCGGCGCGATCACGTTCAAGGTGAAGAACGCTGGGGGATTCCCCCACTCGTTCAAGGTCTGCTCGAGCCCCAAGGGCGGAAGCGCTAACTCCTGCGCCGGGAAAGGCACGCCGACGCTTGCGCCGGGCGCCTCGGCCACCTTGACCGTCACGTTCGCCAAGAAGGGAAGCTACGAGTACTTGTGCACTGTTCCCGGTCATGCCGCAAACGGGATGAAGGGCATCCTGAAAGTGACTTAGCCCGCGGGCGCCTCGCTCGTGTGCAATCGGCTGCGCGCGGCCGGGACACGGGGTAGGATCCGTGTGTGGGCAAGCCGCCACGTAGTGAGTTGTTGCGGGCGTCGCCGCCGCTCTTTTCATCGCCACGGCTTGATGGATTCACTCGGGTGCATCCGTTCGTTCCGGTCGCGATCTTCGGGCCGATCGTTCTGGTGTGCACGGTGATGGCGTTCGAGACTTTGACGGCGGAGACGCTGCCGGTCGCGATTGTTTCGGGCTATGCGTTCTGGACATTGTGCGAGTATTGGACCCATCGGAAACTGTTCCATCTCGAGCCGAAGAGCGACTTCGGTGCCCGCGTGCACTGGATCATCCACGGTGTCCATCACGATCACCCGAACGACCCGCGGCGCCTCGTGATGCCTCCGATCGTGTCGGTGCCGCTCGGGGCGTGTTTCGCGGCGCTGTTCGTCGTGCTCGTCGGGCTACCGAATGCGTGGGGAGCGGGCGCGGGATTCTTCGCGGGTTATCTGCTCTACGACATGCTTCATTACTCGCTGCATCACGCCAAGCCCCGCGGGCGCGCCGGACGCCTCCTGTACGAGCTGCACATGCGTCACCATTTCGAGGACGAGGAGCGAGGGTTCGGTGTCAGCGCGCCATGGTGGGACACCGTCTTCGGGACCGCGGCACGACGCAAGGCCAAGGCGCGCCGAGTCTCCACCTAGTCCCCACGATCGGGCGGATCCGTTCGAACGGCGCGTCTGGGCTGTTCGTGTGCCTCCCACTGAAGCCGTTTCATCGAACGTTCATGAGAGACCCCGTAGCTTGGTCGTGTGAAGAACCGCGTCTTCCAGCTTTTCTCGGGGCTTCCCAGGCACGTGCGGGTGTTGTGGATGGTCTTTGCATTCGAGGTCGTAATGATCGGTCTGCGAGCGTTGCAGTCGTGACCGTCTTGGGATCACTGAGGGGGAGGTAGGACGATCGCGCTCTTCGAACTGACGGTTGTCAAGCTGAACGGTGGGATCGAGCTCCGTTACACCGATCAGGTGCCTCGCGTCGGCGGCACCGTGATCATCGACGGCAGAAACGCTCGGATTGTTTCCCGACACACCGATGTGGTCAGTCCGAATGCGATCGAGCGGTTTGTCTGTCAAGTGACCACGGTTCTCGCAGGGCCGACTCCGACCTGAAACGCATTCATGGTGCTGCCTGATGAGCGATGAATCCTTGGCTCGGTACGGCGAGGAGCGCGGAGTGGTGGGGATGTTCCTAGCTCGGAGGCGAGGCGCTACGCACCGATTTGAGTCTCCTTGATGAGACAGATGCCGGCGGCGTCGTGCTTTCGCTCGACAGATGCAGGATCACGCGTCGCGTCTTAGGAGGAGTACTGCTGCGACTGCGATCGCTGCGGCGGTGTAGGCGCAAAAGAGCCCGAGACCTGCCGCTGGCCCGAGGTCGTGTGGCCCGTGGGTGATCGCGAAGACATCGGCGCCTGCATTGCTCGGCAGGTACTCGGAGATCGAGTTGTTCCAGCTCGTCGGCAGAATGTTCATCAGTGGTGGGATGACGAAGAAGATCCCGGCGAAGAGCGCGATCCCACCGGCGGTGTTTCGGGTCAACGCTCCCATTGCGAGGGCGAAGATGCCGACGACAGTGAGATAGACGGCGCCGCCGAGCACCGAGCGCGCGACTCCAGAATCGGAGAACGAGATCTGGAGGATGTGGTGCTGCTCGAGGATTATCTGGCTACCGAAGAACGCGATCAGGACGCACGGAACCATGAGCAAGAAACAGACCGTGGCGAACACCACGATCTTCCCCCACAGGACGGGTAGCCGTTTTGGCACTGCGCCGAGAGTGGCACGGATCATTCCGGTCGAGTACTCCCCCGAGAACACGAGGACGCCGAGGACGCCGATCGCGAGCTGGGCAACTCTGACTCCGAGCAGGGCGATGTCCAGGGGGTGCCTGCCCGCCCGGTCGGACGCCGACATATGTGACCAGTGTGCACCGGTGATCGTCGCTCCGAGCAGCGGGAGCACGATCGCGAGCAGCACCGCGACGAACATCGACCACCTGGTGGAGCGCAGCGAGCGGAGCTTCGTCCATTCCGAGAGGATCACGCGCGGCTGGGTGACGCGAAGGCGGCTCGTCCACTCCGGCTCGACGCGGACCGCGCTCATGCGGCGACCTCCTCGGGTGCGGCAATTCCATCGCCGCCGAGCGCGTGGTACTCGATCGCGTCACGTGTCACGTCCATGAACGCCTCCTCCAGCGAGGCTCGCACGGGCGTCAACTCGTAGAGGACGTACCCGCGGGCAGCCGCGGCCGTGCCTATCTCCTCCGAGCTGAGCCCGCCGACCTCGAGCGCACCATCGTCTCCGATCTCGACCGTCACGCCGGGGCCTGCGAGTGCATCTCGGAGATCCGAGGCCTGGGGTGAGCGAACGCGCACGGTGTTCTTCGCGGCGCTGCGCACAAACTCGTCGACAGACAAGTCGGCGATCATCCTGCCGCGCCCGACGACGATCAGGTGGTCGGCGGTCAACGCCATCTCGCTCATCAGGTGAGAGGAGACGAAGACGGTGCGGCCCTCAGCGGCCAACTCCTTCAGCATGTTGCGTATCCAATGGATCCCCTCGGGGTCGAGACCGTTCGCGGGCTCGTCGAGGATGATCGTCTGCGGGTCCGCCAGGAGGGCGGCGGCAATTCCAAGTCGTTGACCCATTCCCAAAGAGAACTTGCCAACGCGTTTTCTGGCGACCGAGCTGAGGCCAACTCGATCGATCAGCTCGTCCACTCGGCTCTTCGGCACGCCCTCCGTTTGCGCAAGCGCGAGCAAGTGGTTGTATCCCGAGCGTCCGGTGTGAACCGCTCGCGCTTCAAGTAGGGCGCCGATCTCGTGGAGTGGAGCGGGGTAGTCGCGGTACTCGCGCCCGTTCACGGTCACGGAGCCGGCACTCGGCCGGTCGAGGCCGAGGATCAACCGCATCGTGGTCGACTTCCCGGAGCCGTTCGGGCCGAGAAACCCGGTTACGACCCCCGGTCGGACGGTGAAGGTGAGACCGTCAACCGCACGTTTCTCGCCGTAGTCCTTCGTGAGGCCCTTTGCCTCGATCAACGTCTGTCTCCCCCCTGAAGAATGGTCGACCCGACGGTAAGGCCGGAAGATGAGAAGAGGAGGAGGGCGACCTCGGACCGCCTGTGTCGATGGAGTCCCGCTGATTTGCGATCAGCGGTGTCGGAGCGCTCGGACAGCGAGCGCGGCAGAGGTCGCGACCACCGCGACCACGACGACGTACTCCGCGTATCGGAAAGCGTGGTCGAAATGTCCGTAGCGGGTCCCAAGCCCGTATCCCGCTCCGGCGAGCGCGAACGCCCAGATGGCGGAACCGAGGAGGGTGAGGATGATGTAGCGCCCGAGGGGCATCCGGAAGACGCCCGCCGGCACCGAGATGAATGAGCGGATGACCGGCACGTTCCGACCCAGCAGGACGCTCCACTGGCCCCAGCGCTCAAACCAACATTGCGCGCGGTCGAGGCGTGCCGGGGGAAGGTGGAACCAGTTGCCGTGTCGCTCGATAAGAGGGCGGCCTCCTGCGCGTCCGATCCACCAGCCGAGGACAGCGCCGACGAGATATCCAAGCGTGCCGGCCGTCGCGACTGCGAGAAAGGCGGCTGGGCCGGAACCGATCTTCGCTCCGAGTAGATCAAGCTGTGTCGTGGTCACACCAGCCGCTACGGCTCCGGCGTAGAGCATGACGAGCTCACTTCCGGCCGGGAGGATCGCGTCGATCGCCATGAGGGCGAAGGTTGCATAGACGCCATGAGAGGCGACCTGGTGCGTCAGCGAGGATGAGAGACTGGCTAGCACGGGCGTGGAGGATCACCTCTTGTTTCTGAACTGCGTCTGAACGGGGAAATGCACGAGCTTCATCGAGCGATACCCGAACCGGGCCCCGCGAATCACGTTACGCAGGTGACGCCTTCGATCCGCGGTTCGTCCGCAGACGGATTTCGGCGGGTACGCTCGGAGAATTGTGATCGCTCCCCGCGTCCTGGTCGTCGAGGACGATTTCGAACTTCGAGATGTCCTGCTTCGCGGCCTCGAGGAGGAAGGCTTCGCAACGTCGGGCCTCGGATCCGGCCGCGAGCTCCTCGAGCGATTCTCGGCCGAGATCCCCGATCTCGTGATCCTCGATGTCGGGCTTCCGGATTCGGATGGGCGCGATGTCTGTCAGGCGTTGCGTGCGCAGGGCATTCAGACGCCGGTGTTGTTCCTGACCGCGCGGGACGCACTGACCGATCGCGTGACAGGTTTCAGCGCCGGAGGCGACGATTACGTCGCCAAGCCGTTTGCGTTCGCAGAGCTCGTCGCACGGGTGCGCGCCTTGCTTCGTCGCGCGTCAACCGATGTCGCGGCCGAGTTGGGGCCGCTACGGCTTGACCCAGTGGCTCATGCCATGTCTGTCGGCGGTGTCGAGACCGTTCTCACTCCGACCGAGTTCCGGCTGCTGGCGCGGCTCGTGATGAGCCCCGGTGCGACGATCCGCCGCAACGACCTCATCCGCACCGCGTGGCCGCACGGCGCACAGGTACGGCCCAACACTCTTGATGCCTACATTGCGCGGCTCCGTCGAAAGCTCGGGTCATTCCCTGAGGCCCCGGGGATCACAACTGTTCACGGTGTCGGATACATGCTGAGATGACCGGCTGGCGCTTCTGGCGCAACGTCCGCGGACGGCTGCTGTCGATCATGCTCGTCGCGCTAGCCGTCGCCCTCGCCGCAAGCACCTACGGGTTCAACATCCTGTTTGCACGTTCGACCTCTCAGAGCGCAAACTCGCTACTTCGCGCACGCGCAAGCTCCGAGCTCGGTCTGCTGACACTCAATCGCGGCCGGCTCGTCGCCACGGAAACGACCGACGACGCACTCGGCGACAACCAGGTTTGGATCTTCGGTCCCAGAGGGCTAATTGAACAGCCGAAGGAGCGATCCGCGCTCGACGATGCAGCACGCGAGTTGTTCGCCCATCCCGGCCGGTTTTTCGATGTTCCAAAGAGCGACGTTCGTCTGTACTCGGCACCGGTGGTCATTGCCGGCAAGAGGGTTGGAACGCTTGTGACAGGGACATCGCTCGCGCCTTACGAACAGGCGCAACGCACGGCATTGCTCGGCTCGCTCGCGCTCGCCCTGCTCATCATGGCCCTGGTCGGTGGAGCGGTCTGGTGGCTCCTCCAGGCCGCGCTGCGGCCGGTCGTTCGCATGACCGAGCAGGCGGCCGTCTGGAGTGACCACGATCTCGACCGGCGGTTCAATCTCGGCGAGCCACACGACGAACTGACGCGGCTTGCGGCCACGCTCGACGGGCTCCTCGATCGGATTGCTGCCAGCCTCCGCCATGAGCGCCGCTTCTCTGCCGAGCTCTCCCACGAGCTCCGTACACCGCTTGCGCGCACGATCGCCGAGGCCGAGCTCGCACTCCGCCGTGAGCGCGAGCCGTCCGATTACCGAGCTGCACTCGAAATCACGCTCCGCAACTCCGAACAGGTCGCCAGGATCGTCGAGACGCTGGTCACAGCCGCGCAGCGCGAGGCAGGAGCCGCGCCGGGTGTTGCCGATGCTTATGCGGTCGCAACCGCGGCCGTCGACGGGATGGCCGGGCTGGCCGGGCTGGCCGGGCTGGCCGGCGAGCGTAAGGTCGCGCTCACTGCTGCCGCGCCGCCGGCTCCGCTGCGGCTCGGCGTCGATGGAGACCTGGCCGAACGGGTCCTTCATCCCGTCGTCGAAAACGCCTGCCGCTATGGTCGTTCGTGGGCGCGTATCAGCGTGTCGAGACATAACTCCGCGATCGTCTACGTCATTGAGGACGACGGCCCAGGTGTCTCTGCGCACGAGCTCGAGACGATCTTCGAGCCCGGCGTTCGAGGCTTCGCAGGGCGAAACGGTGCCAATTCGAACGGCGCCGGGCTGGGTCTTGCGCTTGCCCGTCGGCTCGCTCGGGCAGCATCAGGCGACGTAGTCGCCGAGCCGGCGACAGGCGGTCGCTTCCTCATCTCGCTGCCCTCCGCCTGACGACTGACGTCCCGCTCGGAGCGGCGTTCAGGCCGCGATCAGGTATCGCCCTGCACGCTTCTGCGATGGACACGACCCGCTCCAACGCAGGCGCGCCCGAGCTTCCCGGCCACACGTCGTCACGAGCTCGCCGGATGCTGAACAAGGTTCCGGAGATCACTCTCTATTTCTGGGTGATCAAGGTGCTCTGCACAACAGTGGGGGAGACGGCATCGGACTACCTCTCCGACAACGTCGGCCTGGGCCTGACCAAGACGACGTTCATCACTGCAACCCTGCTGATCATCGCCCTGATCTTCCAGTTCCGCTTGCGCCGCTACGTCGCCGGGGTCTACTGGACCGGGATCGTGCTGATCAGCGTTGTCGGCACGCAGATCACCGACAACCTCTCCGACAACTACGGGGTCTCGCTCGTCACTACGACCACGCTGTTCAGTATCGCTCTGGCGATCGTGTTCGCGATCTGGTTCGCGAGTGAGCGCACCCTTTCTATCCACACGATCTACACCACCAAGCGCGAGGGCTTCTACTGGCTCGCCGTGCTCTTCACCTTTGCGCTCGGCACCGCTGCCGGCGATCTCACCGCTGAGCGCCTGAATGTGGGATACGCCTGGTCGTTGGCGCTATTCGCTGGTGCGATCGCGCTCGTCGCCGCGGCGCACTACTGGCTGAACCTGAACGCGGTCCTGTCGTTTTGGATCGCCTACATCCTCACGAGGCCGCTCGGTGCATCGACCGGGGATCTCCTCTCGCAGCCCCGGGACGCCGGTGGGCTCGGGCTCGGTACGACGACCACGAGCTTCGTCTTCTTGGCTGCGATCCTGGTTGTTGTCGTGTTCCTGAGCATCACCAAGAGGGACATCACAGAGATCGCTGTGACGCATGCAGTGCCGCACGCTCAGGTGTTGATCGTCGCCAACAAGACGGCAACCTCACCCAGCCTGCTCGAAGCCGTTCGCAAGCGCGCGTCCACAACCCCTGCTTCGTTCTTCCTTCTCGTTCCGAACGGCGCTCCGCACGCCGAGATCACCGACGCGGAGCGTCATCAGCACCACGTCGAGGCCGAGCGCGTCCTTGAGGCGTCGCTCCCTCAGCTCGAAGAGGCGGCCGGCTCTAACGTGGACGGAGCGGTTTCCTCACGGCACGACCCGTTCGACGCGATCGAAGAGGCACTCAACGAGGGCGAGTTCCACGAGGTCATCCTCTCGACCCTCCCGCATCACCTGTCCGAGTGGCTTCATGCCGACATTCGGCATCGTCTCGCGCACCGGCGGATCCCGGTCACGACCGTTACCGGGGAAGCCGAGGCACCCACTGGATCGACTCCATGTCCCGATGCCTCGGCGCATGCCGCCAAGGCCTGATCGAGACCAGCGTGTGCGAACTGTCGCTTCACATTCGGTAATGCGAGCGATCGACCGACAGGGACGCCCGAACATCCGCGACTACTTCAATCAGGCCCTCAAGCTTGCGCTTTCGCCAGGCGGACTCCAGGTGCTCGGACTGCTGATCGTGGTCAGCGGTCTGATTGACGCCCGGGAGCGTGAGACTTCGCAGGCGTGGATCGAGGTGGGCGGGGGCGCCGCCCTGATCGTGATTGGCTGGAAGCGCGGTCGACGAGCGGGGTAGACCGTCGACGTCGTACCCGTCGTACCCATCTCTGGAAATCTCGGTGCGCAGTAGCGCCGGAGTCGGCCCGACCTGCCTGTGCGTTCATCGCTGCCTCCTTTCACTGCAGGAGAATGCGGGCTTTGGCGGCAGATGCCGGCGACGCCGATGCGGCTAACGCCGGGGGCCGGGCGTCGCCGGCCAAACCGCCTCGAAGTCTCGCTACGCGGCTCGCAGCTCCTTGATGGGGGGATTCGTCTCTTCGCTACAGCTTAACGCCGCTGTCGCGAGCGAGTTGGCGGGGGTGGGGAGGCGAGCGGTCACTCGCAGTGCGGCGTCGATACGGTTGCGGGCTGTGAAGTGCTGGCAGTGTGGAGAAGAGGTCCCGGAGGACGTCGACAAGCAGACGATCGGCGGCGGAGGCCTGGCTCCGAACGCCTATGCGACCGCGTTCGATGGACCGACGTTCGAGCACGCGTTCTGCCCGGCGTGCAGCGCCGGGCTGCGCCGACAGGTCGGACACGACTCGGACATGTGGGAGCCGATCGCGGAGTAACCCGCCTTTAGGCAGGGACAGTGCTCAACGTCCCCGGACGCAGTGGTGCAGCTCGTACATCGTTTCGAGGTCAGGCTGCTCGCCTCTTTCCGGGTCGATCGGCCCTTCGTCGAGGATGGGTCTGAGACGGGTGCTCATGAACGATTGGGCCTCCTCTGCGCTATCCCAGACGTCGACGATCCGAAAAACGCCTGCCTTTTCATCCCAGCCCGCGGTATGCGCGATCAATCCGGCCGGCGGGTTCGAGTCGATGTCGAGCTTCTGGGCGATGTGGTCGTAGTTCGTGGTCGTCCGGTCATCACCGACGATCTTGAACTCTTGGACGAGTGCGATTGCCATTAGTGCCCTCCGATCGAAGATCAGGCGAGCATACGCTCCTTCGCGAAGCCGGCACTTAGTCGCGTCGGCGACCGACGAGCCAGTACGCGACGGAGCCGATCGTGTTGACGGCACTCGCGATGCGCCACGCGGTTTTCGTCCCGCGAATGCGGTCCGCCGGCCGCTTTGAGATGTCTCGCCAGGTGAGCGTCAAGGCGGCAAGATGAACCGCGATCCCAGCTACGAGGACGGGCTTGTTGATCGGCTTTTTCTTCTGCTTCCAGGCCATCGCCTCGAGACTACCCGGATGGGCGTCGTTCAGCCCACGGGCGTGAGCACTTCCTTCTCGCACCTCACCTTGACCTTGAACGACACGGCGATCCTCGCGCTCGTCGGGTTGGCGACCGCTACGAACCAGCCGGGAGACTGGCTGTGCTCGATCGGGAAGTTGTCGACGGCCGAGGCCACGGCAGGCCCTTCCTTCCCGCTGATCAGATAGCCGCCGCTGACGGCGTGCCAGGCTCGGCCGGGGCAGGATGCCTCGCCCTCGCCGAGCTCGCCCGGATTCGCCGTGACGGAGCCGCCGATGACGTCGACGAACAGCACCTTGCTGACGACCTGGACGGTGGTCGGAGAGGCTGAGGCGGGCGCGATGCTCGTCCAGATCCCGATGGTGAGGGCGCTGGTCAGCACCGCCGCGATGGTCGGGACGGCGACGGGGTGCTTGCTCATGTTGTCCTTCCTCGAGTTGGTCGGCACCACGGACGGTAACCGGACTCGGATCAGCGGAACAGCTCGGCGGTCACCTCGCGCCGGCGCGTCTGCCAGAGCGCGTTGAGCATTCGCCGCACCCGCTCGTCCTCTTCTCTGGCGTAACGCGCGAGCGAGACGAGCGCCGGATCTGTTGCATCGTGCGCGTCGAGCGCCTCGATCAGGTCGACCGCCTCCTCGGCGACGTCGAGCAGGAGCGCATTCGACGACGCGGTAAGCGTCTGTGCCGCCTGGCGGAAGTCGGGGTCGTACGGCCGCTCCGGGTACTCCAGGCGCGCCTCGAAGAGCAGGCCGCGCAGCCGGTCCCAGGTGGCGTCCTTGCCGTAGTTCCGGTCCGCGAACGCCACGAGCGAGAAGTCCCACAACGCGTCCAGCCTCGGGTCGAGAAACCGGTAGTCGGCCTCGAGCGCGGGCCCGACGAGCCGGCCCTCGGCACGCATCTGCTGCTCCATCGGCGTGCCGACGTAAGGGAGAGTGCGGCAGAAGCCCGCGACCGTGTAGCCCTCGGCGCAGAACTCCCGCAGGAAGCTCAGGTTGTTCCGGACCGAGTCGAGCGTGCTCCACGGCTCCATCAGCATGAAGCCGAAGTCGAAGGTCAGATCGAGCTGCCTGAGCACCTCGCCCGCCCGAAGGTGGATATCGGGCGTGATCAGCTTGTTGAGGGTCTTCAGCGACTCGGGGTCGCCCGCCTCGACGCCGAGGTAGACGTGTGTGAGGCCGGCCTCGATCAGCGGCTCGAGGGTGTCCCGTCTCACCTCGTCGGAGCGGCACGAGAACTTGAAGCGCATCGTCTCGTTCAATCCACGCGCGATCGTCTCCCGCGCGACGGTCCGCGCCCATTCGCGCGCGTCGAGGCCTCCCGCGAGAAAGTCGTCATCCTGAAAGAGGATCAGCCGCACGCCGCGCTCGCGGACGAGGTACTCCATCTCGTCGACGACGGCGACCGGGTCCCGGCGGCGCCTGCCCTTCGTCCCGTTCCCCGCGTAGAAGGTAATGATCGAGCAGAACGAGCACTTGTACGGGCAGCCGCGCGAGGCCAGCACCGACGCGGTCGGAAGCAGCTGCTCGTCGTAGGCGATGTCGCCGCGCTCGGGCCAGGGAATCGCGTCCAGATCGACCTTGTCCTCGCGCGGCGGCGTCGTGTGCACGCCGTCGCCGTCACGCCAGGCGAGTCCCCGAACCTCCCGCCACGGCCTGCCTCCCACCACCGCGTCGGTCAACTCCACGATCGCCGATTCGCCCTCGAACCGAACGACGCTGTCGAGCTCGGGCATGAGCTCCAGGAGCGTCTCGGGTGCGAAGGACGCGTAGTGACCGCCCATCGTGAAGTGCGCTGTGACTCCGGCTGCGCGAAGCTCGTCGATCACCTTCCCGTAATCCGGGGCCATGAACTGGAAGATCATCGAGAAGCCGACGACATCGGGCTCCCAGCGCCCTGCGACCTCGAGGAGCGGCCCCGCCCCGACGCCGAAGCTCTCGATCCGGATCTCGTGGCCGGCCGCCCGCAGGCTGCTCGCCAGGTAGCGGAGCCCCAGGTTGTCCTGGTCCTGGAACCCGACGAGCAGCACGCGGGCAGACCGGCGCACGATCAGCCTTCCCGCTGGTTCAGCTGGGCATCCATCGCCGAGATCGCGGACTTGCCGAGGTCGAGAGTCGTCCGCACCGACTGGATCGACCGCTTCAGCTCGGCGTCGCTCATCTGCGGAGCATCCTTGACCAGCCGCTCGAAGTCGGTGCCTGCGGCTGCCGCCGGCTGGGCTCTCAGCACGAGCTCTTCGAGCGCGGCGAGCCGGATCAGGTCGATCGGAGCCGGGTCGACGTTCTGCGGGATCTTGGCGCCGACGCTCCCCAGCACGTCGCCCCAGTCGATCTGCCCGAAGTGGGGGTGACTGGGGATGCTCACCGGCTCGGGCACGTAGGAAGCGACCAGATCGTGCGTCGAGCTCTGCGCCGCGTGGAACGGGGCGCTGCCCGCGCTCACGGGCGTGTAGAAGCTGCTGCTCCCGAACGAGCCGGTCGTGCCGCTGTCCGTCTCGACGAAGTCGCCCGACGGGTCGCCGCCCCAGATCAGCTCGGTCCAGCCGCCGAAGTCGTAGGCGCCCGAGTGATCGTGGGCGACGACCGTTGCGGCCCCGGGAACCGTGTCGATCATGTGGTCGTCCCCGCTGTAGGGCCAGGCTCCGGCCGCATAGGTGCTCGCGGCTCCGTCGATCGGCGTCGTGGGGGAGAGCGTCCCGTCGCCGTGGATCGAGAACGAGTCGGCGCGCACACGTGGGTGGCCGCCGTTCGGGCCGGTCGGAGGCGTCCCGTACCACCGCGTTGCCGTCCAGATCCCCCAACCGAAGACGCTGAAGATCCAGATCACCTTGCGCTTGTTCGTGACGTGGCGTCCCGTGTTCCAGAAGAGGAACTCGTAGTTCTGCGTCCCGTCCGCGGAGGTGACGAACGGCGGAGCGATCCGCGAGAAGTTCGCGGAGTCGGGCGGCGTCAACGTGAGGACATTCGAGTCGGTGCCGAGATCGAGCTCGGTCCCCGACGGCCAAAGCCTCGCGACGGTGCGAAATTCATCCATCTCGACCTCCTTGTTCAGGCTGGGAAAACGCGTGGTGGACGGCGTTCGTGGCCGTGAGCGCGATCCCAACCCGTCGAGGTCGAACTTCCGCAAGCTACGCCCGGGCAAATCGAGCCGCCCGATACCCATCTCGGCGTGCGACGCGATTCTCTGCCCGTCGAGGGTGGCGTGTCAAGCCGTGGCCCTCGAACCCCTCGTTCGGGGGAGCGACGTCGCCGAAGGGCGAGAAACACCGGCCCCGTCGGAGAAATCTGGGCGTTCTCTCCTCCGGGGCCGGGACTCACCTAGGTGCGAGTCGCCACCGGTGTACCGAGCCGCACGTGAGGGAACTATGAGAGCGAGCCGCCATCCGACGTAAAGCACCAGGCAGACGGAGCCGATTGAGAAAGCGAGCTACGGGGGTGGCTCGTTGACGCGGGCGCACCTGGGCGCCTGCGCGGCTCCGAGGCTCGGAGCAGCAAGAGCCAGAGGCTGCGGGCGTCGCTCCATCGGCTCGCCCGCAGCCAACGGCCATCACCTCGGGTCAAGTGGTCCCGCCGCTACTGGAGCGCGTACCCGGTGTCCGTAGAGCAACGATGCCCGGTCGTGGGGGAGGGCGCTCCGCAAGTGACGACAACCGTCTCTGCGATCGTCTTGCCCTCGGGGGTCTCGATCGTGACGGCACAGGTGAAGTGCGAATCATCCGTCGGGTCGCACGCGACCGAGGGCTCGTAGTCGAACCCTTGCGAGAGCAGTTGCTCGTGAAGCACGCGCGACAGCTCGTGATCGAGCCCCGCGATGCCGATCTGGTCTCCCGTGGTCGAATAGCCGAATCCGTCGAATGCGAGCGCGCACACGACAACCACCACGGCCGCACCGCTGAGGAGCGGGATCCAGCGAATCGACCTGGGAGCGCGGCCGTCGATTTTCGTCGACCCTGAGATAGGATCGGTCCCGGTGGGGCGCGGCGCACTGATGAGCATGAGTATGCCGTCTTCGTCCGGTAGAGCTCGAGGCCAGGCTCGAGCACTGGCTCTCCTGGCGGCGCTTCTCGTCGCCGCTGAGCTCTTCGTCGCGGTCAGTCACATCCGGTTCTTCGCCCAGGTTGGGCACAAGAACCTCACGGGCCCGCGGCATCTAGTTCGAGAGGCCGATCTCGACCCGTTCTCGTACTTCGCCCCGACCCAGGCGCTCGTGGCCGCGCAGGACGTCATCCCACGGGACGCGACCTACTCGATCGTCGTCGGGAACGAGGCGGCCGGGCCGCCGGTCGAGATCGCCGACGACATCTTTCGCTTCTGGCTCGTCCCGAGGCGCTACACGACCGATCTCTCCAAGGCGCAGTGGGTCATCACCTACAACGCCGCCTCGGAGGCGATCGGGGTGCCGTACACGCAAGAGATCGGCCTTGGGCCGGGAGTGAATGCCGTGAAGCTCGCTGCTCGGTCTTGATCGCATGACCCGCATCGAGCTCGGGCTGCTCGCCAACGACGTGCTCATCCTCGCCGTCGGCTACGCGTTTCTGTACGCGGTCGGCCTCGTACGGCTCGGCTCGAACCTCTTGTGGCTCGTCGGGCTCAGCTTCTTGACGGGATGGGCGGTGCTCGGAACGCTGCTCTCGCTGGCGCTGATGGCCGGGATCCCGCTCGAGGTCTGGACGACTCTGGTGGTCGCGTCGGCCGCGGCGCTCGCGTGCGGTTTCGTGGGCCGTCGCAGGCGGGACCAGGAGCTCCCGGCGATCCAGCGCCCGAAGCAGGGGCGGTTGGCCGTCGTGGCGACGGTGATCGGAGGAGTGACGATCGCGATTGCCGCCGCGGCCGCCCTGGTCACCGCGGCCAAGAGCGAGTGGGACCCGAACCTCGACCTGCTCACGGCCTGGCTGCCGCGCGCCGAGATCATCTACTACCTCCATGCGATCGACCCGTCGCAGTGGTCGTCTTTTCTCGATCCCTGGTACCCGCCGCTCGTGCCGACGCTCTACGCGACGACCTTCGAGTTCGCAGGAGGCTTTCACCCCTCGTTGCTCTCGCTCCAGCAGGCCGTGCTCGGAGTCGCGTTCGTACTCGCTGCCCTGGCGATCCTCGATCGGGTCGCGCCCCGCTGGATCACGTTCCCGTCCTTCGCAGTCCTGATCACGGCGCCCTGGTTCTGGTGGCGTCTCACGTCGCTTCTACCCGACCAGGCGCTCGCGTACATGCTGGCGGTCGCGGGCCTCGTCACCCTTCTCTGGCTCCACGATCGCCGGGTTGGCTGGCTCTGCCTCGGGACAGCGTTCCTCTGCGCGGCGACCCTCACCAAGCTCGAGGGCGCGGCGTTCGCGGCGATCCTGGCGATCGTGATCGTGGTCAGCGGCGTCGTCGTCCATCGCAGGAAGGGGCTCGTCGCGCTGATGCTGCTGATCGGCCCGCTGACGAGCCTGCTGTGGCGTGCGTGGCTCGGCGCCCACCACGTCGCTTCGTCGAACAGCGACCTGGGCCAGTCGAAGCTCACGAGCCCGGGCTTCCTCTTCGACCGAATTCATCGCCTGACCTACGCGATCAAGTACATGCTCGAGGCGCCCTGGCAGGGCGACTACCGGACGCCGGCCATCATCTTCATCGCGGTGGCGGTCATGATCGCGGTCGTTCGGCGAATCACCGCAATCACGATTGCCGTAATCGCGTGGCTCACGCTCTCGTTTCTCGCGCTTGCCGCCACCTACTGGACGGCAACGATCGACCTGCACTTCTACGTAGCGACGTCGGCGAGCCGGGTGGGCGGGACGATCATCGTCTCAGCCGCGACGATCACGCCCCTCCTTCTCGGGCTCGCGCTCCGAAGCGACGACGACGCCGTCGCCGCTACGCCGGTTGAGGAGAGACCAGTCAGCGCGGCCGAAGACTGAAGCCGTCGGCGGCGCTCCCACCTCGAAGGCGCAATCCGTCGCCGAGCAGTGTCGGCACGCACAGCAGGGCCTGCCAGCATTGGTCGCTGCCTTTCGGCCGGAAGACGACGAGACCGGAGGCGGTGGGAACCCGGATCAGCACCGGCACCGGATCGGCGGGGATCCCGATCCGCCCGGTGTGGTTTGCGACGACGAGATGAAACCCGCCGGCCTTCGTGACCGCCGCTCCTCCGAGCTCCGCGATCAGCAGCGTCACCACGAACCACGGCACAGCGCGATCCACGCCGACCCTTCGGCCGACGACGCCGACCACGACCGCGGCGGCAGCGACGGCGAGGATCGCCGCCGGGACGAAGTAGATGCGGTGCTGGGACTCGAAGGCGGCGAGGGCGATTCCGAGGCAGGCTGCCGCGACGACGACGTACCAGCGGGGCGCCGGAACGCGGGGCGGCAGGAGCGCTGCGAGCAGCGCCAGCGGCACGAGCCAGATCGGCGCCCAGACGAATCGGGGATCGGGAATCGCTGCGAACCAGATGACGATCGACACCAGCGACGGAATGACCACCACGAGGAGCGGCCTCCTGCGCTCCCGCCAGGCGGAGCCCGCCCCGCGCGCGAGGACGACCACCGCAGCGCAGCCGAGGAGCGCGGCCGGCAGGATGACGTCCGGGTCCCGCACCCGGACGCCAAACCAGTGATGGGCAGCCAGCGCCAGGAGCTGAACACCGTGTCCGGCGGCACACCCGGATCGCGCGCCCACGCATAGTCGGCTCGTGTCGACGCCCGGAGAAGATGCGCCGGCAGCCGCCAGTCGACCGGAAGCCCGCCGAGCGTGAGCGGATAGAAGGGATACCCGGATAGAACCGCTTGCCGTGCGAGCCAGCCGGCGCCGATAATCGCAGGAATCGCCCCGACGGTGAGGAGAGCGGTCACACGGCCGCGCGCCGGGGCGCGATCCGGTGAACAGGACCAGTACGGCCACGGCAAACACGACCCAGAGCCAGTAGAGGGGACGGGTCGCCGCGGCGGTCGCGAGCGCGGCGGTGGCGCCGAGCGCGGCGGGAGCGCGGAAACCGTCCTCGACGCATTCGGCGAGGTACAGGATCCCGACGAGGACGAGCACGAAAGCGGCAAAGTCGAGGTTGGGACTGCTGATCCGCTGCGTGGGGCGGAGCGCGGCGACCAGCACGACGATCGGGATCAGGAGCAGCGCGAGCGTGCTCGTGAACGACGAGAACCAGGCCGACGCCGGCCGGAACACGAATCGTCTGACGAGGTCGAAGATCAGCAGCGACGCAAGCAACCCGTCCGCTACGTGGGGGCCCGCGCCCGAGAGGGGGCCGCGATCGAGCAGAGCCACGAAGAGCAGGTGCGCGTCGCCTGCGCCGAGGCGCACGTGCAGGTCGGCAAGCCCGGGCAGCGCGGCATACCGCTTCGCGTAGTCGATCAGGTTGAGGTGATAGAGGCCGAAGTCGTAGTCGTCGGCGACGGCCAGGGACGCGTTCGCAAGCCAGAGGATCGAAACCAGGCCGACGGCCCCCATCACAGTCGAGGTCGCATCCCAGCGTCGGCGGGACAGGCGCCGGGCTCCCGAGAGCAGGCCTGCGGCGCCGAGCGCGATCGGCGCGATCCCGGCCACCCACGTGATTGCGAAGAGAAGGTTCCAGAGCAGCAGATAGGCGACGAGACCGGCGAGGCCGATCCAGAGGTCGACCGCGAGCAGGGTCTGCCGCTCGGGCTGACCTGGGAGAGCCCGGCCGAGGAGCCGCCTCAGGCAGGACCCGCAGCCAGCGAGAACCAAGCCCCAGAAAACCCAGAAGAGAAGGACCGCAAGGGTCGGAAGCAGAACGTCCATGAGCTCGATCGCGAAGGGTGGCAGAAGCGGCGCGCCCGTGCGCCGGAGCGATCTCTCTACTTTCCGGCCAGATCGATGCGCTCGGAGGGGACGAGGTCGAGCACGACGTGAACGCCGGAGAGGCCCGCCGCGTCGAGGTCCTTCCGCAGCGCCTGTGGGCTCGGTTCCGGCAGTCCCCCGGATGCGCTCACCTCGACGCCGGCCTCCGATGAGGTGACCGACCCGATCGTCCAGCCGGCTGCGTTCGCCCAGTTCTCCGCCACCGGTGCGACGTTCTCCCGGTCGAGCGTGTCCTTCGTGATCTGCACAGACGAGATCGAGAGCGGCACCATCAGGAGAACGACGAACACCGAGATCACGACCCCTGCGAATCGACGGTGCACCTGCGGCTGCTCGACCGAGGAGACCTCGAACACGTGGTACAGGGCCATCACCACGAGGCCGCTCAGGAGGATCGCGCCGACGTTCGTGAGGAAGAGGATCAGCGCCCCGGTTGCCTGCCCGTCCGCGCCGGACTCGAGGGTCAGCCCGACGACGCAGAGCGGCGGGACGAGCGAGATCGCGATGGCGACGCCCGGGAGCGTGTCGGAGACATCGGAGCGGAGAACGGCGAACGCACCGACCGCCCCGGTCGCGAGTGCGGCCGCGAGATCGATCAGGTCGGGGTGGACGCGGCTTGCGACCTGCGAGTTCGTCTGCGCGACGATCGGCACCGGGAGCAGCTTCCCGAACAGCCAGCCGATCACGATCACGACGACCGAGCCCATGATGACCAGGCCGAGCGACCGGAACAGGTTGGGGCGGTCGCCCGTCATGACCGAGAACACGGTTCCGACGATCGGCGTCATCAGCGGGGCGACGATCATCGCCCCGATCACGGTCGCGGTGGAGTCCGACGCGATCCCGGCGGAGGCGATCACCCCGGCCAGGACGAGCAGCACCCAGAAGGCGCTCAGCTTCCTGCCGGCATTCGGCCCGTCGAAGAGCAGCTGATCGTGCATGCGCGGGATCTCCGCGGCGGCGAGCCTTGGCACGGCTGCGATCTTCTGCCCGCACGTGTCGGTTCCTTGGTCGAGGGGAGGCGGCGCTCAGGACCTGCCGCGCGATGCTCTAGGCTCGGTCGATCAGCTCAAGAGGAGGACCCGATGCACATTCCGGAGCCCATTCCCACCGACATCCGTGACGAGACCTTCGCGGGGGTGACCTACCACATCCGCGGGCAGCTCGTCCCCGAGCTCCAGATCGAGCTCTCGCACGAGCCGGTCATGTTCGAGCACCACGTCCTGCTTTGGAAGGAGCCGGGCGTGAGCATCGAGATGCGGAAGCTCGCCGGCGGCGTCAAGCGGACGATCGCAGGCCTCGACTTCTTCGTCACCCGCGCTACCGGGCCGGGCCGCATCGCGTTCTCGCGGAACGGCGCCGGCCAATGCATCCCGCTCCATCTCGCGCAGGGCGAGACGCTGCACGTGCGCGAGCACCACTTCCTGGCTGCGACCGATGCGGTCGAGTACACCTACGAGCGGGTCAAGGGCGTCCGCAGCATGATGCTCGGCGGGAGCGGGTTCTTCATCGACCACTTCAAGGCGACGCAGGGCGACGTGATCGTCTGGGTGCACGGCCATGGGAACGTCTTCGTCGTCAACCTCGACCACGGCGAGCAGATCGACACCGAGCCCGGCGCCTGGCTCTACAAGGATCCGACCGTGACGATGGAGGCCGTCACCATGGGGCTCAAGAGCGGGCTGATGGGGGGAGGGGGGAAGCTCACGTGGAACCGCTTCACCGGCCCCGGGCGCCTCGCGATCCAGACGATGTTCCTCGCGCCCGTCGAGTCGGCGGAGTCCGGGAGCGCGACGTCGGCGGCCGAAGGCGGCCTCGTCGGGTCGGTGCTGGGAGGGCTGATGCGAGGGTAACTCGCGGAAGCAGGGGGTTACCCGGCGGAGCATCCGGTCGTGCGGGTAGCTTGCGCCGTCCCGTGCCTTCCTATCGTCTGATCAGCGTCGAGGGCGACGACCTCGGCTCGTTACGTGCTGCAGCGCCCGACTGGAGCGCAGGCGACCGCATCCACCGCGGCGCCGGCGACCTGCTCGTCGTTCGGCTCGTCGAGGCGGAGCCCGACGACGAGGTCGACGGGTACCTGGTAGTCCAGCCGGCTCCTTGAGGGGTCATCTAAAATGAGGGTGATGGCCGCGCCGGAGCGGATCGAGTTGCTCTTCTGGGATGGATGCCCCTCGCACCCCGAGGCGCTTGCGCTGCTCGAGGACGTCCTCGAGGAGAACGGGGTCGGGACCGGCGTCGAGCTGCACGAGGTGCACTCGCAGGCGGAGGCCGACGAGCTGCAGTTCCCGGGCTCGCCGACGATCCGCTTCGACGGCCGCGATGTCGACCCGAGTGGGGCGGAGGGGCCGCCGTCACTCACCTGTCGCATCTACCGGCTCCCCGACGGCCGCGTCTCGCCGGTTCCGAGCCGCGTACAGCTCGAGGAGGCGCTTCGATGAGCCTCGCGTTGGGAGCACAGGCCCCGGATTTCGAGCTCGAAGGCGTCGACGGCCGCGAGCATTCGTTGAACGATTACCGCGAAGCGGAGCTGCTCGTCCTGATCCAGTCCTGCAACCACTGCCCGTACGTGATCGCGTGGGAGGACCGGATGATCGCCGTTCAGGACGACTACGCCTCGCGCGGCGTCCGGCTCGTCGCGTTCAACTCGAACGATTTCGAGCGCTATCCGCACGACTCGTTCGAGCAGATGATCATCCGGGCCGGGGAGCGCGGGTTCACGTTCGACTATCTCCACGATCCCGAGCAGACGCTCGCTCACGCACTCGGCTCGGAGCGCACGCCCGAGGTGTTCGTGTTCGACCGTGAACGCCGGCTGGTCTACCACGGCGCGATCGACGACAACCGGGACGACACCGAGGTGGCGCACCACTACCTCCGCGACGCGCTCGACGCGACGCTCGCCGGGTCGGCTCCCGCCGTCGGAGAGACCCCGGCGGTGGGGTGCACGGTCAAGTGGCTCTCCTGATGACGCGGACGTAACCTTTCGGCGTGTCTGCCGCGCCAACCGTCTCACGGCCGTTGGCGCTGCTGCCGAACGCGTTGACGATCCTGCGGCTGATCGCCATCCCGGTCTACGCGATCCTGATCCTGAACTCGACCGACGGCCATAGCTGGCCCGCGGCGATCCTGTTCGCGGCCGCCGCGATCACCGACCAGTTCGACGGCTTCCTGGCCCGCCGCTGGCACGTCGAGTCCGAGTTCGGGAAGATCGCCGACCCGCTCGCGGACCGGCTGCTGATCGACGTGGCGGTGGTTCTCCTCTGGCATGCGGGGCAGCTCCCGTGGGTCGCGCTCGCGATCCCGGCGCGGGACGTGCTCGTGATCGTGATGACGCCGTTCGCGCTGGGCCGCGGCTACAAGTTCGAGGTGAACATGCTCGGCAAGCTCGCGACGTGGCTCCTGTACCTGAGCCTCGGCCTCGTGATGGTCGTTCACGGCGACTGGCCGCAGCTGATCTTCTGGGTGGGCTTCGTGCTTGCGCTGATCTCGCTCGGGATGTACTTCCTCAAGGCCCGGAAGGAAATCGGCGCGAAAGCGGGAACCTAGAATTCTCAAGTTGAGGTTGACGGTTTGACGACCGTCCGCTGTAATCAGTGGCAGCGAACGAAAGGTGACGGTGGAACTTCTTCCGGATCTCGGCTCCCTCTCGGATGAGGAGCTCAAGCAGCTGAAGGACGATCTCGAGCTCCAGGAGCGCGAGGTGAGCTACCAGCGCCGCGTCCTGCACGGCAAGATCGACATCCTGCGCGCCGAGTACGTGGTGCGGCTCCAGCGCACGGGGGGCCAGAGCGCGCTCGATCACATGGATGTGGAACGGCTGACGGAGATCCTCACGGGCCAGGCCGATCCGGCCTCGCCGACCGAATGAGCTACACGGGGGATGGCCCATGAGCCATGTCTATTGCTCCGAGTGCGGATTCCTGAACCCGGAGACGGCGAACTACTGCTCGCGCTGCGGCGCGCTGCTCGAGAAGGGCGACGCGGTCGGCGGAGACCACGCAGTCGTTCTCGTCCGACGAGGTCGGGGAGCACGAGCATGACCTGCTGGACGGGCTCGAGGGCCCGGCGCTCGTCGTGCGGTCGGGCGGCGGCAGGGCGGGGGAGGCGTTCCATCCAACCGGTGAGCGGACGCGGATCGGTCGCTCCCCGGACTGCGAGATCTTTCTCGACGACGTGACCGTCTCGCGCAACCACGCGGTGCTCGTCGAACGTGACGGCGCGTACTTCGTCGAGGACGAGGGGTCGCTGAACGGCACGTTCGTCAACCGCCACCGGATCGACAAGGCCGAGCTCGAGAACGGCGACGAGGTCCAGGTCGGGAAGTACCGGATGACCTTCGTGGAGGGGGTATGAGCGTAGGCTTGACGGAGCTCTCGGGCAAGCGGAGGTGCCGGCTCTGCCGGCGCCGGGAGCGGGTTCAGTGAGCTTGCTGGAGTCGTCGTCGAAGCAGCAGCGGGAGCGGCTCCTGCGCATCGGCGAGGTCGTGCGGCGGCTGCGCGAGGAGTTCCCGGACATCTCGATCTCGAAGATCCGCTTCCTCGAGGATGAGGGCCTGTTGAGTCCCCAGCGGACACCTGGGGGTTACCGCCTATTCTCCGAGCACGATGTCGAGCGTCTCGTGACCATCCTGCGCCTACAGCGCGACGAGTTCCTGCCGCTGCGCGTGATCCGCGACGAGCTGACCGATCCCGCGGCGACGGAGCGCAAGCGCCGTAAACCGGTCGGGCTGGGGGAGCGGGTCGACCTGATCGAGTTCGGGGAGCTCTGCCGGCGGGCCGGGATCACGGCCGAGCTCGGGAAGGAGCTCGAGGACTTCGGCCTGCTCTCGCCGATCGGGAGCGGAGGCGACAAGCGGTATCCCGAGAGCGATACCGACGTCGCGATGGTCTGCGCGCAGTTGACGCGGTTCGGCGTCGACGCGAGGCACCTGCGCACGTTCCGGACGGCCACAGACCGTGAGGTGGCGCTGCTCGATCAGCTGATCGCGCCGGCGTTGCGCTCCCGTAACAACGAGCGGAGGGCGGCAGGCCTCTCCGATCTGCAGGCGCTCACCGAGCTCGCGCAGGAGCTGGCGGCATTGCTCCTCTGGCGCGAGGTTCGGGAGATCGCAGCCCGATGACGGTGGTGGATCTCCGTAGCCGGATTCGCGAGGTTCAGGATTTCCCGACCCCGGGAGTGGGGTTCAAGGACATCACGCCGCTTCTTGCCGACCCGATCGCTCTCAACCAGACGATCAGCGATCTGTCGGGCTGGGTGGCGTCGCGGGACGCCGATCTCGTGCTCGGCGCTGAGGCCCGGGGCTTCATCCTCGGCGCAGCGATCGCGGCGCAGGCGGGGACGGGCTTCGTCCCGGCGCGGCGGCCGGGCAAGCTTCCGCCCGAGACCGTCGGTGCGACCTACGTGCTCGAGTACGGCGAGAACGTCCTCGAGGTGCATCCGGATCTGATCCCGCCGGGGTCGCGTGTCGTGATCCACGACGACGTGCTCGCGACGGGGG
Organism: uncultured Actinomycetota bacterium; assembly: GCA_963775355.1. Taxonomy (GTDB): domain Bacteria; phylum Actinomycetota; class Thermoleophilia; order Gaiellales; family Gaiellaceae; genus PALSA-600. Next base: position 220,649 of record CAVZJA010000003.1, on the reverse strand, counting down.
GGACGGTTGAGGCGATCTGCGGTCTCGTCGAGCAGCTCGGCGGTGTCGTCGTCGGTGCCTGCTTCATCATCGAGCTGACGTTCCTCGGCGGGCGCGAGCGCCTGGCCGGCCTCGACGTGCACGCTCTGATCGCCTACTGAGGCAGGGTGCGGCTCGGAAGGGGGAGTAGGTCGAGGAATCACTTGACCCCTCCGGCCAGGGATCGCTTTCTGACGGTGCGATCCCGATGGTGAAGCAGTGGGCGCGCAGACAGCACAGGGGCTCGAGGAGGCAGGCACCTTCCCGCGCTCGGCTCTTCTCGTCAGGCTGGTGCTCGTCCCGAGCCCGCCGACGCCGCGCGAGCGGCTGGAAGAGGCACTCGGGCCGGAGCTGACGCGGCTGCTACTGAACGCTCTCGGCGAGAATCACGGTCACGGCCGGCGGGGCTCGTCCTCGCCGTAGACGCGGACGTAGAGGAAGATCCCGCAGGCTGCGACGCAGCCGACGACGAACGAGAGCGCTCCGGAGAACCCGACGGCCACGCCGCCGATCCAGATGAACACTCCGAAGATGAGCGCCCAGATGAACGAGCTGACGCCATGTGAGAAGGCCGGCAACCGCACGCCTTGAATCCTAGTGAGACGGCGGGGAGCGCTTCGGCACAACCTTCGCCAGATTCGCCAGTTAAAAAAATTCACCGAGACGGTGGCGCTTTCGTCCCCCGATCCCGCTGGCTTTCCGCTTCCGCGTACGGCCCTCGGGCTCGGCTTCGACCTACCGGCGCTCCGTTCTCGGTGCAGTCGGCAAGCTACTAACCGCCGCAGATCCGGGCAAGCCGCCCGGTGAGAGAAATCCCGCATTTTGCGACGAGAAGGACTTTCGGCCGGGCGGCCTGACGGGAACACTGTCGGCCGACAGCTGTTTGGAGCCCGTCGCCTCGCTGGAGGGCACCCGGGGGAGTGCGGAGGCGACACGTCGGAGGGATGCTGGTGGAATGCTGTTTTGCCGACTCGACATAACACTGATTATCGTGCGTGGGTTTTCTGAGGAGGGTGCGGCGTGATCGTCGATGTTGAGCGGCTCCTCGAGGGCGAGGAGCTGGCGAGGCTCGTGGAGGTCGCGGAGGAGCGCGGCCGTGTGCGGCAGTCGCAGCTGAACGAGCTGCTCGAGCCGATGCAGCTCGACGCGCTCGAGAGCGAGTCGGTCTACCGCGAGCTCGAGAAGCGCGCGATCGAGGTGATCGACGACCGGGTCGACGAGGACGCGCCCCGAGCGGCTCTCGCCCCGATCGCCGTTGAGTCGACGACCGATGCGCTGCAGCTCTTCCTGCGCGAGGCGACCAGGCACCCCTTGCTGACGGCGGCTCAGGAGGTCGCGCTCGCGAAGGCGATCGAGCGCGGCGACCCTGTTGCCAAGCAGCGGATGATCCAGTCGAACCTACGTTTGGTTGTCTCGATCGCGAAGAATTACCGCAACCAGGGCCTGCCGTTCCTCGATCTGATCCAGGAGGGGACGCTGGGACTGATCCGCGCCGTCGAGAAGTTCGACTGGCGCCGAGGCTTCAAGTTCTCGACGTACGCCACTTGGTGGATCCGTCAGGCGGTCGCGAGGGCGCTCGCGGACAAGGCGCGGATGATCCGGATGCCGGTGCATATCGTCGAGCGCGTCCACAAGCTGAACCGCGCCGAGCGCCAGCTCTGGGGCGAGCTCGGCCGCGAGCCGACGCTCGACGAGGTCGCCGTCGAGGCGAACCTCCCCGTCGAGCAGGCCCGCGAGGTGCGAGCTGTCCCCCGCGCCACCTCGCTCGACTCGCCGGTCGGCGAGGACGACGACGCAGTCGTAGGCGATTTCGTTGCCGGCAATGACCCTCTCCCGGACGAGCAGGTCGAGGTGACGCTCCGTGCAGAGGTCATCGCCTCCGCCCTACGCTCGCTCCCCGCGCGCCATCGCGACGTGATCATCCTCCGCTACGGGCTCGACGAGTCCGATCCCCGCACCCTCGGCGAGATCGGCAGGCGTCTCGGCATCACACGAGAGCGCGTTCGCCAGATCGAGGTCGAGGCCCTCGGCCGGCTCGCGACGCTTCAGGAGATGCGGCTGATCTAGCGGCCGGACGTAAGGACACTCGGCCAGGCGACGAGACGGTGTCCAGAGCGACGCAGTCATTCACCCGGCGCTTGGGTACGGAGCTGGAAGCAGCGGAGCCAGCGTCAGCGCGATCACGGGCACGTCTTCACGCCATAGCCGCGGTCGATCGGGTTGTCGCAGGGGTAGACGCCGGTTTGCTGCGGCTCGAACGGTTGGGTGAAGATCTCTTTTCCCTTCTGGTCGAGGCCGACCGCCGCCACAAGCCGGGTGCCGGGGGCGTAGTGGGCGGGCGTGACCTCGTGGAGGACGAAGCCCTCGATCGGCGTCAGCCGCTCGGTGTCGCCGTTCTGGTAGCGCAGTTCGATCGCGGCCACTTCCGGCTTTGCCTGGGCGAAGAAGAGGACGCGCTTGCTCCCGATGCTGAATCCGCCGCCAAAGGCCGGGCCGTTCTCCATCGCGGCGGGCGGCGGGCAGCCGCCGCCCTGGTTGTAGAAGAAGCAGACGCCGCCGCCCTCGCGCGGCATCACCCAGAGCCAGACATCGGAGCCGTCGGTGGCCTTGAAGCTGATGATCTTGCGCGCCGCGGCTGCGTCTGCGCGCCGCGAAAGCGACGCCTTCGTCCCGTCAGGCAGCGTCTGCACGACCTCCTCGTCGAGCGGGTCAGTCAGCGGGAACTCCTGCCTGCCGAGCACGTGCCCGTCGGCGTCGAGCGCGACGACAGAAGTGAGGGCGTCTGCTCGCGTCTGGTGCTCGGTCGGAACGACGTAGTTCAGGAAGCCCGCGTTGATCGGAGCCGATACCCAGGTGATAGGGATCGTCGCCGAGGTTCCGTCGGCGAAGCGCGCTTCGACCGTCTTCGTCTCACCGGCGCGAACCCAGCCGCTGAGCATGAGCGTGTACTCGTTGCCCATCCAGCCGAGCCCGAGCGGCCCCAGCGCCTGCATGGCCGGGTTCGTCGGCGTGTTCTTCCCCGGGGCGCAGCCGCCGCCGGAGTGTGACCACTCGTAGCAGAAGCCGCCGCTCTTGGTCGGTGCGACGTAGAGCGTGTGGACGGTCGGGTTATCGGGATGGATGCCTGTCGCGTCGAAAGTCGCGCTCATGATCTCGCGCGCCTCGCCGGGGATCGCCTCCGGGTTCATCCCGATCGGCGCGACGACGTTTTGCGCGCCGAACGAGATCTTGACGCTCTCGGGTGCAGACGGCGAGGTAAAGAAGTCAATGAATGTCTGCGTCCAGCCGAACGCAACCGCGGCCGCGGTTGCGGCGAGGACGGCGACCGCAACCGCGAGCGCAACGCGGCGCGGCATCCGCCGCAGCTGAAGACCGCGGCGTGCCGGACGCTCGGGGACAGGCTCATCGACGGCCTCCATGCGAGTGAGCACCTCGATCCAGTCGGCGTCGTTCCTCGGGTTCGAGATGGCGTCGAAACGCTCCTGAATTAGCTGATCGACTGCCTCAGTCATGGCCGGACTCCTTCTTGGTTCAAGGTCTCAGCAAGCTCGTTTCTCGCTTGCGCCAAAGTCGCGGCAACCGTGCCCGGTTCGATCCCCAGCACCTCCGCGATCGTCTCGTAGGGCAGGTCGGCGAAGTAGCGCAGGAAGACGACCAGGCGCCGCCGGGGCGGCAGCGCCCGAACTGCTGCGGCGAGCGCGAAGTCGCGCTCCGGCTCGACGAACACCGGATCGATCGCGTCGAGCGGAAGCTCCTCCCCGGGCCGCCGCTGCTCAAGAGCGGTGCGGAGGACGATCCGCCACACCCAGCCCTCCAGGGAGCCGCGGCCCGAGTATTGATCCCTTGACCGCAGCGCTCGCGCAAAGCCCTCCTGCACCGCGTCACGGGCAGCCTCGTAGCTGCCAGCAACGGGCGCGACACCGTTTCGAAAGCGCGTGTACCGCTCCCGATAGAGATCTTCGATCGCAGCGGCCATCTCATCCACTACAAAGAAGAGGCTAGAGCGATCTGGTTCCTTTAGCCGAACGACGGCAGAGCGGGACGGGGCGGCGATTCGGTGGTCACGACGACCGGGATGAGCGACGAGCAGCTCCTAGGGACACTGCAGGAGGCGCGGAACCGCGGCGAGCGGCACGTAAAGAAGGCGACGGACAAGCCCTGACGAGCCGCACTGGCTCAGGCGCCGTGCGCAACACTGGCGCTGGCGACATGGCGCGCTCTCATCGAACAGTCAGGGCACCCCGCGGGCAGTGTCAGTTCCACGCCTTTCGTACGGACTATCTGTCCGCCCCCAGCGTTGGCGAGACAGGCGAAGGCCAGCGCCACAATGGCTGCGGCCAACAACTTCATGCGCTCCAGGATACGCAGGATGTGCCAAGGGTGCCACCCGCTCCATCCTTGGCACGTACCGTCGCTCGGGGAACATTGCGCAACGCTCGCGCAAGCGACCGCGCTTTGTCCCGATCACGGGACTGTCTGGATTCTCAACCACGAGGCCAACTGTTCTTCAGAGATCCGGCCGGCGGCGACGCCTTCGATCGTGGCGACGGTGTCGTCGACCGAGGGCGGCCTCCAGGTGATCTCGTTGCGCGCGAGGAACTCGACCAGTGCGAGATAGGCGACTCGTTTGTTTCCGTCTGGGAGCGGGTGGTTTCTGGCGAGGCGGACGCAGAGGACGGCGGCTTTGTCGATCACGTCGGGGTAGAACTCGACGCCGCCGAAACCCATGCCGGGCGCATGAAGCGCCGACTCTGCCAGACCGATACCTGGCCAGCGTGCGATTTCCTCGGCGGGAAGGCCGAGCACGGCCTCGGCGATCAGGAGGTAGTCGGCGAGATCGAGCTGCGCCGCCAAGCTCAGCGGGCGAGCCGCTCGAGAATCTCGCGATCCCGTTCCATGACGGCGTGCAGACGCTCACGGAACGCCTTGTCGCCTCGCTTTCGCGCGATGTGTTCCGTGATCGCTTCGCGCACAGCGTCAGAGACGCTGATCCCTTCGGCACGGGCAACCGCCTCGAGATCTTCTGCTTGATCGGCGGAGAGCCTCAGTGTCATGTTCTTGGACGTCGTCATAAATCTCCCTCGCGAGGTATCAAGATATCACGATAGCAAGAATGCCTCAACGGACAAATCAACTCTCGACCTGTCTCAGGTAACAGTTCGCGCACGCTGGCCCAAGCGGTGCGTTCTCCCTCTGGGAGCGTCATGATTACAAGATGGTTCGGTCCGGAACCGCGTTGCTCGCGGCAGTGATCATCGCCTCCGCCGGTGGAGGAATCGCCGCGAGTCGGCCGAGCGCGACGGATCTCTCATTGCAGCGCATCGCCGCGACCGCCGAGACCGCCGCGAACTCGCTCGGCGATCGGTCGGTGAAGACAGCCGAGGTATACGGACCGAACTCGCGCGTCGTACTCGTGAAGGCGTCATCAGGGGACTGGGTGCGGACGCCTGCGAGTCAGCGGAAGCAGCGCTTCTATTTGATCGTTCTCCGCGGCCACTTCGTGTGCCAGCTCGGTTCTCGTCCTCCCGGAGGCACGTCGCCTCGCGGAACGATTGCAACGCTCGTCTGGTCACCCGTGGAAGGCACCACCGACTTCGGGTTGACAGTTCACGAACCCGCCGCGTTAGCACCGCTCGGTGCGCCAACCATCGTCCGTCTGAAATAACGCTCGCGTTGACGCTCAGGAGCACGAAGTGGGCCGGTGCAGCATCGAGCGTTCGTTTTCCGTCTCGCTCGAAGAAAAGCGAGGCGTGTCCGTTGATCTTGGTCCCATGGGTTACTTCAGAGTCCTCGATGTACGCAGCGACGGTGACCCGACCGTGCTCGTTGTTGAACCGACCGAGTGGATAGCGCCGGGCGGGCTTCTCTACTCGGCCAACAGCCAGCGTCGCGCCGACCGGTGCGCGACGAGCGTTCGGAGTCGCGCGGCTGCCGGTGCGCTCGACGACGAGTCGGCGGCCCGCGCAGCGACAATCGCGGCGAGCGCGACGACTGCCGGGATCGCTTCGGCAGTCCGCCACGAGCCCCGGGCCGCAACCATGCCGACGACCGGCGCGACGACGATCCATGCGAGCGCGTTCGCGCCCGCGACCCAGCCGATCGCCCAGCCACGTCGCTCGGGCACGAAGGCGGCTGTGCCCGCGAATCCGGCCGAGAGCAGACAGGCCACGGCGATCCCGACCAGTACATGGGCCAGGAGGAACGTGGCAAGTGTGGGCGCGCTCGCGATCGCCGCGCAGCCGGCGACCGCAAACGCGCCGCCGATGGCGACGAGCCGTGAGACACCAAGGGTGTCGACCTTGTTCGCGACCGCAGCGGACACAGCAATCGCGACGACCGCCGTGATGGATCGCGCCTGCCCGATCGCGCCGACCGACGCACCCAGATCGGCTCCGACAGCCACCATGATCGGCCCGAGCACGACAAGCAGCGCCTGCGACGCCATCGTCGCCAGTGCCAGGGGCGCGAGGCGCACCCACTCCCGCTTGTCCATCTCTCGAAGGTACGCCCGCCGACGCCAGCACGTCGTGGGCGGTTTGCGCCCAAACTTCGAGCGGCGCCTACCTATCTTGCTAGAGCGCAGCGCTAGGTGAGAAACCGCTCCAGCCGCTCGAGGGTTTCCGTCCAGCCAACTCGATGAAGCTCCCAGCGGGACTCAGTCTTGAATGGGCCCTGATCGAGGACGAGACGTGTTCCCCCATCTGCCGGCTCGAACGTCAGCGTGACGAGCGTCTCCTGGTCGTCGGGATCAGGCTCCTCGTAGGCGAATGTATAGACGAGGCGGCGCGGCGCCTCGATCACGCGGAACGTGCCACGAATATGAAAGACGTCTCCTCGACCAGGCTGCATCGTGATCCGATAATTCGCTCCCTCCGCAACATCGAGCTCAAGGCTCGCGACCGTAAACCCGGCCGGACCCCACCATTGTCGGAGTTGTTCGATGTCGATAAACGCATCGAAGGTGCGTTCCGGCGACGAAGCAAGAGCCTTCTCCAGATGGAGTCGCATTGCGACCGGCTGCTCATCTGTTGCGGGTCTACCCGACTCCAGCGAACGCCTCAACGACTTGACGGTTCGCGACCGTTCACTTCTTGCCAACAGCGCCGCAACCGGCTTCATCAATCGCATCAAGCCGAAGAGCTCACCCTCCGCGATGTGATGAACGATCGTTCTGTCCCGGTCAGCTTCGAGGAGGTACTCCGGTCTCGCCTCCATCAGGTCGGAGCCGAACCACCGCAGAGTCTCACGGAACCCGATCCGCGACGGCGGCTCGTAGTCCGTTACTCGACCGCTGAAGGTGCCCATCCTGGTGGCGTCAAAGTACGCGGTTCCTGGGCCTCGAGGGCCGTTAGAGGTTCGGCCGGACCGGCGGAACAAGCCCGAACGGTGCATCCACGTTCGATAACCGTCGATGTCCGCCAGTCGCGCAAACACGTCGCCGATCGGTCGGTCGATCGTCGTGCGCGTCTCGTATCGAACCGTAGTAGTACCCGTCTTCTTTACTCGCTCACCGCGTTCCGCATCCGATTCGACTTTCACCGCTGTTCCTCCGATCCGAAGTCTCCTTACCCCTGCCTGTAGAACGCGCGAGCGTTGAGTTCTATGCCGTCCTCCGCTCAGGGGACATTCGCGAACGCTCGGACAGTCAGGCGTGCTGTTACCAGGTACTTCACGGGATCGTAAGCGTTGGTTGTTTGAGTCTCGAGTAGGATGCCCGCGCTCGATCTCTCCTCCAAGAAGGGAGTTCACATGGCCGGGAAGGTTCTCGTCAACCTCGCCACCGGAATGGAGGATGCGGAACGGGTTACCGTCGCGTTCCTCGTTGCCACGGCTGCGCTCGACAAAGGCAAGTCGGTCGTCATCTGGGCGACGAAGGATGCTGTACGGCTTGCGCTCCCAGGCGAGGCGCAGGGTGAGGCATGTAACGGCTGTCCGCCCCTGGAGCGGCTATTCCAGCAGTTCACCGACGGAGGTGGCGAGCTCTGGCTCTGCCCCATCTGCCTCACCGCACGCGGACTCGCCGATGAGGAGAAGGTCGGCAACGTGAAAGTCGCAGGCGCAACGCCGATGTGGGAGTGGGCCGGCGACGACACAACCGTGTTCAGCTACTGAGCCTTCCGCCGGCGTTACGAATCCCCGATCCAGCGAAGGAATCACCCGACACGCAGGCGCGCAGTGATCTGCGGGTCGTCATCGTTCTCAACCGCGAGCACTCGACAAGGGCCGTGCATGAAGTCGAGCGGGTCGCCAACGGCAAAGGTTCGGCCATTGACGCTTTTGTATTCGCCGAGGCTTTCGCCGTTGGCGGTGACGATGCGGAACCGGGTCGCGATCCGCTGCCAGGTCTGCATGGCGCTGAGTTGATCCCCGGCGATGCTTCTTTCGATGTTCTGGGCAAGCGCGAGCGCGTTTGCGCTCAGGCCGAAATTGACGGTCCGTTCCCGCAGGCACCCTGCGATCTCCTCTTCCGACCGACCGTCACGCACCTATCCGTAGCTGAGCGGAATCCGAAATCGCTGAGCAAGCCACTCGATCGCCCCGACGAAGCCGAGATTCTGTGTGTCGCGGACGTACCCAAGCATGTCGCCGCCCTTCTGGCAGCCGTTGCAGTAGTAGAGCTTCTCGACAGGGTTGACCGAGAAGCTCGGTGTGCGCTCCTCGACGACCGACACGAAGTCGGGCTCAGCGAGAACGCGCTCGACGCTCGACTGCTTGATGCGCCAGCGACGCGCTATGAGGTCACCGTACCGAAAACGGCGTCGGGCGTCCTTCGCGAACGCCTGCGCAGCTCACGGCTCTGCCACCTGGGTACCCGGATGCGTCTTGCCCAGGATGGGTGAGCAGAAGAAAGCGCGGTTCAGGACAAGCTCTGCCCTGCGGCGAGCTCTTCGTAGTTCGCGTAGAGCTGGGATACACCGGCCTTCGCACGTGCTCGTCTTGCGGCGGGACCTACCTTTGCCCAAGTTCCTTCGACCCACAGCCAGTCGTAGACCAGTTCGCGATTGATGAGTCCGTTCTTTACGAGGGTCCCGATTGTTTCGCCGAACATGAGCAGCTTGCTAACCGACGGATTGGTTACCTCGGCCGCTTCCGCGTCGAAGCCATCCGCGAACACTTCCCGAGATGCTTCGTAGACGCCAACCATCGAACCCCACTTCGCGAGTTCGATCATGAGGATGGCGTCGTCATGCGTGGCAGACATCACAACCTCCTGGGTCGTCGCTGGATCCGGCGACTGTCTCAAGTCGGAGCAAGGGTGTCAAGCGCCCGACAACTATGCCGTCGAGGACCAAGCGCGTGGCCCGCGGATCGGCCCGTTCAGGGCGTACTCGCGACCGCTCGCGCAGCCATCGCGGCTTACGCCGGTTGGTTCGCCGGAGTCAAGCGTCTTCTTGAGAACCCAGCACTGCCGGCCCCTCGTGTCGTTTCGAGCCTCAACCACGCTGAATCCGACTGCACGCCAAAACGGTGCGAGCAGCGCGGCCGTCCCGACGAGAGCGCCGGTCTCTCGAAAGCGGATCGCGAGACAGCGCCCGTTCTCGCGACTCCTCTCGGCGTGGAGATACCCCTCAACATCGCCACGGTCAAAGACGCGCTTTTGTCCGAGGCCTCGAGGAAGTCCGGATTCGAGTTGAAGATCGGCAGGAACTCGAGCGGGTCGTCGTCCGCGCCGACCGGGCCAATCAGCAGGTGTTCCGTTTTGATCGCCACCCAAACGAGTATCTACCCGCCGACACCACGTGGGTGGCCAGGCATCAGAGCGCAACCCGGCGCGTCTGACCTCGACGTATCGTTGCCTCGATGCCGTTCGCTCGTCGCGGCTTGACCGTCGTACTCGTGCTGCTACTTCTTCTGGGCGGCTCTCCGGGGCTGAGTTCGCCGGTGCGAGTGCGTGGTCCTGAGCCGATCCTCGGCAAGGCGCGTGCGCGAGTGTCGGCACCGATCGGCAACGGCTTCTTCGTTCACGTGTGGACAGCCCCGTCCCGCACCGGTGGGACCTGCCAGTTCAATACGATCGATCATCTCCCAGCGGCGGAGCGACCAGCGTCGTGGCCCGCGAGCGGAGGAGGTGGCTGCACCCTGGGGCCGACGCGGATCGCGCACACTCGCCTTCGGGCCTTCCGCTGGGTCAGCATCGGTGTCGCCGTTAGGACAGGGCAACACGCGGTACCGACGAACATCGAGGGCCAACTCGTCACCTCCGCTTCGCCGACACGCCTCGTCGCGAGGTGGAGCGGCGGGTCGCACGAGCTGACGCTCCACGATCACTACTTCGCGGGCGGATCGCCCGGGATGTTCGGGCAAGTCTCCTCCATGACCCTCGTGGCATATGACCGAGCCGGGCACGTGATCGCGTCCTGGCAGAACTGAGTTGCGCCGGGACACTGGCGACCGTCGGCGGTCGCGTCGCTTGATGCTTTCATTCCTGCGATGTCAAACCGTTCGGACGACGAGATCCCGGCCGCATACGACAGCCTCAGGCCAGCTGGACAACTGGTGCCAGGCTGGTGATGCGGCGTGAGTGATGAGTCACGTCCCATCACCAAAGCTGACCTTGATGCCCTGCGCGTCGAACTACGCGAAGCCCTCGTGACCGTCATGGATGAGATCCTCAACTCGGTTCACTCGGTAGCACCTCCAGTCCGCTCGCAGGTGCAGCTTGCCGAGACGCGCTTAGCCGAGCGCCTTGATGAGATCGAGCGCATGCAGACTCAGCTCGCTACCGCAGTTCAGATGCTGAGAGCCAACGTGGCATCCCTGAGGAAACAGCTCGGCGAGTCCACCGAGAGGTGACAACGACGGTTCCTGGCATCGTGTTCGGCCAACTCACCCCACATCGTCCTTGTGGACGGCGGTTCGCGTGCCGATATACCCCCCATGACGCGCACGCTCGGACTGACGATGCTCCTTGTATCGCTCCTCATCGTGGGCGCCCTCTTCGTCCAGCAGATGCAGACGCGGGGCACCAGTGCGCCCGCCGTCACCCAGGCAGAGACACAGGCGCAAGGCGCCGTGGCCTCGACGAACTTCCAGGCCATGGCATCCACGCTGCAGGCGTGGTACGCGAGTAACGGCACCTTTGCCGGCGCGAACCTGCCCACAGGCTCGGGCGTGGCTCTCGTTCGCGCGGACGCGACCTCATACTGTCTCGAGACGCTCGGCAGCTCGACGGCCACCATGCACGAAACCGGGCCGAACGGCACCCCTCAGCCCGGCGCCTGCTAGTACCGCGTCAGTACGGCGTCCTCCTGAACTCCCCCTACACTCTCTGATATCGACGAGCCGGCGGAGCTTCAGCGCAGTGGATATTGGCGGATGGCCGTCTGGGCTCTTCGTCTGGGCTACGTGGCGTTGGTGGTCGTCGCCGCCGGCTGATTGCGACGTTGTCGGGATCTACGCCGTGGATCCTGGCCGTCGGGATGATCTTCTGGCTCGCCGCGGCTCTCGTTACAGCGATCCGGGTTCCAGCTCGCCCGGCGAGAGCTACCCGAGCCGCGACCCGGGTTCCTGGCGATCCGGTCGATGCTCCTTTACGACAGCGTCCACGCTCGGACCTCGACCCAGCGGTCCTGACGCTCCTCGACGTCGCGCCTACGCGGGGAGAGGTCGCCGTCCGCAGAGCTCGCAAACGACGCTGTACCGCTTGACGCCTGCCGCCGTGACCGCGATCTGGCGGCGAACGAGCCGATGAGTGCACGAGCTGACGGGGCCGAGATACCGGTGAATCCGCGTCGGCTCGGGGACGAGCCGCACCGCGCCGCCGACGGCAGGGCACGCAGGCACGTGCTCGGCCCAGACCAGGTTCGATCCCTGGCTCGTGACGGCCATCCAGCCGCACGCATCACACACGACGTCGATCAACGGGGCCTCCAGCGAAGGCATACGAGCGAGTCACGCACGATTGACTCAGGATACCCGCCTATCCCGCATTCACGGCATTTCGCGACCGCGAATCAGAGCCGCCTGACACTGCTCTACTCGGTCGCCCATTCCTTCGGCTGAGGGGCGCGCACCCACGGCTGCCCGGCCGTCTCGCGCGTCGCCATCCAGCCGATCGGCAGGTCTGCAAGCTGACGAACCTCCGGAAACCGGTCGACGATGTGCCTGAAGTGCACGTAGACCAGGTCATCCTCGTCGCGGAGCTCTCCTGCCTCCTCGTCCTCCTCGTCGTGGAGAAACTGCCAGTCTCCGTCCGGGTCGTGCGAGACGAGACTCAGAAGCTCCCCGTCATCGAGGACCTGGCGCGTCGTATAGACGCCCGTATCGGGTGGGTCGGGGAAGTTCCAGGCCACCTCGGGAAAGTACCCTCAACCCGGCTTCAGGACGGGCCCGTGAAGTCGACCTCTCCGGACGCGACCGTGCCGGCCGTGCGCCCCGGGGCCTTCTGGCCCGACCAGTACAGGTTCGTATGTGCGATCACCTGCTCGGGCGGCGGGGCCCCCCACTCGGTCTGGTCCTCCGTCGTGTGGGCGTCGCTGACGAGGATCACGTCGTACCCGCGAACGAGGCCGCCGTGAAGCGTCCCGCGGATGCACTCGTCGGTCTGCGCACCCGCGACGATGAGCCTCCCGACACCGAGGCCTGAGAGCACCGTCTCGAGCGACGAATCCTCGAACGAGTCGCTGTAGCTCTTCTCGACGAGTGGCTCTGCGGCATCCGGCGTGAGCTCAGGAACGATTCGCCATTCGTCGCTCCCCTTTGCGAGCCACTCGTCGAAGTGCTGAACCCAGACGATCGGGACCCCCTCGCGCCGTGCCCTCTCCACCAGGACGCCGACGTTCGCGACGACCGCGTCGCGCTCGTGAGCGGCGGCAACGACGCCGTTCTGCGCATCGATGACGAGCAGCGCCGTGTTCGGCCTGTCCGCGAGTGTGGTCATGACTTCCCCTCCCCTCTCCGCGCTCGAAGGAACCGTCTCCCCGAGGCTAGCCGCTCGCCAATCGTGCGGCTGCGACGGCATGAGCCTCGGTGCGCGCCACCGAATGGCCCATCACCACGGCGAGGAAGTCGTCGCGCTCGAGCGCGTAGAGGCGTGCGTCCGTGCTCGCGCGAACCGTCGCAGTCCTCGGCACGTCGTGGAGCAATGCGATCTCGCCGAAGAAGTCACCCGGGCCCGCAGAGACTGTTCGGGCTTCCGTCTCGATCGTCAGCTCGCCGTCGCGGACGATGTAGAAACGGTCGCCCACCTCGCCTGCGAGGATCACCGTGTCCCCGGCCGAGACGTCCACCGGTGCGAGATGCGCGGCGATTCGCTCCTTGGCGACGAGTGAGAGAGGCGCGAAGAGCGAGACACTGTCCGCCAGGGCCACCTGCGGCACGGGCGCGATCTCCGCATCGATCCCGAGGAGCCGCCGGTGACTGAGCAGGACGAGCACCGGCAGGATCGCGCCGACCACGAGGAACGTGGGCTTGAGCCCGATCACGTGCAGGGCGACGGGCGTGACGAACGACCCGATCGCCACCGCTCCCATCGCGAGACCCCAGGTCACGCCGAGGACGCGCGTGAGCACGTCATCGGGGACGATTCGTTGGAGAAGCGTGAACCCGGAGACGTCGACGACGCTGTTCGCGGCGCCGATCACCGCGAGCAGGAAGAGCACGGCCACGGAGTACGGGAGCGCCGCGATCAGCATGATCGGGACGCCCCAGAGGACGAGCGCCCAGCCGAACGGTGGCGCGAGGCGGTCGCTACGCAGCGATACCGCGCCGAACGCGCCGACTAGCCCGCCGGCCCCGATCGCGGCGGCGAGATACCCCACGTCCGACGCGCCCTTGTCGAGCACCTGGTACGCGGTCACGACGATCAGCACGTTGAGGCAGCCGCGGACGAACGTCTGAGAGGCGATGAGCCCCACCAGGAGCCGCGCGCGAGGAACCTCGGCCACTGCCTTGAAGCCCTGCCAGAGGTCGACCTTCGACTCACCCGCAGGCGCGGAGACGTGGCCGGGGACCGACACGAGGGCGAGGAGCGCGGCCGACGCGAGCAGAGCCGCGCCGCCGACCGTGAAAACCACGCCGACACTCGCGTACGCCACCAGCACGCCGGCGAGGAGCGGGCCGAGCAGGGTGCCGAGGCTCTCGATGGTCGATGTCGCTCCGTTTGCGGCGATCAGCTCCGTCGCGGTGCGAGCGAGTGACGGAAGGAGAGCGATGAGAGCCGGCCGAAACAGGGTCGAGCAGACACCGACTGCAGAGCCCGCCGCGAAGACGACGACCCGATCGCCCATGAAGGCCCCGACTGCCGAGATGACCAGCGCGGCAGCTCCCAGGAGCGCAACTCCGAGCAGGAACCGCTCACGACGGAACCGATCCCCGAGCGAGGTCGCGAATGGCGCGATCACAGCCGCGGGAAGCAGGCGCATGAGCCCGGCGACTCCGACTGCGGCCGATCCGCCGTGGCCGTAGGCGAACACGCCGAGCGCAACGAAGTGCGCCCATTCGGCAGACACCGAGGCGCCCCAGGCAAGCTCCGCGCGGCGAATGTCCACGTTTTGCGCCGTGACGCGAAGAGCGGCAAACGCGTGGCGCAACCGAGACACGAGAGAGGCAACCTAGCCGGTTGCCTCTGCCGATCAGATCAGAGCCAGGCTTCGGAGAGCCGGGCGCCGAACCAGATACCGGCGACTCCGCCGAGGAGCGCGAAGACCACCGAGGCGAGCGACATCGACGAGGCGCCCCAGAGCTCGGGCGCGAAGCTACCGGCCGTGGAGCCGAGGAAGGCGCAGAAACCGATGATCGAGCGTCCCATTTCCCGGACAGATCGGCCTCAAGGGACGTGAGCTTGACCCCTCGCCCGCGTTACCCCGCACGCAGGCGGCCGGCGAAGCCGGCGTTCGGCGCATGGATGTTCAGCATCCGAAGCTCCGACCCGCCGACGTTGCGAAAGCCGTGCGTGACGCCGATCGGTGCCGCCACGAAGCTTCCCGGGCCCGCCTGAAACACCTCGTCTCCGACCAGGAACTCGGCTTCGCCGGCGAGCACGTAGAACGAGTCCACGTGGTCGTCGTGCGTATGGGGTTCGACGCCCTCGAACTCCGGGGCGAACCGCAACTCGATCACCTCGCATTCGGGCAGCTCGGCCAGAATCCGGTGATGCCGCTCACCACGCGGGACGTGCTCGCCCCCCTCCGGGCCGGAGGCAACGATTCCCTCAGAGCTCACGGCGCGAGCCTATCCGAGCCAGGCGGTCGCGTCCGGCAGTCCATGGGCGATCCGCCGCGCGATGTGCGTCCCTCGTTCGAGGGATGCCCGCTCGATCAGGTCTGCAGGTAGAGCTTCAGCGCCGGCGATGAGCGGCGGAGCTCGCGGAGCGCCTTGTTCTCGAGCTGGCGGACGCGCTCGCGGGTGATCCCGAGGGACTGGCCGAGCTCCTCGAGGGTCTGTGACGGCTGCCCGTCGAGGCCGTAGCGGCGCTCGAGGACGAACTTCATCCGAGGCTCGAGGGCGGCCAGCGCGGCGTCGAGCTCCGTCGCGCGGTGCGTGTCCGTCGTGACCTGCTCGGGAGCGTCGGCGCGCTCGTCCTCGATCAGGTCGGCGTAGTTGCTCTCCCCGTCCCCGACCGGCGTCTCGAGCGACACCGGATGCGCGACGAGCTCGAGCAGCTCTCCGACCTTCTGCGGAGTGATGCCGACCTCGGCGGCGATCTCGTCGTTCGTCGGGTCGCGGTTGAACTTCTGCGTGAGCGTGCGGCGCGCCCGAAGAACCTTGCGAACCTGGTCGCCGACGTGGACGGGGAGGCGGATTGTCCGGCCCTGATCGGCAAGGGCACGCGAGATCGCCTGGCGGATCCACCAGGTCGCGTAGGTCGAGAGCTTGTAGCCCATCCGGTAGTCGAACTTCTCGACCGCGCGGATCAGGCCCATGTTGCCCTCCTGGATCAGGTCGAGCAGCGGCACGTCGGCCTTCGTGTAGTTGCGCGTGATCGACATGACGAGCCGAAGGTTCGACTCGATGAGGCGCGTCTTCGCAGCCTCGTCGCCCATGTCCTTGCGGCGCGCGAGCTCGCGCTCCTCAGCCGGCGTCAGCAGACGGCCGTCGCCGAGCTGGCGAACGTAGAGCTTGAGCGGATCCGACGCGGCGACCTGCTCCTCGGCCGACAGCTTCGCGTTATCGGGCTCGTCCTCTTCCTCGACAACCGCCTCCGGGTCGTCGAGCGAAGGCAGGAGCTCGGTGACCGGCTCCGAATTCTCTTGCTCGTAATGTGGTTGCGAAAGCGCCATGCCGCATGGTCGATATCGGTCGTGGACGCCTCTTTCTTGAGGTGCCAATGCTGATCGCAATCTTTACGGTCTCTTATCCGTCCTAGCCCTTACGATCAGATCATGTGCGGAATCGCCGGATATTCCCTCGCCCCCAACTCGCGCCTCGATCGAACACTGGCTGCGCAGGCACTGCTGGCCGCGATCGCCGAGAGAGGAACCGACGCAGTCGGATACGCGTATGCCGAGCCTGCGCGCTCCGGCGCGCCGCTCGTCGTCGTCAAGCAGCAGACCCCGGCGTCGAAGCTGCTCGAGCGCGTAGCCGTGCCGAACGAAGCGAACGAGCTGCTCGTGCACGTGCGCGACTTCACCAAGGGCCACCCCTCTGCGGCCGCGAACAACCATCCGATCCGGCACGGCTCCGTCGTCGGCGTCCATAACGGGCGGATCGAGAACGACGACGAGCTACTCGCCGAGCATCCTTGCGCGCGGGCCGAGCCGAGCATGACCGTCGACTCCGAGGCCGTCTTCGCTCTCGCCGCGCACTCCGACAACGATGCGACGGCGTTCGAGGCGCTGGACGGGTCGATGGCGGCGGCGTGGGTCGACGAGCGGCATCTCGGCGTGCTCTACCTGGCTCGTGGAGTCGGCCGGCCCCTCTGGATCGGTGAATGGCAGAACGGGATCGTCTTCGCCTCCACCCCGTACGCGCTCGACGTGCTCGGGACGTACTGCGGGCTGAAGCTCCGTAAGTGGAAGGTCAGTGACGGAACGGTTCTCGCCTACCGCCACGGTCAGGTGGTTCGCAAGCAAACCTTCCGGGCCCCCTCGCGCTCCGAGACCGATGGATTGCCCGCGGTTGGCGGCGTCCACGAGCGCGACGTATGCCTCAGCCGGCTCGCGACGATCGCCGCCGCGGCCGCGTAGCTTTTTCAGCCGGCCAGCGTCCCGTCCGACTGCACCTCGGCGCCGCGCTCGATGAGCCGGCCGCGAA
The DNA here is from genome assembly GCA_963775355.1 of uncultured Actinomycetota bacterium. Lineage (GTDB taxonomy): Bacteria > Actinomycetota > Thermoleophilia > Gaiellales > Gaiellaceae > PALSA-600. Next base: position 203,438 of record CAVZJA010000003.1, on the reverse strand, counting down.
CGAGGAACTGGAACGTCGCCCATGCTCCCCGGCGCGAGTCGAACATGCGATAGACCTGCCACTCGGTCAGCATTCCCTCGTGTGAGCGCCGGGCTTCCGCCCAGTCGGCGAACTTCGGGAGCCGCCCGATCCCGATCGCGAGGTCGGCGCCCTGCTCGACGGCCCGCTCGAGCCGCTCTTCGCCGACCGCGACGTCGTAGCCTGCCTCTCGGAGCGCCGCGCTGAGCGAGCCGAACGTGTGCCAGTACAGGGACTTGGAAGGCATGCGGCCGCGGCGGTCGTCGAGATCGCGGGCCGTCGGCATCCGCCCGAGCTCCTCGCCGAGCAGCCTCAGCACTTCGAGGAGCTCCTCCCTCGTTGCGAACCGACGCGGCACCAGCCCGGCCGCGCGCTTCGCGGCATTCCAGGTGCCGAAATGCTCGATCACGGTCTGGGGGTGCACCTTCGTGTCCGGATCGGCGGCGAACTCCTTCATCGTCGGCGAGCGACCGAGGCGGGCGGCGTACGCGCGCAGCTCGGCGAGGATCTCCTCGTCCGAGTAGCGCTTGCGGATCGCGGTCTGGAACGACGCCAGCTCGGCGGGATCGATCCGCGCGATCGCGCTGTACGGCTGCTTTTTCGCCATGCAACAAATGGTAGATCATGCTGGAGAACTAGCAAGTAGGGCAGAGTTCTGATGGCAGATACGCTCCATCGATGCTGCTTGCGCTCGAGGTTGCGGCCGCACGCTCGGCCGGTGCCCTCTCGCGGCTCGCCGGGCGCGGCGGCGGAACGACCCTCCCGGGGAAGCTGCTCTCGACGGTCGATCCGGGCGCGGTCGACCGGCTGGCGGCGAAGCTCAGCCGTGGCTCGGTGCTCATCTCCGCCACGAACGGCAAGACGACGACGACGGCGATGGTCGCTGAGATCCTCGGCGGGAAGCTCGCCTACAACCGTTCCGGGGCCAACCTGCTGTCGGGCGTCGCCTCAACTCTGCTCGCGTCCTCCGACGCGGAGCTCGGGCTGTTCGAGGTCGACGAGGCCGCGCTTCCGGAGATCGCCAGGCGCGTACATCCGCGCGTTGTTGCGCTCGGGAACCTCTTTCGGGACCAGCTCGACCGCTACGGCGAGCTCGAGCACGTCGCCGAGGGCTGGCGCGGGGCCGTTTCCGCGCTCCCCCACGCGAGGCTCGTCGTCAACGCCGACGATCCGCTGATCGGCGATCTCGCCCGCGGTCGTGAGAACACGATCGCCTACGGCCTCGACGACCCTTCCCACGCCCGCGAGTCCCTCCAGCACGCGGCGGACTCGAAGTACTGCCGGGCCTGTGGGACGCCATATGAGTACGCCGCGGCGTACGTCGGCCACCTCGGCGACTACCGTTGCCCGAACTGCCATGCGTCGCGGGGCCCGCTCGCGGTCGCCGCTCGCGCGATCGAGCTGCACGGCCTCGCCGGGAGCACGTTCAGCCTGGAGACGCCGGCAGGGAATGTGCGTGTGAAGCTCGAGCTCCCCGGGCTCTACAACATCTACAACGCGACCGCGGCAGCTGCGATCGCGGGCGCCGTGGGCGCGCCGCTCGCCGAGATAGCGGCGGGGCTCGAGCGCTTCACCGCCGCCTTCGGACGGTTCGAGCGGATCGCGGTCGGCGACAAGCAGCTGCTGATGCTGCTGATCAAGAACCCGGCGGGCGCCAACGAGGTCGTGCGAACACTGCTCGACGGCTCCGCGCCGGATCTCGCCGTGGTCGCGCTGAACGACGAGATCGCCGACGGGCGCGACGTCTCCTGGATCTGGGACGTCGACTTCGAGCCGCTGCTCGGCAGCCTCGATCAGGTCGTCGTCTCCGGCAGCCGCGCCGCTGAGCTGGCGCTGCGGTTCGCGTACGGCGGCCTCGCGCGCGACCGGATCGAGGTCGTTCCAGGCCTCGAGGCAGCGCTCGACCGCGGGCTGGCACTCACCGGCGAAGGCGGACAGCTGGTCGTGCTCCCCACCTACACGGCGATGCTCGGGCTGCGCGGCATCGTCGCCGGCCGCGGGCTCGTCCCCGACTTCTGGGAGAGAGCGCAATGAGGATCCGCGTCGGGCACCTCTATCCCGAGTACCTCAATATCTATGCCGACCGCGGGAACATCGCCGTCCTGACGGTGCGGGCCGCCGCCCGCGGTCACGAGCTCGAGGTGACGCCGATCGGCCTCGGCGATCCTATTCCGGAGGGGATCCAGCTCTTCTACATCGGCGGCGGCCAGGATCGTGAGCAGGAGCTCGTCGCGCCCGACCTCGCGGCCAAGGGCGCGGCGCTGCACGCGGCGGTCGATGACGGCGCGGCATTCCTGGGTGTCTGCGGCGGCTACCAGTTCCTCGGTCGTCGCTACCGCGACCTCTCGGGCGCCGACCTGCCTGGGATCGGGCTGCTGCCGCTCTCGACGGTCGCAGGCGAGCGCCGGATGATCGGCGACGTGCTCCTCGACTGCGCCTGGGCCGGCGAGACGCTCGCCGGCTTCGAGAATCACGCCGGCCGCACGATCCTCGACGACGGCGCCGAGCCGCTCGGCCGCGTCGTCGCGGGCTTCGGGAACGACGGAGTCACCGGCTTCGAGGGCTGCCGCGCGGGCCGCGTGTACGGCACCTACCTCCATGGGCCGCTCCTGCCGCGCAACCCGTGGTTCGCCGACCACCTGCTCAGCGAGGCGCTCGGCGGCGCGGAGCTGGCGCCGCTCGACGACACGCTCGAGGCCGAGGCGCACGCGATCTCAGAGGCGCGGGCCAGGGAACGCGGCGGGCGGCGTTAGCGGATCCACAGCGAGCCGAGATACACGGACGGGTCGCCCGGCTGCCAGCGCTCGACGAACCGCTTCATCGGCGGGTGCAGGACGACCTCCGCGAGCTCGTCGAGCGAGAACAGCCGGAGGCCGCGGACGGCGGCGTCGTGCGTCTCGATGTCCTCGAGCGTGTGTCGGGAGAGATCGGCGCCGAAGACGACGTGGACGACATGGCGGTCACCGGGCCGCCAGTCGGGTGCGATCGACTCGGCGACCGCGATCGGCCCCTCGAACATCACGTCCTCCCAGAGCCCCAGCTCCTCGCCGAGCTCGCGCCGGAGTGCCTCGTCGAGGGTCTCGCCGCCCTCGACTCCACCGCCGGGGAGCAGCCAGTACTCCTTGCCCGGCTTCTCCTGGCGGCAGAGCAGCACGCGGTTCTGCCAGCGGATCAGCGCCGAGACCCGGACGCGCGGCTCCACTCAGTGCCTCGACGACCCGAATCCGCGCACGCCCCGCTCGGACGCGGGCAGCTCGTCGACCTCGACGAGCTCGATCTCCGGCAGCTGAAGGATCACGAGCTGCGCGATCCGCATCCCCGGCTCGACGACGAAGGTCTCGTTCGGATCGGTGTTGAGCAGGTTGATCAAGCAGCTCACCGCGGTAGCCGGAGTCGACGAGCCCAGGCGTGTTGACGATCGTGATCCCGTGCTTCGCCGCCAGGCCCGAGCGTGGCTGGACATAGCCGGCGTAACCATCCGGAATCGCCACCGCGAGCCCGGTCTGGACGAGCGCCCGCTCGCCGGGTGCCAGCTCGACGCGAACGCACGAGGACAGGTCGAGGCCGGCGTCGCCCGAGTACGCGCGCGCCGGAATCACCGCCTCGTCACGAAGCCGCTGGATCGGGAGCTCGATCAGGCGGTCTCCCGCTCGGCCGCATCGGCGATCAGATACGGCGCAAAGCGGCGCAGCTCATGCCGTGGCAGGCGCGCCACGACGAGCACGCCCTCGGATGTGTCCTCGCGGTGCTCGATCGGCGCGCCGAGCGCGTACAGCTCGTGGAGCCGTCCACCCTCCTCGTAGGGCAGGAGCAGGCGAACTCGCTCGAAACGGTTCGCGAAGCGCTCGGCGATCCGCTCCTTGAGCGCCTCGAGCCCCTCCCCCGTCGCGGCCGAGACCTGCGGTGCGTCCGGGAAGCGGTTCTCGAGCCGGCGCCTGCCGATCTCGTCGACCCGGTCGATCTTGTTCAGAACGAGCTGAAGCGGCATGTCCGAGGCGCCGATCCCGTCGAGCACCTCGTTGACGGCCGCGATCATCCGGTCGAGCTCGTCCTCGCCCGCCGAGGCGTCGGCGACATGAAGCACGAGGTCGGCGACGAGCGTCTCCTCGAGCGTCGCCGCGAAGCCCTCGACGAGCTGAGTCGGCAGCCGCCTGATGAAGCCGACGGTGTCGGTCACCAGGTAGCGGCGCCCGTCGAACTCGAACCCGCGGGTCGTCGGGTCGAGTGTCTCGAACAGCCGGTTCTCGACCGAGACCTCGGCGCCGGTCAAGGCGTTGAGCAGCGTCGACTTGCCGACGTTCGTGTATCCGGCGAGCGCGATCGTCGGCACCTGGGTGCGGCGGCGCTCCTTGCGGCGGGTGGCGCGGCCGCGCTCGAGGCCGTCCAGCCGCTTCTTGAGCACCGAGACGCGGCGGCGGGCGAGCCGGCGGTCGGTCTCGAGCTGCGACTCGCCGGGGCCTCTCGTGCCGACGCCGCCGCCGAGGCGCTCGAGGTGCTGCCACATGCCCCGCATGCGCGGCAGGTTGTACTCGAGCTGCGCGAGCTCGACCTGGAGCTTCCCCTCGGCGCTGACGGCATGCTGGGCGAAGATGTCGAGGATCAGCTGCGTGCGGTCGATCACGCGCGTCCCGATCGCGTCCTCGAGGTAGCGCTGCTGCACCGGATCGAGCTCGCCGTCGACGAGCAGGCTCTCGGCGTCCGCCTGGTCGAAGAGCTCCTTCAGCTCCTCGAGCTTGCCTTTTCCGACGTAGGTTCGCTGGGCCGGACGCGGCCGATGCTGCACGACGCGGCCGACCGGCTCGACGCCGGCCGTCCGTGCGAGCTCCTCGACCTCGGCCAGCTCGTCGTCGGGATCTGCTCCCTGAGCCAGGACCGCGAGGACGAACCCGCGCTCCGGCTCCTGGGAACGTGGAATCATCAGGCGCATTATGCCGGGTGACAACGTCCTCTCCGACCTCGCCGAGCGCACGCTCGCGCTGGTCGACATCCCGTCCGAGTCGAACCACGAGGCGGCCGTCTACGAGTACGTGAAGGGCACGGTCGGCCTGCCGCTCGTCCACGACGACGGCGAGTCGCTCGTCTACGCCCGCCGTGGCGGGAAGCCGCTCGTGCTGCTCTCGGGCCACACCGACACGGTCCCGGCTCAGGGCAACATCCCCGGCCGCATCGAGGACGGCGCAGTCCACGGCCTCGGCTCGACCGACATGAAGGGCGGGCTCGCCGTGATGATCGAGCTCGCGGCCTGGGCCGCCGACGCGGATCTCGCGTACGACCTCGGGCTGATCTTCTTCCCACGCGAGGAGCTCGGGCCGAACGTGAACCCGCTGCCGGCGGTGTTCGAGGCGACGCCGGTGGTCGACGAGTCGGCGCTCGTGATCTGCCTCGAGCCGACCGACAACACGCTTCAGCTCGGCTGCCTCGGCAACATCAACGCCCGCGTCGTGTTCGAGGGCCGCTCGGCGCACTCGGCGCGGCCGTGGCTCGGCGTCAACGCGATCAAGCTCGCCCTGGACGGGTTGCGGGGCGTGCTCGAGCTCGAGCCGAACGACGTCGACATCGACGGGCTCGTCTTCCGCGAGGTCGTCAGCGTCACGCAGATCGACGACTGCGGCAACGCGACCAATGTCATCCCGGGACGTGTCGAGGCGACGCTCAACTACCGCTTCGCGCCGACCCGGACGGTCGAGGAGGCGGAGGCCCGGCTTCGCGACGCTCGTCGGGAGCGAGCTCGAGATCACCCAGGCGTCGCGAGCGGCGCCCGTTGCTCTTCGCTCGCCGCTCGTCGCGGAGCTGACGGCGGCAGGCGGGTTCGCCGTCGAGCCCAAGCAGGCCTGGACGAACGTCGCCGACTTCGCAGCCCGCGGCCTCGACGCGCTCAACCTCGGGCCCGGAACGACGCGCCTTGCCCACACCGCCGACGAGCGCGTCGAGATCGCCGAGCTCGGGCGGACGTACGACGCGCTCCAGAAGTTCCTGCGCGGGAGCTGAGATGGAGCTCTCGCCGCTGCTCGCGGAGCTCGCGCAGTACCCGTTCGCCAAGCTCGACGACTGGCGGGCCGATGCGCGGAGCCGCGGGATCGACGTGATCGACTTCGGCGTCGGCGACCCGCGCGAGCCGACGCCCGAGTTCATCCGCGAGGCGCTCGTTGGGCGCGATTCCCGAGGTGTCGTCCTACCCGAGAGCGGTCGGGCTGCCGGCGTACCGCGAGGCGGTCGCCGGGTGGATCGCCAGGCGATTCGGCGTCGAGGTCGATCCGGCGGTCGAGATCGTGCCGACGCTCGGGTCGAAGGAGGCGATCTTCTCCTTCGCGCAGGTCGCGCTCGGCGACGAGCCGCGCCGTCGCGATCCCGAGCCTCGCCTATCCCGTGTACGAGCGCGGCGCGCTCTTCGCCGGCGCCGCGGTGCATCGAGATCCCGCTGCGCGAGGAGCTCGGCTGGCTGCCGGATCTCGACGCGTTCGACCGCTGGGACGAGATCGGCATGTTCTGGACGTGCTACCCGAACAACCCGACCGGCGCGACCGCCCCGCTCTCGTTCTACGAGGAGCTCGCGGAGCTGGCGCGGGAGCACGGCTTCCTGCTCTGCTCGGACGAGGCGTACTCCGAGATCTGGTTCGGCGAGCGAGCCCGCCTCGGCGCTCCAGGTCGCGGACCGCGAGAACGTCGTCGTCTTCAACACGCTCTCGAAGCGCTCGTCGATGACCGGGATCCGCTGCGGCTTCGTCTGCGCCCCGCCGGAGGTCTCCGGCGCGCTGCGGGCATTCAGGCCGTCGGTTGGGACGGCGCCGCAGGAGTTCGTCCAGTGGGCCGGGATCGCCGCGCTCGGCGACGAGGAGCACGTGCGGGACGTGCGGGACGTGTACCGCCGCAAGCGGGACACGCTCCTGCCGGTGCTCGAGCGCAAAGGACTTCGGCTCGCCGGAGGCGACGCGACGTTCTTCCTCTGGTTCGCGGTCGACGGCAGCGCGGAGGCGTTCGCGCGCCGGCTGCTCGACAGCGGGATCCTCGTGGCGCCGGGCTCGTTCTTCGGCCCGGACGGCGAGGGTTATGTGAGGATGGCGCTCGTGCCGACCCAGGCCGAATGCGAGCGCGCGGCGCAGATTCTCGAGGCTGCGCTGTGACGACCGGCGAGACGATCGCCGCGCTCGACCGCGGCGAGATCCGCGTCGCCGAGCCGTCCGGCGACGACTGGGTCGTCAACACGGAGGCCCAGGCGGCGATCCTCGACTACTTCCGGACGCAGCAGATGGAGCCGCACGAGGTCGGGCCGTTCGAGTACCACGACAAGATCCCGCTCAAGTCGGGCTACGAGGAGCTCGGCGTCCGTGTCGTCCCTCCGGCAGTCGCGCGCTACGGGTCGTTCCTCTCGCGCGGCGTGATCCTGATGCCCTCGTACGTGAACATCGGCGCCTGGGTCGGGCCGAACACGATGGTCGACACGTGGGCCACGGTCGGCTCGGGCGCCCAGATCGGCGCCGGCGTCCATCTGGCCGGCGGTGTCGGGATCGGCGGCGTGCTCGAGCCGCCGGGAGCGCGCCCCGTGATCGTCGAGGACGGCGCGTTCATCGGCTCCCGCTCGATCGTGACCGAAGGCGTCCGGATCGGCCGGGAGGCCGTCCTGGCCCCCAACGTCTCGCTGACCGCCTCGGTTCCGATCATCGACGTCACCGGCTCCGAGCCGATCGAGCACCGCGGCTACGTCCCGCCCCGCGCAGTCGTCGTGCCCGGAACGCGCCCGAAGGAGTTCCCGGCCGGGCACCTACCACCTCGCCTGTGCGCTGATCATCGGCTACCGCACCGAGCAGACCGACCTGAAGACCTCGCTGAACGACGCGCTGCGCGAGTTCGGCGTCGGTTCCTGAGCCACCGCAAACGAACATACGTTCGTCTAGCATGCCGGCGTGCAGCTGGCGATCGATTCGCTCGACCGGCTCGTCGAGTTCGTCGAGGAAGCGGGTGGCAGGGCGCGCGCGAGCGAGGCGGCGCGGCACCTGTTCGCGGTCTCACGGGCGCCTGAGGGCCTCGCCCGCACCCTGCTCGGGCCGCTCGTCGACCTCGACGACCGGCTGACGTGGCGCGGCGCCTACGTGGCGCTCGCCGATTCGCAGGATCCGGGGCTCGACGAGGCCTGCTTCGTCGTCTTCGACCTCGAGACGACGGGGCTCGCGGTCGCGTCGTCACGGATCTGCGAGATCGGCGCCGTCCGGATCCGGCGACTTCGAGAGGACGCGCTCTTCGAGACGCTCGTCGCTCCCGGCGTCCCGCTGCCGCGCCAGGTGGGCCGCCTCACAGGGCTTTCCGACGCCGAGTTGCGCGCGGCGCCCCGCGTGCGACAGGCGCTCGGGCAGTTCATGGCGTTCGCCGGCGAAGGCGTGCTCGTCGCCCACAATGCCCGCTTCGACGTCGGCTTCGTCAACCGGGAGCTCGAGCGGATGACCGGAAAGCGGGTGGCGGCGACCGTGATCGACACGGTTCCGCTCGCCCGGAACCTGCTCCGCGGTCGGGTCGAGCGGACGAGCCTCGGGTCGCTCGCGCACTTCTTCGGCGTCTCGGTGCAGCCATGCCACCGCGCGCTGCCGGACGCACAGGCGACTGCCGAGGTATTTCTGCGTCTCGTCGATCTGGCCCTCGAACGCGGCGCCTCGACGCTGGCCGAGCTCGAAGAGCTGGCCGCGCCGCGCCCGCGGCGGATCCACGGCAAGCGGCATCTCGTCCATGGTGCGCCGGCCGAGCCCGGCGTCTACCTCTTTCGTGACGCACAGCGCCAAGTGCTCTACGTCGGCAAGGCGCGTGACCTCAGGGCACGGCTGCGGTCGTACTTCCAGACGGGACGCCAGCGACCGACCGTCGAAGCGGCACTCGACCAGCTCGATCACGTCGAGTGGCGGCTCACGGGCTCCGAGCTGGCAGCGGCGCTCGAGGAGGTGCGGCTGATCCGCGAGCTTCGCCCGGCCGCGAACACCCGCACGCCCGAGCCGGAGCGGTACGTCTACCTCCATCGCCGTGGCGAGCGCGTTGTCGTCAGCCCTCTCCCCTCCTCGTACGGCCCGTTCAGGCGCCGCGCACAGGCCCAGAGAGCCGCCGGGGCACTCAAGGGGTGCAGTGCAGAAGAGTTCGACGACCTGCTCGACGGCACGGCCCTGGACCGGCTCAGGAGCCGCCTGGCCTCGCTCACCGAGGCAGACGAAGAGCTCGAGGCGCGCTATCTCAGGCGCCGGATCGGCTCGCTCGACCGAGCGATCGCACATCTCCGCCGCCTCGAACGGCTCCGTGAGCTGAACGTATGCGTGCTTGCGCCTTCGCTCGAGCCCGGGCGCATGGACGCCTACATCGTGAGCGGGGGAAGCCTCGTCGGGCCAGGCGCAGACGGGCACACGCGTGCGATGCGGCCCGGCCGGGTACGAGCAGAGGAACTGGATGCACTGCTCGTGATGGAGTCCTTTCTCCTTCGGCCGCCGGGCGAGCTCACGATCATCCCGCTCGGGCGCCGGGACTGCAGGCGGGCCGCCTGACGTTGTCATCCATGCTCACGATCACGGAGGGGGACAGCGAATGCAGCACGTACAGCTTGGCGAGCTAGAGGTTTCGAGGATCGGCCTGGGATGCATGGGGATGTCGGCCTTCTACGGAGGCGCAGGCAGTGACGACGCCGAGTCGATCCGGACGATCCAGCGCGCGATCGAGCTCGGGATGACGTTCATCGACACGGCCGAGCTCTACGGCCCCTTCATCAACGAGGAGCTGGTGGGGCGCGCGATCGACGGGCGCCGCGGCGAGGTCGTTCTGGCGACGAAGTTCGGTTTCATGAGCGGAGGCGTGCGAAAGATCGATAGCTCGCCGGCCACGGTTCGCTCGGCGCTCGAGGGCTCGCTGCAGAGGCTCGGCACCGACTACGTCGACCTCTACTACCAGCACCGCGTCGACCCGAACACACCGATCGAGGAGACGGTCGGGACGCTCGCGGAGCTGGTCGCCGAAGGCAAGGTGCGCCAGATCGGCCTGTCCGAGGCATCGCCCGCGACGATCCGTCGCGCTCATGCCGTGCACCCGATCACGGCGCTGCAGAACGAGTACTCCCTCTGGACGCGCGATCCGGAGGCCGAGATCCTGCCCCTACTGCGCGAGCTCGGGATCGGGCTCGTCGCCTACTCGCCGCTCGGCCGTGGCTTCCTTACCGGGCAGATCACCTCGGTCGATCAGCTCGCCGAGGGCGACTTCCGGCGGACCAACCCTCGCTTCGAGAACATCGACGAGAACCTCCGGATCGTCGAAGAGGTGCAGTCGGTCGCCGGCGAGGTCGGTGCCACCGCAGCGCAGGTGGCGATCGCGTGGGTGCTCGCCCAGGGCGACGACATCGTCCCGATCCCTGGAACGAAGCGTGTTGCGCGTGTCGAGGAGAACGCCGGAGCTGCGGAAATCGAGCTCTCCGAGGAGCAGCTCGAGCGCCTGACCGCGATCACGCCCCCGGTTGGCGACCGTTACGCCGACATGAGCACCGTCAATCGCTAGCGGAGTAGCTCCGGCTAGCTCAGTACGACGTCCATCTTCTTCGCGACCCGCCCGTCGATCTTCAGCACGGTGCTCCAGTGGCCGCTCGGGAGCGCCGCGCCCGACGCGACGGTGGTCTCGATGACGTCCTTGTAGCGCTTGTACACCTTGCCGACGATCCTGTGCCAGTGGAGCTTCCAGACGACCTCGATGTCGCGCCCCGACGGCGGATAGAGGAACCGGTACTTCATGAAGAGGGTCTGATGCGCGCCGTGGAGGACGGGCGGTGAGCCGCCCGTGTAGGTCTGCCAGGGCCCGTTCGGCGCCGCCCCGACCTGGACGCGGTCGAGAACGCCCTCCGGCGGGGCGGGGATCGTGACGATCACCTCCGCAGGCGCCAGGGTCGCTGCGCCGCTCGTTCCGCTCACGCGAAGCCTGTAGCGGCCCGGCAAGGCGCGCGGCGGGAGGCGCAGCCGCCCGCTGAACGGCCCGGCCTTAGCGACCTCGAACGTCGACCGCGCCGTGACGACGCCCGGCCGGTCCACCGGACGCAGAGCCGCTGCGAGCGACGACGGCGCATCCACGGCCCCGCTGAAATGCACCGCGGACCCGGGGCGGAGCCAGCCCTCCTTCCAGGACGCTTGCGTGGTCGCACTCGTCACCTTGACGCTCTGCTTCGAAGCGCTGCTGACGGCCGCGGCGGCCGCCGGCAGAAGGACAGCCGACAGCAATGCCCCTGACAACCCAACGCGCGCCAGCGACTGGCGACGCACCAACATCCTCCCGATTGTACGCGGCGGAGACGTCAGTGGTGCGGAAGTTCACAACTGCGCGTCACGGAGGCGAGCCTACGCGGTGAAGCCGGTGCCGCCGCGCTTCTTCTTCCCCGCCCCGAGGTTCTTGGCGCTCTGCTCGGCGGCGTGGAAGGCGACGCGCTGCACGTCGGCGAAGCTCGTGCCCTTCGTCGCGAAGGTGTAGACGCCCGACAGGGTGTTGCCCTTGACCTGGTAGATCGCGATCCCGGTCTGGGTCAGGTGCTTCTTCCCGTCGGTCTGCTTGATCACGAGCTTCACGGCGACCGTGCTCTGCGGAAGCTTCGGATCGTGCACCGGCGTTACGTGGAACGTCGTCGTCACGACGCCCCGCTTCTGGATGACCGACTTGGTCGAGCAGATGTGCGCGACCTTCGCGACCTCGGCGAGCGCCTGCTGCGCCCCGCCCGACACGTACGTCACGACCTCGTTCGATATGTCGACGGTCTTCTTCGGGTGTGCGTAGCTCACCTGGAGCCGGCCCGTCCGCAGGCTCTCGCTCGGATAGCTGCCGCCGCACAGATCGAGGGTCGTCTCGCCGATGAAGCTCGAGCCGCCTGGGTAGGCGGCGACCTTGTAGCCGTGGGCGATCTGCGAGCCCTGCAGCACGAACTTGCTCAGGTTCGGCCCGGCGAGGAAACGAAAGCTCTTCGCGCTCTGGTCGAAGATCGGCGCGTACTTCTTCCAGCTCGCGGTCGGCGCCACATAGACGATCACGTATTCGACCTGATCGTGGAGAACTATGTACTCGTCGCTCTCGTTCGTTCCGGAGACCGAGCGGGGTGTCACATGGACGACATACGCCGGCCCCGCCTGGAGAGTCACCTTGCGCAGAGTGACGACCGCCTGCTTGCCGAGCCCCTTCTTGATCGCCGCGTTCGTCCCCTTCCCGAGCGCATCGAGCGAGATGGCGCCGATCCGCTCGGCTCCGGTGTCCATGTAGACGGCTCCGTTGGTCTTGGGATCGGTCGCGATCAGCTTGAGCGCACCGCTCTGGGCGAACGACTTGAACGCCGGGACCTTCTCGAGCCTCGCGATCGCGGACGGCACCGCGCTCGTGATTCCGACCCACGTGGTCGGCAGGTCAACCGAGAACCCGCCCGTCGGCACCTGCAGCGTTGCGAGCTGGTCGGCGGCGCCTGCCTGCGGCACGACGAAGGCCGCCAACACGGCCGTGAGGCAGACGACGCGTGCGAGCATGCTTCTCACGATAGAGGTTCGGGCACAGTCTGGCGCGTAGCAGGACCGGTCAGGAGAGCTCGGCCACTTTCGACCTGGACGAGGAGATCTCCCCCGGGAAAGCGCACCGTCGCAGTGCCGCCGCCGAGCGCCGCGACGATCGCGATCGCGCTCGATCCGGACGCCCCGGTCTCGCCCACCCCGCGCTCCCAGACCCTCGCCTCGATCGTTCGCGGGTCGAGCCGCCGTGCCACCTGCACGTTCGTGCGGTTCGGGAAGTGCGGATGCGTCTCGAGCTTGGGCCCGATGCGATCGAGATCGGCCGGATCGCCCTCGACGACGGCGTGTGGGTTTCCGACATCCACCGGCGTGAAACGGATCCCGTCGACCTCCTCGGGCTCGCCGATGACGACGGGGCCGATCTCCTGCTCGACCATTGCGTTCCCGAGCATGCGCGCCTTGACCTCGCGCGGGCCGACCCACACGGTGAGCTGCCGTGCCCCGGTCTGCTCGGCGAGCCACGCAGCCGCGATCCGGGTGCCGTTGCCCGACATCTCGGCCAGGGATCCGTCGGGGTTCCAGATCGCGATCTGCAGCCAGTCCTCCCCGCGGTCTCGAATCTCGAGGATCCCGTCCGCGTCGCCGACGTGGGCCTTGACCAGGTCCGGGGTGAGCGGCATCTCAGCGACGAGGTAGACGTTCCCCTGCGCCTGCCAGCGCGACAACTTCATCCGCTATCTCCTCGGGTGGAAGGGTTCCGTCGAGGGTAGCGGCGACGGGGAGACGCCGCAGCCACTTGCGCTGGTAGCGGGCCAGTCGCTTGGTGGCGAGGAGGACGGCCGCGCCGGCTTCGTCCGCCGGCAGCGTGGCAAACTCCTCGAGCCCGAGTACCTTGCGCGCAGTTCGGGACGGGTGGTCACTCCAGGCTGCTTGCGCTTCGGCAACCGCTCCTTGCGCGATCATCCCGGCGACCCTCACCTCGATTCGGGCATCGAGCTGCTCGAGCGGCACCTCGAGGCCGACGAGCAGGGTCGGGTGCCGCGAATCGGCCTTCCAGAGAGCACTTTCGGCCGGCGCGAGCGAAGCTCCGAGGTCGGTCAGCTCGAGTGCGCGAATCACGCGCCTACGGTCGTTGGGATGAACCTGCGCCGCAGCGGCAGGATCGAGCTGCGCAAGCTCGGTGTGGGCCCGCTCGGGCCCGACCTCGTCGTAGAACGCTCCCCACCGCTCGCGCGAGCCCGGAGCCGGCGGCGGTGGAAGCTCGAGCCCCGAAAGCGCGGCGCGGAGATAGAGCCCCGTGCCCCCCGCGACGATCGGTGTCCGGCCGCTCGCGAGGATGTCGTCGATCGCCTCGTGCGCGAGGCGCTGGTATTCGCCAACCGAGACGTCCGCCTCGAGCGGCACCACGCCGACGAGGCGTGCGGGATAGCTCGGCGCCGCCGTGAGGATCGGGATGCCGGCGTAGAGAGCCGCAGAGTCGGCCGAGACGACCTCGCCGCCGAGCCGCTCGCGCAGCAGGCCCGCCACGGCGCTCTTGCCAGAGGCGGTCGGGCCGTAGAGCGCGATCACGTCAAATCTTGAAGGCGTGCTCGATCTCGCCCGGTACGCGTTCCGGGACGATCTCGCGGTTCTCGTCCGGGTGCGTGGCGCGCCATTCATTGAACCATTCGACGGCGCGGGGTATCCCGGCATCGAGCGGCGTCTTCGGGTCCCAGCCGAGCTTCTCGCGCGCCTTGCTGATGTCGGCGACGTAGTGGGTGACCTCGCCCCGAAGCGACGGCTTGTACGTGATCTCCGGCGACACTCCGAGCTTCTCGGCGATCAGGTCGGCCGCCTTCACGAGCGTGTTCCCCTGGCCGAACGCGAGGTTGATCGTCTCGTTCTCGACCCCGCCCCCGGCCAGCCCCTCGATGCCGCGCACGATCCCGTCGACACAGTCGTCGATGTAGGTGAAGTCGAGCACCTTGTCCTCGCCGCCGTAGACGGTGATCGGCTCGCCGCGGGAGAGCTGGTGCATGAACAGCGGCAGTACCCGCTCCATCCGCTGGAGGTCGTTGTCGTAGCGCCCGTAGACGTTCGAGAAGCGGAAGACGAGGTACTTCAGGTCGTAGCACTTGGCGTAGGCGTAGATGAACCCCTCCGAGCCGATCTTCGAGGCGGAGTAGGGGCTTTCGGTGTAGGCGAAGTCGGCTGCCGCCTCGCCGTAGCCGTCCTCGAAGCGGTGGACGTCGCCGTACACCTCACGCGTCGAGGAGAAGACGAGCGGCAGCTTGAGCGCCCGGCAGTACTCGAGCATGTTGAAGGTCATCATCACGTTCTCGAGCGCCCGATGCGGCTGCGTGACGAGCTGGTGCACCTTCGCGTGCGCGGCGAGGTGGACGACGAGATCGAAGTCGGGATACTCGATCCCGTCGATGCCGCCGGTGAAGGCCGTGTAGGGCCCCGCGAGGTTCTGGAGGAGCGTCTCGAAGTCGCGGGTCCACGGGTTCGGCCGCTTGTCGACGCCGAAGACCCAGTGGTCGTCCGCCAGCAGCCGCAAGGCGAGGTTGGTGCCGATCTGCCCGGACGAGCCGGTGATGAGGATGCGCACGCGCTAACCCTGCCAGACGGCCCCGACGGGGACGAACGACTCCTGTCGTCCGCGCAGCGTCGTCGAGGTCGCCTGCTCGATCCGAACGTCGACGAGCGTGCCCGGATCGGCCGTTCCGGCGAAGTTCACGGTCGTGTTGCGGCGGGTGCGGCCGCGCAGCACCGACTCGTCGGTGCGCGAAGGGCCCTCGACGAGCACCTGCTCGACGAGGCCGATACGGGCGGCGTTGCGGGCGGTCGCGATCTCCTGAGTCAGCTCGACGAGGCGTTCCATCCGCTCGATCTTCGCCTCGTGAGGCACCTGGTCCTCCATCGTCGCCGCCTCCGTGCCGTGGCGCGGCGAGTAGACGAAGGTGAACGCGCTGTCGAAGCCGACCTCGGCGACCACCTCGAGCGTCTGCTCGAAGTCCGCCTCGGTCTCCCCGGGGAAGCCGACGATGATGTCGGTGCCGAGGGCGAGGTCCGGGATCGCGTCGCGCAGCCGGTCGACGAGCTCGAGGTACCGCTCCCGCGAATAGGTGCGCTTCATCGCCTTCAGGACGCGTGTGGAGCCGGACTGGAGAGGCAGGTGAACGTGCTCGCAGACCGACGCGCACTCCGCGATCGCAGCGATCACGGGCTCACGGAAATCCTTGGGGTGCGGGCTCGTGAAACGGATGCGCTCGATCCCCTCGACCGCGTCGCAGGCGCGAAGCAGCTCGCCGAACTCCGTCCTGATGTCGGGGGCGAGATCGCGGCCCCACGAGTTGACGTTCTGGCCGAGCAGCGTCAGCTCCTTCACCCCTTCGCCGGCCAGGCGTGTCACCTCTGCGATCACCTCGCCGGGACGCCGGCTGCGCTCGCGGCCCCGAACCGCGGGGACGATGCAGTAGGAGCAGACCGAGTTGCAGCCCATCGAGACCTGCACCCAGGCCTGGAAAGGCCGCTCGCGGTGCATCGGCAGCGTCGCGGCGAACTCGCGGTCGTCGAGGCCGAAGCGTCCGCGGGCGACCCCCACCCCGCCCGCGCCGAGCCAGTCGCCGAGATGCGCGATCGAGCCGGGGCCGAAGGCGACGTCGACGTCGGGATAGAGCTCGAAGATCCGCTCGCGCTGGGCCTCTGCGAAGCAGCCGCCGACGGCGATCACGCGCTCGGGATCTCGCCGCTTCTGCGCCGCGGCGTCGCCCAGGTAGGCCGCGAGCTTCGTATCGGGCTTCTCACGGATGGTGCACGTGTTGAAGACGACGACATCCGCGTCCTCGGCGCTCGCCGCCTCGCCGAGGCCGAGCTCCTCGAGCATGCCCTTGATCCGCTCGGAGTCATGAGCGTTCATCTGGCATCCGAAGGTCGTGACGTGGTAGCGCCGCACCGCCAAAGGGTAGCCGCGGCCGGACGCGAGACCTCGAGGGCTGTACGCTGGGCTGCAGGATGGCTCGTGCCGTGATGCTCCTCACGACTCTAGTGGCTGGGCTTTCGCTCCTGGCAGCTGCGGCCGCCGCGCCCAGGCCGACCGGCGTCCAGCACTTCTTCTTCGGGCCCGGGCCCAGCACCAGCTGCGAGATGGACGTCGGCGTCCCGAAGATCGGTACCAACGTCTACTGCCAGACCTACCCACACACGGAGAGCGTGGTGCTGCACACCGACGGGTCCCTGACGATCTGCCACGGGATCAAGTGCATCGGCAACCCGCCCGACCAGGTGCCGACGCTTGTCTACGGCAACTGGATGACCGCCGGGCCGTTCAGGTGCAACTCGACCCATGCCGGCATCAAGTGCTTCGTCGTGAAGACGGGCAAGGGCTTCCTGATCAGCCCGACGGCGATCAAGCGCGTCTAGTGATCCCCTAGTAGAGGCCTTCTCGGCGTGCGTAGCGCTCGTCGCGGGCGCGGTCGTACTCGTCGGGATCCAGCTCGGGGTCGGCGACCGAGCGGAGGATCGCCCCGGGGCTCGGCAGCTCGGAGCGCTCGATGTGCCGCTCGGGGTTCCAGAGGTCTGATCTGATCAGCGCCTTCGCGCACTGCGTGTAGGCCTCCTCGATCGCGACGAGGATCCCGAGTCGCGGCGCGCTCCCGTCGACCGTGCTGGCCTCGAGCAGCTCGGGGTCGTCGACGACCGTGGCGCGGCCGTTGACGCGGAACGTCTCGCCGATGCCGGGGATCAGGAAGAGCAGGCCGATCCGATCGTCCTCGAAGAGATTCGTCAGGGTGTCGGCGATCCGGTTGCCCGGGCGGTCCGGCATGAGGAGCGTGCGCTCGTCGAGAATGCGGACGAAGCCGGCCGGGTCACCGCGGGGAGAGACGTCGAGGCCGCCGTCGGGCCGCGCCGTCGCGACGCAGACGAACGGAGAGCGCTCGATGAACTGGCGGGTGAGGTCGTTCAGCCGGTCGGCGATCTTCGCGACGACGAGATCGGTTGGTGTGCCGATGACGTCGCGGAGCGCGGCTTCGTCGCGGATCGAGCCGTCAGCGGCCATCCGGCGAGGATACTGGTCGAGATACTACGGGCCGAGCCACTGCGCATCCCCGAACACGACCTTCGGGAAGAACGCGCTGCAGCCTGCGGCGCCGGTCGGATCGGGGACGTTGATCCGGAGCTGGAGCCGCTTGACCCCGTCGAGCGTGATGTTCAGCTTGATCGCCTGGCCGTATACGAGGTTCGAGCCGGCAACCTGCTTGCCGTCGGCGAAGACGGTGAAGCTAGCGACCGTTGCGGAGTCGGCCGTGTCGCCGATCCCGACCGTGGCGGTCAACGTCTCGTACTGGCCTTTGAGCGGGTAGTTGATCCAGGCGTCGCCGTTCCACGGGTTGTAACAGCCGGCATCGAGCGAGACGGGGTGCTGGTAGGTCACGCCGTGAATCGCGATCGGATCGGTTGTGAGCTCGCCTCCGCTGGGCGACTGGATGTACTGGTCCGCCAGATAGGACCAGCGGAGCATCCGAACGACGACGGTCGGGGAGCTTCCTGCCGCGGCTGATCCCTTTGCGGTCACGACTCGGAAGGCTGCGGCTCCCGGATCCTTCGGGTGCGCGGTGAAGGAGAACCCGCCGCCCGGGGCGATCTTCGTCGCCTGTACGGTCGTCCACCCCCCACCCTGCCGCTGTTGAAGTGCGACGCTGAGCCCCGCGACGTGGGGTGTCACTCCGCCCTTGATCCCGATCTGGCCCCCGACGACAGCCCAGCGAGCGGCAGACGCCGTGATCTTGACTCCGGTGCGTGCGCTGGCATCCGCGTTCGAGGCGAACATGAGCAGCGTCAGAGCTGCAGCGAAGAGGGACAAGGAACGCGTAGTCATGTGCGCCGCGGGCCCATAGTACGCCTTCCATTCCCCGGTTGAACGAGGAATGGCACGCCCGCCTCTAGTCGGGCCAAATGACGAAGGCGGCCTCGACCGTCTCGGGCGAGAAGCCCTTCGCCGCCAGATTCCGGGCCGCCTTGATGTCGGAATCGCTCCGGGCGACGATGGCCCGGGCGCGCTCGGCCTCAGGGGCCAGATGCTCGATCGCAGCCGCAATCAACTCGGTTTCGATCCCCCGGCCCTCGAGATCGAAACGGATCGCCTCGTCGCCGAACCCGCGTGATGCCATGCTCCGGGCGCGATCGGTGGCCATGCGCTCGTCGTCGACGTAACCGAGGCGAGCCATCGTCTCCACGGCGGCGGCGCGATCCGACGGCCGGACGCCGCGCCGCTCGAGCCGGGCTTCGAGCTCGGCGGTCGATCGATCTCGGTGCGACAGCGCCTTGCCGGCGGCGTCGAGCGCCTCGAACCGGCGAAGCGAGCGCCCGAGCTCTCGGGCTCGCTCGCGATCGAGCGCCCCACCCACGCGCAGGCCAGCGGACACGACCGCCGCGGCCGGCAGCGTGCGCCAGGGCTCGCCGTCGACGTCGATGCGAACGCGGTCGCGACGCTCGGGATGGAGCGCCGTGACGATGCGCATCGGCGCCGGACCTGTCCTACGCGGCGGCCGCAGCTCCGTCGGGCTCGACCTCGAGCTCGACGTCGACCTCGACGAGCACCGGGGTCACGTCGGTCGACTCCGGCTGCGCCAGCAGGCGTGCCGAGACGATCTGGCCCTCGGGAACCTGAGCCTGGATCCCCTGCAAGATCTGCTGGACGAGATCCGGATGCTCGAGGAGGAACGCGGCAGAGTTCTGGCGGCCCTGCCCGAGGCGCTCGTCGCCGAAGCTGAAGTACGAGCCCGACTTCTGCACGATCTTCCGCTCGAGTGCGGCGTCGAGGACGGTGCTCTCCCAGGGGATGCCCTGGCCGTAGATGATGTCGAACTCGGCCTGCTTGAACGGCGGCGAGACCTTGTTCTTCGCCACCTTCACGCGGACGCGGTTGCCGATCGCCTCGACGCCGTCCTTGAGCGTCTCGATCCGGCGGATGTCGAGCCGCACCGAGGCATAGAACTTGAGCGCGCGACCGCCTGGAGTCGTCTCGGGCGAGCCGAACATGACCCCGATCTTCTCGCGCAGCTGGTTGGTGAAGATGCAGATCGTCTCGGTGCGGTTGAGCGTTCCGGCGAGCTTGCGCAGCGCCTGCGACATCAGCCGGGCCTGCAGGCCGACGTGGGAGTCGCCCATCTCGCCCTCGATCTCGGCCTTCGGCGTCAGCGCGGCGACCGAGTCGATCGCGACGACCGACAGCGCGCCCGAGCGGACGAGCAGCTCGCAGATCTCGAGCGCCTGCTCGCCCGTGTCCGGCTGCGAGACGAGGAGCTCGTCGATGTTGACACCGATGTTCTTGGCATAGACCGGGTCCATGGCGTGCTCGGCGTCGATGAAGGCGCAGATGCCGCCCTGGCGCTGGGCCTCGGCGATCACGTGGTAGACGAGGGTCGTCTTTCCCGACGACTCCGGCCCGTAGATCTCGACGACGCGGCCGCGCGGCAGCCCGCCGATCCCGAGCGCGAGGTCGAGCGGAAGCGAGCCGGTCGAGATCGCTCCGACGGAGACCTGCGCCTGGTCGCTCATCCGCATCACGGCGCCCTTGCCGAAGTTCCGCTCGATCTGCCCGAGTGCGGTATCCAGTGCCGTCTCGCGATCCAACCTCATCAACCTCCTAGTGCGGGCCCGGTCGGGACCGCTTCGAGTACGTCGTACTGCGCCCCACCCGGACGCAGCCGGGACATGAAAACAAAGACGTCGGACGGACATACGTTCGTCGGTCAACACGCGTACCGCCGCACGACGCTCTCGATCGTCTGCCGGGCGGGCTGCAGGGGGCGGAAGGGGCGGAGCCGTTCATATCCGGCCACGCTAGCGCGGAACTTGTGACGTGTCTGTGCCGGTTTCTGTCACATCTCTGTGACGAGCTGGTGCAGGAGATGCAGGGCACCGACCGTGGCCCGGCGGCGCACGGTCTCGCGGTCGCCGGTGATCTGGAAGTGGCGCCCGAGCTCGCCCCCGGGCCCGGAGGCGCACAGGTGGACGAGGCCGACCGGCTTCTCCGGCGTCCCGCCGCCGGGCCCGGCGATACCCGTCACCGATACCGCGACGTCCGCGCTCAGGCGCCCGCGGACGCCGCGGGCCATGGCCGACGCCGTCTCCGCCGACACCGCCCCATGGGCTGCGAGCGTGGCGGCGGGAACGCCGAGCTCCGACTCCTTGATCTCGTCCGAGTAGGAGACGACCGAGCCGAGGAACACGTCGCTCGCCCCGGCGATCCCCGTCAGGCGCCCGGCAACGAGCCCGCCGGTGCACGACTCGGCCGTGGCGAGCGTGAGCCCGCGCGCGCGGCAGGCCTCGAGCACGAGCGCCTCGATCGGCTCCTCGGTGCGTGAGAAGAGATACGACCCCACCGGCTCCTCGAGCGCGGACTCGAGCGCGTCGGCCCGGGCATCCGCGCCGGGCGCGATGAAGAGGTCGAGATGGATCTCGCTGTCGCGGGCGCAGATCGTCACCTCCACCCCGTCCCCTTCGCCTCCTGCCGCGGCGAGCGCCTGCGCGACGGTGGATTCCCCGACCCCGTAGAAGCGGAGCGCGCGCCGTTGGCGCGGCTGTGCCGCCGCGACGAGCCGCCGAAGCGGCTCGGTCTCGAGCACCGCCGCCCAGAGCTCCTGAAGCTCCCGTGGTGGCCCCGGCAGCGTCACAGCGACGCACCCGTCGACCTCGAGGACGACCGCGGGAGCCGTGCCGGCGATCCCGGCGACGATCGCGCCCTCGGGCAGGGTCGCCTGCTTGCGGACGCCGAAGGCGAAGTCTGTGTACGGCCGGTTCATCCGCTCCGCGACCGCGCGTGACCGCGCCTCGATCTTCGCCTCCACCCCGGAGTTGACCACGAGCTCTCGCCCGGCAGCGAGTGCGAGCAGCTCGACGGTGAGGTCGTCATGTGTCGGCCCGAGGCCACCCGATGTGATGAGCAGGTCATGCCGGAGCCCATCGCGGATCGCGGCTTCGATGTCGCCGCGATCATCGCCGACGATCCGCAGCTCTGCAGGCTCGAACCCGAGCTCGAGCAGGGAGCGCGCCAGAAAAGGCCCGTTGAGATCGGTCCGGTCCCCACGCACGAGCTCGGAGCCGGTGACGACGATCCCAGCGCGCAACGAGCCGCTAACCGACGTGCGCGCCGCTCGGGGTGACTGTCAAGACGATCGGCTTCGAGCCGCTGACCGGAAACTGCTTGCCGCCGACGACGATCACGAGGTTCTCGGGCTGGCTGATGTCGAGCCAGAAGTACTTGCCCTTGAACGGCTCGATCCCGCCCTTCTCGATCGTCCCCTGGAAGAGCGGCCGTCCGGTCGGGCCCGTTCGGTGCACCGAGACATAGGAGCTCCCGTTCACAGCCTCGATCTGAAGGAAGGCGCTGGGCCGCGAGATCGTGTGCGTCTTGTGGACGTGGGTTGTCTTCGTCGTCGTCGCCTTCTTGCCCCCCGATCCCGTGGTCTGCCAAGCTCCGACGACGACGAGCGTGACGATCCCGACGAGCGCGACGGCGACGAGGACGATGCTCGTCTCGATCCGGCGGGTGCGCCGCTCGGGGCGCACCGTCGAGCGGCGCGGCCTGGGGTCCCCGTCATCGCCGCTGACGTAGCGGGAGTTGAACTCGTCGACGTAGAGCTGGCCGTCGAGGCCGAGATAGTCGGCGTACGTACGCAAGAAACCCTTGACATACGTCTGCGACGGGAGCGTCTCGAACCGCTCCTCCTCGAGCGCGCGCAGGTACTTGACGCGGATCTTCGTCGCCAGCTCGGCCTGCGGGAGCTCGATCTGACGCCGAGAACGCGCCTCGCGCAGGCTATTCCCGATCTCGAACACGGGCGCAATGATCGCACACGCGGGTGTGCCGGCTCGGTAACGGGGCTACGACGACTTGACGCGGAGCAACCCGTAGAAGCCGAGGGCGAGGCCGCCGACGAGGGCGCAGTAGATCCCCGCCCAGACGAGGAAGCGGCCGAAGCGGGCGGTCCGATCGCCGATCCGGAAGACGCTGCGGTCGAGCTTGTAGCGCGCCCGCCGCGAGGCCGAGAGCCCGATCAACCCGAGCACGAGCGCTGTCGGAACGGCGATCTCGAGCGCCGGCAGCACGTCGACCGAGGACAGGAACACCGCGGCTGCGACCGCCACCGGGATGGCCGCGACCGCGAGCAGGCCGAACACGATCGCGGTGATTCCTGCGGGCCTACTGCTTGACATAGGGCTTTCCGTCGGCTGCGGGCGCGACCGACCGGCCGATCACGCCGGCCACGGCGACCAGCGTGAGGATGTACGGGAGTGTCTGGAAGAGCGCGCCCGAGCGGAGGATCGAGGAGGTCGAGTCGACATACGCAGATGGTATTGCGTAGGCGAGAGCAGTCGAGAATCCGAACAGGCAGGCGGCGCCGAATGCCCCGAACGGGCGCCACTTGCCGAAGATCAGCGCTGCGAGCGCAATGAATCCGCGGCCTGCCGTCAGGTTCTCGTCGAAGGAATGCACGAAGCCGATCGAGAGGTAGGCGCCGCCCATCGCGGCCAGCATGCCCGACAACGTGACGCAGATGTAGCGGGTCTTGTACACGTCGATCCCGACCGTGTCCGCGGCGCGGGGGTGCTCCCCGACCGCCCGAAGCCGCAGCCCCACCGACGTTCGGAACACGATGAAGTAGACGACGAACAGCAAGGCGAACACGAGCCAGATCATCAGGTTGAGCTGACCGACGACCTGGTCGACGAAGCCGTTGCCGAGGAAGTGCAGGTGGACGTCGGGGATCGATTCGGCGCTCGAGAGGTCGGGCGTCCCCGTACGCGCCGTAGATCTGGATGTAGAAGTAGCCGGTGATCCCGAGTGCGAGGAAGTTGACGGCAGTGCCGCCGACGATCTGGTCGGCCTGGAAGTGGATCGCGAAGATGCCGTAGATGAACGCTGTGAGGCCGCCCGCGGCCATCGCGATCAGGAGCCCGAGCTCCCAGGAGCCGGTGGTGGCCGAGCCCCAGATGCCGAAGAACGCACCCATCAACATCATCCCTTCGAGGGCGATGTTCACCACGCCGCTGCGCTCCGACATCAAGCCGCCCAGGGCCCCGTATGTGAGCGGCGTCGCATAGCGCAACGTTGCGGCGATCAGCGTGCCCCAGGTGAAGACCTGCGCCAGGTGCGAATGGCTCGATTGAAGCGCGAGCAGGCCGAGCCCGATCCCGAAGATGCCGGCGGCGACTGCGCCCCACCCGGGGCGTTTCGCTCCCCGTGACACAGACCAGATACCGGCCGCCACCGCGAGGATGCCGAGCAGCAGGGGAAGCGTCGGGCTCCGGGTCGCGATCGGCGGAAGCGCGACCCAGCCTCCGACGACCCCGACGATGATCCCGAGGATGCCGATCCGCTTCGCGGTGCCGAGCTCGAACACGCGCTGAGCCCGCGACGGGGTGATGGGTGCCGCAGTCATGCTTCGGGGCTCTTCCTGCGGAGCCGCACCTTCTTGCGGGCTTTCCAGACCGAGAGCACGAGCAAGTCTGCGCCGACGAAGAGGACGACGAGACCCTGGATGATCAGCGTCAGGTTGCCCGCGAGCGATGGATCGAACACACTCGGATCGAGCTGGCGGCTCGACGTGCCGACGGTGAGAGCTCCGAAGAGCAGCGCCGCGAAGAAGACGCCGACGGCGGTGTTGCGCCCGAGCAGCGCGACCGCGATCCCGAGGAAGCCGACCGACGAGACGAGGATGTCGGAGGTTGCGATGTGAAACTCCCAACCGAGCATGTCGATCCCGCCCGCGAGGCCTGCGAACGCTCCGGAGATCGCCATCGCGAGGAAGTAATTCCGCTTGACGCTGATCCCGCTGTAGCGGGCGGCCTCGGGGTTGAATCCCACGGCGCGAACCTCGAATCCGAGCGTCGTCCGGTTCAGGATCGCCCAGAAGACGACGAGCGCCGCGATCGCGATGAAGAAGCCGATGTGGAGGCCCTGAAGGACCGAGCTGCCCCAGAAGACCGGGAGATGAACGTTCGGGAGGATCTCGTTCGACTCCGGGTTGTACGGGGAGCTCACGAAGGGGCCCTGTAGGCCGAAGAAGTACGTGCCCACCCAGATCGCGATCCAGTTGAGCATGATCGTCGAGATCACCTCGTGGGCCCCGGTGGTGGCCTTCAGGAAGCCGGCGATCCCCGCCCAGGCCGCACCGCACAGGGTCGCAAGGACGAGGCAGAGGACGATGTGCGCCGGGCCGGGGATGCTCGACCACATCGAGCCCACGATCACCGCGGCGTACGTGCCCGCGAAGTACTGCCCCTGGCCGCCGATGTTGAACATCCCGCAGCGGAACGCGAACGCGACGGCGAGCCCGCACAGGATGAGCGGTGTCGTGACGATGAGCGTCTGCTGAAGGTTCAGTGCGTCGGCGCCGCTGCCGACACCGGGTATGAGCCAGGTCAGCCCGGTTCCGTCGAAGATCGCCTGGTATGTCCGCAACGGGTTGTGGCCGGTCGCGAGCACGACGAGCCCGCCGACGAGGAAGGCGATGAACGTCGTGATGATCGAGACGACAGACCCTGCGTGTTGAACTTCTTCTTCTCGCTCGGAGCAGGTTGCGTCACGGGTGTGAGCCCTGGGGACGGCGGTGGAGGCGGAGGGGCGGCTGCCTCGCTCATCGGGCAACCTTCGGTTGCCCTGATTCCTGCTCCGGCACCGGCAAAGCCGGTACCTCCGCTCTGAGCTCCGGCAAGCCTACGCTCATGCCGCGCCCACCTGGGTGATGCCGGTCATCGCGAGCCCGAGCGTGTTCTCGGAGACATCCGGCGAGTACTCGCCGACGATCTCGCCCTCGAACATCACCAGGATCCGGTCGGCGAGGGCGAAGATCTCGTCGAGCTCGAGCGAGACGAGGAGCACTCCGCGCCCCTCGTCGCGCTCCGTGATCAGGCGCCGGTGAACGAACTCGATCGCCCCCACGTCCAGGCCCCTCGTCGGCTGCGCGGCGATCAGCACCTTCGGGTTGCGATCGATCTCCCGCGCCAGCACGACCTTCTGCTGGTTCCCGCCGGAGAGCGCGCTCGCCGCCGTCGAGGGGCCGCCGCCGCGAACGTCGAACTCAGGCAGCAGGCGCTGGGCGCGGCTCGTCAGCTGGCGCGGCCGGAGCATCCCCAGCTTCGAGTCCGGCTCGTGCCGGTAGTCGTGCAGCGCCAGGTTCTCGGCCAGCGAGAAATCGAGGATCAGGCCCCGCTCGTGCCGGTCCTCGGGGATGTGCCCCAGCCCGGCGTCGTCGGTCATCTCCTTCGGGCTCGCATGGGTGTACTCGCGGCCGCCCATAGTCACCGTCCCTGATGCCGCACGGCGGAGGCCCGTGAGCGCGTCGATCAGCTCGGTCTGCCCGTTGTTGTCGACACCGGCGATGCCCGACGATCTCGCCGGCGTGGACATCGAACGAGATGCCGCGGACCTTCTCGATGCCACGGTCGTCGAGCACGTGAAGGTCCTCTGACCTGCAACAGCGCCTCTCCGGGCTTTGGCACGGGCTTCTCGACGCGGAACACCACCTCGCGTCCCACCATCAACTGGGCGAGGCCGGCCTCGGTCGCGCCGTCGCGAGGGACAGTGTCGATCTTCTTGCCGCGACGTAGCACGCTGACCCTGTCCGCGATCTCGAGCACCTCGTTCAGCTTGTGGGTGATGAAGATGATCGACATGCCCTCGGTTCGCAGGATGCGCGAGGATCTCGAACAGCTCGAGCGCCTCCTGCGGAGTCAGGACTGCGGTCGGCTCGTCGAGGATCAGGATGTCGGCCGACCGGTAGAGCGCCTTCAGGATCTCGACCCGCTGCTGTTGGCCGACTGTGATGTCCGCGATCAGCGCGTTCGGATCGATCTCGAACTTGAAGGTCTTGGCGAGCTCGCGAACGCGCGCGGCCGCCGCATCCTCGTCGAGCCAGATCCCCGCCTTCGTCGGCTCGTTCGCGAGCACGATGTTCTCGGCGACCGTCATCACCGGGATCAGCATGAAGTGCTGGTGCACCATCCCGATCCCGCGGTCGATCGCATCCTTCGCCGACTTGAGCGACGACCTGTTCGCCGTTCAGCAGGATCTCGCCCTCGTCGGGCCGGTAGAGGCCGTAGAGGACGTTCATCAGGGTGGACTTGCCGGCGCCGTTCTCGCCGAGCAGGGCATGTACCTCGCCCCGCCGGAGGTCTAGGTCGATGCGGTCGTTCGCAACGATCCCGGGAAACCGCTTCGTGATCCCGCGAAGCTCCAGGACGGGGGGCCCTTCCATGCCGGGCGATTCTATGCAGGTAATCGAACGGCACGCCTTGAGAAAGGAGCGGGCCCGAAGGCCCGCTCCCGTTACAGCCGATGCCCTAGGAACCGATTAGCAGTTCGGATTCGGCGAGCACTGCGTCGGCGGCTTGATCCGGCCGTGCGCGACGAGCAGCTCGATCGCCTTGGTCTTGAGGCGGATCGAGGTCGGGACGGCCTTATTGATGATGCCCAGGCCGACTCCGCCGTTCGCAGCGTTGAAGAGCAGGTTGTTCGCACCGGCGAACTTCCCCTTCTGCAGGTTGGCGATCGCGGTGTAGACCGCGACGTCGACCTTCTTCTGAGCGCTCGTGAGGACGCGCTGGTTCACGTAGGCCTGGTCGGCGTCGACGCCGATGCCCCACGCGCTCTTCTCCTTGGCCGCGTCGAGGACGCCGAGGCCGCAGCCGCCGGCAACCTGGAAGACCACGTCAGATCCCTGCGAGATCTGGTTCAGCGCCAGGTTCTTGCAGGTGTCCTGCGCGGTGAAGCTCTGCGAGTACGCATTCGTGACAGTGATGCTCGAAACGGCTTTCTTCGCCCCGGCCTGGTAGCCCGCGATGTAGCGGACGACTGCCGGAACGGGGATGCCGCCGACCGAGCTGACCATCGTGTGATGATCGTTCTGCGCCATCAGTGCGGCGATGTAACCGGCCTCGTAGCCGACCTCGTTCTCCGCGAAGATGAGACCCTCGAAGTTCTTCGTGATCCCGCCCTTCGTGAAGTCGGTCTTGGCGTTCATGTCGACTCCGGCGAACTTCGTGTTCGGGAACTGCTTGGCCATCGTCTGAATCGCCGACTCCATCAGGAACCCTACGCCGATGACGAGCTGAGCCTTGTACTTGTTGACGCAGGTCTGGAAATTCGGGATGTAGTCGTTGCCGCTCTTCGAGACGAGCACCCACGTCTGCACGTGCAGCTTGGCCTTGGCCCGCAGCAGCCCGAGGTACGCGAGATGGTTGAACCCGTGATCGTTCAGTCCCCCGATGTCCGTCACGAGACAGGTGGACGGCGCCGCCGCCGCCTTTGTCGGCGCGGCAGCCCCGACTGACACGAAGACGAGTGCCGTAGCGGCGAGGATGCCGCCGGCGAACGCCGTCAGGCGCATTCTTGTCACACTTCCCTCCTAAGGTGGTTTGAGAGCTAGGACGCGGACTCTAGGCGTCTTGTTGGTGCCGTGCCAGGCTTACCGCCCTAGAGCGGCCCCTCGATCAGCACGGTCCGCGGCTTGGAGCCTTCGTAGGGCGAGATTATGCCGCGCCGCTCGAGCATGTCGATCAGCCTGCCCGCGCGCGTGTAACCGACGCGGAGGCGGCGCTGGAGCAGCGAGACGGACGCCGTCTGCGCCGTGACGACGACCTCGATCGCGCGGTCGAGCAGCGGATCCTCGTCCGGGTCGAACTCGCCGTCCTCGTTGTCGCCTTCGTCGGCGAAGACCTGCGGTGCCTGCAGGAAGGTCTCGTCGACCTCCTGCTCGCGCTGGACGCGCGTCTGCTCGACGATCATCGCGACCTCTTCCTCCGTGACGTACGCGCCCTGCACCCGCTGCAGGCGTGAGGTGCCGAGCGGCTTGTAGAGCATGTCGCCCGAGCCGAGGAGGCTCTCGGCGCCGTTCGAGTCGAGGATCACGCGAGAGTCGGTCTGCGAGCTGACGGCGAACGCGATCCGGGATGGGACGTTCGCCTTGATCATCCCGGTGATCACGTCGACCGACGGCCGCTGGGTGGCGAGGACGAGGTGGATGCCGACGGCACGGGACTTCTGCGCGAGCCGGATGATCGCGTCCTCGACATCTTGCGGGCTGACCATCATCAGGTCGGCGAGCTCGTCGATCACGACGAGCAGGAACGGAAGCTCGGGCTCGCCGCGCTTGCGCAGGGCCCGGTTGGCCTCGGGGAGGCCGCGGGCGCGCAACTGCTGGAGATGGACGTAGCGGCGCTCCATCTCGGTGACGACGTTCAGGAGGACTGCGCTCGCCTCCTTCGGGCTCGAGACGACCGGGCGTCAGGAGGTGCGGGATCGACTCGTAGTAGTTGAGCTCGATCCGCTTCGGGTCGATCAGGATCATCTTCACCTGGTCCGGGGTCGAGCGCAGCAGGATCGAGGTAAGGATCGCGTTGATGCAGCCGGACTTGCCCGAGCCGGTGGTGCCGGCGATCAGCAGGTGCGGCATGCGGGCGAGATCGCAGTAGACGGGGATGCCGTCGATTCCCTTGCCGAGCCAGACGGAGACGGGGCTCGCCCCGGCGGGGATCTCGCCGTAGATGTCGCCGAGGGTGACGAGGTTCGGGGAGAGGTTCGGGACCTCGACGCCGACGGCCTGCTTACCCGGGATCGGCGCGAGGATGCGGATCTCGGTGGTGGCGAGCGCGTAGCAGAGGTCGTCGCGGAGCGCGGCCACCTTCCCGACCTTCGTTCCCGGGGCGAGCTGGAGCTCGTACCGGGTGACGCGCGGCCCGGAGATCTGACCGACGATCGTCGCCTCGATACCGAAGTTGGAGAGGCAGAGAAGCAGTGCTTCCGCCGTGCGCTTGTTCGCCTCCGCGTTCGGCCCGGTGCCGGGCGCCGAGCGCCTGAGCAGGTTCGGATCGGGAAGGCGGTACTCGGGCTTCGGCTCCGCGTC
Organism: uncultured Actinomycetota bacterium; assembly: GCA_963775355.1. Classification (GTDB taxonomy): domain Bacteria; phylum Actinomycetota; class Thermoleophilia; order Gaiellales; family Gaiellaceae; genus PALSA-600. The sequence goes on along the minus strand of CAVZJA010000003.1, from coordinate 174,049 downwards.
GGTCTCGAAGAGGGCGGTCTGCGTGTCCTCGGTGTCGTCGTCGCCGCCGGCGAACGTGAGCTCGGGAACGAGCGAGGGGACGGACGCCGAGACGAGATCGGGGTAGTCGTGGACGGCGTCGACGGGCGCCTCCTGCCTGGGCAGCGGGTGGAACGAGTCCGACGGCTCGTACGCAGGCGCCGGCTCCGGCAGCGGCCGCGGCGCTCGCTCGCGGCGCACGCGCGTATGCGCCGAGCGCACTGCGGTGCCCGAGCTGCGAAGGAGAGCCCCGAGCGATGCGCCGGTGAGGAAGAGGACACCGAAGAGCGTCAGCAGCACCCCGAGGATCGTCGCGCCGGTCGTACCGATGCCCTTCGCGACCAGGTCGCTGAGCTGTCGCCCGATCCAGCCGCCGTGCGACGAGCCGAGCGCGAGCATCAGCCCGACGACCGTGACGCAGAGCCCGAGCCGGAAAGGCCGCACTGAGACGAGCGCGCTGCGAGTGACGATCAATCCGCCGAGCGGGATAAGGATCAGCGGGGAGATGTAGGCGGCCCAGCCGATGACGCCGCGTGCCGCGTCCGGGACCGGGCCGCCGCTCAGCCCGAACCAGAGCACGCACGCCAGGAAGATCCCGACCGCGGCGAGGCCGAGCCCGATCAGCTCCGCGTCATGGTGACGGGCGCGCTTCTTCGTCCGCCGCCGCGTCTTGCGGGCAGGCGCCTTCGCCCGCGGCTTCGCGGTGCGCGTACTGCGGCTCGCTTGCGCCATGCGAGCCTCTTCGCGCCGCAGGACAGCGCTCCTCCTGGGGCCGCGTTTCAGCCGAGCGTGGCGAGGCGTTCGGTGATCAGCCTCACGAACCGCTCGTTGTCGATGCCGAGGCCGACGGTGGCGTTCGGCGGGCTGCCGTCGTGGCGGCCGCGCCAGTCGACGTTCGTTCTCCCTCTTCCCTGCTCCCAGCTGCAGTCGATCTCGATGTGCGCCGGCTTCGTCTCCACGAGGGTCGGGTCGATGACGTGGGCGACGGCGACCGGGTCGTGCAGCGGGGAGCCGTCCAGGTCGGGGTAGGTCGCCTTGTGCCAGCGGCCGTAGAAGTCGAAGAGCTCGGCCGCCACCTTGCCGACCTTGCCGAGACCGCGCATCGTCTCTGCGTCTGCGTCGGTGACGAGAGCCTGGTGAGTGACGTCGAGGCCGATCATCGTGATCTCGATCCCGCTCTCGAACACGCGCCGTGCGGCCTCGGGGTCGGCCCAGATGTTGAACTCGGCGGCCGGGGTGCGGTTGCCCTCGCCGACCGATCCGCCCATGAGCACGATCCGCTCCGGGCGCGCGTCAGGCTCGAGTGCGAGCAGGAGAGCGATGTTCGTCAGCGGCCCAACCGGAATCACGGTGAGCTTCCCTTCGTGCTCGCGGATCTGGCGTGCGAGGAAGCTGACGGCATGCTCGGCGACAGGCTCGCGCGACGGCGGCGGGAGATCGGGGCCGTCGAGACCGGTCTCGCCGTGGACGTGCGCCGCCACCGAGCGCGGCCGCACGAGCGGGTGCGCGGCGCCCTTCGCGACCGGCACATCCGGGCGACCGCACAGCTCGAGCACGCGCAACGCGTTCACGGTCGTCTTCTCGACAGTCTGGTTGCCGACGACGGTCGTCACGCCGACGACCTCGACCTCGGGCGAGGCCACCGCGAGCATGAGAGCCACCGCGTCGTCATGGCCGGGGTCGCAGTCGATGAGGATCGGCGTCGCCATCAGTTGTTCTTCTTCAGCCAGTTCTCGACGTCGATGGCGTCGGGAAGCGCGCTCTGGGCGCCAATCTTCGCTGCGGTGTACGCCCCTGCGATGCAGGCGCGCCGGAGAGCCTCCTCGTACGGACGCTCCTCCAGCAGCCCGACGAGGAGGCAGGCGGTGAACGCATCCCCCGCCCCGGTCCCGTCCCGGGCGACGATCATCGGCGATGCCGAGCCGGCGACCTGCTTGCCGTTCTCGTAGAGCACCGCGCCGTCGGCACCGTAGGTCACGGCGACGAGCTTGCCGCGCTTCATCACCTCGTACTCGAACTTGTTGACGACGAGCAGGTCGGGCTCGAGATCGAGCTCCCGGGCGGGCGCCGCGTTGAGCGCGAAGAACGACGCCTTCTCGGCCGCCGCGTACACGACCTCGTCCGACACCTCGAGCTGGCAGAGAACGACGCCCTCGACCTCGCGAGGCGTCACCTCGGCATTCGCGCCGGGGAAGACCGCGATCTCGTTCTCGCCCTCGGCGTCGACGTAGATCAGCGCAACGCCGGTCTGGCCCCTTCGCTCGACGTCGAGCTCGACGCCCGCCTCCACGAGCCCCGCGACCGCTTCCTCGGCGAGCGGGTCGTCGCCGACCGCGCCGATCATCCTGACTTTCGCGCCGAGCCGCGCCGCCGCGACGGCCTGGTTCGCGCCCTTCCCGCCCGGAAGCCGGTTCAGCTGGTGCGCGGGGACGGTCTCCCCGGGCTCGGGGAGCCGCTCCATCCGCGCGACGAAATCGACGTTGATCGAACCGACGACGGTGAGCTCGGGCGCCATTTGCGTCGGAGTTATGCGGCGAGTGCGTGCAGGTCGTCCTGCGCGCGTCCGAAGAGATTCTCACGCAGGTCGAAGAGGCCGGCCCAGAGCGAGCCGCGATCCGGGCTCGCCTCGAACCTGACAGCGGCCGAGAGCCCTTCGAGCGCCCGCACGAGGACTGCCAGCTCGAGGTACGCGGCGGCGACCTGGTGCGGCGAGGCGACGATGCCCGCGCGAGTCGAGCACCGGCCCCCAGTCGATCAGCTCCGCGCCGCTCGGCTCGCCGAACCAGGAGCGTCCTTCGGCGATGCCGCCCTCCAGCTCGAGCAGGTACTGCCCGAGCGGCTCGTCCAGCATCGCGAGCGCACGTTCGACGCCCTCGGCGGCATCCTGAAGAGCCGATGCGCGTGCGCCGGTGGTCGGCGGGTCGGCCTCGCCGCGAGCCCAGCGCTCGAGCAGCCGGCAGAACGCAAGCGCCGCGTCTTCGAGCGCACCGAGCGCGCCGATCACCTGGCCCGCTGTCCTCGACTCCACCGCATGCGCCGAGATCGCCTCGGCCCAGGCATGGCTCATGTCTCCACCACGACCGGAAGGATCATCGGCCGCCGGCGCGTGCGGTCGTAGATCAGCTGTCCGATCCCGTCGTGCAGGTGCTCCTGGATCAGCTTGATCTCGCTGATGTCGTCGTCGATCAGCCCGCGGAGGATGTCTCGGGCCTCGCTGCGCATCTCGGACATCAGGTCGTCCGACTCCGCGAAGCCGCGGGTGATCAGCTCGGGCGCGGAGGCAGTCCCATCGGAAAGCGTCGCGACGACGATCAGGACGCCGTCCTCGGAGAGGTGCCGGCGGTCGCGCAGCGCCACGTCCGAGAGGTCTCCGACGCCGAGGCCGTCGACGAACGTGATCCCGGCCTCGACCTGGTCGACGATCCGCGCGCCTTCCCGCGAAAGCTCGACCACATGACCGTTGTCGGCGATGATGATCGAAGACGCCGGCACGCCGGCGTCCTGCGCGAGCCGCGCATGCGCAGCGAGCATCCGGTACTCGCCGTGGATCGGCATCACCGCCTTGGGCCGGACCAGGCTGAGCAGGGTCCGAAGCTCCTCCGAGCGTGCGTGCCCGGAGACGTGGACGGCGGCGTTCTCCTCGTGCAGCACCTCTGCGCCGCTGCGGGTCAGCCGGTTGATCGAGTCGTGGACGCGCAGCTCGTTCCCGGGAACGGCGCGCGCCGAGATGATCACCGTGTCGCCGCGCGCGACGTGCACCGCGGGGTGGTCGTTGTAGGCGATCCGGGTGAGGGCCGAAAGGGGCTCGCCCTGCGAGCCGGTGCAGAGGATCAGCTGGCGCTCGGGCGGCAGCTCGTCGAGATCGGCCGGGCGGACGAGAAGGTCGTCGGGCGCCTCGATGTAGCCGAGGTTCCGCGCGATGTTCAGGTTCTTGCGCATCGAGCGGCCGATCACGCTCACGGATCGGCCGACCTCGAGCGCGACGTCGATCGCCTGCTGCATCCGGTGGATGTTCGACGCGAACGACGAGACGAGGATCCGGCCGTGCCGGGCGGGGATGATCTGGCGGAAGGCCTCGCCGACGACCCGCTCGGAGCGCGTGAACCCGGGCTGCTCGGCGTTCGTCGAGTCGCCGAGCAGCAGGTCGACTCCACGGTTCCCGATCTCGGCGAGCTTGCCGACGTCCGTGCGAAGCCCGTCGATCGGAGTGTGGTCGAGCTTCCAGTCCCCCGTATGGAACACGCGGCCGGCCTTCGTCTCGATGCAGATCCCGGCCGCGTCCGGGATCGAGTGAGCCATCCGCACGAACTCGAGGCGGAACGGCCCGACGTCGATCGGGCCCGAGTCAGGCCCGACCTCGCGTAGCTCTGCGGCGTTCATCAGGCCGTGCTCGTCGAGCTTCGACTTGACGAGCCCGAGCGTGAGCCTCGTCGCGAACAGCGTCTTGACCCGAATCTCGCGCAGCAGGTACGGCAGCGCGCCGACGTGATCCTCGTGCGCGTGGGTCAGCACGACGGCCAGCACCTCGCGCCCCTGCAGGTATCCGAAGTCGGGGAGAACCAGGTCGACGCCGAGGTGCTCGTCTCGCGGGAACGCGAGCCCTGCGTCGATCACGATCGTCTCGCCCCCGGTCTCGAAGACGGTCATGTTCTTGCCGACCTCGCCGAGCCCGCCGAGCGGGATGATCCTCAGAGTCTCGTCACTCACCGCCGCGAAGCATACGGCTGCGGGGCCCACCCGGAACCGGCATGCCAAAACGGGTTCCCCGCCGTGTCCCTCAAGTCAGTGAACGTGGGAAATACCCCTTCAGGGTGACGGGCGCCTCGCTCGCACCAGGGACAACGTGCCTATGCGTACGAGTTCGCTCAACCCGGTCGTACTCGCGTCCCTCTCGGCTGCCCTACCCCGCCTCGGTTGAGCGCCGATTCAGCACGGATGGCATCGGCCAACGCCCTCCCGGCCCGTGCGGCGCCGGAGCCGGGCTCGACCGCCATCCTGATCTCGGTCGTCGCGTCGCTCGCGACGGCGCTCGTCGTCGTCACGTGGCACGGTTCCTTCGCCGCCGCGAAATCCCACCCCGTCGACTTCGCGGTCTTCTTCGTGATCACGGCGGCGCTGATGCTTCTCGCGGTCGATATCTACGGGAAGGGCTCGATCTCGGTCGCGGGGGTGACGCTGCTCGCAACGGGGTTCACCTTCGGGATCGGGGCCGGCGTGCTCGCCGGCATCTTCGCTGCCGGCGTCCACGCGGTCAGGCGACGCTCGAAGCCGCACAAGGCGCTCTTCAATGCGGCGACGTTCGCGCTCGCGGCCGGAGTCGGGTCGGCGATCTACCTCGATCTCCCCCGCTCCTCTTCGCCGGTGGTCGACCTGGTGCCCGCCTGCGCCGCCGGCGCCGCCTACTGGCTCGTGAACATCGGGCTGCTGACGCTCGTGATGAGCGTCTCCCAGGGCGGCGCGTTTCGCACGGTCTGGGACGAGCACTTCCGCTGGCTCACGCCGCACTACCTCGCCTTCGGGCCGCTCGCGCTCGCGTGCACGATCGCGTACGAGAAGGTCGGGCTCGTCGGGCTCCTCGCCTTTGCGTTGCCGCCGGCCCTCCTGATCGTCTCCGTCCAGCAGTACATCGCGAAGACGCGCGCCTCGGCCAGCGAGGTCGAGCGCGCGAACGACGAGCTGCGCCGCTCGAACGCCGACCTGCGGGAGCTGTTCGAGTTCGCCGGCGGCCTCTCGGCACAGACGCACGACAGCAAGCAGCTCGCGTCGTACGTCGAGGCTTCGCTCGCCCGGATCACCGGGGCCCGCGTGCAGGTCACCGTCGGGGCCGACAACGTCGTCGGGGCTCCGCTCGAGTCGGCGGGCCGGATCGTCGGCGGGATCCTGATCGACGGCGGCGACGTCGAGCGGTGGGAGCGCCTGCGCGAGGCGATCGAGCCGCAGGTCGCGACCGCGCTCGAGTCGACGACGCTCGCCGAGGAGGTGCGCAAGACCCACCTCGAGACGATCTCGGCGCTCTCCCGGTCGATGGAGGCGAAGGACAACTACACCGGCGGCCACACCGAGCGCGTGTCGGACATCGCCGTCGGGCTCGCCAGGAGGCTCGGGTACTCCGGCGCTGACCTCAACGCGATCGAGATCGGGGCGCTGATGCACGACATCGGCAAGATCGGGATTCCCGAGTCGATCCTCCACAAGCCCGGCCCGCTCGACAACGACGAGTGGATCGTCATGAAGCGCCACCCCGTGATCTCGGAGCTGATCCTCTCGGAGATCGATCTCTCGCCGCTCGTGCTCCAGATAGCGCGCTCCTCGCACGAGCGGTTGGACGGCCAGGGCTACCCGGACGGGCTTGAGGGCGACGAGATCCCGCTTCCGGCGCGGATCGTCCTCGTCGCCGACGCCTTCGACGCGCTGACGACCGACCGGCCCTATCGCCGTGCGCGGCGCCCCAAAGCCGCGCTCGAGGAGATCGTCGCGAACAAGGACACGCAGTTCTGCCCGAAGGTCGTCGGCGCGCTCGAGCGGCTGTACCGCGACGAGCCCGCGAGTCCTCGGCGAGGTCGGTCTCACCGTGGTTGCCTCCGCCTAACTCTAGGCGTGGACTAGCAGCCCGAGCCGCTCGAGGCAGTCGCGCACCTGCGCGAGCTCCTCGCCGGTCGGCGGCACGAGCGGGAGGCGGAAACCGCCGACCTCGTGGCCGAGCAGGCCCAGCGCGGCCTTGATCGGGATCGGGTTCGTCGTGATCGTGAGCAGCTCGTAGGCGGGGCGAAGCTCGACGTCGATCTCGCGGCCCCGCTCGACGTCGCCGTCGCGGGCGGCCTGCACCTGAGCGGCCACCTGCGGCCCGACGATGTGGGTGTGCACGCAGATCCCGCCGACGCCGCCGAGCTCGAGGAACGGCTGGACGAGCGCGTCGTCCCCTGCGTAGAGGTCGAGGCCCACGGCGACGATGTGCCGGGCCTCGTCGAGGTCGGGATAGGCCTGCTTGACGGCCTGGATGTTCGGGACCTCGGCGAGCCGCGAGATCGTGGCGGGCTCGATGTTCACGACGACACGGCTCGGGATGTTGTAGACGACGATCGGCCGGTCGGTGGCCGCCGCGATCGCCTCGAAGTGCGCGACGATCCCCCGCTGCGGCGGCTTGTTGTAGTAGGGCGTGACGGCGAGGAATGCGTCGGCGCCGGCCTCGTGCGCCTGCTCCGTGAGCTCGATCGAGTGGGCCGTCGAAGCGGTGCCCGTGTTCGCCACGAGCGTGGCCCGGTCGCCGACGGCCTCGATCGCCGCCTGCAGTAGCTCGAGCGCGCTCGCCGTCCTCGAGGGTCGGGCTCTCTCCCGTCGTCCCGGAGACGACGAGCCCGTCCGAGCCGTGGTCGACGAGATGGCGACAGAGCGCCTGGAACGCGTCGTAGTCGATCGCGCCCGCCGCGTCGAACGGCGTCGCGATGGCGGTGAGGACTCCGCCGAGCATCCCTCCATCGTAGTCGGAGATACTGCGGGCGTGGCCCGGTTCGTGTTCGTCCACGGCGCGTGGCACGGCGGCTGGTGCTGGGAGCGCCTCTCACGTGGAGCTGGAGCGACGCGGTCATGAGACCTGGGCGCCCGACCTGCCGTGCGAGGAGATCGGGCTGACGGTGCGCGATTACGCAGCGCTGGTCGGGCCGCAGCCGGACGCGGTCGTCGTCGGGCATTCGCTGGGCGGCATGACGATTCCGCTGATCACGGCCAGGGTCACCGTCTTCCTGGCGGCGCTCATCCCGGTGGACGGGGTGTACTCGGGCCTCGACCCCGAGTTCACGGGGACGCAGCGCGACGAGCTCGGGCGCTCGTTCTGGCCCGACCTCGAGACCGCTCACGAGCGGCTCTATCCAGATCTCGGCGATGAGGATGCCCGTGAGGCGTTCGACCGACTGCGGGCGCAGGCTCCCTTGGATGCGGTGCTGGGGCTGCCGCCCGGGCTCAGCGCGTCGATCGTGACCCTCCGCGACCGCGCGATCCGGCCCGACTGGCAAGCCCGGATGGCCCGCGAGGTTCTCGGCGTCGAGCCGCTCGAGCTCGACGCAGGGCACTCGCCGTTCCTCACCCACCCGGTCGAGCTTGCGGATCTGCTCGAGTCGGTCGCGTGAGCCGGTAAACGCGCTCGGGAAGCTCCTCGATCTGCCAGTCGGCCGCGGCGAGCTCGAAGAACTCACCGGCATGCGGCCGCCCCGGCTCGCCGAGCAGCACGTCCGAGGCGAGCGAAGGCAGCAGCTCGGCGAGCGCCTGCACGTTGCGCCGCTCGTAGAGCAGGTCGGCTCCGAGCACGAGGTCGAACGAGCCGGTGAAGGCGCGCCAGTCGGCAGTCACGCCGAACAGCTCGACGTGGTTGCGCGCAGCGTTGCGGTCGAGCAGCTCGATCGCATCGCGGGCCCAGTCGAGCGCGGTCACGTCCGCCCCGCGCGCGGCCGCCGTCAACGACGGGACTCCGAGGCCGCAGCCGAGCTCGACGACGCGCAACCCGTCGAGCCGCGGCGGCAGTGCGCGGGCGAGCGCAAGCCCCGACGGCCAGAGCTCGGCCCAGTACGGCATGAACTCGTCGTCAGCGAACGCCTCCTCGTCGATCAGCGCCTCGGGCTCGCGCGGGCGAAGCAGCGAGAGCTCGAGCCCACCGATCGTGAGCGTGTCCTCGAGGAGATCGCTCAGAGCAGCTGGTCGAGGCCGACGGTGACGCCGGGCGGGAGCGTGCCGACCTTCGCGAGCGCGAGCTCGACGCCCGGGACGAACGCCTCGCGCGAGCTGGTGTCGTGGCGGATCGTGAGCGTCTCGCCGCGACCGCCGAGCACGACCTCCTGGTGGGCGACGAGCCCGGGTAGCCGAACCGAGTGGATCGGCACGTCGCCCTCCATCGCAGCAGCGGTGGCGATCGCGGTTCCGGACGGCGCGTCGAGCTTCGTCTGGTGGTGGAGCTCGACGATCTCCGCCGCCGGGAAATGCCGCGATGCCTCGACCGCGAACCGCATCATCAGCACCGCGCCGAGCGCGAAGTTCGGCGCGTAGAAGACCGGGACGCCGGCTTCCTTCGCCGCCGCATCGACCTCGGCCGTGTCCCACCCGCTCGTGCCGACGACCGACGGAACGCCGGCCTCGACCGCACGCAGGATGTTCGCCACCACAGCATCGGGCGCGGTGAAGTCGACCATCGCCTCCGCCTCGGCCTCGGTCGCGACGAGCTCGTGCCCGGCCTCGACGAGCGCGGGGCCGAGGATCGCGCCGACCTTCCCGGTCTCGGGCGACGGCGGCGAGTATCCGTTGAGCAGGACCCTCATGCGGCCTGGGCGAGCGCCGGAGTCGCGCGCTCGAGCGCCGCGAGGAAATGCTCCTCGCTCGGGCCGATCGCAGCCGCCGAGAGGCGCTCCGGTGCGAACAGCTCTCCGGCGAGCGTGCAGACACCCTCTGCGTCGACCGCGTCGATCTCGGCGATCAGCCGGTCGAGCGAGAGAATCTCGGTGTCGGTGACGAGCGCCTTTCCGAGCCGGGTCATCCGCGCGGAGGTCGACTCCATCCCAAGCGTCAGCCGGCCCTTGAGGTTCTCCTGCGCCCGCTTGAGCTCCTTGGCCGTCAGGTTGCCGGCGGCGATGTCGGCGACCTGCTCGGACGCGATTGCGAGTGCCTCGCCGAGGTTGTCCTCGCGGGTGCCGACGTAGATCCCGACCTGGCCGGTGTCGGCGTACTGCGAGAGGAAGCTGTAGACGGAGTAGGCGAGGCCGCGCTTCTCGCGGATCTCCTGGAAGAGCCGCGAGGACGCCGAGCCGCCGAGGATCGCGTCGAGGATCGATGCGGCGAAGCGCCGGCTGTCCGTGCGCGAGAGACCGGGCGCAGCAAGGCAGACGTGGTACTGCTCGGTGTCCTTGCGGTGGAAGCGGCGGCCGGGCTTCGGGGTCTTGGTGAGCGCCGTGCGGGGGCGCGGCCTGCTCGCCGTTCGTCTCGCTGCGCCGGTCGATCGAGCGCTGGACGAGCGCGACGAGCTCGTCGTGGTCGACGCTTCCGGCTGCTGCGACGACCACGTTCCCGGGGCTGTAGTAGGAGCGGTGGTAGCCGCGCAGGGAGCGGCGGCTGACGCTCGAGATCACCTCGGCCGTGCCGATTACCGGCCGGCCCAGGGCGTGAGAGCCGAAGACCGCCTCCCCGATCAGGTCGTGAACGAGCTCCTGCGGCGCGTCCTCGTACATCGCGATCTCCTCCAGCACGACCTCGCGCTCGGAGTCGAGGTCGTCGAAGTTCGGCGAGAACACCATGTCGCCCATCACGTCGACGGCTGTCTCGACATGGCTGTCGGGGACACGCGAGAAGACGACCGTGTGCTCCCGCGAGGTCGCGGCGTTGAGCTCGCCGCCGAGCCCGTCGAAGATCTCGGCGATGTCGAGCGCGCTGTAGCGGCTGGATCCCTTGAACAACAGGTGCTCGATGAAATGCGAGATCCCGGCCCTGCCCTCGGTCTCGTCGCGCGAGCCGGCGCCGATCCAGTAGCCGATCGTCGCCGAGCGCACGTGCGGGAGGCGCTCGGAGATCACGCGCTCGCCCGTCTTCAGCTTCGTCTCGACCCAGTCTTCCACGGGGCTGATCGTACGCGTCTAGTCTGGTCTGAGCATGAGCCTCGAGAAACCGGAGATCGACAAGCCCGAGGGGGACATCCCGTTCGACCTCGGGATCGACGACATCGTCGTCGGTGACGGCGAGGAGGCGGTCAGCGGCAGCAAGGTCAGCGTGCACTACGTCGGGGTTGCGTTCTCGACCGGCGAGGAGTTCGACGCCTCCTGGAATCGGGGCGATCCGTTCGCCTTCACGCTCGGCAAGGGCCATGTGATCCCCGGCTGGGACGAGGGTGTCCAGGGGATGCGCGTCGGCGGCCGGCGGAAGCTGACGATCCCTTCGGCGATGGCCTACGGCTCGCGTGGCGCGGGCGGCGTGATCAAGCCGAACGAGCCGCTCGTGTTCGTGGTCGATCTGCTCTCCGTCGGCTGAAATTCCCCCGATCGAGGGCCGATCGAGCGGCTACCGTTGCGAGGCGATCGCCGCCTGGGTGCTGGCTGCTTCCGGCTTCGTTCGCGTGCAGGTGACCCGCACTCGTGAAGGAGGCTCGAGCCGTGAGATTGAGCAGGTATCTGGCCGGACTGGCCGCTGTCGGAGCGCTCGCCGTGTCGGCGGCCGCAATCGGGGCGAACGGCGCCAAGGCGTCGACGAGCTGCGGGATCCTGACCGCCTCGGGTCATGCGTGGATCATCGTCGCGAAGAGCGTCCCGTGCGCCACCGCGAAGAACGTGACCCGGAGCTTCGCCACCGCGACCGCAGCCTTGCAGTCAGGTACGCGGAGAACGGTGACCACTCGGCTCCTTCACGGATTCGTCTGCGTTCTCGCGAGCCAGGGCAAGCCGGGCGGATCTTGCGCGACGGCGGGCGCGGCGAAGAGCGTGCTCTGGATCGAGGCCTGAGTCAGCGGTTGCCGCGAATCACCTCGGCGTAGGCGTCGGGGTCCGTCGGGCCCTCGGTCGCGATGAGAAGCGCTCGAGTCGACGGGCCGAAGCCGACCGCTGCGCTCAGATCCTGGGCTTCGGCGAGGCGGCGGAGTGCGGTCACGGTTGCGGCGCCGCAGTCTCCGAGCGCCAGTTGTGCGACCGCGAGGCTTCGCATCTCGGCGTGCACATCGGCGTCGGAGAGCTCGATCGTCCCGGTCATTCCGGCGTGGAGGGACGGCCACGCGGTCGACGAGATCTCGGAGCAGTCGAGCCCGGCCATCGAGGTGCCGGGCGTGGGCACGGAGGCGGGAGCTCCCGCTGCGAGCGAGGCCGTAAGGCATGCCGCGGTCTCGGGCTCCACGCCGACGAGCTGAATACCTCTTGGTGCTGCGAATCGGGCGGCTGCCGCCGCGAGCGATCCGACTCCGACCGGCACGACCAGAAGATCGAACTCGGCCTGCTCCGCTGCCTCGGCGAAGAGCGTGGCGTAGCCGTCGATCACCCATGAGGCCTGCGGGGAATCGCCGACGTCTGCGATCTCGACGACACCCCGCTCGGCAGCAGCGGAGTGCGCCGCCACGACTGCCTCCTCGTAGGTGCCGTCGACGACGACCACCTCGGCGCCCTCGCCCGCGATCGCCTCACGTCTCGCTCGTGCCGATCGCGCGGGCAGGAACACCCGGCAAGCGAGACCTCTCGTCGCTGCGACGTGCGCCACGGCGCGGCCGTGGTTGCCGGCGCTCGCCGCGACGAGAGTGTGGATCCCGGGCTCGGATCAGGAGCGTCCGTTCGATCGCCCAGGAGGCGCCGAGCACCTTGAACGCGGGAAGCCCGAACCGGTTGGACTCGTCCTTCACGAGGACCGCCCCCACCCCGAGCTCCGATGCCAGCTCCGGCAGCTCGCGAACGGGTGTCGGTGCGTATCCCGGCAGCGCCCGATGGAACGCCGTCGCCTCGGCGCCGTCGGCCTTGGGTACGCGAGCCGGATCGAGTGCCGCGGTTGACGAAGGCAGTCACCGGCAGAAGACCTCAGCGGTGGCGAGCAGCGTTCGGGCGACGGTTGCCGTGTCCGCGAGGCTGACCCACTCCTCGACCGCGTGTGCGCCTTCCCCCGACGGGCCGAGCAGCACTGTCGGGATGCCGGCTGCAGCGATGAAGCCGGAGTCCGCCCAGTAGCTCGCACCGCCGAGCCTCGAGGTGCCGAGCGCGTTGCTCACGATCGACACGATCTCGGCATTCTGGTCGACCTCGAACGGCTCTCGCGAGAGGAGCGTGCGGCGCTCGACCGCCAGCGCGGGATCCGCGCTCCGACAGGCGGCGAGCATCCCGTCGATCTCGGCTTCGACGTCGAGCGTCGTCTCGCCGGGCAGTGTTCTCCGCTCGAGCTTCAGGGTGCAGCGGGACGGGTAGCTCGAAAACTCCGTGCCGCCGTCGATCAGCGAGGCGTGGATCGAGCCGCGGCCGAGCAGGGGGTGCACGTTCGCAGCCAAGTGCGTGGTCGAGCTCCGCGAGGGCGACGAGGAGCGGCCCGGTCTTGACGATCGCGTCGATCCCGAGATGCGGCCGTGAGCCGTGCGCGGCGCGCCCGGTGACCTCGAGCTCGAGCCAGACGAACCCCTTGTGCGCGACGACGAGCTCGAGCTCGGTCGGCTCGGTCACGATGGCGGCGTCCGCGCTCACCGACTCGAGGACGTCCTGGATCCCGAGGCTCGCGTACTCCTCGTCCGCCACCGCGGCGACGACGACATCGCCCGCGAGACCCAGTCGGGCCGCATCGCGACAGGCGATCAGAGCGGCGGCGACCCCGGCCTTCATGTCGTACGAGCCGCGTCCGTAGAGCCGGTCGCCCTCGACCCGAGGTGCGAACGGCTCAGCCATGCCGTCGACTCCGACCGTGTCGAGGTGCCCGCAGAGCAGGAGCGTGCGGCCCCCGCCGGTCCCCCGGGCCCGGACGACGACGCTCGGTCGGCCCGGCTCACGCTCGATCGTCCTCGCCTCGAGACCGTTCGCCTCGGCCCAGCGCGTCGCGAATCGCGCCACTTCGGGCTCGCCCGCTCCTCCCGGCACGAGCGATGGGTTGATCGAATCGATCGCGACGAGCGCGGCGAGCAGACCGGTCAGGTCGTCCATTGCTCACTCGGCTGATTCGTTTCGGAGGATCCGGAGCGGCTTGAGCATCAGCAGCGTCGCGAGCGCAAGCCCGGCGAGCACGAGGTACGGCACGGCGTCGGATGTCGCTTCGGCGAGCGCTCCGCCGAGCGCGGAGCCGCCGCTCTGCCCCGGCGCCCACGCCAGGTTGAGCAGCGCGAAGGCGTAGCCGTAGTCGAGCCCCCGATCCTCGGCCGCGTGCGTGAGCATCGCCATGCCGGGCGTGTAGAACGTGCCGAAGGCGAGGCAGCTGATGACGATCAGCACCGCGAGGACGAAGCGGTTTGCAGGCCACGGCAGGAGTGCGGCACATATGACGGACGCGATCAACGCGATTCGGATCGGCGCGAGCGGCCCGAACCGGTCGGAGAACCGGCCGACGCCGAGGTTCAGCCCCGTCTCGAGCAGGCCGGCCACGAGCCAGACCGCGCCGATGCCGATCGCCCCCACCCCGAGATCCGAGAGCCGGAGCGGCCCAAGAACACCGAGCACTCCGAAGAGCAGCGCCGGCAGGACGACGAACCACACGGAGAGCAGCACCCTCCGGTCCCGGAGCGCCGCCCCGAGCATCGCGAGCGGCTGTGGCTTAGCCGGGCGGCTCGAAGGCGTCAGCAGCGCCCAGGCGGCGAGACCGAGCGAGGCGACCGCGACCGCCCCGAACGCCCAGCCGGTTCCGACCACAGTTGCGGCGCCGCCGAGCACGGGGCCGAGCAGCGCGCCGGCCACCGCAGCGGCGAACGCCTGGCCGATCAGCTGCCCCTTCCGGCCTTCGGGCGCCCGAGCGACGAGCCACGAGAGCGACCCCGTCCACGAGAACGAGCTGGCGAGGCCCTGCATGAACCGCGCCAGGTCGAGTTGCCAGGCGCTCGTCGCGAGCCCGAACAACGCGGTCGTGACGGCGACCCCGATCAGGCCCACGAGCACGGTCGGCTTGACGCCGAATCGCGCAGCAACCATCCCGCTGGGGATTGCCCCGACAAGGGTCCCCAGTGGGTAGAGGGCCGACAGCAGCCCCGCGCCACCCTTCCCGAGCCCGAGCGTGTCCGCGTAGTGCGGCAGGAGCGGGGTCAGCGCCGAGAAGAACAGCGTGTCGACGAGCACGATCGCGCTCGTCAGGTAGAGGATTCGGCGTACCGATTCGGTCTTGCCTGCCACGGGTTGGAGGGTAATAGCGCCGTGGGCGCCGGGCGGCGAGCTGATCGCCGCCGGGCTTGCTCAAGCTACTCGGGCGGTTTGCCGAAACACTGTTCGATGGACGTCACAACCTTCCGGGACGGCGTTCGCGAGCGTTTGGGAGAGATCCTGGTCCGGAAGGGCCGCCTGAGCCGGGAACAGCTCGATGAGGCGATCGAGGCCGCGAAGGCGAGCGGGGATCGGCTGGGAACGCATCTCGTGAACGCGAAGGCGCTCCACGAGGAGGACATCGCGATTGCTCTCGCCGATCAGTTCGGCCTCAGGTACGTGGTGGTCGACGTGCAGAGCCTCAGCCCGGACCTCGCGGCCCTGATGCCGGAGCGATCCGCACGCCGGTTGGGCGTGTTGCCGTTGTCCGACGTCGGGAGATCGTGTTCGCCTCGCGATCGCCGACCCAACCGACGTCGTCATCATCGACGAGCTTCGGATGGCATTGAACGGCGCATTCGACCTCGTCGTCGCCGACCCGACAACGATCCGTGCGGGTCTCGACCAGGTGTATCCGCGCAATCTCCGGCCCAGCCATCTCGATGAGCTCGAAGACGAGACGGAAGAGATCGAGCAGCAACAATCGACGATCGATTTCGAGGCGGACGCCGAGAGCGCGCCCGCCGTCGAAGAGGTGAACCGGCTGCTGCGCGCCGCGATCGAGCTCGGCGCCTCGGACATCCACTTCGTCCCGTGGAAGAACGACCTTCACGTTCGCGCCCGCGTGGATGGGGTGATGCGAGACATGTCGGTGGTCCCCCGTTCGTTGAGGGCATCGGTGATCGCGCGGATCAAGGTGATGGGCCAGCTCGACATCGCGGAGCGGCGCCTTCCGCAGGACGGTCGCGTCTCGATCTCGATCGCGGGAGTCGACATGGATCTCCGGGTCGCGATCCTCCCGTCGTCGATCGGTGAAGAGGCCGTATTGCGGATCGCCTACATCGGCAAGCAGGGCCTCAAGACCCTGGAAGACCTGGGTCTCGACGGGCAGACGCTGTCCAGGCTGCGGCACTCGCTGCGGCACCCTGCGGGGGCGATCATCGTCGCCGGGCCGACCGGGAGTGGCAAGACGACGACTCTCTACGCGGCTTTGGCGGAGCTCCACGACGGGACGCGGACGATCGTCAGCATCGAGGATCCCGTCGAGTCACGGATCGAAGGCGTCGTGCAGGTCGAGGTCAACACGAGGGCTGGACTCACCTTTGCGCGCGGCCTGCGCAGCATCCTCCGGGCCGACCCGGACGTGATCATGATCGGTGAGATCCGAGACCTCGAGACGGCCGAGATCGCCCTTCACGCAGCGATGACCGGCCATATCGTGCTGACGACCGTGCACGCCCAGAGCTCGGCCGCCGCGCTCGTTCGCCTTCGCGATCTCGGTATTGGCGAGGCCAGCCTGGGCACCTCGGTTCGAAGCGTCCTGTCCCAGCGGCTTCTCCGGCGCCCATGCGAGCACTGCGCCAAGGGGCGGCGCGTGAGCGCCGAGGATCTCGCACGCATTCAGCTCGACACCGTCGCTGGAGCTCTACCGCCCGACCGGTTGCCGCCATTGTGGATCCACCGGCTACGTAGGGAGGGTCGGTATCCACGAGATCCTCACGATCGACGACGAGGTACGCGCGGCCATGGGCGGCCCCGCCTCGGCGATTCAGGTTGCCGCCCTCAAGGGCGGGAAGACCACCCTGCTACACGAACAGGCCTCACGGCTCTGCGCGGCCGGCGGGACGACCGTCGACGAGATCGTGCGCGTGCTCGGCGAGCCCGACTGACTACGATCGTCCAGGTGCCGGTCGTCGACGTTCGAGGGGGCGAGGTCTCGGACGGGCCGGCCGGGCAAGTGGTGCGGCGGTTAGACGAGGAGCCATGCACAGAATCGCAACCGGGATCTGCTGGGGACTCGTCGCGGCGATCTGGCTGATCGGCGGCCTCTACGGATTGCGGAGAGCGCCCGCGGGCCGAAAGCCTTCCTGGCACGGCGCACCGTTGCCGATCGCGGTCGTCGCCGGCCTCGTGGTCGCCTACGCGGCCGCCAGCCGCCACGACCCGAATCTGCTGGTCGTTCAATCCCTCTGGCTCGAGATCCCAGGTCTCGTGCTCCTCCTCGCTGCGACGGCGTTCACGATCTGGGCCCGGCTGGTGCTCGGCTCGATGTGGTCGATGTCACCCGGTGTGCTGCAGCAACATCATGTGTTGCGCACGGACGGGCCCTACTCGGTCACTCGCAATCCGATCTACACGGGACTCCTGGGAATGCTGCTCGGCACGGCGCTTCTCGACGGGTTCGGCGTCGCCGTCATTGCGCTCCTGGCCGGGTTGGTTGTCTTCACGGCCAGGGTGCGGATCGAGGAAGAGCTGATGAGCGAGACGTTCCCCGCCGACTACGAGCGCTACAGGCAGCGGGTGCCGCGGCTGATCCCTCGTCTGAAGCGGTTTCGGGATCCCGCTTCGCGAAAGGACTAGAGTAGGCGGATATGTCCCGGGATTCCTACGTCTCCGACGAGAAGCTCGGTTCCAGGTTCTATCTGACGCTCTTCGGTGTGGTTCTCGGGGTCGCCGTCGGCGCCATCCTTGTCTTTTGGTTGTTCGGGGCAGCGTGGGCCAGATGGGGCGGGCTGGGAGCGCTCATCTTCCTCGGGCTGGTCCTGATCGCGATCGCGTATGTCGTCGAACGTCGACAGGCTGGGTAGCACGCCGGCGCGCCTTCAGCGACGACCGCCGAACTCCCAGTCGTAGATCTCGACCCCGGACAGCACGCCGAGCCTCGTCTCCCCGGCGGCCATGAGCGCATCGACAGTTTCCCGATCGGGCGCCTGAAGGGCCAGTGCGAGCCCGACCGGCTCACCCCCGTCGAGCGTGGTGAGCGCTCCGTAGAGGATCAACCGCTCCAGCACCTCCGCTGTGAGGACTTGCGCCGGGACAGGCCATCGCAGCTCCGAACGGCCGATGACCAGGAACCTCGGCTCGCCCGCTTGTCCCGGGAACTCCCACATCGAGCGTCCTAGCAGGTTCTCGAACCGCCAGACCATGTGCTCTCCGTAGACGCCTGCAAGGTTGTTCGGCTCTAGAGCAACGAACTCGCGCACCGCGTCGACGCCGGGCAATGCAAGCACGTGAAGGCTGCCGGTCGCGGTCTCGCGCTTGGAGTCGAGCGTCGGCCCGCGAGCGATCATCGAGTCCGCAAACCTGTCCATGTACGACCAGTGGCCCTCCAGCAACTCCAGGTCGTCACGAAGCTCGGCAGTACCGGCCGCATCACGGCTGTATACGAAGAAATCCAACGGCGGCACCAGCCTACGCGGGCGTGACCACCACAGCCCCGCCCCGCGTTCCGCAATGACGTTCGAGCTCTAAGATGGCTCCGGCATGATCGCCACGATCACGCGTCATACGGGCATCCGTCTTGCCGAGGTCGGGTTTCTACTCATCCTGATCGCGGGCGTCTGGCTCGTCTGTGCGGAGATCCTCGATGCGCCGAAGTGGCGAAAGTTCAGGATGATCGTCTCGGGCGCGTTGCTCGCGATCGCTGGGCTGCTGCTGATCATCGCCACGCATTGGGGACACTTCGGCGGCAAGTAGGTCTCGAGACGGGTTCGCCTCGTCGCCGGGCAGCAGCCCCTTCGGGTAACGGATCGCCTCGCTGCTCGGGAACCGGGCATAAGCGATCGCCGGGTCGGACGTCGCCTCGTCGACGCCGGCGTCGTGGCGTTGCGCGAGCTCGTCGACGGTGTACTCGCCCCATTCCGGCGTCGACATGTGCTCGCGGGCGCCGATCGCGAGAAGCGTGCAAGGGCCTCTGCCGGCTCCGAGGATCATGTGGTCGGTGTCGGGCGGGCAGTGGACGAAATCCCACTGCCGTAGCGGGCGCTGCTCCCCTTCGATGAGCAGCAAGGCCTCCCCGGCGAGGATCAGGAAGTCCTCCTGGTCGGCCTCGCGGTGGTACATGCCGATCGGCTCCCCGGGGCCGAGGACGAACAGGTTCACCCCGATCTGGGCGAACTGCGATTCGCACTCCTCGTCGGTCGAGCCGGTGAAGGCAACGCTGTGGCCGCGGCCTTCGCGGCGACGCCAGCCGGCATCGCGGGCGTTCAGGACGAACCAGCCCTCTCCGGTCGGAGACAGGCCTGCGCCCGTGTTCTCGAGCGGATCCTCGGGAACGCCCAAGGATCGAGCATAGCCCTGAGGGGACGGCGCCGGTCCGGCCGTCCCCTCAGGGAGCTCTGTTTCTCTAGCGGCGTCCGCCGCCGCCGCCGCTGCGGCCGCGATCGCGGTCGCGCGGGCGCTCCTCGCGGGGCTCACGCGGCGGGGCATCCTTCGCCCGCTCGATCAGCTCCTCGGGAGTGACAGTGGCGCCGTTCTCGTGCTTCAGCACCAGCTTCAGGCCGATGCGGCCGCGGGCCTTGTCGACCTCCTGGACGAGAACGTCCAGGACATCGCCGCGGGCGATCACATCCTCGATGTGGTTGACGCGGCCGGGGCCCACGTTCGAGACGTGGAGCAGCCCGTCGGTGCCCTTCTTCAGCTCGACGAACGCGCCGAAGTCGGTCGTCTTGACGACCTTCCCGGTGAACTCATCGCCGACCTCGGGATCCTTGGTGAGCGCGTTGATCGCGGAGATCGCAGCGTCGCCGTTCTCGCCGGAGGTGGCGTACACGAGGATCGTCCCGTCCTCCTCGATGTCGATCTGCACCTCGTACTCGGACTCGAGCGAGCGGATCGTCTCACCGCCCTTCCCGATCACCATCCCGATGTACTCGGGGTTGATCTGGATCGTCGAGATCCGCGGGGCATGGTTGGCGAGCTCCGTGCGCGGCTCGCCGATCGCCTCGAGCATCCGGTCGAGGATCGCCTCGCGGGCCTCGAGGGCCTGCTGCAGCGCACGCTCCATGATCTCGCGCGAGACGCCCGTGATCTTGATGTCCATCTGCAGCGCCGTGATGCCGCTGCGCGTGCCCGCGACCTTGAAGTCCATGTCGCCTAGATGGTCTTCGGCTCCCTGGATGTCGGTGAGGATGACGTAGTCGTCTCCCTCCTTGACGAGGCCCATCGCGATGCCGGAGACCGGCTCCTTGATCGGCACGCCGGCATCCATCAGGGCCAGCGTCGAGCCGCAGACCGAGCCCATCGACGACGAGCCGTTCGACTCGAGCGTCTCGGACACGATCCGGATCGTGTACGGGAAGTCAGCGGCCTCCGGGATGACCGCCTCGAGCGCCCGCTGAGCAAGCGCGCCGTGGCCGATGTCGCGGCGGCGCGGGCCCGTCATGCGGCCCGTCTCCCCGACCGAGTACGGGGGGAAGTTGTAGTGATGGATGTAGCGCCGATCCTTCTCGAGCGAGAGATCGTCGATCCGCTGACCCTCCTTCGCGGTGCCGAGCGTGAGGAGCGACATGATCTGGGTCTGGCCGCGGGTGAAGAGCGCCGAGCCGTGCGTGCGCGGGCTGACGCCCACCTCGCAGGTGATCGAGCGGATCTCCGTCTCCGAACGGCCGTCCGGGCGGCGCTTCTCGACCGCGATCTTCTTGCGGACGAGGTCCTTGTAGATCGCCTCGGTCGCCTTGCGGACATACGACCTCGTGGCGCCGTCGCGGGTGCCTCCCTCGGAGCCCTCAGGCGCTGTCGGGAACGGCAACTCAACGCTGTCGACGATCCGGTCGTAGAGCAGGTGCTGCTTGGCCGACTTCAGCTCCTTGGAGTCCTGCTCGGCCTCGGTGAGTGCACGCAGGTCGGCTTCGAACTGGGCGCGAACCGGGCCCTCGACCGCCGCGGCACGCTTCTTCTCGAGAATCGCCGCGAGCGACATCCGAGTCTGAAGCTCCTTGAGGATATCTGCCTCGGTCGAGCTCATCGTGATCGTCCCGACCTCGCGCTCCAGGATCTCGCCGACGATCGAACCGGCGTCATGGATGCCCTGCTGGGCGATCCGGGAGGCGATCTCGTCGCCGTAGCGGTTGTCGAGATCCTCCGTAACCGACGAGTCGAGCCACTTCGGCTTACCCGCCCGCTCGCGGAGCTCCTCCTGGGCGGCGCAGAGATTCTTGATCTCCTCGTGCGCCAGATCGAGTGCCTCGAGGAGCTTCGCCTCGGGCACCTGGTCGGCTCCGGCCTCGACCATCGTCAGGCCTTCCTTCGTGCCGACGACGATCAGATCGAGCGTGCTCTCCTCGAACTGCTCGGTGAGCGTCGGGTTCACGATCAGCTCACCCTCGATCAGGCCGATGCGAACCGCGCCGATCGGGCCGAAGAACGGCATCGGCGAGATCATCAGGGCCGCAGACACGCCGTTGATCGCGAGGATGTCGTGCGAGGTGACCATGTCCGCCGAGAGAACGGTGGCGATGCACTGAACCTCGTTGCGGTAGCCCTTCGGCCAGAGCGGCCGGATCGGGCGGTCGATCATCCGCGCGGTCAGGATCGCGCGCTCGGTCGGGCGACCTTCACGCTTGAAGAAACCGCCGGGGATCTTCCCGGCGGCGTATGCCCGCTCCTCGACATCGATCGTCAGCGGGAAGAAATCCTGACCCTCGCGTGCGTCGGGGCGACCCTGAGCGGTCGCGAGGACCATGGTCTCGCCGGAGCGGACGACGACTGCGCCGTCCGCCTGCTTCGCGAGCTTGCCCGTCTCGAACGTGATCTCCTTCCCTCCAACGAAAAGGGTCACGGAAACCGGCGCCGCTTGCTGCTCGGCTTCGACAATACTCATTCTCTATTCCTCCACTGTGCTAGGTGAAGGGTGGAGAGTTTGAGCCAACCCGGCCCCCGGGCTCGCTCAAACTTCCACCCCTCGGGGCTAGGGAGCTAACGGCGCAGGCCGAGCTCCTTGATGAGGGCGCGATAGCCCTCGAGATCCTTCTTCTGCAGGTAGTTCAGGAACCGGCGCCGCCGGCCGACGAGCTTCAGCAGGCCGCGACGCGAGTAGTGATCCTTCGCGTGGGTCCGCAGGTGCTCGGTCAGGCCGTTGATCCGTTCCGTCAGCATCGCGATCTGGACCTCGGGCGAGCCCGTGTCCGTCGCCGACTTTCCGAACTTCTTTGTTGCCTCCTGCTTGGCTTCCTTGGTGAGGGCCATTGCCACCTCCTGTTAGTGAGTCACCACCGGCCCAGCAACGCCGCGCAAGGAAGACGCGTACGGCCGAGTTCGGGGTCAGCGAAATCGTAGCATTCATGCGGCCCTGTTTCATCGGAAGACACGCCAGATCCTCCGGCAGGGGCTATCCCTTAGGCATAATCCATACATGCCCGTTTATCAATCGACTGCACCGGTGCTTCTCACCGTTCTCGCGGCGGCCCCCTGGGCCGTAGCCGCTGCCCTGCTCTGGCGGGGCCGCGTTCGCGACGGCGCGCTCACTCCCTCGATGGGTGAGATGGCGCGCCGCCGCTGGACGCAGTAGCTTCTTGCGTCTCCCGCCGCTCAGGCAGTGGGTTGCGCGTAGAGCAGGGAACCAGGAGTCGTCAACGGCTCACCGGTCTCGAGCAGTGTCTTGAGGCCTGACAGGATCTGCGGCCAGCCGCCGAAGATCTGGTCGTTCGCGCCCTCGCGCAGCTGATCGTGCGTGACGACGAGCTTGCACGAGTCGCCGACCGGCTCGATCTCCCAGGTCACCCTTGAGGTGCCTTCCGCCTTCACGTCGTCGCTCCAGAGCGCGTTGAAGCTCTGGACGAGTCGGCGCGGCGGGTCGACCTCGAGGTTCTCGCCCTCGGCGATGCGCACGTTCGCGGCCGGGTGGCCGGCCTCGTAGGTCGAACCTGGCGTCCAGTCGGAGCGAGTCTCGACGCCGAACGAATACGTCGCCCGGGCCTCCGGATCGGTGATCGCCTCCCACAGGCGCTCCGGCGTGGTCTTGATGTAGATCTCGAACACCTTCTCCATCACGTCCTCCTCCAGTTGCTTCTTGAGCCCTGTGAGCTGGGCGGCCCACGGCTCCGCGTACTTGCTCACCCAGCGGTCGTGGACGAGCCTGATCGGGACCGGGTTCAGGAAATGCAGCTTCTCCCTCCCCCGGCGCCTCGTGGCGACGAGCCCTGCTCCCTCGAGCACGCGCAGGTGCTTCATCACGCCGATGCGCGACATCGGGATCCGCCGCTCGAGCTCGGTCAGTGACTGCCCGTCGCGCGTGTAGAGCTCGTCGAGCAGGCTGCGGCGCGTCGGGTCGGCGAGGGCCTTGAACACGTCGTCCACGCCCACACCATATGTAACCTAATGGTTACTTGTCAAGGTGCTCGTTCGGCCTCGCTCTGGGAGCCTTCCGGCATCGTGAGCGGCTCGCCGGGTGGAATCGCAAGCCGTTCGATGTCAGCGGCCCGGGCCGGATAGCTCTCGAGCAGGCTCGCAGCGGTTACGCCTTCGAAGCACGCAGGGGTGAAACCCGGGGCCATCGTCACCGCGTACAGCGACCAGGCGCCACCGGGCGCGAGCTCTGCCGCCTGCCAGACCCCGGCGAGGATCAGATACTGCCGACGATCGGCGTCGAGGATGACTTCCGCGTCGGACCCATCCGGATGCAAGAGGACCAGGCGAAGCGGGTCGCCGGCGTAGAAGTGCCAGAGCTCGTCGAACTCGAGGCGGTGGAAGAGCGAACGGCTTGGCGGGTCCTCGCAGAAGAGCCCGACTCCCGCGGTGCCTGCGGGCCCGCCTGCCGGTGTCTTCGCCTCGCTGACGTAGGTCTGGGCGAACAGCGTCCCTTCGACCGGCAGCGGGGCCAGGCCGTAGTGCTCGATCAGTCGTTGCGACGGTCGGGTCGATCCGAGGACGCTATCGGTAGGGTCACCCGGTATGGCTGATCCGCCGCCTCCCGTCGGCACGCTCCTCGATCTGACCGGCCGGATCGCGATCGTCACCGGGGCGAGCGGGAACATCGGTGCCGGGATCGCGCGGCGCCTCCACGAGGCGGGCGCGGCGGTCGTCGCGCATGCGCACCGGGACCTTCCGGCTGCGGAGGCGCTCGTCGCCGAGCTCGGCGAGCGCGCAGTTGCAGCGGTGGGCGATGTTCAGCGGGACGCGAGAGCGATCTGCGCGGTTGCAGTCGACGCGTTCGGCCGCCTGGACATCGTCGTGAACAACGCCGGGATCCAACCCGTCGCGCCGCTCGAGTCGATCGGCGACGACGAGATCGTCGAGATGCTCCGCGTCAACGTCGCCGGCGTTGCCGCAATGACGCGGGAGGCGGTTTCGGCAATGGGAACGGGCGGCGGCACGATCGTCAACATCAGCTCGATCGAGGGCCTCCAGCCCGCGTTCGATCACAGCCACTATGCGGCTGCGAAGGCGGCCGTGATCATGCACACGCGCGCCGCCGCGCTCGAGCTGGGCTCCGTGGGAATCAGGGTGAACAGTGTCTCACCGGGGCTGATCGAGGCGCCGGCGATCGCCGAGAGATGGCCGGAGGGCGTCGCACGGTGGCTCGCGGCGGCGCCGCTCGAGCGTCTTGGAACGCCGAGCGACGTCGCCGATGCCGTGTTGTTCCTGGTCTCCCGCGCGTCGCGCTGGATCTCGGGCGCAAACCTGGTCGTGGACGGTGGTGTGCTTGCGCACAACACCTGGTGAACGGTGTCTCGAGCCGGCGCCTGCCTAGGCCGTTGCCCTTTGCCCGCCGGGACCGACGTACGTAGCACTGCCGAACCCGAGAATCGGTCCGAAGATGAACGAGAGGAAGAACAGGCCGACGCCGAAGCCTCCGCCCTTGCCGAAGCTCTTTGCCAGGTCGAGCGCGATGATCAGACCGATCACGATGTTGACAATCGGAATGAGCAGCAGCAAGATCCACCACCACTCGCGGCCGACAATCTTGAGCAGGACGAGCATGTTGTAGATCGGGATGAGGCATTTCCATCCGGCCTCGCCGGCCTTCGTGAAGATCTGCCATGCAGCGGCGATCAGCAGAACGATGATGGCGAGGTAGATGACGACGACTATGCCGTTCATGCTCGCTCCCTTCTGGATTCGAGGATGAATCGACAATGACGCCGCCACCGGACGTGCGGCCCGGCCTCCGAATCGGTCAGGGCCGCGTCGTTGCGCGCGTCGCCTCGACGTCCACGGCGATCTGCGCGATCAGCTCGGCCTCGCTCCCGAACGACGCCTCGTCCCGAAGGCGATCCCAGAGCTCGACGATCACCCGCTGCCCGTAGAGGTCGCCGGTGAAGTCGAGCAGGAACGCCTCGATCCGCCGTTCGGTGCCGCCGTAGTGCGGGTTGAGACCGATCGAGATTGCGGCACGATGGTCGAGCGCCGCACCGGCGTAGATCCCGAAGGCGGGCACGAGGAGCGAGTGCTCGATCCGAAGGTTCGCGGTCGGAAACCCAAGTGTGCCGCCGCGTGCGTCCCCGGAGACGACGACTCCCTCCACCTCGAGCGGACGGCCGAGAAGCGGTGCGGCCGCGCGAACCTCGCCGGCAGCCGCGAGCCGCCGGATCTCGGTCGACGAGACGCCCGGCACGATCGGCACGACCCTCGTCTCGAGCCCGAGCCGCTCGCACAGCGCGAGGTCTCCGCTCCGCGCCTTGCCGAACCGGAACGACTCGCCGGCGCAGAGCACCTCGGCCCCGATCCCGAGCACGTAGCTCTCGAGGAATGCCTCCGGATCGAGCCCGGCGACCTCGGTCGTGAACTCCACGACCAGCGTGTCCTCCACACCGAGCTCGGCCAGCAACTCGAGCCGGCGCTCGAGCGTCGACAGCAGCTCGACCTCGTATCCGAGGACCTCGCGCGGATGCGGATGGAAGGTCACCACCGTCGGCGCCAGCCCTGCGTCGAGCGCCGCGCCGACAACGGCTCGATGACCGACGTGGACGCCGTCGAAGGTGCCGATCGCGACCGCCCGCGGCCGGCGTTCGAGTTCGCCGGGAGCATGCGCGACGTTCACGCCGGCTCCGTGTCATCCAGATGCATGTCGTCGGGATCCGTGGCGATCGGCTCCCACTCCGCGTTCTCGACGCCCTGCAGCGACGGAAGAGCCTCGCCGCCCCCGACCTCGGTCTCGAACGCGAGCACCTGCGCCCTGAGCCCGTACGCGACCCGGTCGAGCGCCTCCGACGGCAGCCGGGACAGCACCTCCGATACCGGCAGCAGCTGATCGGCGTCGGCCTCCTCGATCCCGAAGGGGCCAACCGCGGTTCGCCGGAGTGTCGTGCAGTGGCCGCCGAGCGCGGTGGCGATCGACCGGACGTACGTGCCCGATCCGACGTGAAGCCCGAGCTGGACCGCGTCGCCCGTATAGCTGATGACGTCGAGCGCGTACACCGGCGAGCGACGCAGCGGCATCTCGACCGCGATGCCCCGGCGCGCAAGCTTGTAGGCGCGCTCACCGCCGATCTTCACCGCCGAGGCGGCGGGGATCGGCAGCTCCACCTCGCCACGGAGGCCCTCGAGCATGCTCTCGAGCTCCGCCTGCGAAGGCGGCTCGTGGCTCTCCAGCAACTCCCCTTCGGGATCGCCGGTCGAGGTCGTCGAGGTGAGGTCGACGTCCGTCACATATCGCTTGTCCAGCCCGACGAAGCATGGGGCCAGTCTAGTTGCCATACCGGACAACAGCAGTAGGAGCCCGGATGCGAATGGGTCGAGCGTCCCGGTGTGGCCGGTCTTCGCCCGCGTGCGGCGACGGAGCTCCGCGACGAGAGCGAACGAGGACGGGCCCGGCGGCTTGTCGAGCAGCGCGATCCCGACCGGGCTCGACGCGCGCGGGGGCATGTCAGTCCTCCGTGCCGGCCACCGCGGCGAACTCGCGGCGCACGAACTCGACGATCTCTTCGAGAGGAAGGTCGCTCGAGAACCCTGCGGCCTGGACATGGCCGCCGCCTCCCGACTTGCGGGCGATCGCCGATACGTCGACCGCGTCGGAGCTGGAGCGAAGCGAGACGCGATGCATCGGCCCGCCTGGGCTCGGCGGCGGCTCGCGGATCAGGGCGACGAGCACCGAGCCCTCGCTCGCGCGCAGGTAGTCGATGATGCCCTCCGAGAACGGCTCGTCGGCCCCGGCATCGGCGAAGTCGGAGCGAAGGAGATACGAGATCACGAGCCGTCCGCCCTCGAAGGCCCGCGCGTGCTCGAGTGCGCGGGCGAGCAGCTTCAGCTTCGCGAACTGCACCGTTTCGTAGACGTGCCTGAAGATGTCGTGGACGTTTGCCCCTGCGTCGACGAGATCGGCGGCGAGTCGCAGGGCCTTGGGCGTGGTGTTCGCGTACTGGAAGCGGCCCGTGTCCGTGACGATCCCGATGTAGAGCGCCTCGGCGATCTGCGGCGATAGTGGCGCGTCGAGCGCGGCGAGCAGGTCGACGACGATCTCGGCAGTCGACGAGGCATCTGCGACGACGAGGTTCGCGGCGCCGAACCGCGTGTTGTCGTGGTGATGGTCGACATCGACGACGAGCGCGGCATCGCCGAGCACGGCGGGCTCGGGCGCGATCCGGCGCTCGTTGGCGCAGTCGAGCGCGAGCAGGACGCGATCGCCGATATCCGGCGGAGGCTCGCGCAGCACCTCGCCGAGCGGCATGAAGCCGTACTCGGCTGGGAACGCCGCCGTCCCGGCCAGGTACATCAGCACGTCCTTGCCCAGCGCCCGCAGCCCCAGGGCGGCGCCGAGCATCGAGCCCAGCGCGTCGCCGTCGGGGTTCTCGTGCGTGACGACGAGGAAGCGGTCATGCGTCCTCAGCACCTCGACGACGGTGTCGAAATCAGTCAGCGCTGCTGTCGTCTGTTGCGTCATCGGGAGGCGGGTCGGGTACGAGCTCGTCGATCAGCTTTGTCATGCGTACGCCGTACTCGACCGACGGATCGTATTCAAAGGTCAGCTGTGGCGTTCGCTTCATGCTCAGCTCGCGCGCCAGGCGGCCCTGGACGAAGCCGCTCGCGGATTCGAGCGCCGCCATCGACGCCTTGCGCTTCTTCGCGCCGCCGAACACCGACACGTACACGCGGCCGTCGTGCAGGTCGGGCGAGACGGAGACACCGGTGACGGTAACGATCCCGAGCCGGGGGTCCTTGAGCTCGCCGAGCGCTTCGGCCACGATCTCGCGAACGGACTCGTTCACCCGGCGCATCCGCTCGGTCATCGGTCTTCCTCAGGTGACACAAGGACGACGTCGGAGCGGGAGAGCACCCAGTCCTGCCCTGCGAGCCACTGCTCCGCGCGCTCTGCGAGATCCTCCGCGGCGCTGGCCTCACGGGCGCTGAACGCCGCGAGCAGCGCGCACCGCTGCCACAGGTCGTGGTGATCGACCTCCGCAACCGACGCGCCGAATCTGTTCTGGAGCTGCGCCTTCGCGGACAGCACGTGCTTGCGCTTGCCCTTCAACGAGCCGGCTTCCGGAAAGTGAAGCTCGGCCGAGAGGATCGCGACGAACCCCGGCACGGCGGCGCGCTACGCGGCGTCGGGCGGCTCGTCGAGCGACGTGCGCTCGACCTCACGAGTCTCGTAGACCTCGAAGATGTCGCCTTCGCGTAGGTCGTTGAAGCCCTCGAGCAGGATCCCGCACTCGAAGCCCTCGGACACCTCGCGGGCGTCATCCTTGAAGCGCTTGAGCTGGGCGACGCTCGTCTCGTGGATACGCGCCCCGTCGCGAAAGATGCGGACGCGCGAGCCGCGGCGGACGATGCCGCTCGTGACCATGCAACCGGCGATCGTCCCGACGCGCGAGGCGCGGAAGAGCGCGCGCACCTCGACTTCGCCGATCACGGCCTCGGTCTCGACCGGCGACAGCATCCCGACGAGGGCCTGCTCGATCTGCTGGGTCAGCTCGTAGATGACGCGGTACTGGCGGATCTCGATCCCCTGGCGCTCGGCGAGCTGCACGCGCCTCGCTCGACGGACGGACGTTGAAGCCGACGACCATCCCGCTCGAGGCTGCGGCGAGGTTGACGTCGTTCTCGGTGATCCCACCGACGCCCGTGTGGATGACGTTGACGCGAACCTCGGTGTGATCGATCTTCTCGAGCTCCCCGACGATCGCCTCGACCGAGCCCTGCACGTCGGCCTTGAGGACGATGTTGAGGTCGGCGACACCGCCCGCCTGGAGCTGCTCGAACAGCTTCTCGAGCGAGACGCCGCGGCTGGCCTGCTTGGCAAGCGACTCGCGCCGGAGGCGCTCCCCGCGCTGCTGCGCGAGCTCGCGGGCCCGGCGGTCGTTCTCGACCACCCGGGCAAGCTCACCGGCCAGCGGGGAATGGTCGAAACCGAGGATCTCGACCGGATCGCCCGGGCCCGCAGCGTCGATCTTCTCGCCGCGATAGTCGTAGAGAGCGCGCACGCGGCCCCAGGCATCGCCGGCGACGATCGCGTCGCCGACCTTGAGGGTTCCGCGGTGAATGAGCATCGTCGTGACCGTGCCGCGTCCGACATCGAGGCGTGACTCGATGATCGGGCCCGACGCCTCGGCGGCTGGGTTGGCGCGCAGATCGAGCTCGAGATCCGCGACGAGCAGGATCTTCTCGAGCAGCTCCTCGAGATTCTCACCCTGCTTGGCAGAGACCTTGGCGACCTGTGTCGTCCCGCCCCAGTCCTCGGGCTGAAGGCCCTGAGTCGCGAGATCGGCGAGAACGCGGTCCGGGTTCGCGCCGGGAAGATCGATCTTGTTGACGGCGACCACGATCGGCACATCGGCGGCACGGGCGTGCGAGATCGACTCGAGCGTCTGCGGCATCACGCTGTCGTCGGCCGCGACGACCAGCACCGCGATGTCGGTGACCTTGGCGCCGCGAGCACGCATGGCGGTGAACGCCTCGTGGCCCGGCGTGTCGAGGAAGGTGAGCTTCCGGCCGTCGACCTCGGTCTGGTACGCGCCGATGTGCTGCGTGATCCCTCCGGCCTCGGTGTCCACGACCGCGGTCTTGCGGATCGCGTCGAGCAAGGTGGTCTTGCCGTGGTCGACGTGGCCCATGATCGTCACGACCGGCGGCCTCGGGACGAGCGACTCCTCGGTGTCGTCGAACGACTCCGGCTCCGCCTCGTCGTCGTCGGCGTGCTTGATCGTCACCTCGCGGTCGAGCTCGAGAGCGATCATCTGCACCTCTTCGTCGGTCAGCGTCTGGGTCGCGGTCTTCATCGAGCCCAGATCCATCAGCATCTTGATGATCTGCGACATCGTGACCCCGAGGGTCTGCGAGAAGTCGCGCAGCGAGACGCCGGACTCGACGGTCACCGGCCCTGTGGGCGGCGCTACGTCGCGCGGGGTCTTCGGGGCGCGATCGCCCTGCCGGTCGCCGGGACGCTGGCGCTGGCCCGCGCCGGGACGCCCGGTGCCGCCGTCGATGACGACGCGCCGTCTCCGGTTCCCGGGGCCTCCGCCCCCTCTTGGTCTGATCGGTCTACCGCCTGGCATGGCTCAAGTGTAGAGCCGCGCGAGGGAATCCTCGACGCGGACAATCCTCCTCAACGTTCGATTGAAACCTCGATGCGCCCGGGCGCGCTCGAAACAGACCAGTCTGCGGCACGTGTAGACGCCGCGTCCGGACCCGGGCCCGGCCACCAGCATACCCTCGAGCTGGTGGAAGCGCTGGAGCTCGGACTGCGGCGCCTTCCTGCCGCAGCCCGCGCAGGTGCGGATCGGCTCAGCCGTTGAGACCGGCCTCCTCCGCTTCCTCATGGGTGATGTGCACGATCGGAACGCCGTCGTCGGGGTCGTCCTCGACGCGAACCGGTGCCGGCCCGCCCGACTCCAGGGTCGTGTCCTCGCCCGCGATCGGAGCGTCGCCCGGGCCGGCCGGGAACTCCCCCGGCGGCGTGTCGGCGAACTCGGCTGCGTCCTCGGTGACCGATTCCGACTCGGTCACGTCCGCGAGCGCCTCGAGCTCCGGATCGGACTCCTGGACGATCATGTTCACCTCGTCGTCCGGCTCGTGCAGCGCAAGCTCCTGATGGGCCGGGACGCCGCAGTATTTGGATCCCGGAAGTGCGGCGTTCGGGCAGCGCTTGCCGTTCGAGAGCACCGCCGAGCACCGGCCCGAGAAGTCGCCCTCTTCTCCGCTCTCGCCGCCGAAGGCCGCCTGGGCCTCCTGCTGGGCGAACTCGGTGTCGCTGACGATGTCGATCTTCCAGCCGGTCAGCCGGTGGGCGAGGCGGGCGTTCATGCCTTCCTTGCCGATCGCGAGCGCAAGCTGGTCGTCCGGGACGACGACCGTCGCCTCCTTCTGGGCGTCGTCGAGGTAGACCTCGCGGACGCGGGCCGGCGACAGCGCCTTGGCGACGAACCGTGCCGGCTCCTGATTCCAGGGGATGATGTCGATCTTCTCGCCGCGGAGCTCGGAGACGACCATGCGGACGCGCGAGCCGCGCGGGCCGACGCAGGCGCCGACCGGATCCACGCCCTGGGTGTGGGACTGAACGGCGATCTTCGAGCGGTAGCCAGGCTCACGGGCGACGCCCTCGATCGTGACGAGGCCGTCTGCGATCTCGGGAACCTCGAGCTCGAACAGCGTCTTGATCAGCTCGGGGTCGCGGCGCGAGAGGATGACCTGGGGACCCTTCGTGCCGGTGCGGACGTCGGTGATGACCGCCTTGATCCGGGAGCCCTGCTCGTAGCGCTCGCCGTCGACCTGTTCCTGGCGGGGCAGAAGCGCCTCGACCTTGCCGAGATCGACGAGCACGTTGTTGCGGTCGCCGGCCTGCTGCACGATCCCCGTGACGACCTCGCCGACGCGGTCGATGTACTCGTCGTACATCATCTCGCGCTCGGCCTCGCGGATCCGCTGCAGGATCACCTGCTTGGCAGTCTGCGCGGCGATCCGGCCGAAGTTGTCGGGAGTCACGTCCTCGCGCTGCATCAGCTCCTCGGGCACCTGCGTCCAGTCGACATCGAGGTCGTCGTCGTTCAGGAGCGTGTGGTTCTTCTCGTGCGTCTCCTCCTCGATCCGCTCGAGCTCCTCGAGGGCGCGCTCGCGCGCCTCTTCGAGCAGTCGGGTCTCGAGATCCTCCGGGAGCTCGATCGCGTAGACGCGGTAATCGCCCGCGTCGTCGAGCTCGACCGTTGCATGGCGCGATGCGCCGGGGGTCTTCTTGTAGGCGGCAAGCAGCGCGTCCTCGAGCGCGGACAGCAGCTGCTCCGCGTCGATTCCC
Source organism: uncultured Actinomycetota bacterium (assembly GCA_963775355.1). Lineage (GTDB taxonomy): Bacteria > Actinomycetota > Thermoleophilia > Gaiellales > Gaiellaceae > PALSA-600. The sequence continues at coordinate 142,171 of CAVZJA010000003.1, read as the reverse complement.
TTCTCGCGCTCGATTTCCCGGATTGCCTCGACGATCTCCTGGCTCATCGCGTACCTACCCTTCGTCGATCAGATTGGCCCGCACGATCGAGTCGTACGGTATGTCGACCGGATCGCCGGTCCCGTTCTGCAGTTGGAACGACCGTTCGCCGGCGGCGAGTACCTCGCCGCGGAGCTTGCGGTTGTCGATCTTCAGCTTCACCTGGCGGCCCTCGGCGTTCCGGAAGTGCTCCCGGGTGCGGAGCGGCCGCTCGATACCAGGTGACGAGACCTCGACCGAGTAGCGATCGAGGTATGGGCGCAGCACGTCGCTGACCCGCTCGCAGAGCGCGTGATCGACACCTCCCGGCTGGTCGACGTAGACGCAGAACCGCTCGCGCCCTGTGATCTCGAGCGCAAGCACCTCGACGCCTGGAAGTGCCGTTTCGACCGTACGGGAAACCTCGCGATACAGCTCTCTCTCCTTCTCTGGCTGGCCCGTTGCCATCAGTTACCTCTCACAAGCTGGTACGTCACACCTGGTATGTCACAACCTGTTACATCACAAAAAATGGGCGCCACGCGCCCATTTCGACTTGCCCGAAATGTGGTTCGACAAGGGTAGCAAAGCCCTGCTTCGCGACCGAAATCGCGCCTGTCAGCCGAGAACGATCGTGACCGGGCCGTCGTTCAGGAGCTCGAGCGCCATGCGGGCTCCGAACACGCCGGTCGAGACGGTCACGCCGAGCGTCACGGAGAGCAGAGCAGAATCGTTCGTAGAGGGGCTCGGCGTGCTCGGGACGGGCGGCGCCGGCGAAGCTCGGGCGATTGCCCTTCTGCGTGTCGGCGATCAGCGTGAACTGAGAGACGACGAGCGCCTCGCCGCCCGTGTCGAGGAGCGAATGGTCGAGCCTGCCGATCTCGTCCTCGAAGATCCGAAGGCGGGCGATCTTGCCGGCGAGACGATCTGCGTCGGAGGCTTCGTCTGCCTCCGCCACCCCGAGGAGCACGACGACGCCGGCTCCGATCGCGCCACCGGGCGAGACGCTTGCCCTCGAGACGCGCTGGACGACAGCCCTCATTCGAGCTCGCGGATGCGGCTCGCGTAGCTCTCGTTCTCTGGGTTCATCGAGCTCGCGAGCTTGAAGTGCCCGTTCGCCTCGGCCTCGCGGCCCTGCTTCTCGAGCGTGCGGCCGAGCGCGTAGTGGGCGTAGTCGTCGGTCGGCGAGAGGTCGAGCACGGCGCGGAACTCGGCCTCCGCCTCGTTCCAGCGCCGGAGCCGGAAGTAGGCGATGCCGAGCGCCTCGCGAATCGACGCCTTGTCGGGCTCGAGGCGCTTGGCCTTCTCGAGCGGCACGGTAGCCTGCGCGGCCATGCCTTTCCGGAGCCGCTCTCGGCCCTCCTGGAAGAGGTCGTACGCCTCGGTCATGTCTGTTCCGGCCACTGGCCTGCCGGGGCGCGTCCGGTGCCAGGCACAGACGCGGAAGTGCCACCTGACGATGGGACTGGTGAGGCGGTCGGCAGGTTTCCCCTGCAGATCAGCGGCGGCTTTCGGGACACGTCCGGTGCCAGGTTAGAGAAACGAGAGTGTAAAAAGTCATCCACCCGGGGCTGGTCGGGACAGGGCCGAGGCGGCCGCGAGAAGGTTCTCGACCTCGTCGAGGATCGCCGAGGCAATCGCGGCCTTCGCGGCTTTCGGAACTGTGCGGTCGCCCGTTCTGGTGACCAGCACGACCTCGTTGTCGGCGGCGTCGAAGGCGATGTCGGAGCGCGAGACGTCGTTGAACACGACGAGGTCGGCGTTCTTCGTCTCGAGCATGGCGCGCTTGCGCTCGAGACCCGCCTCGCCGAGGTCGGCGCCGAAGGTGACGAGCAGCTGGTCGGGGCGCTTCTCCGCGCCGAGGCGGCGGGCGATGTCGACGGTCGGCTCGAGCTCGACCGTCCAGGTCTCGTCGCTCTTCGTCCGCTTGGAGTCGATCGCCTCGGAGGGCCGATAGTCGGCGACCGCCGCTGCGAGCAGCGCGATGTCGACGTCGGCGAGCGCCAGCGCAGCGTCGAGCATCGACTCGGCGGTGGGCGTCGGGATCATCTCGACCCCGTGCGGCCCCGGAACGGCGAGGTTCGCTGCGAGCAGCACCACGTCGGCGCCGCGCCGGCGGGCCTCCTCGGCCAGGGCGACGCCCATCCGGCCCGACGAGCGGTTGCCGAGGAAGCGCACCGCGTCGAGAGGCTCACGCGTTCCGCCGGCGGTGACGAGCACGCGCCGGCCCGCGAGCCTTCCGGGCGCGAGCAGCTGCTCCGCGCGGCGGGCGATCTCCTCCGGCTCGGCCATCCGGCCTACGCCCCACTCGCCCTCCGCGGTCTCTCCCTCGTCCGGACCGACGAGCTCGACGCCGCGCGCAACCAACGTTTCCGCGTTGGCGCGCGTCGCCGGGTGCGACCACATGCGCGGGTTCATCGCCGGTGCGACGAGCACCGGCCCGCGATGGGCGAGCGCAGCCTCGGCGAGCAGGTTGTCGGAGATCCCCTGGGCGAGCTTCGCGAGCGTGTTCGCCGTGCACGGGGCGACGACGAGCAGGTCACCACGGGTCAGGTGGAGATAGAGATCCTCGTTGGCCGGCCGGCGCGCGAGCGCCTGAAATGTCTCGGCCCGCACGAACCGCTCCGCGCCAGGCGTCACGAGCGGAACAACGTCGTGCCCGGCCTTCACGAGCAGCCGCGTCAACTCGCACGCCTTGTAGGCGGCAATCCCACCACTCACCCCGAGAAGGATCCTGCTCACGGGAACATTCTGCCGAAGCCGGAATGGGTCGTAGGCACCGGCTCAGCCGGTGCCTACGTGAGCCCTACAGCTGAGCAACTCAACAACAGACACCGCATTCGCCGAGGCCGACTAGAAATGCGAGCGGCCGGAAGACCACCCCACTCACCCGCCACGGCCGAAAGATGTCGGAAGGGGGGCTCGTGGGGGGAAACCGGAGGTTTCCTCCTGCGGTACTAGCGCTTGTAGTCGTAGCTGATCTTGCCCTCGGCGATTTCCTCGAGGGACATGGTCAGATAGTTCTTCGAGCGCGAACGGATGAGCGGCGGCGGGAACTCGTCGAACGTGCCCTCGCCGAGCTGATGGTGGTAGTTGTTGATCTGCCGTGCGCGCTTGGCTGCGACGATGACCAGTGCGTAGCGCGAGTCCACCTGGTCGAGCAGCTGATCGATTCTGGGATGGATCATGAGCCGAACATCCTACCGGCAGGCTGCGAGCTCGCGTTCGACGATGTCGACGCACTCGTCGGCGGCCCGCTCGCGGTCGTCGTTCTCGACGACGAAGTCGAACGCGCCTGCGAGCGCGCGCTGATCGGCGGCGAGCACGATGCGGTCCTCGATCTCGCCGGCGCTCTCGGTCGCCCGCTCGCGGAGACGGCGCTCGAGCTCTTCGAGCGGCGCGTCGACGAAGATCGTCAGGGCGCCGGGGAGCTTCTCCTTGACCGCCAGCGAGCCGTTCAGCTCCAGCTCGAGGAGAGGCACGTCGCCCGCGGCCGCGATCCGGTCGAGCTCCGACAGGAGCGTTCCCGACCGTTGGCCCCACGGGAACACGTGGTACTCGAGGAAGTCCCCCTCGCTCGAGGAGACGGTCGAACTCAGCGTCGGTGATGAACCAGTAGTGCACGCCGTCCTGCTCGGACGGGCGCCGCGGTCGGGTGGTGGCCGAGACGGCCAGCCGAAGCCGTGGGACGCGTGCCAGTAGGGCCTCGACCATCGTTCCCTTCCCGGCGCCGGACGGCCCGGTCAGGACGAAGACCGGCCCTCTAACGGTTGAAGAGGTCAACCAGCTCTTGGCGCTGGCGGTCGGAAAGGCCGCCCACCGTCTTCGACTGGCTGATGCGGCACTGGTTGAGCATCCGCAGGGCCTTCACGCGGCCGAACTTCGGCACCGCCATCAGCATGTCGAACACCTTCGCCGTCGAGACGAACTCCGGAGGAGCGGCCAGGATCTGCTGGATCGAGACCGCGCCGGACTTGAGATCCTTCTTCAGCTGCGCCCGCTTGACCCGGATGTCGTTGGCCCTCTTGAGGGCCTCCATTCGCTGGTCGAGCGACCTGACTGGAGCTTGAACCTGCGAGGCGGGCGGCACCATGAGGGGGGCATACTAACACCCTCGCGCCTGCGTGCAAGCAGCCATCGAAAGGTCTAGTTGCCGGGGGTGAAAACAGCTTCCTGAGCGGCGGAAAAGGCCTCGGCGGTGTTGTCAAACCCGGCGTTTGAGGCCTCAACCGACAGTTCCTGGCGCACCCGATTCGGCGCGTCGGGGTCGGCGAAGAGCACCGTCCCGAGCGCAACATGGGTCGCACCGCAGGCGATCAGCTCCAGCGCATCTCGCCCGGTCTGGACACCTCCCATGCCGACGATCGGGAGCTGCGTCACCCGCCGGCAGGCGTACACGGCGGCGAGCGCGATCGGCTTCAGCGCGGGCCCCGAGTAGCCGCCGGTGCCGCGGGCGAGTCGCGGCCGAAGCCGCTCGTCGAGCGCGAGTCCCCGGATCGTGTTGACGAGGGAGAGCCCGTCGGCTCCCGCCGCCTCGACGGCGCGGGCCACCTCCGCGATGTCCCAGGAAGCAGGTGAGAGCTTCGCGTACAGCGGCAGGCTCGTGGCGGCGCGGCACGCGGCGACGATCTCCGCGGCCGACTCCGGCGCCTCGTCGACGTTCGGGCACGAGAGGTTCAGCTCGATCGTGACGTCGGCGAGCGCGGCGCACGTCTCGGCGTACTCGGCAGCCGAGAAGCCGCCGACCGACACCCAGAGCGGGATGCCGAGCTCGCGGAGAGCGGGAAGGCTCTCTGCGAGAAACCGCTCCCGGCCGGGGTTTGCGAGGCCGATGGCGTTCAGCATCCCCGACTCGGTCTCGGCGATCCGCACGGGCGGGTTGCCGCCCGCGCGGCTCCGGGGTGACGGTCTTGGTCACGAACGCGTCGAGCGTGCGCGCCACGTCGGGCGCGGTCAGCGCGTCGAGGCAGCCGCTTGCGTTCAGGAGCTGCACAGCACCGGCCCTTCGACGCAGAGGCGCTTCAGTGCGCCGTCGATCTCGACGACGCAGCCGTAGCAGGCGCCGTAGCCGCAGGCCATCGGCGCCTCCCACGCGAGCTGCGCCTGCGGGCTGAGCGCGCGGATCGCCTCGAGCATCGGCTCGGGGCCGCAGGCGAGAATGTCTCGATCGGTTGGCATCGCGTCGGTGACAAGCACCGGGTCGATCACCACCTCGGCGTTCGGAACGAGAACCGCTGCTTCTGCGTGGTGCGCGCTCCGGAAGCCGAGGACCGCGGGCGGGCTCTCGAGCGCCTCGCTGAGGTAGGGGAACGGCGCGATCCCGATCCCACCGCCGACGAGAACGGGCTTTGGGACGTCGAGCCGGAAGCCGTTGCCGAGCGGCCCGAAGACGGCGATCTCGTCGCCGACCTCGAGCTCGGCGATGGCCTCCGTCCCGGGGCCGATCGGATCGACGAGAAAGCCGAGCTCGCCGCGCGGGGCGAGGCAGAGTGAGAACGGGCGCGGCAGGACCCGGCCGGGCGCCTCGAGCATGAAGAACTGGCCGGGGTTCCCGGGGTCGATCGTGCCCCGCTCGACGCGAACGAGCGTGTACGGCCCGATCGCCTCGACGCCGACGACGGCGAGCCGCTCACGACGCTGCACGCAGCACCTCGCGGCCCGGCAGGGCGGCCTGCCTCTCCTGAAGCGAGACGGGCTCCTCGGCCCGGCCGTTCGCGATCGCCTCGACCGCCGCGCGGGCGACGGCGAGTGTCGTGATGCACGGGACGCGCGCGACGACGGCGGCCTCACGGATCGCATAACCGTCGCGCCGGGCGTTCCGCCCTTGCGGCGTGTTCACGACGAGGTCGACGCGGCGGCTGCGGACAAGGTCGACGACCGCTTTGCCCTTGTCGACTCGCTCGACCGCGATCTCCGCGAGCTCCAGCGCGGCGGCGGTCCCGGCTGTCGCGACGAGCTGAAATCCGTGCGCGGCGAGCGCACGCGCCACCGCAACGACCCCCACCTTGTCGGCGTCACGGACGCTGAGGAAGGCGCGGCCGCCATTCGGGAGCTTGCGGCCCGCGGCCCGTTCCGCCCGCGCGAAGGCCGTTGCGAAGTCGGCGCCGGTTGCCATCACCTCCCCGGTGGAGCGCATCTCGGGCCCGAGCACCGGGTCGGCGCCCGCGAACCGGACGAACGGAAGGACGGCGGCCTTGACGTGGTGGCCGGCACAGGCCTCGCCCTCCGGCGGGAGCTCGAGATCGGCGAGCCTCGCTCCCGCCGCGAGCCGGCAGGCGGCATCGACGAGGTTGATCCCGGTCGCCTTCGAGGCATACGGGACGGTTCTTGACGCGCGGGGATTCACCTCGAGCACGTAGACGTCTCCACCGGAGATCGCGAGCTGGACGTTCAGCAGCCCGACGACGCCGAGCGCGGGCCCGAGCCCGCGAATCAGCTCGCGGATCTCAGGCGAGTCAGATGGTGCGGGCAGCACGCACGACGAATCGCCGGAATGGATGCCCGCCTCCTCCACGTGCTCCATCACCGCCGCGACATATGTGTCGGTGCCGTCGCAGAGGGCGTCGACGTCGAGCTCGATCGCGCTCTCGAGGAAACGGTCGACGAGGACGACGCCGTCGACTGCCGCCATCGCCGCCTCGATGTCCGCCTCGCCGTAACAGACCCGCATCGCTCGCCCGCCGAGCACATACGAGGGGCGCACGAGCACCGGATAGCCGACGCGGCCGGCGATCTCGATCGCCTCGCCGGCTGTCTCCGCCATCCCCCACTCCGGGCAGCGCACGCCGAGGCTCTCGGCGAGCCGGCCGAACCGCTCGCGGTCCTCGGCGAGGTCGACGGCGTCGAACGGTGTTCCGAGGATCGTGAAGCCGGCCCGCTCGATCGCCCGCGCCAGCTTCAGCGGCGTCTGTCCGCCGAACTGGATGCAGACGCCGACCGGCTGCTCCCGCTCGAGGACCGCGAGCACCGCCTCCTCGTCGAGCGGCTCGAAGTACAGCCGGTCCGAGGTGTCGTAGTCGGTGGACACGGTCTCGGGGTTGCAGTTGACCATCACCGCCTCGAAGCCCTGCGCGCGGAAGCTCTCGGCCGCGTGGACGCAGCAGTAGTCGAACTCGAGCCCCTGGCCGATCCGGTTCGGGCCGCTGCCGAGGATCACGACCGAGCGGCCGGGCTCGGGCGGGAGCTCATCGCGCTCGCCGCGGGTCGAGTAGAAGTAGTTCGAGGCCGCCTCGACCTCTCCGGCGCACGAGTCGACACGGCGGAACGCCGGCGCCCCGGCGGGGACCTCGCGCTCCAGCTCACGAGCGAACCATGGGTGCAGGCCGTGCGGCCGCCACTCGGGGTCGATCTCGAGGCCGCGCCGGGCCTTGGCGAAGGCCTCGGCGAACGTGCGGCCGATGCCCATCGACTCCCCGACCGACTTCATCTGAGTCCCGAGCGTGCGGTCGGCACCGGGGAACTTCTCGAACGCGAACCGCGGCATCTTGACGACGACGTAGTCGAGCGTCGGCTCGAAGCTTGCGGGGGTCGTGCCGGTGAGGTCGTTCGGGATCTCGTCGAGCGTGTAACCGACCGCGAGCCGCGCAGCGACCTTGGCGATTGGGTAGCCGGTCGCCTTCGACGCGAGCGCCGAGGAGCGCGACACACGAGGATTCATCTCGATCACGCGCAGATCCCCGCTGATGCGGTCACGGGCGAACTGGATGTTCGACCCGCCGGTGTCGACCCCGACCGCACGGATGACTGCGATCGCCGCGTCGCGGAGCTCCTGGTAGGCCTCGTCGGCAAGGGTCATCTGCGGGGCGACCGTCACCGAGTCGCCCGTGTGGACGCCCATCGGGTCGAGGTTCTCGATCGAGCAGACGATGACGACGTTGTCGGCGCGGTCGCGAACGACCTCGAGCTCGAACTCGTCCCAACCGCGGAGCGACTCCTCGACGAGCACCTGGGTGATCGGCGACTCCGCGAGGCCGCGCGCCACCTGGCGACGGAGCTCGTCAGGGGTGGCTGCGAAGCCGCCGCCGTGGCCGCCGAGGGTGAAGGCCGGCCGGACGACGGCCGGGGTCGCAAGCCCCTCGGCCTGCGCGACATCGGTGACGATCGTCGACTTCGCCATCTCGAGTCCGCACGACTCGACCGCCTCCTTGAACAGCTGGCGATCCTCGGCGCGGGCGATCGCATCGACGCCGGCGCCGATCAGCTCGATGCCGAGCTCGGCCAGAATGCCGGCCTCGTAGAGCTCCAGCGCGATGTTGAGAGCGGTCTGTCCGCCCATCGTCGGCAGCAGCGCATCGGGCCGCTCGCGGCGGAGAACTGCGGCGACGCCTTCGAGATCGAGGGGCTCGAGATAGGTGGCGTCGGCAAAGCCGGGGTCGGTCATGATCGTGGCCGGGTTCGAGTTGACGACGATCGTGCGGTAGCCCTCCTCGCGCAGCACCTTGAGTGCCTGGCAGCCCGCGTAGTCGAACTCACACGCCTGGCCGATCACGATCGGGCCGGAGCCGATCAGGCAGATCGAGGAGATATCGTTACGCCGCGGCACTGTTACACCTCATGCGATCTCCAGGGATCGACGAACCTCCTCGACCCACTCACCGAAGAGCGGCCTCGCGTCGTGCGGGCCGGGGCCTGCCTCTGGGTGGAACTGAACAGACCGGGCGCGGAGCTCTGGATACGCGAGCCCTTCGGTCGTGCCGTCGTAGAGCGACTCGTGTGACGTTGACCGGCCATCGCCTGGGGCGACGGCGAACCCGTGGTTCTGGCTCGTGACGAGCACCCGGCCCGTCTCCCGGTCGAGCACGGGGTGATTGGCGCCACGGTGGCCGAAGGGGAGCTTGTAGGTGAGCAGGCCCGTGGCGAGCGCCAGCAGCTGATGGCCGAGGCAGATGCCGAGCACCGGCACGCGGCCGAGCAGGTCCCCGACCGTGGCGGTCTCGGCGACGAGCGGCTCGGGATCACCCGGCCCGTTCGAGAGCACGACGCCGTCGAAGGCCACGAGCGTCTCGGCATCGACGTCGTGCGGGAAGACGGTGACCGCCGCGCCGGCCGCGGCGAGCTGTCGCAGGATCGAGCGCTTGGTCCCGTAGTCGACGACTGCGACGCAGACGTCGCCCTCGGAGAACACGTACGGCGCCTCGGTCGAGACACGACCGGCAAGCGCCTGCCCGGACATCGAAGGCTGGTTGCGAACCAGCTCGAGGGTCTCGTCCACCCCGCGCCCGTCGACGGCGAGCGCGGCGCGAAGGGCGCCGTGCTCCCGCAGGTGCAGAGTCAGCGAGCGCGTGTCGACCCCGCTCAGAGCCGGGACGTTGTGCTGGGTGAGCCAATCCGTCCACTCGGGGCCGCGCGCCTCCCGCATGACAGCGCCGCGTGCGTGCGGCGTGCTGGACTCTGCCCGGTGCTCCGCGACCCCGTAGTTCCCGACCATCGGAGCCGTGAAGCAGACGATCTGGCCCGAGAAGCTCGGATCGGTGACGACCTCCTGGTAGCCGGTCATCCCCGTCGTGAACACGGCCTCACCGAGCGCAACGCCGTGCGCGCCGACGCTCTCGCCGGGGAAGACCTCGCCGTCCTCGAGAACCAGGAACCCGCTCATGCCTCGTACGCGATCCGGCCGGCGGCGACGGTCAGCACGACCTTGCTCTGGAGGCGCTGGCCGAGCAGCCACGAGTTGGACGACTTTGACTTGAAGCGATCCTCGCGCACCTTCCACGTCGTGTCCGGGCTGAGCAGAACCAGGTTTGCGGGGGCGCCAACCGCGATCCGGGGGCGGTCGAGACCGAAGATCCGCGCCGGCCCGGCGGACATCCGCTCGAGCAGGATCTCGAGCGGCAGAAGGCCCGGCTCGACGAACGCGGTGTAGAGCGAGGCGAACGCCGTCTCGAGGCCGATCACGCCGAAGGGCGCGGCCTCGAACGGGACGTCCTTCTCCTCGCGGGAGTGCGGAGCGTGATCGGTTGCGACGGCCTCGATCGTACCGTCGAGCAGCGCCTCGATCAGCACGTCGCGGTCGACTGCGGTGCGGAGCGGCGGGTTCATCTTCAGGTTCGGGTCGAGGCTGCGGACGGCCTCGTCGGTCAGGCAGAGGTGATGCGGCGTGACCTCGCCGCTGGCTTCGACGCCCGCGTCTCGGGCGCCCCGGAGCATCTCGACCGACTCGCGGGCCGACAGGTGCATCAGGTGCAGCGGCTGCCCGGTGTCGCGGGCGAGCGACAGCTCCCGGGAGACGCCGAGGCTCTCGCCGAGCGATGGCCAGCCGCCGAGCCCGAGCTCTGCCGAGACGGCGCCCATGTGCATGTGGCCGCCGCGGGTCAGGCTCGGCTCCTCGCAATGAAGGGCCAGACGGCGGCCGGTGATCTCATTGTACTCGAGCGCTCGTCGCATCACGCCCGCGGTCGCGACCGGCTTCCCGTCGTCGGTGAAGGCGGCGGCGCCGGCCTCGGCCAGCTCGCCCATCTCGGTGAGCTGCGTGCCCTCGAGCCCCATCGTGATCGAGCCCATGAAGCCGACCGGGATCACAGCCTCGTGCTCGGCGCGTGCCCGCAGGCCCCGCAGCACCTCCGGCGTGTCGACCGTGGGGTCCGTGTTCGGCATCGCGAGGATCGCGCAGTAGCCGCCGGCGGCCGCAGCGGCGGTCCCGGAGGCGATCGTCTCCTCGTCCTCGCGGCCGGGGGTGCGGAGGTGGACGTGCGGATCGATGAACGCCGGAGCGAGCACGAGGCCCGTGCCGTCGACCACGCGGTGGCCGTTGACGTCGAGGCCGGCGCCGATCGCAGAGATCGTGCCGTCGTCGACCCGGACGTCGACGATCTGGTCCACGCCTTCGGTCGGATCGAGCACTCGGGCGCCGCGGACGACGAGGTCATCGGAGCCGATACCTCCTACGAGGACCCTGCTCATAGGGCAACCTTCGGTCGCCCTATGAGTTTCTGCTCCGGCACCGGCAGAGCCGGTACCTGCGCTTTGAGCTCCGGCAAGCCTACGCTCATGCGATCCCCACTGCGGTCTCGACCGCGACCGGGCCCTTGGTGAGCAGGTCGTAGAGGACGGCCATCCGCACGACGAGCCCCGCCCGGACCTGGTCGACGACGAGCGCCGACTGCGAGTCGGCGACGCGCGGGTCGATCTCGACGCCGCGGTTCATCGGGCCGGGGTGCATCACCTTCTGGCCGGGGCGCAGCCGCTCCGGCGTGACGCACCAGCGCGCGCTGTACTCGCGGAGCGAGGGCACGTAGTTCGCGCCCGGCTCCATGCGCTCACGCTGCATACGCAGCACATAGACGACGTCCGCGTCCTTGATCGCATCGATGTCGTAGGACACCTCGGCGAGCTCTCGCGGCAGGAGCGGCGGCGGCCCGACGAGCACCACCTTCGCTCCGACGATGCGGAGCGCCTGGATCAGCGATCGCGCGACGCGGGAGTGAAGGACATCGCCGACGATCGCGACCTGGACTCCGTCGAGGCGGCCGAGCGAATCCTGCATCGCATACAGGTCGAGTAGCGCCTGGGTCGGATGCTGGTGCTTGCCGTCGCCGGCATTCACCACGTGCGCCTCGGTGACCGCGGCCACGAGCTGGGGCGCGCCGATCTGCGGGTGCCGGATCACGATCACGTCGGGGTCGTAGGCCGAGAGCGTGAGCGCCGTGTCTTTCAACGACTCGCCCTTGTCCACCGAGGAGCCGCTTGCCTTCATCGAGAGCGTGTCGGCGGAGAGGCGCTTGGCGGCCAGCTCGAACGATGACGAGGTGCGCGTCGAGGACTCGAAGAACATGTTCACGACGAGCCGGCCGCGCAAGGTCGGCAGCTTCTTGTTGTCGCGCTCCTGCGAGAGCGCGAAGGAGTGCGCGGTTGCGAGCAGGCGCTCGACGTCGTCGCGCTCGAGATCGGCAACCGAGATCAAGTGGCGTCGGCCCGGATCGCGCGGCGGCATCAGCTCGCCCGGGACGACATGCAAAGAGCGCTCCGTCATATCCCCTCCTCCGATTCCCCGACGAGGACGACGCGGTCGACCTCGTCGATCTCGACCAGCTGGACCTGGACGCGCTCATCGCGTGCCGTCGGCAGGTTCTTGCCTACGTAGTCGGGCCGGATCGGCAGCTCGCGGTGGCCGCGATCGGCGAGCACAGCCAGCTGGACACGCGCCGGGCGGCCGTACTCGAGCAGCGCGTCGATCGCGGCGCGCACTGTGCGGCCCGTATAGAGCACGTCGTCGACGAGGATCACGGTGCGGCCCTCGAGCTCGAAGTCGAGCTTCGTGTCGTGCACGATCGGCTGCGGGCGGCGCGGCGAGCGGCCCTCGCGGACGTGGACGTCGTCGCGGTGAAAGGTGATGTCGAGCTGACCGAGGTCGAGCTCGCTGCCCCCGCGATCGGCGATCAAGCGGCGGAGGCGCTGGGAGAGCGGGACACCTCGCGTGTGGATGCCGACGAGAGCGACCATGTCGAGGTCGTCGTTGCGCTCGATGATCTCGTGCGCGATTCGCGAGAGCGTCCGCTCGATGGCTTCTCCGTCCAGCAGGACGCGGCCATCCGGTGCCACGGCAGGGCGATTCATCGAACTCCTTTCCGCCCTCTCTGAGGCGGTTTAAAGGTGTCTACGAACTAGAGCGGTTCAGGCGTGGAGGACTCTAGCACCCCGATAGGACGCTCCCGAAACCGCTTCCCCATCACCCCGGCTCCAGCGACGATCGCAGCCGCCGCACCCGTGGTGAGCAGGATCAGGCTGCCCTCGCGGCGGGAGGCGCCGAGCAGCGACCAGATCGTCTCCGGCCACGCGAGGAAGTCGAGCTTGTTCGCGACCGACCAGGTCAGCTCGTCGAACAGTGCGAGACCGACGGAGAGCGCAGCGAGAGCCCACGTGGCATGGCGCCAGCGGACGAATGCGAACGGCAGCCCGAGCAGCAGGAAGGGAAGCGCCGCCGTCGCGAACCTCGGCCCGGGCGACAGCCCGCCGTTCGGCAGGAAGTAACCGGCCGTGTAGAGCAGGAAGAGCGCCGCGATCGCGGATGCGACGGCGGCTTCGAGACGCTGCCGGTACCAGTAGCGCACCAGGCCTGCGACTGCAATCGCGAGCACCGGTGAGACGAGCAGCAGCCCGTGGCCGTCGATCAGAAGCGTCCAGATCCCGTGGGGCGTCGGGATCCCGACGCCGAACAGGTCTTGCTGCTGCTGCGCCGTGAACATGTTGTCGGTGTAGTGGTACGAGAGCCGCCAGGGAGCCCCGAAGGCGAGCCAGTTGTAGCCGCCGAGCACGATCACGGCCGGGACCGCGCCCACGACGGCCGCAAGCGCCGCCCCCCGCCCTCCCCGGAGCGCGGCGTAGATCACGAGGACGAGGCCGGCGAGGGCCGCCGGATACTCGAAGAGCACCCCGATTCCCGCCAGCAGGCCAACCCAGATCCAGTCATGCGGCTGCGTTGCCCGGGTGGCGACGATGTAGGCGGCGAAGAGCGCGAGGGCATCGGGCACGTGGCCGAACACTGTCGGCCCGAGCGAGCCGGCCATCGTCCCCACACCGAACACGGCTGCCGTGACCGCGCCGGTACCCTCGACGAGCCCCTCCGCAACCCGGCCGAGCAAGAACGCGAGGGCGAGAAAGGCGATCCCGCCGCCCCAGAGACGCAAGCCCCACAGGGTCCATTCGCGCAGCCAGGTCGGTTGGGCCCGGTCGCTCGGCTTCGTGACCGCGTCGACTGCGCGTGACGTCTCGACGGCTGGAATCAGGAGCAGCGAGACACCGGGAGCCTTGTCCGAGTACCAGTGGCCGCTCTTGAAGGCCCGGTCGATCGTCAGCTTCCAGTACGGGTCGATGTTCACATCGCCGTGCTTGACGATCGAATCGGTCAGCGCGATCCGGCTCGCATCCTGTGCGCCGACCACGCTCACGAGCGGCATCGTCCCGAGCAGGATCAGGCCGAGCACGATCCACTCGCGCTTGTACCCGCAGAGCCTCAACGCAGCCCGACCGCGAGCAGCCAGTCGAAGTGGTACTCGAAGCGGTCGGGAAGCTCGGCTTCGGCCTGGGCCAGGCCGGCGTCGTATTCCTCGGGGCTGAGGAGGTCGAAGGTGGAGAACGCGCGCGACCGGATGATGTCGAGCGCGTGGGCGCGCGTGGTCTCTCGGTGCTGGCGAAGCCGCTCGACGCGTAGACGGCGGAATCCCGCTCCCGCGAGCTCCTGCTCGAGCGCCTCCGAGCTCGGGAAGCGCTCTCGCTCGATCGCGGGCACCGACGGGAAGAACCGCGCGAACCAGACCTCCTCGAAGGTGACGGGGTCCTCGGTGGCGATGATCAGCCGGCCGCCTGGTGCGAGAACGCGAGCCGCCTGCGCGAAGGCTCGTGGCCTGTCGATCAGGTGGATGACCATCCGCATCACGACCGCGTCGAACCAACCCGCCTTGAACGGCAGCGCCTCCGCGAGCGCGACCTTCGCGTTGACGTCGTTCTCCTTGGCGCGTGCCACCATCGCTTCCGACGCGTCGACTGCCCACACGCGGGCGAGCTCGCGAGCCTCGAGCGCAGCCGAGAGCCGGCCGGTGCCGCACCCGACCTCGAGCACGCGTACCGCGTGCAGCTCGCCGAGCCGGACGAGCTCGACGAAAACCTCCCACCAGTTGTCGTCGACGGGCCGGAGCTCCTCGTACCGAGCGGCACGGAGGTCGAAACCGGGCGCCGGCCCCCTCAACTTGTCGGCGCTTCCTGCTCGTGGCGCTCGGGCCGGGCGCCGGCCTTGACGAGCGTGGGCTCGCCGCGCTCGCGAAACGGCACCTCGATGACGTCGAAGTCTCGGGGCAGGATCGCCGACGGGAACACCTCGCGCGCCTCGCCGAGCAGGTCGGCTGCGAAGTAGCGCGGCGAGATGTGAGTCAGTGCGAGCAGCGAGACACCCGCGTCACGGGCGATCTCCGCGGCCTGACGAGCCGTGGAGTGTCCCGTCTCCCTCGCCCGGTCGCTGTCCTCGTTCAGGAATGTCGCCTCGTGGACGAGCACGTCCGCGCCGGCGAAGAGCACGCCGACAGCATCCGCCGGAGTGGTGTCGCCGGTGTACACAACGGTGCGACCGCGGCGCGCGGGCCCCACGAGCTCCTCGGGTTGCACCGTTCGCCCGCCGGCGAGCGTGACCGCCTCCCCACGCTGCAGGGCGCCTCGCTCGGGCCCGAACGGGACGCCGAGTGCGTCGGCGGCGGCATTGTCGAAGCGGCCGGGCCGCTCGCTCTCGACCAGCGCGTATCCGAGCGCCGGCACACGATGCTCAACGGGAAACGCACAGATGTCGTAGTCGTCGCGCGTCAGAACGTCGCCCGAGCGAAGCTCGACGAGCTCGACCGGGTACGTGAGCTTCCCGACCACCTTCCCGAGCGCGGCGTAGAGGTCGCGAAGCCCGGGTGGCCCGTAGACGGTGAGCGGCACGTCGCGCATCCGCAGCGAGAATGTCTTGAGCATCCCCGGCAGGCCGAGGTAGTGGTCGGCGTGGAAATGCGTGACGAAGATCTCCTCGAGATCGACGAGGCCGATCGACGAGCGCAGGAGCTGACGCTGGGTTCCCTCACCGCAATCGAAGAGCATCCGGTCGCCGCCACGCCGAATGAGCAGGGCTGCGGTTCCGCGCCGGGCGGTCGGTGCGCTGGCCGAGGTACCGAGGAAGGTGACGTCGAGGTCCACGCGCCGATGGTAACGGCGGGCCCTCGGACGGCCGGCCGGCCGCTACGGCAGCAGGAGCCGCTCGCCAGGCGAGATCGTCGTGCCGTTCAGGTGATTGGCCTGCTGGATCTGCCAGATCGCGTTCCGGACGTCCCCGCCGTAGTGCGCGTTGGCGATCGTCCAGAGCGTGTCGTAGGCCTTGACCCGGTAGGTCACCCGCGGCCCGTGCGCTCCCGAGGGCTTTGCGGCGACGCTCCACACCAGCAACGCGATGGCGGCGAGTGCGAGCGTCTTCAGAATGATCGACTTGGCGAACATGTGTTCGTTACCATAGCGAACACATGTTCGTTCTGTCAAGCCTCTATTTCTTGGCTCCCCGTACGGGTGCCGGCTTCCACGGAACCGGCTTGCCCTGGCAGTTGCCGCCCGTTGTCGCGTACCAGCTGCTGACGACTGCCGCCGACTGCTTTGGGAGGGGCGTCGGCACGGCGAACCAGTAGAGCCCGCTCTGCCAGCCCGCGAGGCCCGGCTCGTCGACGAGGTGGAAGATGTTCAGCACGCGCACGTTCGGGTCGCAGGCGAGCAGCTTCAGCATCTGTCCGTAGTAGCTCGCCTGGTAGGCCTCGCTGGCGGTAGCGCCGACCATTCCGCCGGCCGCGTTCGCGCTCACCTCGATCCCCTGGTATCCGAGCCTGCCGACCGCGTTCGTCTGGATCCCCATCTCGTTGAGGCTGAGCGGCAGCCCCCCGCCCTTCTGCTGGCCTATCGTCCGCTGCGGCGACCCGTTGAAGCCGTCGTAGAACGCCTGGTAGATCCGCGACAGGTTCGAGACGCTCGCGTCGCGTGGGCTCGCATAGCCCTTCGCGAACGGCAGCGATTGCGGCACCGGGTACGGATGGAAGTCGAGCCCGTCCATGAGCGGAACCGTCCGGTGCGTAGCTGTGGCGAACGCCTTGAACCACGTTCCCATCGCCTGTAGGAAGCGCACCGGCGAGGTCGAGGAGTTGCTCGGAGCTCTCGGCGAGTCGTTCCCGCGCGGCGAGAGCCCGACGCCCCAGACGAAGTTCGACTTGCTCACGACCTTGAGCGCGTCGTAGGCGCCCGCAAGCGCGCGGCCGCAGATGGCGGCGGATTGGTTCACGCCGGCCGAGTTCCACTGCGGATTCAGGAAGAGCGGCTGGTTGCACTCGTTCATGACGATGAACTGGTGCACCGTCGGGAAGGTCTCGGCGATGGTCGTGACCCAGTCGGCGAACTGCACGATTCGCTGTGAGTTGCCGCACGCGACCGGGTTCTTCGAGGGCGTGCAGCGCGTGCCGCCGGTGAAGACCTGCGAGTGCAGCGGGTAGAGGTCGAGCTCGACCGTGACACCCGCGGCTTGTGCCTGGCCGATGACGGTTGTGAGGTTGCTCTGGAGCGTCGGGTCGATCGCGGCCGCCGAGGTCTCGTCCCAGCGGATCGTGAGCGCGTTCGTCTTCAGCCCCTCGGACTGCATCGTCGGCATGAAGAAGGTCGGCGTAGACGCCTCGTACCCGACATCGTCGTTGATGCCGACGATCAGCTTTCCCGATGCCGCGGCACACGGCAGAAGCACCGCGCAGACGATTACCGCCGCAGCGACCAGTGTTTTCATTCCCATCGGGATTTGTCTTTAGGGGGATAGGCCGACGCCGTCGAGGACAGCGGCAACGATTCGTTCCGAGCCAAAGCGTACCGGGTCGTCTGCAGGCAGCCCCGTCTCTGCCTCCGCGGCCGCGATCGCGGCTCGCGCCCCGTCGTCGCCGACGCTTCGCGTGTTCAGCGCGATCGCGACGACCTTGGCGGGCCGCGCGATCAGCGACGAGAGCTCGTACAGCTCGACCAGCGAGGCAAGCGAGGGCATGGGGAAGCGGATGTCCTCGTCGACGATCTCCTGCCCGACCTGGTGGCAGAGCACGAGCGCGTGTGGGGCACTGCCGTGAAGGAGGCCGAGCGTGACGCCCGAGTACGCCGGATGGAGCAGCGATCCCTGGCCCTCGACCCACAGCAGCTCGCCGCCGCGGTTCCGGCCTTCGATCACGAGCGTCTCGGCGGAGCCGGCGAGGAAGTCCGCAACGACGGCATCGACGGAGATCCCCCACCCCGCGATCGCGATCCCGGTCTGGCCGGTCGGGACGAACTCGCTCTTGATCCCGCGGCGGCGCGTCTCGGCGTCGAGCTCGAGCGCGACGGTCATCTTCCCGATCGCGCAGTCCGAGCCGACCGTGAGGACGACCTTCGAGTCATGTGTGAGGTTCTCACCGGTCGGGACGTTCAGGCCCGACGGCGGCTTTCGCAGGTCGCGGAGCTGGACGCCGTGGAGGGCTGCCAGCTCGCTCAGCTCGGGATCGTCGGTGATGAACTCGTGCAGGCCGTTCTCGATGTCGAGACCCTTCGTGATGCACTCTTTCAGCACGTCCCGCCACGCGGCCGGGAAGCGGCCGCCCTGGGTCGCGACGCCGACGAGTGCCGTGTTCGGCTCGTAGGCCAACGCCCCGAAGACGGTGCCGACGATCGGGAAGCCGCCCTCGTGGGTCTTCCCGGCCCGCTTGGAGTCGAGAATCGCAACGACCTCCTCGGGCCGGTAGCGAAGCACGCCGCGGGCCGTCTTCCCGTAGTGGGCATCGTCCGAGAAGCCCTCGGCGAGGATCAGGAGCCTACGCTGGCTGGACACCGAGGCCTGCCTTGCTCGACGGGAGCTGCACGCCGTCCGTGAACTCGACGCCCGGCCATGGATCGTGTGCGAGCAGGAGGTTCCCGTCGAGGTCGACGTGGTCGAAGAGGCTCGCGATGTGCGCGCCCGCGGCGATCCCGAGGCCGGACTCGACCATGCACCCGAGCATCAGGCCGAGCCCGAGCGCGCGAGCGGCGTGCGCCATCCGTACCGCCTCCCGAATGCCGCCGGATTTCGCAAGCTTGACGTTGATGCCATGGGCGCGCTCGGCGCAGAGTGCGACGTCTGCGAGGGTCCCGCAGTCCTCGTCGACGTAGATCGGGGTCGCGGAGCGGCGCTTCAGCTCGGGCCCGTCGGGATCGCCGGCCGGGAGCGGCTGCTCGCAGTACTCGAGGCGCATCTGCGGAAGCAGCTCGATCGCTTCGTCGAAGCCCCAGTACTCGTTGACGTCGGCCTGCAGCGGGAGCTCGGTCGCGGCGTGAACCGCCTGGACGCGCGCGAGATCGAGCCCGTCGCGGCCGCCGAGCTTCAGCTTGAGCCGCCTGAAGCCTCGGCGCGTGGCGGCCTCGGCGCGGCGCGCCATGTCGTCCGGATCGCCCAGCCACACCGTCCAAGAGGTCGGCGGCCCCTCGCGCCGCAGCCCGAGCAGCTTGTGCACCGGCACGCCGGCGAGCTTCCCCTGCAGGTCGTGGAGTGCCCCATCGAGTGCCGCGCGCGCCGCATGCTCACCCGGCGCCAGGGAGTCGGCGATCTCGTCGAGCGCCCACGGATCGCCGCCGAGTCGCACGCCCTGAAGCCATTCGAGCGCGGTCGCAGCCGACTGCTCGTACCGCGCAATGGGCGCGGCCTCTCCAATCCCCGAGACCTCGCCATGCCGGACCTCGACCTGAACCACCTCGGCCTCGTCCTGCGCGTCGCGCGCGATCACGAACGTCTCGGCGAGCCTCAGGGTCGCGATCCGTGCCGTAAGTTCCACGCGGCTAGACTAGTGGCCTCCGGCGCCCGTAGCTCAGGGGATAGAGCGTTCGCCTCCGGAGCGAAAGGTCGCAGGTTCGATTCCTGCCGGGCGCATCGAGAAATACCCGCTTAGGGGTATTTCCAGCAGCACCATCAGCGATTGCCGGCAGGAGTGAACTCGAAGGCCGAACTCACTAGCGAGGCCGGCGCCTTTGCGCAGCCGTTGCTCTCCGTCGGATGTACGCCGCGGCGCGTTCAGTCGGTAAGCGGAAGCCCGAGCACGAGAGACGGGATGCTCGGTGTTCCCGAAACGCGTGGAGCGCCGTCGCCCTTTGCTCTAGCAGCCGGTTCGCGGGGGCAGGTCGCCGGGTACCTCGTCGAGGTCAACGAACTCGTCAGCGAAGTCGGCGAACCCTGCGATATCAGCGGCGTTCGTCGCGACCCCGAGTGAGGCGCGGACGGCACCGCCCGAGGGGAGCCCGATCGCGCCGACGTAGTCATCGAGGGTCATGCCCTCACCGAACTCGCCGCCGACGAGCGTCTCGCGCGAGATCGTGAAGGCGATCTCGCCGGCGCCAGGGTTGCAGAAACAGCCGGTTCGCAGCGAGATGGAGTGGCGGCGTGCAACTTGGTCGACATAGCGCTCGTCGACGATTCGGCCGTCAGGGCGAAGAAAGTTGAAAGCGATCGTGGCGCCGCGCCGGTCGAGGGTCGCCGGGCCGTAGATCGTCGCCGCCGGCGACCCGTCTGCATGTCGTAGACCAGCGAGCACTCGTAGGAGCTGTTCGGCGTGGGTCTGCGCGTGCGCGTGGACGCGGTCGATGCCGATGCTCTCGAGAAAGCGGAGGCCGATCTCGACTGCGGGCAGGTTGAGGAAGTTGACGGTGCCGTCTTCGAAGTGCGCCGCGCCGGGCGCCGACTGGTGCCACTCGCGCTGCACGAAGGCGGCCAGGATCGTCCCGCCGGAGAACCAGGGTCGCTCCAGCTTGGCGAGCGCCTCGCGGCGCGCGATCAGCGCTCCGACGCCGGTCGGCCAGCCGAACATCTTGTAGAAGGAGAGGCAGACGAAGTCGGGCTGCCAGCGGGAGAGGTCGAGCCGGTTCGTCGGCACGAACGCCGCCGCGTCGAGCAGCACGTCCCAGCCGGCTTCGTGAGCGTGCTCGATCCACTCCAGCGGGTGCTGGACGCCCGAGAAGTTCGACTGCGCCGGGTAGGCGAACAGATTGTGGTGCTCGCCGCCGATCCCGGTCAGGTAGCGCGGCAGCCCGAGCTCGTCGACGCGCAGATCGGGCGCGACGCTCGGCACGTAGGTCGTCTCAGCGCCACGGGCGCGAGCGAACTCGCGGATCCCGTTGACCGAGTTGTGGTTGTCGAAGGTGAGCAGGAACCGGTCACCGTGTCGGAACGGATAGGCCTCGCCGACCAGACGCAACGCACCGGTCGCGTTCGGGGTGAAGATCACGACGTATTCTTCGGGCGAGGCGTCGAAGAAGGTGAGCACAGCTTCGCGGGCCCGCTCGACGAACTCGGTCATCACGGTCGAGGTCGGGTTGACGGAGTGGGGATTGCCGAACACCCCATCTCGGAGCAGGGCGACATGCTCGTCGAGCTGCGACTGTGCATACAGGCCGGCGCCGGTGTAGTCGAGGTAGACCTGGCCGCTCTTGTCGAGTCGTGCGTACTCCGACCGGCGTAGCTCCGCAAGGACCGCGTCGCCCTCTCCCGGTGCCGAACCCGTGTCCCCGGTCACAACGGGGTCACTAGCACGCCGCTACCGGCCGACATTGGATTCCCACACGAAGGGCACTGGAGCCTGTTCAGTAGACCCGATTCTCGATTGGCCTCACCTTCATTTCGGATGCTCCATTCCGGGACTCTCACGTGAAGATGATCTCGCCGCCGGCCGCCTTCTCGTAGAACTCGCCGACGCTGATGATCTCGTCGACCTGCGGGACGAAGTCGTCCATCGTGAGGCCGAACATGTCAACGGTCGCCTTGCAGGCGTAGAGGTGAGCGCCGGAGTCGGCGACGAGCTCGATGAACTCGGGGATCGGCGGGATGTCGATCTTCTCGATCTGCCGTTTCATCATCCTGCGTGGCGAGGGCGGAGAAGCCCGGGAGGACGCCGAGCAGGGTCGGCATGTGCAGCCCCGGGTTGCCGACGGTCGCGACCTTGATCTTCGCGTAGCGGTCCTTGCGGATCGCGTCGAGGCCGAAGAAGGTGAAGAAGAGGTCGGCTTCGATTCCCTCCATGCGGGCGCCGTTGGCCATGATCAGGCCGGGGTAGACGCCCTCGAGCGAGCCCTTCGAGATGACGATCGAGACCTTCTCGATCGTCTTCGGCGTCGGCTGGTCGCGATGCTGTGTTCGTTCGAGTGAGTTGGGTCATCGTGTGCCTCCTTCTAGATGCAGCCCGTCGGCTTGGGGATGCCGCCGATCTTGCGCGGCGAGCTTGGCCGGGCCCTTCGGGAAGAGCTCGTAGAGCTCCTTGACCGGGACGCCGGACTCCTTGCCGAGCGAGCGGATCGACGGCGCCCTGCCGGTCGTGAGGTAGCGGTCGCGCATGAAGCGGATCGACGAGCCAGTGGCGCTCGCTCAGCTCGCGATCCCGTTGGCGGCCGCGATCGCCGCGGCGATCTGCTCGTTCCACTGCTCGGGTCGGTCAGGAAGCCCTCGGCGTCGACGTCGACCGGCAGCGTCGGCGATCAGGGTCATGGTCATGTGCTGCCTCCTTGTCGCGTTGCCGGGGATGCTTGCCGGCAGTCGGCATTGCGGCGCCGACACCGGGGAGATCGCGGCCGGGCAGCAGCGCGTGCCAGTAGAGCCACTGGAACGTGAGCTTGCCGAGGTGGTTCAGCCGGGACTCGCGCAGCAGCGGCAGCGGCCGATCGCGGCCGGGAAGCGGCCCGGCAGGGGCTCGGTGTCGTAGTTGAAGTCGATCAGCAGCGCCTTGTGGAAGCCGGTCTCGACGAAGCAGTTGGCGTGGCCGTCGTAGCCGGCGTGGAGGGGCTCGCCGCGAGGTAGCGGGCGATGTTCTCGCACGAGGATCTCGGCCTCGAAATGCGTGACCGAGCCGGCCTTCGACGTCGGGCACGTCGGTCGCGTCGCCGAGGGCGAAGACGTTCGGCTTCGACGGCGGCCTGGAGCGTCCGCGGGTCGGTCGGGACGAAGCCGAGCGGGTCGCCGAGCCCGGGCGAGCGCTCGACGTAGGCGGCGCCGCCGTGGAGCGGCACCGTGACGAGCAGGTCGAAGTCGAGCGTCGCGGCCGTCGTAGCGACGTGAGCTTGCCGCCGGCACCGTCGACCTCGCCGGTGCTGAACTCGGTCACGAGCTCGATCTCCTTGCTCGTCGAGCAGTCAGCCGAGCTGCTCGGAGGCGACCCGCTTCGTGAACGCAGCCGTCGAGCGGCGTCGCGTAGACGAGCTCGGTCCGCGTCGCGGATCCTGCGCTCGCGCAGGTACCAATCGGCGAGGAAAGCGAACTCGAGCGGCGCGACGGGGCACTTGATCGGCATGTCGACGACGTTCGACGACGAGCCGGCCGCCGTCGAAGCGCGCGAGCGCCGCGTGCGAGCGCCTCGGCTCCGGCCGGGTCGTAGAACGTGAAGACGCGCTCGTTCCAGCCGGGGCCGGTGAGCCCTCGGTCTCCTCGGGCTGCAGGCGGGCGCCGCTCGCGATGACGAGCACGTCGTAGCGAGAGCTCGTCCCGTCGCCGAGCAGCACCTCGTCGCGGTCGCGTCTACGACCGCGTCGACCTCGGTCTCGTGGAAGACGATGCCGCCGTGCAGCTGCCGCCGGCGCGGCGCGCACGATCTCGTCGGGCGTCAGCGAGGCCGAACGGGACGAACAGCAGCCCGGGCTGGTAGACGTGCCGGTCGTCTCGGTCGACGACGTGGATCTCCGCCTCGCCGAGCTCGAAGCGGCGGCGCAAGCCGGTTCGCGATGATCGTGCCGCCGGTGCCGCCACCGAGGATCACGATCTGCTCCTTGCCATCTACCGGCGCCTCCTTCGCGTGCCCACAGCCTCGCCCGCGCGCGGGCAGCCGACATCCGAAGATCCGCGAACCGCGCTGCGGACAACTACTCAGCAGCTGCGTCAGATCTCGGTGAGCATTCGCGGTGTCCGTCCAGCTCCCCTGAGCGCGTCGGGGGCTTCTTACACTCCGCTCGGATGGGGTGCGAGGCGGAAGGCACCTCGATGACAGCGAGCTCCGGGTCGCGGCCTCGACGCCGTTACCCAGTACTTCACTCGGGTCGTCCACGCTCGAAGCGACTCGGCCCTGAGCAAACAGAGGGGAGGCCCGCCTCAGCGAGCCTCCCCGGATTAATCGATGGCGACTCGAGTCAGCCAGAGCGGACTACGTTGTCGCCGAGGAGTGCGGGTGTCAGAGTCCGGCGCACTCGCCGATCTTGTTGCCGGAGACTATGTTGGGTCCCCCTCCTGTATCGCCTGCTTGTGCCGCGGGGTAGTTGTTGTGGCAGATCAGGTTTCCGCCAACCACGTTGTCGGTGACCTCGGTCGAATCCGGTCTGCGCCGGCCGCGAACCCGGTGCATACCGGTTCTCCAGTTCCGCCGCAGGCACCGGTGTCTCGTGCACCACACTCGCGACGTTCGACAGATCAATGTTCCCACCGACGTTGTTGCGGAGAAGCCCGAGCCAGCCGCCCTGCCAGCCGTGCACGATCAGGTTCCCGTCAATCGTGTTGTTCTTGAGCGGGAAGTTGAGGAAGGCATCCGTTCCGGGGCCACCACCGTTCGAGACGACGTTCCCGTGGATCGTGACGAAGCCGAGCTCAACGTTCAGCGGCTGATTGGCGCTGATGTTGCCGTCCACGACGTCGGTCTGCGTTCCGTACCCCATCTGGAGCAGCGCACCCTTCCCGACCTTCACGTTCCCCGTGACATGGACAGTGCTCGGCGTGAAGCCAGCGAACACCGCGCTGTCGGAGAGAGTCAAGTTACCGTTGATGACGATGTTGGCATGGAACCCAACACTGCAGGTTCCCGTCACCGTGACAGAGCCGTAGATGCCCGTACCGAGCGTTGCATTGGAGCACGAACTGTCGGACTTGCCCGCAAGCGCGGTCGATCCTCCAACGACGAGCAGCGCCGCAACGGCGGCGAGAACAAGCAGATCGATCCTTTTCACAACCCAACCTCTTTTCATTCGGAAGTCCAGACGTCACCCTCTCGCACGAGCGCACTGCGTTGACTCCACGAGAGAAGGGCGCACCCCCCAAAGCCACGAACCGGCGATCCTAGGTGGTTGAAGCGATCCGCCGTAGGCGAACCGATCCGCGACCCAACACGCATGCGACGCACCATATGCAGGAATTTGATGTCAAGTCAACCCGTTCGCGAATCGCCGCCCGAACCCATCAACGCCGGCGCGCGTCCGTCATGCCGAACCCGCCGAGGCTGCTTCTCAATGAAGCAGTGGCTGGAAGGTGCTGGCGGCGCGTCGGTGCTGCGGGAGCCCGCCGGATCAACCGGCGGTCGAGTTGATCATCGTCGGCTCGGTGTCCGTCCCGTCGAGTGCGTAGTAGACGCCGGGAAAGTTCTGGAACTTGCCGCTGATGTTGTCGTGCAGACGCGACCCGTTGAACGTCAACGTGCCCCAGCCGGTGTTCACGACGTCGAAGACGGCTCCGCCGCCCTCTCTGGCGCTGTTGGCCTCCATCACGGTGCCGGCGATCAAGACATCGTTGTTCTTGCCGTCGACGTACATGGCGCCGCCGCTGCCCCCTCCCGGCGTGCCGGGTCCGCCGGGTTGGCCCCGGAGCCGATCGCCTGGTTGTCGACGAACAGGCTGTTCAGGACCACCCACTGCACCTGGATGCTGCTCAGCGCGCCGCCGTTCGAGCAGCGGCCGCCGCGGAACGTGCTGTTGGTGATGTAGACGGGGCGGTTCTCGAACTGGGCGAGGACGCGGATTGCGCCGCCGCCGAGATCGGGGCCGGAGGGATAGCAGCGGTTGTCGATGAACCGCGTGTTGACCGCCTTGAACTGGCCTCCCTCGACATAGATGGCTCCGCCGCCGGAGACGCCGCCGTACCAGCACGCCGGCGCATTGTCGGTGCAGGTGGCCTGAGGCGTGCCGTCGTATCCGTCCTCGAAGGTGATGTTCTGCACGACGATCCGCGGATACGGCTGGTTGACGCAATCGTCAGTCGACCAGGTGCCTGCGCACGTATCGGAGAAGAGGATTCGGCGCTTGCCGCCACCGCTCAGGGTGATCAGGCCGCCGCCGTCCAGCACGACCAGGTGCCGTGTCTTGATCACATTGGCGGTCGCGGACATCGTGATGGTGACCGGCTTGGGCCCGCAGTTGAACCTGATGATGCCGCCTGCAGCAACGGCGCGCACCACGGCGGCCGACGTGCAGCTCGCCGCGCGGCCGCTGCCGATGACACGGCTGGGATGCGTCGTATCGACCGCGCGGCCGGCCGGCGGAACCTGGAAGTGCCCATCGGGATTGCCGAAGCTCGGCATCACCGACGCGGTCTTGGGGTGCGCCGCCGTCGCCGGAATCGGGCCGAGACCGATGATCAGCGCTCCAGCCAGTGCTGCGGCCCCGACCAGGCTGCCGAGCGCGGTTCTAGGACTGCCCATTAGCTGCTTGTATGCCATACGACGCCGTCGACTCCTCCCCGGCCGGCTGCTCCCACGGGGGACACCGCTCGCCAGCCTGCCACGAACCCACGTGTCCCTCATCGAAGGTCGGGCCGGCGCGACGTGGCATAGTCGCGCGATGCGTCCCGACCGGATGATCGCGTTCACCGATGGCGTGGTCGCGATCCTGATCACGATTCTCGTCCTCGAGCTACGGCCCCGGACGGGCACCACCTCTCCGACATCCTGGACGAGAAAGGCCCGCTGCTCGCGTACCTGCTGAGCTTCGTGTTCGTCGCGATCTACTGGGTCAACCACCACCATCTGATGCAGGTCGTCCACCGGATCGACGGCCGGACGCTCTGGGCGAACATCGGCCTTCTGTTCTGCCTCTCGCTGACCCCGATCGCGACCGCCTGGCTCGGGCAGGCGGGAGTCCAGACGGGCCCCGTCGCCGCCTACGCGATCGTGCTCCTCGCGTGCGCGCTGGCGTTCACGGTCCTGACGATCTGCCTGCTCGCCTCGCACGGGCCCGACTCGAAGCTCGCGGAGGCGATCGGGAACGACCGGAAAGGCAAGGCGTCGGTCTGCCTGTACCTGGTCGCTCTGGCGTGCTCCTTCTTCGTGCCGTGGGTTTCCGTGGCGCTCTTCGTAGCCGTCGCCGTGATCTGGTTCGTGCCCGACAAGCGGATCGAGCGGGTCATCTTCGACCGGTAGCGCGTCGCAGGGCGGCCGGCGCGTCTCCCGAGCCTCTGCCGCCCGGGCCGTCGATCCAAGCGGCGCCTCACGCTTCAGGACGTCTCGACGCTGCATGCGCGGCGGGTAACCGGGCGGTCGCAACCTCATGCGTCACGAGACCGCCCATAGGCTTTCACTTTCCGCACGCCGGCTCAGCGCTTGGCGGCGGGTGCAGCGCCGCCGCAGCCCCACTGGGCGTCGTGCACCGTCCGCCCGTACTCGGCCACGCGCATCTGGACGAGCGCCGGCGCGTTGTATGCGTGGGGGTAGCGCTTGAGGAGCCCGAGCTCCCCGGCCCAGATTTGCCAGACGGTGGCGCTGAAGCCGACCCCGCCCTCGAACAATGTGCCTTCGCCCGGGCGATGCTTCGAGCCCCAGTCCCACTTCGCCGGCCCGCCCGCGCCCGTCTCGCAGCTCGCGACGGCGGTCCAGTACCGGATGGTCTGCGCGCTCAACGGCTGGGACGCGCTCGCCGCGCGGTCGCGGCCGCCCAGGCCGAAATCAGCAGTACCAGGAGAATTGCACCCCGACGCACCCGCGGGATCGTACCGATGTCCCGCAGCCCCCACATGCTGACGGCCCGGATCCCGGGCCGCCCAACAGGAGAAAGTCAGAATGTGAGCCGGTCTGGTTGCGCTTCCCTGAAGCGGTGTGCCCGAACGCGACTGCTAGACCCAGCATGAGATCGAGCGCCTCTTCGGGCGCCACCCGCCCGGCCGGTCTTGACGTGTCCGATGGCCTTGGCTCGATCGAGGGACTCGGGGTGCTTGAGGGGTGCACCGGACGAGGCGCACGATCCGTGCCACGCAGGTCCACGGCCCGGATCCAAGCGTGGCAGCAGCCGAGGCGATCCAGGGCTCGCCGAAGCCGCGGCTCGACCGACGTCCGCAGCTGAGAAGCTCCCGGCACACTCACGGCCCTGCTGCCGGCGTCTCCGCTCGGATGCTTCGGTAGATTCGCGCCCGATGCTCTCGAACCTGGTCGATGCGGGATGACCCCGCGCTTCGAAGGCCGCACCGTGATCGTGACCGGTGCTGCGTCCGGGATCGGCCGGGAGACGGTGATGGGCTTCCTCGCCGAGGGCGCCACGGTCGTCGCAGCGGACCGCCGCTCGAGGTTCCCGAGGGAGCGATCGCCGTCCAGGTGGACGTCTCCTCGGCGGCCGATGTCGAGAGGCTCGTCTCGGTCGCGCTCGAGCAGACGGGGCGCCTCGACGCGATGTGCGACATCGCGGGCGTCGGCTCGACGACGAGCGCCGTCGACTGCACGCCCGAGGAGTGGGATCAGGTCTTCGCTGTGAACGCGAAAGGCGTGTTCCTCGGCACGAAGTTCGCGCTTCCCGCGATGCTCGAGCAGCAGCGCGGGGTGATCGTGAACATGGCCTCCGTCGGCGCCCTCATCGGCCTGAGAGACCGCGCCGCCTACTGCGCGAGCAAGGGCGCCGTCGTGGCGTTCACCAAGCAGGTCGCGATGCAGTACGCGGCGCAGGGCGTGAGGTGCGTCTCGATCTGCCCCGGAACGGTCGACTCACCCTGGGTCGGCCGCCTACTCGACGAGGCCCCCGATCCGGCCGCCCGGCGCACCGAGCTCGTCGCTCGGCAGCCGCTCGGCGGCTCGGTGATCCCGCCGAGATCGCGAAGGCCGTTCTCTACGTGGCATCCGACGACGCGGCCTTCATGACGGGCAGTGAGCTCGTCATCGACGGCGGCATCACCGCGGCGTAGCTCTCAGCCGGCAAATGCGGTTGCCGGCAGGCCCGTCGGCCCCGGCCGACAGCGGAAGATGCCACCTGCCAACGGCTGGGCGGCAAGCTCGGCAGTCGTCAGGTGCTGCCTCGCCGAGGTGATGTAGAGATCCGTGAGGTCTTCGCCTCCGAAGGTGCACGAGGTCGGCTGGGTCACCGGGACTCGAGCACGAGCGCCAGCTCTCCGGACGGTGTGTACCGGCGGACGGCGCCCCCACCGTGTACCGCGATCCAGAGGAACCCTTCGCTGTCAACTGTCATCCCGTCCGCGACGCCCTCCCCCTCGTCGATGGTCACGTGGCGTCGGCGGCGACTCAGCTCGCCAGAGCCCAGGTCGAAGTCGAAGACGTCGAGGCCGCCTGCCAGCGAGTCGATGAGGTACATGAGCGACCCATCGGGGCTCCAACCGAGCCCGTTCGAAAGCTCGAGCCCGGTCAATATCGAGCTGACCGAATGGTCGGCATCGATCCGGTACAACGCGCCGGCCGGTCGGTTGTCGATTCTGATCGTCCCGGCCCACAGGCGTCCCGCGGGATCGCATTTCGCGTCGTTGATTCGGTTCTCAGCGACCTCCGCCTCGAGCTCGGCGATGAAGGCGACCTCGCCGGAATCGCTCAGGACGGCGATGCCGTCACGAAGCCCGACCACATAGCCACCCGCAGCACGCGGGCAGGCTGCGCCAACGGGCTGGCCTACCGCGAGCTGACGATCCGTGCCGGTACGCGGGTCGAGGCGGTGCACGAGGCCCGCCATGATGTCGACCCAGATCAGCTCTCCCGTCCGGGAATCCCAGACGGGCCCCTCGCCCAGGTCGGCGCGCGCGTCCTGCACCAGCTCGACATCCACGTGCCGCGGATCCTATGTCTACGATCGGCACGTGCCGCGGCTCGCCAACGAGGACCTGGTCACGAGCCCGCGTCGCGCCGGCGCCCGGGCGCACCTGCGTGCGATGGGTCTCGACGAGAACGACTGGGGCAAGCCGCTCGTCGGGATCGCGACGACCTGGACGGGGACGATGCCGTGCAACCTGAACCACCGGGCGCTGGCAGCCCGCGTCGCCGACGGCGTTCGTGCCGCGGGCGGGACGCCTCTGGAGTTCAACACGATCGCGATCTCGGACAACCTCACGCAGGGAACGCCCGGGATGCGCGCCTCGCTCGTCAGCCGGGAGCTGATCGCAGATTCCGTCGAGCTCGTCGGACTGAGCCAGCCCTTCGACGGGATCGTGTGCATCGGCGGGTGCGACAAGACCGTGCCCGGGCTCGCGATGGGGCTCCTCCGGGTCGACGTGCCGGGGCTGATCCTCTATTCCGGGGCGATGGCGGCCGGATCGCACAACGGCGCGCCTGTGACCATCCAGGACGTGTGGGAGGGGGTTGGCGCCCACGAGGGCGGCCGGATCGACGACCGCGAGCTCGAACAGCTCGAACGCGATGCCTGCCCCGGTTTCGGCGCCTGCACCGGGCACTTCACCGCGAACACGATGGCCGTCGCGATCGACTTCCTCGGGCTCGGGCCGATCGGCCTCGGGAGCGTCCCTGCGGCGGACCCCGCCAAGGGCGACGCGGCTCAGGCAGCCGGTGCCCTCGTCCTCGACCTGATCGAGAGGGACGTTCTGCCGTCGGCTCTCGTCACCCGGGCGTCGCTGCAGAACGCGATCGTCGGGGTCACCGGCACCGGAGGGTCGACGAACGGCGTGCTCCACCTGCTCGCGATCGCAAACGAGGCGGGGGTCGAGCTCACCCTCGAGGACTTCGACCGGATCTCGGCCTCGACGCCCGTGGTCACCAGCCTGACGCCGGGCGGCCGCTATGTCGCGGCGGATCTCCATCGCGCAGGCGGAACGGCCGCGGTGATCAAGCAACTGCTCCCTCATCTGGACGCCGGAGCGCCGACGGTCGACGGCCGGACGCTCGCCGAGCACGCGGCCGGTGCGGCCGAGCCCGACGGCCGGGTCCTGGCCGCGCTCGCGACGCCGTTCAAGCCCGGCGGGGCGCTGCGCGTCCTCCACGGGAACCTCGCTCCCGATGGGGCGGTCGTCAAGCTCGCGGGCCATGAGCGCCCGGTACATCAGGGGCCCGCTCGTACGTTCGACTCGGAGGCCGAGTGCAAGTCGGCGATCTACGGCGGACTGGTGCAGCCCGGCGAGGTGGTCGTCGTTCGCAACGAGGGTCCTGCCGGCGCACCCGGGATGCCGGAGATGCTCTCGATCACCTCGGCGATCGTCGGCCGGGGCCTGGGCGAGTCGGTCGTCCTCGTCACCGACGGGCGCTTCAGCGGCGCCACACGCGGCTTGATGGTCGGCCACGTCGCGCCGGAAGCGGCCCGTGGAGGGCCGATCGCGTTGGTTCGAGACGGCGACTCGATCACGGTTGATGTCAACGCGCGCACGCTGATCCTTCACGTCGACGACGCGGAGCTCGAAAGACGCCGCAGCGAGTGGACGGCACCTGAGCCGCGCGTGAGCCGTGGCGTCCTGGCGCGGTATGCGCGCACCGTGTCATCCGCTTCGAAAGGTGCCGTCGTCGAATGAGCGGCCGCCTTGCAGGGAAGACCGCGCTGGTCACCGGCGCCGCCCGCGGGATCGGCCGCGCGCTTGCGATCGGCCTCGCCGCCGAAGGAGCCTTGGTCCATCTCCTCGACCACGAGGATCCCGCCGCGGTCGTCAAAGAGCTGGCCGTCGCCGGGCAGGGCCTCGCCCTGCGCTGCGACGTCTCGGACGTGACCGCGATCCGCACGGCGTTCTCACGCCTCGACCGGCTCGACGTGCTCGTCAACTGCGCCGGAGTCACGGGCTGGATCGACGCGCTGGATCCCGCCGAAGAGACATGGGACCGCGTGATCGATACGAACCTCAAGGGGACGTTCTTCTGTTCGAGCGAGGCTGCGCGCCTGATGCGCGGGACGGGCGGCTCGATCGTCAACGTCACGTCGGTGCTCGGGATCAGGGGAATGCCGAACTCGGCCGCCTACGCGGCCAGCAAGGGCGGGATCAACTCCCTCACAGTCCAGCTCGCAATCGAGCTTGCACCTCACAGGATCCGCGTCAACGCCTTCGGCCCGGGCGCGACCAACGTCGAGCGGAACCTGACCGACGATCCCTCCTCTCGAGGTCTGGGCGCCCGTGATTCCCCTGGGCCGTGTCGCCGAGCCCGAGGAGATGGTCGGCCCGGCCGTGTTCCTGGCATCGGACGAGTCGGCTCACGTCACCGGCCAGATGCTCTACGTCGACGGAGGCTGGACGGCGACGGGTCACTTCCCCGAGAGCTATGTCGACCGCACCGGCGGCGGCTGAGCGGCGAACGTCTTCTCTAGGCGAGAAGCTCGGAGAGCGTCAACCGGAGGTCGTGGAAATCATCGGTCGACTCGAACCGGCTCTGGATCATGCGTTGAAGTGCCCGTGACTCCGGGCGCGAGAAGACGAGTCGACGCCGCGTCGAGGCGACCGGGTCGGCCAGCGCCTTCAGCCGGGTTGCCAGGTCACGCGAGCCGATCGAGGAGCCCGACGCCTCCTCGGCGACAGCCAGGAGCAGCCGAGCCTCGCTGTCGGAGATCGTGAGCCTGTGACCGATGAGATCGAGTTCGAGCATGGCGAAAGGCGGGCAGGTCAGTCTTCGCTCGGTGCCGCGAGCACCGCCTCGACGAGCTCGGCTAGCCGGGCCGTCGCGAGGCAGATCGAGCTGTCCGCCGCGCCATAGTAGAGGCGGAGCTCGTCCGTTGCGGCGTCATGGGTCAGGCCGCATGGGAACACGACGTTCGGAACGTCGCCCGTTCGCTCGTACGGAGCCGTCGGCGCCAGGATCCAGTTCGGAAGCCGGCACAGCACACGGGTCGGCTCCTCGAGGTCGAGCAGCGCGAGGCCGACGCGGTACAGAGAGCCGGAAACCGTCTCCTTCACGCCGTGATAGATCAGGAGCCAGCCGTGCTCGGTCAGAAGTGGCGGTGGCCCGAGGCCGATCCTCAGCGAGTCCCACCATGCGCCCTCACGGGGCTGAAGCACCTGCTCGGGCGCGCTCCAGCTCTCGAGGTCGGCCGAGCGGGAAAGGACGATCTCGCTGTGAGCGCCGCCGAACTGCGTCTTCGGCCGGTGGAACAGGACCCAGCGGCCGTCGATCTGGTGCGGAAGGAGCGCCGCGTTCTTGTCCTCGGGATACCGCACGATGCCGTACCGCTCGATCGTGGTGAAGTCCTCGGTCGTCGCAAGGTAGACGGCCGGGCCGGCCGGGCCGTACGCCGTGCAGGTGATCACCCAGCGCTCGAGCGTCTCCGCCCAGATGACACGCGGATCCTCGAACCCCCATTGCTCGCTCGCAACGTCTTCGTCGGGCGCCAGCAGCGGCTCGGGGGCGATCGACCAGCCGTCGACGCCGTTCGCGGAACGCGCGACGGAGAGGTGAGAGATGCCCCTGCGATCCTCGACGCGCGCGAGCAGGACGGTCTCGCCGTCCAGGCGAGCGGCTGCCGGGTTGAAGACGGCGTTGACCGGATACGGCCAATCGTCGGCGGTCAGGATCGGATTGCCCTCGTGCCGCTGCATCAGCTCGTGGTCGGTCATGAGGCAACCCGGACGAGAGCCGGAGTGTCGACCGGTGCCCGGACCCCGGCGTTGTCCAGCAGGAGCGCGGCCCGGTGGAGCGAGAGCGTCGACTCAGCCCCCTCATTGAGGTTGAGGGCTTCGTTCCCGAGCCCGTCGCTACAGCCGCCCGTTGCGAAGTCGTAGAGAGGCCGCTGAAGGTGATTCCGGCCCAGGAACCACTCGAAGGCGCGCGTCGCGCGGACGCCGTGCTCCTTCCGGCCGGTGATCGCGAACGCCGTCAGCTCGGCCTCGACGAGCGCTGCGGCATCCAGCGGCTGCTCGTCGCCGTCGCCCGGGCCGGGCTCGCCGCGACGGCGGCCTTCGTGTCCCGAGAGCCTGAGGACGCCGCCCGCCAGCCCGTACTCGTCGCCGAGCCACCGTAGCGACTCGAGGCCGCGCTCGACGGGGCCGTCCAGGCCAAGCGCGGCGCCGCCGATCATCAGTGCCTGCGGCAGCCGCGCATTGTCGTAGGTGAGCTCATCCTCGAACCAGCTCCAGCCCTCGCCCGCCGTATGCTCGTACGTCTCGTCGAGCTGCTCGACGAGACGCTCGAGCAAGCGGCGCGCCCGCAGGTCGAGCCGGTCACGATCGAGCCGCGAGAGCCCGAGCACCGTGTAGGCCGCGGTGCGGATCGTGACGTCGCCCGTGAGCTCGGCGACGAGACGATCGAGGAGCAGGCGGGTCGGTTCGACGACGGCCGGGATCCATGCTGTCGAGAGGATCTCCCCCAGCGTCCAGATCGAGCGCCCCACGTGATCGCCGATGTGCGGCTCGTCGAGCCAGCGCCGGTCGTAGCTCATGAAGTTGCGCATCCCGCCGTCGCCTGTCGCCGCGTGCAGGAAGGCGAGCCCGCGGTAGAGGATCGACGTCCAGGCCCGCTCGTCGCCCCGACGCGCGAACATGAGCGAGACCACGGCGAGCCTTGCTACGTCGTCAACGCAATAGCCGGTATCTCGGTTCGGAATGATCCCGTGCCCGTGCTGCACGATGCCGACGTCGTCGACGAGCGTGAGGACGTGGTCGTTGCGGAGGCTCGTCAGATATAGATCGGCCGCGCCGGCCGGGCGGCGCCGAGGGGCAAGCTTGGCCGCCTCCTCCAGCACCGATGCGGTCGCGTCGGCCACCGCCGGCCAGGAGAGCGACGACGAGACCCGGCGTGCTTCCGCTCGCGCCGCGGCGAGAGTCTCCGGGTGGTCGAGATACCCGCCGACGGCCTCGGCGATCGCCGCCGGGTCGTCGAACGGGACGAGGCGGCCGGCGCCCGAGGCGAGCATGTCCTGTGCGTACCAGTACGGCGTCGACACCACACCGCACCCGGCTGCGAGCGCGAAGGTCAGCGCGCCGGAGGCGATCTGCTCACGGTTCCGGTACGGGGTCACGAACACGTCCGTTGCGGCCAGGAGCTTCGAGAGCTCCTCGATCGACAGGAAACGGTCGTCGAACTCGACGTTCTCACCGAGCCCGAGCTCGAGGACGCGCTGCTCGAGCATCACGCGGTAGCGCTCGCCCTCGCGGTGCGAGATGTCGGGATGCGTCCGGCCCGCGATCACGTAGGTCACGTCGTGACGGCGCTCGAGGATCTTCGGGAGCGCCTCGATCATGTTCTCGAGTCCCTTGCCCGGCGAGATCAGGCCGAACGTGGAGAGCAGGAAGCCGTCGCCGTCCGCCCGGTGCGGGTGCCGCCTCGGAAGCCGGGAATCATCCGATGCGCGCGCGGTGATCCGGCTCGGCGCGCCGTGCGGGACGATCCGCACCTTCTCGGCCGGACAGGCGCCGCACTCGACGAGGAGCCGCATCGCGGTGTCGGTCATGACGATGACCAACTCGGCCTGCGCGCACAGCTCGGTCAGAACCGAAGCCTGATGCGGTGACGGCTCCGAGAGGACGGTGTGGAGCGTGACGACGAGCGGTTGCGAAAGCTCCTGGGCGAACGACAGCACGTACTCGCCGTCCGGGCCGCCGAAGATCCCGTATTCGTGCTGGAGCAGGACCACGTCGACGTCGAGCCGGCCGAGGATCCGGGCCGCGCGAACGTAGTCGCCTCGCACCGCCTGCGCGATCGTCGCGAGAACACCGCGTCGCTGCGGGCTCGACGGCTCGTGGACGATCGCGACGAGATCGACGCGTTCGACCCCTTCGACGTCATCGAGGGTCCCCCGCAGGTCGGATGCGAACGTGCCGATCCCGCAGACCCGCGGCGGATACGTGGAGACGATCGCGGTACGCAAGTTCAGCCGCCCCGCGGCACGCCAAGGCCAACCGGGACTCGAGTGCGGCCTTGCTCCATAGGTGCCCTTCGTGGCGACTCCCCGGAACAGCAAGCGGCGGGCTCGTGTGGGAGTCAGGACACGGGACGCTCAAGCCAGCCTAGCACCCGGCTTCTTGGCGGAAGCCGGCGCTACGTCGGGTAGTTCTGGCGCCAGTGCGCCTCGGCGGTATCCATCGCGGCGGCGAGAGTGCGCCCGCGCAGGCCTTTCGCCGTGTCGATCTTGTAGCCGTAACGGGCAAGATGCGTCTCGGGCGAGGTCGGCGTGAACGTCGCCTCGAAAAACCCCGGCCGAAGCTCGCGAACGCAGATCGTCACATCACCGAACTCACGCGAAGCCTCTGTGCTGTCTTCCACGTAAAGAGTCATATCACCCTCGCCGGTGATCCCGCCTGATCTCGCGATCGGGCGGCGCTGCCCTGTGTCTAAGATCCGCGCGTGGCCAGATGGAAGATCATCAGCGGCGCGCGTGTCTTCTACGAGTTCCCGGGTCGCTCCGTGGAGATCGGCTGGGCACGTGACGTTCAGAAGGGCGACGATCAACGCACGATCAACGTCTGTGTGACGAAGGAGGCCGAGGAGGCCTCCGAGCTGCCGCAGGAGAGCAAGGACGCAATCCGCTCCCACGGTCGCAGCGCCGTCAACGCCGTCCTGACCGACGACGACGTCCCCTTGATCATCGACGTCACCCCGGCCGGGCTCTCATACGAGTTCGCGCCCGAAGACGACGAGGAAGAGACCGACGACGATCTGGACGACGAGGACGACGACGACGCGGACGAGGAAGACGAGGACTGAGCTCCGCCATTCGGGCCGGTTCGCCCGATCAGCTCGCTAGCGCGACCGGAGCCGCCGGCTCCAGCTCGAGCAGACCGAGCCTTGCTGCCTGCTCGATCGCCTCGCTGCGGCTCGTCGCCCCGAGCTTGCGGTACACCGATATCGCCTGACTCTTCACCGTGTTACGCGTGACCGAAAGCCGCTCGCCGATCTCCCGAAACGAAAGGTGGCTGGCAAGGAGCGGCAGCAACCTGAGCTCCGCGCGCGTAAGGCCCGACTCGCAGGCCGACCGGGTGTCGCGGAGCTCGTCGAGCTCGTCCTGAAGCTGTGCCGACCGCGAGCCGAGCACCCCGAGATCCGGATGACGGATGAGGATCTCGGCCGCCACGGCGAGCTGCGCCTTCGCCTCTCCGACGTCCCGAAGCGTGATGTACGCCTGCGCCAGCTCGACACGCGACAGGAGCGTGAGCCAGGGGAACGCCGCCGGCAGCGACGGCGCAAGCCGGCGCGCAAGAGTCAGCTCCTGCCGTGCCTCCTCGAAGCGTCCCCGGCGGAGCAACGTTCGCGCAAACACCGAGAGCTGGAGCACTCGTGCGACCATGCAGTCCACGCCCGTACCGATCTGCTTTGCCTCATCGGCGAACCGATCTCCGGATGCCTGATCGCCTCGCTCGGCCGCGAGAATCGCTCGTAGACTCAACGCGGCGACCCAGACGTCGGTCGTACCACGTGGCGCCGCCGACTCCACGGCGAGCGCCAGCGCGATCTCGGCCTGTCCAGCATCACCGAGCAATGCGAGCGCCGCGCCTTCGAGCAGAAGGGCGTTTGGGCGGAAACAGCTCTCGGCCGGGAGCTCGGCAAGTGCCTCGCGGGCATTACAGAGCATCTGGTCGATGCCGCCCTCGCACATTTTCGCCCGGAGGAGCGCGATCCAGGGACGGAGCGAGGCGCTGCCATCCGGGAGCGTCCCGTCAAAGGAGCATCCTTCTGCGATCGCAAGCCATTGCCGGGCCTGCGGCGTACGGCCGCGGCGAGCATGCACCCAGGCGCCGAGCAGTGCTACCGCCGGGTAGCACTCGAGCTGCGACGGCGTAAAGAGCGCTAGCCAACCTTCGACGACCGCGATCCGTCCCTCGTTGCAGGTGGGAATGGCGAACGAGGCGACCAGCCGTGCAACCCGGTCGGTGTCGCCGGTCGCGGCAGCCTGGACGATCGCCGCGTCGGGCTCACCGTTGGTTTCGTACCAGTCTGCAGCCAGAGCGCGCAGGGCCGGGACCCGGTCGGGCTCGTGTCGCTCGAGCTCGCTGAGCAACATCTCCCGAAAAAGGCGGTGATAGCGATACGAGCTGCGCGACCGGTCGAGTGGCACCACGAAGAGGTTCAGGTCGTCCAGCGCCTCGAGCATCCTGGCCGACCCGCTCCGTTCCAGCACCGCGTCGCAGAGCGCACGGTTCATCGTGTCGAGGATGGACGTTCGCATAAGAAACGAGCGCTCGTCGTAGTCCAGGCCCGCAAGGCACTCGGACCGGAAGTAATCGGCGAGATACCGGTCATCGCCCGAAAAGCCGACGTCTCCCCCGTCCCGAATCGCGAGCGCGGCCAGATAAAGCCCTGCCGCCCACCCTTCGGTGCGATCGAGCAGGTCGGAAACCTGATCATCGCGGAGCTCGATCCCCGAAGCTCGCAGGAGGCCGTCCGCCTCGCGGCGGCTGAGAGCGATCAAGTCGGGCCCGATCTCGAACAGACGCCCCTGCGCACGGATCGAGCCGATCGGAAGCCCAAGCGAGCGGCGCCCCGAGAGCGCAAGCGTGGAACGCGACGGAATGTGCTCCGCGAGGACGCGGAGGATCTCGGCCGACGCCGGCGAGGTCAGCCGCGATGCGTCGTCGAGCACCAGGACGAGCGGTGACTCGCTCGTGGCTATCGCAGCCGCAAGCCTGGGAACGGCGGCCGTCCAGACCGATCGGCTGCGTGTCCGGAGCGCGTTCAGCACCGCCCGGTCGAGCGGCGTCACACGGTCGATCGCAGCGGCGACGTCACGGAGCAGGACGACCGGGTCGTTGTCGCGATCGTCGATCGAAACCCAGGCGAACGGGCGGTCGTCTCGATCGCCCCATTGCGCGAGGATTGTCGTCTTCCCCGAGCCCGCCGGCGCGACCAGCGTTACGAGCGGGAACGACTGCGATGCCCGCAGACGGTTGATGACTGCGGTGCGCGAGATGCTGCCCGGCCGCGGCGCCGGGACGAGCACCTTCGCGTGCACGTGCTCGAACGGAAGCTCTCGATTGGCGTTGACGGCCACGTCGGCGAGTATCAAGCGGACCCCGAAGCACCACAAGAGTGTGTCCATCACTCTTCCCGGGTGCTGCCCGCGGTGTGCACACCACCGGCCCACACCGGCGGACCACGGGCGCAGCGCACCGCCTGAAGACGCAGAATCCTTGCGTTAGCCTTTGCCACGACCGCCGCGAGGGTCGCGGCCGCCGCTCATGGTCGACGCCGCCACACCAGTTACGACGCTCGCGCACCGGCGGCAAGCGCGAGTCGCCACGCTGACCGTGACCACCGTTGCGGGCGCTCTCGCAGCGAGCTGGAGCGCCTGGTACGTCGGCGCCCACGATTCGCTCCTCCAGCCGGTCAGCACCGGGATCCTGCGCGGCAGTTTCGTGTTCGCCTGGACGATTGCGGGCGTCTACACGTGGTGGCGGCGACCCGACAGCCGGCTCGGGCCCCTAGGTCTCGGCGTCGCCGGGACGTTCGCGCTCAGCTCGCTGAACGGCTCGCCCAGCGCGCTCGCGTACACGCTCGGGATGACGGTCTGGGCTGTCTACATCGTCTACCTCGCCTACGTCTACCTGAGCTTTCCCGCCGACCACCTGGGCTCCGGCCTCGATCGCCGGCTGGTTGCGGGCCTGGCGGTCGCAACGGTCGTCCTCTGGAGCCTGATCCTGCTCTTTTCAGATCGGCTACCCGTAGGAGGGCCGTTCACCGATTGCGGCGACCGTTGCCCCGACAACGCTCTGCAGGTCGTCGATGGTGCATCCGGCCTGGGCAAGGCACTTGCGTCGCTCTTCACGGTCGTCACTACGGCAGCCCTTGTTGCCGTGGCCGTCAGCCTCTTCCTGAAAACGCGCGCACCGTCGCGCCTGAGGCGCCGGACACTCGAGCCGGTGATGTACCTCGTCGTCGCCTCTGTCCTCACCTTTCTCCTCTACCGGGTGGTCGGGAGCGCGGCGCCCGGGGCAAAGCCCACGCTCCGCTACCTGTGCGGCGCGGCGTCGATCGCGGTGCCGATCGCATTCCTCGTCGGCCAGATCAGGGGCCGGATCTTCGCCGCGACGCGGGTCGGGCAGCTCGTCGCATCGATGCAAGACACCGCTGCCACCCCCGCGCGTGTGGAGGCACTGATGCGGGACACGGTCGGCGATCCGACGCTCACACTCGCGTTTCCCGCTTCGGAGAACGGCGCCTACGTGGGTGTCGACGGGCGCGCGCTCGATCTGTCCGCCGGGGCGGCCGAGCAGCAGATCACGCCGATCGTGCGGGCCGGGAGCACGGTTGCCGTCCTCGTACACGACTCGACACTCGATACGGATCCGGCAGTTCTCGAGGGGCTCGCGGCCAGCTCGTTCATGCTGCTCGAGAACGCCCGGCTCGTCGACGAGCTCCGCGCATCTCGCGGTCGCATCGCAACGGCGGCAGAGCAGGAGCGCCTTCGTCTCGAGCGCGATCTGCACGACGGCGCGCAGCAGCGGTTGATGGCGATCCAGATCAAGCTGGCGCTGCTCCGCGACCGGATCTCGGAGGAAGATGTTGCAAGCGAGCTCGACGAGATCAGTGACGATGCAACGGCGGCGGTCGAGGAGCTGCGCGGGCTGGCGCACGGCATCTACCCGACCGTGCTGCGGGAGCGCGGGCTCGCGGACGGGCTGAGCGTGGCGGCGGCGAGCTCGCCCCTTCCCGTGCAGATCGTCGACGACGGGATCGGGCGCTGCGATCCGACGATCGAGGCGGCGATCTACTTCTGCTCGCTGGAAGCGATCCAGAACGCAACGAAGCACGGCGGGCCGGGCACGCGTGTGACGGTGACACTCGAACGGCGGGACGGAGCCGTCCAGGTCGAGGTTGCGGACGACGGCATCGGCTTCCAGATGGGAGAACAGGATGACGGCATCGGCCTCGTCAGCATGCGCGACCGCATCGCTGCCGTCGGTGGCGAGCTCGACGTTAGATCCGAGCCCGGAACGGGAACTACCGTCCACGCTGTCGTCCCGGTCGGTTAGCACCCCCGCGAATCCACCTGCGCGCACGCTGGCGCGGTGCGGGTAGTCGCTGGGATCATCGTCAGCGGCCCCACATGGAGGCGATCCGGCAACCCATCTCAGGCCCAAGCGTGCTCGCGGTCGACGACCACGAGCCGTTTCGTACTGCAATGCGCCGCTTGGTCGAGGCGGCGCCCGGCTTCTCACTGCTTGCCGAGGCCGAGTCCGGAGAGCGGGCGGTCGAGGCGGCAGGCGAGCTTCATCCCGATCTCGTGCTGATGGATGTCGAGATGCCGGGGCTCGGCGGAATTGCCGCGGCGCGCCGGATCAAGTCGGAGAGCCCGTCGACGGTCGTCGTTCTCGTCAGCGCGACCCATCCGGACGACCTTCCGCGCGAGGCAATGTCGTGCTCGGCCGACGAGATCGTCTGGAAGCCGAGGCTGCGGCCCGCGTTGCTCGAGGAGATCTGGCGCGCGCACGGCTCGACCTGGCGCTGAGCTACCGACGGTAGCCTGGCGTGCATGGCAATTCGCGTCGTCCTGGCAGAGGACAGCTTCATCGCCCGGGAGGGAATCGTTCGCGCGCTCGAAGGCATCGACGAAGTCGATCTCGTGGCGACGTGCGGTGATGTGGACGAGCTTCGCGCCGCGATCGACGAGACGGCGCCGGACCTTGTCCTGACGGATATTCGGATGCCGCCGACAAACACGGATGAGGGCATCCGTGTCGCCGAGGAGCTTCGTGACTCGCACCCGGAGATCGGTGTCGTGGTGCTCAGCCAGCACGCCGAGCCGCTCTATGCGACAGCCCTTTTCGACAAGGGCTCGGACCGGCGGGCCTACCTGCTCAAGGAGCGGCTCAAGGATCGCGAGGAGCTCGGCCGCGCGCTCCACGAGGTTGCCGCAGGCGGGTCTGTCGTCGACTCGAAGATCGTCGAGGAGCTGCTCGCACTCCAACGCCGCCGCGAGGACACGAGGCTCGACCAGCTCACCCCCCGCGAGCTCGAGATCCTCGGCATGATCGCGGAGGGGAAGTCGAACACGGCGATCGCCGAGGCGCTCGTCATCACCAGGCGGGCGGTCGAGCGGCACATCAACGCGATCTTCTGGAAGCTCGACCTCGGCGAATCCGAGGACGTCAGCCGGCGGGTCAAGGCCGTGTTGCTGTATCTACGCGGGTAGCCGGTCACTCTCTCGCCAGTCACGCCTTGAACCTGCCACTCACCAT
The DNA here is from genome assembly GCA_963775355.1 of uncultured Actinomycetota bacterium. Lineage (GTDB taxonomy): Bacteria > Actinomycetota > Thermoleophilia > Gaiellales > Gaiellaceae > PALSA-600. The sequence continues at coordinate 100,665 of CAVZJA010000003.1, read as the reverse complement.
CGTCATCGTCCTTGTCGCGGTCGCCGTCTCGATCGGCCTCTTCCTCGTCATCCGCCGCTTCTCGCCGCCGGGCGGCTTCTTCAACGACGGCGACCGCGCGGCCGGCGTCTTCGGAGTGCTTGCGACCGGCTTCTCGGTGCTGCTCGGGTTCGTCGTGTTCCTCGCGTTCACCACCTACGGCACGGCGCTGAGCGGAGCGCAGAGCGAGGCGAGCGATGTGATCCAGCAGTACCAGACCGCTCAGCTCTTGCCTCAGCCGCAAGCGGCGCTGCTCTCCGGCGAGCTGATCTGTTACGGACGGGCCACCGTGAACATCGAGTGGCCGGCCTTGCGCGCCGGCCAGCGCCCGCTGCAGAACCCGTGGGGCGTCCCGCTGTTCGAGACCTTCACGAAGGTCGTTCCGAAGACGGCCGCCCAGCAGGCCGCCTACTCGAAGTGGCTCGACCAGACCTCCGATCGCCAGTCCGACCGGTTGAGCCGCATCAAGGCAGGAAACGGCGCGATACCCGGCCCACTCTGGCTGATTCTCTTCGTCACCGGCGCCCTGGTCGCTCTCTACGCCTTCCTCTTCGCCGATCCCGACGAGCACGTTCTCCCGCAGGCGGTGATCGCCGGGACGATCGCCGCGATGCTCGCGATCAGCCTGCTCGTCATCCAGTTCCTGAACAACCCATACTCGCCCGGCAACGGATCGCTGAAACCGACCGACATGACGCAGGTGCTGGGGGAGATGACCGCCGCCACCAAGGCGCTCGGCCTCCATGTCGTCATTCCGTGCGATGCGATGGGACGGCCGCTGCACTGACAGGGCGCCGCCAGCGCTGGTGGCTCACGTGCACGCTCTCCATCGGAGGCAGCTCGTCTCGCGGATGGCTCTGGTACCAGCGGGCGTAACGATCCGTGAGCGGGCGCGCGGTCACGCCGTGCGCGTACACCGACAGCGTGATCGTCGCGACCACCGCCGACACGATCACGCCCGAGTGGATGAGCGTCGTCCCTTCGAGGGTGATCACGATGAAGACGATCGACGCGAGACCGCGCGGGCCGAACCAACCGACGTACGCCGTGGTCTGCAGCCGTGGTCGCGTCCCGACGAGCGCGATCGCGACCGGGATCATCCGCACGACCGTCAGGCTGAGCACTGCGTAGAGCCCGGCCGACCACGTGACGTTGCTGAGCATCGGTCCGACGAAGACGGCGCCGAAGATGAGAAAGGTGATCGCGTTCGTGAGCTCGCCGAGCTCCTCGATCAGATAGCTCGCCTCTCCGCCGGTGCCCGGGTGCAGGGCGCCGTAGACGATCCCGCCGACGAACGCCGCGATGAAACCGCTGCCCTCGAGCGCGGATGCCAATTCGTAGCCAAGTGCCGCGGCGGCCACCGGCACGACCTGGAGCCATGAGCTCGCAATCAGCTTGCGAGGTACCGCAACGGTCACGATCAGCGCTGCGAGCCCGCCCGCCACGACCCCGCCGATCGCTCCGCCGCCGATCGCCTCGACGACGAGCTTCACGGCGTGGTGACCGGTGACCTTCCCGTCGTCGGTGCTCGCGATCGCGATCGCGACCAGCAGGATCGGGACACAGAGCCCGTCGTTCAGGCCGCTCTCGACGTTCAGGCCTTGCCGGATCCTGGAGGGCAGCCGCTGATCCGTCACGACCGCCTGCCCGAGCGCGGCGTCGGTCGGGGCGAGGATGACCGCGAGGATCAAGACCTCCGCCCCGCCCAGGTCACCGAATGCGACCACTCCGATGAGCCAGCCGGCGAAGATCGTGAGCGGCAGGCCGATCCCGAGAAGTCGTGCCGGGACAGCGTGCTCCCTCCAGGCCGTCCGCAGGTCGATCCGCGAGGCGTCCGCGAAGAGGACCAGCGTGAGCGTTATCTCGGCCAGCCTTCGGATCTGGCTGCCGTCGCCGTGGATGTCGATCCAGCCGAGCCCCTTGTTCCCCAGAGCGAGCCCGACGGTGACGAAGAAGATCGCGGCGCTGACCACCGTTCGCTCGAGCCGATGCGAAAGCGCGGCGTACACCAGGACGGTCGCCGCCACGGCGACGAAGCTCCAGTTGGACACCCGCCGGATTCTGGCGGTGCCCTCGGCTAACGACTGAGCTACGCGGCGATCTCGTCGAGCGCCCGGTCGATCTCGGCGCACACGGGGCAGCGCGGGCGGCCGCAGCCGTCGCAGGTCGTCTCGGGCTCGCGCGGGAACGTGAAGTACGTGTCAGGGGGGAGCGAATCGTGCACCGGGCGGCCGCTCACATTCGCAAAGCAGAGCGCGCGACCCTCGGGGTCGAGGAGATGGCACACGAGCTCCAGGCCGGCGATGCCGCCGCCCCCGGCGCTCTGCTCGGGCCTATGGTTGTGCGGGGTTCGCAAGTCGGTCTCCTGCCCCTAAGACGTCCCTCGGCGCCGAAGGTAGGTAAGAGTTTCCGTAAGGTCCACGAGCCCGCCGGGTTTGCATACGCTGGCGCAATGAGCACGGACCTCGATGTCGGCGGCGAGACGCCTCGCGACCCGGAGGAGCTCGAAGCGGCAGGCACGCCGCCGGCCGAGATCTCGCCCGACGCGAGGGTGGGGCCGGTCGAGCTCAGCGTGTCGGACCTCACGACTTCGCTCGACTACTACCGGACCGTTATCGGCCTCGAGGCGCTCGAGGCGGGCAACGGCCGCGCCTCGCTCGGTGTCTCCGGTCGCGAGTTGCTCGTGCTGGTCGAGGAGCCGGGCGCTCGTTCGGCGCGCGGTCACACGGGGCTCTTCCACTTCGCGCTGCTCGTCCCGCAGCGCGCCGATCTCGCTCGCTGGCTTGCCCATGCGGCCCGTGACCGGGTCCGGCTCGAGGGGCTCTCGGATCACAACGTCAGCGAGGCGATCTACCTCCGTGACCCCGACAGCCACGGGATCGAGATCTACGCAGACCGGCCGCGGTCGATCTGGGAGGGGCAGGTCGCGGGCCGGATGACGACGCTTCCGCTCGACGTCGACGACCTCCTCGGCCTGCTCGACGACCCCGGCACGGAGCCGTTCGACGGGCTCGAGGCCGGAACCGTCATGGGCCACGTCCATCTCTGCGTCGCCTCGATCGCCGACACGATCGCCTTCTACCGCGACGTCGTCGGCTTCGGGCTGATGGCGCAACTCGGCAACCAGGCGGCATTCCTGAGCGCGGGCGGATATCACCACCACCTCGGCGGCGAACACCTGGGAGAGCGCGGGAGCCTCCCCCGCGCCGCCCGGGACAGCGCGTCTCCTGCACGCGACGATCGTGCTGCCCGACTCCGCTGAGCGCGAGCGGCTCGTTGCGCGGCTCGAGACCGCCGGCCACCCGGTGAGCGGCGATGGCTCGGATCCGGCGGCGGTCGACCCGTCGGGGAACCGGCTCGTCCTCACACTGGCCTGACCGCCATGGAGCAGTTGACCAGGTTCGCTTCGTTAGCTAACCTTTAGCTACCTAAGCGAACAGGGGAGGGAGAAGCGCGTGAGCGAAGCAGCATTTTCGGACCGGATCGACCCGCATGTCTGGCGGATCGCGACCGTCGTCGTCCTCGGCTCGATCATGTCGATCCTCGACACGACGATCGTCAACGTCGCGCTCGACACGCTCGGCCGTGACCTCCACTCCCCGCTCGCATCGATCCAGTGGGTGCTGACCGGCTACATGCTCGCGCTCGCCGCCGTGATCCCGGTGACCGGCTGGGCCGCGCGCCGGTTCGGCGCCGGGCAACGTGTACCTGATCTCGCTCGTCCTGTTCACCGCCGGCTCCGCGCTGTGCGGCTTCGCGACCTCGACCGACCAGCTGATCGTCTTCCGCATCCTCCAGGGCATCGGCGGCGGGATGCTCCTGCCGATCGGGCAGATGATGCTCGCAGGCGCAGCCGGCCCCAAGCGGATGGGGCGCGTGATGAGCGTTGTCGCGATCCCGGCGATGCTCGCGCCGATCTTCGGGCCGACGATCGGCGGTCTGATCGTCGACAACCTGAGCTGGCGCTGGATCTTCTTCGTCAACATCCCGATCGGGATCGCCGCGTTCATCGCTGCGTGGCGGATGCTTCCGCGTGGCACGCGCTCCCCCGCCGAGAAGCTCGACGTGCCGGGCTTCCTGCTGCTCGCCTCGGGTGTGCCGCTTCTGACCTACGGGCTCGCAGAGATCGGCGCGACCGGGCAGATCGCCACGCCCCGTGTGCTCGTCCCGTTGATCCTCGGAATCATCCTGATCGGCGTATTTGCGGTCTACGCGCTGCGGGTCCCGCGCCCCCTGCTCGATCTTCACCTCTATCGCCGCGCGACCTTCGCTTCGGCGTCGGTCGCGATGTTCTGCCTGGGCGCCGCTCTCTTCGGCGGAATGGTGCTGCTACCGCTCTACTGGCAGCAGGTCAGGTTCGAGAGCGTGCTCGACACGGGTCTCCTGACCGCACCGATGGGCCTCGGGATGGCGGCGATCATGCCGATCGCGGGACGCCTGACCGACCGTTACGGGGGCGGGCCGATGGCGCTGATCGGCGTCATCGTCACGACGCTCGCGACGATCCCGTTCGCGATGATCGGCGCGCACACGTCGATCCTCGCCCTTTCCCTGATCGGCGTCGTTCGCGGGATGGGTGTCGGCTTCGCCTTCATGCCGGCGATGACCGCCGCCTACGCCGCGCTCAAGCACTCTGAGCTGTCCGATGCGGCGCCGCAGCTGAACATCGTCCAGCGGATCGGCGGCTCGATCGGCACCGCCGTGCTCGCCGTCGTGCTCGAGCGCGCGCTCCTGGGCGCGCACACCCTCGAACAGGCGGCCGAGGCCTACGGCACGGCGTTCTGGTGGTCGGTCGGGATCACCGCCGCAGCGATCGTGCCCTGCATCGTCCTCACATACGCCGAGCGCGCGGCGCGGCACGCCGCCGACCCCGCCCCGATGCCGACCTCGGCGCAACTGGCGGAGAGCGTCGCGTGACAACGGCTGCCCCGCCATCGCCAGCTCGCGACGAGGCGGTCACCCGGCTCGGAGCTTCGTTCAAGCGTGCGATGGTCGCAGTGCGGCGGCTGCGCGGCCGCGAGACACACCGCCCCGGGGCGCCCAGCTTCGCCCAGTACCAGCTCCTCTTCGCCCTGGACGACCGCGATGACCTCTCGGCCGGCGAGCTCGCCACCGCCGCCGATCTTTCCCCGGCCACGGTCAGCCACATGCTCGACTCGCTCGTGGAGCTCGGCTTCGTCACTCGCGACCGCTCGACGCACGACCGGCGCGTGGTCACGTGCTCGCTCACCGCGGAGGGCCGGAAGCTGATCGCACGGCGCCGCGCGCTCTTCGAGAGCCGCTGGGCCGACGCTCTCGGCGACGTGCGCACCGCCGACCTGGCAGCCGCTGCCGTGGTCCTCGACCGCATCGCGGCGATGTTCGACGACTTCGACGCCGACGCCTGAGCCTACGGGTCGCGCAGGCGCGGGTAGGCGCTGAGAGTCAGGAAGTCCGGAAGCTCGTCGGCGAGCGCCACCTCGGCGAAAAGGCGCTTCGCCTCGTCGCCCGCCTCGATCTGCTCGAGCTCGCGGCGCACCAGGTCGGCGTCGAACTCGCCGGCCTTGACCCAGCTCCACACCTGGGAGCGGGCGATCTCGGCGGTCGCGACGTCCTCCATCAGATTGTCGATCGCGGCCGCGCCGGTGCCGTGGAGCCAGGCGTCGAGGTACAACACTCCGACCGAGATGTTGGCGCGCAAGCCGTTCTCGGTGATCTCGCCGCCCGGGATCGTCGAAGTCGAGGAGCTCGTCGACAGCCACCTCGACCTCGTCCCGCAGGCGCTCGAGCTGGTTCGGGCGGTCGCCGAGCACCTCGTCGAAGACCTCCGTGGCGATCGGAACGAGATCGGGATGCGCGACCCACGTCCCGTCGAAGCCGTCTCCCGACTCGCGGAGCTTGTCCTCCCGGACCCTGGCGAGCGCGATCTCGTTCACGGCCGGGTCGCGCCGGGACGGGATGAACGCGGCCATCCCGCCGATCGCGTGCGCCCCGCGGGCGTGGCACGAGCGCACGAGCAGCTCGGTGTACGCGCGCATGAACGGCACGGTCATCGTCACCTGCGCGCGATCGGGCAGGACGGCGCCGAACTTCTTGATCGTGGAGAAGATGTAGTCCCACCTCCCCGCGTTGAGCGCGCAGCCGTACTCGCGCAGCTCGTAGAGGATCGCGTCCATCTCGAACGCCGCCAGGATCGTCTCGAGCAGAACGGTGCAGCGAATGGAGCCCCACGGCACTCCGAGCATCTCCTCGGCGATCGCGAAGGCGCGGGCCCAGAGCCTCGCCTCCTCGTGATTCTCGAGCTTCGGCAGGTAGAAGTAGGGCCCACTCCCGCGCGCGAGCAGCTCGGGCGCGTTGTGGAAGAACGCGAGCGCGAAGTCGAAGAGCGACGCCGAGACGGGCTCGCCGGCGACGGTGACGTGCCGCTCCTCGAGGTGCCAGCCGCGCGGGCGCACGACGAGCACGGCCGTCTGCTCGTTCAACGTGTAGCTCTTCTCGGGCGTCTCGAGCGAGATCGTCCGGCGCACCGCGTCGCGGAGGTTCCGCTGGCCGTCGACGATGTTCGCCCACGTCGGCGAGCACGCGTCCTCGAAATCGCACATGAACACCCGGGCGCCGGAGTTCAGCGCGTTGATCATCATCTTGCGATCCGGCGGGCCCGTGATCTCGCAGCGCCGGTCCCGGAGGTCGGGAGGCGCCGGCGCGACCGTCCAGCCCGTTTCCCCGCCGGCGGCAGCCACGAACTCGGGCCGGATGCCCGCGTCGAGCTCCCGCTGACGCTCCTGCCGGCGCTCGAGCAGCTCGAGCCGGTCGCCGTTCAGCTCGTCGTGCAGGCGCGCGACGAGCGCGAGGGCTCCCGGCGACAGGATCTCCTCGTCGCCGGGAGCGAGAGCCTCGGCTGCGGGGGCCAACTCAGGCAGCTTCGGACTCGAACTGCTCCGCTTCGGTCGAACCGCGCAACGCCAGCGTCGAGGACTCCCCGCCGCCGACGATCTCGGCGATCCGGTCGAAGTACCCCGCGCCGACCTCGCGCTGGTGGCGCGTTGCCGTGTAGCCGGACGCCTCGAGCTCGAACTCGTGCTCCTGCAGCCGCACGTACGCCGGCATCCCTTCGGTCGCGAAGTCGCGCGCGAGCTCGAACATCGATGCGTTGAGCGAATGGAAGCCGGCGAGCGTGATGAACTGGAACTGGTAGCCGAGGTCGCCGAGGGTCTCGCGGAACTTCGCGATCTCGGCATCGTCGAGGTGCCGCCGCCAGTTGAACGACGGCGAGCAGTTGTAGGCGAGGAGCTTGCCCGGGAACTGCTCGTGGATCGCGGCGGCGAACGCGCGGGCCTCGTCGAGATCCGGCGTCGAGGTCTCGAACCAGAGAAGGTCGGCGTAGGGCGCGTAGGCGAGCGACCGCGCGATCGCCGCCTCGATCCCGTCTCGCACCATGAAGAACCCTTCGGGTGTCCGCTCGCCGGTCAGGAAAGGCGCGTCGGCCGGGTCGATATCGCTCGTCAGCATCGATGCGCTCAGCGCGTCGGTGCGGGCGACGAGCACGGTCGGCACGTCGAGGACGTCCGCAGCGAGCCGCGCCGCGAGCAAGCGTGCGAACGAACTGGCTCGTCGGGACGAGCACCTTGCCGCCGAGATGCCCGCATTTCTTCTCGGCCGCGAGCTGATCCTCGAAGTGCACGCCCGAGGCGCCCGCCTCGATCATCGACTTCATCAGCTCGTAGGCGTTCAGCGCCCCGCCGAATCCCGCCTCGGCGTCGGCGACGATCGGCGCGAGCCAGCGGATGTCGTCGTTGCCCTCGGCCGCGTCGATCTGGTCGGCGCGCAGCAGGGCGTTGTTGAGCCGCTGCACGAGCGCCGGCACGCTGTTTGCCGGGTAGAGGCTTTGATCCGGGTAGGTGTGGCCGGCGAGATTCGCCTCGGCCGCCACCTGCCAGCCGGAGAGGTAGATCGCCTGAAGCCCGCCACGAACCATCTGCACGGCCTGGCCGCCGGTGACGGCGCCGAGCGCCGTGATCGGCTCGCGCGGCGTGCAGTAGCTCCCAGAGGCGCTCGGCTCCGAGCTCCGCGAGGGTGTGCACCACCGGATAGCGGCCTCGCAGCGCCACGACGTCCTCCGCCGTGTACTGCCGGCTGATCCCCTGCCAGCGCGAGTCGTTCGACCATCTGAGCGCCAGCTCGGCTGCGCCGGAAACCTTCGCTTGCTTGGCTGCCATGGTGTGTGTCTCCCCGATCTCTGTGGTTACTTGGCTACGGATATGGCGATCTTGGATCCCAAACTGGTGTATTGGCTCAGCTTAGCAGCAATATCGACGCATCTTGGATCCCGTTTAGAAAGCTTTGGATCCAATCTGGTGAACGGAGCTCCGATAGGTTCAGCAACGTGGTTGCGCGGGCCCTCCGCCGCTTCGATCCGCGGCTGCCCCGAGACGTCTGGCTGCTGCAGATCGGCGGCGTCCTCAACTCGTTCGGGAACGGGATCGTGCTCCCCTTCCTCGTCATCTACCTGCACGATGTCCGCGGGTTCGGGCTCGGCACCGCCGGGCTGATCGTCGGGGTCTCGTCGGCGGCGCTGCTCGCAGCGGGAATCCTCGCCGGGCACCTGATCGACCGGGTCGGCCCCCGCATCACTCTCGGCTGCGGCCTCGTGCTCCAGGCGGTCGGCTTCGGGCTGATGCCGCTCGTCCGCGAGCCCTGGCAGGCGTACGTGCTGATGGCGATCGAGGGCGCGGGGTCGGCCGGCTTCTGGCCGAGCCAGTCGACGCTGATCTCGCGCCTCACGCCTGCCTCGCGACGGCACGCGGCGTTCGCCCAGCAACGGCTGACGATGAACCTCGGCGTCGGCCTCGGCGGGATCGTCGGCGGGCTCATCGCCCATGTCGCGAACCCACGCAGCTTCACCCTTCTCTTCCTGCTCGACGCGGCGACCTACCTCTGTTACGCCGTCGTGCTGTTCTTCATCCACGACCCGGGACCGGCGCCGAACGAGTCCGGCTCGAAGGTCTCGTACGCCGCGGTGCTCCGCCACCGGACCTTCCTCGGGCTCTGGGTGCTGAACTTCATGTTCGTCGCAGCCGGGTACTCGCTCACATCGCTCTTCCCGCAGTTCGCACGCGACCAGAGCGGGATCAGCGAACGCCAGATCGGACTGGTCTTTGCCTTCAACACGGGCGTGATCGTGCTGGCGCAGCTCCCGCTCTCGCGCTTCATCGAGGGCAAGCGCCGCATGCGGGCACTGGCGCTGATGCCGCTCCTCTGGGCCGTCGCCTGGCTGCTCGTCGACGCAACGGGCTACTGGCTCGAAGCGACGGCGGCATTCGTCGGGTTCGCGGTCGCCTACGGGCTGTTCGGGATCGGCGAGTGCTTCCACGGCCCTGCGCACCAGGCGCTCGTTGCGGACATCGGCCCCGAGCACCTGCGCGGCCGCTATTTCGCGGTGCACTCGCTGTCCTGGGGCCTCGCCGGAGCGGTCGGGCCGGCGGTCGGCGGGTTCATCCTCGCGGCGCGCCCGTTCGCGCTGTGGCCGCTCGCGTCGCTCGTGTGCCTGGCCGCGGCGGGCGGCGCTCTCCTCATGGAGCGGTTCATCCCGGCGGGGCTGCGCCGAATCCCGCACGACGAGGCGGCGATTCCGGCGCTCGCGGAGCCTGCGCCTGTTTGACGCTACAATTGGAACATGCTGCCCATCGTCGAGGATCCGCTCAGTACTTGTGGAAAGGTCAGTCTGAATGCCCAGCCTGCCCCGGATCCGGCGTACGCGCAGTCGCGACCTCACGGTGGATGCCGTGGCGCCGCGCATCCCCGCTGAGCTCAGCGCCGCCGGCCTCACCTGGATCCATCTCGACGAGCCCTCACCTCGACGCGGTCCAGGAGCTCGCGGACCGCTTCGGCTGGCATCCGCTCGACGTCGAGGACGTCCTCTCCAAGCGCCAGCGCCCGAAGGTCGACGACTACGCCGACGAGGGCTATCTCTTCGCCGTCCTCCACTTCCCCGCTTACGACCGGGCGATCCAGCGGCTGAACGCCGTCGAGCTCGACGCGTTCGTCGGGCCCGACTACCTCGTCACGCTTCCCGGGCGCCGACCTCAAGCCGGTCTCGCGCCTCTTCGCCCGCTGCGAGGAGGACGAGGCGTTCCGCGAGCAGCTCTTCTCGAAGGGCTCGGGCCGGCTGCTCTACGAGGTGCTCGACGACCTGTTCGACTACTGCTTCCCGATCCTCGACAAGATCGGGCACAAGCTCGACTCGCTCGAGGACGATGTCTTCGAGGGCCGCTCGGACGAGGTCGTCCGCGACATCTCGAACGTCAAGCAGGAGATCATCAGCTACCGGAAGATCATCAAGCCGGAGCGCTCGACGCTGCGGCTGCTCGAGCGGCACGTCAAGCGGTTCCTGCCCGAGGAGCTCGAGCTCTACTTCGACGACATCGTCGACGCGACCGAGCGCATCTGGGACCTGCTCGACAACTACAAGGAGGTGGTCGAGGCGCTCGAGAGCACGAACGAGGCGGTGATCAACCACCGCCAGAACGACATCCTGCGGATCCTGACCGTGTTCTCGGTGATCCTGCTCCCGCTGACCCTGATCACGGGGTTCTTCGGCATGAACCTCGACTTCCCGGGCTTCGACACCGCCTGGGCTTTCTGGGTCGTCTTCGGGGTGATGGCATCCGCGCTCGTCGGGATGCTCGCGTTCTTCCGGCTCAAGCGCTGGCTCTGATCCGGCCGGCCGCTCTTAAGAGTCAGGGGCCCGGTCGCCCGGGCCCCTGAGGTCTACCGTTGGCGGGAGGCTAAATGACGCCCGCTGCCTTCAGCGTCGCCCGCACGCGTCCCGGCGTCATGGGTGCTTCGTGCAGGCGCACGCCCGTGGCGTCGAAGAACGCGTTTGCGATCGCGCCCGTGAGCGGGCACGTGACCGGCTCGCCGGAGCCGAGCGACGGCTGATCGGTCCGCTGGACAAGGACGTTCGTCACGTTCGGATGGTCCTTGAAGCGGAGGATCGGGTAGGTGACCCAGTCGATCGAGGTGACGTTGTTCTTGTTGAACGTGACCTCCTCCCAGAGTGCACGGCTCGTGCCTTGGATCACGTTGCCGATCATCTGGTTGTAGATCAGGCTCGGGTTCACAGCGAAGCCGGAGTCCTGCGCCGCGTAGATGTGCGTGACGAGGATCTTGCCCGGACTTCTTGTTCACCTGGATATCGACCACGCAGGCCGCGTACGCGCCGCCGTGATGGCTGTTGGCGATACCGCGACCCGTGACGACGTTCTCCTTGCTCAGGTTCGAGCCGGAGACCCACGGCTTCCAGTTCGCAGCCTTCGCCGCCGCCGACAGCACTGCCGACCAGCGCTGGTTCTGATCATCGGTCAGCATGTTCTGGAGGCGGAACTGCAGCGAGTCCATGCCCGCCGCGACTGCCAGCATGTCGATCGTCTGCGCATCGGCAAACGTCATCTGCTGGGCACCCGGCGCACGCAGCGGGCCGCTGTGGAAGATGCCCATCGTCGAATCGATCGGCTTGTTGATCAGCTTGTAGTTCGTGTTCACGACCTTCATCCACGGCGAGCTGTTCTCGGTGTTCGCTCCGCGCGCCGTTGACCTTGGTCGGGATGCGCGTTGGACGTCGGGGTCGGAGCGCCGACCGGGCCCGCGAGCTCGCGGCCGGTGTAGATCGACGTACCGCCCTGACCGAACCCGGTCGCCTCGTACGCCGTGATGTTCCCGTTGGCATCGACACCGGCACGCATGTCGTAGAGGTTCGCCGGCGCGTAATGCGTCCAGCCGTGCTCGTCCCAACGCATCATCTGCAGACGCACCGGCTTGCCGAGCGCCTTCGACATGATCGCCGCCGACTCCGCCGTGTCGAACGCGACACAACCGTTGCCGAACGAGCCCGAGCCCTCGTAGAAGATGACCCGGATCTGGTTACCCGACAGCGGCGAGAGCACGTTCGCCAGGTCGGAGTTCAGGCTGTACACGTTCTGGGTGTTGCTCCAGATCGTCGCCAGGTTCGACTGAACGTCGGCGATCGCGCAGCTCGGCCCGATCGGCATGTGACCCTGGTAGTGGTGAGCGAAGCTCCCCGACACCGTGTGCGCCGACGCGGCGAGAGCAGCGTCGACGTTGCCCTTGTTGGCGCCGACCGTCGCCGGGATCGCACCCGACGAGTCCTCGGCGCGGTAGTGCTTCCACAGGTTGCCCGTTCCGGGAAGGATCGGGTTCGTGTTCCAGACCACCTTGAGCTGAGCAGCCGCCTGGATCGCGTCGTACTCCTTCGGCGCAACAACACCGAGGAAGTTGTTCACGTGCACGACCTGAGCGCCCGGAATATGCGAGATCGACGTCGCATCGATGCTCACCGGGACGTTCGAGTTGTACGGGTACGCACCCTGACCACGCGGGCGAACCATGCGGCCGTGCAGCATCCCCGGAACCCGGACCTGCTGCACGTAGGTGTACTTACCCGACACCTTGTCCGGAATGTCGATCCGCGTGACCGGGATTCGGATCCTTCAGCACCGTCTTGTACGCGGTGAACGGCTTCGCCGGCGCGACACCCGGCTGCAGCGTTCACGTTCGCGCCGCTGATCTTCAGCAGCTTGCCGCCGACGAGCTTGCCGAAGCTAACGCTCTGGCCACCGCCGGAGATGACGCCCTTGTCGATCGTCAGGTTCGCGACCGGAACGCCGAGCTGCGTCGAGGCCAGACCGAGCAGCGCCTGGCGCGCGAGCGCACCGACGTTGCGGATCTTCGGCCCCGTGCCCGACATCGCGTTCGAGCCACCCTCGCCGCCGGTCGAGCCGGCAACCCAGGTGTCGACCACCGTGTGGCTGCTCGCGTTGAACATGCCGTAACGCATCTGCGACATGTCGGCGTCGAGCTCCTCCGCCAGAACCTGCAGGAAGCCCGTCGTGATCCCGTTGCCGGTCTCGATCTGGCTCGTCTTCAACACCACGGTCTCGTCAGCGTTGATCGTGATCCACGAATCGACCTGATTCAGGTCCGGGTTGAACCCTGCCGGCGTAGGCGGTGTCGCCGGGAACGCGGCCGACGCCTTGCCGGCAAGCGCCGAACCGACGACCGAGAACCCGATGATCAGCGCGCCGCCGCCCTTCACGAACGACTTGCGCGAGAACTCCTTCTCATGCATCAGACCCGTCATCACGCACCTGCCTTCGCCATCACGGCCGCGGCCTTCTGGATCGCGGTCAGGATCCGCGGATACGTCCCGCAGCGGCAGAGATGCCCGTTCATCGCCGTGCGGATCTGATCCTCGGACGGGTTCTTCGTCGTCGCGAGCAGATCGGCAGCCTGGATCATCATCCCGTTCTGGCAGTAACCGCAATGCGGCACCTGAACGTCGATCCACGCCTGCTGCAACGGATGCAGAGCCGGAGCAGCAGCCGACGTACCGCGCTGCGCCGCCCACAAAGCCGGCAGGCCTTCGAGCGTCGTGATGTTCTTCCCCGACACCGCAGCGACCGGGGTCACACAGGACCGGATCTCTTTGCCGTCCAGCAGCACCGAGCAGGCGCCACACTGCGCAAGACCGCAACCGAACCGCGGGCCATGCAGATGGAGCTCGTTGTGCAGAACGTAGAGAAGCGGCGTATCGAGGCTCGCGGTCACGCCGTGCGTGAGCCCGTTCACCTTGATCTTGATGCTACTCGCCATTCGTAGCCTCCCAGATTGGAATCCAACGCGGCAGCGATGCACACCCGTGCTCATCTGCCGATCTTTCTAGCCGTCTATCTGCCCCCGCGAGAGACCCGATGGGCCTCTTGGGACCGCGGGAACCTGGATACGGTACCCGGCCTTTCGGCCGGAAGCAATAGTCACAAATGGCTTACCCAAAGGGTTTCTTGCGCGGTAAACGACTTCTGTCGCCCCGTGCGAGAAAACCGGCTTCGAGGCTAGAAGTCGTGCGGGACGTGCGTCGCGCTCATCGCGAGCACGAGCAGCGCAATCAGGCCGAGATAGACCGCCCCGACGATGAGCCGCTGCCACGGTTTCACCGCGTAGTAGGCGGCGTTTGCGGCGAACCCGCGCGTCCGCCAGCGCCGCCAGAGCTCGATCCCGCCGACAACGATGATGAAGGGCAGGATCGGGCTCGGCCGCAGAACCTCGATCGCGACGAGCCCACCGAGCCCGAGCACCCAGATCGCCGGATGAAGCGCCGCGACCGCGCGGCCACCGTCGAGTGGCACGACCGGGATCAGGTTGAAGAGGTTCAGGAAGAACCCGACGAAGGCGAGCGCGATCAGGAAGTGGGAATTCTCGTAGGCACCGACCGCCCAGATCGCGGCAGCGCCGAGAGTCCCGAGCACAGGCCCGGCGAGGCCGACCTCGGCCTCGCGCCAGGCGTTTGCAGGCATTTGCTTCATGCCGATCACGGCGCCCATGAACGGGATGAAGAGCGGTGCCGACGCCTTGATGCCCTGCCGGCGAAGCGCGAGCACGTGGCCCATCTCGTGGATGAAGATCAGCGCGACGAGACCGACCCCGAACCACCAGCCGCCGAGAAGTGCGTAGGCGCCGATCGAGACGATCATCGACCCGGCGACCGTGACGAACTTCAGCTTGTAGAGGAACACTCCGAACTTGGCGATGAAGGCGCCCGCCGCCGCGAGCATCCCGACCAGCCTGCGGCCCAGCGACTTCCGTGCCGGTACCGGGGCCGGATACGCCTCGATCGGCGGCAGCACGCGGTACCCCGATTCGGTCAAGTCGACCGTCGGAGGATCCGAGTAGCGCGGCTCTGGCGTGAACGCCGACATCCCTGCCTCCCATGGTACGCCTGGAAATGCGGCATCGGTCGCGGCCGATCCGACGGATCCCTCAAGTCAGGGGCCTCTCGATCCGATTCTCTGAGCATGACCGCGGCAGAGTCAGACACGATCAGGATCGACATGCCCGCGCTGCTCGAAGAGGTGCAGCAGTACCTCGAGGCCGTCGCGCTCTTCCGCGCGGAAGGCTGTGAGCCGCACTGGGCCACGGACGAGCAGCAACCGTCGCGCGCCGGGGAGCAGCTGAGCCTCGATCGGCTGCTCGTGGCCGAGTAGCACGGCAGGGTTGTCCGAGCCGGACGCGAAAGCCGCCCGATGGCCGGTGGACGCCTGCGGCAGGTCATTGCCGCTCACTCACCCCCATTGACACCGGCGCAGCGCGAGGCCCGTGAGCGCTGGCGGACACGCTTCAACCTGCCGATCCTGCTGGCGGCGATCGTGCCGCTGTTCGTCACCTCCCCCGAGATCAAGGCCATCGGCTGGATCGTCGGGATCGGATCGTGGCTGATCTTTCTCGTCGACCTCGTCGTACAGCGCCGGATCGTCCCGGACTACCTACACCGGCGCAACGGCAAGATCGATCTCGCGATCGTCGTGCTGACCTTCCCCTACTACCTCATCCCCGGCGCCGGCGCCTATTCGGCGGTGCTGGTCCTGGCCCGGCTCGCCCGCGTCGCCCGTGTGCTGATGGCTACCGCGGGACTGCGGCGCTTCGCCGCACGTCTCGGCAAGGTCGTGCTCATCGCCGCCGTAATGGTCACGATCGGCTCACTCGCAGCCTACGAGGCCGAGCACGCGACGAATCCAGGCTTCGCGACGATCGGCGATGCCTTCTGGTGGGGGCTCGTGACGCTGACGACGGTCGGCTACGGCGACATCGTCCCCAAGACGCTCGCCGGCCGGGCCGCAGGCGTCGCGATCATGTTCACGGGCGTCGCCGTGCTCGGCGTCCTCGCAGGCTCGATGGCGGAGCTGTTCCATCTCGACAAGTCCGCTGACAAGACGCCTTCCGAAACCGGAGCCACGACCTCTGTCGCGCAGGAGCTCGCGTCGCTTCAGCAAGAGCTCACCGAGGTGAACCGCCGCCTCGGCGCTCTCTCAGAGCGTGCCCGGGCCGAGCTGATCTGAGCTGATCCCAGGAGCGCTCCGTTTCGCACCGGCCGGCGGAGGGAACCATCTCGCCGGAAACCGTCGCCACCCCCAGGCGATCGAGCGAAGGAGCGAGATGAGGATCGACACGAGACTTCTGGGCGCCGTAGGTGCCTTGGCAATGTTCGCAGCGGTCTTCGCCCCGGCCGGAGGAGCCATGGTGAAAGCAGCGGCTTCGGGGGACACATGCACCGCAACCGGCACCGGCAATGAGTACACGCTCCACATCACGATCCCGGCAGGGTCGCAGCAGTACGGCTTCGCCTTCGGCGCGTCCGGCGCCACAGTCACGAACGCCGATATCCCCGGGACGGACGGCAGCTTCTCGACGCAGAACCTGGCGCCGAACACGACCGGCGCCTGGCTCACGCAGAGCCCGGTGACGGGATCGCCCGACGCCACGCTGACGCTCACCGGCTCCGCGAGCGGCAGCTTCACGATCGCCCCATCGAGTGCGAAGCAGACGGCATATCTCGCGCCCGTGACCTGCAAGGCGACCGTCACTGCAACTCGAAGCGTTGCGTTCAGCGTCAATCACACCGTGAAGTACGTCCCCGCTCTGCACGTGTGGCATCTTTCGGTGAAGGCTCCGGGCGCGGGCACGATCAGCGCGCGGCAGCTCCTGCCGACTATCGGTACGGCGGGCGCCAAGTCCGTGACCGCCAAGTCGCTCGTTCAGAGCAGGCGAATCGTCACGAAGTCGGGCGGCACGTTCGTCCTGACTCTCCGCCCCACCCCGGCCGGCGTCGCCAAGCTCGCTTCGGCGGGCTCGATCAAGGCCAACATGAGCATCACCTTTGATGCGGCGAATGGGAAGTCTGCGAGCAAGCGGCTGACCCTCACGCTTCGGAAGTAGCGCCGGTACTCGGCCTGAGCCGGGGCGCCGAGTGCGTCCCGGCTCAGGCCCCTCAGGCTTTCGCTCTCGCCGCGGCGACGAGTGCGAGCGCCAGCACGGGGCAGGCATCGACGGCGCGTCGCGCGTGACGCTCGAGCTCGGACGGGATCGGGCCGGAGTCGATGATCGGGTAACCCCAGTCGTCCAGGCGTACGCGCTCCGGAAACAGCTCCGCACAGAGGCCGTGCCCCTCGCAGGCGATCGGGTCGACGCGCAGAGACTTGCTCATTGCGGGCCGGGAACCGGGATCGCGGCGCGCGCGCCCGCTCTGCACGATCGCCCGTCGTGGGTGGCGAGCTCGCGTGCGAAGACCGCGAGAGCCGAGGCTATGAGCCGCGCAGCGCCGTCCGGGTGACGGCACGCGCCCCGCCCACGCACCTCGCCGGCGTGGCGGGCGAGTTGCGATCGGTCGGGACGCCGATCGAGCCCTCGCGCGAGCGCGGCGAGGCCATGAACGCAGGGGCCGCACTGCCCGGCGCTCTCGCGGGCCAGATAGCGCGCGATACGGGCCGTCTCGCAGACTCCGCAGGCCCCCTCCGGAAGCACGGTGACCGTCCCGACGCCAAGGGTGGCGCCGTGAGAAGCCAGGCACTCGTCATCGAGCGTGAGCTGCGAGGCCGACCGCGCGTCCACCCAGGTGCCGGCGTACCCGCCGATGAGCACGGCGCGTGGAGACCGGGCGAGGCCCCCGGCGGAGCCGACGAGCGCCTTCAAAGAGACTCCGAGAGCCGCCTCGTAGACGCCGGGCCGGGCGATCGCAC
This sequence comes from uncultured Actinomycetota bacterium, assembly GCA_963775355.1. Taxonomy (GTDB): domain Bacteria; phylum Actinomycetota; class Thermoleophilia; order Gaiellales; family Gaiellaceae; genus PALSA-600. Next base: position 83,083 of record CAVZJA010000003.1, on the reverse strand, counting down.
CGGAGACGCTGAAGAGAGCCGTGCCGGGATCGGCGGCTGTTCCGACTCGGCGGAACCAACCGCCGCCGTGGCGCGCTATGAGGCCGACCTGTGCCGCGGTCTCGGCATTCTGAACCAGGGTCGGCCGCCCGCCGACGCCCGATTCGAACGGCCGGGGCGGCGTAAAGGTCGGAAGAGCAGGGCCGCCGTTGAGGAAGTTGATCAGCGCCGTCTCCTGACCGCTCACATATCCGTCTGGCACCGCAACAGCCGCCACCGAGATGCGGTCGTGGAGCCGGTGTCGCTCCTCGATCGCCGCCGTCAGAGCCTCGCTCTCGCGCCGCGCGCTCTCTGCGTGGGCGATGAATACCTCGCGCGCTCCGATAGCCGCTGCGAGCGCCACCGCTCCGTCGATCACGAGATGCGGGAGCCTGCCGATCAGGAGCTTGTCCTTATGGCTGAGCGGCTCACCTTCGGCGGCATTGACCACGATGACGGGCCGGCCGCGCCGCGACCCGACCGCGCGGAGCTTGGCGGATACGGGAAACCCGGCGCCGCCCCTGCCGCGAACGCCGGAGACCTCGAGCTCCTTCGCGAGGTCGCCGGCAAGCACCGGGCGGCCGTAGCGCGCGAGATGCTCCTGGAGACCGAGCGGCCGCCGGGGATCGAGCCCGGCGAGCAGCCGCGAGGCCGGATCCAGGCCGACCTCCGCGAGGGCCGTCACGTCATGCTCCCGTGCACGGCTCCGGTCAGCGCATTCGAGCTCTCGCTGACGTTCAGCAGGACCGAAAGGTCGACGATGTGTCCTCCGGCGTCCACGAGTCGCGCCGACACCTGGTTGCCGGATAGGCCGACGATGCGTCCCTGGTAGAGCGACGAGCCGCGGGCCGCGAACGAGACCCCGCTGGCGGTCATGCTCACGCCGCCGCCTTGCAGGGGGATCCCCTCGAGGACGAACCGGAGACGGCCCCGCAGCCCGCCCGTCAGGCTGCCGTCGACATGAAGGTCGACAAGGCCGTTCGCAGCCTGCGTCTCGCTCAGCGTTCCGGCCAGCCGGGCATCGAAGGTCGAAGGGAGCGCGCTCGCCGTCTTGGCAACCGCGGGCGCTGGGATGACGGCGGCCGAATGAAGCAAACGTGGCCGGCGTGCCCGCCCGGGCGGCCCACCCGCGCGCGCCGGGCCCGGCCTGGTACCACGTCCCAGCGAGGAGGGCGAGCGCTGCGACGGCTCCGCCGAGCGCGAGCCGTCGACCGGCATGGGCGCCGCTGCGAACGAGCCGGGCGGCGACGGCGAGCAGGACTGCCGCCACCGAAACGACCGCGAGCACCTGGAGCCAGCCTGCACGCGGGTCGCTGCCGGTCCCGAGGGAGTGCAGCAAGGCGATCGGCCAGCACGCATAGGCGAGCCAGTGAACGAGGCGCCAGGTGCGTAGTCCGAACCGGGCCCGCAAGAGGCTCGTGATCACGAGGGCGAGGAGCAGATCGAGCGCGACGGCCCCCAGGCCAAGCCAGAACGGCCTGTAGGGCGAGAGGAACGGTACGAACGCGTCCTTCCAGCCGATCGGGGTGTAGCCGTCCGCAAGAGTCGTCGCCACGTGGATTCCGAGGAACACGACCGCGAGCAGCGTCAGGTTGCGGTGCAAGACCGCGACGGTGAAGCGCGGCAATCTCCGAGTTCGCAGACCGCACCGTGCCGGCGACGCCGAGGCAGACGGACGCGGTCAGGAGCACGAGCGTCACCACGCCCGAGCCACGTGTGAGGTACCACATCGCGCGCCCGGATCCGGCGGCGGCAACGAGCGTGCTCATGCGGCCGCCAGATCGGCGGGGAAGCCGCCGACGTAGACCGCGCGGCCGTCGAAATGCACCAGCCTCGAGGGAAGCCCGCGCGCGGAGAGCCATTCGGGTGCCCTGTCTCCGAGCACGATCGCCGCCGTGCTGGCGGCGTTTGCGTCGAGGCACGACGCAGCTGCAACGGTGACGGTCGTCCACCGGCTTCGCGCGGGTCGACCCGTCCGTGGATCGAGAATGTGATGCTGCTCGCCGCTCGCAGTTCGCCATCTGCGCACGCGGATCCCCGAGCTGGCGAGCCCGCCCGATGCGATCGAGACCCGGGTGGGCACCTCTTCGGGCGGAAGCGAGTGATCCTCGGCAAGCGCAATCACCCAACCGCCCGTCGGGAGCGCTGCCTGCGACCGCGATGTCCCCGCCGAGGGAGACGAGGACGGCGACGCCGGTCGACTCCGAGATCTCCCGGGCGATGCGGTCGGCCGTCAGCGCCTTCGCCGATGCGCCGAGGTCGAGCTCGACGCCCGCGGGCAGGCGCACGGTGCGCGAGCCGGGATCGAGCTCGATCTCGGCCCAGCGCCCGATGGGACGAAGTTCGCCACGACGAGCGAGCCGTCGCGAAGGGCAAGCCGCGAGAACGTCCGGTCGTAGCCGGCGAGCCGCATCGCCTTTCCGATCGTCGGATCGACGAGCCCGCCGGTCGCGCGGGCCGTCTCGACCGCGGCCCCGAGAGCGTCCCAGAGCACGGGGCCGACTCGTCGAGGGGCGCCGCCTGCGTGGTTCAGCTTCACGAGCTCCGAGTCGGGCCGGAACCGGCTGCAAGCCAGATCGACGGCGCGCAGCTCTCGGAGGAGGGCTCTGCGGGCCGACGGCAATGCGTCGGGCTCGGCGACGACCACCAGGGCGGTCGTGCCAAGAGCTCTCAGCGAGAACGTGGCAGGTCGTGAGAGGGCTGCGGGCCGCATGTCACGACCCGCCGGAAACCGCGACCGGTTGCGAGGTCGGCGCCGGAGCGGGCCGGGGCCGCCTGAGGCTGGGCGGGAGTCGCCGTCGGGCTCTGCGTGGTGGCGGCGGGCACCGTCGCCGCCGGTTGGGGCACAGCGGCAACGGTCGCCGTCTTCGCCGGAGTGGCCGCAAGCAGCTGCCTTGCGGAATCCGTGTGGCTCACGCTCTTCGGGGTGGCCACGACGCCCGCGACGACGCCGACGCCGGCAGTAGCTGCAGCCGCCGTGCCGAACGTGATCCGTCGAGCGCGCCGCGCGGAAGCGTCTCGTCTCGCTATCGCCTCATTGCGCCTCGTCAGCTCGTCCATCTCGAGCTACATCGTCCTCCGGCGCGATGAGGAAGCCATGAGCCAGAGCTTGGAGTTCGCTGAGAGTTATGCAAGCTCACAGGTAAGTTCCGGCGTCGGCTGCCCTGTCCGTGGGTACATCATGGAGGAGAGTCCCATGACGGTTCATACGCCTCATCGTGGCCGCGGCCCCGTCTCGCCGAGACTGATCCAGTTCGGTGTTTGGCTCGCGCTCGCCGACTCGCTCTCGACTTGGGCCGGTATCAGGCTCGGCGTGCGCGAGACCTCGCCGGTGATGCTGAGCCTGATCCGGACGCTCGGCCTGGTGAACGCGCTCGCGTTGCGCGCCGCGATCGGCACCGCTGTGTTCGCGCTCGCGTGGCTGACGCTCGCACGCTGGCGCGGCCGACCTCGGAAAGCTCTCCTCGCAGTCACCGTGTTCGGCGTCGCCTGGACGGCATTCGTCGTCGTGAACAACCTCACGACGATCGCCTCGCGATCCGATAGCGGCCTTTGCTGAGCCTGGTCACGACGGACTACCCGCCGCCGGTGACGTACTTCACGCATGATGCTTCATCCGTGAACTGTGGGATAGTTGCGCCAGCCTCCGCCCATGACACTGCTGAACCGACGTCGGCCACGGATCCGGCGGCGTCATGGGTCCCGTCTCGGCCGGGGGATTGAATCCGTTCAGGGAGTTCGAGGTCGATCCGAATATCCCTTTGAGCGCCCCGGATAACACGATGGCTGCTGCCAGAACAGCGATGACCCCCAGGATCAGGGCGTACTCAACCACGCCTTGCCCGCACTCAGAACCATCAGCACTGCACTGCATGCTCACCCCGAACGTTGCTCGTGCTTTTGAGCCTTTCAGCGCCCAGACTACTCCTCTAGCCGACAGCCGTCAGGAACCGACGGCCGTTCTTCTCGGCGCGTTACCCGCGGATGAGCCTGAGCCCGTTATTGGTCTCGGTCGGTGGAACCTCGGTCGTGTCGATGCGTCTCCCGTTGATCCTGTCGACCCGAACGAGGAGTTCGTCGTCCGGTTGGGCGGGATAGGCCACCGACGCCGGCCGGGTAACGGTGATCGTTGCCCCAAGGATCGGCTCGAGGCCGCGATAGACGTAGGTTCGTGGGTCGACCTGGACGGCGTCGATCCTGGTCACTGTCACGTCGTACTCGAGTCCGTTCATCGCGAATCGAATTATGCGGGCGCCGACAAAAGGCCGCAAGGGCGAAGCTGCTGGCCCAAGCTAAGGTCGCTCGAGTCGCCCCACCATCGCAGCCGGACCCGTGAGATATTTTGATCTTGTTTCACTTCGTGCTTGCGACGATCAACGACGACGCCAGGTGACGTCATCCCCGAATGGGAACCGAGCCTGCGGGTCGTCGGCGGGATCCCATCCGAGCCGCGGGAGAGGGATGGACTCGAGGTGGGGTGCTGAAGGTCGAGCCCGCCTAGCGCATTCCGGCCAGCCAGCCGGCAGAGAAAAGCAGGACAGCGACGACCATCAAGCCGAGTCCGATGATCGTCGACGCGAAGATCATGATCAGACACGCGGCGATGCCTACGATCCAGAGAGCCAGGCTCATCGGCGTTCTGGGTATCGACCGCATCTGACCACTTATCGGCTACTAGGCGGTTCACTCAGTTCCCTCGACCGAGGCCGGCCAGGAAACCCCCGCAACTCGCCCTAAGGACAAGCCCTGTTTCAAGTGCTTTCGTTGAAGCGGGCGACGAGACTCGAACTCGCGACCCTCAGCTTGGGAAGCTGATGCTCTACCAACTGAGCTACACCCGCGTGTGGCTTCAATCCTAGCGCCTGCCCGTCATGTTCAGTTCCGGGAGGAGCGCAGCCGCTTCGACCAGGCCAACGCTAGACCCTGGGTTCGGCTGACCCGGGTCAGCTGCCTCTTCCTTGCTTTTGACGTCGTCCTTCTGCGCGCGTTCATTGCCTCTCTTCAGAGCGACTTTCGAACCATGGCCCAGCGCGACACGTCGGGGGACTGTCCCCAGCCGTGGCCGCTTCGGACACGGCCGCCCAGACACGTCGGGGACTGTCCCCAACGAGCTGCGCGGCTCGTCTCACAACCGGCATGCGCTCGGCGTTATCGGGTCATGCCGGCTACGAAGCTCTACAAGCTGATCGGGCCCGACGGGAGACAGGTGCTTTCCGACACACCGGGGACGCTCGGTGGTCACCGGCGGAACAAGCTCTACGGACGGCTCGACTGCCGTTCGGCGCTGTGGTGGCTCGCGCGCGGGCACATCGTGCGCCACCGGGTCTTCTTCGCCGACGAGGCTACCGCGATCGCCGCGGGCTACCGGCCCTGCGCGGTGTGCATGCCGGTCGAGTACAAGGCCTGGAAGGCTGCTCAGCCTTCGCGGTGAACGATGTCCGGCGCGAACGCCGGCAGGCACACCGCGACGTACGAGGCGCCGCCGGGCTCGGGCGTGCTGTAACGCACCCACTCCCCCGGATTCGAGTGAACAGCCTCGCCGGCGCGAACCTCGAGGCGCCCTCCCTCGAACTCGACCACGACCGTTCCCTCGAGCACGAGCGTGTACTCGTCGAAACTCGGGCACCTGGGCCGGCTCCTCCCAGCCCTGCGGGCTCGTCATGCGGGCAATGCTCACGGCGCTGTCACCGGTGTTGACGTGACCGACGTACTCCTCGATCTTCTTCGGCATCGTCCCGGCGGACTCGATCACGGTCGGTGCGGCGATCTTCTCCGGCACTACATCGTCTCCGGGGCTTCCACGCCGATCAGATCCAGGCATCTCGCAACCACGTCTCGCACGCTACCGATCAGGGCGAGCCGGAACGACTCGTGCTCGCCGCCCTTCGAGGCCAGCACCTTGTGGTCGTGGTAGAAGCGGTGGAAGTCGTCGGCGAGCCGGATCGCGTACACCGGGATCGCGTGCGGGCCGCGACGGTCGGTCGCCTCACGGACGACGTCGGGGAACTCGGCAAGCCGCTTCACCAGCTCGCGCTCCTCGGGCGCCAGCGGGATACGCGGCGCGGGATCGGGAGCCGAGTCTGCAGGTGCCTCGCGGAAGATCCCGCTGATCCGGGCGTGAACGTACTGGACGTAGTAGACCGGGTTCTTGCGTGACTTCTCGGTCGCCAGGTCGACATCGATCTCGATCGTCTGGTCGTGGCCTCGGTCGACGAGGAACCAGCGGGCGAAGTCGACGCCCACCTCGTCGATGAAGTCGTCGACGAATACCACGTCGCCCTTGCGCTTGGACATCTTGGCCTGCTCGCCGCCACGGACGAGATTGACGAACTGATAGATCAGGAACTCGACCCGGGCCGGGTCGTAGCCGAGCATCTCGGCCGCGGCCCTCAGCCGGGCAACGTAGCCGTGGTGGTCGGCGCCGAGGACGTAAATGGCGGTGTCGAAGCGGTCGAGCTTGTGGCTGAGATATGCGACGTCCGCGGCGTAGTAGAGGTGCGTCCCGTCGGAGGAGCGCAGGAGCGGTCTGTCCTTGTCGTCGCCGTACTCGGTCGTTCGCGCCCACAGCGTGCCCTCCGACTCGTACGTGTCGATCTTCGCGATCGCGCCGGGAATCTCCGGAACGAGATCGACCTCACGCATCCAGGAGTCGATCCGAGCGCGGAACCGCACGAGCGACGCCTGGATCCGCTCGAGCATCCGGGGCACGGGATCGCCTTCCTCGGCGGCGAGATCGGCCAGGTACGCCCCGTGGTAGCCGTCCTCGGGCGGCTCCTCACCCCGGCGAACGGCATCGACCGACGCGCGGAAGCGGTCCATCTGCAGCCCCGCGTCGTTCCAGTAGTACTCCCGCTCGATCGTGTTGCCGGCGAACTCGAGAAGCCGTGCCACCGAGTCGCCGTACGCGGCGTTCCGGGCAGAGGCGACCGTGAGCGGCCCGGTCGGGTTCGCCGAGACCATCTCGACCTGAATCCGCTGGGGCGCCTCGGCCGAGCCGCCGCCGTAATCGCCGTCGATCCCGGCCAGAAGCTCACCGAGGAAGGCATCGGTCACCCAGATGTTGAGGAACCCGGGGCCGGCGACCTCCGCCCTTTCGACCTCGGGCAGCGCGACGACGCGGCCCGCGAGCTCCTCCGCGACCTCCCGCGGCGGACGACCCGCCGTGCGTGCGGTCTGCAGCGCGACGTTCGTCGCGTAGTCACCGTGCGCAGAGTCCTTTGGCCTTTCGAGCCGCACCTCGCTGCCGGCGAGCCCGGACAGCGCAGCCTCGAGCCGGTGCAACGGGCTACCCATTGACCCACCGCGAACATGTCCTCGAGCAGCTTCAGCTCGGGCTCCGTCCCGATCGCGATCAGCACGTCGCCGGCCTCGATCCGCTCGTCGGGGTTCGGGGTGACGTCAAAGGTCCCGTCGCTCTTGCCGAGCGCGATGATCACAGCGCCGGTGGTGCTCCGGACGCGCAGGTCGCGGATCGTGCGCCCCGCCTCCGGGCAGTCGGCGGAGATCTCGAGCTCCTCGAAGCGCAGATCAGGCCCGGCGTGCCCGCCGACGAGCTCGAGGAACGCCGCCACCTGCGGCTTGAGAGCCAGCTTGGCCATCTCGGTCCCCGCCGCGGCATACGGCTGCACGACCCGATCGGCCCCGGCCAGGACGAGCTTCCGCTCCGCCTCCTTCGTCGAGGCCCGCGCGACGATCATCAGGTCGGACCGCTGCGAGCGAGCCGAGAGAGTGATGTAGAGGTTCTCCGCATCGGAGTCCGCCGAGGCGAGCAGGCCGCGAGCCCGGTCGATCCCGACCCGCTGCAGGTCGCCGTCGTCGGACCCGCTGCCCTTGCGGTAGAGAACGCCTCGCTCGCGCGCGATCTCGATCGCGTCATCGCCGGTGTCGAGCACCACGAACGGCTGGCCTGACGCCACGAACTCGTCGGCTGCGCGACGGCCGACGCGCCCGTAGCCGCAGATGATGAAGTGATCCTCGATGTTGTCGATCGTGCGCATCCGCCTCTTGTCCCTTCTTGCGTCGCCCGCAACCTCGCGTGCGATCGCCTCTGCGGCGCGCGTCGCCGCATACCCGAAGATAGCCACGCCGCCAAGGGCGAGCAGGATCGTCAGGTACTGGGCGCCCTGGCCGCGCGGCGAGGAATCGAGCCCGGTGAGCGTCACGGTGACCGCCGTCCGGTAGAAGGCGTCGTGCCACTGCTCGTGCAGGATGTGGTGGAAGCCGACCGTCCCGATCGCGAACAGGAACGCGCCGAGACCGGCCACGATCGCCACCCGCTTGTAGGTCGATCCCGTCACTGCCGGCCCACCCTTCACGCCGTTCTCGACGGCGATAGCTTTAGGCCCTCGCAGGCGCCCCCATGAGAGTCGCAGTTATCTCAGACATCCACGGGAACTACCACGCTCTCGAAGCGGTCCTCAACGAGGTGAACGCCGAGGTGCCCGACGAGATCTGGTGTCTCGGCGACGTCGTGGGGTACGGCCCCGAGCCGAACCTGTGCTGTGAGGTGGTCGAGCGCGCGGCGAGCCTTTGCCTCGCCGGCAACCACGACCTCGCGATCATCGGCGCGATCCCGCTCGCGGACTTCAACGGCGACGCCGCGGCCGCCGCGCGGTGGACGCAGACTGTGCTGACCGAGCAGTCGCTCAGCTTCCTGGCACCGCTCATGCCGGCCGGGACCCGGAACGGCGCCGCGCTCTTTCACGGAAGCCCGGTCGACCCGGTCTGGGACTACGTGCTGAGCGAGGACGGCGCGCGGGCGAGCCTCGACATGGTGAAGGCGCCACTGATCATGGTCGGCCACAGCCACGTGGCGCTCGCGATCGCCTACGACGGCGACACGCTCACCGGCGGGCTCGCGCACGAGGGAGACCAGGTCGACCTGTTCGCCTCGCGCTGGCTCCTGAACCCCGGCTCGGTCGGCCAGCCGCGGGGCGGCGACGCCAGGGCGGCGTGGATGATGCTCGACTTCGACGCCGGCCGCGGCTGGTTCCGGCGGACCGAGTACCCGATCGCGCTCACGCAGGCGGAGATTCGCGCCGCGGGGCTGCCCGAGGGGCTCGCCGTGCGGCTCGATCACGGGCAGTAGCTTCTAGGCGAAGATCTCGCCCGGCGTCTCGACCGGGTCGGCGAAGGTGAAGCCTTCGCGGGCGAGCGCGAGCTGAACCTCTTCGCGCGCCTTGAAGATCCGCCACTTGACCGTCGAGAGCGTGATCTCGAGCGAGTCGGCGATCTCGTTGTACGCCATGCCGACCACGTCGCGGAGGAGCAGCGCCATCTTGAGGTCCGGGTTCAGATCCTGGACGGCGCGCCAGATCGCGTCGATCGTCTCCATCCGCTCCATCGGCTGATCGAAGGTCTCGATCGGCGGGATGTCGTCGAAGCTGACGAAGTGGCCGGGGCGCCTCTCGCGGGCGCGGAGCTCGTCGAGAACGCGGTTCTTGGTCACCTGGAAGAGCCAGGTCGTGAACTTGCAGCGGAGGGAGAACTTGGGCAGTCCGTTGAAGACCCTGACGAAGACTTCCTGCGTCAGATCCTCTGCGAGCGTGCGATCGCCCGTGAGGCGAAGGATGTAATTGTGAATCGGAGTCTCGTACGCTCGAACAATCAGCGTGAAAGCCTCGCGATCACCCTTCTGCGCTTTACGAAGTACAGCGGGATCTGGTTGTGGGAGCGCCAACCTGTCGTCCACGGTACCCCCCTCGTGTTGCCTCGAGTATCACTGTGAGAGCGGTTTCAACAAATCTTTACCAGTCATCACTATCGAATTTCTCACCCCGAGGAGTGAAAGCACCGTCGGCGCGATGTCTGCGAGTTCGCCGCCGTCCCGAAGCTTTCCTGCGCCCGTATAGACCAGCGGCACACGGTTCGTCGAGTGCGCCGTGTGCGGGGAGACTCCGTCCGCCTCGAGTTGCTGCTCGGCGTTGCCGTGGTCGGCGGTGATCAGGCAGACGCCGCCCAGGCTCGTCACCTTCTCCACCACGCGCCCGAGGCAGCGGTCGGTGGTCTCGACCGCCTTGACGACGGCCGGGATGACTCCGGTGTGGCCGACCATGTCCGGGTTCGCGAAGTTGACGACGGCGAACCCGTACCCGTCCCCGACCTCGGCGCAGAAGCGGTCGGCGACCTCGTCGGCCGACATCTCGGGCTTCAGGTCGTAGCTCGGGACGTCGCGCGGGCTGGGAACGAGGATCCGCGTCTCGCCGGGCCACTCGCTCTCGACACCTCCGTTGAAGAAGTACGTGACGTGGGCGTACTTCTCGGTCTCGGCAACGTGCAGCTGGCGGATCCCGGCCTCGGCGAGCACTTCCGCGAGTGTTTCCGCGACCTTCTGCTCCCCGAACATGACGTGGCTCGCGATGTCGGATGCGTAGCGCGTCATCGTCGTCAGGTCGACGCCGGCAGCCAGCAGGGCGCGTGAGAGCTGTCGTGCGCGATCGGGGCGGAAGTTGAAGAAGACCACCGTGTCGCCCGGCTCGATCCGCGGCGTGCCCTCGACCACCGTCGGCTCGACGAACTCGTCCGTGATCCCGGCCTCGTAGCTCGCCCGAATCGCGTCGAGCGCGCTCGCAGCGCGCGGCCCGACGCCGAGCATCAGCGCATTCATCGCCTTCTGCGTCCGATCGTCGCGGTTGTCACGGTCCATCGCCCAGTAACGGCCGGCGACGGTCGCGATCCGTTCCTGCGGCAGCGTGGCCAGGTCCTCGAGCGCCGCGTGCGGCGAGACGTCGCGCCCGTCGGTGAAGGCGTGGATCCAGGTGTCCTCGGGCGCGAGCTCGAGGAGCGCGCGGAGATGATCGATGTGCGAATGGACGCCGCCCTGCGAGACGAGCCCGACCAGGTGAACGCGCCGGCCCCGCGAGAATGCCGCCTTCAACGCCTCGTTCTCGCCGAGTGTGCCGTCGGAGACGGCCTTGTTCACGCGCACGAGATCCTGGTAGAGCCGACGACCGGAGCCGAGGGTCAGGTGACCGACCTCCGAGTTGCCCATCTGACCGTCGGGAACTCCGACCGCCTCGCCGGACGCCTCGAGCGTCGTGTGCGGGTGGCTGTTCGAACAGATCGTCGAACACGGGCGTCTCGGCGAGCGAGACGGCGTTGCCGGGCCCGGGCGGGGCGCAGCCCCACCCATCGGCGATCACGAGCGCTACGAGTGGGACGCTTCCCGGCAAATCGTCGCGAACGATTCCACATCGAGCGACGCGCCGCCCACGAGCGCGCCGTCGACGTCCGGCTGGGCGGCGAGCTCGGCGGCGTTGTCGGGCTTGACCGAGCCGCCGTAGAGGACGGGCACGTCGAGGATCGACTTCACCAGGGCGTGCGCCTCCTGCGCGATCTCGGGCGTGGCGGTCTTGCCGGTCCCGATCGCCCAGACGGGCTCGTACGCGATCACGAGGTCATCCGTGTCGGCGACACCGTCGGCGATCGCGCCGACCTGGCGGCGGATCACGCTCTCGGTCTCCCCCGCCTCGCGCTCCGACGCCGTCTCGCCGACGCACGCGATCACGTGAAGCCCGTGCTCCATGGCCGCGAGGATGCGCTTCACGACCGTGTCGTCGGTCTCGCCGAAGAACTGGCGGCGCTCGGAGTGGCCGACGATCGTCCCGTAGACACCGAGCTCGCGCAGCATCGGCGCCGAGATCTCACCGGTGAACGCGCCATCGTCGGCCCAGTGGACGTTCTGCGCCGCGACGCCGATCTCGGTCATCGAGAGCGCCTGGACGGCCGCGGCAAGCGACACGTACGGCGGGCACACGACGACATCGACGGTCCCGAGGTCGGCCTCCCGGAGGGCCCGGCAGAACTCTCCGGCCTCGCCGACCCCCTTGAACATCTTCCAGTTGCCGGCGATGAGCACTCAGGCCTCCGGGATCGCAACGACACCGGGAAGGTCCTTGCCCTCGAGGAGCTCGAGCGAGGCACCGCCGCCGGTCGAGACCCACGAGATGCGATCGGCGATCCCGGCCTCGTGAACCGCGCGCACCGAGTCGCCGCCGCCGACGACGGTGAAGCCGTCGCACTCCGCGACCGCCTTCGCCACGGCGAACGTTCCCTCGGCGAAGCGCGGCCATTCGAAGACCCCCATCGGGCCGTTCCAGAAGACCGTCCCGGCGTCGGCGATCGCCGCGGCAAACGCCTCGCGAGAGGCCGGGCCGATGTCGAGGCCGAGCCAGCCGGCGGGACGGTCGTCGTACGGCGCAACCTGCGTCGCGGCATCGGCCGCGAACGACTCGGCGGCGATGACGTCGGTCGGCAGCAGAACGTCGAACGGGAACGGGTTCTCGGCGCGCACGTCCTCCGCCATCTTCCCACCGATCAGCACGCGATCGGCTCGCGAACCGAGATTCTTGAGCACGGCGACCTTGTCATCGACCTTCGCACCGCCTGCGACGATCACGAACGGCCGCGCGACCTCGCCGAGCAGGGCCCCGAGGTGCTCGAGCTCGGCGAGCAGCAGCAGCCCCGCGTAGGCAGGCAGCAGGTGCGCGACCGCCTCGGTCGAGGAGTGCGCACGGTGAGCCGAGCCGAACGCATCGTTCACGTACAGGTCGCAGCCGTCGGCGAGCTCCTGGGCGAAGCCGACGTCGTTCTTCGTCTCGCCCTCGTTGAAGCGGGTGTTCTCGAGCACGGTCACGCGGTCGTCGCCGATCAGCTCGGCGACACGCTCGCGGACGGGCGCCATCGAGTACTTGGCCCGGTCCTCGTCGGTCTTCGGCCGGCCGAGGTGCGAGCACACCCGCACCTCACGCGCCCCGCCGTCGAGCAGCAGCCGTAGCGTCGGCAGCGACGCCTGGATGCGGGAATCGTCCGCGACGCGGCCGTTCTCGAGCGGGACGTTCAGGTCGGCCCTGACGAGGACGACCTTCCCGTCGACATCAGCGTCTTTGACCGAGCGCGGAAGACTCAAGCCGCGAGCTTGTTCACGAGGTCGACCAGCCGGCACGAGTAGCCCCACTCGTTGTCGTACCAGCCGAACACCTTCACCAGGTTCCCGCGCGCCATCGTCAGCTTGCTGTCGAAGACGCACGAGTACGGCGACTCGTTGATGTCGGTCGAGACGAGCGGGTCCTCCGAGTACTGGAGGTAGCCGTTCAGCGGCTCGCTCCCCGCAGCCGCCTTGTACGCGGCATTGACCTCGTCGACGGTGACCTCGGTGCCGAGGATCGCGACCAGGTCGCTGATCGATCCGGTCGGGACCGGCGCGCGGACGGATACGCCGTCGAGCTTTCCGGCGAGATCCGGCAGCACGAGGCCGATCGCCTTGGCGGCACCGGTCGAGGTCGGAATCAGATTGAGCGCGGCCGCGCGCGCACGCCGGAGATCCGAGTGCGGCATGTCCTGCAGCCTCTGGTCGGCGGTATACGCGTGGATCGTCGTCATGAAGCCGCTCTCGAGCGTGAAGGCATCGTGGAGCACCTTCGCGAGCGGGCCGAGGCAGTTGGTCGTGCACGAGGCGTTGGAGATGATGTTGTGCGTGTCGGGGTCGTACCTGTCGTCGTTGACGCCGAGGGCGAGAGTGATGTCGGGATTGGTCGCCGGAGCCGAGATGACGACCTTCTTCGCGCCTGCGTCGAGGTGCTTCTGTGCACCCTCGCGGTCGGTGAAGAAGCCCGTCGACTCGAGGACGACGTCGACGCCGAGGTCGCCCCACGGCATCGCTGCCGGGTCGCGCTCGGAGAGGAGCTTGATCTGCTGCCCGGCGGCGTGCAGGACGCCGTCCTCGATCGCCACGTCACCCGGGAACGGCCCGAGCGTCGAGTCGAACTTGAGCAGGTGCGCCATCGTCCTCGCGTCGCCGAGATCGTTCGCCGCGACGATGTCGAAGTTCGAGTCGCGCGTCAGGGACGCGCGGAAGAAGTTACGGCCGATGCGGCCGAAGCCGTTGATTCCTACCTTGAGATTAGCCATGGGCCGGGCACTTTAGTCAGACCCGCGAAAAGGCGTTCGGGGAACTGTCGCGGCTACGCGGCGGTGGCGGCGATGCCGTAGATCGCGCCGATCTTCCGCTGCAAATAGCGGACATACGGCTCGGCGTCGATCGCATTCGCGCCGATCGAGCGCTCGAGGGTCTCGCGCGGCGTGAACTTTCGCCCGTAGCAGTGCAGGTGATCGCGAAGCCACTCGCGCAACGGCCCGAACTCGCCCTGCTCGAAGCCGGTCTCGAGGTCGGGGATGTCCGCGACGATCTTCTCCCAGAGCTGCGCGGAGATCAGGTTGCCGAGCGCGTACGTCGCGAAGTACCCGATCGCGCCGATCGCCCAGTGGGTGTCCTGCAGCACTCCAAGGGTGTCGTTCGGAACCTCGATCCCGAGGTACTCCCACATCCGGCGGTTCCACTCCTCGGGAAGCTGCTCGAGCGGGAACGATCCCGCGAGCAGCTCCTGCTCGAGCTCGAACCGCAGGATGATGTGCAGGTTGTAGGTCGCCTCGTCGGCCTCGACCCGGATCAGCGACGGCTCGACGGCGTTGATCTCGCGGTACCAGCGGTCGACGTCATAGCCGGCGAACACGTCGGGGAACGTCTCACGCAGCCGCGGGAAGAAGAACTTCCACGCCGAAAGCGAGCGTCCGACGAGGTTCTCCCACATGCGGCTCTGCGATTCGTGCAGCCCCAGCGAGACGCCGGATCCGAGCGGCGTGCGGTCGAGCGACATGTCGACCTGGTGCTCGTAGAGACCGTGGCCGAACTCGTGCATCGTCGCGAAGAGGCTGTTCAGCTTGTCGTCGAAGTAACGGGTCGTGATCCGGATGTCCTGCGAGCCGATCGACTGGGCGAACGGATGCACGGTCGGGTCGATCCGCCACGCCTCGTCGGTGAAGCCGAAGCGGCGAAGCACCTCGAGCTCGAACTGCTTCTGGAGCTCGACCGGGAAGCGAGCATCCGGCGCCGCGGGCTGCGGCCCCGTCTCGGCCACGAGCTTGACGAGCGCCGCCTGGTGCTTCTTGACGTAGTCGAACAGCGTCCGAACCTCGGCGGTCGTCATGTCGGGCTCGTAGTCGTCCAGCAGCGCGTCGTACGGCTCCGCGTAGTCGCCGTCGAAGCACTCGACATAGCGGCGGCGCAGCTCCAGGTTCTCGCGGAGCGCGGGCAGGAACGTCGCGAAGTCGTTGTTCTTGCGCGCATCGACCCACACCGGCAGGGCGAGCGCCGCAGCTCGGGACATCTCGACGCGAAGCTCGGTCGGCACCTTGCGCGCCTTCTCCCAGTCGCGGCGCGTCACGCGGATCAGGCTCGCCTCGAACGAGTCGTAGTCGTGCTCCGCCTCGAACGGCTCGAGCTTCTCGAGGAGTCGCCCGATCTCCGGGTCGATGAACCGCTCGTGCGCGATCCGCTTGAGTGTTGCGAGCTGCTCGGCGCGGGCGGCCGACCCACGCGGCGGCATCATCACCTGCTGGTCCCACCCGAGCAGTGCGCCGATGCGCGCGATGTCGCTGATCTCGGCCAGGCGAACGCGCAACTCGTCGAATGCCGCAGTCACGGCTGCGCACCGTATCGAACTGCCCGGCCCCGCCGCCCAGGCATATCGGCTAGTTCTCGAAATATCGGTTGCAAAAGGGTAGAAACGTTGCCCGATCGTGCGAGATACTCGTGCGGGCGGAGGATCCATGCTCGCCTGCCGCCGAATTCAGACCCCGTTCGGCGTCAGCGCACCAGAGTGTGTGATGACAAGGGGGGAGTTCGTCCTCGGGGCTCCCCCTCCTCCGCCTTCGGCACGGCGCGCGAGCTCGGCCATGCGGTGGTGCGCAGCCGCCTTGCTGATCGGCGGCCTGCAGCGCTCTGCGAGGTCGGCCAGCGACAGAGCCGGGTGCTTCACCCGCAGTACGGCGATCTCGCGAAGCTTCGGCGGGAGCCGGTCGACGTCGAGCTGCCGGATCGCCTCGAGCTGTCGCTGCGCGGCGAGGACGGTGCGCTTGACGTTCGCCTCGTCGGCGTTGGCGAGGCGGTTTGCCTCGGAGCGCGTTGCGGCGACGACCGCGTGCTCGTCGAGGCGGAGGGCGGTCTCGCTGGCACCCGCGACCGCGAGCAGGTCGGCGATCGCCTCGCCGGACTTCGCGTATGCGGCGGTATGGGTGCGCCGCTCGATCGTCTTGAGGGCGATTCCTTCACCGGCTGCTGCGGCGACGATCGCGTGCGCGCCTTCCGGGCCGGTCGCTCGGAGCTCCAGATGCGGTGACCTGGGGCCGGAGAGCGAGCCGGCGCCGAGCAGCGCACCTCGCAGGTAGGCGCCGCGGCAGCACGAGCGGCCGGTAACGCGCTTCGGTGGCGCGGAGAGCGGAGCTCCTGTCGGTGAGAGAACGCCCGCCTCACGGAAGACCTCCGCGGCGGCGGAATCGACGTCGACATGCAGCTGGTAGCGAGTTGCGCGGTCGAACGCATGCCGCGGGTAGGTGCGGATCTCGGAGGTCACGCCGAGGTCGCGCAGCAGCGCGAACGCGCGTCGGGCGGCGGACGGGCTCTGAAGATCGAGGTGCACCGAGAGCTCGGCGTGGCCGTGCAGGTGCCAGGTTCCCGCGGCGTGGCAAAGAGCCGACAGCTCGGCCATCCGGCAGCAGCGGCGGAGCGGCGCGATCGAGGCCAGCTCGTCACGGAGCTCGTCAGAGAGCGACATGCTCGAGCGCCAGCATCCGGCGCTTGTAGTCGATGCCGAGCGAGCCGTACGAACCGATCCCGTCGGAGGCCACGACTCGATGGCACGGGACGAACGGGCCGAGGCGGTTGCGGGCACAGAAGGTTCCGGCGGCGCGGGCGGCGCCGGGGCGTCCGGCGAGCGCAGCCAGCTCCCCGTAGGTCACGACCTGACCGCGAGGCACTGCGCGGAGCGCGACGGCGCAGTCGCCGTAGAACCCGTCGTCGAGATCGAGCTCGACGTCCGCGAAGTCGTCGGGCTGGCCGGCGAAGAACGCGGCCAAGCGGGCGCCGATCGTGCCTTTCGGCGCAGCCGGGGCGGCCTTTCCGGGCTTTGGCAACTCCGACCAGAGCACGCGGTCGCCGTCGAGCCAGACCTCGCCCACACCGAACCCGGGAGCCTCGTAACGGACGAGCGTCGGCTTCACGATCCGATCTTGAAGTACAGCCGCCATCTCCAGCCCTCGTCTGTCAAGACGTGAGCGTAGACCGTACGGGGTGGCAGAGAGCTTCCTGCTGCTCAGGCCGCGTTGCCCGCCGTCCGCGGCAGGACGTCCACCGAATGCGGAGGCAAGAACGGGTTGAGGCGTACAGGAGGTTTGCTCGACCGGCTGGGGTTGGATGAGTTGGCCGACCCGGCCGGAGATGTCGGGGTCCACCTGATGACCTGTCCTGTTTGCCCCTCGGAGTGTGCGATCGGCGCCGGACTCGCCGGCGTGTTCGTCGTCCCTCGGTAAGGCAGCGTCACGATCAGCCCGATCGCGCACCCGATTGTCAGCGCAGCGCCCGCGACGCCGTAGCCGAGCCGCTCCTGAGGATGGCGCGCGCCTGTTCGGTTCTTGCGCGGAAGATCCAGCGAGGGGATCGCGGGAGCGAAAGCACGCGCAGGCATCGATTTGGCCGGGGGGAGTCTTAGCAGCACGTCGTCCCGGGGAGGGCCGAGCGCCGCGATTAGCTTTCTGCGAAGGATCGGGTCGACGAGCGCAAGCTCCGGCGAGACCGGCTCGGGCAACAGGGCCACCGCGGGTGAAGCTGCCACACAACAGTTATCGGCAGACGTCGGTGAACATGAAGCGAAGGATCCGCGCGCTTGTCCCCGCTGTCACCCCGGCGATCGATTCCGATGTTGTACCGTCCCGCGATGCCGCGGCACAGCCTGATGCGGACCTACGCGCCGCTCCTCGGCTTCGTCTACGTGCCTCTCGGCATTCTGGCGCTGGCGCTCGGCAGCAGTCATCCACAGGCGGCCAGCGCGATCTTCGTCGGCGCCGCGTTCTCGCTCCTCTGGTTTCTCGGCAGCCTCCACGCGCGGATCATCCGCTTCGATCCGGACGGGTTCTTCGCGAGCATCATCCTGCTGGGCGGCGCCTCGCTGCTCGCGCTCCAGGCGGCGGCGCTCGCCTCTCAGAACGCTCTCGTTGCGGCCCCCGGAGCCGCGTGCGCTGCGACGGTCATCATCGGCTCCTCGCTCGCGGCGCTCAGCGCCCGCAAGGTGCCGAAGTGGTTCGGCCGCGCAGGGATCATCGGCGGGGTCGCGGTCCTGCTGCTCGGCATCTGCGAAGCTGCCGCCGACTGGACGTTCGTCGGGTCGACCTTCTGGGCGTCGTCGCTCGGATTCATGATCTGGGTGCTCGTTACCGCTACGTTCCTGGTTCGCAACTGATGGGTACCCACGGCATCTTCCGCGTTCCACCCGCCTACAACGAGCCCGTGCGCGGGTTCGAGCCCGGCAGCCCCGAGCGCGCGTCGCTGCAGGCACGGCTCGACAAGATGGCGGGCGAACGCCTCGATGTCCCGCTCGTGATCGGCGGCAAGGACGTCTTCACGGGCTCGACGAAGCCCGCGGTGATGCCGCACGAGCGCGAGCACGTGCTGGCAGACGTTCACCAGGGTGGAGCGGAGCATGTTCGGGAGGCGATCGAGGCCGCCGGGAAGGCGTGGAAGGACTGGTCGCGCTGGCCCTGGGAGGAGCGGGCCTCCGTGTTCCTGCGGGCGGCCGAGCTGCTCGCCGGCCCGTGGCGCGACACGCTCGACGCGGCCACGATGCTCGGGCAGTCGAAGACCGCGCACCAGGCCGAGATCGACGCCGCCTGTGAGCTGGTCGACTTCCTTCGCTTCAACGTCGAGTTCATGACCCGCATCTACTCCGAGCAGCCGGTGTCGTCGCCCGGCCTCTGGAACCGGCTCGAATACAGGCCGCTCGAAGGGTTCGTCTTCGCGGTCTCACCCTTCAACTTCACCGCGATCGCGGGCAACCTCACGAGCTCGGCGGCCCTGATGGGGAACGTCGTGCTCTGGAAGCCCGCGTCGACCGCGATGCTCTCCGCGCATTACCTGATGCGCCTGTGGCAGGAGGCCGGGCTGCCCGACGGTGTGATCAACCTCGTCTACGGCTCGGGCGCCGAGATCGGCGATGCCGCGCTCGCGAGCCCCGACCTCGCCGGGATCCACTTCACCGGATCCACGGGGGTCTTCAATGGGATGTTCAAGACCGTTGCCGGGAACATGAGCAGCTACCGCAACTACCCGCGCATGGTCGGCGAGACCGGCGGCAAGGACTTCATCGTCGCGCACCCTTCCGCCGACCTCGAGGCGGTCGCTACGGCTGTCGTGCGTGGCTCGTTCGAGTACCAGGGCCAGAAGTGCTCGGCCGCGTCGCGGGTGTACGCGCCGTCGAACCTCTGGCCCGAGCTGCGCGAGCGGCTTGCCGCCGAGGTCGCGACGATTCGGATGGGCGACCCATCCGACTTCGGCAACTTCATGGGCGCGGTGATCGATGCCGGCTCGTTCGCAACGCAGCGTGACGCGATCGCCGAGGCGCGGGAGCACGGCGAGACGGAGATCGTGGTCGGCGGCGGCACCGACGACTCCAGGGGCTTCTTCGTCGAGCCGACGGTGATCGAGACTCGCGATCCGAACTTCCGGCTTCTCCGGGATGAGCTGTTCGGCCCGGTCGTGACGGCTTACGTCTACGACGAATCGCGTTGGGGCGACACGCTCGACCTGATCGACTCGACTGCGCCGTACGGCCTGACGGGCGCAGTCTTCGCGGATGACCGCGCCGCCGTGCAGGAGGCCAGCGACCGGCTCCGCTACGCCGCCGGGAACTTCTACGTCAACGACAAGCCGACCGGCGCCGTCGTCGGCCAGCAGCCTTTCGGCGGCTCGCGCGCCTCGGGCACGAACGACAAGGCCGGCTCGATCTGGAACCTGATCCGCTGGGTCACGCCCCGCACGATCAAGGACCTGTTCGTGCCGCCGCAGGACTACCGCTACCCGTTCCTCGACGAGTAGCTGCCGTCTCACGTTCGCCGGTTCGGGCGCGTTTCAGTCCCGACAGCGAAGTCGAGCCAAGGAGACAGCGATGTTCGTACGCCATGCCATTCTCGAGACACCGGAGCTCGGCGAGCTCACCCTGATCGCAGCCGGCTCAGCCCTCGTCGGCGTCTACTTCCCGGGCCACTGGTACCTGCCGGATCCGGCCGAGCTCGGCGAGCGCGTCGACCTTGGCACTGACCGGGTGCTTTTCCAAGCCGCCGTCGAGCTCGGGCAGTTCCTGCAGGGCGAGCGCATGACGTTCGACCTGCCTACCGCGATGCAGGGCAGCGCGTTCGAGCAGCGCGTCTGGGCGTTGCTCCGCGAGCTCCCGTTCGGGGAGACGACGACCTACGGCGACCTTGCGGAGAGCCTCGGCGACCGAAATCTCGCGCGGAGG
Organism: uncultured Actinomycetota bacterium; assembly: GCA_963775355.1. Taxonomy (GTDB): domain Bacteria; phylum Actinomycetota; class Thermoleophilia; order Gaiellales; family Gaiellaceae; genus PALSA-600. Next base: position 62,723 of record CAVZJA010000003.1, on the reverse strand, counting down.
GTCGGTCAGGCCGTGGGCCGCAACCCGCTCTCGATCGTCGTGGGCTGCCATCGTGTCGTCGGCAAGAGCGGCGAGCTTCGCGGCTACGCGGGCGGGCTCGACCGCAAGCGGTTCCTCCTCGATCTCGAGGCCGGCCGGCTGCGGGTGCCGACCGCGGCCTGAGTCAGGAGCGGCGGGCCGGATCGTCGACGACGAGATCCGCGTATTCGGGATGGCGCCGGACGAATGCCTCGACGAACGGGCAGATCGGGACGACGTGAAGTCCTCGGGCACGAGCGTCGTCGAGCGCTCCGGCGACGAGCGCCGCACCGAGACCGCGGCGGCGCAGGTTCGTATCGACCTCGGTGTGCAGGAGGGCGATCACGCCACCGCCGCGATCGCGGTACACGAGCTCGCCCGCCTGCTCACCGGCGGCCAGCAGCACGTACCGGCGCTCGTCGGGGCGATTCTCGACGGTGAGGTCGTCGTCGGCCAGACCATCAGGGTATCGCCGGATAGGCTCGGGCGGTGACCGCGAAGGAGCAGCCGGCGATCCGGTTCGAGCCGTTCGGCCCCGACCGGATCGAGGAGATCCGGCCCTGGCTCGACGATCCCGACGTCCTTCGGTTCACGCGTATCCCGGACCCACAGCCGCCGAAGTTCCTCGAGGGCTGGCTCCGAAGCTACGAGGACGGCCGCCGCAGCGGCACGCGCGAGGCGTTCTGGGTGATCGACGCCGACGAGGCGCTTGTCGGCCTCGCGGTCGTTCCGAAGATCGATACCGAGACCCGGACGGCGGAGCTCGGCTACGTGGTCGCGCCGGGCGCCCGGGGGCGCGGCATCGCCACCGCCGCGCTGGGGCTGCTCAGCGCTCGGACGTTCGCGGAGCGTGGGATGGTGCGCCTGGAGCTGCTGATCGGGATCGGAAACAATGCCTCGAAGCGCGTTGCTGGCGAACTGCGGTTACACCTTCGAGGGCGTCCTACGGTCGCTCTACTTCAAGCAGGGGCGTCATGAGGACACCGAGATCTGGTCCCGCCTCGCCACCGACCCCGATCCCGCCCTGGCGAATCCGCGAATCAGCCGACCTTGAAGACCCAGGCGACGGTGCCTCCGGAGAGCGCCGTCCGGGCGTAGCCAACTGCCACGTGCTCGCCGGGCTTCAGATTCGCGGCCGGTGCACCGTAGATCGTGCCGCGGGTCGGCGAGCCTCCCCCCTTCTCCACCAGCTCCATGCCGTCGACCCAGAGCGCCGACTCGACGAACGGGGTCTTGCCGCTGAACTGGATCGCGACCTGTGGCAGCTTCGGCGTCATGGCGCCCGGCTGAGGCCCGAGGATCGCCAGCTTGACCGTTCCGGACTTGTCCGGCACCCAGTGGTTGCCGATCAGCCGGAACACGACCGCGTGGGCCTTCCCGGGGGCGTGCGACTGCACGACCGCCCAGCCGCTGCTCTCGTAGAGCGTCTCGACCTTGCCCGCGAGCGACGGGTCCTTCACGATCAAGGCGCGCATCGCGTCGTCCGGGCTGGGGACGGCGGCGGCGGTAGTGGTTGTCGTGGTGCTCGTCGTCTTCGAGCCTCCGCCGCAGCCGGCGAGCAATGCAACGGCCAGCACAGCCGTGAGGGCGAGAGGCTTCACCGGATCAGATTACTTCTGCCCGGCCTCAAGGCCGGTCACCACCTTTGCGATCTGCGCCGCCTGGGGCCCGTTCGGGTCGAGCGTCAGGTACTCGGACCAGACGGCGACGATCTCGGCCGGGTCGCCGCCGTGCCGGTAGAGCGAGAGCCCGAGATTCCGGTACGCGGTCGTCAGGCCTGGCGAGAGCAGGATCGTGGTGCGGTAGAGCTGCTGGACGAGCTGGAAGTTGGCCGCGTGACCGCTGTCGAGCGCGTAGGCGAGATCGAGCGCGGCCGAGGCGTACACCTGCCCGATCCGGTGCTCCCACGACGTCTCCGGATAGGAACGCGTCGGGAAGTGAAGCCGTTCGAAGGCCGCCGCGTCGCGCCGCATCAGGGCGTAGAGACCCGAGGCGCGACCCCTTCGGCTCGAGTCGGGTAGCCAGGCCCGCGTGCAGCTGGGCGAACGGCGCACCGAACCGCCTCTCCTCCTGAACGCCGGTCGAGTACACCGGCCGGCTCGCGAGGTTCGCCGCGACGAGCGTGTTGAGCGACGGCCCGTAGATTCCGTCGTAGCGGGTGAACGGGATGGCGAGACCGGGATGCTCGCGCTTCATCTGCGCAACATACGACGGCAGCTTCAGCAGCTCCGCGTCGAGGGCGATCACGTCCGGGCGCAGGTGCTCGACGTTCTGGGCGTAGGAGACGCTCGTGTAGTTCTCGTCGCCGCGCATCAAGAGCAACGCATTCGGCGGGAGCCCTCCGAGCAGGTCGCGCGCGTAGTTCTCCGCCGTGTGGTTGCCGCTCTGATCGGCGGCGGAGTAGTGGTTCGCGGCGGACGCGGCAGGCAGAGCGAGCAGCGCGGCGGCAGCGACGCGCGGCCGGCACGAGGCTCTTCCGCCTGTCGAGCCACGCGAGCACCCACCAGGAGCCGAGCGCCGCGAGGATCGCGAGGGGAATGCTCGGCAGGATGTAGAAGCGCGCCACGATGCCCTTCGTGAGCGGGTCAGGATAGGCCGTCCGTGTGTAGGCCTGGAAGAGCGGCCCGGCGACGATGAAACCGACGACGAGGGCGACGCCCTCGAGTCGCCTGTGCTGCCAGGCCCACCAGATCCCGGCGATCGCGAGCAGGATGCCGGCGTAGACGAACCCGTGTACGAGGCCCGCCCAAAGCTGCCCGAGGTTGGTTGCGATCGAGCCGCTCCTCCCGCCCGCCACGAGGGTCGTCGTGCCGTAGTCGCCCCGGGTGACGTCGTTCACGAACCTCGTCCAGGAAGTGGGATCGCCCCAGTTCATCGCCGGGTCAGCCGATGCGGCGATCGGCAGATAGAGGTACGGGAGCAGCCCGGCCACGAGGGCGCCTAGGGCCACTGCTGCGGTCCGCAGCGAGACCCTTCGCCACCCCCTGAGCCCGAGGACGGCGAGAGCGGGCACGAGCAGCACGATCGTCTGCTGGTTGCTGAACGCGAGCCCGAGCAAGAGCGCGAGCAGCCAGAGCAGGCGGACACGGTCGGGCCGCCGGCACCACTCACAGCCCACGAACAAGAGCAGCGCGGCGAGCAGGTTGTTGAGCGCGAACACCTCCGCCACGACCGAGTAGGCCCAGAACACGCTGGAGAACGCGAGCAGCAGCGCACCGACCGCGGCCGCGACGAGCTGGAACGCGCGACGGCCGGGCTGGGCTTCGATCAGCCGGTATGCGGTCAGGAACACGACGGCGACGGCGAGCGCGTCCAGAGACGCCGGAGAGCAGGTTCATCCGCAAGGCGGCCGACCCACCGGGAAGAGACGTCGCGAGATGCCCGAGCAGCATGTAGAGCGGGTAGCCGGGCGGGTGCGCGATGCCGAGGACGGATGCGGCCGCGATCAGCTCTCCCGAGTCACCCGAGGGAACGGTGCGCTCGACGGTGAGGGCGTAGACGACGAAGACGATGAGCCCGACGGCGCCGGCTGCGGCGTAGGCGGCCCGGTCCGGTTTCACGCTCGTCCGGCGCGGTGCAGCTGCGCGTAGATGCTCCGCGCGGTCTTCGCCGGGACGCCGGGCACGCCCTCGAGCTCCTCCGGCGACGCCGAGAGCACGCGCTCGGCCGAGCCGAAGTGGCGCAGAAGAGCGCGCCGGCGCGCCGGCCCGACACCGTCGAGCTGGTCGAACATCGACTCGCGCGCAGCGGCGTCGCGCCGTGACCGGTGGAAGGTGATCGCGAACCGGTGCGCCTCGTCGCGCAGCCGCTGCAGCAGCTGCAGCCCCGGCGAGTGGTCGGGAAGGAGCACAGGCGCGGAGCGGTCGGGCAGGAAGACCTCCTCGACCCGCTTCGCCAGCGAGATCGCCGCGACCCGCGGCAGGTCGTAGGCCCCCATCGCCTCGAGCGCGGCGCCGAGCTGGCCCTTGCCGCCGTCGATCACGACCAGGTTCGGCGTCGCGGCGAACGACTCGTCGTAGTCGGCCGCTCCCGGGCCCGCCGCGAGCCGGGCGAAGCGGCGGGAGACGACCTCGGCCATCGCGGCGAAGTCGTCCTGGCCCGCCTGGCCGCGCACGGCGAACTTGCGGTAGTGCGCCTTCTTGGCGACGCCGTCCTCGAACACGACCATCGAGCCGACGATCTCCTGGCCCTGGATGTTCGAGATGTCGAAGCACTCGATCCGGAGCGGCAGCGACTCGAGGTTCAGCACCTCGCGCAGCTCCTCGAGCGCCTCGACGCGCCGCAGCCGCTTCGTCTCGGCGACGAGCGTCTCGGACGAGAGCGCGAGCTCGGCGTTCTGCTGCGCGAGCTCCTGCAGCCGGCGCTTCTCGCCGCGCTCGGGCGCGCGCACCTCGACCCGCGACCCGCGCAGCTCGGACAGGAAGCCCTCGAGCGTGTCGAGGTCGCCGAGCCCGCGCGGGACGAGGATCTGCGGCGGCACCGACGGCGCCGCGCCGTAGTACTCGAGGCAGAAGCCCTCGAGCACCTCGAGCGGGTCGTCGCCGGCGGCGTTCTCGAGGTGGAACGAGTAGCGGTCGACCATCCGCCCGCCGCGCAGCGGGAAGACCTGCACGGCCGCGCGCTCGTGCCCGACCGCGAGCCCGATCACGTCGATCGTCCCGATCGAGGCGCGCTCGACCGCCTGCCGCTCGGCGAGCCGCTCGACCGCGTGCAGCCGGTTGCGGTAGCGCGCCGCGTCCTCGAACCGCTCCTCCGCCGCCGCGGCGCGCATCTGCCGCTCGAGCTCCGTCCGGATCGGCCTGTCGTTCCCGGAGAGGAACTCGACCACGCCGTCGATCACCTCGCGGTAGGCCTCCTTCGAGTCACGTACCCGACGCACGGGGCCAGGCAGCGCTCGATGTGGTAGTCGAGGCACGGGATCCCGCTGCGCCGGCCCGGGCTCGGGCCCTCGCAGGGCCGGTAGCGGAAGACGCGGTTGAGCACGTCGAGCGTCTCGCGCACCTTCTTCGCGTTCGCGTACGGGCCGAAGTAGAGGACGCCGCGGCGGTGCCGCTTGCGCGTGAACATCACGCGCGGGTAGTCGTCCTCGAGGGTGACCGCGATGTACGGGAACGACTTGTCGTCGCGCAGCCGGACGTTGAACGGCGGCCGGTGGCGCTTGACGAGGTTCTGCTCCAGGTGGAGCGCCTCGACCTCGCTGCCGGTGACGATCGTCTCGATCCGGGCGACGCGCGCGACGAGCGTGTCGATCCCGAGCCGGTTGTCGCTGCGCCCGGCCTGGAAGTACTGGCGCACGCGCGGGCGCAGCGACTTCGCCTTGCCGACGTAGAGCACCTCGTCGCGCTCGTCGCGGAAGAGGTAGACGCCCGGGCCCGCCGGCAGGCCCTTCAGCTGGGCAGTGACCGCTTCGGACGGCACCGGCTCAGGGTAGTCCGCCGGAAACCGGTCGCGGCTCATCGGCAGAATCCCCGGTGGGTTGCGAGTCGTACGTCTCCCTCTCCTCGTCGCCGCCTGCGGCTCATGCTTGCTGCGGGGCTCGTCGCGTGGCTGCTGTCGGCCGGCTCGCCGCGCCACGGCCTCGTCGTCGGCGGCGTCGAGGACGCCGCGAAGTGGGGCGATCCGGCGGGGAACATGGAGCTGGCGCGCAAGGCCGGCTTCCAGGCGATCGTGCTCAGCTCGGTCTGGGAGCGCGGGTCTTCGGAGCCGGACGGGCCGGAGATCGACCGTCTGCGAGACGCGATCGACGCCGCCGACGCCGCCGGCATCCGGCCGATCGTCGCCGTCTACTCGTTCTCCGGCGACACGCCGCTGACGGCCCGCGACCGCGCGGACTTCGCGTCGTACGCCGCCGCGATCCTGCGCGCGATCCCGGAGCTGCGCTACATCAGCCTCGGCAACGAGCCGAACTCGAACCTCTTCTGGATGCCCCAGTTCGGGCCGGGCGGAGCCGACGCCGCGGCGAACGCGTACTTCGCGCTGCTCGAGACGGCGTATCCGGCGGTGAAGGAGGCGTCGCCGCACGTGACGGTGATCGGCGGCTCGCTCGCGGCGCGCGGCGGCGACAACCCGGACGGGCTGCGCCAGACCCACTCCCCCACCCGCTTCATCCACGACCTCGGCGCGGCGTTCCGCGCGAGCGGGCTCGCGAAGCCGCCGCTCGACCTCTTCTCGATCCACCCCTACCCGGCGAACTCGTCGATCCCGCCGACCGTCGCCGACCCGCACTCGACCTCGATCGGGATCGCCGACTACCCGAAGCTCGTCCGGCTCCTGACGGACGCGTTCGGCCAGCCGCCGCCGATCGTCTACGGCGAGTACGGGATCCAGACGCAGATCCCGCGGCGCGGAGCTCGACCTCTACTCGGGCGTGCGCGCGCCCGTCGATCCGGCCGGTGAGCGAGCGACGCCAGGCGGACGACTACGTCGAGGCGATCCGGCTCGCCTCCTGCCAGCCGCTCGTGCGGATGCTGGTCTTCTTCCACGTCACCGACGAGTCGGCGTTCACGGGCCTGCAGACGGGGCTCTACTACCCGAACGAGCGGCCGAAGGAGAGCCTCGGCCGGGTCGCCGCTTCGGCCCGGGCGGCCGAAAACGGCCAGGTAAAATGCGATTCATGAGCGAGGAGCCAGTCTTCGAGGGCCAGTACGTCACCTACACGTTCTTCAAGGCGCAGCCCGAGTGGCGGCGCCTGCCGGTCGAGGAGCGCGCGGCGGGCAAGGACGCGTTCGCCGAGGTCGTCGAGGAGCTCGCGCCGCGCTTTCGACACCTGAACACCTACTCGACGACGGGCGTCCGGCCCGAGACTGCGACTTCTTCTTCTGGAAGATCACCCAGCGCTACGAGGATCTCGGCGAGTTCGGCGCGGCGCTCAACGCGACGCCGCTCGCGGCGTGGCTCGAGACGCCTACAACTACCTCGCGACGACGAAGGCCTCGCATGTACACGAACGCGAGCCGCGCGCGGAAGATCATCCCGAAGGGCTCGCCGTACCTGCGTCGTCTACCCGTTCGTGAAGGTGCGCCCGTGGTACTTCGCTGCCCGAGGCGGACCGCCAGCGCGCGATGGACGAGCACATGCGGATCGGCCACGAGTTCGCGACGATCCACAACCACACGACCTACTCGTTCGGGATCGACGACCAGGAGTTCATGACCGTCTTCGAGTGCGACGAGCCGGCCGACTTCATGCACCTGATGCTCACGCTCCGCGAGTCCGAGGCCTCCCGCTACACCGAGCGCGACACGCCGATCTTCGTCGGCCAGCTGATGGACATCCGCGCCGCGCTCGACCGGCTCGACGGCGTCGGCGCGCGCGTCAGCGCCTGACGACGGCCTGGCGAAAGCCCGCCCGCGATTGTCGGGTTCCCGCACTCGACGAGGCTCGCCGCGTAATCACATAGGATCCTGTCGTTGCGAGCCACTCGGCAGGACCACAAGCTTCAGGCGCTCAAGAACGTCCCGCTGTTCGGGGGGTTGTCGAAGCGCGATCTTTCGGCGGTCGCCCGCATCGCGGACGAGCTCGACTTCCCGGCCGGGAAAGAGCTCATCCGTGAGAACGAACCTGGCCGACAGTTCTTCATCCTGCTCGAAGGCGAGGCGCTGGTTCGGCGGCGTGGCCGCAAGGTCAACACGCTTGGGCCTGGTGACTTCTTCGGCGAGATCGCCCTTCTATCCGAGCGTCCGACGACCGCCACGGTCGTGACGAGTGAGCCCGCCCTCGTTGCGATCATCACACGCGCCAGCTTCGATCGACTGATGCGTACGTCTCCCCAGGTTCAGCTCAAGGTGCTCAAGGCGCTGGCCGAACGCGTTCCAGACGAATAGCCCGCGAGTACGCCGGCGTGCACTTGCGCGGCGTCTAGGTCGACGCGGGCGGCCGCGATTGCGCTTCAGCAGAGGCGGCTTCCACCGCCGGGAAGCAAATGATCGAGGCGTTTGCCCTGCTCGGGCCGGTGTAGGCCACACAGCTCGGGCAGGTTTGGACCGTGACCGTCTTCTGAGACAGCGGGCACAGAACCGAACCCGAATGGATACTGAGGTTCACCGTTGATAACTATCTCGGCGGAGCACGCGCAGGCGTCGGCGTAAACCCTGATGCGGCCGCGGGAAACCACTGATGACCTCTCACGCCTCATGGCCGAGCACTCGTGCAGATAGACCACGCCTCGCCCCCGAGCCCATTCGCTACGAACCATCCAACTAGCGTCGAGGTCATGGTGAAGCCGTCTCGTTGGTCCATTCGATCCTCAGATCGATTCTCTCGATTGCGAGCGATGGCTCTTTGCTCTCGATCGGCTCGGTTGGGTCAGTTCTCTCGATCGGGTCAGCCTGCTCAGCGTCCTCGATCCTGTCGTTCGCATCGGTCACCGCCTCCGCCGGCGACGACGCAAAGACCTTCCAGACGCGCCAGCTCCGTACTCGCGTGATCGAAGCGAGCGCGAGGATCCCGCCCACCCGGTGCGGGCCGCATTGTGGTGGAACCGAGGCCGGTCAAATCCAGGCTTTCGGGGTGCTCAGCCGCCTGTCAGAGCCCGCCGCGCCTCGTCGAGCGTGAAGTACTGCTGCGAGCCGACCGAGCCGTTGGGGAACGTGACGTCGAACACGGACATCAGGTAGTCGCCCTCGCGCCACTTGCCGCCGTGCCAGTCGTCGGTCGGAGCGACGCGGGCCTCGCGGATGCCGGGCTCGACCTCGTCGTGGGACATGATGCTTCCCGGGAGCTTCGCCCCCTGCCCGTCGTACCAGAACGCACCGATCGCTCCGGGCACGAGCTGCGGCGCTATCTCCTCGAACGGCACTGGAGCCCGATCGTCGCTCATGCTGCTGACCTCCCTGGTTGAACTAGCCGTAGCGGTGTTGCTCGCGCCACGTGCGAAGACCGGCGTAGACGCAAGCGGCCGCAACGAGCAGGAACGCGAGCAGGTCGCGCCCACCCAGCGGGGTCGCGAAGTACCAGCCGATGTCGACGAACAGGAGCCCCGCGGCCGCGTAGAACACGATCTGCTGCCGACGGGGCCACAGCTCGATCTCGCGGCGGCCGAAGTCGCGCCAGAGCATGTAGACGACGAACGCGAAGACGAGGTAGAACGCGAACCGGATCAGGATCGCCGCCGTCGCGAGCGACTGCTCCTGGTCGAGCACGACGATGCCGGCCGCGACGATCGCGATGATCGCCATCCCGCGCGCGAAGGGCGGAATCCGGCTCATGTCGCGGTCATGTACGCGCGCACGCCGAGTGCCCCGGCGAGCAGAGCTGCGATCCCGAACCACAGCAGCCGTGCGCGCGGATCCTCCGGCGCGTACATGAAGGGCGCGAACAGAGCGAGCAACGCGAACGTCCCGTAGGCGTAGTGCAGCCGGTCCGCGGCGCGCTTGTGCTCCGCAAGCAGGATCAGCCCGAACAGCACCTGCGCGACAACGAGCGTCTGAGCGAGAGCGATCGCGTTCGAAACGCCCCTCCCGGCCCGCCGCCGGCGCGCCACCAGAGCCATCACGCCCGCGATGACGCAAGCCGCGATCAACAGAACGGCGTTGATGTGATGGACCGTTAGCATCGGATTCTCACCCTACAGAGAGGACGATTCGTGGTCGAAGAAGGCAAGCCTGCACCGGATTTCGAGCTCCAGAGCGACGAAGGCGAGACCGTCACTCTCAGCTCGTTCAAAGGGAAGCCGGTCGTCCTCTACTTCTATCCCAAGGACAATACTTCCGGCTGCACGACGCAGGCCTGCGCGATTCGTGACGCCTGGAGCGAGTTCGAGAAGGCGGGCGCGGTCGTTCTCGGGGTCTCGCCCGACGGGGTCGGCTCCCACCAGAAGTTCAAGGGCGCCTTCGACCTGCCGTTCACGCTGCTCGCCGACCAGGATCACGCGGTCGCCGAGATGTACGGCGTCTGGCAGCAGAAGTCCCGCTACGGGCGCACGTACATGGGGATCGTGCGCTCGACCTTCGTGATCGGCCCCGACGGAAACGTCGTCAAGATCATGCGCAACGTTCAGGTGGCGAAGCACGCCGACGACGTGCTCGCCGCCCTCGCCGCCTAATTGAGGTGCGTGAGTCGGGGCCAGAGCTCCGACCACGGTCTGAGACCCGGCAAAGAAGCAGCGGAAGCCCCTGCTCGTCGTTGTCGAGGCCGACTCCGTCGTCGATCGTCGCCAGCTTCCGACAGCCGGCGAAGTCCGGCGCAGCGTCAGCCGGCCCGTCGTAGCCGATGAGCAGCGCCCGGGTGTCGGTCGGCGGCGGCTGCCCCCACTCGCTGAACCCGTTGTGCCCGCTATAGGCACGCGGCAACCCGCGTGAGGCGCCGAGCAGATCGACGGCGCCCGCCTCGCCGTAGTTGCTCGTGAAGATCGCCGTGTGCCGCCGCTCGGACGGCGGGATCCCGTGCCAGGCGCTTGCAACCGTGTCGGCGAAGGCCGGCCACCCGACCGTCTCGCCGATGTCGGGGTTCACCGCCATGGTGAAGCTGCCCTGCAACGAGGTTTCAGGCAGGAGCGGAAGCGCGATCACGGCGCTGACCGCTGCGGACAGCCCGATCGCCGCCCAGAGGACAGTGGCGCCATATCGAGCCCGGAGCGTCCACGCGGCCACGGGCACCGCGCCGAGACCGAGCAACAGCGGGTACAGGCTCGCCAGGTAGTAGGCCTTGCCGTTCCCCACGATGTAGAGAACTGCCAGGGCGCCGTACGCGATCGGGACGAACCGGAGCGGACGCAGCGCCGCGCGGCGGAACGGCGCGAGCAACCCGGCGACCCATACCGGCACGAGGAGCGGGCTCACCATCACGAGCTGGAACGGGATGAAGCCGGCGCGGCCCCCCTCGGCGGATCCCGCGATGTTCCCGGCCACCGTCAGCTGCGGCCAGCCGTGGATCTGCTGCCAGACGGCATACGGCATCGTCAGGGCGACCGCCGCAGCGACCCCTCCGGCGCCCCACCACGACACGAGCGGCCGGCGAGGGCCGACGACGAGCAGCACCAGCGCGAAGACCGTCGCAACGAACAGAACCTGCGGCTTGGCCTCGCCCCCGATGCCGGCGACCACACCGGCGGCGAGCACCGCCGCGCCGCTCCCCCGAACGACAGCCCTGACGAGCAGCCACCCGACGGCGGTGGTCGAGAGCAGGTCGAACGTCGTCGTCGTGACGAAGTGGCCGACCGCGAGCGCAACCCCGGACACGGCGGTGCAGGCCGCCGCGATCACCTGAGCCCGGCGCGACCCTCCGACCTCGCGTGCCACGAGCGCCGCGAGCACCGTAGTCGCCGCCGCCACCAGCTCGGAGGGGAGCCGGAGAAGGAGCAGCGATCCCGGCGCGATCTCCTGCATTGCCCGCGTGACCAGCGGGACGATCGGCGGCTGGTCCGGGTAACCGAACGCGGGATGTGCGCCCGCGGCGATGAAGTACATCTCGTCGCGGTGATAGCCGTATCTGGTGCTCGTGGCGACCAGCGCCACCAGCTGAACCGCGACGACGAGGCCGACCCACGGAGACAGGGACGACGCCGCCGGCGCGGCCGTTACCTCCGGGGATCGGGAGCGGCTCAGCCCTCGACTAGGACGACGACGCTCTCGCCGCGCGCGTCCCAGTAGTTGTCGCCGAGCTTCTCGATCAGGGTCTGCTCGAGCTCGCCGGAGCGCTCCATGTCCTCGACGATGTCGGCGCCGCCGACCAGCTCGCCCTTGACGAAGACCTGCGGGATCGTCGGCCAGCCGGAGATCGCAGAGAGATCCTCGCGGATCTGCATGTCGAGCAGGACATCGACGGCGGTGATCGGGGCGCCGGCACGGCGCAGGGCGCCGAGCGCACGCTCGGAGTTGCCGCACATGATCGCGTCGGGCGTGCCCTTCATGAACAGCGCGACGTCCGAGCTGTCGATGACGTCCTGAATCTTCTCGGTGTAGGTGAGGGTGTTCTCGGTCACGTGGCTGTCCCTTTCGTGTTGATCCGCAGTTCGTGGATGCTTCCGTCCTTCCAGGGCTCGTCGAGCGCCTCGTAGACCAGCTTGTGCTGCTGGATGCGCGTCAGGCCGTCGAAATCCGGCGCAGCGACGCGCACCTCGAAGTGGTCGCCGCCGCCGCGGTCGATCACGCGCACCTCGGAGGCGTCCGGGAACGCGCTCTCGAGCAGGGTCTGAAGCCTCTCCGTGCTCACCGCGATGATCGTAGCGCTTGCGCCTGCGCTGACGGCTCGTTCGACGGACGCTCATTAGACTGCAGACGGCCAGCGGATGTGGCGGAATTGGTAGACGCGCACGGTTCAGGTCCGTGTGTCCTTTGGGACGTGGAGGTTCAAGTCCTCTCATCCGCATCAAGATGGACAGGCGCAGGGCAGGCGAAGAGGTACGGCGTCGCGGCAAGGGGCGGAAGATCGAAGGCCGGGTCGTCCGGTGCATCTTCGGGATGCTCAAGAAGTAAATCTGACGGACACCTTAAAGATCGCGCCGGGCAGGGAAAAAACGCGTTTCGCAAACCCGCGGATCACAAGCACGCTCTATCATCACGAGTGTGTGCCCTTGTGACGTGGAGGTTCGAGTCTTCTCATCTTCACTCTGAGGAACCTAATCCTCCTTTCCGCGGCGATGGCCGCTGTCGCTTTCCTTGCGGGTAGCGGCGGCGCAGCGCGGTCGTTGCCGACGACAGAGGTCATCGTCACGCTCGATGCGCCGTCGCTGATCGCCGAGGGCCGCTCGCTCACCTCGGCCCGCAGCGCCGTCTACGGCAAGGCGCTCGTCGCCGCGCAGGCGCGCGCGCAGAAGAACCTGCTCGCGGCGATCCCGAGCGCGCAGATCGTCTACCGGTACCGGATCGTCGCCGACGGCTTCGCGATCGTCGTGCCGACTCGCGACGTCCCGCGGCTCACGAAGATCCCCGGGATCGTCAAGGTCTGGCCGAACCTGACCTACCACGAGCTCTCGGTGACCCGGACGACCGTCACGCGCGGGCAGGCGCTGACGCAGGGCCCGCAGGTGATCGGCGCCGACAAGCTCTGGGGCAACGGGCTCACCACCGCGGGCGAGGGGATGAAGATCGGCGTCATCGACGACGGCGTCGACGCGAAGCACGCCTACTTCGATCCCGCGGGCTACACCTATCCGGCCGGATACCCGAAGGGGATCAAGTCGGCGACGACCCCGAAGGTGATCGTCCAGCGGACGTTCGCGCCGACCAATCCGCCCTACCGGTTCGCGAGGTCACCGTTCGACCCGTCGGAGAACGGCTCGTTCCACGCGACCCATGTCGCCGGGCATCGCCGCGGGCGACCACAACACGCAGGACGGCGCGCTGTTCCTCTCCGGCATCGCACCCGATGCACTGGTCGGCAACTACAAGGCGTTGACGATCCCGACGCCTGGATTCGGTCTCGACGGGAACTCGGCGCAGATCGCCGCCGCGATCGAGGCCGCGGTCTCCGACCATATGAACGTGATCAACCTCTCGCTCGGCGAGCCCGAGATCTCGCCGTCGCGCGACATCGTCGTCCACGCGATCGACGCCGCGGCGGCTGCAGGCGTCGTGCCGGTGATCGCCGGGGACAACCAGTTCGACCAGTACGGCTACGGCTCGATCAGCTCGCCGGCCAACTCACCGGCCGCGATCACGGTCGCGGCGACGACGCTCACCGGCACGATCGCCGACTTCTCCTCGGGCGGCCCCACGCCGGTCTCGCTGAAGCTCAAGCCCGATGTGAGCGCGCCCGGCGTCGCGATCACCTCCTCGCTGCCGGTCAACCAGTCGGGCCCCTACGGTGCGATGTCCGGAACGAGCATGGCCGCCCCGCAGGTCTCCGGGGCCGTCGCCCTGCTCATGCAGCGCCACCCGGGCTGGACGGTCGCGCAGATCAAGTCGGCGCTCGTCCAGACGGGCGATCCCGTTCGCGACGCGCGCGGCCATGAGGTCTCGGTGCTCCGCGAGGGCGGCGGGCTCGTCGACCTCGTAAAGGCCGACAATCCGCTCTTCTTTGCCTCGCCGAGCTCGATCTCGTTCCCGATGAACGGCGGCACGGTTCGCGTCGGGCTCGCGGACGCCGGCGGCGGGACCGGCAGCTGGTCGGTCTCCACCCCGCTGCAGCACCACTACCCGGGCGTCACGGTCGTCGTCTCGAACAGCGTCTCGGTCCCGGGCGGGCTGACCGTGACCGCGAACGTCTCGCACGCGGCCCCGAACGGCGACGTCACCGGGTTCGTCGTGCTCACGCGTGACGGCCAGACCCGGCGGATCCCGTTCTGGGTCGAGGTCAACCACCCGCTGCTTCGGACGGAGCCCGCAAAGCGCCTTTCGGCACCCGGCATCTACCGGGCGACGACCGTCGGAGGGGCCAGCAAGGTGCTTCGCTACCGCTACCCGACCAAGGGCGACGGCTCCTACCCCGGCCCCGAGGTCGCCTACCTCGTCCACGTGTCGAAGCCGATCGCGAACTTCGGCGTCGCGGTCCTGTCGGGCTCGGCCATCCCGCACGTGGTGTTCGCCGGCGACGAGAACCACCTCACCGGCTTCACGGGGCTTCCGACCGACCTCAACCCGTACCTCGAGACGTTCGGCGAGTCGCGCCCCGTCGCGGGAGTCGATCTGCCCGCGCCCGGGAGCTACGAGATCGTCTTCGATACGCGCTCCGCGAGCCGGGCCGGGCCGTTCACCTTCCGGTATTGGATCAACGACACGACGCCGCCGACGCTGCACGTCCTCTCGACGAGCGGCCGGAAGATCGTCGTCGCGATCACCGACGGCGGAGCCGGCGTCGACCCGTACTCGGTGCGGGCGACCGTCGACGGCCGCAGCATTCAGCTCCACTACAGCCACAACCGGCTCACCCTGCCCGCAGGCCGCGGCCGGCACCTGCTGATCGTGACGGCCTCCGACTACCAGGAGCTGAAGAACATGGAGGACGTCGCGGCGATCAAGCCGAACACGTCGACCCTCCGCCGAACCGTCACTGTCCGGTAGCGCTAACGGTGCTTCGCGTCTTGCTCGTCGATCGTCGGTAGCGCGGCGAGATCGCGCTCGACCGACCGCGCGAACTCCTCGGTGTCCGAGGTCTCGACGACGTGCAGGTTCGACTTCCGGCGCTTGCGCGCCTTCGTTGCACGAAACGCAAGGCTGCGTCCTCCGGCGATCCGCCCCCATTCGGCGGCTCCGACGAGCACAATCGCCGCGACCAGCAGCACGATCGCAATCGGGCTCATGCCGGGAAGGATACTGATCGGACGACATCCGAATCGGTGGATTTCCGCTCGATGATCGGAAGGTGCCTGGCAAACTCGTAACTGTGAGCAGGCAGCTCCCCGTTGCGGCCGCCGTGTGCATCGCTCTCGCGGTCTCCGCCGCGGGCGCGGCCGCCCCCACGAACACGACCGCATTCTTCTACCGAAACGGTGCGTTGACGAAGGTAACGGTGCAGGTTCCGGGCACGAAGACCGGGGCTGCCGGCGCCCTGGCCGCGCTCCTTACAGGCCCGCCCAGGGGTTACACGACCTCGATTCCACGAGGGGTGTCACTCGTCGGGGTCAGGACAGCGGAAGGCACGACGTCGGCGACGTTCTCGCATGCCCTGGGCGACCCGTCGCGTAGCGCGCAGGCTCAGATCGTCGCGACGCTAGCGCGCTTCCCGGGCGTCAAGCACGTCTTCGTCGCCTTGCAGGGTCGCGGCCGCGTCGTGCTTCGCCGCGGCGACGGCTTCGCGCTCGTGTCGGGCGCGCGGGCCTCGGACTACGTCGACCTCACATCGAATGCTGCGATCTTCGTTGCGACCCCGGCGCGCGACTCGACGGTCTCGAGCCCGGTCACGGTCTCGGGCACCGCCGATACCTTCGAGGCGGCGTTCGAGCTCCGGGTCGTCGCGGGCGGCACCGTCGTCGCGACGAAGACGATCAACGCCACTTCAGGGACGGGCACACGCGGTACGTGGTCGACAAGAGTCGCGCTCCCGCACGGCGACGTGATGCTCGAGCTGTTCGAGCCGTCGGCGAAGGACGGCACTCCGATCCACAAGACTCAGATCTTCCTGCACGTCCGGTAAGCGGGACGCCCGCCGCGGGCTACAATCCGCCCTGCTTTCCCCGGTAGCTCAATTGGCAGAGCATTCGGCTGTTAACCGAAGGGTTGTTGGTTCGAGTCCAACCCGGGGAGCTTTTCAAGGCGTTTGTCAGAGCCAGAAATTACGGGCGCCTATCTGGGATGCGCCCGTTTGCGACCCGACGATCGGCCCTAAGCCTCTTGGAACGAGCGAGGTGAGCCTGAGCCGAGCCCGTCACTTGGCCGTACAGCCTGATGACCGGGTTCGCGCACCGACCCGCAGAGAAGACGTACGCCCCGCTCATTCATCTCGCTCCGCGCCTCGATCAGCCGAAGATCCACGCCGCACCGAACGCCAAGACCATTATCGTCGCGAGAATCGGCAAGAGCACGCCTGCGACCATCGCTACAGCAACCAGGAGCGACTCGGGCCGATCGCCAGCTCGCTCGATCTCGAGCAATACCTTTGTCTCGTCCCCGAGCGCGTGCAATGGATGGCGTAGCGCGGAGGTGTGGGACAGCCGATGTGGCGTAGCAGTCATCACCAACCTTCCTCCTTTTGTGAGTACTTCCGCCATACCCACCGGGAGACCAACCAAACACGCGGCGAGGCGCCCTTGATGTTCCTGGCGGCCGCCCGTCCGAGGGATCGAGTCGCCGAGACGTAGCGCCGATAACACGACCCATGCAATCGACAGCCTCGACACGACTCGGCCGGCCTCGCGCGTACCTTCGTGCGCGGCATCGCGATCTTCGTTCGACAATGGCCGGGTTGAACGTGATGCTAGAAGCGGCTCTGTTGCACGCAGGCGCTTGGGCCAGAGGCATGCGCTAACACCGTGGCACAGCCAAAGCGACACGGTCGATAAGGACGACGAATGCTCCTACGGCACGACGGCACGCTGAAACTACGGAGTGGCGGTGTCGTGCTCTTGTCGGGCTGACTGCTTGCCGGGCCAGGTGCCCGTGAGTGACGCATACCCGCTGGCGGCGGATCGTCGGCTTGCTGCTTTGACGACCGCAAACAACGCACCTTTGAACGCGGAGGCGATGAGAACCTGCCGCCAGGTGCTGTCCTCGTTCATCGCCTGGGGCGTCTCTTCGTGGTGAGTCAACCCGCGCCACATACGCGTGTACAACCTCGCGGCCGCTAGCCCGGCAAGCGCCGTGACGGCCATACCGAACGGCTTATAGAGAAGCTTCATACGGTCGGAGCGTAGCTCGCCTTTGCCCAAGCGCGCGCACAGACTTTCCCGGTTTGGTGGATTGCACTTCCCGATCCGACCCTAGATAGTCGGTTTCCTGGGACTCCCGCTTGGGGTCGCTGCGGCACGCATTACGTCCTATTTGGGGGTTGTCACGTATGAGAATCAACGCCGGCTTCAACCAGATCATCCTCGCGAACTACACCCAAAACGAGCTCCGGAGGCTCCACGCGCTCGCCGAGCTCATGCGCTACGTACACGTCCGGAGTTTCTCCACAGGACACGGCCAAGACAACCCCTAATATCCCTCGAAGCCAAGCCACGCTCGAGAGACGATGTATTTCTCGGCCGTCCGGCCGCTCTTCCCTGTGCTCCTCCTAGGGAGCTTGTGCACCGGGGAAGGCCGCCTGCGCGGCCTTCCCCGGTTAATCGCGACGTACGTGCCGGCTCAGACCGAGCGGCCCTGTGTGCGCTTCCACGTCGGCAAGCGACGGAACCTATACGTCATCGCATCTGCGAGCGCGCGCTGCAACCGCAGCTCCCGCGGCGAGTAGCTCGCGCGAATGATCCGGTCGAATTCGGCCTTGACGTTCACGTGCTGCTCACCTCCTGAAACCTGTTTGCCCTTTGCCGGCCCGCCCAAACGGTCGCCGAGCTCACCGTATCCTCCTGTACATGGTGTCCTACCGAGCCCTTGTGGTCGCGGTCCTACCGATTGCACTGGTCGCGGTCGCGGCCGCACCCGCCGCCGCACCGACGAAAGCGGGCTGGGCGAAAGCGGCTAACTCCGTCTGCGCCATCGAGAACACGCAGGTTCGCGCGCTGCCGAAAGTCACGTCGCAGACGTTCCTCCCCGACCTGAAGGCAATCGCGAAGTACGCGACCCGAGCCGTCAACCGGCTCGCGGCCGTTCCCCGGCCTCCCGCTGATGCGAAGCCGATCGCCTCGATGCTCGAGAAGATCAAGGCCCAGAACAAGCTCGTGCTCGGCACGGCGATTCTGGCCGCCCAGCACGGCGATGCGGCGACGACGAACCGCGCGATGGCGAAAGTCGGGAAGCTCGGCGATCAGGCAACCGCAATCGCAAGAAGGCTCGGCGCGGCGACCTGCGCAGCCAATCCGACGCCGAGCGGCAACTCGATCGCGTCCTAGCGGACTTTCGTGAGCGGAGCCGTCGCGAGGATCACGGCGCGCGGCGCGCAGGCGTCCTTGACCTTCGTGAGCTTGAGGCTCTTGCCGGAGAGGCTCCACCTGTACTTCGCGGTCGCGGTGTTTCCGGTGCAGGCGGCAGGGCCCGTCTTGTCGGTCATCTTGACCGTCGCGCCCGAGATCGACGAGCTTCCGCCGATCAGCATCGTCTTCGTGTTCGGGGCCTTGACCACCACGTACGCCCCGTTCGGGGCGAAGCTGATTTGCCACGTCCCGTTGAGCTGCGCGGCGCTCCCCTTGATCGTGACCCGATACACGCCGGACAGTGGCGACTTCGCCTGCGCGACGCCTACGAGGGCCAGCGCCAGCGCAGGAATGAGCATTCCGAGGACCGCCAGCCGCTTCACGGCGCGTACTCTCGCAGATCGGCCGGTCGGCACCGCTTTACGTTCGTTTTACAGTCGCCGTATACAGGGCTGACCGGGCTCGTCGATCCTCCGGCTCATGAAGAAAACACTGCCGGCCGCTCTACTCGTGGCCCTCGTCGCCGTTCTCGTGCCGTCGTTCGCCGCCGCCGACCCCGGCAGCGCCGTCCAGGCCGATCTCACACAGCTCTCGACCGACCTCCAAGCAGCGCACGACACCCTCGTCGCAGATTTCGGTGCCGTCGGCACCGCCGCTCAGGCGGGGGACAAGACCAGCGCCATCGCCGCGATCAAGAAGGCCCGCTCGGACGCCCAGACGCTTCTACCGGCGGTCCAGAAGGATCGCCTTCAATTGCGCGCCGACGTGAAGCTTGCGCGCGCCGCGAACGTCACAGGCCTGGCGGGCGAGGTCAAGACCGCAGTCAAGGGAGACAGGGCTCTCGTCAAGGACATCCGCCAGGCGCGGCGCGACGCCCGAAAGGCGATCAGGACGCTCAGGCACTCGAAGGCGTAACGGGGGTTACGCGCATCGCCCGAAGTGCGCCAGCGGCGCCGGCTCAGTCCGGCGCCGCTGGCGTTGGAGCGCCGAGCGCCTCGATCGTGTCGCGGATGCGGGCGAGCTTCTCGGTCAGCTCCGGCAGCCGTTCGTACGGGGCCTGGCGAAGCTCGGTCTGAACCTGCCGCTCCGTCATTCGGAGCAGATAGGTCTCGGCGGTCGCCTTGTCGAGCTCCTCCTCTGCACCCCAGGCATCGAGCTCGGCAAAGAGCGACAGAGTCTCATCCGAGGCCGGACTCTCGTCCACCAAATGGTCGCGTAGGGCACGGCACGCATCGTCGTTGAAGTGGTCGGCCGGGATCCTCGCGAGAATTGGCAGCAAGTCGCGATTGGTGATCACCCCGGCCAGGGCGCCGCGCTCGATCTTGTCGGCGGCCGCGACGACCCGTTGGGACGGCGCCGACCGCGAGGCCGCCGTTCCACCGCCGCGAATCTGGATCGCCATACCGAAGTGATCGTTCGCCCAGCGCCAGGCAGCCTGGCGGTCGAGGGAGTTCGGCACGGAGTTCAGGAACGCCTCGACCGCGCGCCGGCCGGCTTCGCGATCCTCGGCCCGCTCCGCCTCGATCTGCGAGCGATAGAGGACATAGGGCTTCGCACTGGCTAGCCTTGCCTCGAACCCCGCCGGATCGTCGGCCGGGTCGATTCCGGGCGGCAGGGCGACGATCTTCACCTCGAAGCCCTGGCGCACCGCGAGCTCCATCCCGCGCAGCGCGGCGGACTCGCCGGCGGCGTCGCCGTCGAAGGCGAGCCAAAGGCGGGAGGTGAGCCGCTTCAGCTCGCGAAGCTGATGCTCGGTGAGAGCCGTCCCCATGCAGGCGACGACTGGCTTGACTCCGGCCTGCCGGAGCGCGATCACGTCGGTGTTCCCCTCGACGACGCAGGCCCGGTCGGCTTGCGAGATATCGAGCCGCGCGAGGTTGAGGCCGTAGACAACGTCGCCCTTCTTGAACAGCTCAGACTCGGCGGTGTTGACGTACTTCGCCTGCAGCGGATCGTCGTCGTGGAGCCGGCGGGCCTGGAAGCCGAGAATGCGGCCTCGGGCATCGCTGAGCGGGAAGACGAGCCGGCGTTCGAAGTAGTCGCCGCCGCGCGCCCGCGTCAGACCGACCGCGCGCAGCTCGTCGACCGAGAAGCCCTTCTCGAGGGCCTTCCGGGTCAGCGTCGTCCCGCCGATCGCGAGCCCGAGACGGAACTCCCGGCAGATCTCCTCGCCGAGCCCGCGGCCTGCGAGATAGTCGCGGGCGAACGAGCCGGCCTGCGACTCCCAGAGATAACGCTCGTAGAAGCTGGCCGCCGTGTCGAGCAGTGAGAGCATCCGCTCCCGCCGCGACCGGCGCTGATCCTCTTCGGGCGAGGATTCCTCGTACTCGGGCGTGATCCCGGAGCGGCCGGCGATCCACTCGATGGCCTCGACGAACGTGAGGCCCTGCGTCTCGCGGACGAACGCGATCATGTCGCCGCCCTTGTGGCAGCCGTGGCAGTAGAAGAGCTTGTCGACGGCATTGACGGAGAAGCTCGGGGTGCGCTCGTCGTGGAACGGGCAGCGCCCGACGAGGCGCGCGCCCGCCTTGCGAAGCGGCGTGCGCTCCTCGACGATCGCGACGAAATCGGCGCTCTGGCGCACCGCCTCGACGGTGGAGTCCTTGATCCGGCCGGCCATCAGAGGCTCGCAGCGTATTCGAGCGCGTACCGGTCGGTCATCCCGGCGATGAACTCGGTGATCTCGTCAGGGGGCGTGCCCCGGCCGGCGAGGTCGTCGAAGATGCGCGTGACGGTCTCCCGGGCGCGCTCGTGCTCGCCGCGCGTCTCCGGGCCGAGGTAGACACGGTCGAACATGAACGCTCGGAGCGACAGCATGGCGGCACCGACCTCGTCGCTCTGGGCGATGTCGCCTTCGCGTGCTGAGGTCTCGACCAGGTCATGGACGAGGGCGTCGATGCGCTTCGAGCCGGACGGGCCGAGGATCGCGATCTCGTCGCGCGGAAGGTCGCCGTCCTCGAGGATGCCGTACCGGATCGCGTCGTCGATGTCGTGGTTGATGTAGGCGACCCGGTCGACGATGCGGACGATCCGGCCCTCGAGGCTCTCCGGCTCCTGCTCGCCGGTGTGCGTGAGGATGCCGTTTCGTACCTCGTGCGTCAGGTTCATCCGCTCGGCGATCCGCAGCGACTGCTCGTTGTGGCGGAAGCGGCCGCCGAAGCGCTGCGCGAGCGCGGCATCGAGCGCCTCCTCGCCTGCGTGCCCGAACGGCGTATGGCCCGTGTCGTGGCCGAGGCCGATCGCCTCGACGAGATCCTCGTTGAGGCGCAGCGCGCGAGCGACGACACGGGCGATCCCGGTCGTCTCGAGGGTGTGGGTCATGCGGGTGCGGTAGTGGTCGCCGGCGGGGTCGATGAAGACCTGCGTCTTCCCCTTGAGGCGCCGGAACGGCTTGGAGTGGACGATCCGGTCGCGGTCGCGCTGGAACGGCGTCCGCACGTCGGACTCCGCTTCAGGCCTGAGCCGGCCGCGTGTCTCGTACGAGCGCACTGCAAGCGGCGAGAGGGCGTCATCCTCCAGCGCGCGGACCCGCGCGGCGAATCCGTCCGCGACCCGTCCGGCAAGTGCCACCTTCGAAGAGTAGTCGTGGCGCCGGTTGCCGCGATACTGGATGCGTGAGCGTGTCGAGGGCTCTGGCAGGCGTTTTGGCGCTCTTTGCGCTGACGGGGATGGACGGCTCTGGCTCACGCGTGGAGGCGGCGATCGCGGCCTCGCCCTTCTCGTACTACCACTTCCACTCTGCGGCCTGGTGGGGGCGGCCGGTGACGATATCCACCCGTTTGCTACACGTGACCGGCTCGACCGCCACGGCCGTCGTCGTCGCCTCTGCGCGTGGAAAGAAGCTCGGGAGCCAGCAGGTGTCGCTCACACGCACGAACGGGCGCTGGGCACTCGTGACGCCCCTTGTCGACGAGCCGTTCGGGACGATAACCGGGCCGCTCGCTGCGCGGAAGCCGACGGCGCAGGAGCAGGCGGCGATCTCCGCTGCCGGCTTCAAGGTGCTGAAGGGCGAGCGGGATTGCGTCCACTTCGTCGTCGCCGTCTCGGCGATCGACCCCGGCTTCGCGTCAGCCCGGCTGTCGTTCTCTGGGCCGCGAAAGGCTCAATGCGAGAGCAACGGGATGCTGCTGTTCGCCCGGTCGGCCTCTGGGGCCTGGAGCTACCACGGCGCCGGGAGCGATCCCTTCTCGTGCACGTGGGCCCCGCCGGGCGTGATCCGGAGCCTGTTCGGCTCCTGCTTCATCGTCGCGGACTGAACGCTAGATGATGATCGGCACAGTGCCGCCATCGACGCTCCAGGCGGCGCCGGTGACGTAGCTCGCGCGGGCGGAGCAGAGGAAGACGATCACTGCGGCGATCTCGTCGGGCGTGGCCAGGCGTCCAAGGGGTCGGCCTGCGCCGACCTTGGCGAGGATCTCATCGCGTTCGCCCTGCTGCTCCGCGAGTCCGCCGTCCGCGAGCCACGCCGGCGTTGCGGTCGGTCCGGGCGTGATCGCGTTGCAGCGGATCCCGTCCTTGGCGTGGAGGTCCGCGACAAGGCGTGAGAACGACAGCATCGCCGCCTTCATCACCGAGTACTCGGGCATCCCGGCGGAGGGCCGTTTGGCCGCCGTCGAGGAGACGTTGACAATCGCCCCCGCCCCACGCTCCTTCATTCCGGGCAGCACGGCCTGGGTTGCGCGGACCGCGCTCATGAGGTTGATCTGCCACGAGCGCTCCCAGATCTCCTCCGTCAGCTCGTCGAAGCGGTGGATCTTGGCCCAGCCGAGGTTGTTGACGAGGCAGTCGACGCGGCCGAATGCCTCGAGCGTCGTGTCGATGACGCGCTGGGGCTCGCCGGGTGTGGCGAGGTCGGCTGCGATGTGCAGGTCACCAGGCCCGTCGGCTCGGCGGCTCGAGCTGACGACCTTCGCGCCTTCGGCCTGCAGCTGGCGCGTCGCGGCGAGGCCGATGCCTTCGGTCGCACCGGTGACGACGCACACCTTGTCTTTCAGCTCGAGCTCCACGGGCGGGTACGTTAGCTTCCGTGGCCACGACGCTTCTCGTTGCCCGTCACGGCGAGACGGACTGGAACCTCGAGCGGCGCTGGCAGGGCCACGCCGAGTCCGATCTGAGCGCGAAGGGACGGGCTCAGGCCCAGGCGCTTGGTCAGCAACTGCGCGAGAGCGGGATCGCCGCGATCTACAGCTCCGACCTGCGGCGGGCGCGCGACACCGCCGGGATCGTCGCCGGCGAGCTCGGCCTGCCGGTTCGGGTGGAGCAGACGTTGCGCGAGGTCGATGTCGGAGAGTGGTCCGGGCTGACGACGGACGAGATCGAGGCGCGCTATCCCGAGGGCATTGCGCGGCGCCGCGGTGGTGGCACGGGCTGGGAGCACGGAGAGTCGATCGACGCGATGAGCGCCCGCATCGCAGCGGCCCTGGCGGCGATTGCCGCTGCCCACGAGGGCGATACGGTGCTCGTTGTCACCCATGGCGGGCCGATCCGAGAGGTGCGGCGTGCGGCCGGAGTGACCGCCGAAGGATGGCATCACGTGGGCAACTGCGAGGTCGACGAGCTGGAGGTCCGGGAAGGTCAGATCCGGTGGCTAGACTCAACCCGTGGAGGACTACACCAACAAGTACAAGGGTGAGCAGGTCGAGGTCGCGCTCTTCGGCGGCGAGTACCAGGACGGCGTGCTGACCGCGTACTGCTACGTCGACGATGTCGCGCACATCGAGCTGAACGGGCACATCCTGATCCCGCTCCAGAACATCGCGTCACTCCACTGCTCGAGCCGCTGCGACGCGCCCGAGCCGGACTGGCCGCCGCAGGGGCTGGCCGAAGACGAGCCGGACGAGCGCGACGACGACGCGTAGGCGCCCGGCGTGCATCACCGGGTCACCGTCGCGCGGAACCTCCTCAAAGCCTGGCTTCTTTTCCTGATCCCGGCCGGCCTGCTCGGCTTCGTCGGATGGCGGCTGGGCGATTACCGGGTCGCGCTGCTTTTCGCCGGCTCGGTGTTCCTGCTCGCTGCGGTTGTCTACTGGTACTCCGACCGGATCGCGATGGGGATGGTCGGGGCGCGTGAGCTGCTTCCAACTGAGGCGCCCGCACTCGCGACCGCGGTGAGCACGCTGTCTGGGCGGGCCCGTGTGATCCGGCCGAAGCTCTACGTGATCCCGGATGGCTATCCGCGGGCCCTGTGCGCCGGCCGCGGGGCACGCGGAGGTGCTGTGCTCGCCGTGTCGACGGGGCTGCTCGGCGTCGCGACGCCGGCGGAGCTCGAGGGGATCGTCGCGCACGAGATCGCCCACATCCGGAGCCGAGATGTGCTGACCCAGTCGGTGGTGACGATCGTGGCGGCGGCGATCATCGAGTCGTCTCGAATCGGCGGCTACTTCCAGAGAGGGTTCCTGTTCGTGCTCGGGCCGATCGCCGCGTCATTCGTGCACCTGATGCTCTCGCCGAAGCGCGAGTACGACGCCGACCGCGAGGCGGCCGCCCTATGCGACTCGCCGCACGGCCTCGCGGACGGGCTGATCCGGCTCGAGCAGTCGATGGGGCTCGTGCAGTTCCAGGCGAGCCCGGCGACAGAGCCGCTGTACACGGCCGACCCGTTCGCGAACGAGGGGCTGGCGGCGCAGTTCCAGACCCATCCTCCGCTCGGCGAGCGCGTGCAGCGGCTGCGCGACCTCGACGAGGATTGGCGCGACCGGCTTCGCGCAGCATGACAAAGGGCCCCTTTCGGGGCCCGTGTCTGAAGAAAGAAATGGGCGGCGTCCTACTCTCCCGGGGGATTGCTCCCCGAGTACCATCGGCGCTAGCGGGCTTAACTTCTCTGTTCGGAATGGGAAGAGGTGTTTCCCCGCCGCTATGACCGCCCAACTTGTGAGACGAGCTGCAATGCGTCGCGTAATGCGACGCTTCCGCGCTCACCCTCAAAACTCCATAGCAGTCGGTTGCGAGTTCAAAATCAAGACCTCGAGCAATTAGTACGGGTCCGCTGAACGCATTGCTGCGCTTGCACGTCCCGCCTATCAACGTGGTGGTCTGCCACGGCTCTTACTCTCTCTAGGAGATGGGAGGCCTCATCTCGAGGTGGGCTTCCCGCTTAGATGCTTTCAGCGGTTATCCCGTCCAGACGTGGCTAATCAGCAGCGCCGTTGGCACGACGACTGATACACCAGAGGTCTGTTCGTCTCGGTCCTCTCGTACTAGAGACGACTCCTCTCAAGCCTCCAACGCCCATGGTGGATAGGGACCGAACTGTCTCGCGACGTTCTGAACCCAGCTCGCGTACCGCTTTAATGGGCGAACAGCCCAACCCTTGGGACCTACTCCAGCCCCAGGATGCGACGAGCCGACATCGAGGTGCCAAACACTTCCGTCGATGTGGACTCTTGGGAAGTATAAGCCTGTTATCCCCGGAGTACCTTTTATCCGTTGAGCGACGGCACGTCCACTAGTTACCGCCGGATCACTAAGGCCGACTTTCGTCCCTGCTCGACATGTCTGTCTCGCAGTCAAGCTCCCTTATGCCTTTACGCTCTACGCACGATTTCCAACCGTGCTGAGGGAACCTTTGCGCGCCTCCGTTACATTTTGGGAGGCGACCGCCCCAGTCAAACTACCCACCAGATACTGTTCCCGCCCCGGATTACGGCAGCGGGTTAGAAGCCCAGAACACGAAGGGTGGTATCCCAAGGTTGGCTCCACGAAAGCTGACGCCTCCGCTTCATAGCCTCCCACCTATCCTGGACAGCGAATCCCAGACTCCAATATCTAGCTGTAGTAAAGGTTCACGGGGTCTTTCCGTCCAACCACGGGTACTCGGCATCTTCACCGAGACTACAATTTCACCGGATCCCTCGAAGAGACAGCGCCCAAGTCGTTACGCCATTCGTGCAGGTCGGAACTTCGCGTTGATCCCCCGTTTCCGGAGGCGCAGACTATCCCATCACCTTGGCGACTTCGCCAAGGGCCGGCGTCTGATCACAGCGTAGATTTCCGCGGGAGGCGGAGAGACTGCGATCTCACGTCCCGAAGGACGATCAGTCGTTACGGGGTCAGACTCGTATCGAGTCGACTTCCCACGGGATTACCCACTCGCTGCTACGACGTCCTTGAGGCGTCGCTTACGAGGAGGGCTTTTCCGTTATTAGCCGGTTTTGTCATTGGAATTACTTCCAAAGCGGGCAATTGATTTACCCGACAAGGAATTTCGCTACCTTAGGCAGTTTTCCCCCACGTCGCCATGAGGACTGGACCATATCTTTATCCCAGGGTTGGGACGTCCGACGTATGGCCTCTGAGGATTCTCGCAACCACCTGGTCGAGCGGCCGAAGCCGAGCTCGACCCTTGCTAGCTGGATTCATCGAATACACCTTTCGAACGATCTCGACGAGACCGTCGTCCCTAAGGTGCTCCTTCCGATCCATCATCTCGAGAATCTCCCGAAAGCGCATGAAGGTCTCCCGTTTACAGCTGAACGGTACGACGTACCGCTCGAAGAACGGGATCACACGCTCTCGAAGGACTTGTGTCGACGAGATCTCGTAGGTCAGGACGTGTGGACTACCTGACTTGAGCGAGATCCGCCCACTCCCGAAGGTCGTCTTCGCCAACTCCAAGAGCGCCCGACCACTCTCGTGCTGATACAGGAAAAATCCTGGATCGACGTAGTAGCCGTGCCGGCACGTTGGGTGCCTCTTGACGCTGACGCAGAGTGATCCTTCGCCTTCGATGAAGCCGGCAAGGAACCAGTTCGCAGATTCGGTGCTTCCGAGTCTTTCCTGCTGATTGTCCGCACCCGTCACGTTGTCACTATCGTAAACGTCCTCTCGGACGCCACGATGAGTAGTGCGGGATGCTCGGATGTCCCAGCATATAGTCGGATTTTGTAACCGCCCTTCTGAGAACAACCTCAGTCCTACGGTTATAGTTACCGCCGCCGTTTACCGGGGCTTGGATTCAAAGCTTCGTCCGAAGACTAACCTCTCCTCGTGACCTTCCGGCACCGGGCAGGCGTCAGCCCCTATACGTCGTCTTTCGACTTCGCAGAGACCTGTGTTTTTGGTAAACAGTCGCTTGGGCCGTTTCACTGCGGCCACTTCAGGCTCTAATCCGCGAGGGATTGTCACCCTAATGTGGCGCCCCTTCTCCCGAAGTTACGGGGCCATTTTGCCGAGTTCCTTTTCGAGGGTTCTTCCGATCGCCTTAGTATTCTCTACCTGCCCACCTGTGTCGGTTTTGGTACGGGCACGTCCAACCTCCCTAGACGCTTTTCTAGGAGGCATGGCTTCGAGGACTTCGGCCTTAGCGGCCTCCGCGTCCTGTCTCGGGCTTCACGGGAAACGGATTTACCTATCTCCCACCCTACGCAGTTGCCCCAGGTCGACCATCGCCTGGGTTCCCCTAGCCTACCCCGTCCCGCCATTGGTGATAGCGGTTGGGACGTGGTACAGGAATATCAACCTGTTGTCCATCGCCTACGCCTGTCGGCCTCGGCTTAGGTCCCGACTAACCCTGAGCAGATTAGCTTGACTCAGGAACCCTTGGGCATTCGGCGGACGAGTTTCTCACTCGTCTTTCGTTACTCATGCCAGCATTCTCACTTCCCAGCGCTCCACGGCTGGCTTACGCCGCCGCTTCGCCGCACTGGGAACGCTCCCCTACCACTCCATCCGAAGATGAAGTCCGTGGCTTCGGCTCCATGCTTGAGCCCCGTTACATTGTCCGCGCCCGACCACTTGACCAGTGAGCTGTTACGCACTCTTTGAATGGTGGCTGCTTCTAAGCCAACATCCTGGTTGTCTGTGCAATCGGACATCGTTTCCCACTTAGCATGGAATTAGGGGCCTTAGCCGACGGTCTGGGCTGTTTCCCTTTTGAGCACGAAGCTTATCCCCCGCACTCTGACTCCCAGACTCTGGAATACCGGCATTCGGAGTTTGCCTGACTTCGGTAAGCTGGTAGGCCCCCTAGGCCAAACAGTGCTCTACAACCGGTATTGAACGTCTGAGGCTATACCTAAATATATTTCGGGGAGAACCAGATATCTCTGAGTTTGATTAGCCTTTCACTCCGATCCACAAGTCATCCGCCCAGTTTTCAACCTAGGTCGGTTCGGTCCTCCACGGGGTCTTACCCCCGCTTCAACCTGCCCATGGATAGATCACTCAGTTTCAGGTCTACCGCCCACGACTGAACGCCCTGTTCAGACTCGCTTTCGCTACGGCTCCGTTTCCTTAACCTTGCCGTGGACGAGTAACTCGCTGGCTCATTATGCAAAAGGCACGCCGTCACCGGACTAGCCGGCTCCGACAGCTTGTAAGCACACGGTTTCAGGTGCTATTTCACTCCCCTTCCGGGGTACTTTTCACCTTTCCCTCACGGTACTAGTTCACTATCGGTCGCCAAGGAGTACTTAGCCTTGCGGGGTGGTCCCCGCGGGTTCCGACCGGGTTTCCCGTGCCCGGCCGTACTCAGGTACTTCGAAAGCGAGGCTGCGCAGTTTCGGCTACGGGGCCGTTACCCTCTGCGGCGTGCAGTTCCATGCACTTCGCCTACCACGCAACTTTGTAACTCGCCGATCCGCCGGCAGGCAGATCAATCGAAGCCCTACAACCCCACTACGACAACGGCTGCCGCCTATCACGTCGTAATGGTTTGGGCTCTTCCCTTTTCGCTCGCCACTACTCAGGGAGTCGAGGTTTCTTTCCTTTCCTCTGGGTACTTAGATGTTTCAGTTCCCCAGCTTGCCTCTTCGCACCCTATGTATTCAGGTGCGAGTACCACCGCATTACCAGTGGTGGGTTTCCCCATTCGGAAATCTCGGGATCAAAGGTTGGTCAGCACCTAACCCGAGCTTATCGCAGCCGCCCACGTCCTTCTTCGGCTCTTGGCGCCAAGGCATCCACCGTGTGCTCTTATTCTCTTGATCGTGAAGAACTCGCTAGTTACTGCTATGGAGTTTTCAAGGTGCACGCGGATATCGGTCCGCCAAACGAGAACACCGAGCTGAATGTGCTCTGACGAGCACGGCCCGGTCTCTCAAAACTCAACAGCGTTCGTCGAGGTCGACGTTACTTCTAGGCGAACTCGGTAGCAGGACGGCAGAAACCATCAACTGGCCGAGCGCCTACCGGAGTAATAGCTCCGGTATCCCTAGAAAGGAGGTGATCCAGCCGCAGCTTCCGCTACGGCTACCTTGTTACGACTTCACCCCAATCATCGACCCTACCTTCGACGGCTCCCTCCCTTACGGGTTAGGCCACCGGCTTCGGGTATTGCCGACTTTCGTGGTGTGACGGGCGGTGTGTACAAGGCCCGGGAACGTATTCACCGCGACGTTGCTGATTCGCGATTACTAGCAACTCCGACTTCATGGAGGCGAGTTTCAGCCTCCAATCCGAACCGGGACCGGCTTTTTGGGATTCGCTCCCCCTCGCGGGTTTGCAGCCCTTTGTACCGGCCAATGTAGCACGTGTGTAGCCCTAGACATAAGGGTCATGCTGACTTGACGTCATCCCCACCTTCCTCCGATTTGTCACCGGCAGTCTCCCATGAGTCCCCGTCTTTCACGCTGGCAACATGGGACAGGGGTTGCGCTCGTTGCGGGACTTAACCCAACATCTCACGACACGAGCTGACGACAGCCATGCAACACCTGTGCACGAGCCCCGAAAGGCTGCCGAGTTTCCCCGGACATTCCCGTGCATGTCAAGCCTAGGTAAGGTTCTTCGCGTTGCGTCGAATTAAACCACATGCTCCGCTGCTTGTGCGGGCCCCCGTCAATTCCTTTGAGTTTTAGCCTTGCGGCCGTACTCCCCAGGCGGGGTGCTTAATGCGTTAGCTTCGGCACGGAGGGAGTCGACACCCCCCACACCTAGCACCCATCGTTTACGGCGTGGACTACCAGGGTATCTAATCCTGTTCGCTCCCCACGCTTTCGCGTCTCAGCGTCAGTACCGTACTAGAGAGCCGCCTTAGCCACGGGTGTTCTTCCTGATATCTGCGCATTTCACCGCTACACCAGGAATTCCACTCTCCTCTTCCGGACTCTAGCCAAACGGTTTCCATCGGCGTCTCGAGGTTGAGCCTCGAGTTTTCACAACGGACCTGTCTGGCCGCCTACACGCTCTTTACGCCCAATAAATCCGGACAACGCTTGCCCCCTACGTATTACCGCGGCTGCTGGCACGTAGTTAGCCGGGGCTTCTTCTGAAGGTACCGTCACCCTCTGGGCTATTAACCCGAGTAGCTTCGTCCCTCCTGAAAGAGGTTTACAACCCGAAAGCCTTCTTCCCTCACGCGGCGTCGCTGCATCAGGCTTTCGCCCATTGTGCAAGATTCCCCACTGCTGCCTCCCGTAGGAGTCTGGGCCGTGTCTCAGTCCCAGTGTGGCTGATCGTCCTCTCAGACCAGCTACGGATCGTCGCCTTGGTGAGCCGTTACCTCACCAACAAGCTAATCCGCCGCGGGCTCGTCCTTGGTCGGAGGCCGAAGCTACCTTTTCCAACCGCCCCGAAGAGCTGTTGGGCCATCCGGTATTAATCCGAGTTTCCTCGGGCTATCCCGGTACCAAGGGTTGATTACCCACGTGTTACTCACCCGTTCGCCGCTTTCCCCGGTCCCGAAGGACCGGTTCTCGCTCGACTTGCATGTGTTAAGCGCGCCGCCAGCGTTCGTCCTGAGCCAGGATCAAACTCTCCGTGAAGAACTTGTCACCGGCATTGGTGCCGAAGCACCGCCGGCAGTTCAGTCACTTTGAGCTAGTGCTCAAAGGTCGTGTCCGAAGACACGACGAGGTTTGAGCCTCTCAAGCTCGGCCAAGAACAATTGCGCGGCCGACCCTTCGAGGTCTCGACGTATGAACGCTGTTGAGTTTTCAAAGACCGGTGCCGCTCAGTTGCGGCCAAACCTGTGTTACTCCAAAACTGTGTGGTCCCAAAAAAATGCCTCCGACTCGCGCCAGAGGCCTCCACAAAGCAATCGAATCGTATCGGATACGAGTCGGGCTAGGGAAGCTCCTTGGTCGCAGGTCGTTGACTTTGTACGTACCACTGCCCGAAGGACAGCCCAGAAACTATAGCGCGGACCGGGCCGCTGGGCAAGAGGGTTCGGCCAAATCTCAGACGAGACGTGCGAACCGCCGCTTTCCCACCTGCAGCAGCGCCCCGCTGAGCTGTCCGCGCGGGACGTCAAGCTCCCGGATCGGCTCCCCTTCGAGCTTCACGCCGCCCTGCGAGATCAGGCGTCGTGCCTCCGAGGTCGACCCCACGCCGAGCGAGGAGACGAGCAGCGCCGGAAGGTGCACCGGATCGCCTTCGGGCAGGGCCACCTCCTCGATCTCGTCGGGCGTCTCCCGGTGGCGGACGACCTTGTCGAAGTGCGCCTCGGCCGCGTCGGCAGCCTGCTCGCCGTGCGAGCGCGCCACGATCGCGCGGGCGAGGGCCAGCTTCGAGGCCATCGGATCGCCCTCCGGTGCCTCCTGCTCGACGATCAGCCGCCACCACTCCGGCAGGAGCTCGTCGGGAATCCTCATCGTCCGGCCGAACATCTCGTCGGGCGGAGCGGTCAAAGGGATGTTGTTGCCGAGCGACGAGCTCATCTTGTCACCGTCCCACGAGACGAGGATCGGCGTCGTCAGCGCGACCTGCGGTGCGAGGCCGTAGGCCGTCATCACCTCGCGGCCGGCGAGCAGGTTGTAGAGCTGGTCCGTGCCGCCGAGCTCGACGTCGGCCTCGATCGCGACCGAGTCGTAGGCCTGCATCAGCGGATAGAGAAGCTCCGAGACCGAGATCGGCTGCTGCGCCGTCATCCGCTTGGCGAAGTCGTCGCGCTCGAGCATCCGCGCGACGGTGATCGTGCGCGCGAGGCGCACCACCTCCGCATAGCTGAGCTTCGAGAGCCACTCGCCGTTGTACCGCACCTCGGTTCGATCGCGGTCGAGCACGACCATCGCCTGCTCGAGGTAGGTCTTCGCGTTCGCGTCGATCTCCTCGTCGGAGAGGATCGGCCGCTCTGCCGACCGTCCGGACGGGTCGCCGATTCGCGTGGTGTAGTCGCCGATGATCAGGACGCCGACGTGCCCCTCGTCCTGAAACGCCCGCATCCGCTGGAGCGGGATCGCCCGCCCGATGTGGATGTCCGGGGAGGTCACGTCGATCCCGAGCTTCACCCGCAGCGGCCGTCCCAGTGCGAGCTTCGCCTCGAGACCTCCCTCGGGCAGCACGTCGACGGCGTTCCGGATGAGGTCTGGCAGGGCCACGGAGCTACACTATCGAGCGCTCTGGCGCTGCTAAGGAAAAGGAACCGTCCGCCCAAACGGCGCCGAATTCGCAAGCTCCGGCTTCTGGCGCTGCTGTTCGTGCTGGCGCTGCTCGGATTCTCGGCGTTCGCATTCGGCGTGCTGACGTCTGTCTCCGCCCAGGTCTCGGAGCTGAACCCGCATCACCAGCAGGCGCTGGCGCAGAACACCTACCTCTACGCGAACGACGGGCGCACCGTTCTCGCCGTCCTGCGCGGCTCGCAGGCGCGAATCGTGGTGCCGTCGGCCGCAATCGATCCGCAGATCAAGCAGGCGATCGTGGCGATCGAGGACAAGCGGTTCTACGAGCACCACGGCGTCGACATCCGCGGCATCGTCCGCGCCGTGTGGGCCGACGTGACGCACCAGGGCACCGTTCAGGGCGGCTCGACGATCACGCAGCAGTTCGTCAAGAACGCGATCAACGGCGACGCCCCGACCCTCACGCGCAAGCTGAAGGAAGCGGCTCTCGCCTGGAAGCTCGAGCAGGTCTGGACGAAGGACGAGATCCTCACCGCCTACCTGAACACGATCTACTTCGGCAACCACGCCTACGGGGTCGAGGAGGCGTGCAAGGTCTATTTCGGGCACAGCGCGAAGAACGTCAATCCCGCCGAGGCGGCGATGCTCGCGGGGATCCCGGAGAACCCGAGCCTCTACGACCCGGTCGCCCATCCGGTCGCGATGCTGCAGCGCCGAAACCTCGTGCTCCGGCAGATGTACCTCCAGAACTACCTCGACCGCGATCAGCTCCGGTACTGGCTGAAGGCGCCGCTGCCGAACCCGGATTCGGTTCGGCTGCCGGCGACCCACCGGGACGACGCCGCGCCGTACTTCGCGAACTACGTCACCGACCAGCTCCTCTCGAAGTACCCGCCGAGCAAGGTCTACGGCGGCGGGCTCAAGGTCAAGACAACGATCGACCTCGGGCTCCAGAAGATCGCACGCGCGGCGATCGACAAGGTGCTCCCGCCCTCGATCGGGCCGACCGCCGCCCTCGTTTCGATCAACGTCCATACCGGCGACGTGCTCGCGATGATCGGCGGTCGCAACTACCACGTGAGCCAGTTCAATCTCGCGACCCAGGGCGAGCGCCAGCCGGGGTCGGCGTTCAAGCCGTTCGTGCTCGCAGCCGCGCTTCGGGACGGGATCTCGCCCGGCTCGACCATGGTCTCGCACCCGGTCGTGATCGACGCCGGGGGGCGGGCCTGGAGCGTCACCAACTTCGAGCACAACAGCCTCGGGCCCGTCGACCTGTCGAAGGCGATCGCGTACTCGGACAACACCGTCTTCGCACAGCTCACGAACCTGGTCGGGCCGGCAAACGTCGTCGCGGCGGCCAAGCAGATGGGGATCACGACGCCGCTCAACCCCTACTTCTCGATCGGCCTCGGAGCCGAGCCGGCGACACCGCTCGAGATGGCGCGCGCGTACGCGACGCTCGCGAACGGCGGCTACAGGCTCGACGGCTCGATCTTCGGCAATCAGCCGCGGGCCGTTCAGAGCGTCACGCTTCCGAGCAAGAGCGGCACGCCGCCGGTGCTCATGAACTACCCGGAGCCGCAGGCGCTCGACTGGCTCACGAACGGCAACGCGGCGATCGAGGACCAGATGCTCCGCGGCGTCGTTCAGTACGGCACCGGCACCGCGGCCCAGCTTCCCGGCTATGAGGTCGCCGGTAAGACCGGCACGACCGAGAACTACGGCGATGCCTGGTTCGTCGGGTTCACGCACGACGTCGTGACGGCGGTCTGGGTCGGGTACCCGAACAGCCTCGTGCCGATGCTCCACGAGTACCACGGGCACACGGTCGAGGGCGGCACGTTCCCGGCGCTGATCTGGAAGGAGTTCATGTCGAAGGCGCTGCCGTACCTGAAGCTCACGAATACGACGATCCCGTCGGCGCCGGTCCCGTACGCGTCCCCGGCGCGCGTGATCTTCCGCGACGGCAAGCTCGAGCTCGACAACGGCAACTGCCGGGGGGCCGCGACGATGGAGTTCTTCAGCGGCAAGGCGCCGACGACGGTCGCGAACTGCAAGCCGAACGAGGTCGAGGTGCCGAACGTCCGCGGCGAGACGCTCGATGCGGCCCAGGCGCGGCTGATCGGGCAGCCGCTCGAGTCGACGGTCTCGTACAAGGCTGCGACGCCGGGCAAGCGTGCCGGGCTCGTCGTCTGGCAGAAGCCGGCGAGCGGGACGCTCTCGGCGTACGACAAGGTCCAGCCTCGTCGTCTCGCGCGCGGTCTACGGAGTCGTGCCGCGGCTCGTCGGGATGCCCGTGGCGAAGGCCCGCGCGGCACTCGCGAAGCTACAGCTGCACGCTCGTGTGTCGGGCGGCGCGGGCGGCCGGGTGGTCGCGCAGAAGCCCGCCTCGGGCGTCGCGGCGGCGCCGGGAATGCGCGTCGTGCTCACCGTGAAGCGCTGAACGGCCTGCTCACGAAGCGCGATCCGGCAAGCCCGTAGCGCCATGGGCGATCGGCCGCTTTGGTCAGGCCGATGCGGGTGCCGACGACGATCTCCGCCGGGGCGGTCGCGGCTCGGAGCTCGAACGGCGGCTGGTCGAGCGGCAGCCCGTCGTGCTCGCGGGTGACGGCGAGCGCCTCGCAGAGCCGGCCGGGGCCGGAGCAGAGCAGACGCGGGTCGTCAACCCCGCGTCGCTCCCGCATCAGGTCGAGACCGCGGGTCGGCTCGAGGGCGCGCAGCAGGAGCGCGCTCGCGAGCTCGCCCGGCCCGCAGACGAGGTTCAGGCACCAGTGGATGCCGTAGGAGCGGTAGACGTACGCCTGTCCGGCGGGGCCGAACATCGCGCCGTTCCTCGGCGTGCGGCCGCGGAAGGCATGGGACGCGGGATCGTCGGGCGTGTACGCCTCGACCTCGACGATCTTCCCGCCGACCCCGTCGACGAGCAGCTCGCCGCCGACCAGGTCGCGGGCCACCTCGTGGACATCGCGGTCGAAGAAGCGGCGCGTGAGCGGTTTCGCGCCGCCGCTCACCGCGGCGTGCGCGGGCGCCGGCTCGTCAGAACAGGCTCTCCGGGTCGGCCGGGGCGGCCGTCGATGCGAGCAGCCGCCGCGCGCGGCGGCCCAGGTCGACGACGTCGAAGCGGCCTTGCTCGGCGGCGTCGGCCACGCGTTGGGCGAGGTCGAGCGCGCTGTCGACGATCTTCGTGCTCTCGAGTGCGGCATTCGAGCCCATCGCGGCGACGATCGCCCGCTCCGTGCGCGAGGCGATGATCGGGTCGCCGATGCCCTCGACCCAGACGCGCGTGCGCGCGCCGTGGCCGCGCTCGGCATCGGCGAGCGGCTCGAGCGCGTAGATCTTGTCGGCGCGGACGTACTTGCCGAAGCCGAGGAAGATCATCCGGGGAGCTCCGTCAGCCATCGGAGGTGATTATCGCGCGGAGCGACCCTGCGCGCGACCCACCGCCGCGCACCGCGAAACCGGCACAGACACGTCACACCTTCCCGCGTAGAATTGGTATTGAGGGCGGAGGGATGCGTCCCCACCCTTGGGCGGAGGCGCGGCGTTGGACGCGGGTCGGGAGCTCGCCCGGTTACGCGGCTTCGAGCGCGATGCGAAGCGCGTCGGCGACGCGCTCCTGATCCTCGCGCGAGAGCTTCGTGTGGAACGGGATCGCCATCGTCCGTGCGCTCGCATCCTCGCTGACCGGGCAGAGCCCCTCCGAGAAGCCGTAGCGCTCGCGCATGTACGGCTGGAGGTGGATCGACGGGAGGTACGGGGCGCACGCGATTCCCTCGGCGGCGAGGCGGGCCATGAGAGCGTCGCGATCGGTGCCTACCGGGAGCTTCACCGCGTAGACGAACCACGACCGTTCGTGGTCGGCGTCGTCGGGCAGTGGCAGCTCGACGTCGAGCCCGGCGAGCAGCTCGGTGTAGCGGTCGGCGACCTCGCGACGAGCGTCGAGGATGCGGTCGAGCCGCTCGAGCTGCCCGATTCCGAGCGCGGCCGAGATGTCGTCGAGCCGGTAGTTGAAGCCGAGCCGGCCATGCTGGAGCCAGCCGCCGCTGTCGAGGCGCCCCTGATTGCGGAGCGAGACGAGCAGCTCGTGCTCCTCGGCCGACGCAGTCGTGACCGCGCCGCCCTCGCCGGTCGTGATCTGCTTGTTCGGGTAGAAGGCCCAGGTCGCGAGATGGCCGTGCGAGCCGAGCGGCTGGCCCTTGTACCGGGCGCCGAGGGCCTCGCACGAGTCCTCGACGAGCGCGAGCCCGTGCCGGTCGCAGATCGCGCGCAGCTCGTCGATCTCGCAGGGGTAGCCGAAGATGTCGACGGCGACGACAGCCTTCGTCCGCGGCGTGATCGCGGCCTCGACGGCCTCCGGAGAGAGGTTGAGCGTGTCCGGGTCGATGTCGGCGAACACCGGGTCGGCGCCCATGTAGATCGCGCAGTTCGCGGATGCGACGAACGAGTACGGCGAGGTGATCACCTCGTCGCCGGCCTCGACGCCCACCACGTGCATGCAGAGGTGAAGGCCCGTCGTCCCCGACGAGACGGCAGCGCAGTACGGCGCGCCGACGGCATCGGCGAGGAGCGACTCGAAATGCGGCCCGCTCGGCCCGAGCGAGAGCCGGCCGGAACGCAGCACCTCGAGCACGAGCTCCTCGTCGCGTTCGTCGACCCACGCTCCGGAGAGCGCGATCTGGCGCGCAGCGTCGATACTCATGTCCGCCTCCACACGCTCAAGCGCGCGTCATGCTCGGCACGAGCTCCCGCCACTGCGCCCAGCGGTCGCTGGCGCCCTTGACCGTGTCGAGATACGCCTTCTGCAGCTCGCGCGTCACCGGGCCGACGCCGATCTCGTGGTCGTCGACAGAGCGGAGCGGAGTGACCTCGGCGGCCGTGCCGCACATGAAGACCTCGTCCGCGAGATACAGGTCGGAGCGGATCAGGTTCTTCTCGACGACCTCGTGACCGAGGTCGTTGGCGATCTGGACGATCGAGTCGCGCGTGATCCCGTGCAGGATCCCGGTCGAGAGATCGGGCGTGTAGATCTTGCCCTTCGAAACGACGAAGATCGTCTCGCCTGGGCCGTCGGCGACGTTCCCCTCGGGCGTGAGCAGGATCGCCTCGTCGTATCCCGAGCGCCGGGCCTCGTTGACGGCGAGCATCGAGTTCAGGTAGACGCCGCTCGCCTTCGCGGCATGCGGCACGACGTTCGGCGGGATGCGCTGCCAGCTCGAGATCTTGGCGCGAATGCCCGACGCGAGCGCCTCCTCGCCGAGGTAGGTGCCCCACGGCCACGACATGATCACCGTGTCGATCGGATTGTCGCGCGCCGAGACGCCGAGCTGGCCGTAGCCGTAGAAGGCGATCGGGCGGATGTAGCACTCGGTCAGCCCGTTCGCGCCGAGCAGCTCGTTGGTCGCGTCGCGGAGGTCCTCGACCGAGTACGGGAGCGTCATGTCGATCAGGCGCGCCGAGGTGTGCAGGCGCTGCATGTGATCGGTCAGACGGAAGACGGCCGGCCCCTTCGGAGTGTCGTAGCAGCGGATCCCCTCGAACACTCCGGTGCCGTAGTGGAGCCCATGCACACCCACATGAATCCGCGCATCGTCCCAATCGACGAGGTCGCCATTCATCCAGATCTTCTCGGTTGCTTGCATGGGATCTCCTTTATCCGTCGGTCGTCGAACTGTAGCGAGGGCCTACGAGATCCGCAGTCCTGGCCCCGGAAAGCCGCTGCAGGTCCTCCGGGGCGACACCCGCCATGTGCGCCTCGGAGCCCGCGCCGATCCAGACCTGATCGTGCTGAAGGATCGTCGCTTCGAGGAGCACCTCGTCGACGGCGCGGAGCGGAAACGGCGCGACGGCACCGGGCTCGTAGCCGGTTGCGGCGAGAACCTCGGCCGCCTTCGCGACGCGAACGTTCTCGGCCTCCGCCGCCGCGCCAACCAGCTCCTCGTTGGCCCGGCGGTCGCCGGGAACGAGAGCCAGGACCGCCCGGCCGTCGCACATGAAGAGGATCGACTTGACGATCTGGTCGAGCCGGCAGCCGACGGCCCGAGCAGCCGCCTCGGCGGTCGGGGTTCCTTCCTCGAACTCCTCGATCGTCACATCGACGGCGGCGGCACGGAGCTCACGCGCAACCCGCTCCACGGGCTCGGGCCACATCCCAGCCGCCTCTACGCGGCGACGTGCTGCTCGTACGCTTCGAACGCCCGGCCGACAGCCACGCCGCGCTCGATGTCGGCGCCGAGCTCGGTGAGCCCGAGCTCGACCGCGGCAAGGGCGGTGGCGATGTCGAAGATGTCGAACCAGCCGATGTGGCCGATCCGGAACACGCTCGGCTTCAGCGCCCCCTGGCCGGGGGCGAGCGTCACGCCGTGGCGCTCCCGCAGATGCTTGAGCAGCGCCGGCGACTCGACTCCCGTCGGGTGTGCGAACAGCCGTCACGACGGCCGAGGTGTCGTCGTCGGGCGAGAAGAGCTCGAGCCCCATTGCCTTCACGCCGGCGCGGGCAGCGCGGCCGAGCCGGACGTGGCGATCGAACGCCTCGTCGAGCCCGCCGTCGAGGATCATCCCGAGCGCGACGTCGAGCCCGCGGATCAGCGAGACGGCGGGAGTGAAAGCGGAGTCGAACGCCTCCTGCGCCTTCCGGGTCGCGCGCCAGTCGAAGTAGAACGACCGCGAGGGCGGGAGCTCGTCCCAGAGATGATCGGCAACCGAAGCCATCGCGAGGCCGGGCGGGCACATCAGCGCCTTCTGCGAGCCGGAGACGACGACGTCGATCCCCCAGGCGTCGGTCTCGAGCGGCACCGCGCCGAGCGAGGAGACCGCGTCGACGACGAGCGTCGCGTCACCGACGGCCGCCTTGATCGCCTGAACGTCGGCGACGACGCCGGTCGAGGTCTCGGACTGCGTGCAGAAGACGGTCTCCACCCCGCTCTCGGCAACGGCCGCGCCGATCTCGGCCGGGTCGGGAACCTCGCCCCACGCATAGTCGATTCGCTGGACGTCGAGACCGTAGGCGGCGCAGATCTTCGTCCAGCGCTCGCCGAACGCGCCGGCGACGACAACCGCGACCCGGTCACCGGCGCCGGTGAGGTTCGTGACGGCGGAGTCCATGGCTCCGGTGCCGGACGCGCCGAAGAGCAGCACCGGCGACTTCGTGCAGTAGACCTGGGCGAGGCGCTCGAGCGTCCGCTCGTAGATCGCGCGGAAGTCGGAGCCGCGGTGATGCACCATCGGCTCGGCCTCGGCGGCGAGCACCTCGGGCGGGACGGGCGTCGGCCCCGGCGTGAACAGGTAGCGCTTCTCCACGCCGTCAGGCTACCGGGCGGAGCTTCTCACGCACCCGGTCACTGACCACCCGCGGATCGGCCTTCCCGCCGGTCTCCTTCATCACCTGGCCGACGAAGAAGCCGAGCAAGCCCTCCTTGCCCGATCGGTACTGCTCCGCCTGCCCGGGGTTGGCGGCGATGACGGCGTCGATGACCGGGTCGAGCTCGGAGACGTCGCTGACGGCCTTCTGCGCGAGATACGGCTCGGCCGAGAACCCGTCGTCCCCGGAATGCGAGAGCGCGTCGTCGAATGTCGCGCGCGGGATCTCGGCGCGCCCCGAGACGAGCTTCGCGAGCTCGGCTGGATTCACGCGCCCCGGCTCGATCCCGGCGGCAACGAAGGCGTTCGCGAGCACGTTCGCCGTCTCCTTCGGATCGGCGCCGGCGGCGACGACATCCGACCAGAGCCGGTCGAGGCCGCCGGTGACGAGCACGTCGGCGTCGTAGAACGAGAGCGTGTCGGCGATCCGCCTGATCCGCGCGCTCGGCAGCTCGCCCACCTGCGCGCGCATCCGCTCGACGAGCTCTGCCGGCGGGTTGATCGGCACGAGGTCGGGCTCGGGGAAGTAGCGGTAGTCCTGCGCCTCCTCCTTGCTGCGGAGCGGCGGCGAGTCCTCGTTGTTGGGGTCGAAGTGCAGCGTCTCCTGCTCGACCGTCCCACCCGACTCGTAGATCTTGATCTGGCGCGCGATCTCCTTGTCGATCCCCTTCGCGGCGAAGTTGAACGAGTTCATGTTCTTCAGCTCGCAGCGCGTGCGCAGCTCGTCGGAGCCGGCCGGACGGACGGAGACGTTGACGTCGAAGCGCATCGAGCCCTTCTCGAGCTCGGCATCCGAGAGCCCCAGCTCGACGACCGTCTGGCGCAGCAGCTGCAGGAAGCGCTTCGCGTCGTCGGCGGAGTGGAGCTCGGGCTCGGTGACGATCTCGAGCAGCGGAGTCCCGCCGCGGTTGAAGTCGACGAGCGTCGCGGTCGCGCCGTGGATCCGGCCGGAGGCGGCGACGTGGACGTTCTTCGCCGCGTCCTCCTCGAGGTGCGCACGCACGATCCCGACCACGATGTCGCCGTCGGCTCCCGGAACCGTGAGGCTGCCGCCCGAGCAGAGAGGCTCGTCGTACTGGGAGATCTGGTACGCCTTGGGCAGATCGGGATAGAAGTAGTTCTTCCGGTGGAACACGGCCCGGTCGGCGATCGTGCAGCCGAGCGCGAGCCCGAGCTTGATCGTCTCCTCGATCGCCGCCTTGTTCGGGACCGGCAGCGCGCCGGGGAACGCAAGGCAGACCGGGCAGGTCTGCGTGTTCGGCTCGCCGCCGAAGCCGTTCGTGCAGCGGCAGAACATCTTCGTCCGCGTCTTCAGCTGCACGTGGATCTCGAGGCCGATGACGGCTTCCCAGGTATCGCTCATTTCAGTCTCTCCGGAACCGGCTCGAACCCGATCTCCGCCTCGAGCGCGGCAGCGACCCGGAAGAGCACGTTCTCCGAGAACTGCGGCCCGATCAGCTGCAGCCCGACCGGCAGGCCTTCCGAGAGCCCGCACGGGAGCGACATGCTCGGCAGGCCGGCCATGTTCGACGGGATCGTGAGGACGTCGGTGAGGTACATCGCGAGCGGATCCTGGGTCTTCGAGCCGATCGGGAACGCGGTCGTCGCGCAGGTCGGCGAGATGAGGAGGTCGAAGCGCTCGAACAGCGCCTCGTGCTCGCGCTTGATCACGGTGCGCACCTTCTGCGCCGTGCCGTAGTAGGCGTCGTAGTAGCCCGAGGCCAACGCGTAGGTGCCGATCATGATCCGCCGCTTCGGCTCGTCGCCGAATCCGGCGGCGCGCGTGCGCATCACCATCTCGCGGAAGTCTTCGCCCTCGACACGCGGCCCGTAGCGGACGCCGTCGTAGCGGGCGAGGTTCGAGGAGGCCTCGGCCGGGGCGATCAGGTAGTAGCAGGGCAGCCCGTACTCGACCGAGAGCGGCAGCTCGCACTGCTCGATCTCGGCGCCGAGCGCGGAAGCGTGCGCGATCGCGGCGTCGACGGCGGCCTTCACGCCTGGCTCGATCCCCTCGACCTCGTTCAGCTGGCGCGGCAGGCCGATCCGGATCCCCTTCAGGTCTCCGGGCTCCGGGATCTCAGACAGCGGGCACGTCGACGGTGGTCGAGTCGTTCTCGTCGCGGCCGCTGATGATCCAGTAGAGCAGCGCGTTGTCGCGGACGTTCCGCGTCACGGGCCCGACCTGGTCGAGGCTCGATGCGAACGCGACGACCCCGTAGCGCGACACCGTCCCGTAGGTCGGCCGCAGCCCGACGTTCCCGCAGAACGCCGCGGGCAGCTTGACCGAGCCGCCCGTGTCCGAGCCGAGCGCCCACGGCGCGAGCCCGGCCGCGACGGCAGCCGCAGAGCCGCCACCGGAGCCGCCGGGCACCCGCGTGGGATCCCACGGGTTGCGCGAAGGCCCGTAGGCCGAGTTCTCGGTCGACGAGCCCATCGCGAACTCGTCGGTGTTCGTCTTGCCGAGCACCGGCAGTCCGGCCGCCTTGCAGTTCGCGGCGACCGTCGAGTCGAAGACGGGGACGTAGTTGTCGAGGATCTTCGAGCCGGCGGTCGTGCGGATGCCCTTCGTCGAGATCACGTCCTTGAGCGCGATCGGCACACCGTCACCTTCGGGCGCGTCGGCAAGCGTCAGGAAGGCGTTCAGCTCCTCGTTCCGCTCGTCGATCGCAGCCCGGTAGGCGTCCCAGAGCTCGCGCGAGGAGACCTCCCCGCGATCGAGCAGGCCGCGCGCCTCCTCCGCCGAGAGCCGCAGCGTGTCGAAGCCCGCTGTCATTTCTGTCCGGCACCGGCAAAGCCGGTACCTCCGCATTGAGTCCGTCGAGCCTACGCTCATGCCGGCGGGGTCCGGAAGTAGTCGTCGTCGCGGTCGGGCGCGTTCGCGAACACGTCCTCGAGCGGCAGGCAGGGCCGCGGCACGTCCTCCGCCCACTCGTTCGCGACCGCCAGCGGATGCGACGTCGGCGGCACGTCGGACAGGTCGAGCTCCGACACCTTCGAGACCGCATCGAGGATCGCGGAGAGCTGCTCCTGGAAGCGCGTCACCTCGTCCTCGGACAGCTCGAGCCGCGCGAGCCGCGCGACGTGGAGCACCTCTTCACGTGTGATTGCCATCTGCACCGATCCTTCCACATAACGAAGGGCCCCTCTCGGAGCCCTTCGACTACTGGGTTCCGAATGAAGCTAGGCCGCCTGAACGTTCGCCGCTTGCAGGCCCTTATCGCCCTGCACGACCTCGAACGACACGCGCTGACCCTCGGTCAGTGACTTGTAGCCATCCATCGTGATGGCGGAGAAATGGACGAACACGTCGTCGCCGCCCTCACGCTCGATGAATCCGTAGCCCTTCTCGTTCGAAAACCACTTGACGGTGCCTTCAGCCAACTGACTTGCTCCTTGTTTCTGCTTCCAGGATGGCTCCGTTCAGCCCCACCGACCGACGAAGCTGCCCAAAGATACTTCACTTTGGGAAGCGCATGCAACCCGCGAAATCCCGGTGTCGACGACGCTGCGGACGGTCGGCGCGGTTGAATAGGGCGCGATGCGCTGGCCCAGGAAGAACGACCCCGCCTCGATCAGGCCGCGCCAGGAGATCCTGGGCGTCGACGGGCTCGTGACCTCGATCGATCTCGAGCCGTTCGCGGGCGCCGCCGAGGCGCTGACGGGCGTCGCCGTGATCCCTGTCTCGGCGTGCCCGGTCACGATCGAGCTGGGCTCGTACGAGCTCGACCCCGACGGGTCGCTCGTCGAGCAGTCTCGCGCCGAGGAGACGCTCTACGTCCCGCTCGCGCACACGGAGGGAAGCCTCACGCTCTCGATGACGCGCGGCTCGACCGCGGCCGGCACCATCCGCACGCACGTGCTCGCCGACCGGATCACCCGCGCTTCGTGCTTCGTCTGCGCGGACGCGACCGAGGCGATCACGCTCGCGCGCTGGATCGAAGCCGAGCTGCCGGCGCTGCGCGACTGGCTCACCGGCTCGGACGACGCATCGCTCTCCCGGCACGCACGCCTGCGCGAGGTGAAGACGCATGTCGTCGGCCCGATGTGCCACGTGCTCTGGGCCTGGACGACGGGCGATGCCGTCGGGCCGAACATGATGACCCGGAACGCCTACGCGCTCAACATGGGTTACGTGATGCAGCGCGCCCCGGTGAAGCCCGAACGCGCCTACC
Organism: uncultured Actinomycetota bacterium; assembly: GCA_963775355.1. GTDB lineage: Bacteria > Actinomycetota > Thermoleophilia > Gaiellales > Gaiellaceae > PALSA-600. The sequence goes on along the minus strand of CAVZJA010000003.1, from coordinate 18,516 downwards.
TCGAGGCGAACATGGGCGGCGACAAGAAGCCGTCGTACGAGTACTTCCACTCGGGCCACGGCAAGACGGTGATCGCCGAGGCGTTCATCCCCGACGAGCGGATCGAGCGGGTGCTCCACACGACGGCCGCCGATCTCGAGGCGCTCTCGTGGGCCGGGACCCACGGCGCGGTCGCCTCCGGGATGCAGTCGGTCGCCTTCACGCCGGCGACGGCGATCGCGGCGATCTTCGCGGCGACCGGCCAGGATCTCGGAATGGTCGGCACCTCGTCGATGGCCCACGGCACCGCCAGGCGGGTCGAGGGCGGCCTCCACGCCTCGATCCGCTTCCCCGGCCTCGAGGTGGGCACGATCGGCGGCGGCACGACCCTTCCCTCCGCCCGCGACTGGCTCGCCGCGATCGGCTGCTCCGGCGCCGGCAAGGTCTACCGCTTCGCCCAGATCGTCGCGGCTGCCGCGCTCTGCCTCGAGATCAGCGCGTCCGCGTCGATGGCGACCGCCGGAAGCGAGAACTTCTTCAACGCGCACCATGAGCGTGGCGGCCTGCGGTGATCGCGCTCGTCTTCAGCTACGACGTCGGCGACTCGCCCGAGTTCGAGCAGGTCTACGGCCCCGAGGGCGAGTGGGCGCAGTTCTTCCGGACGGGCCGCGGCTACGTCGGGACCGAGCTGCTCCGCGACGTCGAGATCCCCGGCCGCTATCTCGTCGTCGACCGGTGGGAGACACGCGAGGCCTACAACGCGTTCGTCGAAGCGAACCGCGACGAGTACATGCGCCGCGTCGACGAGAGCGCATTCCGGTACGACCACGAGCTGCGGATCGGGAGCTTCGAAACCGTCTGGTAGCGCTACCCTGACGCTCATGCGGCTCCTGGGGCAGGCTCTCCTCGCAACGCTGTCGGCGGCCTTCGTGCTCGCGGCGACGGCCGACGCCGCGCAGTCGCCGCAGGCCCTCGTCAGCGCCCTGGTGAAGGCCAAGGTGAGCTCCGCCGATCTCCCGCACGGATACTCGGCACCCGGTCGTCAGCGCCTACAAGATCTCGGCGGACGTGAAGAAGCACGGCGCGATCGGAGGGGCGCAGATCTTCGCGGACGGCGGCAACGAGGCGGTCATCTACATCGTCTTCAAGACAGCCGGCTCTTGCCGCCGCCGACTGGAAGCATGCGAACTTCCATGGGGCGCAGACGTCCGCTGCCCCAAGCTCGATCCCGAAGCCGAACGTGCAGATCGACACGAGCGCCGGAGCCACGGTGAACGGCAAGAAGATCACCTTCGGTCTAACCGAGATCGCGATGCTCTCGGGCAACGTGATCGTTCAGTCGATCACGACGTCGACGAAGAGCACGAAGCACGGCGACGTGACCGGCGCGGCGCTGCTCGCGCAGTTCGCGCAGAAGCACCTGACCGCGGCGCGTTAGAGCAGCTACCAACCGCGAGTCTCGAGCAGCTCCTTGGGGTCGAGCGTGGCCGTCGAGATGCCGACCATCGCCTCCCCGAGCCCTTCGGACACGCGGGCGAGTACTGCGGCGTCCATGTAGTGCGTCGTCGCCTCGACGATCGCGCGGGCGCGCTTCTCGGGATCGCCGGACTTGAAGATCCCCGAGCCGACGAAGACGCCGTCGGCGCCGAGCTGCATGCAGAGCGCCGCGTCGGCCGGCGTGGCGATACCGCCGGCGGTGAACGTGACGACGGGAAGCTTTCCGTTCTCCGCGACCCACTGGACGAGCTCGATCGGCGCGCGCAGCTCCTTCGCCTCGGCGTAGAGCTCCTCGCTCCGCAGCGACTGGAGCCGGCGGATCGCGCCGAACACGGTGCGCATGTGCGTGACAGCGTTGACGATGTCGCCGGTGCCGGCCTCGCCCTTGGTGCGGATCATCGCCGCGCCCTCGGCGATCCGCCGGAGCGCCTCGCCGAGGTTGGTCGCGCCGCACACGAACGGGACGGTGAACTCCCACTTGTCGACGTGGTGCTCGAGGTCGGCGGGCGTCAGCACCTCGGACTCGTCGATGTAGTCGATCTCGAGCGCCTGCAGGATCTGCGCCTCGGCGAAGTGGCCGATGCGGCACTTCGCCATCACCGGGATCGTCACGGCCTCCTGGATCTCGCGGATCATCCCCGGATCGGACATGCGGGCGACGCCGCCCTGCGACGCGGATGTCGGCCGGAACGCGCTCGAGCGCCATCACGGCGACGGCGCCGGCCTCCTCGGCGATCTTCGCCTGGTCGGCGTTGACCACGTCCATGATCACGCCGCCCTTCAGCATCTCTGCGAGGCCGCTCTTGACCCGCATCGTCCCGGTCTCGGTCATCGCGTCATCCTAGTCGTCGTCATCATCGTCGAGGTCGACAGTGCCGTCCTCGCCCGCTTCCGGGGCGTCATCCGAGTCGACGTCGTCATCCTCGTCCCAGTCGTCGTCCTCCTCTTCTTCGTCGGGAGCGGGAGGATGTCGGGCTCGCGCGCCGTCATGTACTTGCGCTCGCCGTCGTCGAAGTCGACCACGATCGACGGGATCGAATCGCCCTCGGTCAGCAGCACGTAGTAGTCGACGACTGTCGCCTCCTCGTGGTTCCGCCGTCCTCGGCCCGCGAGGCGAGCACGCGCTCGCCGACGATGTATCGCCTGTCCGCCACGCCACGATCCTAACCGAGCGATACCCTGGTGACGTGCCAGACAAGGAGCACCCGGCCTCGAAGGCAGGGCGGTACGTCCGCGCGGCCGGGATCGTGATCGGCAAGGAGGTCGACCGGCGTGCGCAGGCCGCAGCTGCACGGCCGGCGCCCGCCGCGCCACCGCCGCCCCCTCCCCCGCCGCCCGCCCCCGCGACGCACAACATCACCGGAAAGGCGCTGTTCGGATTCTTCATCCTCTCGCTCGTGACTTTCGGGCTCGTGATCCTCCATTTCGACGATGCGTTGCCCCACGGATCCAAGACGATCGGGCACCTCGTCCTGGGGGGGATCCTGCTCGTCGAGGCCGGGCTGCTGATCAGCAACTGGCAGCAGTCGAATCAGCGAATCGGCCAGCGGATGCTCACGAAGATGTGGGGCCCGCGCGGTCCCGTCACGCGGCGGGAGCGCTTTTTCGCCCGTGGGGTTCGCGACGTCCTGACGTTGCTCGGGATCATCTTCCTCGCCGCCGCCGTCTTCGAGTTGCTTGTCGCCACGGTCGGCTACCAGCGGTAGCTAATCTCTCCGGGCTCGGCATTCGCTTTACCGCGCACTGCAGACGCCTTTACCTTCTCTTCGCAGGTCGCATACGCCGGGCACACGAGTTCGCGCAACCATGGATTCATCACAAACTCCCGGAGGGATTAAATTGCTTTCACGTCATAAGAGGCTCTTCACGGTTGGTGCAATGACCGCAGTGCTCGCGATCTTCGCGGCCATCCCGGCAATCGCAGGCGCCACCACGAAGGGTGCGACGGTGAACGTGTCGATCACGGCCGCCAAGGAGTTCTCGTTCACGCTGTCCCCCAAGAAGGTCGCGCACGGTTCTGTGACCTTCAAGATCACGAACAAGGGCAACCTCCCTCACGACTTCGAGCTCTGCGCAGCCAACACCGGTGGCACCGCGAACACGTGCAAGGGCAAGGTCACGCCGATGATCAATCCCGGCTCGAGCGCAACGCTGACGGTGAACGTCGCCAAGGCCGGTAAGTACGAGTACCTCTGCACCGTCTCCGGCCATGCGGCTGCCGGTATGAAGGGCATCCTGACGGTTAGCTAAATCAGCGAAGCAGAGCTCTCGCTCTGTTGCGGGACGGCGGCGACCTTAGGGGCGCCCCGTCCCGCTTTCGCGTTAAGGGGACGTTTTTCTGAACGGTTCCCTCAACACGTCGTCCAACCTGACCGATAATCTTGCGTCTAATAGAGCACGTGTTCTGCTTATGCGTTTTGACACAAGCGGGCGGAAGGGGGTCGAATGAGCACACAGCTGATTGGCGCAGCGGTGGTCGCCGTAGTGGTGATCGTCACGCTTCTCGGGTCGTACTTCGGCGCCTGACCCGCTGGGTCGGCGAGACCCGCGCGAACCTTTGCCGTCATGGCCGAGTGGTACTCCGTTGAGAGAGATGAGCGGAGGCGAGCCCGAGCGGGCGTACTGCTTCTTCCGGTGCCCGAACGGGACGGTGGCGTTCGACGCCGTGTTCGCCGGGGGCGCCATGTACCAGCTCGATCAGCACGGGATGTGCCCACTCTGCGGCACCCCGGTGGCCGAGCACGAGAGCTTCACGCTGCGGGCGCGGCCAACCGCCTTTCCGGGCGAAGAGGCCGCTTGACCAGCTGAGCCCGCTCCGGGCTACCCGGCGAATTCGGCCGGTCTCGACTCGTTCTTCCCGGCGAGCACGCCGGTGAGCTTGTCGCGCAAGAGGTTCAGCTCGCCGCTCGCCGCGAGCTGCCCGCCCACCGAGACGACGCCGATCCAGCCGCCCTTCTCGCGACGCGACCGGAGAAGGATGCCCTTGACGACCACGCCGTCGACGTCGGAATACTGCGTCAGTTGGAGCGAGCGATCCGAGATCCAGTGGAAGCTTCCGCTGACGAGCCCGCCGACACGAACGCGTGCGCCTTGCGCGGAGAGCGCCGTCGCCTCGACCTCTCGGAGCGTGGCCGCGGCGACCGAGAGCGTCTGGGCGGACGTGAGCGCCTGCCCGGCCGGCGCGTCGGCCTGCGGAAAGCCCCGAATCGGCGCCATCCCCAGGGGCAGCCGCCCGCAGACCTTGTGCGGTAGCCCCCGCAGCCAGTTCCTGATGAAGCGATCCGCGCAGGCGGACGTGGTCGAGACCGCGTGGCCGCCGCCCGGCACGATCACGACGTGGCTACGCGGGAACGCCGCGGCGACCCGGCGGGCCACCGAGGTCGGCGTGCGGATGTCACGGCCACCCGAGAGGATGAGGACGGGCACGTTCGGCAGGTGAGCGTCCGGCGGAAGCCGTGAGTCGACCGTCGTCGCAGGCCACTTCTCGCACTCCTTGGCGGGCCCGTCCATCGCCGCCCAGTTGCCGAAGAGCCCCATTGAGCCGCTCGGCAGCGCCGCAATCGCCTTCCCGAGAAGATGGGCGCGCGATCCGACAGCCGTGTTGCCCGACCAGAAGAAGCTGCCGTCGGCGCATTGCGTCGCGACGCTCACGGCGAGGTCGACGTCGGGCGAGCCGGTCGCTTCGATGATCTGCACCTCGAGCCCGAGCAGGCGCACGAGCGGCTCCATGTTCCCGGCGAGCCCGGCGCTGACGGCGGCCGGTAGCTCGGCTGCGAGGCCCGGGTTGAGGTCGGTCTCGAGCCCCAACTCGACGAGCGCGTACCCATCGAGGTGAACGGTGAGCGGCTTGGCCCCGGGAGGATGGACTCTCGTCACGACCGGGTTGGCGGCGAGCCGGTTGGCGAGCTTGGCGAGATCCGCTCCGGGGTTGCGGGTGATGCCCTTGCAGACCCCCCGGCACAGGTCGGCGAGCCCGTGCGGCAGCGCCCGGAGCGTGCTCGTGAGGAACGGGTACGGCCAGTTCGGCGCGACGACGGAATCCAGCACCAGACGGGAAACGTGCGTTGGGTACGTGAGCGCATATCCGAGTGCTTGCTTCGTCCCGTAGGAGGCGCCGAAGACGGCGATCTTGTCGACGCCGAGCGCGCCGCGGATGGCGTCCATGTCATTTGCGTTGTCGAGGGTCGAGTAGAGGGAGCTCCGGGCTCCGAGCTTCCGTCCACAGGCACCGATCAGGGCGGCGGTCTTCTCCGGGCTGGAGTCTTCGACCGCCAGGAGGCCGGGGCAGCCGATCCGCCCCGAGCGGCCGGTTCCCCGGTCGTCGTAGGCGATCAGGGTGTATCCGGGAAAGAGCGTCTGCCAGCCGCTGCCGTTGCCTTGAAGATCGAACGTCTCGGCGGAGGCTTGGCCAGGCCCGCCGGCGACGATGAACATCACCTTGTGCGCGCCCGCCCCCGCGGCGGGTAGCTCCTCGACGTGCAGACGCACGACCCCGCTCCTCTGCCCCGTCGGATCGAGCGGGACCGGGAGCGTCCCACACAGCACAGTGGTATCGGAGTCGCACGGCTTCAGCGACAGCGTCTCGACCCCGGCCGAGCCTCGGCCCGCCAGGATTGCGAACGCCGCCAGCACGACCACCCCGAGCCAGCGCTTCACTGCTTCGACAGTACCAATGGGATCGATCTGATGGGCGTTGCTGCCGGCTCTCCGGCGCTCAGCCTGCTCGAGCCCTCAGCGCGGGTCGGTCTCGCGAGCGACGTCGCCCGCTTCGCCCTGCTTCTCGATCACGAAGTAAGTCGGGAAGCGCTCGACCACGACCTCGACCGATGGATCTTCGTGCCCCGGGTACACGACGAACCGGTCCCCCTTGGCGCGGATGTGCTCGTACTCGGAGCGAGTGAGCCGAAGGCGGCTCATGCAGCCGAGCGAGGAGCACTCGCAGATGAAGTCGCACTTCTCCGAGCCCCAGAGCGCGGCGTCCCGCTCCTTGATCTCGTTCCCCTTGCGAAAGAAGTCCTCGTTCTTCGCGACACGCCGCTGACGGGCGTCACTGCTCTCCCCCGATGTGGGCTCTCCGGCGGACACGAGGGGACGAGCCTAGCTGCAACAGGCGTAGGGTCCACGCTGTGGAGTTGTGGACGGAGGTGAACCTGGTTCCGGCGGAGACCGAGGAGGAGTCTGTTCTCACCGGCGTCATCGGCGGTCTCGTTCACGAGACGTTCCGGGGAGAGCTCGAAACGTGGTTCTTCTTCCGGGAGCCCGAGCTCCGGCTTCGGCTCCGCTGGTCCGATCCCGCGCGCGCCGAGGACTGCCGCTCGAAGCTCACGCTGGTATTGGACGAGGCTGTTCGCCGGGGAGAGCTCGCCGAGTGGTACGAGGGCGCACACGGACGCCGCGGCGAACGATACGAGGGCGAGGCCGAGATGTACGGCGCGGAGTTGTGGAGCCTCGTTCAGAAAGACTGGATGAACGGCAGCGAGCTCGCGCTGCAGATCACGAAGCTCGAGGCGTCCGGCGACCTGAGCCGGTCGCGGGGGTTCCACTGGGAGCGGCACGTGCACCTGTTCACGAACCAGCTCTTCGGCAGCTGGAACTCGGAGATCGAGCTGTGCCTGGCGCAGGCGCTCGGGTACCTGCGCCACATCACGGCTGTGGGCGGTGCCCCATCGGCAGAGACCGAACGACTGATCGCAGAGCTGCGGGCAGCGCGGAAGCGCTAGCCGCGCCTCGACTCCGCCGGGTTCGCGGCCCCTAAACGGCGTTGTGGAGTCGCAGGCGCTCGTTCAGGGTCTCGAGCGACTTCTGGAGCTTGCCTGGGAGCGTCTCGAGGCCGTGCTGGAGCTCGGGCGTGACCGGGCCGCCGCGCAGCGCCTCACGCAGCGCGACGCTCATGGTCAGTGCGGCCTCGTTCAGCCCGGAGAGGTTCGAGAGGACGAGCTCCTCGAGACCCGCGATCCGGGCCTCGACATCGAGATCGGCCACTATCCCCGACCTCGCCGACGTGCTCGTAGCCCTTCCACATCCGGCTCGCATTCCGAGAAGAGATGGACGGTCACCCCGGCCCGATCCTCGCGGTCGGCCATCGCCCACGTCTTTCCGTCGAACTCGAGTTGATCTCCTCGAGTCAGCGGCCCGACCGTGAACTGCGAGCAGTCGTGAGTGACGACCCTGCCGTCGCCGTAGCGAAACTCGACCAGTCCCCTCGATTCCATGATTCACGGTATCTGTCGTAGGCGGCACGGGCGAGGCCAATCCGCTTTCCGCCGTCAGAGCACCTCGGAAATGCGGGCTCGAGCTAGGCCGCACGCGTAGGCGCCGTCTCGAGCGCTCGCTCGCGGTCGGGCACGACGTCGAGGCAGTCGAGCAGGCCGCTCAGCTCGAGCGCCTTCTCGACGATCGCGGCTGTGCCAAGCTGGATCCGGAGCCGCGAGCCGCGCGCCCGGGCGAGCCTGTCGGCCTTCAAGAGGTTGTGCAGGACGGATGAGTCGACGAACCCGGCTTGGCTGATGTCGACGACAACCAATTCGTTCTCCGCGATCAGCGAAGCCAGGAGCTCCTCCAGCATCTCTCTGGTCTCGAGGTCGTGCTCGCCGCTCAGCTCGACCACGGCTTGGCCGAGACTCGGACGAAGGACGTGTGTGTCACGCAACACCATGCCGAACCCCCTCTGTCTCGGCGTTTGTCTGACGGCGTGTACGCTTGCTAGTCTCTCGGCGCCACATTTGACATGACACCACTAACGTGATGCGGAACATACGCAATTTGTGTCGCATGTGTCAAGCGAACTGAGAGGTCACCTATGCAAGACGAACACAACGGGGACGGGAATGGAAGCGGAACCTGGCGATTCCTTTCCAACCACGCCCAGGTGCTCATCTGCATCATGCGTGACCCGGACATCAGGCTCCGCGACGTGGCACCCGTAGTCGGGATCACCGAGCGAGCTGTGCAACGCATCGTCGCCGACCTGGTCGCTTCGGGTCACATCGAGGTCGAGCGGGTCGGGCGACGCAACCACTACGTCGTCAACCGCGACGTCGCCATGCGCCACCCGGCACAGTCAGACCACGAGATCGGCGAGCTTCTCGACCTCCTCGCCGGCCCGGCGAGCGCGATCGAGGACTCCGCGCCACCGCGAGCCTCGCGCTGATCGTCACTGGAACGCTCCCTCGAGCGCTCCGACGGCGAGTCTTCTAACCGCGCAAGATCAGGCGCAAGATGATGAGCAGGACGAGGAGCCCGACGAGGCCGAACTCGACCATGCCGTGCCAGTTCGGTGTCACATTGCTGGCATCGGCAATTGGAGCGGCTCCACGGATACCTCGCATGAGCGTTGCCTGGCGACTCCGATCTGCGCTGACGGCTCGCGCGCGGAGGTGGCTATTCCCAGTCGTTCGGGGTAGGCCTGAGCGAGATGGCGCTGAGGCCGGCTTCGTGTGTCGCGTATCCGCGTGCACGCCAGATCAATCCGTCACGGCCGACGACGACACGGAACACCGTGTCGTCGGCTATTCCGCCCGGCTGGAAGCTATGGCGAGCGCCGACCGTCACGAGCACGATCTCGGGCGTGTGCACCTCGTAGTGCCACTTCCGGATCGAGTAGACGCCGTCCACGAGCGCTTTCCGGATCAGCTCAGCGGTCGCGTCCGGCCCCAGCGGCTCACCGTCGGACGCCACGGACTCGATGAGCGCTTCATCGTGGAAACAGCTGCGCAGGAGCTCCCCGTTGTGCTCGACATGGGCCCGCTCGTAGCGAGCGAGCGTCTCCCTCAGCGTCCCAGGGCCTCCGCCGGTATCCGCGGGATCGCGGTCCCGATCATCCCCGTCTCCATCCACGGCTCGTTCCTCACGCTCGACAAGTTCCCCCCGAGAGGTCACAGACGCTACCTCGGACGAGGGTGGGGACTGCTTCCTGGAACGAACAGGGCGTCGAGATCGAGGTCGAGCGTCTGCCGCAGGCGGCGGTACGCAGACGACGGTTTCGTCGCGGATGATGGGCGAGTCTCACGCTCACCCGAGGCGTCCCACAAGCGCCGGGTCCGTGAGATATTTCCGAGCGTGTTTCACTTCGTGCTCGTAACGGTCAACGACGACGCGCTCGGCGTGTTCGAGTTCGACCGTGGTGACTGGAAGCCGGGTGATGTCATCCCCGGAGGCGAACCCAGCTTGCGGGTCGTCGACGTTATCCCGCCGGAGCCGCGGAAGAGTGACGGGCTAGAGATCGGGCTGCTGAGGGTCGAGCCGGCCTAGCGCATTCCGGCCAGCCGGCCGGCGCTATGCCTGGAAAGTCAACGTCGATTCCTAGTGGGCCCGCTTGGATTCGAACACTCCTGCAAATCACCATTTTTCAGCGCCCGGGGGTGCACCCAGGGGGGCACGCCGTGCGCGTGATCGCTCTCGAACGACACGGATGAGCACGTCTGACACGGGTGGTCCAGGGCCCCGTGTGCGACCATGAGCTGATGGCAAAGGAGAAGACAACCCTCTACCTCGACGAGGACGTGCTTCGCCAGACGGAGGCCGCCGCCGCAGGGTCCGGTCGTGACGAGTCGGAGCTTGTCGAGGACGCGCTTCGCCGCTACGTCGGCCTGGAGGTCGTCGAGCGCGTCTGGGCCAGAAATGCGGCGAACGCGCTCGATTCAGACGAGGCACTCGCTCTCGCGTACGCCGAGCTGAAGAACTTCCGCGCCGAGCGCGACTCGCCTCCAGCGTAGGTGCGCCGGATCGTCATCGATCCGGGCGTTCTCATCTCGGCGATCATCACGCCCACCGGCCTACCCGCCGAGATCGTCGGGCGGTCAGGGAGGAGCGACTGCGTCTCATCGTTTGCCCTCACCTCCTCGCCGAACTCCTTGGCGTTCTGCAGCGCGAGAAGTTCCGCGGATACATCACGATCGACGAGGCCGAGCAATACGTCGCCGGCCTCGCCTCGATAGCGGAGGCGCGTCCAGACCCGGCGGTCGAGGCTCCGATCTCCCGCGATCCGAAGGACGATTACCTCATCGCACTTGCTCGTGAAGCGTCAGTAGACGCGCTCGTGAGCGGCGATGCCGACCTACTCGTACTCGAGGGCATCGAGCTGCGGATCGTGAACCCGACCACGTTTGTCGAGGAGCGCGAGCCCGAGTCCGCGTAGGAGCGTCGCACGACGTGTGCGGGAACCCCGTTGGGGGTATCAGCGCTCGCTTGGCTGAGCCGATTGGCTCGGCTATGCGTGTCTCGGATGCCAGAGATGTCGGTCATGCTCACGGGATGCTCCCACATATGCTCCCACGAGTCAGGCGCAGTCAGGTCGGCGGCCGGGTGACCTGTTGGGATCAGCTCAGCGACCAGTCGATCTAAAGGCGGGGCGGCCGAGCAGATCGAATCGGAGTGAGCTACTGGGGCTGAATTCGCCCAAGCGGGAGGAGTCGCGCCGGGACGGAAGCGGCAGCCTCATCCGTGGCAGTTGAACGACGCGTAAACGGTCGGCCGGTGTTATCGTCCAGCGTGTCCATGGCGCTCTCAGCGATGTCCCACCAGTCTTAGGCCCAACCACAAATTCCCCGACAGACCTCGCCCCGGGGCCAGATTAAGGGGGCGACGCCCTAATTACGTTGATCCGTTGGCTGCTCTGCACGGGTGGCAGTCGTTCCGGTGGCTCAGCCGTAAATCCAGACGGCTCCCTGTCGTTGCCTGTAACCTGGGGCGCCGATTACAAGTAGGTGACCGTCTGCAGAAATCGCGGTTTCTTCCCCGAACAGCGCATGCGCTCCCGTTGATCCGGCAGGGGAGATGTCGGTTCCCCGCTGCGTCCAGCGGCGCGGCAGGGTACGGGTGTAGAGCCATACCCTTCCACGGTCGCTCAACGTGTGGACGCCCCCGATTAGCATCGTTGTACTGTTCGACGAGATGGCCAAGCTGCCTCCGAAATTGACTGACTCTTGCCCCTTCGTCGTGAGCTTTTTTCCGCGCTGTACCCAGCGTGAGCCGTTGCGAGCGAATGTCCAGATAGCACCGTGGCCGTGGTCATCGGCTGGCCCGGAGATGACCGCCGTCCTCCCGTTCGAGGAAAGCGCGGTGACGGTGCCGAACTGAGGGAGTCCTCTTGCATCGTTCGGGTACAACGGCGCTCCCTCTTTTTTCCACCCAGTTCGCGATCGGACGAGGTCCATGCCGTCCCGCGCCCGGAGTGCGCGTAGCCGGCGCCGACGAGGGCTGTTCTCCCGTCTGCAGAGAGCGCCACAGCTGCCCCGAAGACGCCGGTGTCGGTTTCACCAACGCCAGTGAGTTTCGGGCCTTCTTGAGCCCAGGTGCCATCAGTGCGGTGAAATACCCATGCGGCGCCCGCCCCGAGATGCCCTCTGAACCCCTTCGGTGGGTTATCAACGGGGCCACCGATCAATGCTGTCGCCCCGTCGGCCGAAAGTGCAACAGCCCAACCGAACTCGGCTTGACCGACCTCGTCCCGTGCGGTGAGCCTCGCTCCAAGCCTCCAGCCACTGCCTGTCCGACGGTACACCCAGACGGCGCCGATCCTATGGTGATATCCGATCGACGATACGAGCGCCGTGAGACCGTCTCCAGACAAAGCGACTTCGGAACCGAAGAGATCTCCTCGAGTCGGCGTGGGCCTCGCTAGCCTGGCCTCAGGAAGCCATCGTGACCTAACCTTCGAGTAAATCCACGCCGCCCCGCGGTCATTGCTTTCGTCTGTAGCACCGATGAGCAGTGTTCGGCCATCGTTTGACACCGCGACTGTAGCTCCGAACCAAGCAGCGTTATGGGCGTGTTTCTCGCGGAGCACCGCGATCAGCCGAGGGGTTCGCGCCGCCTCAATTGCTTCAACCGACCGCGCCATGCGGTGGTCAGCGGTCGTGGGCACGATGTGTACGTGTGCCGACGGCTTAGCCCCCGCGACCTCCGCAGAAGCGACAGCTGCCAGACCCCCGACAAATAGCGCACCTGCGGCAAAGACCAAGGTAGTGCGCATCACTACAACGTACCTTCCCGAGAGTGAGACAGGCTCTCGTCTCCGCCAGTCCGCTTCGCTGCTATTAGCGGCTGGAACCGCGGCGCCCGGTCAGCCGGTAATAAACATAGGCATGAATGTCGAGGACCGGATATATCACGTCCGTACGCGCCGGCGGCTGCAGCGTCGTGGATTGCGGAGTCGCCCTCAGTGAACTCGCCGTTCCCACACCGCGAGCGCCACCGCTGAGTTGGGTCACGAGTCCCGGTCGTGTCCTTGGGCTTGGTGGTCGAGCGAGTTGGGCTGACGGTTCGGTCAGTACTGCAACCGTTCTTGGTGTCGCGGAGTAGTCGACATCGAGGTAGAAGGCCTTATGCGCCGGATGATTGAGCGCGTATCCCCATTTCTTCTTGAAGTTTTGGGCTTCGACTATTTCGGCTGCGATCGTAGCGACGGTGATCGCGATGTTGATGTAGTTGATGAACGGTTCCGCGAGCTCGGCAGCGTCATCTCCGAAGAGGGCGCTAACCGTCTGCTTGAGTGCGACGTCAGGGAGTTTTTGGATGCTTTCGTTGAGGCGGTCATGGATCGTTCCAAGACCGAGTTTGGCTTCCGCTCTCACTTTGGCTTCGAAACCGGGCGCCATGGCCCCTGACTCTTGATTGAGTATCTTCTCGATCTCGGGCATATTCTTGGCGATCGCGACGGCCGCCTTGGTTGAACGACTCGATTTCGGAAGGACGTACTTATCAAAAACATAGGTGATTGCATCCGCAATAAGGTGTTGAGGGTGTTCTGCGAGTCCAATGAAATCCTGCAGAAGAGCTTTTGGAAGTGCAGCGAGCGCCTGGATTTCGGCGGGACGTACGCGCGTTACGACTGAAACGGAGGCGAGTTTGCCAAGTTCTGGCTCAGTGTGCACTCCTGGTCTGGTGAGTGAGTGAAATCCAACTGGATGATCACCATGAAGAACGATAGGCCCGCGGTTAGCGGCCGCTAAGGGGTGGGACCTAAGTAATGCTGGGGGAACTGACAATATGGAGCGGCTTCCCAGCTTTGTTTGCGGAAGCGCTGCTTGGACGATCTGCGAAGTGCGCTCCGCGGATGTCTTTAGCCGAGGCGCAGTGGCTGGGGGCTTGACCACCGTATTTCGCGCGCCCTGGGTTGGTAGTTCAGCGCCTTTGGCGTAGTAGCCTTTTCCTGCCCGAAAGGCGATCGTTTGGCCCGGGAGCAGGGGCACCTCGCTCGGAAGCGTGAAATACGGAGAGTCGTCGCTGGTCGCTTGCGGGCGTGCCGGTGCGGGCTTTGGCTGATTCGACGCTCGCCCGACCTGTACACCAGCGGCACTCGAGCTGGTCGAGTCGGAGGAGTCTGTTTGCCCCCCTCCTCCATCTCCTCCTCCGCCTTGTCCTCCTCCTCCTTGTCCTCCACCTCCACCTTGGCGTTGCGCGGGGAGCTGACGAGGATCGCGTTTGCTCCGGGATGTTCGGATGCCCATTGGCCGTAGTTGGCGCCGTGGCCTGAGAGCCAGCCTTGGAAGCTGCCGAGGTCGCCGGCGCCCCACGTTTGGCCGCCCCATTGAAAGGTGTTAGCCACGCTTATCCGTCATGACGACCGAGGAGGCCAGGAAGCGGATAGTGTGGCAGCTTACTGTGAGGATCCAGCCTGGGCTGGCGAGTTGGTTCGTGGGCCGGTTTCTGATTCTGGGTCATTTCTTGAATCGGATCCAGACGCTGACTGCTTGGTAGGTGCAGGTGTATCCGCTGCCGCCGGGGTCGCGGTAGCCGCCTGCGACGGGGATGATGGTGTCGCCGCTTGTTGGGCCGTCGGCCCAGGGTGAGGCGAGGTAGTAGAACTGTTGGTTGTTGGGGTTTCCGGTGCTGATCACGGTTCCGCTGAGCCAGGTGATTCCGCTGACGGTGCCGTTTGTGGCTGCTGTGCGGTACCCGGCCTCGAGGTGTCCGACCTTGGAGACGTCGCCGGGTGTTCCGGTGTAGCCGTTCGAGAAACTGCCTTCGATTCGTAGTTGGACCGTGCAGCCTGCCCCGATCACGTCGGTGGTCGCGATCAGACCACCATCAGCGAGCTCGGTGGTCGGGCCTGCATCTGTTTGGGTGAGGTTGGAGTTGTAGACCAGGAGCGTGTCCAGGATTGGTTCGCTGTACCAGTGGGTTCCGTCGTAGACGAAGGTGATGAATGACTGGCCCGTGTTGAGAACGAACGCCGATCCGGTGGTGGGCGCGAGCGGGAAGGTCGTGGCGACGTTGAAGAGGCCGCTGGTGCCGACGGCCCACCAGCCGGTGCTGGTCGCGACACCTGTTGTTTTGGAGTAGAGGCTGTAGGCGGCGACGGTGCTGTCTCGGCGCAGGTAGATCGAGCCCTGGGGAGCGTAGACGGCTCCTTCTGGGGAGCCGTCGCCGTGGACGACGGATGGGACGCCGGTCGCGCGCGGGAAGGGGAGCGCTTGCCCGAAACGGTGACTTTGAGGTTCGCGACGACGTTGTTGATCGCGTCTGCGACGGTGTCGTCGAGAAGGTAGAGCGACGTCTCGGAGGTGTCGTCGACGGTCAGGGTCTGTCCGAGACCTGCTGGGAGGTGGAGCGGGCCGAACCAGTAGTCAGCCGCGGTTTGATTGGTGAGCAGCATGGTGGCTCCTTTCTGGGCCCTTTGGGGGCCTGTTAGAGAGCCTCGGCGAACGCTGCGTGCCGCCGAATCGAGAGGCTTGCGTTTGCCGCCCCATGTGTGGCTGTCACATCGAGGTACTGGTCGGCCGTCGTGTCGATCGCCTGCACCGTGCTGGTGACGATCCGGGCGTCGGTCATCGGCCCGATCAACCCAGCCACTGAGCCGGTCGTCGGAGCGCCACCGCCCCAGGCGGGCGCCGTCCCCTGGATCAGGTTGCTGTTGGTCAGGTTCAGGTTCACGAGCACGACGCAAATCGGGATCGGGTAGCGGTTCGCGCTCGCAGCGATCGCGGCGACGGCATCTCCATAGAACACGGTCCCGCCGAACTTGATCTTGATCGTGCAGGTCTGGGCGCCACCGCTGTTGTTCAGGTAGTCACCGACGAGCGTCAACCTGACCCCGCCGGCGAGCCCAAGCGAGTTCGCCGGGATCCTGAATCCGCTCGTCGCAGACGAGGCGGCCCCCGAGATCAACGAGGACTCGGTCGTCGAGTTGACGAGGTCATAGGTGCCGGTCACGCTCCCGACGAGCTCACCTGTGATCAGCTCCCAACCCGTACAGAAGGTCACACCGGTCGTCTTGGTGTAGAGCGCGTTCGCGCCGCCCGTGTTGTCGCGTCGCAGGTAGGCGGAGCCCTGCGAGGCATAGACGTTCCCCTCGGGTGAGCCGCTTCCGTGCAGGATCTCCGGCGACCCGGTCGGACGCGGAAAGGGAGCGCTTGCCCGGAAACGGTGATCTTGCCCGAGTTATAGAGATTGTTCAGCGCATCCGCGACCGTGTCATCAAGCAGGTAGAGCGACGTCGCGCTCGTGTCATCCACGGTCAGCGTCTGCCCCACCCCGGCAGTCAAATGTAACGGGCCAAACCAGTAGTCCTGGGCAGTCTGATTCGTCACGAGCATTCGCGTTTCTCCTCTCCGGATCGCTCGTACCAAATCAATAACGCGTAAAAATCGGTGACCGCAACCCGGTCAGCGCGTTACCGATGAAGCAAGCGATATGGTTTTGCGATCGAGCAGAAAGATCGATGCGCCAACAAACTCTCCGAATTACAATAAAGTCACTACAAAACTATTGCCAGCGCCGACCCTACTCTCGGGGGCGGACGTGGTGTCAAGATAACGGGCCTTAAACCCCCCGAATGAGGCACACGGCGTCGGGTCGCGGTGTTACACGGCCGAGGGCCGGCTATCGACTACACACACGAGCAAGAGTCACTTGGCCCCACACGCCGCCCCATTTCTCCGAGCGCCACCGTCCAATTTCGAAGGCAGCAACACGCTGTGCTCGTGCGAGCGTGATCACGCTCGAGGCGAGTCGTCGAGTCGCTTGTTGTCGCGGCCGTGAGCGGGCGCAAACCGGTCTGAACGAGCCAGGGCGGAGCGAATGGTTGAAGGCCACCACCGTGTGCCGCCGTGTGCGGTCGGTATCTCGCTCGGCGGTAAGGCCGGCCGCGATCCGGGGCAAGGCTCGCGCCTTCAGCCCGCTCGCTGCGGATTCGATTCCATCACCTCGGCGGGCACCAGCGGCGGACGACCTCGAACAGTCGGTTTCGGGAGCGGCGTCGCGCTTCGTCTCCGCTCGCC
Source organism: uncultured Actinomycetota bacterium (assembly GCA_963775355.1). Taxonomy (GTDB): domain Bacteria; phylum Actinomycetota; class Thermoleophilia; order Gaiellales; family Gaiellaceae; genus PALSA-600. Next base: position 1,819 of record CAVZJA010000003.1, on the reverse strand, counting down.
GAGAAGCCGCTCGAACTCGTCGACGGGGATTAGCTTGGCTCCCCATGGCATCTCGACCGCGTCGACGTACGGTAGGACGCGCCGGATGAAGGTCGAGCGGCTGAGGCCGAGCGCCTCGGCCGCTTGGCTGCGGGTGTAGGCGAGCCGCTCGACGATCGGCGCTTGGCGAGCGACTACCCGCTCCGCCGGCCAACCAGCCTCCACCCGTGATGCGGCGGCTCGGGGCGGCGTCTTGGGAACTCCGGCGACGTCCGCGATGCTTCGCCACCCGGACACCGTACACGAATGATGGGCGTTTTGGCATGAATGATGCATCTGTGTCTCGCCTACTATCGACCGTAGTAGTTGGTGTACGCGAGGAGCACTCAGCGGCTGTTTAGCGTTCGATTCCTCGGCTTCGTCCGCGGTCGAGGTCGGCAAGGATCCGGAGTTGGCGGAGAGGGTGAGTCTTGCTCGCGGCCGAGGGCAGCGGTCATCCGGGCGAGGTCGCCGATCGACGCGACGAGCGGGCGGAGGCCTCGGCCGAGTGGCTCGCGGCTGGCGGCTCGACGGAGGTCGTCGTAACCGCCGCGGTACCGGCGGGGTCAGGGACGAGCTTGACCTCCCCGCCGCGGGTCCGGAACTCGATCACCGGCTCGCGGCCTATCGTCCCCGCGTCGAGCGCGATCGGTTTCCGTCGACGCTCGCTGCCTCGAGGTCATCGAGGGCGAGCGCGAGTCGCTTGGGGTTCTCGCCGTGGAGCGAGGTCGCGAGGTCGAGGCCGCGCGTGATCCCTCCGTATCTTGGACGACTCGGCCGAATGCGCCGATCAGGACGTAGGCCACGCTACGCCCTTCGAGGGCTTCCAGGGTGGTCTACGGGTCGAAGCGCTGCTCGGTCACTCGGGGCGGCCGCCGCGGTCGTCCTGGTCCTTCTGATGCTTTTGCACGCGTCGTTCCGGGGTGAGGCGCGAGTTCCTCTGCAGCCGGTCGACGCTTGCGGGCGTACGGGACGAGCCGAGCGGGAGGTCGAAACCGCAGGCTCGGACGAGCTCGATTAGCGTTTCGGCGCTCGGGGCGACGGTCCCCTGCTCCCAGCGTGCGATTACGCCGCGCTTTCGACCGGAACGGTCGGCGAGCTCCTGCTGGGTCAGCCCGGCACGGAGACGGGCTTCGCGGATCACCTCGGCACTCCTCACAGGGACGATTCTACGTCCGACTATCTTCCGTGCTTTGTCACTGATATGATACGAAGCTCTACGCGGCGCCATGGTGAACGCGAAGGGGGAACGATGGCACGCACCCCGCCGGAGACGACTCCGGATCAACTGAGCCTCGAGGACTGCACGGAGTCACGCAGCGCCCAAGCTCGGCGGCGAATGAACGGGGCCGAGCGGGCGCCGAGTCGCCAGCATCACACGGCACACGAGTTCTCGAGACTCCGAATGCGCTCCTCACGCGAACGCACTTGCGGGAGCTCGGGCTCGAACGTCGCGCCGTCGACGCCGTGTTCCGCATCCTTCCCGTCGTCGCGCTGCCCGGCTACTCGCGTCCGATGATCCGGGCAGATCACTATCTAGCGCTCGTCGAGCAGAACACCTACCGCGACGACCGCGTCCGCCCCCCACCCCATGCCCTAGCGTCTGGATCGAACGCCGCCAGACCGCCGACGGCGACACGCGCTACCCCGGGTCAAGTACCGGCTCGGCGGCCGCGAGAGCAAGTCATCGCTACGCCGGTGTTATTCGGAGACGAGGCGCGAAGCACTCGCTCGCAGTCGCTGGGTCGCCGCCGAGCTCGCAGCGAGACGAACCCCTCAGCTCGGCCGCCTCGAGGACACG
>CAVZJA010000002.1:0-12465 GCA_963775355.1 uncultured Actinomycetota bacterium | reverse complement strand
GTAGCAGACGGCAACCCGCCTGCCGTCAGGGAGCCGCCTCAGCGGTGCTCGAGCGCCAGCCTGACGCCGAAGCCGATCAGCACGACGCCGGTGACGCGGTCGAGGGCTTTCCTGACCCCGGGGCGGCGGAGCCAACCCGAGGCGTGCCCGACCGCGAGTGCGTAGACCGCGAGCCAGAGCAGCGTTAGCACGGCAAAGAGAACACCGAGGAGAAGAAGGGGCGTGAACGCCGAGCCGGTCCCTTGCACGAACTGCGGCAGAAGGCTGGTGAAGAACACCGCGATCTTGGGATTCCCGAGATCGCTGAGCAGTCCCTGGCGGAACGCCTTCTTGCCGCTCCCGATCCTGGCGTTCGGAGCGGCGGCGACGACGCCGCGCGAGCGGAGCATCTGGATCCCGACCCACGTCAAGTAGATCGCACCTGCGAACTTGAGGATGTCGACCCGATCGCGGAAGCACGGAGCAGGGCCGCGATCCCGAGAGCGGCCGCCGCCGTCCAGATCGTCAGCCCGACCGAGACGCCGAAGGCCGCATAGACCCCGGAACGCCGGCCTCCGGCGACGGCGTTCTTCGTCACCATCGCGGTGTCGGGGCCGGGGATGACGATCAGCAGGATCGAGATCGCCAGAAAGGGGAGCAACGCCACATGCACGGGGCAGAAGTATGCCAACCGACCCGATGATAGTGAGAGTGAGTCTCACTCTATGGTAAAGTCGCCACATGCGCCTCCTTCTGCTGTTCTGCCTTGCAGTGGCCGTGCTGCCCGCGGCCGCGACGGCCGGCTCCTCGGCTCCTCTGCAGGTCGTCGCCGCCGAGAACATGTGGGGAAGCATCGCCGCCCAGCTCGGTGGGAACCGCGTGCAGGTGCGCAGCGTCATCGTCGACCCTGCGACCGATCCTCACAGCTACGAGCCGACTCCTTCAGACGCACGAACACTCGCAGGCGCGAAGATCGCGATCGTCAACGGGATCGGCTACGACACCTGGGCCTCTCAGCTCCTGGCGGCCGACGGCGGGGGTGTCACAACGATTTCCGTGGGCGACGTACTCGGCCTCGGCGTCGGCGACAACCCGCACCAGTGGTACTCGCCGCAGTCTGTCACGAAGGTCGTCGCCGCGATCACGGCCGCCTACGTCCAGGCGGATCCCGCCGACGCGCGCTACTACGAGGCACGGAAGCGTTGGTTCGAGACCAAGGCTCTCACGCACTACAACGCGCTCCGTACCGAGCTCCACCGCCGCTTTGCCGGTGTGCCGGTCGGATACAGCGAGAGCATCTTCGAACCGCTCGGTGCGAGCCTCGGTCTGCGACTGCTGACCCCTTCAGGCTTCGCCAAGGCCGTCGCCGAGGGCACCGACGTAAGCGTGAAGGACAAGGAGACGGTTGAGCGGCAGCTTCGCCGCCACCAGGTCAAGATCTGGGTCTTCAACAGCCAGAACGTCACCCCCGAGGTCGAGCAGGCAACCGCTCTCGCCCGCGCGAACCACATCCCGGTTGCGACCGTCACCGAGACGCTCTCGCCCGCCACACTCAACTTCGAGCAATGGCAGGCAGCGGAGCTCGAGGCGCTGATCGCTGCACTGCACCGCGCCACGGGGCGATGACCGAGACGCCCGCCGTCGAGCTGCGCGGCGCCACAGCCGAGATCGCAGGAACGCCGATCTGGAGCGGCGTCGACTTGGCGATCGCACCGGGCGAGCTCGTGGCGGTGCTCGGGCCGAACGGTGCCGGGAAGTCGACCCTCTTGCGTGTCCTGCTCGGCCTCCTGCCGTTGAAGTCCGGCTCGGCGTCCGTCCTCGGCGAGGCGCCGGGGCGCCTCAACTCCGACATCGGCTACCTCCCGCAACGGCACGGCTTCGACTCCTCGACGAGGATCCGTGGTGTCGACCTCGTCCGTCTGGGCCTCGACGGCGACCGGTGGGGCCTCCCGCTCTCGAGCGGACGCACGCAACGCGCGCGCGTCGACGAGGTGGTCGGGCTCGTCGACGCCGCGGCGTACGCCCGCCGGCCGATCGGCGAGCTGTCGGGAGGCGAGCAGCAGCGGCTGCTGATCGCGCAGACGCTTGCCTCCGACCCCGACCTGCTCCTGCTCGACGAGCCGCTCGACAGCCTCGACCTACCGAACCAGACCGCGGTGTCAGCGCTGCTCGCGCGGATCTGCCGCTCGGAGCATGTCGCCGTGCTCCTCGTCGCCCACGACGTCAACCCCCTGCTCGCCGATCTCGACCGGGTGGTTTACATCGCCGGCGGCCGGATCGTCTCGGGGCGGCCCGAGGAGGTGATCACGAGCGAGACGCTGAGCGGGCTCTACGGCGTCCCGATCGAGGTGCTCCGAACCTCCGACGGGCGGCTCGTCGTCGTCGGCCAGCCCGAGGCCCCCGCGCACCACTCCGACCGCCACGCTCACTGATGAGCCTTTTCGACTATCCGTTCATGGTCAACGCCCTCGAGGCGGGAACCATCGTTGCCCTGATGGCCGCGGTGGCGGGGTGGTTCATGGTTCTCCGCCGGCAGAGCTTCGCCGGGCACACGCTCGCCGTGATGTCGTTTCCCGGAGCAAGCGGGGCGGCTCTTGCCGGCATCCCACTCGCACTCGGCTACTTCGGCTCCTGCTCGATCGCGGCAATCGCGATCGCGGCCGGCTCGCGCGGCCGCACGGGACGTAACCGCCAGCAGGAGTCGGCGGTCATCGGCACCGTGCAGGTCGCCGGCTTCGCGCTGGGCTTTCTCTTCCTCAGCCTCTACAGCGGCGTGCTGGAGAGCCTCGAGACGCTGCTCTTCGGATCGTTCCTCGGGATCACACAGGACCAGGTGCTGACGCTGCTCGTCGTCGCGGCGGGCGTCGCCGTCTTCTTCGTTCTTGTCGGAAGGCCGCTGCTCTACGCGTCGATCGACCCGGCCGCGGCTCAGGCGCGCGGCGTGCCCGTTCGGCTACTGGAGCCGGCGTTCCTGCTCGTGCTCGGCCTCGCCGTCGCGGCGACCGCGCAGATCACCGGCGTGCTGCTCGTCTTCGCGCTCCTCGTCGCTCCGGCCGCTGCGGCGCAGCGGCTGACTGCACGCGTTGGCTTCGGGCTCGCGCTTACGGCTGCGATCGGGCTCGCGGTCACCTGGCTTGCGCTCTCGCTCTCCTACTACACGGACTATCCGGTCGGCTTCTTCATCACCTCGCTCGGGTTGGCGGCCTACGTGGCAGCGCTGGGAATCGGTGGGCGGCGCTGATGCTTGCGCAGGAGTTCATCCGCAATGCGCTCGTCGCGGGGTCGGCGATCGCGATCGCCTCGGGTGCGGTCGGGTACTTCGTCGTGCTGCGCGCGCAGGTGTTCGCCGGCGACGCACTCAGCCACGTCGCGTTCACGGGCGTTCTCGCGGCCGCGCTCGCAGGGATCGATCTACGCGTCGGCCTGTTCGCCGCGACGATCGCCGTTGCCCTTCTCTTCGCCGCTCTCGGTGACCGGATCCGCGTCGACGACGCCGCGATCGGGGTCGTGTTCGCATGGGTGCTCGGGCTAGGGGTGCTCTTCCTCTACCTCTTCAGCCGCGGAACAGGCGGGAGTAACGGCGCGATCGCAGCCCGCACGCTCTTCGGGTCGATCTTCAGCCTCAGCGCGCACCAGACCGAGCTCGCAGCGGTGATCGCCGCGCTCGTCGTCGCCGGGATCGCCGGGATCTCGCGCCCGCTTCTATTCGCAACGATCGCGCCGGACTCCGCGGCGGCCCGCGGCGTTCCGGTCGGAGCGCTCGGCGCCGCATTCCTGGTCCTGCTCGCGATCGATGCGGCCGAGGCCACCCAGGCAGTCGGTGCGCTGCTCCTGCTCGGGCTGATCGCCGCCCCCGCGGGCGCCGCGATGCGGCTGACGGCGGAGCCCCGGCTCGGTCTCGCGATCTCCGTAGCGGCCGCGCTCGCATCGATCTGGGCCGGCATCGCGCTCGCCTACGCTGCGCCGTCGCTTCCCCCGAGCAGCGCGATCATCGGCGTGGCCGTCGCGATCTACGTCGCCGCGTTCGCAGCGACCTGGCGCGAGGCGTTCTAGCGGCAGTCGCCGCAGGCGCCGTGCAGCACGACGTCGTGGCCGGCGACCGCGTAGCCCGATGTCGCCTCGACCCGGTGGATCGCGGTCTCGAGCTGCGGGTCCTCGAACGCCTCCACCTTCCCGCAGCTGTCGCAGACGAGGTGATGATGGTGGCCGCCACCGGAGTGAACCGGCTCGTAGCGCGAGATGCCGGAGCCGAGATCGATGCGCTGGATGCAGCCCTCGGAGGTGAGAAGGTCGAGAACGCGATACACGCTCGCGATGCCGACACGGCGATCCGAGACACGAAGCCGGTCGAAGATCTCCTGGGCCGTCAGGCAGCAATCCTGGCCGGCGAGCAGCTCGATGACGGCTCGACGGGCCCCGCCGTTGCGCAGCCCCTTGCGCTGCAGCACCTCGAGCGTGGCCTCCGACCACTCGATTTCGGCGGCACTTTCCATCCCTCGATGATAGCGGTTCTCAGGAATCTGACTGAGTATGAGCTTTTTAGTTTAGGGTTTTACTACGGGTGATTACCCAACGAAAGAGCGAAACCAGGCTGCTGCAGTCTGGAGATTCGGTTACGATCTGTGCAGAAAGCTCGGTGCAGCGGCAAATTTCAGGGGGTAATTGACGATGTCTGCGACTCAGATCGGCCTACGGGAACGCAAGAAGCTCCGGACGCGGGCGACGATCATCGACGTCGCGTTCAAGCTCTTCGCCGAGCAGGGCTATCACGAGACGACGCTGGTCCAGATCGCCGAGATGGCGGAGATCTCGCCGAGCACCTTCTTCAACTACTTCCCGGCGAAGGTCGACATCGTCTTCGGCGTCATCGACGCCATCACCGAGAGCGCGCGTATGCGCATCGAGGAGCGCGACCCTGCGGAGCCGACCGTGACCACGATCGTGTCCTGGGTCAGGGAGGATCTGCTGGAGGTCGAGCGCCCGTACTTCGAGGTTCTCCGCCTGCTCCCGATCGTCGCCGAGTCGGAGCCGGAGCTCGTTGCCGAGCAGCGACTCAGGCTCGCCCTGCTCGAGGACGTCTTCGCAGAGGCGTTCGCCGCCGAGCTTTCCGAGCCGGCAGACGGGATGAAGGCTCGAGTCATGGCGGCAATCGCGGTTCGCGGGATGACCGAGGTCTGGCTCGCGTGGTACGAGCACCACATGAGCGATGCGACCTTCGATCCTACGGAGGTCGTTGCGATCAAAGCCGAGTTCCTCGAGCGCGCCCTGAACGCCGGTCTCGCTGCGATTCAGACGCTGCCTACGCCCCCCGAAGACTCCTGAGCGATCCGCCGGCTGATCAAGCCGGTGAACGCACTCGTCGCCCGCGCGCGCGCACCGAGCCGCCGGCCGACCCAACGACCCGCAACTGCCCCGAGTGCCTGAGCGAGATCCCGATCGCAGCGAGCCGCTGCGCGCACTGCACGACGGAGGTCGGCCCGGTCGCGGGCCTAGAGCTCTCAGCGCCGATCGGCGCGGTAGGCGGCCGCTTCTTCGACAAGCGCCTCGAAGAGGCGCAGGTCCTCGCCTGCCTCGGGGTGCCAGAGGACGCCGACCGTGAACCGGTGGGCGGGGTCCTCGAGCGCCTCGATCTGACCATCGGCGTCGCGAGCCGCGACACGGAGGCCCGCGCCGAGACGGGCGTGGCCCTGATGGTGGTGGGACTTCACATCGACGTGGGCTCCGAGAACACCGGCGAGGCGGCTTCCGGGCTCGATCTCGACCTCGTGCTCCGAGAACTCACCAGGCGACTCCTTGTGCTTCTCGTGCCCGACGAGGTCCGGCAGGTGCTGGATCAGATCGCCCCCGAGCGCGACGTTCAGCACCTGCGAGCCGCGGCAGATGGCGAGCACCGGCAGGTCGCGCTCGAGCGCAGCGGTGAGCAGCGCGAGCTCGGCCCGGTCGCGCTCCGGAACGATCCCGTTCGTCTCCGCATGAGGCTCCTGCCCGTAGAGATCCGGATCGAGGTCGGAGCCACCGGAGAAGATAAGGCCGTCCAGGGCGTCGAGCGTCTCCTCGATCGCGTCCTCGGCCGGCGGCACGAGCAGCGCCCGGCCGCCCGCACGCTCGACGCCGAGCACGTAGCTCTGAGGCACGAGCGCGGCCGTCGTCTCCCACACGCCGAACGACGCGGGCGTCAGGTACGTCGTGATCCCCACAACGGGCTTCGCCACGGCAATCCCATTCTTACCGCCTGGCCGAAACCTCGCAACGGAGCGGTGAACGACCCTTGCGGCCGGCCCGAGCCGCACGCACAGTGGCAGAGCACGCTCGCAGCTAAGGGAAGGCTTGCGGGAGTCGGAGCCGGGCGACAAGGAGTGCGTCCCCCAGAGCTCCAACGGGCGGAGGAGAGGTCTGACTCGTCGGGCCTCTCCTCATACGTTCGCGATAAGCGTGTTGCCATTTGACAACTGCTCTGGCAGACTCCCCGCATGGATCGGCTGCTGCTCGTCGCGAGCCCGCTCCTCACGGGGCCCGATGTGCTCGCGGTCCAGCGGCGGCTCGCCGCGCTCGGCTTCGACCCCGGCCCGACCGACGGGGAGTACGGCCCGGCAACCGAGCACGCCGTGCGCGAGTTTCAGCAGGCGGCCGGGATCCAGGTCGACGGGATCGTCGGGCCGGAGACGCGCGCCGCACTCGCGAAAGCGCCCGATCGGCCGGTGCCGTCCGGCGGAAGCGCGATCGGCCGGCGCGCACTCGCCGAGGCGGCGAAATGGCTCGGGACGAGAGAGGACCCGCCGGGGTCGAACCGCACACCGTTCGGCGCCTGGTTCGGGCTCGACGGCGTTCCCTGGTGCAACATCTTCGTCAGCTACTGCTTCGCCGTCGGCGCCCGCACGATCATCGCGGCCGGCTTCGGCGCCGCCGGGTGCACGGCCCGCGGCTGCGCCTATGTTCCCTCAACCGAGGCCTGGCTGCGCTCGACCGGCATGTGGCTCGGTCGCCGGCCTCCGCGGCCCGGCGACCTCGCTATCTACAACTGGGGCGGCGGAGCCCCGGACCACATCGGGATCGTCGAGCGCGCCGGCGACGACCGCTCGTTCACGGCGATCGAGGGGAACACCGCGCTCGGCGCCGACTCGAACGGGGGTGAGGTGATGCGGCGCGAGCGCTCGCTCGACGACGTCGACGGGTTCGGCCGCGTCGCACACACTCTCCGCACGAGGCCCGAATCGGATTCTCAGGTTTCCCCCGTACCTTGAGGCGATGGCAAGGAGCGCTGCGGCGCGCAGCGAAATACCTGTCATGCGCTGGTTGAGCTCAGCGCGCGCTTCAGGGGCTCGCAGGAACTGGAGACGATTGGGTGGCGTCGCACTCGCGGCGGGGCTCAGCTTCGTCCTGGCCGGCGGCGGGTCTGCCTCGTCGGGCGCGTCCAAGGCGTCCGCCTTCGAGGGCTACGCGTTCGACGCGTGCAACGCGCCCAACCTCGACACGCTGAACGCCTGGCTCGCGTCGCCCTACCGGGCCCTCGGCATCTATGTCGGCGGCGCCAATCGCGCCTGCTCGAATCCCCAGCTCTCGCCGACCTGGACGGCCGGCGCCGTCGCGACCGGTTGGAGCCTGATCCCGCTCTACGTCGGCCTGCAGGCGCCCTGCATCGGCCGCTCCGACGTCGCAAAGATCTCCCCCACGCTCGCGGCGACCCAGGGGACGGCTGCGGCCGACGATGCCGCGAACGACTCGACTGCGCTCGGGCTCCCGCCGGGCAGCCCGATCTACTTCGACATGGAGGGCTACTCGGTCAACAACCCGGCGTGCAGCCAGGTTGTGCAGGCGTTCGTGTCCGGCTGGGTGAACGAGCTGCACGCGCTCGGCGACCTCGCGGGCGTGTACGGCAGCGCCGGCTCGACGATTCGCGACCTGCAGGCGCTCGCCGCGACGGGCTCCTCGCCCGACGACGTCTGGATCGCCGACTGGAACGGCAACGAGAGCGTGTTCGGCAACCCGTATGTCTCGGACACGCTCTGGACGAACCACCAGCGGATTCATCAGTACCGCGGTGCGCACCGCGAGACCTGGAACGGCGCGACGATCGACATCGATTCGAGCTACGTCGACGCCGCCGTCGTCGGCTCGACGGGCGCGACCCCGATTCCCGGCCCGCCCGCCACGACGCCGCTCCTCGGTGAGTCGGCCGCCGGCTCGGTGACCGCGGTCGACGGCCTCTCGACGGTGAACTGGCCCGCCGGCGCCTTCCGGCAGTCGGTCGTCGTGACGCTCACTCCAGCGCTGCCCACCGTGCCCGTCACCGGGTTCGCGACCGGCGGCTACGGCGTGCAGCTCCAGGTGCAGCAGACGGCGACGACCCAGCTTCGAAGCGGATTCGCCGTCCCGCTGACCATCCACATCCCGCCGCGGCCCGGGCCGCTCGCGCCGATGACCTCGACCGACGGTACGAGCTGGACACCCCTCCAGCCGCTCTTCTCGGGGACTCTGCCGAAAGGCGCACGCGCCGGTTACTCCCGCAACGCCGACGGCTCGCTCGACATCGAGACGACCAGCAGCGGCTTCTTCGCCGTGCTTCCCGAGCGCTCACGGCCCACCGCTCCCGCCGATCTCACCGGGCACTTCTCGCACGGTGAGCTCGTGCTTTCGTGGGGCAAGTCGACCGGGCCGAGCGGTGATGCCGTCTCCTACCAGGTGACGCTCACCAATCATCCGCTGCTTGCGATCCCCGGGCAGACCACCGCTGCCGTCGCGCGGATTCACCACGCGGCGCCGAGCGTCTACCGGGTGATCGCGACCGACGCCGCCGGGAAGGTGAGCGAGCCCTCCAAGCCACTCGTCCTCGTCCCATCCAAGCGGCCCTCGAAGCTCCCGAAGGCCCTGCCGAGATGGTCGTTCGACCTGTTCAACTGGCTCCAGAACGGGAAGGCCGGTACGCGCCCGCACGCACCGAGGATCGTTCCGGACTGGTTCTGGCGCTGGTACGACTGGCGCGCCGCGCCGTTCCACATCCGCGGTTGACCGGCTCGCGAGCCGGCCCGCCAGCCCCCTCCAGCCGATTTTCGGATTATGCTCGCGAGTACCCGCCAAGAACGCGGGTCATGGCCGGCAACGACACGGAAAGGGCGTTGGATACATGGATGCCATCATGAAGTTGCCCCGCGAGGCTCAGGGAACCCTCGCGGGTTTGATTCTTTTCATCATCCTGTCGTTCTTCAACTGGCAGGAGTACACGTTCGGCCCCTACAGCGTCGGACGAAGCCTCTGGCACGGCTTCGGGATCATCACGATCCTCATCGCCATTGCGTATCTCATCTGGGAGATCGGCCGGGCTATGAACTACGAGGTCAAGCTCGGGGAAATCACGCCCGCGATGAGCTCCGTCGGTCTCTCGGTGGCGCTCCTCGTCTGCACCGTGATCGTGTTCCTCGACTGGAGCCAGTACCGCGCGTGGCCGATGTACGTCGGATCGGTCGTCGCGATCCTTCTCACCGTCGTTGCGGTAAAGCGCGGTCGGGACGAGGGCGTGACCATGCCGAAGATGCCTCAGAACGTCAGCGTCGGTAAGCCCGCAGCTGCCGGCGGCGCCGCCGCCGCGGCCGCCACCCCGGCTCCGCCGCCTGAGGCGCCGGCTGCTCCCGCCGAGCCCGCCGACGCCCCGGCCCCTCCGGCCGACGACGCCGGCGCAGCTCCTGAATCGACCTAAGCAGCTCTCCGTCGTAACCGGCGAACGTCAGAGGGGCGCCCCAGCGGGCGCCCCTCGCGGTGTCTGCTCTACCCTCGGTACGTGCTCGCCCGCCTTGCCCCGAGAGCCGCCGCTGCCTCCGACGCTGCTGCGATCCTTGCCTTCGTCACGATCGGCCTGCTCTCCCACGAGCACGGGCTCCATGCCACCGGCTACGCCCGGGATGCCCTCCCGTTCCTCGGCTGCTGGTTCGCGGCCGCGCTCGGCTTTCACCTCTACACGCGGCCGAGCCTCGCGCGGCTCGCGGCGACCTGGGCGGTCGGCGTGCCGGCCGCAGTGCTCGTCCGCGCACTGGTGCTCGGCCGGACGCTCGGGAGCAAGGAGGGCGCGTTCCTCATCGTCTCGCTGGTCACCGTCGGCGTCCTCGTCACGGCCTTCCGGTTCCTGCTCACGCTGCTTTCGTCGCGGGCACGCCCCGCGCGCTCATGATCCCGTCGATCAAGCCGTAATCGACCGCCTCGGCCGGGGTCATGAAACGGTCGCGGTCGATATCGAGCAGCACCTGCTCCACGGCTCGCCCCGAGTGCCGCGAGATGATCTCCGACATCTGCCGCGTCAGCTCGAGGATCTCGCGCGCGGCGATCTGAATGTCGGCGGGGGTGCCGCGGAACCCGCCGGATCCCTGGTGGATCATGATCTTGGCGTTCGGGAGCGCGTAGCGCTTGCCGGCTGCCCCGCCGCAGAGGATCATCGCGGCCGCGGACATCCCCATCCCCATGCAGACAGTCGCGATGTCGGGCTTCACGTACTGCATCGCGTCGTAGATCGCCATGCCTGCATAGGCGGAGCCGCCGGGCGAGTTGACGTAGAGCCAGATGTCCTTGTCGGGATCCTCGGCCTCGAGCACGAGTAGCTGTGCCGCGACGAGGTTCGCGACGGAGTCGTCGACCTCCTGGCCGAGGAAGACGATTCGCTCCCGAAGAAGCCGTGAGTAGATGTCGAACGAGCGCTCGCCGCGGCCGTCGGCCTCGAGCACCATCGGGATTACCTGACCAACCAACACTGCACCTCCTATAATGTGCAACCAGTAGGTTGCTCACAATACACGCAACCAGGAGGTTGCCGATGATTCGCAAGGAGATCGTTCTGGAGGCGACCCGCGACGAGGTCTGGGCCGCCCTGACCGACCCGTTCGAGCTCGAGAGCTGGTTCGCGAACGATGTCGAGCTTGAGCTCCGGCCCGGCGGCGAGGCGACCTTCCGCTGGTCGAACGGCGAGTCGCGCCACGCGACCGTCACCGAGGTCGAGCCCGGCGAGCGGCTCGCGTTCGAATGGGACGATGAAGGCGAGGTCGAGTTCATCCTCGACGAGGACGCCGACGGCACTCGCCTCACCGTCGTCGAGACCTCCCCGGCCTGGACGACCGCCCTCGACCTGCAAGCCTCGGCGCTCGCCTTTGCCTGATCCACTGAGCAGCGACAACCTGAACCACGTCTTCTCCGCTCTCGCAGACCCGAGCCGGCGGCAGATGCTCGGGTATCTCGCCGGGCACGGCACCGCGACGCCGACCGAGCTGACGGGCGAGCTGCCGATGACGAGGCAGGCCGTTTCGAAGCACCTCGCCGCCCTCAGCGACGCGGGGCTCGTCGAGTCAGAGCGCAGCGGGCGCGAGACGCGCTACCGGCTGACGGACGCCGGCGAGGAGTGGGACGATCGGCTCGGCGCGCTTCGACGCCACCTCGAGGGCCGCAGCTAGGTTAGGCGGATGGGGGTGTATGACCACGTCCGCGACCTGCCGCTCGAGATCGAGGGCGCGGACTACGAGGTCGCGAGCGTCGAGATCTCGCCCGAGTTCACCCGGAAGACGACCACGATCGCGATCCGCGGCGGCGGCATGGAGGGACGCGGCGAGGACGTAACGTACGACCCGGCCGAGCACCACCCAGGTCGCTTTCCGCACCCGACGCTCACCGGCTCGTGGACGCTCGACTCGCTGTCGAAGCACCTCGAGGAGCTCAACCTCTTCCCGGTAGGTGAGCCGGGGCAGGCCGCCTTCCGCGACTACCGGCGCTGGGCGTTCGAGTCCTCGGCGCTCGACCTCGCGCTCAAGCAGGCCGGCCTATCGCTCGGCGACGCTCTCGGACGCGAGGCGCGGCCACTGAACTTCGTCTCGTCGACCCGGGCCGCCTCGCTCGACGGCTGGCTCGCGCTCTATCCCGACCTCCGCTTCAAGCTCGATCCGACACCGGACTGGACGGACGAGTTCGTCGCGGAGCTCGCCGCTCTCCGCAAGGTGGACACCGTAGACCTGAAGGGGGCCTACCACGGCACGAGCGTCGACCGTCCCGCCGACCCCGAGCTCTACCTGCGCGTCGCGGAGGGCTTCCCCGACGCGTGGATCGAAGATCCGCGGCTCGACGATTCGACCGACGCTCTTCTCGAGCCCTACCGCAGCCGGATCACCTGGGACGCGCCAATCCACTCGTGGGCCGATGTCGAGGCGCTGCCGTTCGCACCACGGGTCCTCAACTCCAAGCCGTCGCGCTTCGGCCCGGTGTCCCGGCTCTTCGAGTTCTACGACCGCTGCGCCGAGGCCGGGATCTCGCTCTACGGGGGCGGCCAGTTCGAGCTCGGCGTCGGGCGCGGTCAGATCCAGCTGCTTGCGGGGCTGTTCCATCCGGAAGGCCCGAACGATGTCGCGCCGGGCGGCTACAACGCGCCCGAGCCGCTGCCGGGCCGGCCGGTCAGCCCGCTCGATCCGAGCCCTGCCGCGGTGGGCTTCAGGAGAGCCGGATAGCGGCTATTCTGGCCTTGGT
>CAVZJA010000001.1:0-629320 GCA_963775355.1 uncultured Actinomycetota bacterium | reverse complement strand
GGCCGCGCGCCGAACTGGATGCCCATTGTGGGAAAGCCGAGCTTGACCGCGGCGTCGATCTGCGCGGACAGGTAGTCCACCGTCTCGTCGTCTGTCATGTGGCGGTCGCGCCGCCGGGCCGTGTCGACATTCGCGCCGAGGCACGAGGGGACGAGACCGGCATCGTCGACAAGACGACGAAAGCGTGCTGCGAACTCGTCGCTGACTGCCGGAAAGCCGCGGATGCTCTGGAATCCGACGATCTCTACCGGCGGACCGAGCTCCATCTCGCCGGCCTTCTGGATCAGCTCCTCGAGCGTGTACCTGCCTGCGCGGTAGTCGAGCGTCAGGCTGTAGAGCGTGATTCCGACGTTGGCGGTCACGCGTGGGCCTCTTCGGGGACGGTCACCCTCACGCTCGCGGTCGGCCACAACTGAAGCACGTCTCCCGTTTCCTCGTCGAACAGGTACGGGATCCGCAGCCGAAGGCGTGCTGTTACCTCGTGCGTTCCGGGTTCGATTCCACGAATGCGAACGCGGGCCGGATCGAGCACGAACCAGAACTCCTTGTAGCGCCCGTGCAGCTCCTCGAGCGAGTAGTCGCGATCATTGACGACGAAGGTGATGCGTTCCTCTGCGATCTCTTCCCCGTCGACGGTCAGCTCGACGTCGATGCACGAGAGAGGGAGCGAGCGGTACCAGGGCGAGCGCAGCCTCAGCTCCATCCCGTCGGCGCTGCGTCCGGCCACGGCTGCAAGAAGATCGACGCTCGCCACGGATGGGCCATGCTTTCAGATTTCACTCTGCGGGTCAAGACGCCCGTATCGTGGATATACTAGGCCGGGAGCGCCAGGTGAAGGTCGAACTTCTGTACCGGCGGACGCCCTGCTCCCGTTCCCAGCACGAACCAGATCAAGGAGGCACTCCTGCAATGACCGGTATTTCCACGCTGGTTCCGCCGTCCTTCGAGCTTCCCGGAGTCGACGGGCAGACGCATTCCCTCGCCGACTACTCCGACGCCGAGCTGCTCGTCCTGATCCAGTCGTGCAACCACTGCCCGTACGTGCAGGCATGGGAAGGCCGGATGAATGCCGCCGCACGCGACTATGCCGATCGGGGCGTCACGTTCGTCGCCATCAACTCGAACGACGAAGAATCCCACCCCGGGGACTCCTTCGACGAGATGGTCAAGCGGGCCCACGAGCAAGGCTTCGTGTTCGACTACCTGCGCGACGCCGACCAGAGCATCGCCCGTGCGCTTGGCTCCAGCCGGACCCCGGAGGTGTTCGTCTTCGACCGCAATCGCAGCCTCGTCTACCACGGTGCGATCGACGACGACCGCGAGGGCGACAACGTCACGAGCACGTACCTGCGCGATGCCCTCGACGCTGTCCTGGCCGGCGAAAGCCCGGAGCCGGCGGAGACTCCGCCGGTCGGCTGCAGCGTCAAGTGGCGCAACGCGTAACCGAGCACGCCTCAGGTTGACGCGGATCGCGCTCTTCTGACCGGATCCTGTTCCGTCTGACGGCGCAACGTATCCGTAATGCGGATACCAACCGGAGAGACGGAGACAGCGCTAACGTCTCCCCAATGGCGTTGCATCTAAGGAGAGGGCGCTGAGCGCCACCCGCGAAGGGGGCTGCTCCTGCGGCACGGTCCGCTACCGGCTCACTGCCGATCCGCTGTTTGTCAACTGCTGTCACTGTCGGTTGTGTCAGCGCCAGACGGGCAGCGCGTTTGCCCTGAACCTCGTTATCGAAGCGGATTGCGTCGAGATTCTCTCCGGCGACCCGCGGCCGGTCAGAACACCGACTGACGACGGCAGAATCAAGACGACATACCGCTGCCCGTCCTGCCAGGTCACCATCTTCAGCCGGTCGACTCATCCCGGGTTGCGATTCGTGCGCGCGGGGACGCTCGACAACGCCGCAGAGATCTTCCCCGATGCGCACATCTTCACGAGGTCGAAGCTGCCCTGGGTCGCGCTCGAGGACTCGGTCCCGGCATTCGAGACGACCTATGTCCGTGAGACCCTCTGGCCGACCTCGAGCCTGAAACGACTAGCCGCGCTGGATTCGCGGCCTCGCTGAGAAGCTTCTGGGTGCGAGCTACAAGAGCTTGTCGAGTGTGATCGGGAGGTCGCGTACGCGCACCCCTGTCGCCTCGTAGACCGCGTTGCTGATCGCCGCGGCGGTCCCGACGATCCCGATCTCGCCGATCCCCTTCGCGCCCATCGGGTTGATGTGCGGATCGTGCTCGTCGACCCAGAGCACCTCGATCGCGGGGATGTCGGCGCACGTGGCAACGTGGTAGGCGGCAAGGTCCTTGTTGACAAAATCCCCGAAACGGGGATCCATGATCGATTGTTCGTGTAGGGCCATCGAGATGCCCCACGTCATCCCGCCGATGACCTGCGAGCGCGCGAGCCGCGGGTTGATGACACGGCCGGCGGCGAAGACGCCGAGCAGCCGCGTCACGCGTACCTCGCCCGTATCGGCATCGACGGCTACCTCGGCGAACTGAGCCCCGTAGGCATGGCGGGAGTACGGCTCCCGCGCCTCGAGCGCCGCCTGCGTCCCCGCGACGGCGGTCAGGCCGTCGGGTGGGATCTCTCCCCCGAGCTGTTCGCGTAGCCGCCGGGACGCGAGCACGACCGCGTGTCCCCAGGATGCTGTTCCCAGCGACGCGAAGCCGCCCATCGCCCACGGAAGGCTCGAGTCTCCGAGCTCGACGACGACCTCATGCACGCCGACACCGAGCTCGTCGGCCGCGATCTGCGCAAGGACGGTCCGCGACCCGGTGCCCATGTCGACGGCTGCAATCGACACGACGTAAGGGCCTCCTCGCTGAACACTGACGCGCGCCGAGGACGGCGCCTGGAACGTCGGATACATCGAGGACGCAACGCCGTGGCCGACGAGCAGCTTCCCCTCCCGGACCGGTTTGCGCTCCCACCAGCCGAACCGTTCCGCTCCCTCACTCAGACAGGCAACAAGGTTTCGGCTGCTGAACTCCTCGCCGGTATCCGGGTCGCGCTCGGGCTCATTGCGAATGCGAAGCTCCACCGGATCGATGCCGACCTTCTCCGCGAGCTCGTCGAACGCGGACTCGACGGCGAAGAAGCCCGGCGCCTCGCCGGGAGCTCGGCAGTAGCCGGGCGAGGGGACGTCGAGCCTGACGAGGCGGTGTGTGTTGAAACGGTTATCCGCGGCGTACATGACCCGCGTGCCGGTGGTGCACGGCTCGCAGAACTCCTGCACCTCGGATGTCTGCGCATAGGCGACGTGCTCCCAGGCGGTCAGCGTCCCGTCCCCGGTCGCACCAAGCCGGACGCGCTGAATCGTCGGCGAACGGTGACCCGAGATCGGGAACATCTCCCGCCTTGTCAGCGCGATCTTGACCGGCCGCCCCGTCAGCTTCGCCGCCATCGCGGCCACGACCAGCTGTGGTCGGGCCTGCCCTTTCGATCCGAAGCCGCCGCCGACATTGGCATTGATGACTCTGACGTGCTCGAGCTCGAGCCCGAACGACTCGGCGAGCGCGCTGCGGACGCCATGCGCGAACTGGTTCGAGTCGTAGACGAGAAGGCCCCCGTCGTCCCAGAGCGCGAGGGATGAGTGGGGCTCCATGGCAAGGTTGTGCGCGGCGGGCGTTGTGAAAAGGCGGTCGACGGTGACCGCCGCTGCGGCGATCGCTCCGTCGACGTCGCCCTGCGCGGTTTCCGTGACACGGTGAACCACGTGCTCGGGTCGATGGAGGCCGGGATGGTCGAGACGGAGCGTCACGTCGTGGGGCTCCGTTTGCATCTCGACCTCGACGATCGCCGCAGCATCGCGCGCGACCTCGAGGGACTCGGCGACGACCGCCGCGACGATCTGACCGTAATAGGCGACTCGCGGCTCCTGCAGGACGAAGAGCTCCCCCGCTTCGGTTCGGTTCAGGCGGGGAGCGTTCTCGTACGTGATCGCCGTCAGGACGCCGCTGAGCTCGAGGGCACGCGAGACGTCGACCGAGACGATTCGCCCGCGCGCCCCGTGCGACTGCACGAGCGCCGCATACGCCGCACCTTCGACAGGGTATTCGTAGGCGTAGAGAGCGCTTCCGGTGACCTTCGCGCGGGCATCCCGACGCTCGATCGCAGCACCGATCGCTCCGGCATCGACGACCGTCACGCGAGCTCCAGCAGGGTCGCCGTGACGACCCTGCGCACCAGCGCCAGCTTGAACTCGTTGCCCGGTAGCGGGCGGGCCTCGGCGAGCTCGAGATCGACCGCCGCCTGGATGGTGGTCTCCGTCAACTCTTCACCGCGCAACGCTCCTTCTGCCCGACGTGCGCGCCATGGCCTATGGGAGACCCCTCCGAGGGCGAGGCGGACGCCGTCACCGTTGACGACGGCGGCCACCGACACGAGCGCGAACGCGAACGACGCGCGGTCCCTTACCTTGCGATAGCGCGAGCGCGCGGCGACCGGCGGCAACTCGAGGGCCGTGATCAGCTCGCCGGACTCGAGGACGGTGTCGCGCTGCGGCTCTTCCTCGGGCAGCCGGTGCAGCTCGGTCAGCGCCAACGACCGGCGCGTCGTGTGCACAACCGCGTCGAACGCGGCGAGGGCGACCGCGAAGTCGGATGGATGCGTCGCGACGCAGTGCTCGGAGGCGCCGAGGATCGCGAGGTTCCGGCTCTCGCCGCCACGGGCCGAGCAGCCGCTGCGCGGTTCCCGCTTGTTGCACGGCTTGGCCGTGTCCTGGAAGTAGAGGCACCTTGTGCGCTGGAGCAGGTTGCCGCCGGCTGTCGCGACGTTGCGCAACTGGCCGGACGCACCGGCGAGGAGTGCCTGCGCGACTGCGGGATAGCGATCGCGTACGAGAGGATGCGCCGCGATCTCACTGTTGCGCGCGCCGGCACCGATCCGAATCCCGCCGCCGGCTGTCTCGGCGACTTGGGTCTCCAGCAGCCGCCGAACGTCGACCAGAACCGAGGGCGTCTCGACGCGGAGCCGCATCAGGTCGACGAGGTTTGTCCCGCCCGCCAGGACCTTTGAGCCATCACGCGCGGCGAGCTCGGCCGCTTCCGCCAACGAAGTCGGCCGTGCGAACGCGAACTCCTTCAACGCGCCGACTCCGCGACGGCGGCGACGACGTTGACGTACGCGCCGCACCGGCATAGGTTGCCGCTCATTCGCTCGCGGATCTCCTGTTCGTCGAGACGCGGTGCCATCCGCACATCCAGGGTCGCAGCGCTCGGCCAGCCCTTCGCTAACTCGTCCAGGACGCCGACCGCCGAGCAGATCTGACCGGGGGTGCAGTAGCCGCATTGCAGACCGTCCAGATCGACGAACGCCTGCTGGACGGGATGGAGTACGTCACCATCGGCAAGCCCCTCGACGGTCACGAGCTCACTGCCGTCATGCGCAACGGCAAGCGCGAGACAGCTGTTGACGCGATAGCCGTCGACCAGGATGGTGCAGGCGCCGCACTGTCCGTGATCGCAGCCCTTTTTTGCGCCCGTCAGGCCCAACTGCTCGCGTAAGAGGTCGAGCAGAGTCGTGCGGGTGTCGACGACGAGCTCGACCCTGCGCCCATTGACCGTGAGTGCGACTTCGAGCTGAATGGGACGACTCTATCTCACATAGTGGGCACAATCGTCCGAGAAGCGGGTCCATTCAAATTCGTCTCGGGTCGGCGAGCTGCATCGTGTCCGATCCCTGTGCCGGCACATTCGCCCTCGGCTCTGCTCGCCCGGGCCCCCCGCCGGCTATGAACGCGCCGTCCGTCGGTAGGCACGAGCGTTCGATCCGGGACCCGCACGAGCCGCGCGATCGCCAGGATCCCGAGCGCCGGGCCGATCGCGAGCGGCACGAGCGCCCACCGCCACCCGACCTCGCCGGCGAACCAGGGGACGAAGCGGATCGACGCAACTGTCAGCAGGAAGCCCATCGCCGTCTGGGCAGTCAGCGCCGTCCCTGTGTAGCGCACGTCCGTCAGCTCGCTCAGGGCGGCCGAGAACTGCGCCGAATCGGCGATCACTGCGACTCCCCAGACAAGCGCGAGGCACGCGACTACCGCCGGATTGAGCCCGAAGGCGAGCACCGAAAGGATGCAGCACGTGCCGCTCACCGCGAGCGCGGCGATGATCAGCCGGGCGCGCCCGACGCGATCCGCGATCAGGCCGCCGCCGACCGCACCCACCGCTCCCGCGACACCGATCGCCGCAAACGACACGACCTCGGTCGCGCCGTGGGGAGCCGCGGTGCCACGCCAGGTGGCCCAGCTCGCCGCGAGGTACAACGGCAGCCACGCCCAGAGCGCGTAGAGCTCCCACATGTGCCCGAGGTAGCCGAGGTTGACGGCGCGTTGCGCGGGGTCACGGAGCATCCGCACGACATACCCGGGCTGGAGGCGCGGGGCGGGAGCGCCGAGCGGGCCCTCGCGAACGAGCGCCAGCGCGATCACCGCCCCCGCGACCGCGAGGCCTGCCGAGACCAGGAGCACCACTTTCCACGAGGGGTTCCCGCTTGCCGCGATCGCGTGGGGCGACCCCGATCCGAGAGTCAGGCCGCCGACCACGACACCGATCGCCAACCCACGGTGCGAGTCGAACCACGTCGCGATCAGCTTCATCCCGGTCGGGTAGACGCCGGCGAGCGCCATCCCGGTCACGAATCGAAGCGGGATCCCGGTCGCCGGGCTGTCTGCCACCAGCACGAACAGGACGGTCGCGGCAGCCCCGAGCCCGGCCGACGCGGCGATCAGCACCCGGCAGCTCAGGCGATCCGGCAGGTTCAGCGCCGCAGAGAGAACCGCCCCGGCGACGAAACCGAGCTGGACCGCATTCGTCAGCCAGGTCGCCGTGCCCTGACTCATCTCCCACTCGGTGCGCAGCGCCGGCGAGACCGCGGAGGTCGCGAACCAGAGGCCGAGCACGAGCACCTGCGTGACCGCGATGAAGGTGAGCTGGCTCCACCGGCGTGACGGTGCCCGCATCGGCGCATCGTACGGCGCGATGCGGAGGGTTGGCCGGCTTACTTCGATCCGCTGACGTACGCGATCAGTGCGCTCAGCTGGCTCTGGGTGAGTGGGCCCTCCGGAAAGTTCAGCGGATGCGTCTGATTCAGATCAGGCCCGATCGAGTTGAAGGCTTGTACGTCCCCGAGGGAGTGGCAGCTCGCACACCCGAGCGACTGGAAGAGCGCCTTGCCGCCTGACGCGTCGCCGGGCACCGACGGCGTCGTCGCCGTGGAAGAGGGCGATGTCGTGGACGGCTGAGCAGTCGCGGACGGCTGAGCAGTCGTGACCGTCGGTGCAGGCGCCTTCGCGGTGACCGTGATCAGGCCCTTCATCCCCTTTGCCGCCCCGCTCGTGCAAAGAAACTCATACCTCCCGGCCCGTGAGAGCTTGACCGTAAGGGTCGCCGAGTGCCGAGGCTTGATAATCGCCGTCGCCTTGCCCGCGCAGGCGTTCAGCCGTATGTTTTCGACCGGCGCCGAGCAGACCTTGAACGCATGCGGAAGCGTCCCCTTGTTCGTCACCTTGAAGAACACCTCTCCGGCCGGGATCCCGCTCGCCCGTGAGAGCGTGAATCTCCACTCGGTCGGCTTCCCGGCAACCACATTCACGACAGTCGGCACGGTCGCGTGAGCTTCCGAGGCAGCAGGCTCGCTCCTCCCGAGCATGACGGCGGCGACCGCCACCATCGCCACAGCAGCGAACGAAAGCCACGCCATAGGGCCGCTCGACGAGTTGGTTCTCATGGACGGAATGCTTGCGCACGCCCGGGGCGCAGCCATCCGCGAAAGCCCGGCCGTAGCTGCCTCGAATTACGGACAGCGATGACCGACGCGACAAGACGCTATCGAGCGCCGCGCACGGGTCAGAGATCCCCGACGTCGGCGACCGACGCCGCGACCGCGAGATCGGCGGCCCGATCGGAGGGAGCATGCTCCACCCCTGCGGCCGCGTAGGCCGCGTCCTCGTCGAGCGTCTCGTGCTCCATCAGCTCGGCAGCGAGCGAGTCGAGCTTCGCGCGGTTCTCGGCGAGAAGCGCGAGAACCTCCTTGTGGCACTGCTCGACGATCCGGCTCACCTCCTCGTCGATCCGCTCCTGGGTGCGGGCCGACACCTCTGACGCGCCCGGAAGCAGCGGCCCGTTGGACTCGGACGGCAGGACGGCAAGCGGGCCGATCTCGTCGCTCATGCCCCAGCGGCCGACCATCTGGCGCGCGATCCCAGTGAGCTGCTGGATGTCGGACTCGGCGCCCGTCGTCGGCTCGCCGAAGACGACCTCCTCGGCGGCGCGGCCGCCGAGCGCGACCTTCATCTTGGCGAGCAGCTCGTCGCGGGAGTAGCTGAAACGATCGGCGTCGGGAGCGGCGAACGTCACGCCGAGAGCCTGGCCGCGAGGGATGATCGAGATCTTCCGCACCGGGTCGGCGCCCGGGGTGAGCATCCCGACGATCGCATGCCCGCCCTCGTGGTACGCGGTGCGGCGGCGGTCCTCGTGGCTCATCATCACCTTCCGCTCGGCGCCGAGCACGATCCGCTCGAGCGAGTCGGTGAAGTCGGCCTCGAGCACCTGCTTGTGACCGCGGCGCGCCGCAAGCAGCGCCGCCTCGTTGACGAGGTTCGCCAGGTCGGCGCCGACCATGCCCGGCGTCGTCGAGGCGATCCGGCCGAGGTCGACGTCCTCGGCGATCGGCACGGAGCGAGTGTGCACCTCGAGGATCGCCTGGCGGCCGTTCCGGTCGGGCGGCTGCACGGCGACGCGGCGGTCGAACCGGCCGGGCCGGAGGAGCGCCTGGTCGAGGACGTCCGGGCCGGTTCGTCGCGGCGATCACGATCACGCCGGTCGCGGAGTCGAAGCCGTCCATCTCGGTGAGGATCTGGTTCAGCGTCTGCTCGCGCTCGTCGTTGCCGCCGCTGAAGCCGGCGATCCCGGAGGTCCGCGAGCGGCCGATCGCGTCGAGCTCGTCGATGAAGACGATCGCCGGCGCCGCCTCCTTCGCCTCCTTGAAGAGATCGCGAACGCGCGAGGCGCCGATGCCGACGATCGCCTCGACGAACTCCGACGCCGACATCGAGAAGAACGGCGCGTTCGCCTCGCCGGCGACTGCACGCGCGAGCAGCGTCTTGCCGGTGCCGGGCGGCCCCGAGAGGAGCACGCCGTGCGGGATCCGCGCGCCGAGCGTCACGTACTTCTCGGGGTGGCGCAGGAAGTCGACGACCTCGGTCAGCTCGGCCTTCGCCTCGTCGATCCCGGCGACGTCGTCGAAGGTGATCGGGATGGTCGCAGCCCTCGTAGCGACGTGCGCGCGAGCGGCCGAACGCGCCGAGCATCCCCTGGACGTTCCCGGCGCGGCGCATCAGCAGAACGAGCAGCCCGACGAACAGGATCGTCGGCCCGAAGCCGACGAGCAGGTTCTCCCACCAGGGGATGCTGCCGGTGAGCGGCTTCGCGTTCACGACGACCTTCTTCTCCTCGAGCAGGTTCGACAGCGACTTCGTGTCGGCGAACGCGGGGATCTCGGTCTGGAAGTCGGTCGAGGCCTTGGAGCCCTCGTAGCTCGTCGCCTTCTTGAACATGCCCTGGATCGCCGTGCCCTTCGAGGTGATCGAGACGACGCCGCCCGCCTTCACCTCGTTGAGGAAGAACGGGCTGTACGGGACGCGGACCCGCGAGGCCGGATGCATGGCGCGCGACGAGATCCAGAAGTTGAAGACGAGCAGCACGGCGAAGAACGCAGCCATGCGCCAGCTGAAGCGAAACCGCGGCTTGGGCTTCTCCTCCGACGTCGGCGCGGGTGATGGGCTCGGCCGGCCGGGCGTGCTCAAGCGACGATCAGCGTCCGCGGTCGCGGAAGCCGCGCGCCACGATGTCCTTGAGACGATCGCGGCTCTCCGCGGAGGTCGCCGCGGACTTTCCCGCACGCGCGGCGGTTCGAACTGCCTGATCGACCAGCTTGCGTCCTTCGGGGGTCGCCGCGACACGACGCGCCTGCGCGATCAGCCGCTTCCCCTCGGGGGTCTGGGCGAGGATCACCGCGTACTTGATCGCCTTGCGCCCCCGTGGGCTCGTCGCCAGGCCAACGCCCTTGATGATCGGACCGAACATGCCCGTAACTGTAGATCAGGGGTGCGCGATGGCGTAGAGCCCGGCCATGCCGAGCGCGAACAGCGCCAGCACGACGAACGAATCCGCGCCGAGGCGAAGCCAGCAGCGCTCCGAGCGTACGATCACGCCGAACCCGTAGACGACCGTCAGCACGATCCCCAGCCCGGCAAGCCAGCCGTTGAGGTCGCCGGACGACGGAAGCACGGGCTGCCCCGCAACGAGGTCGGCCACGAGGAAGAGGCAGACCTGGAACGCGTTACCGCCGAAGATGTCGGCGACCGCGAGTTGGTGGTCGCCGAGCCTGACGGCAGCGATCCCGGAGCTGATCTCGGGCAGGGCGGTGGCGAAGGCGAGCACCGTCGCGCCGAAGATGACGCCGTTCACGTTCGCCCGCTCGGCGAGCGTCGATCCGGCGACCTCGAGCAGCACGCCGGCGCAGAGCGTGACGAGCGCAGCGACCGAGAACACGACGATCGAGCGGCGGATCGAGCCCTGCGGCTGCTTCGGCTCCGAGGGATGGCGAACGCGCCGATGCGGACGGCCCGGCTTCGCCCGTGGCGCCTCGACCTTCCAGGCGGGGCTCCTCCTCACGTGGTTCACCACGGCAATTCCCGCCAGCCAGGTGACGACGATCGCGATCGATGCCGGGCTCACGGAGCCGACGGCGACGCTGGACGGAAGCAGTGCGCCCATCAGCACCTCCGCGACGACGAAGACCACGACGAGCGCCTCGAGCACCGGCCCGAGCGAGCCGACGAGGAAGGTCAGTGCCTGCGTGCGCGATGCAGCGGCGTCGCAGAGGACGAGCACCATCGTCTGGATTGCGATCCCGCCGATCAGGTTGCCGGCGGCCAGCGAGAGGTGGCCGCTTGCGGCCGCCGAGACCGTGATCGCGACCTCGGGCAGCGTGCCCGCGATCGCGAGCAGGATGACGCCGCCGAACGCCTCGCCGAGGTCGAAGCGGCGGTCGATCGCGTCGGTCGACTTGGAGAGCGCGGTCCCGGCGATCCAGGTCGCGGCAGCGGCCGCGCCCAGGACGCCGACGAGAACGATCGTCGAGAGGGAGCCGATCGGCTCATTGTTCCGGGTGGCTCAGACGGTGGCCGGGCGCCGCTCGGGGTAGCGCGGCAGGCCGTCGTCCGGGATCGTGTCCCAGACGGCTGCGTAGGCGACGAACTGGTGGCAGCTCGGCCGGATCCCGGGATCGGAGTCGAAGACGCCGAACCGAACCGAGAACGTCTCCCCGTCGGGGCTGGTGCTCCACATCTGCGAGCCACACGTCGAGCAGAAGACCTTGGCGAAGCCGTCCGGCGGCTGCCACGCAGTCAGCAGCTCCTCCCCGGAGAGGATACGAAGAGAGCCCGGGGAGAGACGAGCCTGGACCGAGGCCGGCGTGCCTGTCCGGCGCTGGCAGCGGGTGCAGTGGCACCAGCTGGCACTCTCCGGCGCCTCGGTCACCTCGAACCGCACACCGCCGCAGTTGCAGCCACCGGTCAGCGGGAATTCCATGGCGCGAAGTCTAGATGCGGTTCGGCGGAGCGACGCCGCGGATCGAGGCGTCGAGCAACTCGACCGGGTGGGCTGCGGGGATCGGCCTTGCCGGCGCGCCGCAGTGCCGCGGAGACCTGAAGCAGGCAGCCGGGATTGGCGCTCACGTAGAGATCGGGATCCGTCGCGAGGACGTTCGCAGCCTTGCGGTCGCCGAGCGTCCGCGCGGCCTCCGGCTGGACGAGGTTGTAGATGCCGGCGCTGCCGCAGCAGAGCTCCTGCTCGGCGGGCTCGACGAGCTCGACGCCGGGGATCGAGCGCAGCAGCGCACGCGGCTCGTCGCGAACCCGCTGGGCGTGCCCGAGGTGGCACGACTCCTGGAATGCGACGCGGTGCGCGAGCGGGGTCAGCTCGGGGGCGTTGCCACGTGTGAGCGCCTCGGAGATGTCGACGACCGGCAGATCGAGGTGCGCGTCCTTCAGGTGGGAGCCGCAGCCGGCCGCGTTGGTGACGATCATCTCCACTCCGGCCTCGGCGAAACTGGCGGCCGTCCGGCGGGCGAGCTCGAGGCCCTCCTCGCGGCGGCCGGCGTGGAGCGCGAGCGCGCCGCAGCAGCCGTCGTAGGGCGCGGCGACCTCGTAGCCGTACGCGGCGAGCACGCGCGCCGAAGCGCGATTGACCTCGCCGAAGAGCACCGACTGCACGCAGCCCGTCAGCAGGCCGACCCGCGCGATGGGCTTCCCGACCGCCGGGGTCTCGGCGGGCGGAGCGACCGCCTCGCGCCAGCGGGGCGCGAGCTCCTTGAGCGGCTTGAACGGGCCCGGTGCGGGCAGCGAGCTGAATCTGAGCGCGAGCTTCAGCCGCTTGGGCTTGGGGAAGACGGCGAAGACGAGCGACCGGAGCAGGCGATCGCCGACAGGGCGCGGCACCTCCTGCTCGACACGCTCGCGCGCCAGCTCGATCAGCCGGTCGTACTGGACGCCGGACGGGCACGAGGTCAGGCACGCCATGCAGCCGAGGCAGCGGTCGAAGTGCTCGGCGACCGTCTGGTTCAGCTCGAGCGTTCCGTCGAGGGTCGCCCTCATCAGCCAGATCCGGCCGCGCGGCGAGTCCATCTCCTCGTGCCAGAGCTCGTAGGTCGGGCAGGTCGGCAGGCAGAAGCCGCAGTGGACGCAGTCGTCGATCAGGCTCATGTCCATCAGGCCAGCATCCCTTCCGGGTCGAACGATGCGCGCACCCGCTCGGCGAGCGGTGACCATACGTGCTCGCTCGAACCGTCGACATAGGCGATCCGCGGGCCGGGCCGCGCGAGGCGGCACTCCTGCCAGTCGAACGGGGCCCGGGTGCCGGCGGACAGCTGTGCTGCGGCGCTCTCGGCCCAGACCGCTTCGTCGGCCGTCTTCTCCCGGGCAGGCGGCTGCCTGAGCCGCGACTGCCTCCTTGGGCCCCTCGAACAGGCACGCGATCCGCCCGGCGGGCAGGAAGTCGACGGCGCTCGGCTCGAGCTGCGAGCGGTGGATCTCGGCCCAGAGCGCGCGCGGATCATCGGTCTCGGCGACGACGGTCGCCTGGGCGGCCGGCCGCGGGTGGAGCCGGAGCGCGACGCGCGCGATCAGCCCGAGCCGGCCGCGCGAGCCGGAGAAGAGCTTCCCGAGGTCGTACCCGGCGACGTTCTTGACCACCTTGCCGCCGGAGCTCGCGATCATCCCGCCGGGAAGGACGACGGTGACGCCGATCACGAGGTCGCGCATCGCGCCGTAGCGGTGGCGCCGCGGGCCCGAGAGGTCGGCGGCGAGGCACGCGCCGACGGTCGGGTCCCCCGGCGGGTCGAGCGCGAGCATCTGCCCGTGCTCGCCGAGGTAAGCCTGGAGGTCGGACAGCTTGATCCCGGCCTCGACGATCGCGGTGAGGTCGCCCGGCTCGTGCTCGAGCACCCGGGTCAGCCCCGCTGTCGAGAGCTCGATCTCGCCGCCCGTACGCGCGATCGAGACGCTCGGCCCGGAAGCGAGCACGGCCGAGGCCTCCTCGAGGGTCGCCGGCTCAGAGACGCTCGGCAAGCCCGGCCCGCTCCAGCGGGTGCGCACGGTAGGGGCCGGGAACCTCGCCGCAGAGCCGCGGCGTCGGGAAGATCTTGCCCGGGTTCGAGATCCCGTCGGGATCGAAGCCCGACCGGAGAAGCTTCATCGCGGCGAGATCGTGCTCGCCGAAGAGCTTCGGCATCGAGCACACCTTGTCGATGCCGACGCCGTGCTCGCCCGTGAGCGAGCCGCCCGCGTCGATACACGCGTCGAGGATCGCCGTCGCGAGCGCCTCGGCGCGTTCGGACTCGCCCTCGACCGACTCGTCGTAGAGCACGAGCGGGTGCAGGTTCCCGTCGCCGGCGTGGAAGACCGATGCGACCCGGAGCCCGTACTCGGCGCTGAGCTCCGTGGTGCGCCGAAGCACCTCGGGCAGCTTCGTTCGCGGCACGACCCCGTCCTGGACGTAATAGCTCGATGCGATGCGGCCCATCGCGGCGAACGCCGACTTGCGACCGCGCCAGATCCTGGCTCGCTCCTCCGGCGTCTCGGCCGCGTGTAGCCCGAATGCGCCGAACCGCTTGCAGATCTCCTCGACCGCGGCCGACTCCTCGGCGACCTGCGAGGCCGGCCCGTCCAGCTCGACGATCAGGACCGCACCCGCGCCCGCCGGGTAGCCCGCGTTCACGGCGGCCTCGACCGCCTCGATCGTCAACGCGTCCATCATCTCGATCGCGGCCGGCAGGATCCCCGAGGAGATCACGTGCGAGACCGCATCCCCGGCAGCATCCGTCGAGGCGAAGCCGGCGAGGAGCGTCCTCACGGCCTCGGGCACCCGCAGCACGCGGACGACGATCCGGACTGCGATCCCGAGCGTCCCTTCGGAGCCGACGAACACGCCGAGCAGGTCGGGGCCCGCGTCGTCTCGCGAGAGGGTGACGAGCTCGCCGTCAGGGAGAACGACGTCGACAGCGAGAACGTGGTTCACGGTGAACCCGTGCTTGAGGCAGTGGGCGCCGCCCGAGTTCTCGGCGACGTTGCCGCCGATCGTGCAGACCTGCTGGCTCGACGGGTCGGGGGCGTAGTAGAAGCCCTCCGCGGCGACCGCGCGCGTGATGTCGAGGTTGGTCACTCCCGGCTCGACCACCACGCGGCCGCGGTCGAGATCGACCTCGACGACGCGGTTCATCCGGGTGAGCGAGATGACGACACCGTCGGCAACAGGCAGCGCCCCGCCGGAAAGGCCGGTTCCCGCGCCGCGCGCGACGAACGGTACGTGGTGCTCGTGGCAGAGCCGCACGACCGCCTGCACGTCGGCCGCCGAGCGCGCCAGCACGACCAGGTCGGGGACGGCGCGATGGCCCGTGAGAGCGTCGCACTCGTACGTGCGGAGCTGCTCCGGCTCGACGATCAGAGCGTCGGCGGGGAGCGCCTGGCCGACGGCAGCTCGAAACTCGGGGGAAAGCGCCATCCCCTGACGATAGTCGTGCGCTTCGGAGCGGTCAGGCGGAAGGCGCGTCGAGCGCGTCGACGGCGGTGGAGAGCTCCGTCTGCCCGGTGGCGAGTAGGACGGTCGCGTTGCCGAGCGGGTCGATCGGGTCGATCGCAATCCCGTGGCGCAGGTCGGCGACGACCTGGTTGACCCGGCCGATTCCCTCCTTCAGCCATTTGCACGCCTCGAGCGCGTAGGCCCGCGACTGTTCGAACGGCTGCGGAGCCGGGCCGAGCCCGCGGAGCTTGTCGGAGCACGTCGAGATCCGGCCTTCGAACCTGGTCAGCCTGGTCGACGAGCCAGAGCCCGACCGGCTCAGGTCTGCCACCGAGCCGTCGGTCGCGAAGACGAGGGAGAGGCCGTCCAGCGCGTTCAGCATCGTATGCCGCCACTCGAGCAGGCCCGCGCGCCACTCGGTCTTCATCGCCTCGAGCTGCGCGGCCGTCGGTTTCGCTCCGCTCCCGCTCCCTCCACCACCGCAGGCAGCTGCGCCCAGCACGAGCGCCGGGAGGAGAACAGCCAGCACCACTAGTTCCCGGGCTCTCATCCGCGCCTTCCCCTTCGAGCGTAGCCGCCGCGAGCGCAGATAGATAGGGCCTTAAATGCCAAGTCCCGCGAACCCGAGGGCCCACAGGACTTGACAGGAGGACTCTGTCACACGACCGTCACGGTGTCAAGCGGGAACCGTCAACCGCCGTTTGCCGAGAAATGCTGGTAGTCCGGCGACCCGGTCCAGCGGCCTCCCCACTGCCAGCCGGACGCCGCGAAGGCCTCGACGAGCTCGCCGTCCGCCACCGCCATTCCAGGCCGGATGTGGGCGCGATCGAGATACGGACGGCCGGCCGGTGGGTAGACGCGGCCGGCGAGCAGGTACGGGTTCTCGAGCGGATCGACGTCGATCGCCTCGCCGTAGGAGTGAGCCGACCAGCGCTTCGGGCCGGTCGCGACCGCGTACCGGCAGTTGAATGCGGAGGTGTTGTCGGCCGCCATCGAGCGATCGTCGCTGCCGTGGAAGGCGTCGACCGGCTCCATGCTCCGGATCGGGAAGCGTCGGGCGTAGAGACGGCCGAAGATCTGCTCGACCGCCGGGACGACCGATGCGTTCACGACGAGCGCGCCGGTATGCGGGCGGCCGTCGAACCCCCAGTAGGAGAGCTGGACGCGCCGGAGCTGCGACGGTGACACGGGGCAGCCCGGCCGGTAGGACCAGTGCAGGTCGGAGGCAGTCACACGGGAGACCGAGAAGCCGTAGCGCGCCGCGTGAGCGGGCGGCGCCAGGGCGAGCAGCCCGGTCAGCGCGACGATCAACCGGGCGCGGCCCATATCGTTTCGAGGGTACATGCGGTCGGCCTGCCTCCTGATCGGCGCCGCCCTCGTCGCGGCCGTCCACGTCTCCGCCGGATCCGCGCGGGCGGGCTGCGCGCCGGGCCTTGCCTCGTCTCTCGCCTCGACGGGATCCGCGTCGCAACTCGTGACGGTGGTGGCACCGGTCACGTCGTCGACATCGGGGACGATGCGGCTCTGGCAGCGAAACGGCGGCTGCTGGCGTTCCGCGGGCGGGCCCTGGAGCGTCTACCTCGGGATCGCAGGCGTCTCGGCCAGTCACCACGAGGGCGATGGGACGACGCCCACCGGCGCGTTCGCGCTCGGCCCTGTGATGTACGGCGTCGGCCCGATCCCGGAGCTCACTTCGCCTACCACCGGCTCGTGTGCGGAGACTGGTGGGACGAGGATCCGAGCTCACCGGGCTACAACACGTTCCAGCATGTCGCGTGCGGGGCGCAACCGCCTTTTGCCGGGGCGAGCGAGGCGCTCTGGCGCTCGACACAGGCGTACGCGCACCTCGTCTTCGTCGAGTACAACTCCGCGCCGGCGGTACCGGGGCGGGGCTCGGCGATCTTCATCCACGTCGAGATCGGCCATCCGACGAACGGCTGCATCTCGCTCGCGCCTGCGCGAATGTTGCGGCTGGTGCGCTGGCTGCGTCCGTCCGCGAGCCCGCTGATCGTGATCGGGACGGCCTCGGGAATCGCCGGTTACTGAGTTTCTGCGACGATTGCCCCGTGAGTGCCCCGTGAGCCAGGTTCGCCCATCCGCATCCTTCAGCGCCACCCTGCGCGTTCATCTCGACGACCGCCCCGGCGCGTTCGCCGAGGTCGCCCGCGCGATCGGCGAGGCCGGCGGCAATCTGGGCGCGATCGACCTCGTTCGCGTCGAGGAGGGAAAGAAGGTCCGCGACGTCACCGTCGACGCTGCGAGCGCCGACCACATCGAGCAGATCGTCGCCGCGGTCCAGGCAGTGCCCGGCGTCGAGGTCGAGCACGTCTCCGACCGGACGTTCCTCATGCACCTCGGTGGCAAGATCGAGATGGCGTCCAAGTCGCCGCTGAAGACCCGCGACGACCTCTCGATGGCCTACACCCCCGGCGTGGCGCGTGTCTGCATGGCGATCGCCGAGGACGTCTCGAAGGTCTGGAACCTGACGATCAAGCAGAACACCGTCGCCGTCGTCAGCGACGGCACCGCGGTGCTCGGGCTCGGAGACATCGGCCCCGAGGCGGCGATGCCGGTGATGGAGGGCAAGGCGATGCTGTTCAAGGAGTTCGGCGGCGTCGATGCCTGGCCGATCTGCCTCTCGACGACCGACCCCGACGAGATCGTTGCCGCAGTCGCGGCGATCGCCCCCGGGTTCGGCGGCATCAATCTCGAGGACATCTCGGCGCCGCGCTGCTTCGAGATCGAGAGCCGGCTGCAGGAGCAGCTCGACATCCCCGTCTTCCACGACGACCAGCACGGCACGGCGATCGTGGTCACCGCCGCGTTCGTCAACGCGCTGCGGCTCGTCGGCAAGCGGCCCGAGGACGTGCGGGTCGTCCTGACCGGCGTCGGCGCGGCCGGCGTCGCAACGACCGACATGCTGCTCGGCCTCGGTGTCCGCGAGGTGATCGGCTGCGACCGGCAGGGCGCGATCCATCTCGGCCGCGACGACCTCGGCCCCTGGAAGACGCTGTTCGCGGAGCGCACGAATCCCGACGGCTTCTCCGGCACGGCGAACGAAGCGCTTGCCGGCGCCGACGTCTACCTGGGCCTCTCCGGGCCGGGCGCGGTATCGCGCGACGCGGTCGCGACGATGGCCGACGGCGCGATCGTGTTCGCGATGGCGAACCCGACGCCCGAGGTGACGCCGGAGGAGATCGAGGGGCTCGTCGCCGTCGTCGCGACGGGGCGCTCCGACTACCCGAACCAGATCAACAACGTCCTCGCCTTCCCCGGCATCTTCCGCGGGGCGCTCGACGTCCGCGCCTCCGCGATCAACGAGGCGATGAAGCTCGCCGCGGCCCACGCGATCGCCGCGGTGGTGAAGCCGGAGGAGCTCGGCGCGGAGTACATCGTCCCGAGCGTCTTCAACCGCGACGTCACCCCGGCCGTCGCGGCGGCGGTCTCCGCCGCGGCCGAGCAGACCGGCGTCGCCCGGCGCTACCGCGTCTCCGCCTGAAAAGGCCGGAGCCGG
Organism: uncultured Actinomycetota bacterium; assembly: GCA_963775355.1. Taxonomy (GTDB): domain Bacteria; phylum Actinomycetota; class Thermoleophilia; order Gaiellales; family Gaiellaceae; genus PALSA-600. Next base: position 610,726 of record CAVZJA010000001.1, on the reverse strand, counting down.
GCTTTCGGCCCGGCTCCGTGGTGCACCAACGTCGGAGGGAGCTGGTGCTACCGGTGGCGTAGAGCGAGCACCTTCACCGTGGTGAAGCGCGCGAGGCTCGTGCGGACGCCGTTCAGGGACGCCGTCGAGGCTCCCGCGCTCTTGTCCGGCTTCACGCCGTTGATCATGTTCGTCAGGTGCGTCGTCATGTTGGCCAGGATCGTGGTCTCCTGCGCCTGGGTGATGACGTTGTTCGAGACCGCGGCGTCGAGCTTCGTCTTGGCCGGAGCCTCGAGTGCGGTGACGAGCCCTGCGACGGTCTTTCCGTTACCGGCCGCCGTCACCTCGTCGGCGAGCGTCTTTCCACTCTTCAGCGCCGTCTGTAGATCGGCGACCGAGATCCCGAGGTAGTCGGAGACGGTCTTCAGCGGGCCGCCGTCCTGCTTTCCCCCACCGGGAACGGCCGGTCCGTTGTTGACGAGCGCGGTGACCGCCTTGGTGTAACCGGCCAAGAGGCTCGTCTCCTGGTCGGCCGTGATCCAGCCGGCCGCCTTCTCGTTGTCGAGGTTCGTCTTCTGGGCCGCGACGATCGCGGTGATCAGGTCAGCCGCGGTCTTGCTCTTCGCGGTCGCCTCCTGCGCGAGTGTCTTGCCCCCGTTCAGGTCGGCCGCAAGGGTCGAGACGGAGATGTTGAGGAACGCCGCAGCCGGCGTCAGGACGTCGGAGAGGAGAGCGCTTTGCCCACCCGGGCCTCCGCCGCCCGGACCGCCCATGCCGCGGCCCATGCCGCCCATCATTCCCGGGCCGCCGAAGCCCATGCCGGGCCCGCCGACGCCGAAGAATCCTCCGCCGCCGGGACCGATCCCGGTCGCGCGGCCCTGGAACACGAGCCGCGTCCCCAACCGTCCGTGGCCGTGCGCTGCGAACGCCGTGCCGGCGCCGACGGCCAGGAGAACCGAGCCTACGACGCCTGCGAAAGCAAGACGAGTCAGTGTCCGCCGCATCTTCACCACCTTTCGAGTCATTCGGTGCCTGGATTGACGCGACCGAGCCTAAGCTCGGCTCCTAAGAGCGACCTTAGAGAACGATAAGAGCGAAGCCGCGCAGCTACCGCACGTAGCCGAGCTCGGCCAGCAACGGCCCGGCCTCGCGCTCCACGTCGGCGAGCTGCTCGGAGCTGAGATCTCGCTGGTAGCGCCCGATCGAGCGGTCGTGGAACCTCTCGAGCGCCGCCCTCAGCGGCGCCGGATCGGCGTCCAGGTGAGTTGCGATCGCCTCGGAGCTCTCGGCGATCGACTCGTAGCGCACCTCGAGCGTCCGCTCCCCGCCGCCGCTCCGGGCCGCTGTCACGTACCGGCGCCACGCCCACGCGGCCCTGGTTGCATCGCTCGCGGTCTCGAACTCCTCGAGCCGGTCGGGCTCCACCCAGAAGCGCGCCGTCTTCCCGTACGCCGCCTTCGCGTCATCTCCCCCGCCGCGCCCGGCGCTCAGCCAGCCGCGCTCGAGCAGCGAGCAGACGACGTCGCGGCCGTCGCGCAACGCGTGAACCGCGCGCGCCTTCGGATACGCGCGAAGGGCCGCGGGAAGGACGAACGCCGTCTCGGGCGTCTGCTCGACCCCGCGCCATCCCGGAACGAGCGCGAGCCACCGCACCCGCTCGAGCACGCTCCTGATCCGGTCGGCGGCCTCCTGCTCGGGAAGCCTCGTCAGCGCCGGAATCGCCGCCTTGTGCGGCGTCACCTCGGTCAGGTCGACGAACCCCGGCATCGCGCCGATCGCGCCCGCGAGGAAGGTCGTTCCCGAGCGCGGAGAGCCGAGCACGAAGACGAGCCGCTCCTCGTGCGGCCGAAGGCGCTCGCCGAAGCCGTGGACGCCGCGCGCAGCGAGAACGCGACGGGCCGATGCGGCGTAGAGAGCGGCGCCCGCCGCGCTCACGAAGCGCGGCTGCGGCTTGCGGGAAACGGATCGGTGAGGGCGCGTCCGACCTGCTCGAGGATCGTCTCGAGCAGCCTGAACGACGCGAGCACGTGCTCGCGCGCAAGCGACCTGGCGCCGTCCGGGCTCCGCGCGGCGAGCGCGGCGTGAATCGCCAGATGCTGCCGCTCGTTCGCCAGGTAGAGCTCGTCGATCGACTCGTCGCCCGGAGCCCAGACGGCCGGGCCGGCGAAGGTGCGGCGCGCGCTCTTCGCGACCTGCTCGATGTACGGCAGGTCGGCCACCCGATAGATGACATCGTGGAAGCCGTGGTTGGCACTCATCCACTCGACCGTCAGCGAGCGCCTGTCCTCGCCCGGCTCGCGCGCCCTGAGGGCGCGGGTCAGCTGCGAGAACTTCCGCTCAGCCGCCTCGAGCTCGTCGAGGTCGGCGTCCGTGATCCTCTCGGCGGCGACGCCGGTGACCAGGCTCTCGAGCTCGGCGCGCAGCAGGAACGCCTCCCACATCTCGGCGCGCGACAGCGTCCGCACGCGGAACCCGCGGTTCGCCTCGAAGGAGACGAGCCCGAGCGCTGCCAGACGGCGGAGCGCCTCGCGAACCGGCGTCCGGCTGACGGCGTACTGCGCCGAGACCTGCTCCTGCCGCAGCACCGAGCCGGGCGTGAGCTCGCCGGAGACGATCGCCTCCTCGAGGGCGAGCGCGATCTCGTCGGCCTTCGTTCCGTCCACGGCACAAGTCTAGAGCCGCACTGCCTCTACAGCTGCGCGGGCAGCCGGGCAGTCGGACGAGGTCGAAGCTAGTGCCGCGGGGTGCGCAGCCACGAATGGCCGCACGTGCAGCGAACACGAACCCGGGCCTGCGAGTCGAGAAGCTCGACCGAGGTCAGGTTCGTCCCGCTGCAGCCGCATGCCGGGCAGGCAGTGCGCCCGCACGAGGAGGCGGTAGCGTCGTGCCCCACCGTGCAGCCCACGTCCTCACAGCGCTCGAATCCGAACGCGGGAGCCGCGCCCGTGACCTTCAGGTGCGCGAGTGCAGGCTCGGACGGCGGAAGCGCGAACGTCGTCGACTGAAAAGCGGTTGAGTGAAATGTGGTTCCCATGAGCAGTTGTGTATGCAGAATACCAGCGATTCGGATCCGATGTGGTGATATCGACCGCTTTTCGCCGAACGTTATCCCCGAGAGGGGATCCCAGATCAGGATCTTGGATCCAACATGGACATACTCGAGGCCGTAGCGATTGCCGCGGCGGGCTTCGGCGCCGGCGTGATCAACACCGTCGTCGGGAGCGGGACGCTGCTGACTTTCCCGGTGCTGCTCGGATTCGGCTACGCGCCGGTGACGGCAAACGTGTCGAACACGATCGGGCTCGTCCCGGGTGGCGTCAGCGGGACGTACGGATACCGGGCAGAGCTCGCCGGGCGTGGGCGGCGCGCCGTCTCGATGGCCATCGCCTCGATCGCCGGCGCTCTGCTCGGCGCCACGCTCCTGCTCACGCTCCCCGCGTCGGCGTTCGCGAAGGTCGTCCCGTACCTGATCGGCGCCGCCCTCGTGCTGATCCTCGTGCAGCCCTGGCTGTCGGCACGGCTCGAGGCGCGCCGCCGGGCGACCGGCTTCCACGGCGGCGGATGGACTCCGGCCGCCCTCTTCGCGATCGGCGTGTACGGCGGCTATTTCGGCGCGGCGCAGGGGATCTTGCTCCTCGGCGTCCTCAGTCTCGGGCTGACCGACACGTTGCAGCGGATCAACGCGCTGAAGAACGTGCTCGCGACGGGGACGAATCTCGCCGCGGCCGTGATCTTCGCGATCGCGGGGCCCGTGAACTGGGGCGTCGCCGCGCTGATCGCCGGCGGGTCGCTGTTCGGCGGGCACGTCGGGGCCCGCGTCGCGCGCGTGCTTCCGCCGTGGGCGCTGAAGACCGCGATCGTCCTCGTCGGGACCGCCGCGATCGTGAAGCTCAGCGTCTGAGGGTGTGAACGAAGAGGCGGCCGTCGATCCGGTCGAGCCGGAGGGGCAGCCCGAAGCACTCGGTCAGCGACTCGTCGGTGATCGCCTCGGCCAGCGGCCCGGCCGCGACGATGCGCCCGGCGCTGATGAGGAGCGCGTGGCTCGTGCTCGGCGCCAGCTCCTCGATGTGGTGGGTGACGGTGAGGGTGGTCAGGCCGGGGCGTTCGGCAACGGCGCGCTCGAACGCCTCGAGCAGCAGCTCGCGGCCGCCCAGGTCGAGCCCGGCGGCCGGCTCGTCGAGAGCGAGCAGCGGCGCGTCGGCGATCAATCCCCGGGCCAGCATGATCCGTGCGCGCTCGCCCTCCGAGCACGATACGAACGTGCGGAGCGCGAGAGGGCCGGCACCGACGGCGTCGAGCAGCTCGTGCGCTCGCTCGAACGCGTCGGGTGGGATCGCGTCGACGAGCAGGATCGTTCCGCCGAGGCCCGAGAGCACGATGTCGATCGCGCGCTGCTCCGGGTAGAACCGCCGCCCGAGCCCCGGCTCGACGAGCCCGATCCGGCGGCGCAGCTCGTGCAGCGGCACCCGGCCGAGCCGCCCGCCGAGCACCCACGCCGCGCCCTCGCTCGGGCGCATCTGCGCGGAGGCGACCCGAAGGAGCGTCGTCTTGCCGGCCCCGTTCGGCCCGACGATCCCCCAGTGCTCGCCCTCGCCCGCCGTCCAGTCGATCCCGTCGAGGATCGTCTTGCGAACGCCGTGCGACGTGCGCCACAGGCCGACTTGCTCGAAACGGACGGCCTCGGTCGCCACGGGCCGACTTTAGATGCACGGGCGCTACACTCGAATGAGATGCGCGGGCCGTATGTGAGTCTCCTCCTGAGCGTCGCGGCGATCGCCGTTCTGGCACCGGCCGCCGGCGCGACCCGAAGCGGGGCGACACTTACCGCGGCCGAGCAGAAGTGGGTCCAGCCGCTGATCAAGATCTGGAACGTCCAGAATCAGAGCCTTCAGGTCGTCGTCTCGCAGGCGTCGGCAAAGAATGCGCTGATCGCAGGGGAGAAGCCTCAGAACCTCGCGCTCACGAACACGCTCGCCGCGCTCGTGAACTGCAAGGAGCCGGCCGACCTGATCAAGCGCGCCGGGCCCTCGCCGACCCCGCGCCTGGTGGTGTTCCGGAACGCCCTGAACTCCGCTTGCATCCACGACCTGAACGGCGCCAATGACTTCGCGAAGGCGATCGGCGCGGTCGGCAAGGGGAGCACCGGGAAGGCTCAGACGCTGCTCAAGTCCGGCCTCAGCGAGTTCAAGCGCGGGTCGACGCAACTCGCGAAGGCTTACGCGGCGATCGTCGCACTCGGAGGCGCGAAAGCCTTCAAGGCCTAGGGATCCCGCGAACCGCCGTTAGGCTGGGGTCATGCCGGAACTGCCCGAAGTCGAGGCCTGGCGGAGGGCGCTCGATCCAGACGTGAGCCGAAGCCCGGTCGAGCACGCCGGCCCGGCTCACATCGCCACGCTGAAGACGTTCGACCCACCGCTCTCGGCTCTCGAGGGTCAGACGTTCGCAGGCGCGCGCCGGCGCGCGAAACGGCTGCTGTTCCCGACCGAGGATGGGGAGCTGACGCTGATGGTGCACCTGATGAGCGCCGGGCGGATTCGCTACCTCGTGGCCGGGCACGAAAGGGCCCAAGACGCCGGTCTTCCGGCTGCGCTTCGACGATGGCGGCGAGCTGATCCTCACGGAGGCGGGCCACAAGAAGCGGGCCGGCGTCTGGCTCCTCAGGCCGGACGCGGTGGCGGCCGAGCTCGCGCATCTCGGCCCCGAGGCCGACACGCTCACGGCCGAGACGCTGGCGCCGATCCTCGCGGGCGACTCGCGGCGACTCCACTCGCTACTCCGCGACCAGCGCGCGATCGCGGGCATCGGCCGGGCGTGGGCCAACGAGATCCTGAACGCGGCTCGCCTTTCGCCGTACGCGCTCTCGACTCAGCTGTCCGCAGAGGAGACCGAGCAGCTTGCCGTCCGCGATCCACGCCGAGCTGGCGCGCGGCCTCGAGCTGCGGCTGGCGGGTGCGTCCAACGAGGCGACCTACCGCGTCCACGACCGCCTGGGCCAGCCGTGCCCGAACTGCCAGACGCCGCTCGAGCGCATCGATTTCGAGGAGCACACGATCTACTACTGCCCGACCTGCCAGACCGACGGCCGCGTGCTCAAGGACCGGCGGATGTCGAGGCTCCTCCGATGAAGATCGAGCAGGCACACGAGGCGACCGAGGAGCTGCTCGCCGCGATCCACCGGCTGCTGCCGCAGCTGACCGAGGCCCGCACCCCGCCGACGCTCGAGCAGCTCGACGAGACGGTCAAGGGACAGACGATGCTCGTGGCCCGCAGCGACGAGGACGGCGAGATCATCGGCACGCTGACCCTGATCATGTACCGCGTCTCGTCCGGCCTGAAGGGCCGGATCGAGGACGTGATCGTCGACAACTCGGCCCGCGGCCAAGGCGTCGGCGAGGCCCTCACCCGCGAAGGCATGGCCCGCGCGAACGCAGGCCCGCGTCCTGATGCTCGAGCTGACGTCGATGCCCTACCGCGAGTCCGCGAACCGCCTCTACAAGCGCCTCGGCTTCGTCCGCAAGCCCACGAACGTCTACGTCTGGTGGCCCAGATAGCGGCGACTGTCCGCTCGGGGCGTGTCCGGTGCCAGGTTATGGAAACGAAAGTGTCACAACCCGTCCTGCCGGGGTCGACGACCGCGAAAAAGGCCTGCAAGTCGTGGGCGACATTCAGGCCACGTCCGGTGCCAGGCACAGGGTTCTTGAACTGCCGCAGCGACCCGGGTCGCGACGTCAGGCGCGGTCGTTAGGGTCTCGGCCGTGATTCGTTTCCAGCCGCAGCGAGGTGGATGGCTCGAGGTCGTATGCGGGCCGATGTTCTCCGGGAAGAGCGAGGAGCTCATCCGCAGGCTCCGGCGCGCAGAGATCGCCGGGCAGAAGGCGCTGATCGTCAAGCCGCTGATCGACGACCGCTTCGACCTCGGGCACGTCGTGTCGCACGCCGGCGCGAAGATGCGGGCGGTCACTGCCTCGTCTGGCGCCGAGGTGCTGAAGCTCGCGAGCGGCTACGACGCGGTCGGGATCGATGAGGTGCAGTTCTTCGACGAAGGGATCGTCGACTCGATCGCCGCCCTCGTCGATCGCGGCACCCGCGTGGTCGCCGCCGGCCTCGCGCAGGACTTCCGCGGCGAGCCGTTCGGCTCGATGCCGACGCTGCTCTGCGTCGCCGAGTTCGTCGACAAGCTCGAGGCTGTCTGCCATCGCTGCGGCGGCCCGGCGACGCTCACCCAGCGGCTCGTCGACGGGCAGCCCGCTCCCTACGGCGGAGCGACCGTGCAGATCGGGGCTCTCGACTCCTACGAGGCGCGCTGCCGCGCCTGCTACGTCCCGGGCCGCGACGCCTCGGTCGCCGCCGGCTCGGCCGCGTAGCGGCGTCGCGCCGCTCGCGCCAGCACCGGGAGCTCGGCCAGGACGCGGTCGACCTCCTCGAGATCCCGGTCGCGGAGCACCGCCCGCACGCCACGACCGACGGTGTCCACGTGAACCGTCGCCAGCCGCAGGCGCCGCTGCAGCGGGCCCTGCACCTCGCGGAAGCTCTGCGCCTTCTCGAGCGGCACCCAGCAGGTGACGCGACGCAGCCGACCGCTCGTCGTGACGACGCACGTCGAGTTCCGTCCCGCGCGGAGCATCCGATAGCGCAGCGGGCTCTTCCAGCGGGCCCGACGCGGCGGCGGTGAGTCGACGACGGGACGATCGGGAACGAGCCGCTCGAGCAGCTCGTCGGCGAGCGCGCGCGATCCGACCGGCAGCACGGTTCGCAGCCGCCCGCGCTGAGCCTGCCCCTCTCCCTTCGACCGCTGATGGCCCGCGACGTCGACCTCGAGGCGGCACCAGCCGAACCGCCGCCAGAGCATGCGGCTCCACCATCCGCACGGCCTGTACGCGACCGGGCCTGATCGTCTCCGCGGTCAGCGCGACGAGCCCGGAGTGCACGCGAAGGCCATCGGGGCTCTCGGCGACCGTCAGTCGGTACTCCTGATTGAACCGCCGCCATACCAGCGTGATGACACCGATGATCCAGACAAGCCCGCCCCGGATGACGCCCTCGGCGGCGGTCGGCGAAAGAACCGCCGTCACGATCAGCGCGACGGTGACCGCCTCGGCAAAGAGCCCGACGTCGCTGACCAGGATCGACGCGACGAGGCGCCCGGTGGGGACGACCAGGAGGTCGCTCTCCTCGAGTGTTCGCGCCACAGTCGACGCCGAGGGCGCCGGCGTTGCGCCTCGCGCAAGGGCGAGCAGCCGCTCGCGGAGCGGCTCGACCTCCGCTTCGGGCAGATACGCGAGGCGCCCGGTGTTGCCGGTCGAGCCGCCCATTCGCAGGCGCAGCTCGGCGACGCGAAACAGCCGGGCGAGCCCGGGCCGGACGACGTCGACCGACTGGAGCTGGGAGAGCGGGAACCGAAGCGAGCGCCGCCGGATCAGGCCGGTCTCGATCAGCACGTCGTCGTCGACGATCCGCCAGCGCGTTACGAGCCACGAGATGAAGCCGAGCACCATCAGCAACGCGACGACACCGATCTGGATGTACACCTCGATCGGCGTGCGGTCGCCGCGAAACAGCGTCGGCAGGAGCACGATCACGATCGCGATCGTCCCGCGACCTCCTCGCACGACCGGAGACAGCGGGTGCAGCCGCTCCCAGGGCGTATCGGTCACAGCCCGGCCGCCCGGGACTCTCCGAGCTCGGCGAGCCGGTCGCGCAGCCTCGCCGCCTCCTCGCGCGTGAGGCCCGGGATCCGCGCGTCGCTTGCCGCAGCCGCGGTGTGCATATGGACGGTGGCGAGCCCGAAGGACCGCTCGAACGGCCCCGCGCGGACGTCGATGTACTGCATCCGCCCGTACGGGACGACCGAGAGCCGATAGACGAGGACGCCGCGACGGACGAGCAGGTCGTCCTCGCGCTCGGCATACCCCCAGGCCGAGAACCGCCTGCCCAGGACGCGCTCGACCGCGAGGCCCCCGACCAGTGCCGCGACTGCGGCAGCAACCCCTGCCCAGGTGGCAACGACGAGTCCGAGCAGCACCCCGGCGGCAACGGCCGCGATCACCGTGCCGCCGGCCACCTCCAGCCGGCGCAGCGTCAGCAGCCGCCGGTCAGGGGTGCGCCAGGTGACGTGCTCTCCGGTCGCCCCACCCGCGTCCACGCCGCGAGTATGCCCACGCGCTCAGATCCGAACGCGGAGCGACTCGCCTTCGACCGCGACCGAGCCGCCGAGCCGCTCGATCGCAGTGCGCGCGACGAGCGCCCCGAGATCCCGCGGATCGGTGCCGGCAACGACCGGCGCCGCGGCCGCCGTCACCGGCGTCAACGTCAGCTCGCGGCCGTTCACCGTCCAGGTCACGAGCGAGAGCTCGCCGAAGCGCAAGGCGGCCACGGCAAGCGCAGCGAGAGCCCGACCAACCGTGACGGAATCGGTCTCGACGATCGCCCCTGTCCCCTCGACCGCAACACGGTCGTCCCCCGAGGATGCCGCAAGCTCGAGAGTGTCCGCGTCGAACGGCAGCGGATCGTACCGCCCTGACTCGATCCGGGCAGCGAGCCCGAGCTGGTCGACAAGGAGCGCCATCTGCACCGAGGCCTCGTCGATCATCTCGACGAATCGCGCGTCGCGCTCGCTCAGCTCGCCGGTACGGACAAGCGTCTTCGAGAACCCAGCGACGGTTGCGAGCGGCGTCCGCAGATCGTGGCACGCGAGCACGACCAGGGCCGCGAAGCGATCCGCATGCCCCGGGCTCGGCCCCTCGTCGCTCACGTGAGACGCGCTGCGCCGCGGAGGCGGACCCGATGCTCCGTGCCCGCCCGAAGCCGACGCAGGTTCCCGCGATGCAGATACACGATCGCGGCGGCGGCGACAGCCCCGAACGCGACGACGACGTCCGGGTAACCGAATGCAAACGCGACGAACGGCAGCGCGACCGCAGTCACGATCGAGGAGACCGACGGGTAGCGGAAGAGCGCGAAGGTCGCGATCCAGAGGGCGGCAAGCGGAAGGGCGACAAGGGGAGCGATCGCGATCACGACTCCCCCACCGGTCGCGACCATCTTCCCGCCCTTCTCGAAACGCAGGAAGATCGGCCGCGCGTGGCCCGCCATCGCGGCCGCGCCGGCGAGGATCCCGCACAGGTGAGACACGGCGAGGACACCGACGAAGGCGGGCACGAACCCCTTGAGCACGTCGAGGAGAACGACTGTCACTCCGAGCTTGGGGCCGTAGGCGCGCCAGACGTTCGAGGCGCCGATGCTGCCGCTGCCGAGTTTCCGGATGTCAGCGTGGTGGAAGACCCGAACGAGCCAGTAACCCCACGGGCACGAGCCCAGCAGGTACCCGAAGACAACGATTCCGGCAAACGTCAAAAGGCCGCGACTCCTACGTTGAGCATTGAACTTTCACTACGCGTCGAACCGCTTGCAGCATATTCTCCCAACAAGACTGACAAAGACCAAAGGAGAACCGATGGCATTCGAGCTACCCCCACTCCCGTACGACTACGACGCCCTCGAGCCGACGATCGACGCCAAGACGATGGAGATCCACCACGGCAAGCACCATCAGGCGTACGTGACGAACCTGAACGCAGCGCTCGACGGGCACCGAGTGGGCCGACCGCTCGATCGACGACGTGGTGAAGAACCTCGACGCGATCCCCGAGGAGAAGCGCGCCGCGGTGCGCAACAACGGCGGCGGTCACTGGAACCACTCGCTCTTCTGGCAGATCATGGAGCCGCGCGGCGGCGGCGACCCTTCGGGGGCGCTCGAGGCTGCGATCAACGACACCTTCGGCGATCCCGACCAGCTGAAGGCCCAGCTCAACGAGGCGGGCGTGAAGCGCTTCGGCTCCGGCTGGACCTGGCTCGTCGTCGACGGCGGCGCACTGTCGGTCGTGTCGACGCCGAACCAGGACAACCCGCTCATGGAGGGCAAGACGGCGCTGCTCGGGATCGACGTGTGGGAGCACGCCTACTACCTCAAGTACCAGAACCGCCGTCCCGACTACCTGGCTGCGTGGTGGGACGTCGTGAACTGGGCGGAGGTCGGACGCCGCTTCGAGGCCGCCGGCGGGTAAGGCTCGCGAATCGGCTCCCCGGTCGAAAAACCGACTGGGCTCCGAAACCCGAATGAAGGGCGATGGAGCTTGCTCTTCAGCCAAACCCTAGGATTGCGCTCGTGTGCTCGGATGGGGAGCTCATTCAGCGGACCGGTGAAGGCGATCGGGCGGCGTTCGACAAGCTGTACCGGCGCTATTCACGCCCGGTGTTCGGGCTTGCCCTGAAACGGCTCGGCGACCGGGGGCGCGCCGAGGACGCGGTGCAGGAGACGTTCGTCTCGATCTGGCGGTCGGCCCGGACCTACAGGCCCGAGCGCGGGCCGGGCGCGCCCTGGCTCTACGGCGTCGCGAGGAACGCGATCGTCGATCGCAGCCGCGCGCGCAACGAGCCGCCCTCGGAGGCTCCCGACGAGGCGACCGCCGAGGCGGGGCCCGACGAGCGCGCCGAGCAGTCGTGGACGCAGTGGCAGGTGCACGGCGCGCTCGAGCGCCTGCCGGAGCGCGAGCGCGAGGTGATCGCGCTGGCGTACTGGAGCGAGCTCTCGCAGAGCGAAGTTGCCGACCGACTCGGAATTCCGCTTGGTACCGTGAAGACGAGGACGCGTAGCGCGTTGATGCACCTGGCGGAGATGTTGGAGGGCGAGCTCGAATGACAGCGGATTTCGACCAGCTGGTCGACGTGGCCGATCTGAGCGCGGAGGACCGGGCGCGCCTGGAGCGTGTGCACGAGATGCTCGTCGCCGCCGGCCCACCGCCCGAGCTTCCCGGCGAGATCGCCGCGCCCCCGGCCGACGTCGGCGGGGAGGTCGTTCCGCTCGCGCCGCGCCGGAAGCGCACGCTCGTCGTCGGGATCCTGATCGCGGCCGCGGTCTCGGTCGCCTGCTTCGGCGGCGGGTACGTGCTCGCGAACCAGGCGCACTCGAGCAGCGCAATCCACGTCGTCCGCGTCGTCCCGATGTCGGGCCAGCAGAACTCCTTTGCCTCGCTGCGTGTCGGCTCTGCCGACAAGAGCGGTAACTGGCCGATCCAGCTGACCGTGAACGGCCTGAAGCCGCTCGCCAACGAGTCGCGTTACTACCTGATGGTCTGGCAGAACGGCAAGCCCGCGGCCTTCTGCGGCACGTTCGAGGTGAACAAGGGCGGCCCGACCACGGTGACGTTCAACGTCGCCTACAAGATCACGCCGCAGACCCGCTGGGTCGTGACGGAGATGAGCCCGGGCGCGAAGTTCCCCGGCTCCGTGGTCATGACTACCAGCTAGCGCCGGCCGTCCGAACCGCCCCTGAAACGCTTGTGGTGCAAGTCACAAGCTGACAGCGCTTGCGACTTGCACCACTAACTGGTCGAGCTACAGGCGGCTACGCCGCATCCGCAATGGCGTCATCCGCAGCGAGGCGGCGCAGAGCATCCGCCTCGATCTGCCGGACGCGCTCGCGGGTGATGCCGAGGCGCTTGCCGATCTGCTCGAGCGAGTTCGGGCCGTCGCCGATCAGGCCGAAGCGGAGCGAGATGACGTCGCGCTGCCGGTCGGGCAGCTTCGCGACGGCGCGCCGCACGGCGTCACCGCGAATCGTCGCGTCGACCTCGTCCTCGGTCGTCGGGCCGGTGGCCGCGAACAGGTCGCCGAAGCTCGTGTCGCCGTCGGTGCCGATCGGGGCGTCGGTCGAGGCGACCGCACGGGCGGCCTCGCGCACCTCGCGCACCTGGCTGATCGGGAGCTTCGAGTTCTCGGCGATCTCCTCGTCGGTCGCAGGGCGGCCGAACTTCGCGGACAGCTCACGCTCGGTGCGCGTCACCTTCTGCTCGCGCTCGACGACGTGAACCGGGATGCGGATCGTGCGCGCCTTGTTGGCGACGCCGCGCTGCACCGCCTGGCGAATCCACCAGGTCGCGTAGGTCGAGAACTTGAAGCCCTTGCGCCAGTCGAACTTCTCCGTCGCGCGGATCAGGCCGATGACGCCCTCCTGGATCAGATCGCCGAGCGTGATGCCCTGGGTCTGATAGCGGCGGGCGATCGAGACCACGAGGCGCAGGTTGCAGGTGATCATGCGCTCCTTGGCAGCGCGGTCTCCGCGCTCGATCCGCTTGGCGAGCTCTACCTCTTCCGCAGCAGTGAGCAGCGGATAGCGGCCGGCCTCGTTCAGGAACTGCTGCAGCGAGTCGGTCGTCAGCGGCGCCGACGCGGTCAGGTCGAGCTCGAAATCGTCGTCTTCGTCCTCCTCGGCATACGCCTCGTCGATCTCGTCGAGCACGTAGGTCGGGGCAACAGACTCGGTCTCAGTCTCTGCGTCGTCTTCGATTGCGGTCAGAGCGCGCCCGCGCCGCGGCTGCAGCTCGTCAGTCTCTTCGTCTTGCAGGGTGAGGGTATCGTCAGTCATGTGCTCCTCTATTCGTCATTTCCGGGGCGCGCGGTTTTCTCCTAGTACCCGCTGCGTCTCGCCGTTCACCTGGTTAAACGCCGCAAAAGCAGCAATATTCGGACCTTCGAGTGAACTCTTAGAACCTTCTTAGGCTTCCAGGCTCTTAAAACGAGCTAAGCCTGGCTAGGGAAGCGCCTAAGGAGCGACTCGGCCGTTCTCGACGAACGCCGCGTGCGTGACCGGCATCTCGCGCTCGAGGAAGCGCTCTGCGGCCTTCGCGTACTCGCGGATCTCGAACTGCGCGAACTCCGAGTTGCGCAGGGAGCAGAAGTGCATCAGCGAGCGGGGATTGCAGCTCCAGAAGTACTTGGTGTACATCGCGAGCGGCAACACGCTCCGCGCGACCTCCTTGGCCACGCCGAGCTCGAGCATCCGCTCGTACGACTCGAATGCACGGGCGGCGGTCTCCTCGATCTCGGTTCGCGTCTGCTCGCGCACAGCCGGCTCGACCGGCTCGAAGGTGTAGGCGCCCGGCTTGCCGACCTGCGACCTGACGAAGTCGGGCACATAGAACTCGGCCTCCATCTTCGAGTAGCGCCCTGACCACTCGTTGTAACTGTGCCCCGCCCTGTGACGGTGGTGCTCCCGGACGACGAAGATCGGCGCCTTGACGATGAACCGGAAGTAGCCGTGCTCGAACGGCGAGCCGTGGTGGTCGCGCATCAGGAAGCGGATCAGGCCGCCGTCGCGCTCGGTCCACTCGTCCGACGTGCTGTTGAACGAGACGCGCGCACCGTTGACCACGGCGAGATCCGAGGCGAGAACGCCGTCGAGCGCGAGGAACCCGCGGTCGAGAACCTCGACGGTGTCCTGATCGATCGTGTCGGCTGCCATTTCGATCGTCTGCATCAAGGGTCCGCCAACCTAGTCCGCGGGCCGGACGTAACGGTACCTCCGAGCGGTCGCTACCGAAGCGACGCCTCGCGGACGGCCCGCGTGACTGCGGCCTCCGAGGCTCCCTCTCGCACCATTCGCTCGATCAGGATCCGAAGCCGTGCCTCCTCGGCTGCTCCGATCTGCTCTTTCCCCATGTGACCTCCCTTCGCGTTTTCCCCGGCCGTGTCTAGAGACCGCGTCGCCGGCATGACCGGCACACGCCCTCGCTCTGGCCGAACGGATCCGTGCCGAGGATCGATTCGCCGCAGCGCCGGCACGAGCGGCCGGCTTCGAGGCCGACCAGCGCTCTCATCAGTGTGTAGGTCGTCACTGTCATAGCTCCTCCGAGTGTTCGGGTACCTCAAACGATCATGGTACAAGTCAGTTTGTACCAAATACTCGTGAGATAATGCGACAAGCAAGCAGATATTCTATGTTACGGTAACACCGTGAAGTCGACCATTCGGGATGTTGCGCGCCTCGCCGGCGTCTCGGCGATGACGGTGTCCCGTGTGATCAACCACGAGCCTCAAGTGAGAGAGGAGACGCGCCGGCGGGTCGAGGCGGCCGTGATCGAGCTCGGCTACATCCCGCGGCGGGTCATCCGCCGCAAGACGATCGGCCTGATCGTTCCCGACATCGCAAATCCCTTCTTCACCCTCGTCGTCCGGGGCGCAGAGGACGTTGCCTGGAGCAACGGGCGGCACGTGATCCTCTGCAACAGCCAGGGCGACCTCGAACGCGAGCGCGGCCATCTCGATGACCTGCTCGCGTTCGGTGTCGAGGGCATCCTGATCGCGCCCGTGAGCGACCGGTCGGCTTCCCGGTTGCGCGCCCTGAAGCAGCACAACTTGCCGTTCGTCCTGCTCGACCGCTCGGTCGCAGGCTACGACGGCGACTTGGTTCAGGGGGACAGCGTCGCGGGAGCTCGCACGCTCGTCCAGCACCTGATCGGGCTCGGTCATCGTCGCATCGCGATGATCGCCGAGCCAACCGATGTCTCCACTGCGCGCGATCGGATTCTCGGTTACCGGGAGGCACTCGAGGCGGCCGGCATCGAGGTCCGGCTCGAGCTGGTCGCGGCGTCGGGGGCGATCAACCCGCAAAGCGCAAACGACGCGACGTCGTATTTCCTCGACCTCCCGAGCCCGCCGACGGCGATCTTCGCCGTCAACAATGTCGCCGCCATCGGCGTCGCCGAGGCCGTTCGCGCGCGGGGCCTCGAGATCCCACGCGACCTTGCGCTCGTCTGCTTCGACGATCTCGGGCAGGCCTCACGAATCGATCCGTTCCTCACCGTCCTCGCGCAGCCGGCCGAGACGTTCGGGACGATCGGAGTGCAGTTGCTCCTCGACCGGCTCGGCGGCCGGATCGATGAGCGTGAACGCATCGTCGTCCTGCCGGGCGAGCTCGTCGTGCGCGCGTCGTCGGGCGGCCGGCTCGCCGGCTGAGCTCATCCTGCTCCAGCGGCTGCCGGCACCGGCGGGACATAGCCGTGCTCGACGAGCAGGTGCGCGCGCTCCTCGTAGACCGCGGGATCCGTCGGGGCCCACGTCGCAAGCCCGTCGACATAGCGGTTGAACATGCAGAACGCGGCGGCGATCAACACCGTGTCATGGATCTCGATGTCGGTTGCGCCCTCACGGCGCGCCGCGGCCACGTCGTCGGCGGTGACGGAACGCCCGTCGACCTTGACCTTGGCGGCAATCGCGAGCAGCGCACGCAGCTTGGGGCTGATCGGAGCGCTTTCCGGGTCGCGCTTCACCTCCTCGACCAGGGTCATCCCTCCCTCGAGCTGCACTGCGGCGAAGGCGCTATGAGAGGCCTGACAGAACGCGCACTCGTTCAGATTCGAGACGTAGGCTGCGATCAGTTCGCGCTCGCCCCTGCTCAGGGTGTTCTCGTCGCGGAGCAGAACCTCGGCCAGGTCGCAGAGCGGCCGGGCGGTCTCCGGGCGAAATACGAACCCGCTCCGGATTCCTGGGACCCCTTCGGGCAAATCGATGTGCGGCATATTTTCCTCCCTCTGGTCAGTGCGTCGAGCGGATCTGCGAATCGATGACGGCGCCCATCGGCACCGGATTGGTCGAGAGCTGGTTCCCGCGCAGGTCGGCCTGCGACTGGAAGCTCGCAAGCACGCCGAACCCGCGTCTCGTCGGGTTACCGGAGGCAATATCCGGCCGGGTGCCGACGACGGTGTTGTGCTCGATCATGCACATCGAACGGTCGTTGCAGTAGATGCCGATTCCGAGCGCGCCGCTGACCGTGCTGTCCATCACGCTTCCCATCGACATCTCGGTCACCGAGATGCCCCGCATCTCCGTTCCGCTGACACGGTCGTGCATGATCATCGTCATCGACGAGTGGGTGGTGATGCCCTCCATGCCGCCGATCACGGTGCACCCCTCGACCATGCTCATCCCCAGGTTCATGTTGTAGGAGATGTCGATCCCCTGACCGAGCGAGTTGCCGTGCATGTCGACGGTGCAGTCCTTGATCATCACGTTCGCCAGGCGCACGTGGATCCCGTCGAGCTTCGCGCCCGAGACCGAGACGCCGTCCAGCACGGTTCCGCGCACGCTGTCGACGGTGATCCCGTTCTGGCCGCCGACGACGGTGACATTCTCGATCTTGACGTCGTTCGCCTTGACGATGATGCCGCCGCGGACGATCGCGCCGGGATCACCGACGAGCACTTCCCGCCGCGTGATCACGAGCGGCCCCTGGTGAACGCCCGCCTGCAGGTGGACGACCGGCGGCTCCATGGCGTACGCAGTCGCTCCCGCACCGGCGAGCACCAGCGCAGCGGCAAGCGCCGAGGCGCCGCCGAGGCGGCCGAGCTCACCACCCTCCTCCGCGTAGCCGAGCCGCGCCAGCGGGAAGCCCGCGTGGCCGAGCAACTGCGCGAGTAGCCAGCCTCCGGCGAAGAGCGCCACGGCCTGCCAGAGCGGCGCCATGATCCCGAGGAGCCGCATGGCGCCGAGCAGGAGGCCGAGCTCGAGCAGCCCGAGCGGCACGGCCATCCAGCCCGCCTGATACGACAGCACGCGGTCGTACAGCTGCGTGTCGAGCACGAGCCCGATGACGAGCATCAGCGCAACCGCCTCGATCGGCCACCAGCGGTGCGTCGCGGCGGCAAGCGCGCACGCCGCGGCGATCACCGGCAGCAGGGCGGCGAGGCGCGACTCGATCCTGCCCCTCAGCGTGTAGGACACGATCCGATCCTCCGCAGGAAGCCGTGGGCCACGTACCGGGCACCGGCCAGCGTGTCGGCGGCCGGAAAGGCCCACTGCGCCGACGCCCCGGCGAGCGCAAGCGTGCGCGTCTCGTCGGTGAGCCCCGGCACGGAACCGTCCGGTGAGAGCACGATCCAACCCTCTGCCGTCTCGAGCTGGTGCTCGTCGACGAGCGCTGCGAGTAGCGGATCGTGCTGGAACCCCCGCAGGAAGCCGGTCGCGCAGATCACCTGCTCGCTCCCGTTCAGCGAGGCCTCGACCTTGAAGCGCCCTTCGGCAGCAGCCCTGCCGAGAGCACTGTCCCAGGTCGCGCCGGGTGGATACGA
Organism: uncultured Actinomycetota bacterium; assembly: GCA_963775355.1. Taxonomy (GTDB): domain Bacteria; phylum Actinomycetota; class Thermoleophilia; order Gaiellales; family Gaiellaceae; genus PALSA-600. Next base: position 592,844 of record CAVZJA010000001.1, on the reverse strand, counting down.
GGGGACGAGCAGCGCCCTCAACCTGGCCGTCCGCTCGCCGGGCCCGAGCCGGTGGAACGCGCTGAGCCCTCGGCGCGAGAAGTACTCGCGGGGGACGTTCAGGGGCCGCCGCATCGGCTCGCGGCGCCTGACCGAGACGACCTCGGCGCCCGCGTCCAATGCGTTCAGCCACTCGGTCGCAGCCGCAAGGCCGGCACCGACCACCGTCACCGTCGACGCGTACTCGTGGGGCTCGTACGAGTGAACCGTCCGCGGGTCGTCGCGCAGCTCCTCGGGGACGTTGAGACCCGGATGGCCCGGCGCAACCAGCACGTGACGGAATGCTCCTTCGCCGTCGAGCTCGAAGCCGCCGGCGACTGCCCGGATCCGGGCAACCCTCGATCTGCGCAGGCTCCTGTCCCAGCCGCTCTTTTCCCGCAGCTCCTCGACGTGGGACAGGAACTCCTCGACCGTCGGGTGGTAGCGGTCGAGAACCGACGCAACGAGCGGCGCCGGCGAGCGGCGTCTCACCGCGGAGCGGAAAGAGAGCCCGGGGAACGACGTCGGGAGGCAATGCCCGTCGCTCTCCGAGCGCATCTCGCGCTGTCGGATCGCCTCCGCGCGCGCCCGCCAGGCGGCAGCAGGGTCGTTCTCGGTTCCGAAGACGACGATCTCCTCCGGCTCGAGGGCGCGTCGCAACGTCTGGTAGGCGGTGAACCCTGCGAGACCGGAGCCGACGACGGCCACCCCGGCCATTACTTCACCGAGCCGGCCAGCAGGCCCTGAACGAAGTAGCGCTGGAACGCGAAGAAGACGGCCAGAGGAATCAGCAGCGAGATGAATGCCGCGGGCGCGATCACGTCGATGCTCGTCCCGAACTCGCGCAGCTGCCCGAAGATCCACACCGTGATGGGCTGCACCCCGAAGGTGAGCGACACGATCAGATCGTTCCAGGTCCAGAGGAACTGGAAGATCGCGAGGGAGGCGATCGCGGGCAGCCCGAGCGGCAGGATCAGCTTCACGAAGATGACGAACTCGTTCGCACCGTCGATGCGCGCGGACTCGAGGATGTCCTTGGGGATTCCCGTGAAGAAGTTTCGCAACAGGAAGATCGCGAACGGCAGCCCGAAGGCGGTATGGAAGAGGACGATCCCCCAGACCGTCCCGTAGAGGCTGAAGGTGTCGTAGAGCCGGAACATCGGGATCAGCGCCATCTGCAGCGGCACGACGAGCAGCCCGATCACGCCGATGAAGATCCAGTCGCGCCCGGGGAACTCGAGCCAGGCGAAGGCGTAACCGGCCATCGCCCCGAACACGACGACGAGGAGCGTGTTGCCGACCGCGATGTAGGCCGTGGTCTTGAAGGCGTTCGACCATGCCGTGGTTGTGGATGAGCGCGTGATAGTTCGACCAGGTGGCGAGGCTCGGCTTCGAGAAGATCTGCCACCAGCCTTTCGAGGCGAGCTGCTGGGCGGGCAGGATCGACGTGGCGAAGAGGCCGATCGTCGGCACCAGCCAGAGAAGGCCGATCACGATCAGCAGGATCTGCACCGGCGCCTTCGCGAGCCAGCGCATGATCTTCGCGGCGACGCTCTCCTGGACCTTGGGGACTTCGGCGGCGGTTGCGGGTGCCGGTGCGGCGACGGAGGTCACTTGCTCTCCGTCCTGAAGCGGCGGATGTTGAGCATGAGCACGGGGATGACGAGCACGAACAGGAACACCGCGATCGCCGAGCCGGTACCGAAGTCGTTCACACCACCGAAAGCGGTGCGCCACATCGCGAGCGCGATCACGTTCGCGTTCTGCTGCGTCGACTCGGGCGCAAGCGCGATCACCAGGTCGAAGACCTTCAGCACGTTGATCACCATCGTCACCAGGACCACGATCAGGACCGGTGCGAGCAGCGGCACCGTGACCCGGCGGAACACCTGCCACTCGCTTGCCCCGTCCGTGCGGGCGGCCTCGAGCACGTCTCGGGGCATCGCCGCCAATCCGGCCGCGACCACGACCATCGAGAAGCCGGCCCAGATCCAGATGTAGGCGATCAGGAGCGCCGGAGTGATCAGCTTCGGCCCGAGCCAGGCGTAGCCGGCGAACGGCTTCGCGAAGGTCTGCGCGCCGATCGCCGCCCGGTAGTGCCCGGATGAGACTCCCGAGAAGGCGAACGATCCGTCGGGTTTCGACGTCGTCGACTGAACCGTCTTCCCGGCGGCCGAGCGTAACTCGACCGTCACCCCGGGCAGGCCGAGCTCTCCCTTCTCGACGACGCCGACCTTGCCGCCGCCCGGCTTGAAGTCGCGCCACACGGTGCCGACGATCGTGCCCGGCTTCGAAGGCGGCTGCACCGCCTGTACTGCGGTCTTTGGCACGTCGGCCGGCGCGATCCCGGTGAGGCCGAGCAACGCGACGCTTCCGGTGGTGAGCGGCCGTTGCAGCACCATCGCCCCGCCTGGGCTCGCCTGCTGAAGCCCGGATGTGGAAGGGAACGCCTGCGAGAGCACGCCGGGCTGGTTGAACACGTCCTTGACGCTTCGTGTCAGTGCGTTGACGGCGCCGAGATTCGGGTCCTGCTGGTACATGATCCGCCAGGTGACGCCGGTCGCGAATGCGGAGATCGCCATCGGCAGGAAGACGACTGTCTTGAAGGCGACCTTCCATCTGATCTTCTCGAGCATCACCGCGAACAGCAGGCCGATCGAGGTGACGAAGGCCGGCACGACGGCGACCCAGATCGCGTTGTTCTTGATTGCCGTCCTGAGCGTCGAGGTCGTGAACAGCCGCTTGTAGTTGTCGAGCCCGACCCACGTCCCGAGGTAGCCGCTCTGGCCGAAGAAGCTGCGCAGGACGGTGTAGACGACCGGGTAGACGACCCAGACGCCGAGCACGAAGAGCGCGGGCGCGAGAAACACCGCCCCCGCCACGTAGCGGCCCCAGCTGCGGCCTTCGCCGGACTCGGGTGGAGCCGCCGCGAGCGGCGGCTCCACCGTGATCCCACCCGTGCTCAACGCGCTACTTGCCCTTCTTGTACGCCGCGGTCGCGGCGGTCTCGAGCTGCTTTGCGATCCCGTTGACGTTGGCCGGGTTCTTCAGGAAGGTCTGGAAGATCCCCCACTCGCCCTGTCCCGTGGTGGCGCCGAACGACGCGGGCTGCTCGTCGGACATGTCGAACACGACGGACTTGGCCTTGCCCATCGCGACCTGGTTCGCCTTGTCGATCGCTGTCGGGAAGACGGAGAGTTTCACGTTGTGGTTGCCCGACGCGAAACCGCCGTCCGCCGCCCAGGCGTTCGCAGCGGCCGGCGTGGCCAGGAACTTCACGAACGCCTCGACCGCCGGCGTGTCGTTGAACGTCACGAACAGGTCACCGCCGACCTCGACGCCGGTCGCGCCCGGGCCCGGCTTGATCGTCGGGAACGGCGTGACCTCATACCCCGAGCCGGCCTTCGACTTCGTCGAGGACTGGATCACGCCCGAGACGAAGTCGCCCTCGAACACCATCGCGGCCTTCGGCGGCGAGCCGAACGCGTTCGTGACCGAGTCGTTGAAGCCGTACTGGAGCGCACCGCTCGTCCCACCCGCCATGTTCGAGCTCGTGCCGATGATCTGGGCCATCTCCTTCAGCGCCGTGATCACCGTCGGGTCGGTCCACTTGATGTCGTGCGTGGTGAGCTTCTGGTAGGTGGCCGGACCGAACGTGCGCAGGTAGATGTTCTCGAACAGGTCGGTGAGCGTCCAGCCGTCGGCGCCGCCGATCGAGAAGGCGGGCGTGCCCGAGGCGAGCAGGTTGTGCGCCGCCGCGTTCAGCTGCGCCCACGTCTTCGGCGGCTTCACGCCCGCCGCCTTGAAAGCGGGCACGTTGTACCAGAGCAGCGACTTGTTCGAGGCCTTGAAGACGAGCGCGTAGAGCTTGCCGCTGAAGGTTCCGAGCGACTGCCAGCCCTGCGAGAAGTTCGCCCCGATCACCTTGGACGCGTACGTGATCGGCTTCAGGTGCCCCTGCTGGACGAGCTGCTTGACGTATCCCGGTTGGGCGATATCCGCCATGTCCGGCGGATGTCCGCCGGCGATCGAGGTCGAGAGCACCGTCGAGACGTTGTTGCCGAGCGGGTTGTACTTGATCTTGACGTTCGGATAGACCTTGTTGAAGGCCTTGATCACCTTGCCGAACGACGCGGCCTCCGATCCCGTCCAGACCCCGTCGAACGTGACGGTGCCCGAGACACCGGCGGCGCGCGCCGATCCCGACGCAGCTGCTCCGCTCTTCGCACTTCGACCGGCCGCGGCCCCGATCAGAACGAGCGGGAGAACCATTGCCACGATCGCGGCACCGATCACGTGGTGCTTCTTCACTGTGCTGCTCCTTTCATCGCTGTCCCGTCGTAGATCCCGAGGCCAGAGTCGGGATCGAAGAAATGGAGGCTGCGGGTGTCGACCGCGACCTCGAGCGCCTGCCCTGCACGTGCAGCCGACCTGGGCCCGAACCGGCCCACGAACATCGCCTGATCCTCTCCGGCCAGCTCGCCGACCGCACGATCGTCCCCGACATCCTCGGCGAGCTCCCGCACGTCCTCGGTGACGGCGGGCTTCGCCGGGATCGTGAAATGCACCATGATCTCCGAGCCGAGCGCCTCCGTCAGCCCGGTCGTGCCGCGCAGCCGGCGATCGGCCGGCGTGTCGGTCGCGAGCGCCGCGTCCTCGAGATCCTCGGGACGGATGCCGAGGATGACCATGCGGCCTGCGTAGGCGGCGAGGCCCGGGCGCGCCTGAAGCGCCTCCGGCGACAGTGCGAGCGGCTGGTCGCCCAGCTTCGCCACGTAGCCGCCGTTCTGCTGTTCGAGCGTCGCCTCGACCATGTTCATCGCGGGGCTGCCGATGAAGCCGCCGACGAACAGGTTCACCGGCCTGTCGTAGAGGGTCTGCGGATCTGCGACCTGCTGTAGCTCGCCCTTGCGCATGACGGCGACCCGGTCGCCCATCGTCATCGCCTCGACCTGGTCGTGGGTGACGTAGAGCGTTGTCACGCCGAGATCGCGCTGCAGTCCTGCGATCTCCGCGCGCATCTGCACGCGCAGCTTGGCGTCGAGATTCGAGAGCGGCTCGTCCATCAGGAACGCGGCGGGCTCCCGAACGATCGCCCGCCCCATCGCGACGCGTTGTCGTTGACCGCCCGAGAGAGCGCGCGGCTTTCGATGCAGGAACGGGTCGAGCCCGAGGATCTTCGCTGCGTTCTCGACCCGGCGCTCGATCTCCGCCTTCGGCACCTTCTTCACCCTGAGGCCGAAGGCGATGTTGTCGTAGACGGAGAGATGCGGGTAGAGCGCGTAGCTCTGGAAGACCATCGCGATGTCCCGGTCGCGCGAGGGGACATGGTTGACGACGCGCTCGCCGATGCGCATGACGCCGCCGGAGATCTCTTCGAGCCCTGCCACCATGCGAAGCGCCGTCGTCTTCCCGCATCCGGACGGCCCGACCAGGACGACGAACTCCCCGTCGGCGATCCCCAGGTCAAGGCCGTTGACCGCCGTCGTGCCGTCCGCGTAGGTCTTCGTGACTCGTTCGAACGTAACAGCAGCCACGAGCCGATCCTAACTCGTCAGAAGTCGAGCTGCAAAAACAGCAGATCAAGGAAACTTCAGACACGCGAGGTCGCCGATGGGCCGGCTGATCACGCAAACTTCCGACCGTGTCCCGCGAGCTCGCCCCAGCCGATCCCGCCGAGTGGTTCGAGTCCGACCCGCTCTGGTTCAAGCGGGCCGTCTTCTACGAGATCCACATCCGCGGCTTCTCCGACGCGGACGACGACGGGAACGGCGACCTGCGCGGGGTGACGGAGAAGCTCGACTACCTGCAGTGGCTCGGCGTCGACTGCATCTGGCTCCTGCCGATGTATCCCTCCCCGCTGAAGGACGGGGGATACGACATCGCCGATTTCCTCTCCGTCCATCCCGACTACGGGACGGTCGCGGACGTCGCGAGCCTGCTCGACGCCGCCCACCGGCGCGGGATTCGCGTGATCGCCGACCTCGTGATGAACCACACCTCGAGCGACCATCCCTGGTTCCAGGAGGCTCGCTCCGACCCCGCGTCGCCGAAGCGTGACTGGTACGTCTGGTCGGACACGGACACCCGGTACGCCGACGCGCGGATCATCTTCATCGACACCGAGGTCTCGAACTGGACGTGGGACCCCGTCGCAGGCCAGTACTACTGGCATCGGTTCTTCGCCCACCAGCCCGACCTGAACTACGACAACCCTGAGGTCCAGGAGGCGATGCTCGACGTCCTCCGCTTCTGGCTCGATCTCGGCCTCGACGGCTTCAGGCTCGATGCCGTGCCGTACCTCTTCGAGAGGGAAGGGACGAACTGCGAGAACCTCCCGGAGACGCACGCCTACCTCAAGCGCGTCCGTGCGGAGGTCGACGCGCGGTACCCCGACCGGGTCCTGCTGGCCGAGGCGAACCAGTGGCCGGCAGACGTGGTCGACTATTTCGGGAACGGCGACGAGTGTCATATGGCCTTTCAGTTCCCCGTCATGCCACGGCTATTCCTCGGGATTCGCCGCGAGGACGCAAGACCGATCGTCGAGATCCTCGAGCAGACGCCGGCGATCCCCGACCGGGCGCAATGGGGGCTCTTCCTGCGCAACCACGACGAGCTCACGCTCGAGATGGTCACGGACGAGGAGCGCGACTTCATGTACGCCGAGTACGCCAAGGACCCGCGCATGAGACTCAATCTCGGCATCCGCCGCCGACTGGCTCCGCTCCTCGACAACGGGCGCGACGAGATGGAGCTGCTCATGGCGATCCTCTTCTCGCTTCCCGGCAGCCCGGTCCTCTATTACGGGGACGAGATCGGCATGGGCGACAACGTCTACCTCGGCGACCGCGACGGGGTACGCACGCCGATGCAGTGGACCGGCGACCGGAACGGCGGCTTCTCGCGGGCCGACTTTGCCCGGCTCTACCTGCCGCCGCTCATGGATCCGGTCTACGGGTTCCAGGCCGTCAACGTCGAGGCGCAGCTGCGAACCCCGACGTCACTGCTCCGTTGGGTGCACCGGTACATCGCCCTGCGGAAGGAGCACCCCGTCTTCGCACTCGGAACCTATGAGCCCCTCCGGACCGAGAACGAGCGGATCCTCGCCCACATCCGCCGCCACGAGGACGAGATCGTGCTCTGCGCGCACAACCTTTCACGTTCGCCCCAACCGGCCGAGCTCGACCTATCGGCGTTTTCTGGGTATGCACCCGAGGAGATGCTCTGGCACACCCCGTTTCCCCCGATCGGAGAGCTCCCGTATCTCCTCACGTTCGCGGGCCGCGGGTTCTACTGGTTCCGGCTCCGGAAGCCCGCGGAATGAACAGCACGGCGGGCGCCTCCGGGAACGTGCCCGAGCCCCGGATGCGAGAGTTCATCGCCTCGCAACGCTGGTTCGGCGCGAAGAACCGCGAGATCGCCGAGCTCGTCGTCCTCGACGAGATCGACCTCGCCCCCGGGCCGGGGTCGCTCATCTGCTCTCTGATCGAGATTCGCTTCAGCGGCGGGACCCACGACGTCTACCAGCTTCTTGCGCAGCCGGGATCGCGCGACGACCTCGAAGAGGCCTTGGACGTGTTCGGCGAGCCCGCTGCCGTGGCCCGGCTGATCGAGCTCGCGGCCGGCGACGCAGTGGTCCCGTCCGACGCGGGCGCGGTCGAGTTCTCGTCCTTCCGTGCGCTCCCTGAGCCGGCCGGGATAGACGTCCGTCCGCTTGGTGTCGAGCAGTCGAACTCGTCGGTGGTCGTCGGTGACGAGCTGATCGTCAAGCTCTATCGCCGGCTCGAGCCGGGCGTCAACCCCGAGCTCGAGCTGCTCCGGTTCTTCAGTCGCACCGGGTTCCCGAATGTCCCGGAGCTCCGAGCTTCGTGGGGTTACTCGGGCGCCCCGATGACCGCGACCCTCGGCATCGCGCAACGCTTTCTCCCGGATGCGCGCGACGGATGGGAGCTCGGGCGCTCGCTGCTCACGACCGCGCCGAGCTCGTTCCTCGACACCCTGCAGGAACTCGGAACCGTGGTCGGGGCGATGCACAGCGCCCTCGCGAGCGACCGAGACGACCCAGTCTTTGCGCCCGAGACCGCCAGCCCTGAGGCTCTCGGGCTGCTGACCGCGACGATCGACGACGAGATCGAACTGGTTTTCGACCACCTCCCGGACGACGAGGCGGTTGCCCCGATCTCGGGGCGTGGTGAGATGGTCCGAGAGCTACTCCACGGTCTCTCGACGACAGGCTCCGTTGGGCAGCTCATCCGCCTGCACGGCGACCTCCACCTCGGACAGGTGCTTCGTGCAGAGGACACCTGGTTCGTGATCGACTTCGAGGGCGAGCCCGCACGTTCGCTACCCGAACGGCGGGCGAAGCACTCTCCGCTCCGCGATGTGGCGGGGATGCTGCGCTCGCTTTCCTACCTTGCCGCTGTCACGGGCCACTCCGGCGACCAGACGGAGGCACGGGCCCGCCAGCTCTTCCTCGACGGCTATCTCGACGCGGTGCAGAGTGCCGGCATCCTGCCGTCGTTACCGCAGCTCGAACGGCTGATCAGCATCTTCGAGCTCGAGAAAGTCGTCTACGAGCTTCGGTACGAGCTCGATCACCGCCCGGACTGGGTGCACATTCCTGTCTCGGCGCTCGAGCGGATGCTCGATCACGAGGGGGCGTGACCGGCTCGCCGGCCGCGGAGATCCTCATCGGGACATCGGGCTGGTCGTACCCGACCTGGCGGCCGGGCTTTTATCCCGCCGGGCTTCAGCCTGGCGCGTTCCTGAGCTACTACGCGTCTCGGTTCCAGACGGTCGAGCTCAATACCACCGCCTACCGGCTCCCGTCGGCTGAGCAGTTTGAGCGATGGGGCGAAGCCGTCCCCACCGGCTTCCGATTCGCGCCGAAGCTCGCCTTCGCGCAACCAGAGCGGATCGGCGCCTACCTCGAGCGGGTCGCGGGACTCGGCCCGGCGCTCGGCCCCATCCGGGTCGTGTTCCAGAGCGCCCGCGACGACGCCCTCCTCGCCGCAGTGCTCGAAGCGGCCGGGGGTCGGGAGCTCGCGTTCGATTTCAGGCACGACTCCTGGGCGGGCAGCGAAGGGATCGTCGCCGTGAACGACTTCGACGCCGAGCCGTTCCGCTACATCCGCCTGCGCGAGCCGCCCTACTCGGAAGCAAGCCTCGAGCTACTGGCAGAGCGCCTGCGCCCTCCGGCCTACGTCTTCTTCCGCCACGAGGACGAGCCGACCGCTCCTGCCTACGCCGCGCGGCTCGGCGAGCTGCTCAGCGGTGCTGCGCCGCCTGGGTGACCGCGGCCGGCGCGGGCCGCGGGGGCGGCTTCGAATCGACGAGCACCGCGGCCGCAAGCAATACAGCCACGCCGACGAGGCTCTCCCCGGCGAGGCTCCGGCCGACGCGCCCGAGCGTCCCCTCGCCGGCGCTCTTCAGCCTCGGTCGGACGAGGAAATGGTGGACGGCACCCCACGCGACAGCGGCGGCGACGAGCGAGACCTTGATCAGCAGCACGACGCCGTAGCGCTGCGTCCAGAGGTCGCGGAGATGCGGCACCCGCACGATCGCGAGGTACGTGCCCGCGAGGAGCACGAGCCCCACGAGGACGACCGCGACCCGCGAGAAGCTGTAGAAGGCCTCGCGCCCGAGCGCGCGGTCTGCCGGCCAGACGGCGACGGCAAGAGATAACAGCCCACCGAGCCAGAGCGACGCCGCCGACAGGTGCACCCAGTCGGCGAGCTCGGTCGCCTTCGACGACCCGGCGTCGACCGCGTCGTGCCCGGAGAGCGACAGGCCCGACACGAGTACGAGCGACATGACGAACGCGGCTACGAGCAGGTCGCGCCGCTCGAGCAGCCATGAGAGGTAGACGAGCGCCGCGACGAGAGCGAAACCGAGCGTGAGGATCACGAACGCCCGACCGAAGCGGGTTCCCTGCGCGATCGGCGTCAGGTCGCCGTAGATGTACTTGCCGAACGGCAGCTGCAGCACGTCCTCGGTGCGGAGGCAGAAACCGAGGATCCCGACCTCGACTGCGCCGGCAACTCCGATGCCCGACAGGACGTACAGCCGTTTCGAGACGCGAGGCGGCACGGGCTCGCGCAGGCAGATCAGCCGGAACCCCAGCGACCCGATCAGCAGCGCGAACGACAGGAAGTACAGCCAGCGGACGACGTGCTCGGTCGAAGTCGGCCCGCCCGCACCGAACGCCTCCAGGGGAGGGGGCGCCTTCATCCTCACCCCGAACGTCCAGACGCCGGAGACGACGTGGCCGTCGGCCGAGAGCACGTGCCAGCGCACCGTGTAGGCGCCGGTCGGCAGCTTCGGCATCGGCGCCACGACCCGCAGGCCGTGGGCCACGGCCGTCCCGCCGAAGGACCGGCCCTGCGCGTCGTACACGCGCACGTACGGGAACGACACGAACTGATCGAAGCCGAGCGTCACCGCCCCCGGCGATACCTGGAGCTCCTGCTGGAATCCGGGGGTCTCGGTTCTCAGCGAGGCGTGCGCCCAGGCGAGCGCCGGTGCCACGAGGGCGCAAGCGCAAGCCAGGACGAGCAGTCGCTTCACCTGTGCGGCGCCCCCGCGAGCGGCGAGAGATGGCCGAACACCGACGCGACGTCACGGTCGCAGAAGAGCATCACCGCGAGCGCGATCACGAAGATCCCGAAGGCGCCCTTGACCCGCGTCGACCGCGGCCAGGCGACGAGCGCAAGCGGGCAGAGCGCCGCCACGATCAGCGTCCACCCGATCAGGTGGTGCAGGAACGCGGCCCGGGCGAAAAACCACGGGTTCTGCTCGTGGACGAGGAACGCGGCACCCGAGAGCGCGATCCCGAACGGCGCAGCGAGCCGCCACCAGCGGCTCGTCAGCTTCCCCTTCGCGAGCCCGAGCTCGGCCGCGCCCATGATCATCAACGCCTGAGCCCACACCCCGTGCGCGATCATGTGGATCGCCGAGTTGGTGTAGAGGGCCATCACCGGCCACATCAGGATGCCGAGGCCGAAGGCGATCGACGGCCACAGGTAGACGCGCCACCGACGCATCTGCCAGACCTCGCGGCCGACAATCCCCTCCGCGACCATGATCAGGCCGAGGACGAGGACGGCCGTGCCGAACCACCAGTGGACGATCTCAGCGTGAGGCTCCACGCTGCGCCTCCAGATCTTCGATCAGCGGGCGGGCGATCACGAGCGCGAAGAACAGCCCGGCCGCCGCGACGAGCAGCGGCGGCTCACCCAGAAGCCACCAGAGCCCCTGGTGGTGCGGGTGCAGGATCGTCAGCCGGTAGGGCTGGATGACCGCCCAGATCAGCCCGGCCGTGATCGTGAGCGGCCCGAGCAGGCTGACGGCCCGCGCGCGCCGGCTGCGGACACCGAGCCCGGCAGCAGCGTTCGTGTGAAGTTGTGTTTCCACCCTCTCCCCCTTCGAGAAGTCGACAAGACGGACGACAGACCCGCGTCCGGGACAGCGATGCGCGGGTCAGGCGGGGAGAGGCGGGGGGCGCGAGTCGAATGACTCGCCGAACAGGTGGCGGGGAGCGCGGTCGTCGCACGGGCCACGGAAACGGACAGTAGGCGCCGGCTGGCCCCGGCGCAGGGCCCTGCAGGCGATTGCGAACGTCGCGATTGCATACCGCTCGACCTCGGCTAGCCAGTCGCGCACGGCCGCCCAGCCGACGGCGACCAGCACGGAGACCACCGCGAACACCGGCAGCGCGTAGGTGTGGAGCCACGGCGCGAACAGCGGCCAGCGCCCTTCGTAGACGCGCTCGTAGTCGTTCTGGATCAGGTACCAGAGCGCCGTGGAACCGAACGCCGCCAGCCACAGCCGGGGAGTGATCGAGAGGCGGAGCCGCGGCGCGCCCGGACGCCGGTGGCCGAGACCGCGGAGAAGGCTCTCACCGGCGCTGGCCGTCAGATGGGCCCGCACGAGCCGCCAGACGACGGCGGCGAGCGCAACGGCCGCAACGATGCGGATCCCGGCCAGCAGGAACGGGTAGTACGAGGCCATCGGCGTGACGCGCGGCCTGACAGCGAGTATCCGGTCGACACGCAGCGTGACGCTTCGGCCGGTGAGCTCACCGACCAGGGCGAGCAGGGCGAACCCCGCTACCTGGGTCGACCTCCGACGTGCCCGTCGCACGACGTCGATCATACTCCCCTGCTCCGCGCAGGCAGAAGCGCCCGAGCCCTGAGAGCGCTACGTAATTGTTACGAACTGCGCGGCACAGATCTCGTAGTTACCGCGAATTGCCGCCGCTTCCGGTCCCTCCTAAGCTCGAGGCGGAGCTCGACGAGCGTGACCTGGGGGTTCGCCGTCCGAGTGACTGGACAGGAAGGCAGAGATCGAGCCCGGCGCCCGGGTTCGATCTCGTGGGAGCGCCGCTCCCGTCGTCGTAGTTCTCCGCGCGGAAGTAGTAATTCGTGCGCTTGTGGCGACGCCGCAGCGTTCCTAGTCTTGCTCGGTGTTGCACCCGCAACGACGGCAAGGAGAGATCTTCTCCGGCTCTCTTCATGCCACGCTGAGCAGCCTTTCGCCAGGGCTGCCCTCCGAATGAGCAGTGGAAGGCCCGCCCTTGTGGTGGGCCTTCCACGTGTCTCCGGGCGGGCACGCGCTCCGATGCGTAACCTCGTAGAGATCCCGATGAGCGAGCACGACGCGCCCACCGCGGCAGGGAAGATCGCCGAGCGCTCCGTTGCATTCACGGTGCTGGGCGTCGCGGTGGCTTTTGCCCTCGTCGCGCTGCCCGCTCCGAGCCGCAACTACGGCGAGCTCGCGGCGGCCGCCTGCCTCGGAGTGGCGCTGATCGCGCTCTCGCTCTGCTGGCGGCGCATCCCGCGCACGACCCAGCTCGTCGTCCCGCTCGGGTTCCTCGTGCTCGCCGCGCTCCTGCGGCTGAGCGACGGCGGAAGCGCCTCCGGGTTCGCAGGCCTCTACATTCCTCGCGATCCTCTGGCTCGCTCTCTCCGGGGGCCGGCTCGAGCTCGTGATCGGGCTGATCGGGCTCGCTCTCGTCGAGATCGTCCCGCTGATCGCGATCGGAGCGCCGCAGTACCCGGCCCAGGACTGGCGGCCGATCGTCGTGCGGGTATCGGTGGCGACGATCGTCGGGTTCACGATCCTCAAGCTGCTCGCCGAGACGCGCGAGCGGGCGCTCGAGGCGACGCGCTGGTCGCAGCGTCTCGAGTCGCTGAACGAGGTCGGGAACGCGCTCGCGACCGAGACCGAGCTGCAGCCGCTGCTCGACCTCGTCGCGGCCCGCCTGCGCGGCCTGCTCGGCGCGCGGGTCGTAGCCGTGCTGCTCCCCGCCGGATCGACGCAGCTTCGCTTCGCCGCAGTCGCCGGGAGCCGGCGCGCAGGGCTTTCTCGGCGAGCGCGTACCGCGAGAGGGAACCCGTAGCGGCGCCGTGCTCGGCAGCGGCAGCAGCGAGCGCGCCGATGCCGACGGCCCGCCCGTCGACCACGACCTCGACGGCCGGCTCTCGGCCTGGACGAGCCTGTGGGTCCCGCTCGTCGTCCGCGACCGCACGATCGGCGTGATCGCGGCGCACGACAAGGCCGGCGGCCCCGACGTCCACTTCTCCGACGACGACCTCCGGCTCGCGGAGACGTTCGCCTCACGCGCGGCCGTCGCAGTCGACCTCTCCGAGCGCGTCGCCCGGGACGCCGTCCAGCGGGTCGTCGCGGCGCAGGAGGTCGAGCGCCGCCGGCTCGCGCGGGAGCTCCACGACGAGACGGGGCAGACGCTCACCTCGATCCTCCTCGGCCTGAAGTCGGTCGAGGAGCGGGCCGAGGATCCGCGGCATCCGCGACGCCGTCGCGGAGCTCGGGCGGCAGGTCGCGACGCGATGCAGGACGTCCGCCGGATCGCGCTCGAGCTCCGGCCGAAGGTTCTCGACGACTACGGCCTCGTCAGCGCGCTCGAGCGGCTCGCGAGCTCGTTCTCAGACCCAGACCGGGATCGCGGTCGACCTGGAGGCGCAGATCGGCACCGAGCCGCCTCCCGAACGAGGTCGAGACCGCGCTCTACCGAATCGTCCAGGAGGGGCTCACGAACATGGCCAAGCACGCCGACCCGACCCGCGCGAGCGTGCTCGTCACGCCGAAGAACGGCAGCGTGCTGCTCGTGCTCGAGGACGACGGCCGCGGCTTCGACCCGAACGCGAAAGAACGGCGGGCTCGGGCTCGAGGGGATGCGCGAGCGCGTCGAGCTGCTCGAGGGCCGGATGACGATCGAGTCGCGCGCCGGCGCCGGCACGACGCTCGTCGTCGAGGTGCCCGTCCGATGAGCACCCTCAAGGTTCTGATCGTCGACGACCACGCCGTCGTGCGCGACCGGCCTTCGGCTCCTGCTCGACACGCAGCCGGACATGGAGACGGTCGGCGAGGCCGGGAACGTCGACGAGGCGATCGCCGAGACGCGGGCGCTCGATCCCGACCTCGTGCTGCTCGACCTGACGATGCCCGGCAAGCCGGGCCTGACCGCGATGCCGGAGCTGCTCCGCGGAGCATCCCGACCTGAAGGTGATGATCCTGTCGATGGAGGACGACCCGCGCTACGTCCGCGAGGCGTTCGCGGCCGGTGCGCGCGGCTACCTGCTCAAGGAGGCGGTCGCCAACGAGGTGGTCGGCGCCATCCGCGAGGTCGCGGCCGGCGGCCGGTACGTCCACCCGGAGCTCGGCGCCCGGCTGATCGACACCGAGCCGTCGGCGGAGAGCCCGCACGACGACCCGCTCTCCGACCGCGAGCGCGAGGTTCTCACCCTGCTGGCCCTCGGCCACACGAATCACGAGATCGCCAAGCAGCTCTTCATCTCGGTCCGGACGGCCGAGGCCCACCGGGCGCACATCATGAAGAAGCTGAATCTCGCGACCCGAGCGGAGCTCGTCCGCTACGCGATCGCGAACGGCCTCTACAAAGTCTGAACCATCGGCCCGCCCGCCACAGGGGCGAGCGGGCCATGAGCTAGCGAGTCAGGCGGCGAGACGCCCGAGGGCGACGTCGATCTGGCGGGTCGTCAGGAACCGCGCAGTGCCCTTGGAGCCCGCTGACCACGCGAACGCGAGGCCGGGGCCCTCGATCTGGACGCCGGTCAGCCTGGACGCTCCGTGGCCGACGACCGCCGAGCGGCCGGTCGCCGTGTCGAGCACGACCGCCGTGCGCCCGGATGCGAACGAGGCGATCCCGTCCTGCAGGTCGAGCGCGCGTGCATCGGCTGCCACCGCCCAGACGTGGACGCGCTTGCCGATCGCAAGGTCGAACACCTCGAGGCGGTTACCGGCCAGAGCGATCAGCTCGTTGCCCTGGAGCGCGATGGCGCCGGCCTTGCCGACATCGAGCGACTGCAGCGGCTTGCCCGACGTCGCAGAGTGAAGGATCACCGTCCCGTCCGGCCAGAGCACGGCAACGCGCCGGCCGTCGACCGCGATGCGCGGGGTTCCGGATCCGGCCGCGATCGTCACGGGCCGGTAGCGGCCGTTCACCGCCGACACGCTCGTGTGGCCGTTCACGCTCGTGGCGAAGACGAGCGTCGATCCGTCGCCCGCGAGCGCCCGCACCGAGGCGGGGCGCGCGAACCGGCCGAGCACCCACTCCTGGCAGAGCGGCGAGCCGGCGATCAGCCGGGCATGCCCGTCCTGTGTCACGAGCCATTCGGCGCGGAACCCGCCGATCGCGACCGACCTGATCTGCACGCCGCGGGGGCGCACCATGCAGGTGACCCCCGAGGGGGAGCTGACCCTCTGGGCCGGCCACCAGGCGACGTTCCAGTAGAGAACCCGATCGCAGAGACCCTGGTTGTCGCCGACCGCGACGGCGACGCGCGGGCCGTCCATCGAGATCGACCTGATCGGGCCGCCGGTGACGAGCGGCCTCGCCGTCCGGGCGATGATCCGCATGATCGCGGCGCGGGGCACGTACTCGACCACCGTCGTGCCGTTCCGCAGCGCGGCCTTGCTCTCACCGTCATGGAAGACCACACCCTTCTGGTCGAGCACAGGGGCGAACGAGCCACCGTCGGGCCCGAGGTAGCCGAAGAGCCCGTCCGAGAGCCTGACGGCGAAGACTCCCTGGCCCTTCGCGGAGAGCACGGCGATCCCGCCGGAGCTCTGGAGCGTCTGCGGCCGAGCGGGGAGCGGCAGCGTGCGAACGAGGGCGCCGCCTGCTCCGTAGACCTTCAGCAGGTCCGGCCGGCGACTCGTGCCGCGGACGACGACGACGCGCTGCGCCGCGGGGCCGGCGGCGAGGCCGGGCGGAGTGCTCGCGGCCTGGAGCCGGGTCGGCGCGGAACAGGTCGCGGCGAGGGAGCGAGAGATGCCCGTGGCGCCGTTCCAGCTCACCTGCGCGCAGCTTCCGCCACTGCGCTTCAGCACGAGGCCGAAGTCGGCTCCGTGCGCCTTGACCGAGACGACGGATCCGCGCAGAGCGAGCATGCGGGTGCCGGCGACGCTCGGGTGGCAAACGTAGGCGTAGGCCGCGCCTGCAAACGTGCCGGCGGCGACGACGGACGCAAGGACGATGGGACGGCGAAGCGGCATTCCCCCTCCTTTTTCGGCGACCGGCCGACCTTACCAACTGGACCCGGAAAGTTCGAGCGCGCGAGCTAGGCGGCTGCGTTGCGGCCCGGCCCGAACACCGTCCACACGACCCCGCCCACGATCCCGCCGACGAGCGGCCCGACGAGGTAGATCCAGATGTCGGTGAAGCTGCCGTTGAAGATCGCAGGGTCGAGCGAGCGCGCCGGATTGAAGGAGCCGCCCGACGCCGGGCCGATTGCATCGGCCGCGGTGAAGATGAAGAGGCCGATCAGGAGCGGCGCCATCACCCCTTTCCACGGGGCGCGGTCATCGGTCACGACGGTGCAGATGACCATGACGAAGAGCGCAGTCGCTATTCCTTCGAGCAGCAGCGCCCCGCCGTTGGAGATCCCCAGGCCCGGGTGCGTGTCGAGGTTGTCGACCGCCTTGCCCGAGTAGACCACGGCGACCGCGCAGACCGAGAGGAACCCTCCGATCAGCTGCGCGATCCAGTAGGGCACGACCTCCTTCGGCGGGAACTTGCGGGCGGCCGTCAGGCCGAGCGTGACTGCCGGGTTGTAGTGGCCGCCGCCGACCTGCCCGAACGCGGTGATCGCCAGGGCAAGGCCGAGACCGAACGCGAACGCGATTCCGAGCGAAGTGATCGCCCCGGCACCGAAATCGGTGGCCACGGCGATCGCGTTGAAGCCGAGGAAGAAGAAGAGAAAGGTTCCGAGAGCCTCGGCTCCCAGGCGCAGCGGTAGTGACGGCGTATCCATGCATGCCTCCCGGATCGTCGGTAAGCGCACATTAGCGCGTGCTCCCGACAGCGGTTTCGATGCCGCCGAGCCGGGTATTAGCTTCCCTGCCACACGAACAGGGAGGGAAGGGCTATGGGAAGAATCTTGGATTCGCCGTATCAGCTCTCGGGTTGGAAGGTGCGGGTTGGGTTGCTCGGTCTCGCCGGGATGATGGCGCTCATTGTTGCGGGGCGCTCGCTCGGGGCGGTAACTCCGCACCTGATCGTGACCTCGACTGAGGCGGGCCCCGGCCAGACGCTCTCGATCGTCGCGTCCCGGCAGAAGGCCGACGACCCCGTCGGGCGCGTGCAGGTCTACGTTCCCAACGGATTCACGCTCAACTCGCCGGCAACGGGGAAGACTGTCGGCAAGGCGACCGCGAAGGTCGTCATGCGCGATGTCGATCCCAACTCCGAGGCGTCGATGATCGGCGGGGTGTCGGCGATCGCGCTGACGAGCACGTCGATCGCCTACGAGAACACGAGCTGCGACGGTGACCAGCACCTCGCCGCGTGGATGGTGCACCTCAAGGGCGCGAAAGGCTCCACGCTCAGCTTCCCGATCTTCGTCGACGCGACGAGCGGCGCCAGCACGTCATTCGGCCCGTACGTGCTCGTCGCCTGCTTCCGGCCGGCGGATATCGCCGCGAACGACCCGAATCGCTCGGCCGCGGGCAGTGTTGTCGATTCGTTCTCGCTTGCTCTGAGCCCGTTCTTCCGGCCTACCGTCGACGGTGACTACCGTTGGCGCTCGGTCTGGACGCCGTTCGCGGCAGGCACCGGCGTGCTGAACACGGCGGGTGCGGTCGAGGCTCAGTCGATCGTCACGATCCCGACGGGCCAGGTCGTCATCTTCGGGAAGAAGTCGACGGTCTCCGTTCGTGGGAAGAGGATCGTGCGCGTCACGATCACGGGCCAGGTCCTGGTCGGCGGCGAGCCGGTTGGCAGAGGCCTCGTCACGATCCGCCACGGCTCAAACTCCGGCAAGCTCAGCTCGCTCGGTGGGGCGAAGGTCGGTACCGACGGCGGCTACACGACGTTCGCCACGTTGCTCGGGCCGAAGGAGTACTTCCAGGCGAGCAGCTCGCTCGTCGCGAAAGATCTTGGAGCATCCGGCTGCCAGGCGTCGTTCACCAGCGTGCCCTGCATCGATGCGACCTCCGGTGGAGGACGCACGATCAGCGGCACGATGCTGGTCAAGCGCTAGCCAGCCGGGGGGTGATCCACGAGCCCGCCGCCGCTCGCCCGGCGGTGGGCTCGTGGACGATTCGTACGGGGCGGCCTCTCACGCCACGGCCCGCTCACCGGCCGGTCTAGAACTCCTTGCCGGCCTGGCTCTCGAGCGTCGAGGGCTTGACCACGCAGTCGGAGTTGGCTCTCACCTCGTCGGGCGTCGCCTTCACGTGGGCGGTCGATACGCGGCCTTCCGCGGTCTCGATCACGAAGTCGGCGTACTCCTTGCCATGCGGGGTGAGGAGGGAGCCCGACATTCCCACCTTGATCCCCTGATCCGGCCCGCTGGCGATCGTGATCCGCGTCATGTCGCCGTCGATGTCGTACTTGATGATTCGGGCGTGAACGTCCGGCGCCGGCTTCTGCGGCTCGTCCTTCTTGCCCTTGTCGTGGTGACCGGGCGCGTCGGTCGAAGCGGGCCTGTCGGCGGGGGCGCGCTGCACCAGCCGTGCGACCGCGGCGTTACCCGACTTCTGCTGCAGGTCGAGAACGTACCCCTGAGGCTGCTCCTGCTCGACCGGCCCGCGGACCGCTTCCTCAACCGTCCGCTCGGACGGACGCCGCCCAGGGACCCTCTCGCGGGAGTACATCTCGGGATCCTATGAGAGCAGGCCGCGAAGGACAAGCCGCGACCGCTCGGCGCTAGACGCTCTGAGCCTCCGGGGTGGCCACCGTCTCGGCGTCCTCGCCGACCTCGCCGGCCTCGTCGGAACCTTCAGCGGTCTCGTCGACCGGGGGCGCCGGGGAGTTGCGTGCGAGCTTCTTGGCTTCCTTCCGCTCCCGCTTTTCGCGCATCGCCTGTTCGCGTGCGCGCTTCGCGGCGGTCTGGGGGCTTCTTTTCGAGCTCATGCTCTCCTCCTCGTTCTCGTACGGGGCCGCCTCGAGCTTCTCACGGGAGCATTCCCGCCCGTCGGGAGTCCCGACGCTGCGAATGCTTCGCCGTGACCGAGGCGCTTGGCGATTTGCGCCACGTCGTTGCGCTGCTCGGGAAGCACGAGCGTGAGCCCGGTGCCCGAACGGCCCGCGCGACCCGTGCGGCCGACGCGGTGGACGTAGTCGTCACCGGTGCCCGGCGGATCGAAGTTGATCACGTGGGTGATGCCGTCGATGTCGAGGCCGCGGGCCGCGACGTCGGTCGCGATCAGCGTCGTGACCTGGCCCGACTCGAACCTGAAGAGCGAGCGCTCGCGGGCGTTCTGGGACATGTTCCCGTGCATGACCACCGACGGTACGCCGTGGTCGCGATGGAGCTTCTTGGCGAGCTTGTCGGCGCCGTGCTTGGTGCGGACGAAGACGAGAGCAAGGCCGCGTTCGCGTCCGAGCTGCTCGGCGAGGCTCGCAAGCTTCCCGTCAGTCGTGACGGCGTGGAACTCGTGCTCGATCTCCGCCGCCTCCGCTTCCTTCGGCGCCTTGGCGCGGATGTTGACGGCGTTGACGGTGTAGCGGCGCGCGAGCTCCATGACCGGACCCTCCAGGGTGGCGGAGAAGAGCATCGTCTGCCGGTTCGGGGAGACCTCGGAGAGCAGCTTGTCGACCTGGGGCCTGAAGCCCATGTCGAGCATCCGGTCGGCCTCGTCGAGCACGAGCACCTTGATCGAGCGGAGCGAGATGAGCCGCCGGTCGATCAGGTCGGCGAGCCGGCCGGGGGTGGCGACGAGGATCTCGGCGCCACGGGCCTTCTTGGCCTGACCCATGACCGAGGTTCCGCCGTAGACGGCCTCGATCCGCAGCCCGCGCGTCTTCGCAAGCGGGCGGAGCTCGTCGACGACCTGCGAGGCGAGCTCGCGAGTCGGGACGAGCACGAGCGCGCTCGGCTGTCCGCTGCCGCGAGCCGTGCGCTCGATCATCGGGATACCGAAAGCGAGTGTCTTCCCCGACCCAGTGGGCGACGCGACCAGCACGTCGAGGCCGGCGAGGCCATCGGGGAGGACGAGATTCTGAACGTCGAACGGCGACGTGATTCCACGAGCGCTGAGCGCACGCACTACATCTGCGCTCACTCCGAGCGCGTCAAACGATGGGGACAATTGGTGTTACTCCTTCGTACTAGGGGGCGAGATGCAAAGCCTCGAAACGCCCGTGAAGGAGGACCGAGAAGCCGAATCTCCCGATCGCCAGAATGACGACCGTCCCGAAACGGTAGCAGGAGGGATACGTCCCGCTGGATATCGGCAGCTTCGGCGCGGTTCTCAGCGCGGCTGGACAGAGATCGTCAGGGCTCCTCCGGTGCGGCCGACCTGTCCGCGGATCTCGCCGCCCCGGAATCGGCCTCCAATCATCGCGTCATGTAGGCCGACCGCCATCGTCGGGTGACGGGCAGCCCTGGTGGCGCGGGTCACCTTGGCCCGCCACGTCTCGTCGTGGGAGGGGCGGAACTCGTCCCGGAGCGCAGCGCCCGCGACGGGCAGCGCTCTCGCTGATCGGCAGAGCCCAAAACGGCGACATCACGCGCTCGAGGTGTTGCTCGAAGACCGTGTAGTCCCGAACATCTCGAAGGTGCCGCGCCCACGTCAGGAGAGGTATGGAGGTGCGTCCGCCGTAGAAGAGGGACGCAGCAGCGGTGTGAGTCGTCCGCCAGAGCCGTTCGAGCCCCCATCTGTGCGCGGTCTCGGCGAGCTCGCGAGCGTCGCTCTCGGCCGACAGGAGCGCGACATCGAGCAGGTCGCGGATCAGCCGCAAGGGTCGATGCTTCCAGGAATGAGCCGCGAGGATCAAGGCGTGGTGCGCGGCGTCGGGGGCGCGAAGTCCTTCGATCCCGAGGACCGACGGAATGCTGGCCTCGAAGATCTCTGCGGTCTCGGGCGGACGCAGCTCTTGTAGCCAGTTTGACTTCGTGATGGAGCTCAAGCTTCAGCGGAAGCGCGGGCCACGTGAGCGGCTTGAGGTGATGCGGAGTCGTCGCAGCGCATTTGGCTGCGGCCGGCGAAATCGTGGGGCAGCGCGCGCAGCACGCCCGCCACCCCGCCACGGGACGCCGTCGCCCCGGCTTCGGTCAGCCGACGATGAAGCCGGTGCCCTTGACCGCGGCGAGGATCTGCGCCTTGGTCTTGCCCGCAGCGAAAGCGGTGGGGGCCGGGTAGGGCTTGCCGCCGTGGCGGCGCAGATCGGAGATCCAGGCGGCGTGCCAGGCCTCGACGGGCAGAATCGACCCGGCAGCGCCGAGTACCTGCTTCGAGGTGATGTTCCCGACCTGACCGAGGTAGGCGCTGACGCCGGTGTACTCGAGCACCTCGGCGGTGGCCTGGAACTTCGCCTGGTTGCCGGTCGTGCCGTTGAAGTCGAACTTCGGCTTCGCCACCGCGTGCATCCCGAGCGCACCCTTGAGCGCGGCGACGTGAGCGGCCTCGTGGCCGGCCACGACCTTCGCGAACGTCTTGGTCTCGCCCGTGAGTGCGCCCATATGGACGGCTTCGGCGTAGAACGCGGACTCGAGATACTCGAGCGTCAAAGCGAAGTTCAGGATGTCGACGTCGCTTGTTCCCCTGGCCGACGCGAGGGCCGGCAGTGCGCCGATCAACGCGCTGCCGCCGGCGAGCGCGCCGAGCCCGATGCCGGCCTTGCGCAGGAACGCGCTGCGCGTGTGCTCGTCGACCCTGGACGCGGACTCCTCGATTGCGCCGTCGACATCGAGCTCGTGAAGATTGAAGACGTCTGACATGAGACCAACTCCTTCGCATCCAGCAGCAATTTGCTGGTTTGGTTAGTGGTCTCGTCATTCGCGTCAGATTCCCTACCGGTTCAGAAAATTCTGTAAACAAATCTGCGCCAGGTTTTTTGGACGCACGAACAAGCCCGGATCAGGCTGGCTGCAGTTCTCTTTCCCGTTCGATGAAACCCTCAAACCTTCGAGGCGAGGCAACCCGCGGAACAGCCGGGTTCTCTGGGAATGAGCAACTCGGCGAGCTATTTCTGCCCCACCGTGTGCGAGATCTTCGTCCGGTGAACGCCGTCGAAGTCGGCCACCTGCCACGACTCCGCTGCGCCGTCGATCGCGTAGCTCTTGATGTGGGCGTTGGTGATCTCGATCGCGAGCGATCCCAGATCGAGATTCTCGCCGGCAGACTTGTTCGTCGCAGCGACCGTCAGCGTGAGCGTCGTTCGGGTGCGCTCCTTCGACATCCGCTCGAGCTCGGCGGAATGCGGCCCCTTCTGAGAGGTGACGTTCAGCGCGTCGGGGACGTCGCCGCCGGCCCACGCAGCGATGTTGCCCCCGGCGACCTCGATTGCCAGCTTGCCGATCTGGATCGTCGGGCCGTGAGAGGCAGCCGCCTCTTTGCGGGCGAGCATCTGGCCGACGGCCCGGTTGCCGACCGCCTGCTGAATCGCAAGAACGGGGTTGACCGCGCGTCGCCCGGCTTCGACAGGCGTGTCTTCGAAACGGTGGCCCGACGCGCGCTCACGATCGCGGGACATGTCCAACCGAACGTACATCAATCGAGCCGGCGGCGTGCCGGCCTGGCTCGAGCTGAAGAGAAGCTTCGCGATCCTGCGCAGCTAGCTCGAAGCCGCCGACCAGTCCGACCCGGCGAGGAGGCCGTCGCGATCCGTAGTACCCTGTAACCGTCCCTTCCCGCGAAGAGGAGGTCGTTCATATGCCGACTGTGCTTGTCGCTTCCTCGGTCTTCTCGACCGACTAGTCGCGCGACGGGCGTAGCTCCCTTTCGGAGACGGCCGCCGTGCCGTCCTTTCTTCACATCCGAAACGGAGGATTGCTTTGTCTGAGTTCGATCTCGGCGTGCTCGGTTGGACACCGAAGCTCGCCGCCAGCTTGCAGCCCGGCCTCGTGCCGGGGCGTGTCATCGCGGCGCATCGCGGGGCGTTCGACGTGCAGACAGCCGAGGAGATCGTCCGTACGAGCCTGCCTGGGCGGCTGGTGCACGAGAGCGTCGAGGTCGCGGTCGGCGACTGGGTCGGCCTCGGGGACGGGCTCGCGCGAGTCGTGCTGCCGCGACGGAGCGCGATCGTCCGGAAAGCCGCCGGATTGACGTCGGAGTCGCAGACGCTCGCGGCGAACGTCGACCTCGCGTTCATCGTGTCCTCGCTCGGCCCGGATCTCGACCCTCGCCGCATCGAGCGGTATCTCGTCACGATCTCGGAGAGCGGGGCATCGCCGGAGATCGTGTTGACGAAGGCTGACCGCCTCGACGATCCGTCGGAGCTGGTGGCCTCCGTCGAGGCAGTCGCGATCGGCGTCCCCGTGCATGTTGTCTCGGCGGTATCGGGCTACGGCATCGAGGAGCTACGAGCGCGGTTGGCACCCGGCGAGACAGCTGTCCTGGTCGGGTCGAGCGGCGTGGGAAAGTCGACGCTCGTCAACCGGTGGGTCGGCCACGAGCTGATGGCGACGAAGGAGACGCGCGTTGACGACGACGAGGGTCGTCACACGACGACGCACCGGGAGCTGATCGTGCTTCCGGGCGGCGGCGTCGTGATCGACACGCCCGGGATCCGCGAGCTGCAGCTCTGGGGCGGCGGCGTGGAAGAGGCGTTCGCCGACGTCGAGGAGCTCGCGCTGCGCTGCCGTTTCAGCGACTGCTCGCATAACACGGAGCCGGGTTGCGCGATGAAGGCTGCGCTCCTCTCGGGTGAGCTCTCGCCAGAGCGCCACGCGAATTGGCTGCAGTTGCAACGTGAGCTCCGCTCGGTCGCCGTGCGGGCGGACGCCCAGTTCCAGCGCGAGGAGAAGCGAAGGTGGCAGCTGCGAGCTCGCGAGGCACGAGCCCAGGCGCGGCACCGATGACTGTCTTTGAACACGTTGAGCAGAAAGGCTAGGAGCCGGGGAGCGGCTTTCGCTCTGGAGCGGCGCCTCCGGAGGGCTTCGGGCGGCGGGGCTCTCGTACTCCCGAGGATCCCGTGGGCGGCCGCTCCTTCCCGCGACGGAGGTCAAGGTCGGCCCGGTTGAAGAGCTCGGCGGATTCGTCTCCGCTCTCGAGCTCAGCGATTCCGGACGAAAAGGTCATACCTCGTAACGGATCGGTCGGCTGGTCGGCAATTCGCCTGCGCAGGCGCGTTGAGAGCTTCCTTGCGTCCTGACGGGTTGAGGCCGGCAAGACGACCACGAACTCATCACCGCCGATCCGGCCTGCTGCATCCGCCGGACGCACGACGTGCCGGATGCAATTGGCGAGGCCCTTCAAAGCAGCGTCGGCGATCACGTGACCGAACTCATCGTTGATCCGTTTGAGGTTGTCCACGTCGAGCACGATGAGGGCCAGGCGGGCGCCCTCGTCGTGGGCACGCTCGACCTCCCGAGCAACCGTTTCCAGCAAACACTGACGGTCCGGGAGACCGGTCAGCGAGTCCAACCCTTCCGCCCGCGCGCGGTTCTCGCGATCGCGCTCATCCAGCACGGTCAGGCCACGTCACTCGTCGAGGATTGTGGCGGCGTTCCGTGGCGAGAGGCTCTTGGCGAGACGCTGCGGGTCGGCGTGCGCAGCTCAGGGCACTCCCCGATACGGGGCGGCGCCGAAGCTGCCAGGATCTTGGGAGGGCATGTTGATCCTGCGAGAAAGGAGCCCATCATGTTCGACCACGTCGGCCTGAATGCAACCAGTTACGCCGCAAGCCGTGCGTTCTACGAGCGAATGCTCGCTCCGCTCGGATACCGCGTCGTGATGGCCTCTGACGAATGGAAGGGTGCCGGTTTCGGGCAGGGGGACAAGCCCGAGTTCTGGGTGACCGAGCGGACGCCGGTTAGTAGCGGAACGCACGTCGCCTTCAGCAGCCCAGACAGGGCTACCGTCGACGCCGTCTACGCCGCAGCCATGGATTCGGGCGGACGCGACAACGGGCCGCCGGGACTCCGCGAGCACTACCACCCCACGTATTACGCGGCGTTCGTTCTCGACCCGGACGGCAACAACATCGAGGCGGTCTGCCATCGCCCCGAATGATCGAAGGCCCACAGGCGGACTCAAGGGGGCAGCGAGGAGCCTCCGGACACGTAGCGGTGTTCGCCTCGTGTTCGTGACACGTCCGGGGCTTTCCGAACCCCTGGGATCACGCATTCCGGACTGCACCCTTTGAATCGGGAAGGCCCGACGTCATTTCTGGGTTCGCTGCCCGTTTGATGGGACTCGACCGGGACGTCTAGGGCCGGTGCGGGAGGCGCCCTGCTGCCATCATGAGTCTGAGAGCGCGTGTCGCGAGCGGCCGGCGCCGCTCACCTCCCGAGCGCTCGCCAAGAACACGTCCGAGGACGAGGATTGCCACCAGCCCAACGAGCTGGCCGCCAAGGATCACCTTGTTCACGTCCACCGCGGGCTTCCATGTCACATTGCCGTCCTCGATGACCCACGCCCCGATCGGACGTGCGGTCATGCCGAAACCGCCTCCGGTTCCAGTTTCCCCTTCGCCGCGCGGGCCCTCGCCACCTCCTCCGCCGCCTCGTACAGCCGCGGCCGGGATCACGGTCAGGCCGTTCTTCTCATACGGATCCCCGTAGACACGCTTCACGGTGATCAGGTCACGCACGCCCTCTACCAGGCCCTCGAACTGCGTAGCTGCCATCGCTCCTCCCTTCGGTCCAACAAGATCCTTACACCGGAGAGGCCCCACCGACTCGGGGAAAACGCGGATTAGTCGCGCGTAGCTGAGTCGGGTTCATCAGCTGAATCGGGGCAACCGTGTGGCGCCGCTCACCCATCCGGTTCTGGTCGCGTGGTACAAACGGCGGGCGATGGCGAGCACGGCACGGCGCGGCCGCGGCCAGGCCCGGGGATGGGCGGAGAAAGCGCATGCCCTCGTCGAGACCGAGCCTCGGCGAGCACTGGCCCTCGCCGAGCGCGCGCGGTCGACTGCCTTGACCGAGGGAGATCGAGAGGCCGAGATCGCCGCACTTCACTCGCTCGCCTGGGCGCAGTTGAGGGTCGGCGATGCGCAGGCGTCCGTATCGACGATCCGGGAGGGTCTCCGGCTCGCCGGTCGCGAGGGAGATCCCCAGGCAGCCGCGCCTCTCCGGCGGCTTCTCGCCGCAGCACTCGCACTGTCGGGACGGACCCGCGCTGCCCAGCGCGAGATGGATGCTGCGATCGCGCAGCTCACCGGGCTCGAGCGCGCGCGCTCGCAGGTGCATCGGCTGGCGATGTACCGCAGAAGCGGCGCGGCCGATCCTGCAGCAGAACGTTCGTTGCTGGGCGCCGCCGGCGCGGGCCTGCACACGCTGCGTCGCGCTCATGACGACGTGTGGGAGGGCCGGCTGCTCATGAACCGCGGGATCTTCTATTTCGACCGGGGCATCTTCGACCGAGCCGAGGCAGACTTTCGTCGCGCCTCCGCGATCTGGGTGCGTCTCCGAGCACGTGCCGCAGAGGCGGACGCCGCCCTCGCGCTCGCCGAGGTCGATCTGCTTCGTGGAGAGGTCGTCGCCTGCCTCAAGGCGATCGAGGAGATGCCGACTGATCTCCAGCCGGGCCCGCTGAGCAATCTCGGCCGTCTGCGCGTCCTCGCGCTGACTCAGGCACGCCTGCTCCCCGAAGCCCGCACGGCAGGCGAGGAATACGTCGCACTCTGTCGACGCACGGGTCGCGGCGACTATGTCGCCGAAGGCCTGCTCGATCTCGCCGGGATCTCCGTACTCGCGGGTGAGCCGGTCGCAGCGCAGGCCTTCGCCTCACAGGCGATGAGATCCTTCGCGGCGCGCGGCAAGCATGTGAACGCCGCGCTCGCACGCACCGCGTACCTGCGCGCCGGATTGGCCGCCGGGGTCGTCGGCCGTTCTTCGCTGCGATCAGGTCTCGACGCCGCGACAGTGCTCGACGGATCGGGTTGGCATCGCGACGGGCTTCGCGCGCGAGTCGTCGTGGCCCGAGTCGCGCTGCAGATCGGGGCGCGGACGACTGCACGACGGCAGCTCGCGCTGGCGCGACCCCTCAAGGCCCGTGGCAACGCCGTCGACCGCATCGAGATCTCTGAGGCCGAGGCCCGGCTCGCGCTCGCAGACGGACGGCCGGAGATCGCCGAGCGTCGACTTGCCCATGGGATAAAGCTCGTCGACGAGTACCGGGCCGCCCTCGGAGCGGTCGAGCTTCGTGCGAGTGCGTCCAGCATCGGCGTCGAATTGGCCCAGCGCGGACTCGGGATCGCGCTCGACTCGGAGCGGCCGGAGAAGGTGCTCGCCTGGGCCGAGCGCCTGCGCGCTAGCGCGCTCCGGCTCCCTCCGGTTCGTCCGCCGGCGGACCGGCGCCTCCGCGAGCTTCAGACGGAGCTTCGCCGGGCGTTCGCCAACGGGCAGCGCGCCGAGCAGACCCGCATCGAGGCCGCGATTCGAGCGCGTGCGCGAGTCGTCGAGGCCAGGGACGGCATGTCCTCCGTACCGCCAACCGCAAAAGAGGCTGCGCGCGGACTCGGCGAGCGTGCGCTCGTCGAATACGTCGAGCACGACGGGGCTCTGCATGCAGTCACGCTCGTCGGCGGGAAGCTCATGCTGCACGAGCTGGGCCCGTCCGGAGCGGGCGCGGAGCTCGACTGGCTTCGGTTCGCGTATGCCCGCCTGGCGGCGGGACGGATCACGTCGGAACACCGGGCGGCAACCGCTGCCTCCGCGGCCGCTTCCGCCTCCGCGCTGGACGAGCTGCTCGTTCGGCCGCTCCTGCCCGCGATCGGGGCCGCACCGCTCGTGCTCGTGCCGACCGGGACGCTGCACGCCGTACCGTGGGCCGCGCTTCCCTCCTTGGCCGGCAGGCCGCTGGTCGTCGCACCGTCGCTCGCAATCTGGAACGACCTCGATCGGAGAGAGCGGACGCGTCGTCGCAAGACGGCGCTGATCGCAGGGCCGCGCCTGCGTCACGCTTCCGCCGAGGCATGCCAGCTCGCTGCGCTCACCCCCGGCTCGACGCTGCTGACCGGTAGAGAGGCAACCGTCGGGCAAACGCTCGCGGCGCTCGAGGGCAGCAAGCTCGCCCACCTGGCGTGCCACGGTCATTTCCGCGCCGACAGCCCGCTCTTCTCGTCACTCGAGCTCGCAGACGGCCTGCTCAACGTCTACGCGCTCCAGCAGCTGAAGCTCGCCCCGGAGATCGTCGTCCTCTCCGCCTGCGACGTCGCACTGTCGAGCGTGCGCCCGGGCGACGAGCTGCTCGGCCTCGCCGCCGCGCTCCTCGGCATGGGCACGCGGACGATCATCGCAAGCGTCGTTCCCGTTCCCGACGCAGCCGGCCGCCGCCTCATGCTCTCATTCCACCGCGAGCTCGCCGGCGGCGCCAGGCCCGCGACCGCACTGGCTCGCGCCCAGGCTCGTGCAACCGTGCCGGGCTTCGTCTGCCTCGGCAGCGGTTGACGAGCGCTGGGCTACGAGCCTCTTCCGTTGTCAGATCGTGAAGATGAACCCCACGTCGGAATTCTGGACGGTGCCGTGAGTCGCCACGAGAGATGTCCACGACTGGCTCGGGTTCGATGCCGGGCCCAGGCGTGCAGCGATCAGGCCGGCAATCTTCGGCGACGCGAACGACGTGCCATTCCAGGTCGCCCAAGAATTGTTCGTGAAGTTCTGGGGCGGCGCCTGGGCACCCGTGCTCGCGGACTTCGCGTCTTCGACGTGCATGTTGACGTGTAGGAACGTGGACGCGACCTGTTCGCCGATCGCCGAGCATACGACCCACCCGCCGTGGTTCGACCAGGGGGACCTAATGCCGGAAGCGTTGACCGATGCGACGCCCTTCACGAACGGGTAGGTGTACTTGAGCGCTGCCGGGAAGTGAGGGATCGTCCCCGGGGGCTGCGTCGCCGGGGGGGTTGGCTGCAGGAGACCCTGATTCCCGGCCGGGCAGGTGATCACCACCTCGTCGGCGAGCGTCCGCGGATCGGAAAGCCCCGGGCCGATGCGCTCGAACGCGATGTCCCACACGACGGATGCAACGTTGCCCGTCAAGGGCGATGCGTGGCCGATGTGGATGATGGGCGTGGCGGTGCCCTGCTGGCTCATGACGAGCGAGCGGCAGACAGCGGCCTCGGTCGAGAAGTTGTCGAAGTCGCGGTTGTAGAGGAAGGCGCTGCTATGTGTCCAGATGTGGATGTTCGGGAGCTCGCAGTGCTGCGCGATCACGCCGGCGACAAAATTGGCGTGACCGGCGAGCGCATCGAGCTTCTTGTCGGCATTGGCGTCAACGACGTTCGCCTTGCCCTTCGCCCAGCTCACACCTCCTGCAGCGCCGAGCTGGAGCCATTCCGCATTTTCCGCGACACAGCTGCTTGTCAGATAATCGAGAGGATTGACGCCCCAAGCCGAGTTCCAGACGTAACCGTTGTCGATCACGGTTATGTCCACGCCAGCCTCACCACCGGGATACGAGGCCGGAATAGCGGGCAGATGGGCCGGCGGGCCGTACGGACACCAGTACTCGTTGGGCGCCGGAATGAGGACGTGGTTCGGTGACACCGAGCCGGGCGAGGTCGCCAGCACCCCCGAAGGCTTCCCACTTTTCCCCGGGGAGCGCAGATCGTGTGTGATGTCGAACACCGTCTTGGTGTTCCCCGGAGGGAAGCCGAGCGCAATGATGTCGACGTCGGGGTACCCCCCGGGGTTCGGGAGCCCCTGGAACACGGTCGTTGCTCGGCTGTACGTGATGCCCAGATTTTCGAAGTACCTCTTGACGCCGAGGGCGGCCCCTTGCAGGGGCCCGGAGAAGGGCACCGGAGAGGCACTCCGGGCGAACAGCATCTGATCCTTCACCGCCAATGTGGGTCCGACGGAATCGACCACCAGCCGGGTCCCGGTCATCTTCCCGAGCAGGTGCTCGGAGAACGGCGTTCCGTTGGTTGGAGGCGCTAGTTCCATCGCTCCACCTCCGATCCGTCATCGAGGCCGTTCGACAGAGTTTCGTGCGTCGGAGGGCGCCCCCCGCCGCTCAGCTCGTTTCCTTCGCCAATCATGGTTCACGCACCCCTTTCCCCTTGATCCTGCGGACTCCCATCGACCTAGAAGAGGCCGCAACGTTGGTCCTGATACAACCGGGCGATCCTCGTACAATTGGCGGCGCGTGTCTAGAGGCCGATGCCGGGCGAGTGCCCACGCTCAACCGGACGACAGGGTCACGACCCGCTTCGCGGACGACGCAAGGACTTTCCGGGAACCAGCTTGATCGGGGGAAGCCGACGCGCGGATTCGAACCGCGGACCCCTTCATTACGAGTGAAGTGCTCTACCAGCTGAGCTACGTCGGCGCGGATCCGAGTGTAGCGGTGGGAGCCGTTAAAAGGGTTCACCGAGCCGGTTGCGCTTTCATCCCCCGCCTCCACTGACCTTCCGCCCTCCGGCCCGAAAGCCTTCTGCGTACCAGCCTCTGGAAGCGGCTTCGACTTACTCGCGCTCCGTACTCGGTGCGAGAGGGAAGGTACGGGCGGGCGGACGTGTCCGCAAGGGCTGAGGGAACAGAAATCTCGCAACGAGCGCGACTTCTTTCTCGCCCCTCGAGGCGAGCACGAAAACGCCGCGGGAGCCGCTGCATCTTCGTCGCCGAACCGGAGGCTCAGCCCGATTAAAAAGGTTCACCGAGCCGGTTGCGCTTTCATCCCCCGCCTCCATTGACCTTCCGCCCTCCGGCCTTGCGGCCCTCTGCGTACTGGTCTCCAGAAGCGGCTTCGACTTACTCGCGCTCCGTACTCGGTGCGAGGGGGAAGGTACGTCCTACAGAGCCCCTGCGCAAGGGTGCGAAATGACAAAAGGCCGCAAAGAGCACGAGTTCCTGTTGCCGCTGCGTGAGCCGCCGGAAGGCGAGCGCTCCGCCGCGAGTGCCGGCTCCGCCGGCGCTCGCTCACTACGCGCCGCAAGATGTCGGAGAGGGGGCCCGTGGGGGAGAACCGGAGGTGCTCCCCCGCGCCTTAAATAGGTTCACCGAGCCGGTTGCGCTTTCATCCCCCGCCTCCATTGACCTTCCGCCCTCCGGCCTTGCGGCCCTCTGCGTACTGGTCTCCAGAAGCGGCTTCGACTTACTCGCGCTCCGTACTCGGTGCGAGGGGGAAGGTACGGGCTGCACCGGTCCCGCGCAAGCGTTGCCGGAGCGGGATACTCGCTACGAGCGAGAAAGTTCTATTCGGAGGCCGGTGCGAGCGCGGCTTCGCGTGAGGTTGCGATGACCTCGTCGGCCTCGGCGCGGTTCCCGAAGCCCCGGGTGACGACCGAGCCCTTGTGGTCGAGGTCCTTGTAGACCTGGAAGAAGTGCTCGATCTCGTCGCGGAGCTCGGACGGGATGTCGTGGATGTCGGCGAGCCGGCCCCAGACGGGGTCCTTGACGGGCACGCAGATGATCTTCTCGTCCGGCCCCTTCTCGTCCGACATGTGGAAGATGCCGACCGGCCGGACGCGGATGCGGCAGCCGGGGAACGTCGGGTCGCTGACGAGGACGAGCGCGTCGAGCGGGTCGCCGTCCTCGGCGAGGGTGCCCTCGACGAAGCCGTAATCGGACGGGTAGCTCATCGAGGTGAACAGGCGGCGGTCGAGGACGATCCCGCCGAGCTCCTCGTCGTACTCGTATTTGTTGCGAGACCCGCCAGGGATCTCGACGAAGACCACGATGTCGCTCATACGGTCGCAACCCTAGCCGCAGAGCCACGCCTGACCGCTGCGGAAGGAGTTGCTTCTCAGACGAGCGAGGCAGCCCTGCCGCCCAGCTCACGAGCAAGCAGGACGAATAGAGCCTCGAGGGCGACCTGCGGTGCGAGCTGAAATTCCTCGAGCCGGCGCCAGGTGTCGCGCACCGCTTCGGCCGCGCGCTCGGCCCCGAGCAGACGCTCGCGGGTCGCATCGGCCCGGAGCAGGTCGAGCAGATCGACGTGCGTCGCCGCCTTCTCCGCTCCGACTCCGACGACGAGGAGATCGCGGTACCACGAGGCGAGCTCTTCGAGCTGGTCGAGCAGCTCCTCGCGCTCGGCCCCGCGCTGCGCCCGCTTCACGCGCTGGTCGGCCTCGCGGGTCGACAGCTCGAGCGCGCGCACCTTCACGTCCTCGAGATCGCGGGCCTCGACCCCGCGGGCCCGGGAGTTCTCGAGCAGGACGGACGCCGCGTCGGAAGGCTCGAAGCCGGGCTCCGAGTAGACGGCGCGAGCCTGGGCGAGCAGCGCCGCCCGCCGCTCGGCCGATTGCGGGTCGAGCGCGCGGGCAAGCCGGTCGAGGCTCCCGCCGGCGACCCGGGCGAGCGCGAGCCGGGCTGCGGGATCGAGCCCGGGGGCCCGGGCGTCGAGGGCTTCGAGGATCGCCCGCTCCGAAAGCCGCGTGAACGGCACGAGCTGGCAGCGGGAGCGGATCGTCGCCGGGATCGGCCCGAGGTCGTCCGCGACCAGGATGATCACGGCGTACTCGGGCGGCTCCTCGAGGTCCTTCAACAGCGCGTCGAAAGCGTCCTCGTTCATCAGGTGGGCGCTCTCGATCACGTACACGCGCCGGGACGCCTCGAAGGGACGCATGTGCAGGTCGCGCCGCAGCTCCCGGATCGCGTCGATGCGGATCATCTCGCCGAGCGCCGCGAGCTCGTACAGGTCGGGGTGAACGTTCCTGGTCGTCCCGAGCAGCTCCTGCGCGAACGTCCGGGCGAACCGCCGCTTGCGGACTCCCGGCGGCCCGTAGAAGAGATAGGCGTGCACGGGTCCCTCGACCAGCGCGGCGTCGAGCAGCCGCTTGGCCTCCTGCTGCTCGCTAAAGCGCTCGAACTTGCTCACGTACCTCCTCGGCGATCGCGTCCGGCGGCTGGGCCCCGTCGAGCAATGTAACGCGCTTCGGGAAGATGATCGCGAGCTCCCGGTAGCCGTCCGCGACCACCTGGCGGAACTCCGCGTCCTCCCGCTCGATCCGGTCGAGGTACTCGCCCTGCCGGCTCCGGGCAGCCTCGATGTCGAGCGTGAGCACGAAGGTCTTCGCGGGAAGAAGCCCGCCGGTGACGCCGAGGTTCAGCTGGAGGACCTGCTCGACGCCGAGCCCGCGGGCGATCCCCTGGTAGGCGAGCGACGAGTCGATGTAGCGGTCGCAGATCACCCAGGCGCCTCGTTCGAGCGCCGGCCTGATCACCCGCGCGACGTGCTCCGCGCGTGAGGAGGCGAAGAGTGTCGCCTCGGCCCAGGGGGTCATGTCGAGCCCGTGCAGGACGACGTCGCGGATCGCCTCGCCGAGCGGCGTGCCGCCCGGCTCGCGGGTCCGGACGACCTCGTGGCCCTGCTCGCCGAGCCACGCGGCGAGCAGCCCCGCCTGGGTCGTCTTCCCCGATCCGTCTTGTCCCTCGAAGCTGATGAACACCGCCTCTCTACGATACGGCGTGTGCGCGTAACGGTCACAGGCGGTGCGGGGTTCATCGGCTCGAACCTCGTCGATGCCCTCGTCGAGCGGGGCGACGACGTCGTCGTGGTCGACGACCTCTCCTTCGGCAGGCGCGAGTTCGTCAACCCGGCCGCCACGCTCGTGGAGCGCGACATCCGCGACGGCATCGACGTCGACGGCTCCGAGGTCGTCTTCCACCTCGCCGCGCAGACCGATGTTCAGACCTCCGTTCGCGAGCCGGCGAACGATGCGCAGGTCAACGTCGTCGGGACCGTGAAGGTGGCGGAGGCCGCGCTGAAGGCAGGCGCGCGCGTGGTCTTCACCTCGACCGGCGGGGCGATCTACGGCGAATGCGACGGCCCGGCGACGGAAGGAAGCCCGCGCCTGCCGCTCTCGCCCTACGGGATCGCCAAGCTCTGCGGTGAGGAGTACCTGCAGGGCTTCAACCGGATCCACGGCACGAGCCACGTCGTGGCGAGGCTCGGGAACGTGTTCGGGCCGAGGCAGTCGGCGAGCCTCGAAGGCGGCGTGGTCGCGGTGTTCTTCGACCGGTTCGCTCGAGGCGACGGGACGGTGATCTTCGGCGACGGCCTGCAGACCCGCGACTTCATCTACGTCGGCGACGTCGTCTCGGCCCTACTCGCAGCGTCCGCGCACGAGGGCGGCGGCGTCTTCAACGTCGGGAGCGGCACAGAGCTGACGGTCCTCGCGCTCCACCAGGCGTGCGCCGAAGCCGCGGGCGTCACCGCGGAGCCCACGTTCGAGCCGGCCCGGCTCGGCGACCTGCGCCGCTCCGCGCTCGACGTCTCGCTCGCGAGGGCGGAGCTCGGGTTCACCGCCCGGACGCCTTTGGCAGACGGTCTCGCCGCCACGTGGGCCTGGGCGATTCGCGAGTAGGAGTCCGCGTGGCCCCGGCGAAATCGGAGGCCCCGTGGACGCCCCGTTTCTCACCCCGCAGGATCTCGTTCGCCCCTGGCGCCGCGCAACCGTCGTCGCGAGCGCAGTCGCAGCGGTCGAGCTCGTGCTCCTGCTCGCCCTCGGCGCGATGCTCGTCGCGAAGCCGCTCTCGCACGCGATCGAGCACCAAGCAGTCGCGAGCGCCTCGCACCCGGCCGCGATCGTCTCGGCTCCGCCGAAGAAGGTTCAGGCGGCGATCCACCGGATGCACGCGCCCGCCGGCAAGGCGCGGCCGCGCAGCCACGTGCGGATCATGGTGTTGAACGGCAACGGCCAGGCCGGCGCGGCCGGGACCACGGCGGGCCGGCTCCAGCACCTCGGCTACAAGATCTCCGGCACCGCCAACGCACACCGGCAGGACTACGCCTCGAGCGTCATCATGTACGTCGCGGGCTATCGCGCCGAAGGCATGCGGCTCGGCAAGGATCTCGGCGTGAAGGTCGTCGCGCCGGTTGACGGCGTCGGCCGCAGCGCGTTGCACGGCGGCCAGCTCGTCGTGATCGTCGGCGCCTGAGCGCTCGCGCTCAGCACTTCTCCTTGCCGGAGTTCACGCGCAGCAAGGTCGCCTGGTACGCCTCCGCGTAGGCGGGCTTCTTGCCGTCGAAGACCGTGGCTTTGCTGAACGCGGGCAGCGCGGCGTAGGGGCAGCCCTCGGCGAGGCGGAAGCTGCCGAGCAGGTACCAGGCGAGGGCGTTGTCCGGCTGAAGCTGGGTTGCCTGGGTCAGGAAGGAGATGGCAGAGGTGGTCGCGATGCTGTAGCGCTTCGCCCACCCGGCCGTGCGCTGCTGCGCGTTCTCGCTCGCGATCCCGCTCTGGGCTGCGGCCGCGGTGAGGAGCGGTGCGACGGCAAGCGGGTTCACGCTGTGAGCGCGCTTCGCGAGGGTGAGCGCCTTCGCGTTGTTCGTCTGCAGCGCCGCGTCGGCCTGACCCTCCCAGTGACCGCCGAGCCACACCGCGATCAGCGAGAGGCAGGCGATCGCGAGGATCCCGCTCGCGGTCAGGATGGCGAACGGCTGCGGCTTCGGCCGGTCCGACGGTCGCACCGCAAGCGCACCGGCGATCATGAACACGGGCGCCGAGACCGAGATGAAGTCCCAGTCGATGTCGATCGCCCCGTGCAGGAAGTAGGCCGGTAAGGCGAGCGCGAGCGCGAGCTGAGGGCCGGGGCGGCGCCGGCCGCGAACGATCAGCCAGCCGATCGAGCCGAGGAAGAGAGCCACGCCGACGAGCCCGGTCTCGCTCAGGAACTGGACGGGCAGGCTGTGGGGCTCGATCGTCTCGTCGAGGCTCGACTGCCGGTAGCGCTTGTTCGTGACGTCGAAGGAGCCGGCGCCGGTGCCGACGATCGGGTTCGCTTCCCAGCCGTCCCAGGCCTGGGTCCACCATCCCCAGCGGAAGTTCGACCCGAACTGGACGAGCCGGTTCGGGTGAGTTGGGAAGCTCGGTCGCGGACGGCTTGGTGAACGTGTTCCACCAGCTGTGAGCGTGCGCGGCGCCGGCCGCGAGCGACACGACGGCAGCGATCGCGAGGGCCGCGAGAGCCAGGCGCCGGACGAGCGAGGTCGGCGGCAGCTCGTAGCGCGAGAGCGCCGCGGCGATCGCGCCGTTCGCGATGAGCACGACGCCGAACACGAGCCCGTCGCGAACACGCGTGCTGTGGGACTGCCCGTCGCTCGTGATCCCCGAGAGGGCGAAGGCGACGGCCAGAGAGCCGATCGCGGGGAGCCCGGCGGCGAGCAGCGTCGAGAGCGCCTCGAGCCAGGCCTTCGAGAGGATCATCCAGAGGGCGACCACGACGATCGCGACCAGGACGCCGCCGCGAGAGAACGTGAGACCGATCACGACGAGCCAGCCGTAGACGAGCAGCGTCCCGGCCGTTCGCCGGCGGGTCGCGAGGCAGAGGCCCATCGGCAGCGCGATGTCGCCGAGCAGCGCGAGCGCGTTCCAGTAGCCGATCGGCGCGGTCAGGCGCGCGATCTGCCCGTACCCCTCGTGAAGCCACGGGAACACCTTCCCGGCGAGCGCCCAGACGCAGACCACGCCGAGCAGGCCCGAGAAGCCGAACAGCAATCGGCCGATGTCACGCGCAAGGTACGCGCCGACGAGGGCGAAGCCGACGTAGAGGAACGCGCGGTTCGTGTAGTCCCAGCTCCGATCGGCCTCGATCGACCAGGCGACCGAGAGTGCGCACCAGACCGCGAGCGCGACGAGCGGCGTGAAGACCACCGCACCGTTGGGCGGGCTCTGGGTTGCGAACAGCACCCCGACGAGTACGAAGGCGGCGATCCCCAACCATGGCAACGCAGCGGACCCTGGATCGCGGGCGAAGAAGATCGCGGCAGCCGCCAGGAGGAGGGCCGGGAAAAGCGGCGACCGGAGTTCGCGAGCCAGCCGCATCCCATTCGACGCTAGCATCCGGACCTGACTGCGTCCCGGCGAATAACAATCGCCTTACACAGTCGCAACCGGGCGCATATCGTCGTCCGGAAGACTCGTCACTATCACCTTCGGACACCCCCGCGTTACAAGCCCCATCCCGTGAACTCAGTTCGTAAGCGCCTCATCCGCGTCGTAGCCCTATGCGCCATCCTGGCCGCATTGGCTCCGCTTCCCGTTTCGGCCGCACGGGCCGCGCAGCCGACCACCACCACGGTCGCCTGCTGGGTGACGCTGCTGAACGACCTCTACGACGGGACGATCAGCAACATCTATCCGATCCACTGCTACGGCGAGGCGATCAGCCACCTGCCGCCGGTCGCCCAGATCTACGGCAGCGCGAAGGACGACATCATCGCGGCCGGCAGGCCGCCGCTGCTCGGCAAGCTGCCGAAGGCAACAGCCGTCGCGGTCGCCTCCTCCAGCTCGAGCAAGGGCGGCCTCACGGGCTTCCTCGACCGGCTCGTCCCGGGCAACCCGAACTCGTTCCCCACGCCGCTCCTGATCCTCGGGCTGCTGGCGATCGTGCTGATCCTCGCCGGCGTCGGCGGGATGTTCTGGCAGCGGTCGCACCCGCGGGACGACGACGGCGACGCACCTGCCGCGTAGGCCGCGAGGCCTGCCGCGGCAGTCGCGGCAGATAAACTGAAGTCCTGAATGCGCGGCGGTCTCGCGCGGCTCCATCCGATGCCCGACTTACGCTGCTCGGTCCTAACTGGGACCGCGGATGAGGAGAGAAAATGGCGTCGGTGAAGCAGGAAAGCGTGTCTAGAGCACAAGAAAGCAAGGTCGTGATCAAGCCCGACGAGCTCGTCAATACCGTCGCCAAAGAGGACGCCAGCCTCGCCGTTCGACGGTACTTCACCATCCCTGGCCGCGACCCGTTCGACGAGATCGAGTGGGAGCGCCGCGATGCGTTCATCCCGGGCAAGGAGCGCCCGGCGTTCGACCAGAAGGGTGTCGAGTTCCCCCGGTTCTGGTCGCAGACCGCGACGAACATCGTCGCGCAGAAGTATTTCCGCGGCCGCATGAGCTCGCCCGAGCGCGAGAGCTCCGTGCGCCAGATGATCGGACGGGTCGTCGACACGACCACCCGCTGGGGCCGTGAGGGCGGCTACTTCGCGAACGACGAGGAGGCCGAGACGTTCGAGGCCGAGCTCAAGGCGATCCTCGTCAACCAGCTCGCCGCGTTCAACTCTCCTGTGTGGTTCAACGTCGGCTTCGAGGAGAAGCCCCAGTGCTCGGCGTGCTTCATCCTCTCGATCGAGGACTCGATGGACTCGATCCTCGACTGGATCCGGCGTGAGGGCGTCATCTTCCGCGGCGGCTCCGGGTCGGGCGTCAACCTCTCGCGGCTTCGCTCCTCCAAGGAGCAGCTGTCCAAGGGCGGCCATGCCTCCGGGCCGGTGTCGTTCATGCGGGGCGCCGACGCGTCCGCCGGAACGATCAAGTCGGGCGGCAAGACCCGCCGCGCCGCCAAGATGGTCGTGCTCGACGTCGACCATCCGGACATCCTCGAGTTCGTCTGGTGCAAGGCCCGCGAGGAGGAGAAGGCCCGCGTCCTCGAGTCGGCCGGCTACGACATGTCGCTCGACTCGCCCGACTGGTCGTCGATCCAGTACCAGAACGCCAACAACTCGGTCCGCGTCTCCGACTCGTTCATGGAGGCGGCCGAGGCCGACGGCGACTGGAACCTCACCGCCCGCGTCGACGGCTCCGTCGTCGAGACGATGAAGGCCCGCGACCTGCTCCACCAGATCGCCGACGCCGCGTGGCGCTGCGCCGATCCGGGCGTCCAGTACGACACGACGATCAACTCGTGGCACACGCTTCCGAACACGGGGCGGATCAACGCCTCGAACCCGTGCAGCGAGTACATGTCGATCGACGACTCGGCCTGCAACCTCGCCTCGCTGAACCTGATGAAGTTCCGCCGCGAGGACGGGGAGCTCGATGTCGAGGCGTTCGAGCATGCCTGCGACGTCGTCTTCCTGGCTCAGGAGATCCTGGTCGGCAACTCGTCGTACCCGACGCCGGAGATCGAGCGGAACGCAAAGGCGTACCGTCAGCTCGGGCTCGGCTACGCGAACCTCGGCGCCCTGCTGATGGCCCGCGGCCTGCCCTACGACTCGGACGAGGGCCGCGCCTACGCCGCCGCGATCACCGCTCTGATGACGGGCCGTGCCTACCGCAAGTCGGCCGAGATCGCCGCCCGCATGGGGGCGTTCGCCGGCTACCAGCCGAACGCGGCGGCGATGATCGGCGTGATCGCGAAGCACCGCGCGTCGGTCGGCAACATCGCCGAGACCGAGACGATCCCGGCCGATCTGCTGTCGGCGGCGCGCAAGGCCTGGGACGACGCGCTCGACCTGGGCGAGGTGAACGGCTACAGGAACGCGCAGGCGACCGTGCTCGCGCCGACCGGGACGATCAGCTTCATGATGGATTGCGACACGACGGGCGTCGAGCCCGACTTCTCGCTCGTCAAGTCGAAGAAGCTCGTCGGCGGCGGCGAGATCACTATCGTCAACAAGACGGTGCCGCTCGGCCTCGAGAAGCTCGGCTACGCGCCGACCGAGGTCGACCAGATCGTCGCCTACATCGACGAGCGGAACACGATCGTCGGCGCGCCGTTCGTCAAGTCCGAGCACTACCCGGTCTTCGATTGTGCAATCGGTGAAAGGGCCGTCCACCACTCGGGCCACGTGCGGATGATGGGCGCGATCCAGCCGTTCATCTCGGGCGCGATCTCGAAGACGGTGAACCTGCCCGAGTCGACCACGGTCGACGAGGTGGCTCAGGTCTACCTCGATGCCTGGAAGCTGGGCGTCAAGGCGATCGCCATCTACCGCGACAACTGCAAGGTCGCGCAGCCGCTGTCGGGCAAGGCCGACAAGAGCCAGGGCGTGCTCGCCCCGGTCGGCGGCGTCGGCGTCGCCGCTCCGAAGCGCCGCCGGCTGCCGGATGACCGAACCGAGGTCGGCCGCAAGTTCCGCGTCGGCGAGTACGAGGGGTACATCCACGTCGGCGTCTTCGACGACGGCACGGCAGGCGACATCTTCGTCGACATCGCCAAGGAGGGCACCACCCTCGCCGGGCTGATGAACTCGTTCATGATCTCCGTCTCGCTCGGCCTCCAGTACGGCGTGCCGCTCGAGGTGTACGTCTCGAAGTTCGCACACATGCGCTTCGAGCCGTCGGGCCCCACGAACGACCCGGACATCCGCAACGCCAAGTCGATCGTCGACTACGTCTTCCGCTGGATGGGCAAGAAGTTCCTCACGGTCGACCAGCAGGAGGAGATCGGGATCCTCTCCCCCGAGGTCCGGGCGCGCCTGTCGGCCGCCTACGCCGCCGGGGCTCCGGAGGTCGTCGACTTCGACACCCCGATGCCGACGCCCGGCCAGACCGCGCTCTTCAACACGCACGAGGACGCGATCGAGTGCTCCCGCTGCGGCGGCCGGATGGTTCGCGCCGGCACCTGCTACACCTGCCGCGACTGCGGCACGTCGACCGGCTGCGGCTGAGCCCGAGGAAAGCGAAGCGGGTGCGGCCCGAAGGTCGCACCCGCTTCTGATTTCGCTCGCAGCTCCAGCGCCTCGCGCTTCGCGCCTAACTCAGGTAGCGCCGAAAGCCGAAGGCACGTGTTCCGCGGCAATAGCGGTCCGGTAGATCGGCTCTAGAAACCGTCAGGCCGAACGGGCTTCTACTGCCAGTTCGTAGTCCGGTGGACTCAGCTCCAAGCTGCACCTCCAATGGAGGGAACGGTTAGCCTCATCCTACAGGGCCGGGCGCCCTCAGAGAGTGTCGGCGCCCTCTTCCTCGGGCTCGGGCGGCGCCGACTTCGGCTGCCGAGTCGGGATGCCGCCGGCGAAGAACAGCGCGAGGAGCGCGACGCCGCCGACAACAGCAAGCGAGGCGCGGAGCGCATCGAGCCGCGCGGTCGAGTTTTCCTTGACGATCGCGTCCGCCGTGCTGTTCGTCACATGCGCGTCGTCGAGGGCCGCCTTGAGATCCGCGTCCGAGATGAACGGGATGCCGCCCGCCAGCTGGACGGTCACCTGATCACTGACCCGCTGCGGGACATCCGGGTTGTTCGAGATGCCGACCAGGAAAACCGACGTGAGCGTCGCGACCAGCACAGACCCGGCAAGAGCCGTCCCGAGGGAGGCGCCGATGTTCGTAGCCGTGTTCTGCAGGCCCCCGACCTCCGGGCTCTGGCTGTCGGGCACCGATGACACCGTGACGCTGCCGAGTTGCGAGGCAAGAGCGCCGATCCCCGCGCCCAGCAGCAGCAGCGGCACCGTCACGACCTCGGCACTCGCCTCCGAGTCGATGCCGGCGAGCAGCACCAGGTCGCCGGCAAACATGGCGAGCAGCGCGAGACGCACGACCCGGCGCGGGTTCGCATCCGGGAAGAAGCGCGGGATACCCGCCGCGGCGAGCAGGAGCGTCACCGAGAGCGGCAGCAACCGCACGCCCGTCTGGATCGCCGAGAGGCCGAGAGAGACCGAGAGGAAGAGCGGGACGACGAAGAAGATCCCCGACTGGATGAAGTACTGGAAGAAGAACATCCGCAGCCCTCCGCGCAGCTGCTCGACCTTGAACATCGAGAGCTTCACGAGGGTCTCCTTGCCCTCGGATGTGAGCCTCCGCTCCCAACGAAGGAAGAGCCACACCACGAAGACACCGCCGAAGATCAGCCACATCGTCAGCGAGATCCCCCAGAGGTCGGGCGCCCCGGAGCGCGGGATGATCCAGCCCCACGTGCCCGACTTGAGGACACCGAAAACGGCGATCGCGAGCCCCGAGGCCGAGAGCACGACGCCGACGACGTCGAGCTTGGGGCGCTTGAGGACCGGCTCGTCGACGATCTTGCGCGCGAGCACGAGGATCACGAGGACGATCAGGACTTCGCCTGCGAAGACGAGCCGCCAGGAGAGGTAGGTGGTGAAGAGACCGCCGATCAGCGGCCCGACCGCAACGGCGATCGCGCCGGCGGACATGACGAGCCCGTAGGCCTTCGGGCGAGCCTCGGCCGGGAAGTTCGCCGCGACGAGAGCGACGACCGCCGGCAGGATCAGCGCTGCGCCGATCCCCTCGAGCAGCGACCAGCCGAAGATCAGGACGGTGAGCGACTTGGCAAGCGCGGTGGTGAGCGAACCGGCGCCGTAGATCACGCAGCCGATCGAGAACGCCTTCTTGCGGCCGATGATCCCGCCGATCTTCCCGCCGGTGATCATCAGCGCCGCCATCACGAGCGCGTAGAGCGTGATCGCCGACTGAACACCGGACACGGTGGTGTTCACATCCTTCGCGACGGTGGCGATCGCGACGTTCATCACCGACGTGTCGAGCGTCATCAGGAACTGCGCCGATGCGAGCGTCATCAGGACGAGCGTCGCCCCGGCCATCGCGGTGGTACGTCCCTTGGAAGCGCCTGCCCCCTGAGCCATCTAGCTCACCGGCCCGGCGGCCAACCGCGTTGTCGCGCCCGGCGGTGCCGTGACGTGCATCATGGAGTTCGACATGGGCGCGGGCAGTCTCTCACGGCAGGCGTACGGCAGGGGCGCATGAACAGCGCTGCAACAAAGCGCGTGGTCCTGCTCGGCGCGGTCGCGGGCGGCGTGACCGCCGGCTATTTCAAGTTCCTGCGCACCCTGCACATGACCTGGGGCGCCACACAGGAGGAGGTCGCCGCCACCCTCCCCGGCGACGAGTTGATGCCCAAGCCGAAGGTCGTCTCGACGCGCGCGGTCGACATCAACGCGCCGGCTTCCGCGGTCTGGCCGTGGCTCGTCCAGATGGGCCCGGGCCGCGGCGGTGCGTACACCTACGACTGGCTCGAGCGCCGCCTCGGCGTCGAGATGCAGAACACCGACGAGATCCACCCCGAGCTCCAGAACATGGCGGTTGGCGACGAGTTCCCGATGCCCGGCGGTTACGCCTTCCGCGTCGAGATCTTCGACCCCGAGAAGACGCTCGCTTTCCGATCGACCGACGACCGCTGGGTCTGGTCATTCGAGCTGGCGCCGGATCACGGCCACACCCGCCTGATCAGCCGCAACCGCATCGACACGACCGGCTACAAGGCCAAGCAGTGGCTCGGCTACTCGGTGATGGAGCCCGGCTCCTGGGTGATGGAGCGGAAGATGCTCCTGACGATCAAGGAGCTCGCCGAAGACCTGGCCCACGCCACGACGCCCGCCGCCGCGCCCGAGCCTGACGACGGCCAGTCGCAAGCCGCGTCCGCGTAAGCCTTCCGCCGCCGCGGCGCCAGGTCGAAAGGGCTCCTCGGAGCTAGTGAACGAAGCTCGAGATGAGCCCGCTCACGTCGAAGACCTGATCCGACGGCGGCGCGGTCACGTTTGCCACGGCCCCGTAGTCGCTCACGTCGAGCTGCAGCTTCACGCTGGCGGTCTGGCCCGACACGGTCAGGCTGTCGTCGATCGTGACGCGGCGGACGAGGCCGTCGTCGCCGATCCAGACGTCGACCGGGACCGTCGAGGGCGCACCCTTCGAGACCAGCTCGTCGTAGGCGACCTGGCCGACGGAGCCGCCGAGCTTACCGGCCAGCTGGTCGAGCTGGATCGTTGCCTTGTAGTGCGTCGTCGAGGTGCCGTCGACCGTCTCCGTCCCCACGGTCGACACGGAACCGGTCGACTGGAGGAGGTCGAGGATCTGCGCGGGGTTCGTGTTGGAGCCGTCGAGCAGGTTGCCGACGTCGACCCCGAGCTTCTCGCCGAGCTGCTGAAGATCGACCCTGACCCACGGCTTGTCGCCGGGGAGCTTGCTCGAGAGCTCGGCCGAGTTGACATAGAGGACGAGGTCGCCGTTCTCCTCCAGGTACCTGAGCTCTACCTGGCTGCTCGACGAGCTGCTCGACCCCGGCAGGTTGACGGTCACGTCGCCCTGCTGCTTGTCGAGCACGCCGCTCGCCGTCAGCGAGTACGTCTCACCGGCAGGCGACGTCACCGACGCCGAGAGCGCCAGCTTCGCGCCGTTCTGCTCGGTCTTCGTCGCAGCGCCCGCGATCGGGTCGATCGCCTTCGTGACGCTACAACCGGCGAACGCGACCACGGATCCGATCAACGCAAGCGCGAGAGCTATCTGCCTGCCTCGCATGAGTCTGTT
This sequence comes from uncultured Actinomycetota bacterium, assembly GCA_963775355.1. Lineage (GTDB taxonomy): Bacteria > Actinomycetota > Thermoleophilia > Gaiellales > Gaiellaceae > PALSA-600. Next base: position 548,512 of record CAVZJA010000001.1, on the reverse strand, counting down.
GTAGCAGACGGCAACCCGCCTGCCGTCAGGGAGCCGCCTCAGCGGTGCTCGAGCGCCAGCCTGACGCCGAAGCCGATCAGCACGACGCCGGTGACGCGGTCGAGGGCTTTCCTGACCCCGGGGCGGCGGAGCCAACCCGAGGCGTGCCCGACCGCGAGTGCGTAGACCGCGAGCCAGAGCAGCGTCAGCACGGCAAAGAGAACACCGAGGAAGAGAAGGGGCGTGAACGCCGAGCCGGTCCCTTGCACGAACTGCGGCAGAAGGCTGGTGAAGAACACCGCGATCTTGGGATTCCCGAGATCGCTGAGCAGTCCCTGGCGGAACGCCTTCTTGCCGCTCCCGATCCTGGCGTTCGGAGCGGCGGCGACGACGCCGCGCGAGCGGAGCATCTGGATCCCGACCCACGTCAAGTAGATCGCACCTGCGAACTTGAGGATGTCGAACCCGATCGCGGAAGCACGGAGCAGGGCCGCGATCCCGAGAGCGGCCGCCGCCGTCCAGATCGTCAGCCCGACCGAGACGCCGAAGGCCGCATAGACCCCGGAACGCCGGCCTCCGGCGACGGCGTTCTTCGTCACCATCGCGGTGTCGGGGCCGGGGATGACGATCAGCAGGATCGAGATCGCCAGAAAGGGGAGCAACGCCACATGCACGGGGCAGAAGTATGCCAACCGACCCCGATGATAGTGAGAGTGAGTCTCACTCTATGGTAGAGTCGCCACATGCGCCTCCTTCTGCTGTTCTGCCTTGCAGTGGCCGTGCTGCCCGCGGCCGCGACGGCCGGCTCCTCGGCTCCTCTGCAGGTCGTCGCCGCCGAGAACATGTGGGGAAGCATCGCCGCCCAGCTCGGTGGGAACCGCGTGCAGGTACGCAGCGTCATCGTCGACCCTGCGACCGATCCTCACAGCTACGAGCCGACCCCTTCCGACGCACGAACACTCGCAGGCGCGAAGATCGCGATCGTCAACGGGATCGGCTACGACACCTGGGCCTCTCAGCTCCTGGCGGCCGACGGCGGGGGTGTCACAACGATTTCCGTGGGCGACGTACTCGGCCTCGGCGATCGGCGACAACCCGCACCAGTGGTACTCGCCGCAGTCTGTCACGAAGGTCGTCGCCGCGATCACGGCCGCCTACGTCCAGGCGGATCCCGCCGACGCGCGCTACTTCGAGGCACGGAAGCGTTGGTTCGAGACCAAGGCTCTCACGCGCTACAACGCGCTCCGTACCGAGCTCCACCGCCGCTTTGCCGGTGTGCCGGTCGGATACAGCGAGAGCATCTTCGAACCGCTCGGTGCGAGCCTCGGTCTGCGACTGCTGACCCCTTCAGGCTTCGCCAAGGCCGTCGCCGAGGGCACCGACGTAAGCGTGAAGGACAAGGAGACGGTTGAGCGGCAGCTTCGCCGCCACCAGGTCAAGGTCTGGGTCTTCAACAGCCAGAACGTCACCCCCGAGGTCGAGCAGGCAACCGCTCTCGCCCGCGCGAACGCACATCCCGGTTGCGACCGTCACCGAGACGCTCTCGCCCGCCACACTCAACTTCGAGCAATGGCAGGCAGCGGAGCTCGAGGCGCTGATCGCTGCACTGCACCGCGCCACGGGGCGATGACCGAGACGCCCGCCGTCGAGCTGCGCGGCGCCACAGCCGAGATCGGCAGGAACGCCGATCTGGAGCGGCGTCGACCTGACGATCGCACCGGGCGAGCTCGTGGCGGTGCTCGGGCCGAACGGTGCCGGGAAGTCGACCCTCCTGCGTGTCCTGCTCGGCCTCCTGCCGTTGAAGTCCGGCTCGGCGTCCGTCCTCGGCGAGGCGCCGGGGCGCCGCAACTCCGACATCGGCTACCTCCCGCAACGGCACGGCTTCGACTCCTCGACGAGGATCCGTGGCGTCGACCTCGTCCGTCTGGGCCTCGACGGCGACCGGTGGGGCCTCCCGCTCTCGAGCGGACGCACGCAACGCGCGCGCGTCGACGAGGTGGTCGGGCTCGTCGACGCCGCGGCGTACGCCCGCCGGCCGATCGGCGAGCTGTCGGGAGGCGAGCAGCAGCGGCTGCTGATCGCGCAGACGCTTGCCTCCGACCCCGACCTGCTCCTGCTCGACGAGCCGCTCGACAGCCTCGACCTACCGAACCAGACCGCGGTGTCAGCGCTGCTCGCGCGGATCTGCCGCTCGGAGCATGTCGCCGTGCTCCTCGTCGCCCACGACGTCAACCCGCTGCTCGCCGATCTCGACCGGGTGGTCTACATCGCCGGCGGCCGGATCGTCTCGGGGCGGCCCGAGGAGGTGATCACGAGCGAGACGCTGAGCGGGCTCTACGGCGTCCCGATCGAGGTGCTCCGAACCTCCGACGGGCGGCTCGTCGTCGTCGGCCAGCCCGAGGCCCCCGCGCACCACTCCGACCGCCACGCTCACTGATGAGCCTCTTCGACTACCCGTTCATGGTCAACGCCCTCGAGGCGGGAACGATCGTCGCCCTGATGGCCGCGGTGGCGGGGTGGTTCATGGTTCTCCGCCGGCAGAGCTTCGCCGGGCACACGCTCGCCGTGATGTCGTTTCCCGGAGCAAGCGGGGCGGCTCTCGCCGGCATCCCACTCGCACTCGGCTACTTCGGCTCCTGCTCGATCGCGGCAATCGCGATCGCGGCCGGCTCGCGCGGCCGCACGGGACGTAACCGCCAGCAGGAGTCGGCGGTGATCGGCACCGTGCAGGTCGCCGGCTTCGCGCTGGGCTTTCTCTTCCTCAGCCTCTACAGCGGCGTGCTGGAGAGCCTCGAGACGCTGCTCTTCGGATCGTTCCTCGGGATCACACAGGACCAGGTGCTGACGCTGCTCGTCGTCGCGGCGGGCGTCGCCGTCTTCTTCGTCCTCGTCGGAAGGCCGCTGCTCTATGCGTCGATCGACCCGGCGGCAGCTCAGGCGCGCGGCGTGCCGGTTCGGCTACTGGAGCCGGCGTTCCTGCTCGTGCTCGGCCTCGCCGTCGCGGCGACCGCGCAGATCACCGGCGTGCTGCTCGTCTTCGCGCTCCTCGTCGCTCCGGCCGCTGCGGCGCAGCGGCTGACTGCACGCGTTGGCTTCGGGCTCGCGCTGACGGCTGCGATCGGGCTCGCGGTCACCTGGCTTGCGCTCTCGCTCTCCTACTACACGGACTATCCGGTCGGCTTCTTCATCACCTCGCTCGGGTTCGCGGCCTATGTGGCAGCGCTGGGAATCGGTGGGCGGCGCTGATGCTTGCGCAGGAGTTCATCCGCAATGCGCTCGTCGCGGGGTCGGCGATCGCGATCGCCTCGGGTGCGGTCGGGTACTTCGTCGTGCTGCGCGCGCAGGTGTTCGCCGGCGACGCACTCAGCCACGTCGCGTTCACGGGCGTTCTCGCGGCCGCGCTCGCGGGGATCGACCTACGCGTCGGCCTGTTCGCCGCGACGATCGCCGTTGCGCTTCTCTTCGCCGCGCTCGGTGACCGGATCCGCGTCGACGACGCCGCGATCGGGGTCGTGTTCGCATGGGTGCTCGGGCTAGGGGTGCTGTTCCTCTACCTCTTCAGCCGCGGAGCAGGCGGGAGTAACGGCGCGATCGCAGCCCGCACGCTCTTCGGGTCGATCTTCAGCCTCAGCGCGCACCAGACCGAGCTCGCAGCGGTGATCGCCGCGCTCGTCGTCGCCGGGATCGCCGGGATCTCGCGCCCGCTTCTATTCGCAACGATCGCGCCGGACTCCGCGGCGGCCCGCGGCGTTCCGGTCGGAGCGCTCGGCGCCGCATTCCTGGTCCTGCTCGCGATCGATGCGGCCGAGGCCACCCAGGCAGTCGGTGCGCTGCTCCTGCTCGGGCTGATCGCCGCCCCCGCGGGCGCCGCGATGCGGCTGACGGCGGAGCCCCGGCTCGGTCTCGCGATCTCCGTAGCGGCCGCGCTCGCATCGATCTGGGCCGGCATCGCGCTCGCCTACGCTGCGCCGTCGCTTCCCCCGAGCAGCGCGATCATCGGCGTGGCCGTCGCGATCTACGTCGCCGCGTTCGCAGCGACCTGGCGCGAGGCGTTCTAGCGGCAGTCGCCGCAGGCGCCGTGCAGCACGACGTCGTGGCCGGCGACCGCGTAGCCCGATGTCGCCTCGACCCGGTGGATCGCGGTCTCGAGCTGCGGGTCCTCGAACGCCTCCACCTTCCCGCAGCTGTCGCAGACGAGGTGATGATGGTGGCCGCCACCGGAGTGAACCGGCTCGTAGCGCGAGATGCCGGAGCCGAGATCGATGCGCTGGATGCAGCCCTCGGAGGTGAGAAGGTCGAGAACGCGATACACGCTCGCGATGCCGACACGGCGATCCGAGACACGAAGCCGGTCGAAGATCTCCTGGGCCGTCAGGCAGCAATCCTGGCCGGCGAGCAGCTCGATGACGGCTCGACGGGCCCCGCCGTTGCGCAGCCCCTTGCGCTGCAGCACCTCGAGCGTGGCCTCCGACCACTCGATTTCGGCGGCACTTTCCATCCCTCGATGATAGCGGTTCTCAGGAATCTGACTGAGTATGAGCTTTTTAGTTTAGGGTTTTACTACGGGTGATTACCCAACGAAAGAGCGAAACCAGGCTGCTGCAGTCTGGAGATTCGGTTACGATCTGTGCAGAAAGCTCGGTGCAGCGGCAAATTTCAGGGGGTAATTGACGATGTCTGCGACACAGATCGGCCTACGGGAACGCAAGAAGCTCCGGACGCGGGCGACGATCATCGACGTCGCGTTCAAGCTCTTCGCCGAGCAGGGCTATCACGAGACGACGCTGGTCCAGATCGCCGAGATGGCGGAGATCTCGCCGAGCACCTTCTTCAACTACTTCCCGGCGAAGGTCGACATCGTCTTCGGCGTCATCGACGCCATCACCGAGAGCGCGCGTATGCGCATCGAGGAGCGCGACCCTGCGGAGCCGACCGTGACCACGATCGTGTCCTGGGTCAGGGAGGATCTGCTGGAGGTCGAGCGCCCGTACTTCGAGGTTCTCCGCCTGCTCCCGATCGTCGCCGAGTCGGAGCCGGAGCTCGTTGCCGAGCAGCGACTCAGGCTCGCCCTGCTCGAGGACGTCTTCGCAGAGGCGTTCGCCGCCGAGCTTTCCGAGCCGGCAGACGGGATGAAGGCTCGAGTCATGGCGGCGATCGCGGTTCGCGGGATGACCGAGGTCTGGCTCGCGTGGTACGAGCACCACATGAGCGATGCGACCTTCGATCCTACGGAGGTCGTTGCGATCAAAGCCGAGTTCCTCGAGCGCGCCCTGAACGCCGGTCTCGCTGCGATTCAGACGCTGCCTACGCCCCCCGAAGACTCCTGAGCGATCCGCCGGCTGATCAAGCCGGTGAACGCACTCGTCGCCCGCGCGCGCACCGAGCCGCCGGCCGACCCAACGACCCGCAACTGCCCCGAGTGCCTGAGCGAGATCCCGATCGCAGCGAGCCGCTGCGCGCACTGCACGACGGAGGTCGGCCCGGTCGCGGGCCTAGAGCTCTCAGCGCCGATCGGCGCGGTAGGCGGCCGCTTCTTCGACAAGCGCCTCGAAGAGGCGCAGGTCCTCGCCTGCCTCGGGGTGCCAGAGGACGCCGACCGTGAACCGGTGGGCGGGGTCCTCGAGCGCCTCGATCTGACCATCGGCGTCGCGAGCCGCGACACGGAGGCCCGCGCCGAGACGGGCGTGGCCCTGATGGTGGTGGGACTTCACATCGACGTGGGCTCCGAGAACACCGGCGAGGCGGCTTCCGGGCTCGATCTCGACCTCGTGCTCCGAGAACTCACCAGGCGACTCCTTGTGCTTCTCGTGCCCGACGAGGTCCGGCAGGTGCTGGATCAGATCGCCCCCGAGCGCGACGTTCAGCACCTGCGAGCCGCGGCAGATGGCGAGCACCGGCAGGTCGCGCTCGAGCGCAGCGGTGAGCAGCGCGAGCTCGGCCCGGTCGCGCTCCGGAACGATCCCGTTCGTCTCCGCATGAGGCTCCTGCCCGTAGAGATCCGGATCGAGGTCGGAGCCACCGGAGAAGATCAGGCCGTCCAGGGCGTCGAGCGTCTCCTCGATCGCGTCCTCGGCCGGCGGCACGAGCAGCGCCCGGCCGCCCGCACGCTCGACGCCGAGCACGTAGCTCTGAGGCACGAGCGCGGCCGTCGTCTCCCACACGCCGAACGACGCGGGCGTCAGGTACGTCGTGATCCCCACAACGGGCTTCGCCACGGCAATCCCATTCTTACCGCCTGGCCGAAACCTCGCAACGGAGCGGTGAACGACCCTTGCGGCCGGCCCGAGCCGCACGCACAGTGGCAGAGCACGCTCGCAGCTAAGGGAAGGCTTGCGGGAGTCGGAGCCGGGCGACAAGGAGTGCGTCCCCCAGAGCTCCAACGGGCGGAGGAGAGGTCTGACTCGTCGGGCCTCTCCTCATACGTTCGCGATAAGCGTGTTGCCATTTGACAACGGCTCTGGCAGACTCCCCGCATGGATCGGCTGCTGCTCGTCGCGAGCCCGCTCCTCACGGGGCCCGATGTGCTCGCGGTCCAGCGGCGGCTCGCCGCGCTCGGCTTCGACCCCGGCCCGACCGACGGGGAGTACGGCCCGGCAACCGAGCACGCCGTGCGCGAGTTTCAGCAGGCGGCCGGGATCCAGGTCGACGGGATCGTCGGGCCGGAGACGCGCGCCGCACTCGCGAAAGCGCCCGATCGGCCGGTGCCGTCCGGCGGAAGCGCGATCGGCCGGCGCGCACTCGCCGAGGCGGCGAAATGGCTCGGGACGAGAGAGGACCCGCCGGGGTCGAACCGCACACCGTTCGGCGCCTGGTTCGGGCTCGACGGCGTTCCCTGGTGCAACATCTTCGTCAGCTACTGCTTCGCCGTCGGCGCCCGCACGATCATCGCGGCCGGCTTCGACGCCGCCGGGTGCACGGCCCGCGGCTGCGCCTATGTTCCCTCGACCGAGGCCTGGCTGCGCTCGACCGGCATGTGGCTCGGTCGCCGGCCTCCGCGGCCCGGCGACCTCGCTATCTACAACTGGGGCGGCGGAGCCCCGGACCACATCGGGATCGTCGAGCGCGCCGGCGACGACGGCTCGTTCACGGCGATCGAGGGGAACACCGCGCTCGGCGCCGACTCGAACGGGGGTGAGGTGATGCGGCGCGAGCGCTCGCTCGACGACGTCGACGGGTTCGGCCGCGTCGCACACACTCTCCGCACGAGGCCCGAATCGGATTCTCAGGTTTCCCCCGTACCTTGAGGCGATGGCAAGGAGCGCTGCGGCGCGCAGCGAAATACCTGTCATGCGCTGGTTGAGCTCAGCGCGCGCTTCAGGGGCTCGCAGGAACTGGAGACGATTGGGTGGCGTCGCACTCGCGGCGGGGCTCAGCTTCGTCCTGGCCGGCGGCGGGTCTGCCTCGTCGGGCGCGTCCAAGGCGTCCGCCTTCGAGGGCTACGCGTTCGACGCGTGCAACGCGCCCAACCTCGACACGCTGAACGCCTGGCTCGCGTCGCCCTACCGGGCCCTCGGCATCTATGTCGGCGGCGCCAATCGCGCCTGCTCGAATCCCCAGCTCTCGCCGACCTGGACGGCCGGCGCCGTCGCGACCGGTTGGAGCCTGATCCCGCTCTACGTCGGCCTGCAGGCGCCCTGCATCGGCCGCTCCGACGTCGCAAAGATCTCCCCCACGCTCGCGGCGACCCAGGGGACGGCTGCGGCCGACGATGCCGCGAACGACTCGACTGCGCTCGGGCTCCCGCCGGGCAGCCCGATCTACTTCGACATGGAGGGCTACTCGGTCAACAACCCGGCGTGCAGCCAGGTTGTGCAGGCGTTCGTGTCCGGCTGGGTGAACGAGCTGCACGCGCTCGGCGACCTCGCGGGCGTGTACGGCAGCGCCGGCTCGACGATTCGCGACCTGCAGGCGCTCGCCGCGACGGGCTCCTCGCCCGACGACGTCTGGATCGCCGACTGGAACGGCAACGAGAGCGTGTTCGGCAACCCGTATGTCTCGGACACGCTCTGGACGAACCACCAGCGGATCCATCAGTACCGCGGTGCGCACCACGAGACCTGGAACGGCGCGACGATCGACATCGATTCGAGCTACGTCGACGCCGCCGTCGTCGGCTCGACGGGCGCGACCCCGATTCCCGGCCCGCCCGCCACGACGCCGCTCCTCGGTGAGTCGGCCGCCGGCTCGGTGACCGCGGTCGACGGCCTCTCGACGGTGAACTGGCCCGCCGGCGCCTTCCGGCAGTCGGTCGTCGTGACGCTCACTCCAGCGCTGCCCACCGTGCCCGTCACCGGGTTCGCGACCGGCGGCTACGGCGTGCAGCTCCAGGTGCAGCAGACGGCGACGACCCAGCTTCGAAGCGGATTCGCCGTCCCGCTGACCATCCACATCCCGCCGCGGCCCGGGCCGCTCGCGCCGATGACCTCGACCGACGGTACGAGCTGGACACCCCTCCAGCCGCTCTTCTCGGGGACTCTGCCGAAAGGCGCACGCGCCGGTTACTCCCGCAACGCCGACGGCTCGCTCGACATCGAGACGACCAGCAGCGGCTTCTTCGCCGTGCTTCCCGAGCGCTCACGGCCCACCGCTCCCGCCGATCTCACCGGGCACTTCTCGCACGGTGAGCTCGTGCTTTCGTGGGGCAAGTCGACCGGGCCGAGCGGTGATGCCGTCTCCTACCAGGTGACGCTCACCAATCATCCGCTGCTTGCGATCCCCGGGCAGACCACCGCTGCCGTCGCGCGGATTCACCACGCGGCGCCGAGCGTCTACCGGGTGATCGCGACCGACGCCGCCGGGAAGATGAGCGAGCCCTCCAAGCCACTCGTCCTCGTCCCATCCAAGCGGCCCTCGAAGCTCCCGAAGGCCCTGCCGAGATGGTCGTTCGACCTGTTCAACTGGCTCCAGAACGGGAAGGCCGGTACGCGCCCGCACGCACCGAGGATCGTTCCGGACTGGTTCTGGCGCTGGTACGACTGGCGCGCCGCGCCGTTCCACATCCGCGGTTGACCGGCTCGCGAGCCGGCCCGCCAGCCCCCTCCAGCCGATTTTCGGATTATGCTCGCGAGTACCCGCCAAGAACGCGGGTCATGGCCGGCAACGACACGGAAAGGGCGTTGGATACATGGATGCCATCATGAAGTTGCCCCGCGAGGCTCAGGGAACCCTCGCGGGCTTGATTCTTTTCATCATCCTGTCGTTCTTCAACTGGCAGGAGTACACGTTCGGCCCCTACAGCGTCGGACGAAGCCTCTGGCACGGCTTCGGGATCATCACGATCCTCATCGCCATTGCGTATCTCATCTGGGAGATCGGCCGGGCTATGAACTACGAGGTCAAGCTCGGGGAAATCACGCCCGCGATGAGCTCCGTCGGTCTCTCGGTGGCGCTCCTCGTCTGCACCGTGATCGTGTTCCTCGACTGGAGCCAGTACCGCGCGTGGCCGATGTACGTCGGATCGGTCGTCGCGATCCTTCTCACCGTCGTTGCGGTAAAGCGCGGTCGGGACGAGGGCGTGACCATGCCGAAGATGCCTCAGAACGTCAGCGTCGGTAAGCCCGCAGCTGCCGGCGGCGCCGCCGCCGCGGCCGCCACCCCGGCTCCGCCGCCTGAGGCGCCGGCTGCTCCCGCCGAGCCCGCCGACGCCCCGGCCCCCCCGGCCGACGACGCCGGCGCAGCTCCTGAATCGACCTAAGCAGCTCTCCGTCGTAACCGGCGAATGTCAGAGGGGCGCCCCAGCGGGCGCCCCTCGCGGTGTCTGCTCTACCCTCGGTACGTGCTCGCCCGCCTTGCCCCGAGAGCCGCCGCTGCCTCCGACGCTGCTGCGATCCTTGCCTTCGTCACGATCGGCCTGCTCTCCCACGAGCACGGGCTCCATGCCACCGGCTACGCCCGGGATGCCCTCCCGTTCCTCGGCTGCTGGTTCGCGGCCGCGCTCGGCTTTCACCTCTACACGCGGCCGAGCCTCGCGCGGCTCGCGGCGACCTGGGCGGTCGGCGTGCCGGCCGCAGTGCTCGTCCGCGCACTGGTGCTCGGCCGGACGCTCGGGAGCAAGGAGGGCGCGTTCCTCATCGTCTCGCTGGTCACCGTCGGCGTCCTCGTCACGGCCTTCCGGTTCCTGCTCACGCTGCTTTCGTCGCGGGCACGCCCCGCGCGCTCATGATCCCGTCGATCAAGCCGTAATCGACCGCCTCGGCCGGGGTCATGAAACGGTCGCGGTCGATATCGAGCAGCACCTGCTCCACGGCTCGCCCCGAGTGCCGCGAGATGATCTCCGACATCTGCCGCGTCAGCTCGAGGATCTCGCGCGCGGCGATCTGAATGTCGGCGGGGGTGCCGCGGAACCCGCCGGATCCCTGGTGGATCATGATCTTGGCGTTCGGGAGCGCGTAGCGCTTGCCGGCTGCCCCGCCGCAGAGGATCATCGCGGCCGCGGACATCCCCATCCCCATGCAGACAGTCGCGATGTCGGGCTTCACGTACTGCATCGCGTCGTAGATCGCCATGCCTGCATAGGCGGAGCCGCCGGGCGAGTTGACGTAGAGCCAGATGTCCTTGTCGGGATCCTCGGCCTCGAGCACGAGTAGCTGTGCCGCGACGAGGTTCGCGACGGAGTCGTCGACCTCCTGGCCGAGGAAGACGATTCGCTCCCGAAGAAGCCGCGAGTAGATGTCGAACGAGCGCTCGCCGCGGCCGTCGGCCTCGAGCACCATCGGGATTACCTGACCAACCAACACTGCACCTCCTGTAATGTGCAACCAGTAGGTTGCTCACAATACACGCAACCAGGAGGTTGCCGATGATTCGCAAGGAGATCGTTCTGGAGGCGACCCGCGACGAGGTCTGGGCCGCCCTGACCGACCCGTTCGAGCTCGAGAGCTGGTTCGCGAACGATGTCGAGCTTGAGCTCCGGCCCGGCGGCGAGGCGACCTTCCGCTGGTCGAACGGCGAGTCGCGCCACGCGACCGTCACCGAGGTCGAGCCCGGCGAGCGGCTCGCGTTCGAATGGGACGATGAAGGCGAGGTCGAGTTCATCCTCGACGAGGACGCCGACGGCACTCGCCTCACCGTCGTCGAGACCTCCCCGGCCTGGACGACCGCCCTCGACCTGCAAGCCTCGGCGCTCGCCTTTGCCTGATCCACTGAGCAGCGACAACCTGAACCACGTCTTCTCCGCTCTCGCAGACCCGAGCCGGCGGCAGATGCTCGGGTATCTCGCCGGGCACGGCACCGCGACGCCGACCGAGCTGACGGGCGAGCTGCCGATGACGAGGCAGGCCGTTTCGAAGCACCTCGCCGCCCTCAGCGACGCGGGGCTCGTCGAGTCAGAGCGCAGCGGGCGCGAGACGCGCTACCGGCTGACGGACGCCGGCGAGGAGTGGGACGATCGGCTCGGCGCGCTTCGACGCCACCTCGAGGGCCGCAGCTAGGTTAGGCGGATGGGGGTGTATGACCACGTCCGCGACCTGCCGCTCGAGATCGAGGGCGCGGACTACGAGGTCGCGAGCGTCGAGATCTCGCCCGAGTTCACCCGGAAGACGACCACGATCGCGATCCGCGGCGGCGGCATGGAGGGACGCGGCGAGGACGTAACCTACGACCCGGCCGAGCACCACCCAGGTCGCTTCCCGCACCCGACGCTCACCGGCTCGTGGACGCTCGACTCGCTGTCGAAGCACCTCGAGGAGCTCAACCTCTTCCCGGTAGGTGAGCCGGGGCAGGCCGCCTTCCGCGACTACCGGCGCTGGGCGTTCGAGTCCTCGGCGCTCGACCTCGCGCTCAAGCAGGCCGGCCTATCGCTCGGCGACGCTCTCGGACGCGAGGCGCGGCCGCTGAACTTCGTCTCGTCGACCCGGGCCGCCTCGCTCGACGGCTGGCTCGCGCTCTATCCCGACCTCCGCTTCAAGCTCGATCCGACACCGGACTGGACGGACGAGTTCGTCGCGGAGCTCGCCGCTCTCCGCAAGGTGGACACCGTAGACCTGAAGGGCGCCTACCACGGCACGAGCGTCGACCGTCCCGCCGACCCCGAGCTCTACCTGCGCGTCGCGGAGGGCTTCCCCGACGCGTGGATCGAAGATCCGCGGCTCGACGATTCGACCGACGCTCTTCTCGAGCCCTACCGCAGCCGGATCACCTGGGACGCGCCGATCCACTCGTGGGCCGATGTCGAGGCGCTGCCGTTCGCACCACGGGTCCTCAACTCCAAGCCGTCGCGCTTCGGCCCGGTGTCCCGGCTCTTCGAGTTCTACGACCGCTGCGCCGAGGCCGGGATCTCGCTCTACGGGGGCGGCCAGTTCGAGCTCGGCGTCGGGCGCGGTCAGATCCAGCTGCTTGCGGGGCTGTTCCATCCGGAAGGCCCGAACGATGTCGCGCCGGGCGGCTACAACGCGCCCGAGCCGCTGCCGGGCCTGCCGGTCAGCCCGCTCGATCCGAGCCCTGCCGCGGTGGGCTTCAGGAGAGCCGGATAGCGGCTATTCTGGCCTTGGTGCGCTGGCTGCTCATCACCTCGGTCGTTGCTGCCGCAGGCATCTCGGCGCTCTCGGCCGCAGCCGCCCAGCCGCCGGATCCCTGCGTGCTGATCTCGACCACCGACGCCTCGACCGTGCTCGGGGCGACGCCGCCGAAAGCGAAGCCGAAGACCGTCGGCGCGACCCGCGTCTGCACGTATGTCGTCAAGAAGAAGACGATGACCGTGCAGACCTCGCACACGGCGACGCAGACCGCCTTCGACAAGGCCGCGAAGACGATCAAGGGGATCGTCGTCCCGGTTCAGGGCGTCGGAGCCGACACGTGGTCGGCAAACGGCACGACGCTCCTCGTCTGGAAGAACGGCACCGCGATCACGATCAAGTTCGCCGGCGTCGAGCCGTTCGTCGCAGTTCAGCAGTCACTCGCGAAGACCGCGTCCGGACGCCTTTAGCAACGCGCGCCGCAAGGCGTGCTCGTCGATCCGCTCGAAGGCGTCGTGCCAGGTGAGCCACTCCGCTGCGTCGACCTCGGCGCTGTCAGGCGCGAGCTCACCGGTCGCGATCAGGTGGAAGCGCAGGTCGAGGTGGTAGTGCTCGTCCCAGGGCACCCAGTGGATGTCGACGTCGAGCAGCCCCGGCCCGGCGGCCGAGACGGCGAGCCCGGTCTCCTCCCGCGCCTCGCGCTCGGCGGCCGCGACCGCTGAAATGTCTTCGGGCTCGAAGTGCCCGCCCGGCTGGAACCACGAGCCGCTCTTGCGGTGGTGCACGAGCAGCGTCCGCTCACCAGCCGCATCGACGACGACCGCAGAGGCGGTGAAGTGCGCTCCCGCCTGCTCACGCGAGAACGGGTCCTCGAGCGTCTCGGCCCAGTCGCGCATCCGATCGAGGTCTGCGGCCTCCTCGACGTCGGCCGGCTCGTGCGCGGCTAGCAGCGCAACGAGGTCTTCGCGTGTCACTCGTATTGCAGGGCGTTGAGCACGTTCAGCTTCGACGCGCGCCGCGCCGGGAAGATCGCCGCGAGGAGCCCGACGATGATCGCCGCGATGATGAAGACGATCAGCGTGCCCCAGGGCACGACGAACGGAACATCCGAGAGCGCCCGGTCGAAGAGGAACGCGAGCACTAGCCCGACCGGGATCCCGAGCGCCGCGCCGAGCAGTGCGGTGATCACGGCCTCGTGGCGGATCATCCGCCGCGTCTGCCGGCGCGTCATCCCGACGGCGCGGAGCATGCCGATCTCCCGCGTCCGCTCGAACACGGTGAGGATCAGCGTGTTCACGATCCCGAACAGGCTGACGATGATCGAGAGGCCGAGCAGGACGTAGAGCAGGATGAGGAACTGGTTGATCCCCTGCTCCTGGGTGTGGATGAACTCGGCCTGGGTCTGGATCTTGGCGTCCGGATAGGCGTCGAGGACGGCGTTCAGCTTCGCGGTGTTCTCCGGGGTGACCCCGCCCGGCGTATTGACGAAGGTGAAGACGTTCTGCGGGTTCGGGTAGACGGAGTCGAACGCCTGTGACGAGATCGGTGACCGTGCCGAGCGGCGAGCCGCCCTGGGGCGGGGCGACGATTGCGTGCACGCGCAGGTTCAGGTACTTGGCGCCGGGTGTCTCGAGCCGGATCGGCGAGCCGACGCTCAGATCGTGGTTCTTCGCGTAGCCCTTGGTCAGGATCGCTCCCGTCATCCCGAGAGTGTCGAGATCGGTGTTCGTTCCGTCCTGCCAGTTGAGCTTCAGCACCTTCGAGATGCCCGGGTCGACGCCGGCGACCGGGAGCGACTTCCCGGCGACGCGACCGTCGCCCGCACGGACGCCGGCGACGAGAGTCGCCACGCCGGACTGTCGGAGAGCCTCGGCCGAGGCGGTCGACGTGGGCGTGAAGCCGTCCTGCGAGGTCAGGGCGTAGTCAGCGTGGAACTCGGCCGCCACGGCGTCCTCGAACTGCGCCTTGATCCCCTGCGCGAGCACGGCGACGATCGTCACCAGGGCGAGCCCGATCATCAGCGCGGCGGCGGTCGACGCGGTACGTCCCGGGTTTCGCATCGAGTTCGACCGGGCGAGGCCGCCCGAGACGCCGCCGATCAGCTGGGCGGGCCGGCCAAGGATCGAGGCGAGCGGCCGGGCGACGCTCGGCGCCACCATCGCGACGCCGATGAAGAAGCCGAGGACGCCGACGCCGAGCAGAATCAGGCGGTTGCCGGTCGTGAGGCCGCTCCCGAACGAGCTGTAGAGAATCAGCGCGAGCGAGACGCCGCACACGACGAGCGCGACTATGGGGCCGAAGCGCGCGAACCGCGACGGCGGCAGGATCGACCCTTCGCGCACGGCCGCGATCGGCGGCACACGGGTTGCCCTGACGGCCGGCCGCAGGCTCGCAAGGAGGGTGACGATGACCCCGAGCGCCATCGAGATGATCACCGTGCGCCAGGCGAAGACCAGGCCGCGCTGTGGTAGGTCGGCCCCGAACGCCTTGAAGAGCGCGTCGAGCCCCTTGGCGAGAGCAAGCCCGACGAACAGTCCGACCAGCGAAGCGAACGTGCCGAGCACGAGCCCTTCGATGATCACGACGCGCCGCACCTGACGGCCCGTCGCGCCGACGGCACGCAGCGTCGCGAACTCGCGTGTGCGCTGGGCGATCGTGATCGACAGCGTGTTCGCGATCACGAACGCACCGACGAACAATGCGATGAAACCGAAGGCGAGCAGGAAGTACTGGAGGAACGCGAGCTGATCGCTGGTCTCCTTCGTGGAAGCCTGGGCCTGATCCTGGCCGGTGCGAACCTGGGTGTTCGGCGGCAGGACCTTCTGGATCTGCGCGACGAGCGCCTGCGCGGTCGTACCCGGCTTCGCGGCCGCGTCGATCTGGTCGAGCTCGCCCACCTTGTGGAATAGCTTCTGAGCTGTCGGCAGGTCGAAGATCGCGAGGGTCGCGCCGCCGAGCGAGTTCGCGCTTCCGAACTTGATGATCGCGGCGATCTTGAACGGCTGCTCCTTGCCGCCCCGCGGGACGACCGGCACCGTCTGCCCGACCTTGAAGCCCTGGGTAGAGGCGGTGTGCTCGTCGACTCCGACCTCGTGCGGGCCGTGGGGCCAGGTGCCCGGAGACGAGCGTGAGCGGGTTGAAGCGCGACGGGCCGTTCGTGCTGAACGCGAGACCGGGCGCGCCGCCGTGGGTGATCGTCTTGCCGTTCGAGCCGACGAACTGCGCCTGGTCGCCGATCCCGCCGTCGGCCGCAGCGACATCGGGCAGCGACTTGATCCGCGCCGAGCGTCGACTCGGGGAACGACGGTGCGTTCTGCGAGCCTCCGAAGGCCTCCTTGCCGGTCACGACTGCGTCCGACCCGGAGTAGGCGGTCGAGTAGATCGCGCTGAACCCTGCGTTGATCGTGTCGGTGAGGACGAACGTGCCGCTGACCATCGCGACGCCCATGACGATCGCGAGGGAGGTCAGGATCAGGCGGAGCTTGCGCCCGAGGATGTCCTTGAGCGCGACGCGGATCACGAGGCGGCGGCGGGCACGCCTTCGAGCTCGTTCATCGTCTTCAGCACCTCTGCGGCGGTCGCGCCCTTCTGATCGAGGACGATGTTGCCGTCGGCGATGTAGAGGATGCGATCGGCGATCGCGGCGGCGCGCGGATCGTGGGTGACCATGACGATCGTCTGCCCGTACGTGTCGCAGCAGTCGCGAAGCAGAGCGAGGATCTCGGCGCTCGAGCGCGAGTCTAGGTTGCCGGTCGGCTCGTCGGCGAAGATCACCGTCGGCCGCGAGACGAGGGAGCGCGCGACGGCGACACGCTGCTGTTGGCCGCCCGGAGAGCTCGCTCGGCCGGTGCTTCAGCCGCTTCTGCAACCCGACCTTCGCGATCAGCTCGGCGAACCATTTCTCGTCGACGTCCTCGCCGGCCACGGAGAGCGGGAGCTTCACGTTCTCCTCGGCATTCAGCATCGGGAGCAGGTTGTAGAACTGGAACACGAAGCCGATGTGGTTGCGCCTCAGGTGCGTGAGCGCGTTGTCGTTCATGCTCGTGATCTCCTCGCCGGCGACGGTCACCGAGCCGCTCGTCGGCTTGTCGAGGCCCGCGAGGATGTGCATCAGCGTCGACTTGCCGGAGCCGGACGGCCCCATGACAGCCGACAGCTTGCCGCGCTCGACCTCGAGCGACACGCCGCGCAATGCGTCGACGGCGGTCTCCCCCTGTCCGTAGCGCCGCGTCACGTCGGTTGCGGTGACAACAGGCCCCTCGCTGCTCACTGGTCCGAGCCTACCGACCCGAGGGGGGTTGAGCGCAAGTTACTCGTGCGCCGAGTTACAAGCTAGGCGGACGGGGCGCCCGCGAACTGCGGGATGACGTCGCGGCCGTACGCCTCGAGCGTCTCTTCCTGGGCGTTCGTCATCAGGTAGACGTTGAACTGGTCGACGCCGACCGCCTCGAGCGCGCGCAGCTTCTCGGCGCACTGGTCGGCGGAGCCGATGACCGTGAAGCGGTCGCAGATCTCGTCGGTGACGAACTCGCCGTGGGCGGCTCCGACGCGCGAGTGGTCCTTGTAGTCGTAGAACTTCCGCGCCTTGACGAAGTCGGTCAGCTCCGACGGGATGTCGGAGTCGTAGCCGTAGCGCTCGACGAGGTCCATCACGTGGTTCGAGACCATCGCCGGGAACCAGCGAACCTCCTCGCGGCAGCGGTCGAGGTCGGCGTCGACCTTCGAGGGCGCGCCGACGATGCATTGCAGGGCGTCCGGGTCGCGGCCGGCCTTCTCGGCGGACGCGCGGGCGGTGGCCATGATCCACTCGATGATCACCGGGTCGGCGAGCTGGATGATCACGCCGTCGGAGACGCGCCCGGCAACGGCGAGCGCCTTCGGGCCGTAGCCGGCGACGAACATCGGGATCGGCGGGTCGTCGTGCGCCCAGGTGAGCTGCAGGTCCTTGTCGTTCCAGTGCACCTCGCGGCCGTTCATGAAGTCGCGGATCATCCGGCACGCGGCCTCGAACTCGGCCATCTTCACGGGCTCCTGGCCGATGAACCGGCGCGCGGAGTCGCCGCGGCCGATCCCCATCACCATGCGCCCGCCGGAGATGTCGTGGAGCGTCGCGTAGGCGCTCGCAAGCACGGTCGGCTCGCGCGTCCCGGGGTTGGTGACGAAGTGCCCGAGCTTCATCGTCGAGGTCCGGTCGGCAGCGAGCGCGAGCAGCGGGATCGACTCCTGCCAGAGCACATGCGAGTCGTAGGTCCAGCCGTACTCGAAGCCGTTCTGCTCCGCGAGCTGCAGCAGCTCGAGGAAGCGGCCGTAAGGCGGGTCGGGCAGGACCGTGACGCCGAAGCTGATCGCCATCCGCGCAGACTATCGCTTAGATAGGCGCGTGAAAATCATCGGAACCGGGCTCAACTACCTCTCCCACATCGAGGAGCAGGGGATCAAGCCGCCGGCCGAGCCGCTGCTCTTCGGCAAGTTCCCGACGACGCTGATCGGCCCGGGCGAGGCGATCGTGCTGCCACCCGAATCGGTGCACGTCGACTCCGAGGCGGAGCTGGCTGTCGAGATCGGCCGGGTCGGGCGCCGCATCCACGAGGACGATGCGCTCGAGTTCGTCGCCGGCTACCGCTGCGCGAACGACGTCAGCGCGCGCGACCTGCAGCGCTCGGACAAGCAGTGGACGCGGGCGAAGGGCTTCGACACGTTCTGCCCGCTCGGCTCGGAGCTCGTGCCGGTGTCGGAGCTCGGCGACGCGAGCGGGCTGCGCGTCGTGCAGCGGCTGAACGGCGAGCTCCTGCAGGACGGGAACACGGCCGAGCTGGTCTTCGGCGTCCGCCGGCTCGTCGCGTTCGTCTCGGCGGTCTTCACGCTCGAGCCGGGCGACCTGATCCTGACCGGGACGCCCTCGGGAGTCGGGATCTACCGCGACCCGCCGGTCGCGATGGCGGCCGGGGATCTCGTGGAGATCGAGATCGACGGGATCGGGGTGCTCGCAAACCCGGTTGTCGCCGAGACCTGACGTTCAGCCGGCGAGCCACGCGAGCGTTCGCGAGGCCAGCCGGTCGAGAGCCTGAACCGAGAGCTCGAGATGCTCGGTCTTCGTGTCCTCGAGCTTCGTATGCGAGAGGCCGCGGAGGCTCTGCACGAACACCATCACCGTCGGCACGCCCGCGCGTGACACCTCGGCGGCATCGTGGAGCGGGCCCGACGGCAGACGGTGCGATGTGCCGGCAACCTCACGGATCGCCTCGTCGGCGAACCCGATCAGGGTGTCGTCGAACAGGATCGGCTCGATCGACCAGATCCGCTCCCACGAGACCTCGATGTTCTCCTCGGCCGCGAACCGCTCGGAGGCCGCCTTCGCCGCCGCGAGCATCCCCGCGAGGGCATCGGCGTCGAGGTGGCGCTGGTCGAGGAGCTGCTCGGCGGTCTCGACGACCGAGGTGACGATCCCCGGCTTGCAGACGACGCCGCCAGAGGTGCAGACGGCGCCGCCGCCGGTCTCCCGCGCGATGTCGCGGATCGCGAGCGCCAGCTTCGCCGCTCCCGCCAGCGCATCGCGGCGCTGATCCATCGGCGTCGAGCCGGAGTGTGCGGCCTGCCCGCGCCAGGTGATTCGCGAGCGCTCGACGCCGAACGTCCCGAGCACGACGCCGAGCGGGATGTCCATCGACTCGAGCACCGGGCCCTGCTCGATGTGCAGCTCGAGATAGGCGCCGGCGCCCTCGAGCTGGGCGCGCGCGTCGAGCGCGCTGTCGAGCTCGACGCCGTGCTCGCGCAGGGCGTCGGGGAGCGCGATGCCGTCGCGGTCGGTCAACTTCCGCAGCTCGTCCTGGTCGCGCATCGAGCCCGCGGCCGCCGACGAGCCGAAGAGCGACCGCCCGAAGCGCGCGCCCTCCTCGTCGGCCCAGTTCACGAGGCGCACCGGGATGGGTGGCGGCCCTTCCTCGGCGATCCGGCGGAAGACCTCGGCACCCGCGACGATGTTCAACGAGCCGTCGAGCCAGCCGCCGTTCGGCACGGAGTCGAGGTGGCCGCCGATCAGCAGGGCGTTGTCGCCCTCGCCGATCGTGAACCACTGGTTCCCGGCCTCGTCGATCTCCTCGCGCGCGCCCGTTTCGGCGAGCTTCCCGCGCAGCCAGTCGCGCGCGCTCTCCCAGGTGTCCGTCCATGCGACCCGCTGGGCGCCGTTCTCGTCCTCGGTCAGCTCGCGGAGCTCGACGAGCTCGGCGACTGCGCGATCGGGTTGAAGCGGCACGGCCTGACTTTACAACTGCGATATTCCAGCGCGATGCGGAACGCAGGCAAGCGAGTCGGGATCTTCGTGTTGGTCCTCGCCGTCATCTGGGGGCTCTGGGAGGGCTGGCACTGGATCGGGACGCGCTACCACCTGACCTGGCCCTTCGCCGTCAACGACGTGACGATGCCGCATCTGCACAAGATCGTCGAGGCGCTCTTCCAGCCGGCTCAGGTGAACGGGCCCTGGCTGATCGAGATCCTGTGGCACAACTCACTCTTCACTGCCAAGGAGTGCATCCTCGGCTTCCTGATCGGCGCGATCGTCGGCTTCCTGATCGCGGTCGCGCTCTCTCAGTCGCGCATCCTGGCACTCGGCTTCATCCCCTACGTCGTGGCGTCGCAGACGATCCCGCTCCTTGCGATCGCGCCGATGGTCGTCGTCGGCCTCGGCTCCAAGGGCGTCAAGGACTGGATCTCGGTCGCGGTGCTCGCGGCGTACCTCACGTTCTTCCCCGTTACGATCAACACCTTGCGGGGTCTCGAGTCAGCCGATCCGCGCGCGGTCGAGCTGATGGAGTCGTACGCGGCCGGCCGCTGGCAGATCCTCTGGAAGCTCCAGGTGCCGAGCTCGATCCCGTACCTCTTCTCGGCCTTCCGGATCGCGGCGCCGCTCGCCGTCGTCGGCGCGATCATCTCCGAGCCCGCGGCCTCGATCCAGGGCGGCCTCGGCGGCGCGATCGTCAACTTCAGCCAGTACTACACGATCGAGCCGCAGGAGCTCTGGGCGACGAACATCATCACCGCGCTGCTCGGGATCGCCTTCTTCCTGGCGGTCGTCGCGGGTCGAGAAGCTCGTCGTCCACCGGGCGCCGGAGCACTACGCATGACGGATGCCCGTGAGAAGGTCGTCGAGCTCGAAGGCGTGACCAAGGAGTTCGCGCACGGCAAGACCGTCGCGCTCCAGGGGATCGACCTGACGATCGACTCCGGCGAGTTCGTCTCGCTGATCGGCCCGTCGGGCTGCGGGAAGTCGACGCTGCTTCGGATCATCGGCGACCTCGTCGAGCCGACGAGCGGCAAGGTGACGGTGAACGGCAAAACCGCGCGGCAGGCGCGGAACGACCGCGACTACGGGATCGTCTTCCAGCACGCGGTGCTCTACGACTGGCGCACGGTGACGAAGAACATCGCGCTGCCGCTCGAGATGCTCGGCTGGCCTCGGGCCAGGCGCGCCGACCGGATCAAGGAGATGCTCGAGCTCGTCGAGCTCACCGGGTTCGAGAGCCACTACCCGTGGCAGCTCTCCGGCGGGATGCAGCAGCGCGTCTCGATCGCGCGCGCGCTGTCGTTCTCGCCGCCGCTGCTCCTGATGGACGAGCCGTTCGGAGCGCTCGACGAGATGACCCGCGAGCGGCTGAACATGGAGCTGCTCAGCATCTGGCAGGAGACCGGCTCGACCACGATCTTCGTCACGCACTCGATCGCCGAGGCGGTGTTCCTCTCGACCCGCGTCGTCGTGATGTCGCCGCGGCCCGGCCGGATCGCGGAGATCCTCGAGATCGACCTACCTCAGCCGCGGACGGCCGAGACGCGCGAGGACCCGCGCTTCTTCGAGCTCGTGACCGAGCTGCGCGAGTCGCTCCACCGCGGCGGCGCCGACCAGGTCTTCGAGGAGCTCGCGCCGGACGGAGACGCATGAGGACGGGGGCGTCGAACTGGGTGCCGGCGCTCGTCGTCTTCTTCGTCGGCATCGCCGTCTGGCAGTGGGTGCTCTCCCCGCTCGCGGGGAAGTTCCTGCTGCCGCGGCCCTCGGCGATCGCGAAGGCGTTCTGGGACAACCGGCACGTTCTCGTCAATGCGGGCTGGTTCACCTTCAAGGAGGCGCTGGGCGGGTTCGTGATCGGCTCCGGAGCCGCAATCATCGTCGCGCTCGTGTTCGCGCGCTTTCAGCGGGTCGGCTCGGCGCTGATGCCGTACGCCGATCGCCGCGAGCGCCGTCCCGATCATCGCGTTCGCGCCGATCACGAACGCCTGGTTCGGCGTGCTCAACCCGCACTCGAAGTGGGCGATCGCCGGGGTCCTCTGCTTCTTCCCCGTGCTCGTAAACACGCTGCGGGGACTGCGGTCGGTGCGGCCGGAGGCGATCGAGCTGATGCGCTCCTATGCGGCCGGGAACGTCGACATCTTCCGCCGCGTGCGGATCCCCGCGGCGCTGCCGTTCATCTTCGCGGGGCTCAAGGTCGCGACCGTGCTCGCGATGATCGGCGCGATCGTCGGCGACTACTTCGGCGGGGCGATCAACGCGCTCGGCGTGCAGATCGAGAACTCGATCTCGCTGTTCGACTTCGCGCTCGGCTGGGCGGCAATCGTCGTCGCGAGCGCCTTCGGGATCGCCTTCTACGCGGCGGTCTCGGTCGCGGAGCGCTACTGCGTTCGCGGGATGACATCGACATGACTCCGGCGATACGTCAGAATCGCTGATCGCCCCGGACGGCCCACCACGAAGGAGAGCAAATGAGACGGAAGCACTGGGTGATCTTGAGCCTCGCCGCAGCCGCAATCGCGGCGTCCGCGCTGCTCAGCGCGTCGGCAGGCGCGAGCACCAAGACCACGAAGCTGACCAAGGTCACGCTGCAGCTGAAGTGGGTGACGCAGGCCCAGTTCGCCGGCTACTACGCCGCCGCAGCGCAGGGGTACTACAAGGCTGCGGGACTCGACGTCAACCTCAAGGTCGGCGGGCCGAGCATCACGCCTGAGACCGTCGTCGTCGGAGGCGGCGCGGACATCGGGCTCGACTGGCTGCCGAACCTGCTCGCTACCGACGAGAAGGGCGGCGGGCTCGTATCCGTCGCGCAGGTCTTCCCCCGCAGCGGGATGACGGAGATCACGTGGAAGTCGAGCGGGATCGACTCGATCAAGAAGATGGCCGGCAAGAAGGTCGGCGTCTGGTGCTGCGGGAACCAGCCGGAGCTCTTTGCGGCGCTGACGAAGAACGGCATCGATCCGACGAACCCGAAGGACG
Organism: uncultured Actinomycetota bacterium; assembly: GCA_963775355.1. GTDB lineage: Bacteria > Actinomycetota > Thermoleophilia > Gaiellales > Gaiellaceae > PALSA-600. The sequence goes on along the minus strand of CAVZJA010000001.1, from coordinate 525,826 downwards.
TGACGATCTTCAACCAGCCGTTCGACATGAACGCGTTCCTCAGCAAGCAGATCGACGCTGCGGCGGCGATGACCTACAACGAGCTCGCGCAGGTGCTGGAGACGAAGAACCCGGCGACCGGCAAGCTCTACACGCTGAACGACCTGAACGTCTTCAAGATGTCCGACCAGGGCACGGGGATGCTCGAGGACAACCTCTTCACGACGAGCAAGTGGCTGTCCGACCCGACCAACCAGGCCACTCTGGTGAAGTTCCTCAAGGCGTCCTTCCAGGGCTGGATCTACTGCCGCGACCACGTCGCCGCGTGCGTGAAGATCGTGCTCCAGAACGGCCCGACGCTCGGCGCCGGGCATCAGCTCTGGCAGATGAACGAGATCAACAAGCTCGCGTGGCCGAGCCCGAGCGGGATCGGCGTCGTGCCGGCCTCCGCCGTGGCCTACACGGTCAAGATCGCGAAGACCTACGGCGTGATCAAGAAGACGCCGGCGGCTTCGACGATCAACTACACCTACGCGAAGAAGGCCCTCGCCCAGCTGAAGGCAGCCGGCGTGAACGTCACCGGCACGGGCTTCAAGGCGGTCGTCGTCAAGGTGACGGCGGGCGGCAAGTAGGCCTCCTGGCCGCGCCGGCGCGGGGCTTTCGCTCTGCGCCGGCGCGACTAGACTTTTCGCCATGTCGGTTCTGATCAAAGGCGGCCGCGTCATCACCGCGGCGGACGACTACGTCGCCGACGTCTTCGTCGACGGCGAGCGGATCACGCTGATCGGCGAGTCACTTGACCTCGACGCCGACCGCACGATCGACGCGCGCGGGAAGTACGTCCTCCCGGGCTGCGTCGACCCGCACACTCACCTCGACATGCCGTTCGGCGGCACGGTGACGATCGACGACGTCGAGTCGGGCCAGACCGCCGCGGCGTTCGGCGGTACGACCTGCCACGTCGACTTCTGCATCCAGGGGAAGGGCCAGACCTTCGCGGACGCGCTGTCGGACTGGCACGCGAAGGCCGACGGAAAGCAGCTGATCGACATGGGCTACCACATCGCCGTCACGGATCTTTCGGCGCCGGGTGCCCTCGACGAGCTCGCCGGGCTGCCCGACCAGGGGGTCACCTCCTACAAGCTCTTCATGGCGTACAAGGGGGCCCTACAGGTCGACGACGAGACGCTCTTCCGCACGATGGAGGTGGCGGCGAAGACCGGCGCGCTCGTGATGGTGCACGCCGAGAACGGCGACGCGATCGACGTGCTCGTCAAGCAGGCGCTCGCGGCCGGGCACACCGAGCCGGTGTGGCATGCGCGGACGCGCCCACCGGAGACCGAGGGCGAGGCGACGAACCGCGCGATCCAGCTGGCGCGGGTTGCGGGCGCGGCGCTCTACGTCGTCCATGTCTCGTGCAAGGAGTCGGTCGAGCCGATCGCGCTCGCGCGCGCCAAGGGCTGGAACGTCTTCGGTGAGACCTGCACGCAGTACTTCTTCATCGACGAGACGTTCCTCGAGAAGCCCGACTTCGAGGGCGCGAAGTACGTCTACACGCCGCCGCCGCGCAACAAGGCGAACCAGGAGATCCTGTGGGATGCGGTGCGGACGGACGTCCTCTCGGCGATCTCGACCGACCACTGCGCGTTCAAGTGGGACGGGCAGAAGACGCTCGGGCGCGATGACTTCTCGAAGATCCCGAACGGCGGCCCCGGGCTCGAGAACCGGCTGCAGATGATCCACGAGTTCGGCGTCCGCGGCGGCAGGATCACCCTCAACCGCATGGTCGAGCTGCTCGCCACGAACCCGGCGAAGCTCTTCGGCCTATATCCGCGCAAGGGCACCCTCGCGGTCGGGTCCGACGCGGACATCGTGATCTTCGACCCCGAGAAGAAGGTGACGATCTCGGCGAAGGGCCAGCATTCGCGCATCGACTACAACCTGTACGAAGGCACCGAGGTCACCGGCTCCCCGGAGACCGTCCTCCTCCGCGGAAACGTCCTCGTCGACGACGGCGAGCTCGTCGCCGCGCCGGGGATCGGCCGCTACGTCGCGCGCGCGAAGTTTGGCGAGGAGCTCGCCTCGAGCCGCGAGCTCGCCACCTGACCGTTCCTGCCGGGTAGACCTGGGCCCAGCCCGTCGCGGCCATCTCCGCGAGGCCAGGGATCGCACCGCACTTCGGTTGTGCCTGGCACCGGACGTGTCCCTACGGCCGCGAGGTCTTGCAGGGCTCTTTGCCTTCTGGGGAGAGTTCGTTGCAGTTTCGTTTGGATAACCTGGCACCGGACACGCCCCGGCGGGACAAGGGCGGAAGGTCGGGGGCCGAAGAGGCGACTATCCTGCGATCAGCACTGATCGACCGATTTAGTCGCATGATCAAGCCAACCGCCCAGACGATCCTCACAGCGACCCTCGAGACGCTGCGCGACGAGGGGTTCGCGGGCGCCACATCGCGTGCGATCGCGCGGCGGGCGGGCTGCAACCAGGCGCTGATCTTCTACCACTTCGGCTCCCTCGAGAGCCTGCTCGTGACCGCGATGCAGCAGACCAGCGAGGAGCGCCTCGCGCGTTACCGCGAGGCTGTCGAGCCGATCGCGACGCTCGACGCGCTCCTGCCCGTGATGGCCTCGCTCTGGGAAGAGGACAAGCAGGCGGGCCACGTCCAGATCGTCGCCCAGATGATCGCCGGATCCGCGAACCGGCCCGGGCTCTCCGCGCGCGCCGTCGAGCTGATGGCGCCCTGGACGACGCTGGCCGAGGAGACCTTCGCGCGCGTCCTCCCGGCCGGCCTGCCCACCCGCGAGCTCGCCTACGCGACCGTGGTCTGGTACCTCGGCGCCAACCTCGTCACGTACCTGAGCCCCGACGGGACCGAGGTCGACGCCCTCTTCGCTCTGGCCCGGCAGTGGACTCCGCTCGTCGAGCCGCTGCTCGCGTCATTTCGTTGATCTCCACCCCCGGACTTTCGTTCTTGCGAACGCCGGTCATTCGCGCGAACCGGGGACAGGTGAAAGGAGCAACGGGGACAGGTGAAAGGAGCAACACAGATGGGTGAGCGGTCAGAGACCGTTCACGGCGGCGCTGATCTCGAGAGCGACATCGAGCGAGTAGGCGAAGCCGGCCGACTTCGTGGTCTCTTCGATGCCCCGGACGCGATCGAGGTGATCCGGCTCCGGGCGACGAGGCGCTGGGTCGTCCGGCGCGGCCGCGTGATCGCCGAGACGACTCCAGCCTAGACTCGCCTGCTCGGCGAGCCGGTCACGTTCGCGCCCTAGCTCGGCTTGTGCGTCGAGACGTACAGGTACGCCGCGATGTTGTTGATCTGCTCGGTGGTCAGGGCGCCCTTGTAGGGAACCATCTGCGTCGTGTACTTCGCGGCCGCAGCCTTCGTCATGACGGTCGCGCCGCCGTTCGTGATCGCCTTGATGATCACCGGCTCGGTCAGCGGCGCCACCTTGTCGAGGTTCGGCCCGACGCTCCCGACGGTGCCCGCCGCCTTGAGCGTGTGACAGACACCGCAGGTCGAGACGAAGAGGGGCTTCCCCGCCTTCGGATTGCCGATGACCCGGGACGAGCCATGCGCGAGAGCGAGCGCCGGAATAGCGACTGCCAGCATCAGCGCAGCGCCCACCCCGAACCGCACCCCGCCGCCTCCCAACCCCCTGGGGAATGCGTCGTTCATCGACTCAGTATCGCTGCCCGACCTCCGCTCGCTCGTTACTACGGTGTAAGGATTTGCCGCTCGAAAGGGCTAATCGAGCGCGTCTTCGAGGGCCGCGCGGAGCCCGCGGTAGCGGAACTCGAGCTCGCCGAGCTTGCGCGAGACAGCACGCTGGCCCTCGAGGATCAGGTCGGCCTGCTCGCCGAGCGCGAGCCGGACTGCCGCGGCCGGAGTAGGCACGGCCGAGGGCCGGTGCAGCACCGCCCCGATCGCCTTCGCGGCATCGCGCTGCCGGAGCTGCTCGGGCGCGACGGCGTTCACCGGGCCGCTGAGCGTGGCGTCGTCGAGCGCGTGCCGGTAGATGCGAACGAGGTCGTCGAGCGCGACCCACGGAAACCATTGCCGTCCACCGCCGATCGGCCCGCCGGCGAAGAGCCGGAACGGCAGCGCCATCATCCGGATCGCCTGCGCCCCCGGGCCGACGACGAGCGCGGTGCGCAGGGCGACGTGGCGCACGGGAGCCTCGGCGGCTGCGGCCTCCCAGGCCACGCAGACTCGGGAAAGAAAGGAGTCGCCCGGCGGCGAGACCTCGTCGAGTACCGCATCGCCACCGTCGCCGTAGTAGCCGATCCCCGAAGCCGTCACGAGCACGCCGGGCTTGCGGTCGGCCGCACCGATCGCGGCGATCAGCGACCGCGTCGTCTCGACGCGGCTCGAAAGGATCGACTCCTTGCGCTTGCGGGTCCAGCGAGGGCCGCCGATCGAAGTGCCTGCAAGGTTGACGACGGCGTCGGCGCCGTCGACATGCGCGGCCGCGTCGTCCCAGGCTGCGGTGCCGGGCCCGGCCGCCCGGGAGAGGACGACCACCTCGTGCCCATCGCCGGTGAGCGACCGCACGAGCGCCTGCCCGACGTAGCCCGAGCCGCCGCCGACGACCACCTTCATCGAATTTGAGCGAACGATATTTGAGCGAACGATTTGATCGTATGATCAAAGCAGTCGCTCAAAGGGGTGTCAAGGCAACGCTCAAGGCGATCGGTACCCCCACTTGGCGAGCTCCCGGTGCAGGAACGCGATGTATTTCGCATCCTGCGGCCAGATCCCCGCCCCTTTCAGGTAGCCCTTCTCGAGGGCGCTTGCGAGCTCCGAGTCGCATGCCGCCTTGTCGCCGAGGCGGTACTCGTCGGCGCACCAGGCGCCGAGCACACCCCGGATGTCGTCCTCCGCGGACTTCCCGCGCAGGCTCGTGTAGGCATGCCACCACTGGGCGGCGTCCTTCTTCACCAGCGTGAGCTGCGACTGCGTCACGTCGTTCATCACGCCGTGCGCGCCGATCGCGAACGCCTCGACCGGGAGGCCGGAGGCGGCGAATGACGTGAACGCATATGCGAACCGGTCGTCGGCAGTGACGAAGACGGGCGCGCCGCCGAGTGTCTTCACGCTATAGCCGGGATCGCCCCAGAAGTGGAAGATCGCATGGCCTGCATGGCCACCGCCGGTCAGGACGATCAGGCTCTCGAAGCAGCAGTGCGCGCCGCCTGTGTAGGTGTCGAGGATGACCTCCGGCGCGGCGTCCCCCCAGACGTTCTTCAGGTCGAGCCAGTGCTGGGAGGCGATCGAGCAGCGGTCCTCGGAGCAGAGCAGACGATCGAAGACCGTGTGGCCGCCGTTCCGAACGACGAGCTTCATCCCTCGGAACTCGAACGCTCCGTAGCGGGTCTTACGCCGCTGCACGGTGAGCACGGCCTTCAGCGGGCCATGGTGCTTCTCGATCGCGATCGTCTTCCAGGGGCCCGGCGCGCCCGCCGAGGCCGCCGGCACGAGGGCCGCCGCCAGGGCGAGCGCTACTAGGAGCCGACGGATCAGCGCGTCTGGGGGAAGCCCAGGTCGACCTTCGAGGTGGCCGGGTCGGGCCAGCGCGACGTGACGACCTTCGAGCGCGTGTAGAAGTCGATGCCTTCGGGCCCGTAGATGTGGCGGTCGCCGAACAGGCTCGCCTTCCAGCCTCCGAAGGAGTAGTAGGCGACCGGCACCGGGATCGGGACGTTGATGCCGACCATGCCCGCCTGGACGTCGAACTGGAACTGCCGGGCGACGCCCCCGTCGCGGGTGAAGATAGCGGTGCCGTTGCCGTACGGGTTGTCGTTGATCAGCTTGAGCGCCTCGTCATAGGTGTCGACGCGGGTGACACCGAGAACGGGGCCGAAGATCTCGTCCCGATAGTTGTCCATCTCCGGCGTCACGTTGTCGATCAGTGACGGCCCGAGGAAGAAGCCGTCGCCGGCGGGCGTGCTGTCGCGGCCGTCGACGACGACCGTCGCGCCCTCGCCCGGCGCGCGGTCGACATAGGAGGCGACGCGGTCGCGGTGCTCGCGCGTCACGAGCGGCCCCATCTCCGCGTCGGGCTCGAGGCCGGGAGCGACCTTCACCGCGGGGATCCGCTCCTTGATCGCCGCGACGAGCTCGTCGGCGACGCCGCCGACCGCAACCAGCATCGAGACGGCCATGCAGCGCTCTCCGGCCGAGCCGTAGCCGGCGGAGACCGCGGCGTCGGCCGCCATGTCGATGTCGGCGTCCGGCAGGACGATCATGTGGTTCTTCGCGCCTCCGAGCGCCTGGCAGCGCTTGCCGTTCGCGGTCGCAGTCTCGTAGACGTAGCGCGCGATCGGGGTCGAGCCGACGAACGAGATCGCAGCGATGTCGGGGTGGCCGAGGAGGGTGTCGACGGCGAGCTTGTCGCCGTTCACGACGTTGAAGACGCCCTCGGGCACGCCCGCCTCGGCGAGCAGCTCCGCCGTCAGCATCGAGGCCGACGGATCCTTCTCGGACGGCTTCAGCACGAAGGTGTTCCCGCAGGCGAGCGCCGGCGCCCACATCCACATCGGGACCATCGCCGGGAAGTTGAACGGCGTGATCCCGGCGACGACGCCGAGCGGCTGGCGCAGCTGGTAGACGTCGATCCCCGTCGAGGCCTGCTCGGAGAACGAGCCCTTGAGCAGGGTCGGGATCCCGCAGCAGAACTCGATCACCTCGAGCCCGCGCGTCACCTCGCCCATCGCGTCCGAGAGCACCTTGCCGTGCTCGGCAGTGAGCAGCCGCGCGAGATCCTCCTTGTGGGCCGAGAAGAGCTCGCGGATCCGGAAGAAGAGCTCCGCGCGACGGGCAAGCGACACCGACCGCCAGGCGGGGAACGCAGCCTTGGCGGCCTGCACCGCGGCGTCGATCTCCTCGACGGACGCGAAATCGACGGCCCCGGTCTGAGCGCCGGTGGCCGGGTTGTAGACCGGGCCGACTCGCCCCGATCCGCCCTCCAGGCGCTTGCCCCCGATCCAGTGGTTGATGGCCTTGACGGCCTGCGGCGCGTCGATCAGTTCCGTCATCGTCTCCTCCTCGAGTCTTCCCGGCAGCGTATCGCGTCGATAACTTCCCCGGCATGGACGAGATGGCTCCCGAAGAGGACGAGATCCAGGTCGAGGAAGCCGAGGAGGCGGAGGATCAAGGCCCTCCGCCCCCGGACGAGCAGACGATCGCCGTCGCCGAGGAGCCGGGGCTCTGGATGCCCGACGAGCCGACGCGGATGGTCTTCCACGGCGACGGCTTCGTGTTCGTCTCGCAGGGCCGCTCGGCGTGGATCCACCGGCTCCGCCTGCCGAAGGACGACGCCGAGATCAAGCGGGTCGTGGACCACGTCGACGCGATCCTCTCGATCCGGAAGATCGACGAGGCGGTCTGGTGGCTCGGCGAGCTCAACACGCCGCGCAATCTCGGCAAGCGCCTGCTAGCCCTCGGGCTCGAGCGCGACGATCCCGCGAGGCTGACCTCGCTCACGATCGCCGAGGCCCCCGGCGGGGAGGCAGCCGTCGAGGTGCGCGCGGCCGAGACGCAGGAGGATTGGCTTCAGGGGCTCGAGATCGACTGGGAGGCATTCGGGGTCGACGAGGACGAGCGCGAGCTTCGCCGGCGTGAGGCGGCCCAGGCGTGGCCGAGGCTTCAGGCGGATGGCACCTCGACGATCCACCTCGCCTACCTCGACGACGAGCCCGTCGGATTCGGCCGAACCGTGTACACGCCCCACGGCGCCTTGATGCTCGGCGGCGCAACGCTGCCGGATGCCCGCGGGCAGGGCGTCTACACCTCGATCGTGCATGCACGCTGGGAGGAGGCGGTCGCCCGGGGCGTGCCGCGGCTGATCGTCGCCGCCGGCTCCGAGTCGGCCCCGATCCTCGAAGGGCTCGGCTTCGAGCCGATGGGGCGCGTGCGCCTGTTCAAGCAGAAGGTCACCTAGAGGCTCGCTAGGATCAGGCGCATGGCGACCGTGGAGACCAACCCCGAGCTCGGGCAGCAGATCGTCGAGGACGCGAAGAAGCACGTCCTCTACTCGTGGTCGGTGCAGGACGCGATCTCCCCGATCGCGGTCGCGGGCGCCGAGGGCCGGCACTTCTGGGACTACGACGGCAAGCGCTACCTCGACTTCGCCTCGCAGCTCGTCAACGTCTCGATCGGCTACGGCCACCCGAAGGTGGTCGCGGCGATCAAGGAGCAGGCCGAGACGCTCGCGACGATCGGGCCGCCGATGGCGACCGCGTCGCGCTCCCGGCTCGGGAAGCTCCTCGCCGAGGTCACGCCGGGCGACCTGTCGTTCTCCTTCTTCACGAACGGCGGCACCGAGGCGAACGAGAACGCGATCAAGCTCGCGCGCTGGTACACCGGCCGCCACAAGATCGTCGCGCGCTACCGCAGCTATCACGGCGCGACCGCGCGGCTCGATGACGCTCACGGGCGACCCGCGCCGCTGGCCGGCCGAGCCCGGGATCCCGGGCGTCGTGCGGATGTTCGATCCCTACACCTACCGCTGCCCCGCCGGCCACCCCGATCCGTGCCCGGTCTGCACCGGCGCGCCGCACCTCGAGGAGATCCTGATGTACGAGGGCCCCGAGACGGTCGCGGCCGTGATCCTCGAGACCGTCACCGGCACCAACGGGATCATCGTCCCGCCGGACGGCTACCTGCAGTCGATCCGCGAGGTCTGCGACAAGTACGGGATCCTGCTGATCGCCGACGAGGTGATGGCCGGCTTCGGCCGCACCGGCAAGTGGTTCGCGGTCGACAACTGGGACGTCGTCCCCGACATCATCACGATGGCGAAGGGGATCAACTCGGGCTACGTGCCGCTCGGCGCGATGACCGTGAGCCCGGAGCTCGCCGAATGGGTCCGGCCGCGGTTCTTCGCCGGCGGGCTGACCTACTCCGGGCATCCGCTCGCGTGCGCCTCCGCGGTCGCGTCGATCGAGGCGTTCCAGGAGGAAGGCATCGTCGAGAACTCGGCCGAGATGGGCGACGGTGTTCCGCGCCGAGCTCGCGCGGCTCGCCGAGAAGCACCCGTCGATCGGCGAGGTGCGCGGCCTCGGCTGCTTCTGGGGCCTCGAGCTCGTCAAGAATCGCGAGACCCGCGAGCCGCTCGTTCCGTTCAACGGCTCGGGCGAGGCGGCGAAGCCGGTCGTGGCCCTCTCGAAGCACGCGCTCGGGAAGGGCCTCTACCTGATGACGCACTGGAACGTCGTGATGGTCTGCCCGCCGCTGACGATCACGCGCGAGGAGCTCGACGAGGGGATCGCGATCCTCGACGAGGCCCTCTCGGTCGCCGACGAGTTCGTCGTCTAAACATCCGCTCGCAGTCAGCCGGCAATCGCGTGCCAGCCGCTGAGCAGCTCTCGTTCGCGCACAGGGTCGAGCCCGGCGGGACGCCGCGGCAGTCCGAACGCACCGGCGGTGCCGGGGTCGAAGCCGCCGTCGCCGAGGACGGCGCGGATGGTTTCCCCGATCGGCCGCAGGGTGAGCCCGGCTGCGGTCGCCCGGGCGACGTCGATCTCGGGGTACCCGCCGACGGCGTCCGGGAGCCAGAGCGGGAGGTCGGTGTACGGCGCGACGTCCTCGGCCAGGAGAAACGCGTCGTCGACCCAGGTGAAACGTGCGTCCGAGCCCGTGATCGTGCGGCACTCGTCGAGCAGGTCCCCGAGCGAGAGGGCCTCCGCGGGCCCGCGGCGTTGAAGATGCCGGCGGCGCGCGTCTCTGCCATGCGGATCGTCCACTCGGCGAGGTCGCGGACATCGATCAGCCAGACGCGCGCCTCCGGGCTTCCGGGGGCGAGCACCTCCCCGCCCTCCGCCACGCGTCTCGGCCAGTAGCTGAAGCGCCCCGTGTAGTCGTGCGGCCCGACGACGAGGCCCGGGCGGATGATCAGCGTCCGTCCGGGCAGGGCGCTCTCCGCCGCCTGCTCGCAGAGCGCCTTGAGCGCCCCGTAGTTGGCGCCGACGTCGTCGGTCGTCCGGATCCTCCGCGACCCGAAGCGGCGTCTCCTCGGTCAGGACGTCCGCGTCGTCGTAGACCGAGATGCTCGAGACGAACACGTAGCTCTCGACCGACCCGGCAAGCAGCCCGGCCGAGGCGCGGACGACCCGCGGGACGTAACCCGAGGTGTCGATCGCCACGTCGAACTCGCGGCCCGAGAGCGCCGAGAGATCGCCTTCTCGGTCGCCGGTGAGCCGCTCGACCCGGGAAAGAGGCCGGGATTCGTCCGCCCTCGCGTGAGCATCGTCACCTCGTGCCCGCGGTCGAGGGCCGCCTGCACCAGGTGGCGGCCGACGAACGCCGTGCCTCCGAGAACGAGCAGCCTCATCGCCGCACGATAGTGGCGGGCCGGCGCTCCGAGAACGATTGCGACGCAGCATGCCGTCGAGATGGGCATCATGAAAAGGTGACGATCGCCCCCCAGCCCGTCCACGAGGCCTGACGATGGCAGGACCATCCGGACGTCACGTGGTTTCGGGGTTCGGCGGCCGCTTCCTGATCTTCTATGTGCTGCTCGGCGCGGTGCTCGCAGCAGCGGTGACCGGGCTGATCATGGTCGCGCTGCAGCCCGGAGCGCCGAAGCCGCCGAAGTGGTCGACCTGGCGGCCGGCGGGGGGCAACTCCCAGAAGGTCGCCCAGGAGGTCTCCGACCACATCGCGCGGCAGCTATCACCTGAACGCCGCGGGCGACCAGCTCGTCGCGATCGTTCCCGGCAAGCCCGAGGTGACACGGAACACCGCGATCACGAGCGTGACGACGATCGGGATCCGCGCCTCGCCGACCGCCCAGGTGCTGAGCCGCGTCGTGCCGACGAAGGGCAGCGATCCAGGTTCAGTTCTGCGGCCTCGGCGCAGCGTGCGCGATCTCGCGGGGCACGCCGACGGCGGCGCGCGAGCGGCTCGTCCGGCGCGAGGCTCTCGAGCTCGCGCTCTACACCTTCAAGTACGCGCCGGCGGTGAACTCGGTGATCGCCTACATGCCGCCTCCGCCGGGGCAGACGGCGTCGACGCTCCTCTATCTCGAGCGGAGCAACCTTGCGAACGAGCTGAAACAGCCGCTCTCGCGGACGCTCCCGCTGGCGAAACCGCCGCTACCGTCGCAGCCCGACCCGAAGGAGGCGGCGACGATCGACCGATTGACGTTACCGGTCGAGTACGGGTTCCAGTACCAGACGCTCACGAGCGACTCCGTCGGGATGATCCTGACGCCGACGTCCAGCTGAGCTGCCTTTCGCTCAGCGGCTCAGCGCTCGTCAGCGGAACAGGTCGCGGTCGGCCGGCATGACGAGGTCGGTGGCGAGACCGTCGCCTTCGACGGCATAGCCCCGCACGATCACGACCGGCAGGCCGTCGGCCTTGCTTGCCCGGACGAGGTTGGCGGCCGCCGCGAGCTCGTCGGCGACCGCGATCTGCGTCGACCGTAGCGAGGCTCCGGCGCGGTCGTGGGTGCCGCGCAGGTCGCGAAGCGGCGCGAGGCCCGCAACGCCGATCGCGATGTCGGTCGTGCCCCGGCGGAACGGACGGCCGAACGAGTCGGTGACGATGACGGCGACGTTCGCGCCGGTGTGCTCGTGGAGTGTCGTGCGGATCCGCCGCGCGCTCGCGTCCGAGTCCACGGGCAGGAGGATCACCGAGCCCGGCTCGGCCGCGTTCGAGTGGTCGACGCCGGCCGAGGCGCAGACGAACCCCTGGTGGGTCTCGGCGATCACGAGGCCGCCTCGCGAGCGGACGACGCGGGCCGTCTCGCGGAGGATCACCTCGAGCTGCGGCAGGTTCGTCTCCGGCCCGGCGAGCTCGCGTGCGAGATCCGAGGGCTCGATCCCGTCGAGCGAGACGACGCGGCCCTCGGCCTTCGAGACGGCCTTCTGGGCGACGACGACGACGTCGCCTTCGTGCAAGCGGGCCGCTCCGGCGATCAGCGCGCCGAGGTCGGCGCCCTCCGCGATCTCGGGGAGCCCCTCGACCGGGAAGATCTCGATCACTCGCCGGGCATGCCGGTGACCGTGATCCCGGCGTGGGCGCGGTAGCGGCGGTTCAGGTTCACGATCACCGCCGTCAGGCCCTCGAGGGTGCGCGCGCTCTCCAGCGGCCCGGTGTCGAGCGCGCGACCGGCGACGACCCTCCCCGCCAGCGCGAGTGCGAGCTCCTTCGCAGCCGGATCGTCGCCGCAGACGAGCGCGTCCTCCTCTGGGGGCGCCGCGTCGAGGTTCGCCGCGGCGATCGAGTGAAGGCCGGCGACGACGGGCCCGGCGACGACTCCTGGATCCGCTCGGCGAGCGAGCGAGCATCCGGATCGGGCCGAACGCCGTCCTTCGAGAAGGCGAGCAGGCTCGCGACCGAGAGGAGCGGGGTCGTCCCGAGAGCCTCGGCCACCTCCGAGGCGGTGCCGAGGGCGCCGTCGGCCTTCACCGCGAGCACGGCGAGGTCGACGTCTCGCACGGCGTCTCGTTCGTCGCACCCTCGACGCTCGGGCCGAGCTCGGCAGCCGCCTCCTTCGCCCGGGCTTCGTCCCGCGAGCCGATCACGATCTCGTCCGCCCCGGCCGCGACCAGGCGCGCCGCGAGCGCGCGGCCGAAGCTGCCGGTACCACCGAGAATCGCGACTCTCACAGAAGCGACAAGCCTACGCTGACTCTCTGCTCGTACGCTCATGCGACCGCAGCGGCGGCGTCCAGCACGGCCTGTGCGAGCCGGCGGCGAGCGTCGTCGTCGACCATCAAGGTTCTCGCGACGACAGGGCGAACCTCGCGCCGGAAGCTCCGCAGCCGCATCCGCCTCGTCGATCACGAGGGCGTCGATCAGCCCCGGGTAGCAGCCGGCGACCGCGGCCGGGCCGGTGCCGCCGGCGAGCCGCGCGAGCATCCGGTCGGCGGGGCCCTTCACTGCGCGCCCGCCGATCAGCGGGCTGACGGCGACGCAGGGCACGGTCCGCCGCTCGAGCGCGGCGCGGATCTCGGAAACGGCGAGGATCGGCCAGATCGAGACGTACGGGTTGCTCGGCGCGATCACGATCAGGTCGGCAGCTTCGATCGCCTCGAGCACTCCCGGCGCAGGTCGCGCCTCCGCCGCTCCCGTGAAGTGGAGGGCGTCGACCTCGTCGCGATGTCCCCGGGCGACGAACCACTCCTGGAACGGGAACGTCCCGGCCGGTGTCTCGACGAACGTGCGGAGCGGGTCGTCGGTTGCCGGGAGCAGCGCACTCCGGAGGCCGAGCCCCTCGGCGAGCCGCTTCGTCACCGCCGAGAGCGCGGACGCCCTGCTGCAGGAGCTCGCTCCGGACCAGGTGCAGGCCGATGTCGCGGTCGCCGAGCTGAAACCACGTCTCGCCGCCGAGCGCAGCGACGGTCGAGAGCGCGTTCCACGTCTCGTCCGCACGCCCCCAGCCGCGCTCCTCGTCGGCGACCCCGCCGAGGGCGTAGAGCACGCTGTCGAGGTCCGGCGACACGTGGAGGCCGAGCACCTCGATGTCGTCCCCCACGTTGCCTATTATGGTTACGTTGTCTGCTTCGACTACAGCCACGACTCCGCGCAGGAACCGCGCGCCGCCGACGCCGCCCGAGAGCACGGTCACCTTCATGCGGCAGCTCCGGCGCGCAGCGAGGTGAGGACGCGTCGCGTGCGCGGACCGACTCTGTCGGCGAGCCGCTCCAGGTCGGCGATCGTGTCTACGTCATCCACGAGATTCGGGGCATCCACCTGCCGAGAGGGCCCGAGCGCCGCGAAGCGCGCCGCGCTGCCGGGGCCGAAGACCGGGGCGAAGAGGACGGTCGAGGCGAGCGCAAGCGCATTCGTCGTTCCGTCGGCGGCTGCTGCGAGGGCGAGGCCGTCATCGGGCACGGCGCCCGCCAGCGCGAGGAGATCGCGCGCTGTGGCACACGGGAGGTCGGCGTTCACCACCAGGAACGGCCCGACAGCCTCCGGACGCCAGCGCTGCAGCCTCGAGCCCTGCGCGCACCGCCGCGCCTTGCCCGCCGCCGGGATCGCGCACGAGCGTCGCATCTCCCGCCGTGGCCTCGGCCTCGGCCTCGGCAGGCCCGACGACGAAGGTCGGCCCGACTGCAGCGCAGGCGGCGAGCACGTCGCCGAGCATCGCGGACGCGAGTGCCGCGCGCGCACTGCGGGGGAGCAGACCGAGCCGGCTCTTGCCCTTCGCCCCGCGGAAGGGAACCACTAGCGACGGCATTGGCCCGGACACTAGCGCCCGGATGACGGGTGGGCGAGCCGCGGAGCAGGGCACGCTGCGGCCGGCGGAGGTACCGGGGCAGGCGGGGATCAGGCTGCGTCGGAACCGGGCGAGCGCTCGACCCATTCCCGCAGGTCGAACCAGTGCGACGCGCGGAGAGCGGCGGCAACCGCCGGATCGGTGTGCTCGGCGTAGAAGACGTGCCGGTCGAGGTCGCAGCAGATCGCGACGGAGTCGAGATCGACCCCCTCGATCGTCACGACGGCGTCGCCGGGCAGCTGCGCCTCTCGCACCGTGTAGTGCTTGAACTGCAGCTCCGGTGCGAGCTCCATCAGTTGCGGCCATTCGGGGCAGGTACGTGAGCTCATCGGCTATCCGATTGGCGCGGAAGCGGCCGTTTCCTGCACGGTCCAGCGTCCTTCCAGCAACACCGCGCCGGTCTCGGAGCCGGCCGGGAACACGAAGAAGCGGATGGCGTCCTCGAGCGAGTAGAGAAGCCGTCCACCCTGCGCCTCGATCAGCGCGCACCGCAGGTGGAAATGGCCGTCGGCGAGCGGCAGCCGGTCGATCTCGAACCGCAGGACCCGCTCGCCGGCGCCCGAGCCCCAGCCGAGCGGTTCCGTGGCCTGGGTGACGCCGCCGAGGACGACACCGGCATTGTCCCGAAGCTCGAGCGAGACGGTCGGTGCCGCGATATCGGAGTCGGCGACGACCGTCAGCTCGACGACGCAGGGCTCTCCGGAGGCGAACGAGGCCGGTATCCGCTCGTCGCCGTCACCGTCGAGGAGGCGAGCCGAGGCGATCCGGGCCTCACCGCTGCCCCACTCGCGGAGCCCTGCGGACAGCTCGTCCGGGCTTCGCTCGCCGGCGAGCAGCCGGCGGTACTCGGCGATCGCCTCACGGGTCGAGCCGTTGAAGACCACCGACCCTTGCCGCAGGAGCACGGCGCGATCGCACAGCCGCTCGACCGCCTGGGCGTCGTGGGAGACGAAGACGATCGTCCCGCCGCGGCTCTTGAACTCGTGGATCTTGCCGAAGCACTTGCGCTGGAACTCCTCGTCGCCGACCGCGAACACCTCGTCGAGGAGCAGCACGTCGGCCTCGATGTGCGCGGCGACGGAGAAGCCGAGCCGCATGTACATGCCGGAGGAATACGTCCGGACGGGCAGGTCGATCGCCCGCTCGAGCTCGGCGAACGAGACGATCTCGTCCATCAGCTCGCGAATCCGCGCTCGCGAGAGCCCGTAGATCGAGCCGTTCAGGAAGACGTTCTCGCGGCCCGTGAAGTCGAGATGGAACCCCGCGCCCAGCTCGAGCAGCGATGCCACCCGGCCGTCGGCGACGACGCGGCCGGAGGTCGGCCTGAAGATCCCCGACATCAGCTTCAGCAGGGTCGTCTTGCCGGAGCCGTTGCGGCCGACCAGCCCGAGCGCCTCCCCCGGCGCGACCTCGAGCGAGACATCGTCGAGCGCGACGACCTCGCTCGTCGCCGCGCGTCCCCGGGCAACGACGGCGTCCTTGAGCGTGCGGTACGGACGCTCGGAGACCTTGAAGCGCTGCGATACCCGGTCGACGACGATGCGGCCGGGCGTGCTCACCGGCTCGACCCGACCGGGCTCATGCTGGGTCGCCCGCCAGTCGGTTGTTGACGATCTCGGCGAGGACGTCGACGAAGTCGGGGTCGGCATTCGGCATCGTGATCCGGCTGACCTCCATTCCGAGCTCGGCCGCCTTCTCCTGCGCCTCGGTGTCGATGTCCCAGCGGATCTCCAGATGATCGGACACGAACCCGACGGGACACACGAGCACCCGGTCCGTGCCGGCCTCGTGGAGCGCTTGCAGGTGGTCCAGGATGTCCGGTCCGAGCCACGGCTCGCCGGTCGGCGACTCGCTCTGGAACGAGAACGACCAGTCGGTCACGCCGGCTTCCTCGGCGACCAGCGCCGAGGTCTCGAGCAGCTGATCGCGGTACGGGTCGCCCATCTCGAGGATGCGCGCCGGCAGTGAGTGGGCCGTGAACACGACGTGCCGGTCGGTGCCTCGGATCCGGTGGGCGAGAAAATCGATGAAGCCGGGGTCGTCGTGCCAGCTGTCGACGAAGAGGAGCTCGGCCCGGCCGTCGAGCGCCTGCGCGAGCTGGTCGCGGTAGCCGGCGATCGAGAGCGCCGAGTAGTGGGGCGCGAGCACGAGGCCGACGATGGTGTCGACGCCGGTGCCGACGGCGGCGTCCGCGGCCTCGGCGATGCGCGGCGTCCAGTGCTTCATGCCGGTGAACACGTCGAGGCCGAGCCGATCCTGCAGGCGGGCGCGCGTCTCCTCGGTGATCGCGTTCAGCGGATTCGACTCCTCGATCCCGAGCCGCCTGTAGCGGCTGACCAGATCCTCGAGGTTCTCCGGCGAGATCGGCCGGCCCCCACGGATGTCGGCGTAGTACGCCGGAACGTCATCCAGACGCTCGGGCGAGCCGTACGCCATCAGAACGACCGCAGCGCTCATGGCGAAAACGCTAGCCGACCTCGGAGGGAAGGCGGATTCCCTTGCCGCGGGCGCGTGGTCCCGTCCCTAACCCCCACCCACCCTGGGGAGAGGAACAACGGTAGCGCGGGCGCAAGGTGTCCTTCGTCACGCCGGTGTGCCAGAAGTGTCAATTCTCCGTGCCGTCTCGGTGTGAACGAGCTCGCGCAGGCGGCCGAGAAGGTCTGGGTCGGTGCCGGGAAGAACCCCGTGGCCGAGGTTGAAGATGTGGCCGGGACGGCCGCCGGCGCGGGCGAGAACGTCGCGGGCGCCGGCCTCGATGCGCTCCCATGGGCCGAGCAGCGACGCCGGATCGAGATTCCCCTGCACGGCGTGGTCGTGGCCGACGACAGCCCAGCCGTCGTCGAGCGGGATCCGCCAGTCGAGGCCGATCACGTCCCCGCCCGCGGCGGCGATCGCGGGCAGCAGCGTCGAGGCGCCCGTGCCGAAGTGGATCGCGGGCACGCCGGCGTCGGCGAGCGCGGCGAGGACGCGAGCCGACCAGGGCGCCGCGAACTCGGCGTAGTCGGCCGGCGACAGCGCACCGACCCAGGAGTCGAAGATCTGCACGATGTCGGCTCCGGCCTGCGCCTGGGCGAGGACGTAGGCGGCGAAGGTCGCCGCCAGCTTGTCGAGGAGGGCGCCCCAGACCGCGGGCTCCCGGTACATCAGGGCCTTCGTGACCGCGAAGTCGCGCGACGGCTTCCCCTCGACCAGGTAGCCGGCCACCGTGAAGGGCCCGCCACAGAAGCCGACGACCGCCTGATCGGGGCGAAGCTCGGCCCGAACGGCCCGGATCGCGTCGAGCACCGGCCCGACGGTCTCGGCCGGTTCCGGGACCCGCAGGCGCTCCACGGCGGCGAGTGTCCGCACGGGCTCGGCCACCACGGGCCCGACGCCCTCGACGAGCTCGACGCCGGCGCCCATCGCGACGACCGGGGTCATGATGTCCGCGAACATCACGGCAGCGTCGACGTCATGTCTCCGGACCGGCTGAAGAGTCACCTCGGCGGTCAGCTCGGCCGACCGGTTGATCTCGAAGAACTCGTGCCGCTCGCGGATCCGCCGGTACTCCGGAAGCGAGCGTCCCGCCTGCCGCATGAACCAGACGGGCGTCCGCTCGACCGGCTCGCGCCGTGCGGCGCGGACTAGGAGCGGTTCCACCGCCCTAGACTAGCGGGCCATGAAGGGGCCGCTCGCTGTCGCCTGGGGCGACTGGACGCTTACCGAGCCGCAGGCGGGGGCCGTCACGGTCGCCCGCGTGGAGCTCGAGAACACGGGCACCGTCGCGTGGCGCGACCCGGTGCTCCTCTCCTACCACTGGCTCGACCTGCGTCACAACCCGATCGTCTGGGACGGCGAACGGACGAGCCTGCCGCTCGTCGCGCCCGGCGAGCGCGTCACCGTCGAGGCGAAGGTGCGGGCTCCGATCCCTCCGGGCCGCTACCGCTTCGCCCTCGATCTCGTCGCGGAGTTCCGGGTGTGGTTCTCCCAGCTCGGGAGCGAGCTCGACTCGCGGGAGATCGACGTGCTCCCTCGCGGCGGGGCTCATCGCGCAGACCTTCCGGCGCGGGTCGAGCCGGCGGCGGACTGGGAGGAGCGAGTCGCGGCGGCACACGCCGAGGGATACGCCGTCGTCGCCGGATCGATCGAGTGGCGAGGCAGCCTCACCCGGCGGCGCCCGAAGGCGCTGGCGGCGTACGAACCGGGCGCCGGGCGGATCCCCGGCTTCGCGCATCCGCTCGTCTGCCCGTCGGTGCTCGACGGGATCGAGCTCGAGCGGCTGCCCGACGTTGCGGGGCTGCCCGCGTTCGCTGCGCCTGCCGACGAGCCGTGGGTCTACGACGGCCGGGTCGTCCTGCGGGCCCGCCCCGCCTAGCGCCTACAGCTCGATCGCGAGCCGGTCGTCGACTCGGCCGAACACGTACGAGCCGAGCACGAGCGACACGACGGCCGCGACCGCGAGGTAGACCATGTCGGCCGTCCTCGGGACGTTTCCGCTCCAGAGCGCGTCGCGCACGGCCGCGATCGGCGGCGCGACGAAGTTGCCCCACTCGAGCACCTTGATCAGCTTCTGATGGTGGGCTGCCGCGACGGGGAGGCGAGGTGAGGCTCCAGAGGATCGGCGTCAGGAAGAACCACGGGATCAGCGCCGCGGCGAGGATGTGCTCGATGTCGCGGAGCAGCACGTTCACGCAAGCGACGACGAGCGCCACGCCGGCGACGAACGCCGCGAAGAGCACGGCGAGCGGGATCGCGAGCCAGACGGTCGAGCGGGCGCCGGGAATGAAGAGGAGCGAGAGGACGATCAGGATCACGAGCATCACGGCGAACGTGATCGCCTGCGTCGCGACGACCGAGAACGCGACGAGCTGCCGCGGGAACCTGCACCTTCTTGATCAGCTCCGCGCTGTCGACCATCGAGCGGGCGCCCGTCTGCAGCGAGACCGAGAAGAAGATCCAGCAGGCGATCCCGGACAGCAGGTAGAGCGGGTAGTGCGGCACGCCGGCGTTGTTGTTGAGGATCACGCCGAACACGAGCAGGTACACGGCCATCAGCGCGAGCGGGTTGACGAGCGACCAGAGGATGCCGAGCGCCGATCCCCGGTATTTCGCCTGGAAGTCGCGCTGGAAGAGGTTCGTGAAGAGCTCGCGGTAGCGAACGAGATCGGTGTACACCGCCACGAGCGCAGTGTAGGGCCGGGGTACGCCGATCCCGGCGCGTCACTCGCGGCACAGCCGCCGGAAACCCCGGGAATCGAAGCGTTTTCCGCGCTACGAGCCATCCCGAGCCCCCACCCACCCTGGGGCAGAGGAAGCGAGATTACCGTCGGCGCAAGGTGTCCTTCGTCACGGAAGCGTCACGGACGAGTGCCAAGTTCGTGCCGGTTTCTGCACAACTGGCCGAAATGGCCCAGTCGACCGTCCGAACAGGGCTCCGGAAGCGGCTCGAGGCCTGGCGATCCGGCCGCTCCAGCCAGTACCGTCCTCACAACGTGCTAACGGCGTTCCACTACCCTCAGGGCCCGATGAGCGTAGGCTGCGACCGGAGGCTGCGACAGAGCGGAGCGTACCGGCTTTGCCGGTGCCGGAGCAAAAACTCATAGGGAGACCGAAGGTCGCCCTATGAGCACCGCCGTCGCGATCATCGCGCTGCCGGCCGCCTCGGCCGTGATCTGGGCCCTGCTCCGCTCCCCTCTGGCCGGGCGGATCGTGAACGTCCCGACCGGTGACCGCTGGTCTGCCGCGCCGACGCCGAGCCTCGGCGGGATCGGCATCTTCGCGGGCTTCACGATCGGGCTCTGGGCCGCCGTCGCGGTCGGCGCGTTCCACCCCGGCAAGGAGTTCCTCGGCGTCTTCACCGCGATCGCGCTCGTGTTCGCAGCCGGGCTCGCGGACGACCTCTACGGCATGCCGCCGCTCGGGAAGCTCGCGACGCAGCTCGTCGCCGCGGCGATCGTGATCGGCACCGGGCACGCACGTCCAGCTCGTGCACAACGAGGTGCTCGGCGACGCGATCGCGGTGATCTGGCTGGTCGGGCTGACGAACGCGTTCAACCTGCTCGACAACATGGACGGGCTCGCCGCGACGCTCGCTGCGATCGCGTTCGGCTTCTTCGCGATCGACGCGGTGACGATCCACCCGAGCGACGCCACGCTCGCGTTCGCGCTCGCCGGCGGGTTCGCGTGCGTCGGCTTCCTCCCGTTCAACCTCCGGCAAGGGGCCCGCGCTCGTCTTCATGGGCGACTCCGGAAGCCAGATGCTCGGGTTCGCGCTCGCCGCGCTCGGGCTCACCTCGAGCTGGCGCGTCGCCGGCACGACCGTCGCGACGCTCGTGCTGCCGATCCTGATCCTCGCGGTGCCGATCCTCGACACGACCCTCGTCACCGTCGCGCGGCTCCTCGACGGGCGGCCGATCCACCAGGGCGGGCGCGACCACTCCTCCCACCGGCTCGTCCGCTACGGCCTCTCCGAGCGGCACGCCGTCGCGCTGCTCGCGCTGATCTCGCTCTGCATCGGCGGCTCGAGCCTCGCCTACACGGTGCTCGACAACTTCCGGCTCACGATCATCGGCGTCCTCGCGACCTTCGTCCTGCTCGTCCAGTTCGCGAGCTTCCTGGCCGACGTCGACCGCCGGCCCGCCCAGCTCGGCGAGCCGCTCGGGCTCGCGCAGGCCTTCGGCGTCCACTGGCGCCGCCTCGTCGAGGTGGTCGTCGACTTCTTCGTCATCACGGCCTCGTTCATGGCCGCCTACGTGATCGTGTTCGGCTGGCCGGGAACCGACAGCCAGCGGTTCATCCGCGACCTGACGCTGCCGGTCGTGCTCGACCGCGCGCTACCTCGCGTTCATCCCGTTCGGGCTCTACCGCTCGGTCTGGCGCTTCGCCGGGATCCGCGACGCCATCGCCGCGGCCGCGGCGGTCGTCGTCTCCGAGCTCGCCGCGCTCTCGTTCATGGTGCTCACGCAGGACATGCGCGACTTCGACGACTCGTTCTTCATCGTCGACGCGCTCATCTGCATGGTCGCGATCACGGGCTCGCGATTCGCCGAGCGGACGCTCCTGATCGGGACGCAGTCGGTGCGCGACCGAACGGCCAGGCGCACGCTGATCGTCGGCGCCGGCCGCACCGGCCGCAGCCTGATGCGCGAGCTGCGTGAGACGGCCGGCGAGCGGGTCGTCGGCTTCGTCGACGACAACCCCCACCTTCGCCGGCGCAGCCTCCACGGCGTGAAGATCGTCGGCTCGCACCTCCGAGCTGGCGCGCGTCCTCGAGCGCACCGAGCCCGACATCGTGCTCGATCACGATCCCCGACGCGCCGCGCGAGATCCTCGACGCGCGTCGTCGAGACCTGCGCCGAGGCCGGCGTCACGTGCCGCTTCGTCCGGCGCGAGATCGATCTCGACCCGCGCGTCGTGTTCGGCGCTGCGTCAGAATGACCCGGCCGTGACGCTCGGTCTCCGTCAGCACCACCGGCCGCGAGCGGCAGCGGACATTCGTCGACCGCGCTGCTCGCCGTGTTCCCGGCGCTCGTGATCGCGCTCGCGGTCTTCGTCTTCTACGCCGTCGAGGCGTGGTCGCGGAAGACGCCGTGGATCTTCACCGACGAGCTCGAATGGACGCAGATCTCGCGCTCGATCGCCTCGACCGGCCACGCCGCCCGGCGCGGCGACCCCCTCTTCTTCAAGTCGCTCTACGCCTACCTGATCGCCCCGTCCTGGTGGATCCACTCCACGAGCGCCGCGTACTCGGCGATCAAGTACCTGAACGCGTTCGATCATGCCGCTCGCCGCGATCCCGACCTACCTGCTCGCGCGAATGCTCGTGACCAAGCGCGCCGCCGTGGCCGTCGCCGTCGGCTCGGTCGCCGTGCCCGCGATGGCCTACGTCACGTCGATCGTCACCGACGTCCTCGCCTACCCGTACTTCGCGCTCTGCTCCTGGCTCTCGGTGCGCGCGCTCAAGGACGGGCAGGCGCCGCGACGTGATCATCGCCGCCGTCTTCCTCGCCGGCGGCTACTTCGTCCGCCAGCGGCAGTTCACGACGCTCCCGGTCGCGTTCGTCGATCGCGGCGGCCGGCCTCTGGTTCACGGGACCGCGCGGCAAGGGACTCCGCCGCAACTGGACGACGAGCGACAAGCTCGGTGCGCTCGCGCTCGCGATCGGCGTCGCGATGCTCTTCAACCGCTACGCGCTGCAGCACATCCAGGAGTGGCAGGTCCCGACGCAGTACTACAAGAACCGCCTGGTCGACTTCGGCCTCCGCGCCGGCCTCTCGTTCGCGATCGGCCTCGGCATCCTGCCGGTGATCGGCGGCCTCGTCTCGCTGCGGCTGCCCGAGCGGCGCGGCGACCCGACCTACCGCGCGTACGCCGCCTGGACCGCGGCAGCGATCGGCGTTCTCGCCGTCTACGCAGCGGACAAGGCCGCCTCGCTCTCGACTCAACTTCGCGACGCTCTGGGAGGAGCGCGACCTGATCTACCTGTCGCCGCTCCTGCTGCTCGGCACGGCGATGGTCTTCCAGGCGAAGCGCCTCGACTGGCGGGTCGTCGCCGGAGCCACGGCCTTCGTCCTGGTGATGGTCGGGCTGAAGACGATCCAGCTCCAGTTCCCCTACTACGAGGCCCCCGGCTCCTCGATCCCGGCGGCGCTCGCGCAACTACCGGCACTGGACCGCGCACTCGGTGCGCATCGGGCTCTTCGGCATCCTCGCGCTCTCGCTCGCGCTGATCGCGCTCCGGCGCAGGCGCTGGGTCGGGCCGCTCACAGCGGTGCTCCTGCTCGGGTGGATGCTCGCCGGCGAGATCTCGATGACGGTCGGGCTCGACAACGGGGCCGACCAGTACCGCAAGAACCTGCCGGCCCAGCTGAGCTGGGTCGACGCGCGCGTGCACGGGCAGCCGGTGACCTACCTCGGCCAGGCGATCCTCGACCCGTTCGGCGAGCAGCTGACCGAGTTCTGGAACCGCTCGATCAAGCACGTCGACGAGCCTCGACGGGACCGCGCCCGGGCCGGGACCGACGTCGACGCCGAATCTCGTCAACCCCGACGGGCTCCTGTCGGACGACTCGGGAACCCCTACGTCCTCGCCGACACGGGCGTCGTCCTCGACGCCCCCGTCGTGACAGAGACAGGGATCGATGACGCTCTACCACACCGGCGGCAAGCCCTGGCATCTGCTCGACGCCGTCCAGCAGCTCTACTCGGACAGCTGGTGCCCCAGCTGGTGCGCCTACACCTACTTCAAGCCGCACCAGAACGGAACGCTCCTGATCTCGATCGGCCGCAAGGGCTACAACGGCGGCTACCCCGCCGGGCAGGCGACGATCGCCGTGGGCTCGGTCCGCATCGACAAGCACGACTCGCCGCGGCTCAAGCACGTCTACGCCGACATCCACCATCTCGTGAAGAACGGCGCCTCGAGCGTGATCGCGGTCCCGGTCAAGCACACGCCCGGTCCGCGTCGAGGTCGCGATCCCGAACGCGATCCCCCCGTCCGCCGGCGGCGACCCGCGACACCTCGGCGCGCAAGTCGGCTTCGTGTTCAAGCCGGCCAAGTGACCGCGCAGCTCCGGGTCGAGATCGCGCGGACGCCCGAGGAGCTCGAGGGGCTCCGGCCCGCCTGGGACGAGCTCCCGTGGGAGCGCGAAGAGGCGGCGTATCACTACTTCATGGCGCGGCTGCGAACGCGAGCCGGGGTGGTCGGGCCCGTTCGCCGCCGTCGTGTACGAGGGCGACACGCCGATCGGCGGCCTCGCCGCGCGGATCGAGTTGCGCCGGCTCGCGGCGAGCATCGGCTACCGCGAGCTCTACGCACCGACCGTGCGGGCTGCTGCAGGTGGTCGACGGCGGGATCGTCAAGCGCTCACCCCGGGGCGCCCGCGGCCCTCGCAGGCGTGATCGAGAGCGCACTCGAAGCCGGCGATGCCGAGGTCGTCGCGCTCCCTCCGCTCGAGGTCGGCTCCGAGCTCGCTACCGCTTTCGCCTCGCTCGGCGGCCCGCTGACGAGGCAGCCGCTGATCGCGCCGTGGACGCGCCGCCTCCTACGGCTGCCCGGCTCCTTCGACGAGTTCCTGGCGTCCCGCAGCCACAAGACCCGCAAGGGGATCCGCCGCGATGCGAGACAGCTCGAGGCGGCGTTCGGCGACGCCCTTTCGCGTCGAGATCGTTCGCGACCCGGCCGATGCCGGCCGGCTCGTCGCCGACGCCGACCGGGTCGCGCAGTCGACCTACCAGCGCGGCTCGGAGCGGGGTTCGCCGACACGCGCGGAGCAGCGCGAGCTCGTGCGCGTCGGCCTCGAGAACGGCTGGCTGCGCGGCTACCTCCTCTACCTCGACGGCAAGCCGTGCGGCGTACTGGCTCTGCTCGCCGTTCCGGCGAACGATGCTGCTCCGCACGGGCGGCTTCGACGACGCCTACGCCGAGCACCGCGTCGGGATCTACCTGCTGATGCGCGTGATCGAGGATGCCTGCGCCGACCCGAGCTCGATCGTCCTCGACTTCGGCCCGGGAGACGCCGCGTACAAGGAGCAGTACTCGAACGAGAGCCGCGAGGAGCGAAACGTCGTCGTCTTCGCCCCGACCTTCCGGGCGCGCCGGATCAACGCCACCCGCACCGCGATCCTCGGCCCGCGCCAGGCTCGCGAAGGCCGGGCTCGACGCCACGCAGCTCACCGCCCGCGTCAAGACGACCCTGCGGAGACGCGGCGACTGTGAAGCTCGCGACCGCGATCCAGCGGGCCCCGATCATGCTGCGAAGCGCCCTTCGGGACCTCCGGCACGGCCGCCCGCTCGGCGGAACCGTCCGGACGCCGTCACGAGCATCTCGGCGCGTTCCACGCGACGAACTCGCCCTACGAGGATCTCGACCGCGTCTTCGGCGGACGTCCCGGTCGGGCCGGCAGACGTGATCGTCGACGTCGGCTGCGGCAAGGGCCGGTCGCTCAACTGGCTGCTCGACCGCTTCCCGGCGAACGAGATCTACGGGATCGAGCTCGACCCCGAGCTCTGCGCGGCAACGGCCAAGCGGCTCCGGCGGCGCCGAAACGTCACGGTGGTCTGCGGCGACGCGACCGAGCTGATCCCGCCCGAGGGCACGGTCTTCTACCTCTTCAACCCGTTCGACGGCACTGTGATGAGCCGCTTCGCCGCCGCTCTGCTCGAGCGCGGCCGGCCCGCCACGATCGTCTACTACAACGCGAAGTTCCTCGAGCCGTTCCAGGCAGACACACGGTTCGCGGTTCGCGAGCTCGACCGACCCCGGTCTCGCACACCGCTCGGCCGTCGTCACGCTGTCCTGAACCCGCCCGCCCGGCGAAGGTGCCAACACGATCACGCCCCAGGTGAGGGCGAAGGCGACCGACGAGACGAGCACGGCTCCGCCGGCGCCGGTCACGCCCCACTCCTTGCCGAAGACGATGATCAGCGGGAGCATCACGAGCGGTCTCGACGCCGTGCGCGATCAGCCGCAGCCCGGGCCGCCCGATCGTGACCGGGAACGTCTTCGTCCAGCTGAACACGAGCTGGATCGCGGCCGCGACCAGGATCAGCCGCGCAGCCGACACCGCCCCGAGTAGTCGGGGCCGAGCAGGATCCGGATCAGCCACGGGATCGTCAGCAGCACCGGCACGAGCGCGAGCGCCGCGATCGCCGCGGAGCCCGCGACGTAGCGGCGGATCCCGGCGATCACGACCTCGGGCCGGCCGTGCTCCCAGTCGCGCGTCTGCTCGCTGAGCAGGATCATGCGCAGCGGCGAGGAGACCGCCGCGAGCCCGTTCTGCGGCATCTGGGCGGCCCGGAAGAGGCCGACCTCGTTGGGCGTGCGGACGATGCCGAGCGTGAGCGGCGCGATCCAGGTGCGCACCGAGATCAGCCCCGTGTAGGCCGCGCTCTGGATCGACGAACCTGATGATCGGCCGACGATCGTCGCCGAGCGGCACCGGGGCGGCGGCGGGAAACTGGCGCAGGCTCGCGAGGCCGATCCCGAGGATCGAGATCGTCGTCAGCACCTGGGCGATCACGACGCCGATCACGGCCTGGGTCACGCCGTACTGCGCGCCGATCGCGATCCCGGCGAGCCGCAGCCCCATCGAGATCGTCAGCCAGGTCCCGCGGAGGTCGTAACGGCCGGCGAGGATCAGCGAGGCCGCCGCGATCGACTCGAGCGCCTGGAGCGGCGGCAGCGTCGCCGCGATCAGCAGCGGCACCTCGAGCCCCGCGCCGCCCTTGAAGATGTCCGACGCGAACGGCGCGATCGCCACGATCAGCGCCGTCGCTGCGAACGCCGCGGCGACCTCGCATGTGAACGCGAGCCGGATCAGCCGGTGGAAGCGCCCCCATTCCTCGTTCGCGGCGTACCGGAAGCCGTACTTGACGAGCGCGTCGTCGCTCGTCAGCCAGACGAGCAGCGCCAGGAAGTCGACGGTGCCGACGACGATCGTGAACCGGCCCGCGCCGGTCGGCCCGAGCACCCGCAGCGCGACGATGCGCCGAGGCGAGGCCGAGCGCGACCGAGGCGTACACGCCGGCGAACGCCGCCACCCGCCGCCGCGTCAGGCCGAACGACCGGAACACTCAGACGCTCGCGCTGCAGAAGACGCGGCCGGTGTAGCGCGAGAGGAACATCGCGAGCGGCCCGGTGCGCTCGAGGGCCTCCAGCAGGTTCACCGCGAGCGCCGGCAGGGCACGGCGCTGCGGGACGAAGTACGGACGCATCTCGATCCGCGTGAAGCCGGCGGCCCGGAGATCACGCTCGATCGAGGGCCGCGGAATGCTCGCGTCTGGCGGAAGTCGAAGACGAACTTCTGCTTCGTGTAGCCGGCGACGCTGCGGAAGAAGGCGAGCCGGTCCTCGGGATAGCTAGAACGCGCGCAGGCAGATCGTCGCGTCGACGGGCTCGTGCAGGCCGATAGTCCTCGGAGCGTTCGACGACGAACGTGAGGCCGGGATGGAGCCGCCGGGCCGCCTCGACCATCTGCGCGCTCAGGTCGACGCCGGTGTACACGAGCCCGTAGGCCCCGAGCGGATCGGCCATGATCCCGTCGCCGCAACCGAGGTCGACGACGGTTGCGCCGCGCTCGAGCCGCGGCCCGAGCTCGACGACGAGCCGCGCGCGGCCGGCCGAGTAGCGGGCGGGGTCGGCGTACTCGCGCTCCGAGAAGCCGTCGGCGAGCGCGTCGTACTTCTCTTCCGGAGTGCTCACAGCGCCCGAAGCCTCTCAGGATGCTTGCGCACGAAGCGCAGGATTCCACGCCAGTGCCACAGCGTCCTTCGCGTCAGCAGCCGCCGGTCGGTGACGGCCTTGTGCTCGTGGCGCACGACCGCCGCCGGGACGTACCAGCGCTGCCAGCCGGCCAGCATCGCACGGTACTGGAGGTCGATGTCCTCGCCGTAGAGCCGGAACCCCGGATCGAGCCCGCCGAGCTCGTCGAGCATCGTGCGGCGCAGCAGCAGGAAGCCGCCGAGCATCCAGTCGGTCTCGACGGGGCCGTCGGGCGCCGGCTCGTCGAGATGAAGGTGGTGCTCCTGCTTCACGAGCTTCCGGAGCGGCGTCCGGCGGACGACCGTTCCGCCCACCGTCGGGAAGCGTCGCCGGGACGGCTGCGGGCTTCCGTCGGGGAAGGTCATCCCCGGGCCGGCGACCCCGCAGCGCGGGTGCGCCTCCATGAAGTCGCGCAGGGCCGCGACGGCGCCGGGCTCGGCGACCGCGTCCGGGTTGGAGACCAGGACGGCCTCGCCGCTCGTTCGGGTGAGCCCGAGGTTGATGTTCGCGGCATATCCGAGTGGGCGATCGTTGTGAAGCGCCTCGACCCCGGTCGGGACGCTCCCCGGCACGTTGGCGATCACGAGCAGCTCGTCGACCTGCGGCTCGAGCGCCGGCAGCGACTCGGCCAGCTCGGCAGCGCTCCCGTGCGACACGACGATCGCCGAGACCTTCACGCGAGCACCAGCCGGTACACCTCGGCGGTACGGCGCGCGGTCTCCGTCCACGAGAATGCCTTCGCACGCTCGATCCCGGCGGCCGAGAGGCGCTCTCGCTCGCCGAGAGCCTCGACGGCAGCAGCGCCGAAATCCCCGTCCGCTGCGTACACCGCTGCATCTCCGCCGACCTCGCGGAGCGCTGGCTCGTCGGCCGCGACGACCGGTGTGCCGCAGGCCATCGCCTCGACCACGGGCAGGCCGAACCCTTCGAACCGCGAGGGCAGAACGAGGAGCGCAGCGCCTCGGTAGAGATCGGCGAGGGCCTCCTTGGGTAGATAGCCGCGCAGGTCGGCCCCGGCCGTGCGGAGCTGGGCGGCAAGGCCCGCTGTCCTTCTCGGGGCCGGCCACGACGAGCGGCAGGCCGACCGCCTTCGCAGCGGCAAGCGCGGACAGCGGATCCTTTCGCGCCTGGATCGCGCCGACGAAGAGGACGTAACCGTCATGTGCGATTCCCGGCGTGAACGCAGGATCGACGCCGTTCGGCGTGACGGTGACCTTGCTCTCCGGGACCCCGTAGCGGGCGAGGATGTCCCGCTTCGTTCTTTCCGAGACCGTGAGCACATGGCCGGCTCGCCGGACGGCGCGGGGCACGAGCGCTCGAAACACGGTCCGGTCGAGGAGGCCCATCGTCGTGTCGGAGCCGTCGAAGGAGAGGTCGTGCACGGTGACGACCGAGCGTCCGCGCCAGCCGAGCGGCAGGAAGTACTGGAGGTGCACGAGCTGCGGCTTCAGCCGTCCGAGCAGCCGCGGTAGCGCATAGGCCATCCGCGCCTCGGAGAGCCGCGCGGGCAGCTCGATCGGCTCGATGCCCTCCGGAACCAGCTCGGGATGTCGCGTGACCGCGGCGAGCTCGAGGTCCGGTGCGACGACCGGAAGCTCGCGGAGCAGGTTCTCGACGTAGGTCTCGTCCCCCGTGCGCTGCCGTCCGACTACGTCGGCGTCGATCAGGATCACGCGACCTCCGCGTAGACCTCGGTGGTCAGGCGCGCGACATCGGCCCAGGTGGCGCCTCGCCGTGGTGGGGCTGCGGCGGCGCGGGCGATACCGTCGCGGATCGACGCCGTATCGGTGGGATCGACGTAGACGGCGTCGCCGCCGGCCAGCTCTGCCATCGGGCTTCCCGCGGTCGTGACGACCGGACACCCGCAGGCGAGGGCCTCGGCGACCGGGATGCCGAAGCCTTCGTAGAGCGACGCGTAGACGAGGCACCGGGCCCCGCGGTAGAGAGAGGCGAGCTCGTCGTCGCCGACCTCGCCGAGCCAGGTCACGTTCGCGGGCGGCTCGACGTTCCCCCAGCCGCGCGCACCGACGACGCGCAGCTCGCCGTTCGACGGCGGCTGCGATCCGGGCGAGGTTCTTGCGCGGCTCGAGCGTCCCGACTGCGAGCACGTAGTCACCCTCCGCGCGTGGCCCTCCGGGCGTGAACACGTCCTCGACGGCATTCGGCACGACTCTGATCTTGGCCGCCGGGACGGCGAGCAGGTCGCGCAGCTCGCCCGCGGTGAACTCGGAGACCGCGATCACCCGCGAGGCGGCGCGGATCACGCGGGGCACCGCCTGGCGCGAGTAGGTGCGCGTCCAGCGGTTGAACCACTCCGGGTGCCGGAGCACGGCCAGGTCGTGCACGGTCACGACGAGCGGGACGCGCGAGGAGAACGGCCCGCGGAACGTCGGGCAATGCAGCACGTCCGCGCCCGGCACTCGCAGCCGCGGGTACCAGAGCGCATCCGCGGCCACGGCGCGTGCGCGGGAGGTCGCCGGGAACGACGTCTGGATCACGGGCACGTCGAGGTTGGCGAGCAGCCCGCGCAGGTACCGGGCGGTGCCGGCGCGGGTCTGCAGGAGCGGCGTCGTGTCGATGCCTACGAGAATCGCTTGTACCCCTCGAGGAAGAGCTCGCCTGTCCTCTGCCACGAGAACCCGGCGGCATGGATGAGCCCGAGCGCGCCCAGCTCGTCACGGTGGCCGAGCGCCTCGCGGATCGCCGCGGCCATCGCCTCCGGGCTCTCCGGGTCGCAGCGGACGGCGGCTCCGCCGGCGGCCTCGTCCATCGACGCGTGCGACGAGGCAACGACGGGTGCGCCGCAGGCCATCGCCTCGGTGATCGGCATCCCGAAGCCCTCGAACCGCGACGGGTAGACGACCGCGGCGGCGCCTCGGTAGAGCGCGGCGAGCTCATCGTCGGACACACGACCGAGCCGCGCGACGCCTGGCCGGTCGAGCTCTGGCTGCTCGCCCCACCCCGCTCCGCCCACGACGGCCAGCTCGAGCTCGGTGTCGGAGAGGAGCGAGAACGCCTCGACCAGCGTCCCGAGATTCTTCCGCGGCTCGAGCGTCGCGACCGTGAGCAGGTAGGGGGCCGCCCTCCCCGCCGTGGGCCCGTCCGGGTGGTACTCGGCCGCGATCCCCGGGTGCGCCACGACGATCCGGTCGCGCGGGAATCCGAGCGTCGCTGCAGTGTCGTCGGCGGTGAACGCGGAGTTGGCGAAGATGACGTTGCAGGTCGCCGCCGTGTGCGCGTACTTGCGGGTGTGCATCGAGTGCGTCCGCCCGGTCACCCACTCCGGGTAGTGGAGCGGCACGAGGTCGTGGATCGTCGTCGCGCGCAGGCCGGCCTTCTGGGGCGGGTACATCCAGTCGGTGAAGTGGAGCACGTCGAAGTCGCCGAGCCAGCGCTCGGCGGGCGGCCAGCCGAGCCGCGACCACGCCGTGCGCCAGGCGTGCGCCCCGATGAGCGGCTTGAGCCGCAGCTCGAGCGGGATCCCGGCGAGCACCTCCGGGATCGTCTTGCGTCCTGCAGGCGACGTCGGGGCGAACGCGACGATCGAGTCGCCCGCCTGCTCGGCCGCCGCGGCGAGCCCCCGCAGCGAGCCGAGGATGTAGTTGTTCACGCCCGTCCGCTCGTGCGAGAGCGGAGAGACGTCGAAGGCGATCCTCACGGCTTGTAGGTGAAGTTCAGGAAGTGGGCGCCGAGCGGCCGGGTGTCGGTCGACCCCGGCTCGATCCTGGCCGGCACGAGAACCTGGCCGAAGGTGAAAGCGACCGCGCAGCGCCCGTCGGCTCCCGGATGCAGCTGGACGTGCATCGTCGTCGGGTAGCTGTTCGGGATCGCCTTTCGCCCGACAACGCGCCCGTTCTCCGTGGCGGTCACAACCTGCCGGCCCGAGAACAGGCGCGAGTCGCCCTGGAGCGCCACGCCAACTGAACCTCCCCCACAGTCGACCCGCTGGTATATGACCTTCGGGCCCGACCAGGTGCCGTTCGGATAGAGGCCCTCGACCCGGGTGGGGATGATCACGTCGCCGTCGACACGGTAAAGCTCGACGCCTGCACCGTCGGGGCGCCCGACTTGCTTGCCGGCAATCTCGACCGCCGTCGACGCGAGGACGTACTGGGCGGTGATCGGCTTGCCGTTCGCGGTCACGAGCCGGCCGTCGGGGCGGCGCGTCACGTCTGTCTCGGGCAGCGGATCGGGTCGCGTGGCGCCGTCGACGTCGTACACCGTACGGATGCTGCGGCTGAAGAACTCGTCTTCATAGACCGGATACGCCGACGGGAACGAGCCTGTCCAAAGCACCGCGACGTCCGCGTCCGGTCCGACTGCCCGGTCGATCCAGTTCGGGTGGCGCATGTGCGTCCCCGCCCAGAGCGAGCCGACGGTGGTCTTGTGGATCCCATGGAGCCCGCTCTCCACGACGTAGGCCGTCCCGATGAACCAGACGGCGACGAGGGCGGGCAGGACGAGCACCTTCGGCCGCGGGACCCAGATGAAGAACCCGGCGGCGACGAGCGAGACGACGAGCGCTGCCCAGCGCACCTGGTCGAGGTGGATGAGGTTGTCCTGCGCCCACCACCACGGCATGAGCGCGAAGGTGTCCGACACCGCGCTCGTGTTGATGAAGCGAACGTATGGGATGAAGAACGGGAGGATCCCCGCGACGATCGCGGCCGCGACCAGGATGCGCCGTCTCCGCGTGACGGCGCCGTCGACGGCCATCGCGACGAGCGCGGTCAGGGCGAGCGGCGCCAGGTAGAAGGTGTTTCGCTCCTCGATCCGGTTGACGAAGCTCGCCGACGCGAAGGCGGCGACCTCGGCGAGCAGCCAGACCCAGATCGCGAGCGACGCCGCCGCGAAGGCACGGGCGCCGGGGCTAGGCCGGCGAGGCGCGAGCCAGAGAGCCAGGAGCGCGGCAAACGGGAAGATGCCGAGGTAGAGATCGAGCTCGGCGACGTGGTAGAGGAAGAAGTGGAGGACGCCGCTGACCGTGTACGAGCTCGAGGTGGCGGCACGGTAGGCGCCGAGGAGCGACAGGGGCGAGCGGCCGGCGGCGACCGTTCCGGCGAGCGCGAGCGCCGCGCCGCCCCCGAGCAGGCCGTAGAGCCAGCCGTAGCGCCGCAGCGTCGCACGGATGCCGCGGCGCTCGATCAGCGAGAGCAGAACCGGCGCAGTCGCGACCGCGGCGAAGAGCGCGACCGCCTGCGCGCGGGTCTCGAAGGCGATCGCGCAGACGACGAGCAGCGCGATCTGCCGGAACGCGGTCGGCGCCTCGAGCGTCAGGACGAGCAGGAACGCCGCGAGCAGGAACAGCGGGTAGAACGCGTTCTCCGTCATCAGCATCCCCGTGTAGAGCATCGAGGGGATGAGGACGGCGAGCAGCGCCGAGACCAGCGAGAGACCCGCCGGAAGCACGCGTCGGGCCAGGAAGTAGGCCGGGATCGCCGCGAGCGACATCAGGACGGCGTCGATCGCCTTCGCGGCGGCGTAGGCGTCGGGGATCGACGTGAAGAGCCTCCACGCCGGCGAGATCAGTACCGGGTAGACGAAGCCGTAGCCGTGCGAGGGTACGCCGCGCACGAGGAACTCGCCGTGGGCCGCGACGTTCTTCGCGAGCTCGGAGTACACGAGCTCGTCGACCATGATCCACGGCGCGACCATCCGGTGGCCGAGCGCGACGCGCACGACGATCGAGCAGACGACTATCGCAGTCAGCCACAGGCCCGCAGGAATCGCCACCGCACGCGCGCGGGCAGCGATGATGGCGCTCATACGAGCCCCGCCTCCCGGGCGATCCGCACGATCTCCTTCGGATCGTCGAGCCCGATATCGGCCGCGGCCTCGGCGATCCGGATCAGGATCGCGTCGGTCGCGGCGTCTCCGCCGGCGGCCTCCTCGAGGGCGGCGACGTACGCGTCGGCGACCTGCCCGAGGTCGTGGTCGCGGCGCACGTACTCGCGGGCCCCGGCGCCGAGCTCGGAGCCGCGGTCGGCTGCGAGCTCGAGCGCCGCCGCGATCGTCGGCACCTCGTACTCGTCGACCGGGATGCGCAGGGCGGCGCCGTCGGGGATCTCGGAGAACCAGCCGATGTCGGAGACCAGCATCGGCTTGCCGAGCGAGAGCGCGCGGATCACGGAGCCGGAGGTCTCGCCCATCGTCGGCGAGCGGAGATTGACGAGTACGTCGCAGGCGGCCATGAGCGACTCGAACCGCTCTTCGCTCACGTAGCCCTCGCGGATCACGGAGTCGCCGCTGATCCCGAGCCGCTCGAGCCGGCGGTCGAGGTCGAATCGCTCCGTCGCGGTGCCGACCAGCATCAGCTTCGCGCCGGGGCGCCGCGCGCGCAGGAGGGTGAACGCCTCGAGGAGCTGCGGGATCCGCTTGTTCATGTTCATGTGGCCGAAGCAGCCGATCAGCGGTTCGCCCGAGAAGCCCTCGGCGGGGGCGATCTCGTCGCCCGGCCACGCCGCGTGTGGGATCCGCCAGAGCGGCCCGGCGTACCCGGCTTCGCGAACGCCGCGCTCGACGTAGCGCGAGTGGACGATGAGGCCGCGCGCCAGGTCGAGCACGGTGCCGGTGAGCGGGAAGCGCTCGGGCTGGGTCTCCCAGATCAGGGGCAGCAGGTTGTCGAGCACCCCGAGCGCAAGCAGGCGGCCGGCGACGCCGTAGTCGCGCTCCATCGCCTCCATGTAGCCGCGGCCGTTGCCGCGGCCGATCGTGATGCCTGCGATCAGGTGGTGCAGCACGAGCTCGTGGAGGACGACGACGCCGGGGCGCTCACGTAGCGCATCGACGATCCAGCCGTGCGCGTCGGGGTCGTTGCCGATCTGGTACAGGCAGACGTCGGCGGAGGGCGCCCGCTTCCCGGGCCGCGCGAGCACCACCTCGTCGATGCGCTCCTCGAGGGCCGGCAGAAGGAGGTTCGAGTAGTCCGCGATCCCGGAGCGCGTGGGCGGCAGGGGCGAGTAGTAGGCGACCTTCACGAGAGCAGGGCGTCGATGCAGGTGTCCCAGGTGATCCGCTCGGCCACCGCCTTGCCGGCCTCGCCGAGCCGCTTCGCCTCGTCGCGGTGCGCGGCGAGGTGGGCGCAGGCCTTGGCGATCTCGGCCGAATCGGCGGCGACGACGACTCCGGTCTCGCCGTCGTGGACGACCTCGAGCGGGCCGCCCGAGTCGACCGTCGTCACGACCGGCTTGGCGGAGAGGAACGCCTCGTACGGGACCATCCCGTAGTCCTCGTCGACCGGTGCGTAGTAGACGGCGAGGCAGCGCCCGTAGAGGTCGGCGAGCTTCTCGCCGTCGACCCGCCCGGCGAACTCGACGCGTCCGTTCAGCCCCGATGCGAGCTTCTCGAGCCGCCCGCGGTCGGGGCCGTCGCCGACGATCACGATCTTCATCGCCGGCTCGCTCTTCGCTGCCTCGATCAGCAGGTCGATCCGCTTGTAGCGGTCGAGCCGGTTGACCGAGAGCACGAACCCGTCGTACTCGGTCGTCCGGTAGTCGAGGCTCTGCGGCGGCGGTGGCAGCACGGTCGCGTCGAGGCCCGAGTAGCGCTTGAGCCGGTCGGCGACGTTGCCGGAGATCGTGAAGATCCGCTTCGCCTCGCCGAGCGCCACCTTGTCGTACCGCTCGACCCCGAGCCGCGTCGCCCGGTCGGGGGGCGACTCGGAGTACTGCCCGAACTCGCCGCGGTCGAAGTCGTACGCCTGCCGGAACTGGTGGACGAGCCACACGACCTTGTTCGGGTGCCGGATCCCGTAGGAAGGGAACTTGGTCGCGATCACGAGATCGGTCGGCTTCCCGGGCGTCTGGTTCACCTCGATCATCCGCCAGATCAGCGCCTGGTCGAGCACCCGCGCGCCGATCCAGGCGTATGGGACGGCGATCAGGTCGACCTCGTGCCCGCGGATCCGCAGCTCGTCGACGAGCTGGTCCGCCACGACCTCCGCCCCGCCGTAGGTGTACGGAACCTGCGGCCTGCAGACCGCAATCCTCATTTGGTCTCGAGCCGGGCGATCCGCTCGTCGAGATCGTCGATCAGCTTGAGGACGGCGTCGTTGAACGCCCTCTGATCGGCGAATGCCGGCTCGACGTACCAGCGCATGAGCGGCCTCAGAAAGCGTTTGATCACGCCACCCTTCCCGACTACCGGACGGTCGGCCGAGATGGCCCACATCCGCTCCGCCTGGTCTCGCACCGAGAGCCGCACCTGAGCGGGCGTCACGTCACCCGTCCGCGGCCCGGCGGCGCGCACCTCTTCCTTCATCTTCTCGAAGATCGCAGCGATATCTGTCCGCTCCTCGGCCATGGACGAAGTGTAAGCGGGGGTCGTTACGGCGCGGTAAGCAGCGAGCGGGGAAAGGAGATAGAGGCCCCCAAACCGGACGCTCACGGCTGCGGACGGCAGGCGTGTGAGTGAGAACCTCGCACACCCCCGGGTCAGGGCCGCGCGGTTCGGGTCCGCTTGATTCAGCCGAGGAGGAGGTTGCGGCTGGCCGTTGTCATCCATTCCTCGATGCGGTCGAGAGTCCAGCCGTAGTTCTCGCGGAGGATGAGCGCGAACCGGAAGTCGGTGATCGCCGCGAGGGTCTCCGATGTCGTGGCGAGGTCGGCTGTTGAGACGAGCGCGTCCATACCCTGGAGGAGTCCTACGACGGTGCGAGCGCCTTCGAGGTGTCGGCGGTGCCCGTCGTCGAGAACGGCCTGGATCTCGGGTTCGGCGGCTGCTCCGGTCACGATCGCTCGGATGATGTCTCCGCAGTTTTCGATCATCGCTCGTGTGATTCGTGCGGACAGGGCGGCTACCTGTTGTGGGTCGCGGGACGCTGCGACCGGGCCGATGATGGCGCCGATGCCGGCCTCGGAGTCGATCAGGTCGTTGAGTCTGGCGACCACCGCCTGCTTCGAGCCGATGCTGTCGTAGACGGTCTGGGCGGAGACTCCGGCAGCTTGCGCGATATCGCGCACGGTGGTCTTGGTGAAGCCGCGTTCGGCGAACAGGCGGCGGGCGGCCTTGAGGATCTCGTTCCTGCTGAACTCCGCCTGCCGCTCGCGCATCGTCGGCTGCTCATGAGACATGGATCTCTTCTACCACTTGACAACGAGTCGATTTACTGGAATATCATTCCACTCATCTTATCATCGTTCAAGTCAGGAGATTCCGCCATGTCAGATGCCACCGTCCTCGACGCCCGCGTCGGAGATCGCACTCCCAGCACGCACGGCCGGTCGATCCCGGGCGACCTCAGCACCAGAGCAGCGGGCTGGGGAGCGCTGACCTTCGCCGTCGTTGTGATCGCCCAGAACGTCATTCGGGGAGCCACCGCACCCGGCAACGGCGCTTCTGCCGCCAAGGTGCTGTCGCACTACTCCGGTGACTGGGCGATCTCGATCATCCTCGCCACGACCTACGTCGTGAGCGGCATCGGCCTGGCCGTCTTCCTGGGCGGAGTCACCCGACAGCTCCTTGCGGGCAGCCGGCCGGGCTGGGCAATCGCCGGTCTCGTAGGTGCTCTCGGCATCTTCACCGTGTTTGCGCTCGTGGTGGCGGCCGAGCAGGCGCTCTCCGTCGCCGCACACATGACGAGTCCCGATCTCGGTGCGATCCAAGCCCTCTGGGCACTTCACAACAGCATCTTCACCGTCCTCGACTTCTCGATCGCGCTCGCGCTGCTCGGCCTATCACGCGCCGCAATCGCCGCAGGAATGACCCCGAAGCCGTTCACCTGGCTCGCCCCGATCGGTGCCTTGATGCTGGTGGTCGGCACCATCGCAGGGCCGGCCATCGCAGCAGGTCACACGATGGCCTTGTTCGGCCTCGCCGGCGTGGGCTTCCTCACCTGGCTCGCATTCCTGATCACGACCGGAGCCCGCCTCGTTCGAGCGACAGAGCCCGCCTGACAGCCAACGAACAAACAATGGGGGGGCCGGCCCGATCGGGCACACCGCCCGGGCTGGCCCCAGGGTGCCGGTCGTTTTCGGGCCTAGACTTCACGCATGGCGCGACTCCGAGGCTATTGGGGTTGGCTCGGTCGCCGGCTTTGGCTCTCCCAGCCCGGCCGAGCGCTCTTCACCGTTGCGGTTCTGCTCGGAGTTGCCGCGATGGTGGACGCACGCGCTCACGGCGAGCGAGAGGGCGGCGCACCCCTGGTGATGCTCGCACTCTTGTTGGCCGGCGTGGTCACCCTGGACGCCGTCGGCCGCGGACTTGTCGCTCTGATTCGCCGTCTCGTCGTGGACGGTGGGTCCGAGCGTCATTCCTGAACTCGCGCAGCCGAGAGGCTGCCACCGGCTACGGGACCCCCGGCATGACCGGCTCTTCGAGCGCTTCATCATCCTGGTCGCAGAAGACGCGGGATTCTGGTCGGACACCTTGTGTCATCGAGCGGCGCCGCACATCGGGAGAGGACACCCCGTGCCGAAAGAAATCAAGGGAAAACGCATCGCGAAAACCGCCGCGGTGCAGACTTCGACTCCCCACCGCCACTCGGCACCACCGACCGGACCCGGTACGCCAAGGCGACGAGTCTGGAAGAGGCACGACAACCGGAGCTGCACAAATGGATCAAGCAGGCGAGCCGCACGCCGGGTTGGACATGAAGGTGAGCAACCTCGCCGAATGCCGCGAGTGTGTCAGCCCTGGCCGACTGCGTCCACCGAGGCCGGCCGGCTGAGCATCACGTAGTCGTTCGAATCCTGCGGCTGTCCCGGCGACGAGCTGAAAACGACGTAGTAGGTACTTCGTCCCCTTCCGGCCGAACGGTCGACCCAGGAGTGCACGGTGCCCGGCAAGGCCGCGACCGTCGTGCCTTTGAAAACGCAGCGCGAGGCAGCGTGCAGGACCCGCGTGCAGGAAAGCCGGTCCGTGGGATCGCGGAATACCTGGTACGAGAGGCTCCCGTCGGTCGCGTGTTGGGCTGGCCACTCCAGCGTCACCTGCGAGCCCGCGGAGCGCGTCGCGCTGAGGTCGAAGGCGTTCGCGGGCACGACGTAGTTCACCCACGGCACATCGGCCTCGGCCGCCGTCGTCATGGGCGGAAGGGTCGCGACGACCACCAGCCCGATCACGGTGATCGCCGCGAGGACCCCCGCCGGGACGAAGCGAAGACGGCCGCGCTCCGGCGGCGCGACCGCGTCCGGGCGCTTCGTCGTTCGTCTGGGCAGGTCGACGAGGAACACGCAGGAGGTGACCAGAAAGAGGAACGCTGGAAACGCGGCGATCAGGTGGTTGAAGAAGTCGCCACGCACCACGTCGACCTGCGTGGAGCTTCCCTTGAACACAACGAACATCCCGAACCAGGCGGCTGCGAGAACTGCCGCCGCGAACCAGCGTCTCGCAAGCCCAATGAACCCGCCGATGATCGCGGCGGTGACCAGCCACCCGCTTCGCGTGTAGCCGCCGATCGCATCGAAGTTCGCTCGGAGCTCGTGCCAGTCGAGCGGCACGAAGTCGTGAAACCAGGAGCTTGTCGGGCTGGCCACAAGCTCCGGGTGCCGGCCCAGAGCCTCGACTGCCGGTGAGTGCTGAAAGGCGGGCAGGTAGCCGAGCCCGCGGTACTTCCAGACCGTCAGCGCGATCACCGAAGGCAACATCACCGCGCCGAAGAGGGCGAGCGCCCTGGGGTTTCGCGCCACGAGGAGAACGAGGAACGGCGCCGGTAGGAAGAGCAGATTGGACGGCTTCACCGCGACCGCGAACCCGGCTGCGAGCCCGCTCGTCACGACGTTCAGCGTTCGTCCGGACCGGACGAACCTGAGCACGAAGTACGCCGACACGAGGAGGAGAACCATCGAGGGGTAGTCCCCTTCGCCGCTCAACCCGATCATCTGCGGCATCTGCATGTCGACATACCGTTCGTGGTAATCGGGCCGGAAGTAATGGATCGCCGCCAACGGGAACGCCACCCAGAGGGCACCCACGAAGAACGCGAACCAGCGACCACCGATCATCCTCGCAATCGCGTAGACGCAAACGAGCGCGATCGGCACCAGAACGAGCTGGTTGAAGAGGACGATCATGGGGAGGCCGAGCATGGCGTTCGGCCCCGCGAAATGGACGATCGGTGCGAGCACGAGCGAGTAGCCGAATCCGAGCGTCGCCTGGGGGATGTGCCCGTGCGCCAGGACGGTCGTCGTCGTGTAGTACCAGCTGCCGTCCCCCCCGCTGTAGAACTGCCAGCCGTTGTGAGTCGCGATCATCGCGGCCCTGTAGTTCGCCACCCACTCGCCGACCAGGAGAGCTCCGACAACCATCCACGTCCTCGGGGCAGGCAGGCGACCCGCGAGCACTGCTCCTTGCTCCACCGCACCCCGGGCACGCCCGAGCACGCGGGCTGCTTGCGGCCTCAGGACGCTCGACTGTGAACGCGACCTCAGCCGTTGTGCCAGGGCGGCGAGTCCTTCCCCGGGAAGAGATCCCAGACACCGTCCTCACGGCACTTCGCGGTGTTGATGTAGTTCGGCGGCCGCCGCTTGTAGTTGTCGAGGTTCAGCCGCGCGAGCGAGTTCGCGTAGGCAACGGGAACGCCGAGCTTCTCGGCGACGGTCGCCGCAAGCTGCATCCCGTAGCACTCCGCCTGCGCCTCGACGCTGACACCGACCGAGTGCATCGTCTCGTGCGCGAGCGTCTCGACGGCATCCGCGGTGATCACGTTCGGGTACCGCGGCCGGTGGTCGAGCAGCGTCTCGAAGGCATGGCAGATCTGCGGTGAGAGATGCACCCAGTGCGGCATCGCCGGTGACCAGAACGCAATCGTCTCGTAGGCGGTGTCGTTGCCGTCGCCGCTCACCGTGGGCCAGTCCTTGGCACTCCAGCACGCCACGTCGATCGTGTGCGGCACGCCGACGATCTTCGAGAGCGCGTACGCAGCCGCCGACAGCCTGGTGTCCCTGATGCTCGCGCCCGTGTAGTGAGCCGCAGCCTTCAGCCGCGGCGCGTAGGAGTCGTCGTGGATCCCGGCATCGGGCCCAGCCGCCGAACGGGCCGAGACACCCGGAACGATGCTGAGAACGACGACGGCGAGCCCGACAGTCAGGAGTGGGCCCCGCAGCGACACGCCGCTCAGGGTAGCGCCCGCCATCGACCCCCATTCGAGCGATTGTCCAACTGCTCGTACGGATCTAGGGTCGGGACAGGACGGTCGGCCGCGCTGGTCCGGTCCCACCCCGTGCCAACGCCGCAGGACGGGGTAGGCCGGAGCAGAGCGCCGGCCGTCCAGGTCATTATCTCCCGATGCCGGCGAAGAGCAGCGGGGTGCAGAAGACCGCGACGGGCCGGCGGGCAGTCCCGGCGCTCGCGTGGCCGTGGGCCGTGATCATCGCGGCGCTCGCCGTGTTCGCGCTGCTCGGCTGGCAGGGGATCTCGACGGTCGGGCGGACGGGCCCGATCGACGCGTCCGAGTACCTGCTGAATGCCCAGTACCTCGATCAGCACGGGCATCTGC
This sequence comes from uncultured Actinomycetota bacterium, assembly GCA_963775355.1. Classification (GTDB taxonomy): domain Bacteria; phylum Actinomycetota; class Thermoleophilia; order Gaiellales; family Gaiellaceae; genus PALSA-600. Next base: position 484,940 of record CAVZJA010000001.1, on the reverse strand, counting down.
CGCCGGAGTACGTGAGCTACGAGTACTCGGCCCCTCCGCTCTTCGAGGCCCTGGCGATTGCGCTCGAGCACGGAGTCCGTGCCGTCCCCGCCCTACCGATCGAGCTCGGCTCGAACCTGGCCGTTCGGATCCTCTGGCTCCTCATCGTCGCCGGCTCCGCGTTGTGCCTCGTCTCGTCGCGGCCGCGGGCTCGCATCCTCGGCATCGCAGGCCTCGCAGTCGGCGGGCTCTGGGCTCTCGACGAGGCCGTGGCGCTCGGGCGCAGCCAGACCTGGTCGGCCGGGCAGATGCTCTCACTTGCAGCCGCGATGGGCCTCGTCGTCGTGTCCGCGCTGATCGCGCGGGAGATCTGGCCGGGCCGGCCCAGACGCATGCTCGGAACAGCAGCCTTCGTCCTCGCCTACCCCGTCGTGCTGAGGCTCGGGGTGCTCTTCCACCCGGAGACGACGGTCGCGCTCCTAGCCGCGATCGCCGTCCTGCTCCTGCTGCGCGCAGGCTCCCGCAGCTGGCCGCTCGGGCTCGGAATCGCGGCCGGCATCGTCTGCGGCCTCAGCCTGCTCACCCGCCAGAGCGCGATCGTCGTGGTCCTGTGCCTCCCCGCCGGGGCACTTCTGGCCGGAGGCCGCAAAGCAGCTCGGTTCACCATCGGCCTCGTCGCCGCGGCCGCTCTCGTGGCCGGCCCGTGGCTCGGATACGCCGCCGCGACGTGGGGGAATCCGTTCCAGGGGAATCTCGAGCGGCCAAACGACATGGTTCCCGGTGGGGAGCCTCTGTCGTTCTATATCTCGTTCCCGGCCGGATCGCTCGTCGAGCACCCGTATCGCGACCACCTCGCGAACCAGTTCTTCCCGCAGCTTCACGCGGATCTCTGGAGCGACTGGTACGGCGCGTTCCACAACACGTGGGTCAGCTCGTCGCGCGCAGATCGCGTCAGCGCCTCGAGCCAGAGCGTCCTCGGCCTCGTCGCCGATGCGCTCGCGGTCGGCGGGCTGCTCGCCTTCGGCGTTCCACCGCTGCTGCGCCTCGTACGCAGGCAGCCACGCGGACCGAACGATGCTGCGCTCGGCTTCCTCGCGCTGCTTGCCGGCGCCGCAGTCCTGGCTCTGGCCGCGCAGATCATCCGGTACCCGCAGACGGATGGCAAGGAGATCAAGTCGAGCTACCTGATGTTCACTGCACCCTGCTGGGCAATCTTCTCGGTTGCCGCCTGGGCTGCGGTCTGGCGCTGGCGGTCGCTCAGGATCGCCCTGGTAGCGGCCGCGGGTCTCTACGTGCTCAGCTACGGAACGAGCCTCGCCGCGACGTTCTCGCGCTCGTATCCGTCGTTGCCGAACGTTGTCGAGAAACAGGGCTTCGCCGATCTCAGCGTTTCGCTCCGACAGATGAGCCCGACCCCGGGCGCGGGCGCCGAGGCCGATTTCACCGTCTACGTCGCGAACCACGGCAACGGTACGGCCACCAACGTCAACCTGCAGATCCAGCTTCCCCCCGGCTCGAGGCTCAACGGGCCCCCGTCCTACGACCGAGGCTCGGGGTGCACCGGACTGACGACCGTCAACTGCTTCCTCGACTTCCTGCCGCCCGGCACCAGCTCGACGATCCGGTTCGGCATGCTGACCGTGAAGGGGGTCACGACCATCGACGTCACGGTCTGGAGCGCGGAGGTCGATGCCCACCCGGCCGACAACCAGGCTTCACTTACCATGCGAGTCGGGCAGTTTTCCTGATGATGAGCGCATCTTTCGACCGCCCCGCCGCCGGGGCCACGCCGTCCGGGAAGGTCTCGTACCGGGCCGGCCGGATCCTCGGACGGATCGCAGTGACCGCGGAGCGGATCCCGCCGTGGACAGCGCTCGGCGCGATCATGCTCGTCGGCTGGGGGGTCGCGGTCGCAGCCGGGCGAATCGCCGGGCATGACGGCTGGCTCTACTACCACGGCGGGGACGGCACCTGGTACTACACGACCGCCTGGGTGCTCGGCAACGGTCACATTCCGGCCGCTGTCATCGGCTACGGCTATCCGCTTCTGATCGCCCCGATCGCCGGAATCGCCGGCTCGAGCCTCCTCGACGGCATCCCCGCCGTCGTCATCTTCAACCAGCTCGTGCTCGCGCCGATCGCGTTGGCCTGCATCTACGGCATCACCCGTATGTTCGCGAGCCGCCTTTATGCCTACGTCGTCTCGCTGCTGTGGGTCCTCGCACCGGTTGTCGTGATCCATTACTTCCTCGCCGACTACCACAGCCGCTACGTCGACATGACCTTGCCCTCGGCGATCGGGCTGACGGGGCTCGGCGACTACCCGTCGATGGTCGTGCTGCTCGTTGCCGCGTACTTCCTGCTTCGCGCGATCGCGACCGCTGCAACGCTCGATGCCGTGGCGGCAGGTCTCGCCGCCGGGCTCGCTCTGGCCGTGAAGCCCGCCAACGCACTCTTCCTGCCCGCTGTCCTCGTCGCGTTGGTCGTCGCCCGGAAGCCGCGCGTCCTGGCGATCGTCGCGCTCAGCGTGGTCCCGTCGCTCCTCGGTCTCGCGATGTGGAGGTACCGCGGGCTCGGCTACGTGCCTGGGTTCTCGCACCGCCCCGGCGTGAACTTCGACTGGCGGCAGCTCCATCACAACCTCGACAGCATCCGCGAGTACACGTGGAGCCAGCGAATGGTGTACTGGTTCGCCCTGGCGGGCATCGTCGGCCTCGCCCGCCGCTCGTACGTGTCCGCGGCGCTCGCGGTCACGTGGTTCGCGTCCTACCTTCTGGTCAAGGGGACATCCCCGCGAGTCGACTTCGTGACGGGCAGCTTCCTGACCCACCTGATCGCAGCGTTCCCGGCCTACTTCCTGCTCGCGGTCTCCGTTCCCTTCCTCGTGCCGATCTACGGCCGTCGACGCCCGCCCTCACCGGTCGGCCCCGACACCCGGCCCACGGCCCCGAAGATCGCCGTCTCGGTGCTCGGCTTCCTCGCCGTCGTCGGCTTCCTGGCGGTCGCGTTTCTTCCGACCCTCGACTCGCCTGGCGCCGCGAAGCAGATTCACCTCAACCTGTACCTGCCGCTCGACCGGTTCACCGTCGCGTCCCGGCAGTCGCAGGGCGCCGTGACGCTCTCCTGGGCGCAGCAGCGGCCCTCCGGCACTCGTGCCTCCTACGCGATCTTCCGCGACCCGACAGACCGGGCGATCTGCGTGCCCGTCAAGCACGCCGCGGCCAACTGCGGCTACTTCGGAACCCGCGTCGCCGCCGTTGGAGGAGACAGCACGAGCTGGACCGACCACCCGCCGCCCGGCACCTGGGCCTACCGGGTCGCGCTCAGTGCGACCCCCCTCGGCCCCCAGAGAGCGAGCGACTACATCGCTCTCAGCCGGCCGCTCACCGTCACGGCGCGCCCGTAGCGGCACTAAGGTAGCCCCGTGCCGCCGAATCTCCAGAAGTTCCTGCCGTTCATCCTGATCATCTTCTTCCTGCTGTTCGTCGTCCCGTCGGTTCTCCATCACGGCTCGAAGTCGAAGGGGACATCGCTCTCGACCCAGACGCTGAACACGGTGAACCTCGTCGACAAGGCCGAGAAGAGCTACCGCGCGGCACATAAGGGGTACACGCCGAGCATCGCCGACCTGCTCGTGGTCGACCGCGCGCTCGGGCCGCTGCTCGGCTCGGGGATCCTCGTGTCACTCAGCACGTCCTCGAACAGCCAGACCTACTTCGCGCAGGTCGCGAGCACGGTCATCAGCTACACGCGGGGCAGGACCGGCGACAAGCTGATCACCCACACCTGCCTGGTGCTGAAGTCCGGCAACGGTGTCAGCTGCACGCCCCCGGCCGCGAAGACGACCACGACAGGCACGACGACGACCACCCACATCGAGCACGACCTCGACGGCGCAGTAGCTGCCCGGCCTACGATTGGGCGGATGGTGCTCGGCCTCACCGCGATCAACTGGATCATCCTGATCCCCGCGACGATGGTCTGGCCGCTCGTGGCGGTCGTGATCTACTTCATCTATCGGTCGGCCAAGCGGCACGAGGAAGTGGACAACGCACAGCGCCAGGCGCTTCTCGACGCTGCGGCGGCCAAGCAGGCGTCGAGCTCCGAGCCCTAGGGCCTCGCTGGGCAGCGCATGATCGGAATCGCCCTCCTGACGCTCGTCCCCGGTGAGCTCGGAGGCAGCGAATCGGCTGCCCGCGAGCTCCTGCGCGCCCTCGCGCGTGGAGGGACCCTCCCCTACCGCGTCTACGTGCCGCCCGTCGCGCCCGACGCAGGCGAGGGGCTCCCGTCGGAGGTGGCGAAGGAGTACCGGGCCTCCCGCACGATTCCCGGAAGATTGGCCGCGATGTCATGGGCGACCGCCCGGCCCGGGCCGCTCGTGCGGCGGCTCTCCGGCGTCGACGCCGTGCACTACCCGCTGACGATCCGCATCCCGCCGGTAAAGGCACCGACCGCGGTGACGCTGCACGACGTCCAGCATCTCGACCTGCCACAGCTCTTCTCCCGGGGCGAGCGCGCGTTCCGGAAGGTCGCGTACCACCGCTCGGCTCGCTCGTCAAAGCTCGTGATCGTGCCGAGCGCCTTCGTCCGCGACCGCGCGGAGGAGACCCTCGGCCTCGACCGGGACCGGATCCGGGTTATCCACCACGGGATCGATCACGAGCTCTTCAAGCCGGGCGACGAGCCGCGCGAGCAGTTTCTGCTCTACCCGGCGCGCCCGTGGCCGCACAAGAATCACGCTCGCCTGTTCGAGGCTTTTGCGCTGCTGCGCAAGGAACGGCCCGAGCTGAAGCTCAAGCTCACCGGGGGCGGCCATTCGGGCGAGCACCCCGACGGCGTCCATGTGCTCGGGAATATCGGGCTGGAGGAGCTCGTGCATCTGTACCAGCGCGCGGCCGCGGTGGTCTTCCCCTCGCTGTACGAGGGCTTCGGGCTGCCGCCGCTCGAGGCGATGGCCTGCGGCTGCCCGGTCGCCTGCTCGGTGGCCGCGTCCCTGCCCGAGGTGTGCGGCGATGCCGCTCGCTACTTCGCGCCGGAGGAGCCGGACGAGATCGCGGCGGCGGTCACCGACGTCCTCGCGGATCCCGGCACGTGGAGCGCGCGCGGGATCGCTCGAGCAGCCGAGTTCACGTGGGAGCGCTCCGCGCAGGCGCACGAGGCCGTCTACCGCGAGCTCCTGGCCGCGTAGCCTGAGAGCCCATGTGCGGGATCTGCGGACTGCTCGCTCCCGACGTGGCCGATCCGGCGCTCGTCCAGGCGATGAACGATGCGATCGTCCACCGCGGCCCCGACCACGGCGCGGTCGCCCCCTACGGGCGTTGCACGCTGGCCTACCGCCGTCTCTCGATCATCGACCTCCAGACCGGCGACCAGCCGCTCGAGAACGAGAACGGCTCGGTCGTCGCGGTGTTCAACGGTGAGCTCTACAACTTCCACGAGCTTCGGCGCGAGCTCGAGGCGAAGGGGCACGAGATCCGGGGGACGGGCGACTCGCCGCTGATCCCGCACGCCTACGAGGAATGGGGCGTGGGGTTTGCCTCCCGGCTCGAGGGGATGTTCGCGATCGCGCTCTGGGACCGCGAGGCCGAGCGGCTCGTCCTCGCGCGGGACCGGCTCGGGAAGAAGCCGCTGCTCTATGCCGAGCTGCCTGACGGCTCGCTCGCGTTCGCCTCCGAGACGAAGGCGCTCCTTCGGCTCCCGAAGCTCCCTCGCGAGCTCGACCTGCAGCAGCTCGACGCCTACCTCGCGCTCCAGTACGTGCCGCGCTCCGGGCTGAAGGCGATCGAGAAGGTGCCGCCGGGCTCGTTCGCCGTCGCCGAGGGCAGAGCGGTGCGAATCGAGCGGTACTGGCGGCCGCGGCCGGCAGCCGGGCTCGGGACGGACGAGGAATGGGTCGAGCGTGTCCGTGACGAGGTGACCGCAGCGGTCCGCCGGCGGCTCGTCTCGGACGTGCCTCTCGGCGCGCTGCTCTCCGGCGGGCTCGACTCCTCGATCGTGGTGTCGGCCATGGCGGCCGCGTCGCCCGAGCCGGTGAAGACATTCACGATCGGCTTCCCGGACAGCCGCTACGACGAGCGGTCATACGCGCGAGCGGTTTCCGAGCGGTTCGGGACGACCCACGAGGAGCTCGAGGTCGACCCGGGGCCCGAGCTGCTCGACCGGCTCTCCGAGGCATTCGACGAGCCGTTCGGCGACGAGGCGGCGCTGCCGACCCTGCTGATCTGCGAGGCGACCCGCCGGCACGTGAAGGTGGCGCTCGTCGGCGACGGCGGCGACGAGTCCTTCGGCGGCTACGAGCGCTACCGCGCCCACGCGCTCGCCGGACGCATCCCGCGGCCCGCCGCGGCGCTCGGGGCCGCGGCGCTCGGCGTGGTACCGGCGGCCCGGCGGGAGCCGCGCTCGACGCTCTTCCGGGCCCGGCGATTCCTGGATGTCGCCGCGCAGCCTGCGGCGTCCCGTTATGCCCGGCTCGTCGAGGTGTTCCCGCTCGAGCTGCGGAGCCGGCTCTGGACGAACTCGGCGCGCGCCCAGGCCGCCGAGTCGCTGCTGCCTCACGACCCCGACCTGCGCCTCGTCGATATCGAGTCGTACCTCCCGGGTGACCTGCTCCCGAAGAGCGACATCGCCTCGATGGCGGCTTCGCTCGAGCTCCGCTCGCCGCTCCTCGATCACCGCGTCGTCGAGCTCGGCCTCGCGCTACCCCCGGCGCTCGCTCAGGGCAAGGAAGCGCTCCGCCGCGCCTTCGCTCGCGACCTCCCGCCGGAGACCCTCGCGCGCGACAAGACGGGCTTCGGGGTACCGCTCGACCGCTGGTTCCGCGACGAGCTGCGCGAGACCGCCGCGGATCTGCTCCTGGGCGGCCCCGACCGCGGCCTCTTCAACCGCGCCGAGATCAAGCGGCTGCTCGACGAGCACACCACAGCGCGCGCCGACCACGGCCACCGGCTCTGGTGCCTCTGCATGCTCGAGCTCTGGCAGCGCCGCTACGTCGATTAGCGCGCCGCTTCGAGGTAACGCAGAACCGCGAGCACACGGCGGTGGTCGCCCTCGGTGGGTGGAAGCCGAAGCTTCGCGAAGATCGAGCTGACGTGCTTCTCGACCGCCCGCTCGGTGACGACGAGCCGAGCGGCGATCGCGCCGTTCGAGCGGCCTTCCGCCATCAGCGAGAGCACCTGGCGCTCGCGCGGGCTGAGATCGTCGAGCGGGTCGCCGCGACGGGCGCGGGCAAGGAGCTGGCTCACAACCTCGGGATCGATCGCCGTGCCGCCGGCGGCGACCCGGTCGACGGACTCGAGGAAGTCGCGCGTCTCGGTGACGCTGTCCTTGAGCAGGTAGCCGACGCCGCGCGCGTCGCGGGCGAGCAACTCCCCCGCGTAGCGCTCCTCGACGTACTGGGAGAGCACGAGGACGGCCAGCTCGGGGCTCCGCTCGCGCAGCTCGAGCGCGGCACGCACGCCCTCGTCGGTGAAGGTCGGGGGCATGCGGACATCGACGATCGCCACGTCGGGATCCTCACGCGCGACCGCGGCGAGCAGCTCGACGGCATCGCCGGCAGTCGCGACCACCTCGTGCCCGCGCTCGGCGAGCAGCCGGGTGAGCCCGTCGCGGAGGAGCACGGAGTCCTCGGCGATCACGATCCGCATGGGAGCTCCACGATCACGGTCGTCCCACCGCCCGGCGGGGATAGCACCGAGAAGGCACCGTCGACAGCCGCCGCGCGGTCTGCGAGCCCGGCCAGGCCGGAGCCCTTCGCGGCGTCGGCGCCGCCGCGGCCGTCGTCGGCGACCTCGATGCGCAGGCACCCGTTCACCGAATGGACATCCACGGAGGCAGTGTGCGCCTCGGCGTGCTTTGCCACGTTCGTGAGCGCCTCGGCGACGATGAAGTACGCGTTCGCCTCGACCGAGGCCGGCGGACGTACCGGCACGTCGACCTCGAGGGCAACCGGAATGGGAGCACGGGCAGCGAGGGCCGACAGCGCCGCATCGAGACCGCGATCCTCGAGCACGGCCGGGTGCAGGCCGCGGACCAGGTCGCGCAGCTCGACGATCGCGCGCTGCGCCTCGTGGTGGGCCTCGCCCACGAGCTCGCGCGCCTCGGCGGGATCCTCGTCGAACTTCTCGAGCGCCAGGCCGAGATCCATCCCGAGTCGAACGAGACGCTGCTGGGCGCCGTCGTGGAGGTCGCGCTCGATCCGCCGGCGCTCGTCAACCGCGGCGTCGACCGAGCGGGCACGCGTCTCCTGGAGCTGCTCGATCCGCGCGTCCTTCGCCGAAGGCCCGAGGAGCGCCTTCACGAGCACGCCGTCGAGCAGTGCAAACGGCCGGACGATCCACGGAGCTGCGAGCGTGAGGAGCAGGCCGATCGCGCTGATGGCGGCGATCTGCCACCAGCTGTCGAGGTGCGTGTTGTTCCAGAGCTCGGGCCCGTTGCCCGGGAGCGCCCAGGCGTAGAGGGGAAGAGAGAGGGCCGAGAGGGCCGTCGTCCAGATCGTGACAGCGACGGAGAAGTTGACGACGCCGACCGGCAGAGCGATCAGGAGGTACGCGGAGGCCTTCCAGTTCGCCGAGTCGCGCATCGGCGCGATCAGCTGCCTGAGGAAGCCGTTCGCGGGAGGGCGGCGCTCCGGGCGGGGGACGTCGAGCCTCAGGAGCCAGTTCGCCCGCGCCCGGTCGGCAAGGCCGAGGCCGCGCGCCGCGAGCAGCGTCCCGACGAGGATCGGGATCCCGACGAGGGTGATCAGCATTCCGACACCCAACGAGAGCCCGGTCACGACGATCGTGAACCCGAGGATCCCGAACGGGAGGTCGAGCAGCAGCTGCACGGTCTCGCGGAGCGCTCGCGTCGCGGTCTTCATGGGGCCACTGTAAGCCCGGCGCCCGGAATCGGACAGCCGGGTGACCGGCGTCCCGAGGTACGGGTAGCACCCGCCTTACTAGGCGGGCGTCGCGCCGTTGCCGGCCGCGGCCGGCAGCAGCAGGCGGCTCGGCCCGAGATCGGCGAAATGCCGCACGTCGAGCCAGTGCCGGTAGACCTCCTCGGTCCGCTCGGTGCAGCGCAGCTCGGGGAAGCGCTCGATCGCGCGACGGCGGGCCTCGTTGCCCATCGCAACGGCCTTCGCCGGATCGGCGGAGATCGAGAGCATCGCGTCGGCGAGCGAGTCGGCGTCTCCGGGCCCGACGAGCAGGCCGGTCTCCCCGTCGCGCACGAGATCCTCGAGGCCGCCGATCGCGGCGGCGATCACCGGCCGGGCGCGCTCCATCGCCTCGAGCGCCACCATCCCGAAGCCCTCGCCGAGCGACGGCACGACGACGGCCATCGACTGCTCGACGGCGCGCTGGACGGGCGTTACGTGGCCGAGGAACTTCACCGAGTCGGTCATCCCGAGCTCGCGGGAGAGGTCCTTCAGCCCGTGCTCGAGCACGCCGCGGCCCGCGATCTCGAGCATCGCGTCGGGCCGCACCTCCAGCACCTTGCGGAACGCGCGCAGGAGCACGACATGCCCCTTGATCGGGATCAGGCGGCCGATGCAGAGGAACCGCGGCACGTCGCCGGAGTACGGCTCGGGCTCGGGGCCGGCGGCGATCCCGTAGTGGACGATCTCGAAGTCCGGCTCGGGAAAGCCCTCCGTCTCCGAGAGGTAGCGGGCGAGGCCTCGGGAGATGGCGATCTGCCGGTGGGCGAGCGCCCCGATCGTCCGGTCCCCGAGCGCGAAGATGCGCCCCTCCCTGAACTCGTTGAAGCCGTGCTTGGTCGAGAGGCGGATCGGCACGCCCGCGAACGTCCCCGCGGTCTGGCCGTAGGCGTCGGCGTGGACGAGGTGCGTATGGAGGATCGTCGGGCGGTGATTCACGAGGTACGAGAGGACGCGCATGAAGGTCGCCGGGTCGACGTCGGTCTTCATCTCGATCCCGTCGACCGGGACCCCGCCGGCCTCGAGCGCGCGGGCGAACTCCCAGGCGCCGGGCTCCTGCTCGTGCAGCATCAGGAAGTGGATGTCCCACCCGCGCTGAACGAGCGCCGGCAGGAGCTGCAGGAGGTGGGCCTCGGAGCCGGAGATGCCCGCCACCTTCTGAACGTGGAGGACGTTCATCGCTGCGCCGCCTCGATCACGCGGTCGGCCCAGTGGCCGGCCGAGTGGTGACTCTCGACGCGGGCGCGCAGCTCGTGTCCCAGGGCGTTCCGGTCCATGTCCCTAAGCGTACGCAGCCGCGCAGCAAGGGCGGTCGGGTCGTCGCGCGGGAAGATCAGCTCGGGCGGGAGAACGTCGTCGAAGCCGGTATTCGACGCGAGCACGGGCATACACGTCGCGGCAGCCTCGTAGACGATCTTGTCGAGGGCGCCCTCGCGCATGTTGTTGATCAGGACGTCCCTCGTCGCGAGCAGCTCGCGCACCTCGGAGTACGGAACCGGGCCGTGCATCCCCACGCCGAGACCGATCAGCCGGTCGCGCTCGGCGCGCTCCTCGTCGGTGATCGAAGGCCCGTAGATCTCGAGCTCGACATCGGCGAACTCGCAGGCGCGTGCGATGATCTCCAGCCCCTTGGCCGGCGACGTTCGACCCAGCGCGACCGCCCGGAGCCTCGGATCGCGCTCGCGCTGGACACACCCGAAGACCTCGGTGTCGATCCCGTGGCCGATCGGAAAGACCTTGGGCGAGTCGAACGGAAAGGACCGGCGCTCGACGGTCAGGACCGTGGTCGACAGCCGCTCGGCGAGAATGAGCGTGCGGCTGCGCTTCCAGTGCGTGAACCAGAGCAGCAGCGGGATGCCGCGCGGCCGCACGAGCGGGGCCGCGAGGATCGCGTAGAGCGGGACGCTGTGGGCGACGACGGCGAGCGGCTTCGGCTTCAGCTCGCTCCTCAGCCCGGCCACGAAGCGGCGGCCGCGGCCCGTCTTCGAGCCGGCGCCGAAGGTGCGGACGCGGCAGTTGCCCGGCAGCGCCCCGTCGACCGCCCGGTCAGCCAGGACGACGACCTCGTCGACCCTGGCCGCGAGGGCGCGGAGCATGCCGACGACCGCCCCGAGGTTCGGATCCTCCGGGTCGACGACCTGCGTGGCGAAGACGATGCGCTTCACTGCACCCGCTCCCGGCGCCGGCAAAGCCGGCGCCTCCGCTCTCTGGTGAGCTCCGTCAAGCCTACGCTCACAGAAAGTCCAGATCCCCGAGCTCGAAGTGAGGCCGTTCGGGGATCGGCTGCGCCGGATCGAGCGCCTTGCCGAGCACGGTGAAGGTGCGATGCGTCGGCACGTAGCCGCCGAAGATGTAGCGCTGGTACTGCCACGGCGGGGGCGCGGCGATCACGATTCGGGCGCCTGTCGCAGCACCCGCGTCCGGCAGGAACTCGCCCTCGACGGCCTCGACGACGCCGTACCTCCCATGGCGCCCGGCGACGCCGTACCCCTCGCCCTCGACCAGCCTGTACGCCGTCGGCGAATCGGCAAAACGCCAGTTGAGCCAGTCGGAGTCGCGCAGCACGAGGTCGCGCCCGCCCGGGTAGGCGATCCGGCCCGCCGTGAACCGCTCGACCTCCTTGCCGCGCGGCCCGCGAACGCGCAGGCGCAGCCGCGCCCAGACCCGCAGGGGCGGCAGCGGCTTCCAGCCGAGCTTGTTCAGGAAGACCGGAGCCGAGGCAGCGTTCGGGACGGTGAGCAGAAGCCGGATGCCGAGGTCGCGCACGCGCTCCTCGTTCCGGGCCTCGAGCTCGGCGAAGATGCCGCGCCCGCGATAGGCGGGGTCGGTCGCGACGCGAAGCGGCATCCCGACCTCGAGGCTCTCGTCTCCGATCGACATGCGGAGGAAGCTGATGGCCGCCGTGGCGACCGTCTTCCCGTCCTCCTCCGCGAGCAGCACCGACGCCGGGCGCACGGGGTTCCGCTCGTAGAACCAGGCGAGCTCCTCCTCGGCGGGCCGCTCACCCCACACGAGCGCCATCAGATCCGCGACATCGGCGCGCCGCGAAGGGTCGTACTCGACGACCCTCATCGCCCTGGCCTCAACGCGTCGAGGTGCCGAGCGCCTGGTTGAACAGCCGTCTGGCGTGCGTGCCCGCAACGGTGTCCTTCAGGGAGATCAGGTCGCACGCGCCGGAGAGCACGAGATCGAACGTGCGGGACGGATAGGGCTCGACGTTGTAGCGGCCGAGCCGGAACGGGTTCGTGCCCGATCCGTTCGCGCGCGAGATCGAGGTGAACGCGATCTCGTAACCGGCCTGCTTGAGGATGCTCTCGTGCACGGGGTGGAAGTGCGCCTCCGAGCCCTTAACGTAGGCGTACGCACGGACCGGGCGTCCGAGCTGCTCCTCGAGCTTCAGCTTCGAGACGGCGATCTCCCGGACGGCTTCGTCGAGCGTGACCTCGGCGAGCGGACGATGGGCGATGCCGTGCGACTCGACCCGCACGCCGCCTGCGTCGAGCTCGCGCATCAGGCCCCAGTCGAGCGTCGGGTTGCGCATCCCGCGCTGGACGAGATGGGTCTCGTGCGGCAGCGGGATCTCGTCCTCCATGTAGGCGACCGGAATGAAGATCACGGCGCCGTGACCGTGCTTCTGCAGCACGGGCAGCGCGTTCTCGAGGGTGTCGCGGTAGCCGTCGTCGAAGGTGATCAGCACCGCCTTCTCGGGCAGCGGGTCGCCGAGGGTGTAGTGGTCGAGCACCGCGTCGAGGTCGACGACGTTGTAGCCGAGCTCGCCGAGGCGGGCGAGCTGCTCGTCGAAGACGCGCACGGGAACCGTCGTCGGGTTGTCCGCGAAGTCGTTGACCTTGTGGTACATGAGGATGCTCAGCGTCTTCTGGCCGTCCGGGCGCAGCCGCAGGGCGGTCGATGTCTCGCCGATCGTGCGGTAGAGAGCGTTCTTGACGACCTGCTTCGCCTGCTGAGCGGTCACACGCGCCATTCTACTTCGACGCCCTCGGGCCAAAACGCCCGGCCCGGACGTCACTCCAGCCCTGCGCGACAGCGGCCAGGCCTTCCCGCTTGTGGCTCGAGAGCCCGGCCTGCGCGAGGTGAGCGGCGAGCAGGATCGAGCGGCGCCGCCACGTGCCGACCCGGCCGAGCGGCGCGTGCCGCTCGCAGACCGCGATCGTGTTGCGGATCCCGTAGTAGAGGGTCGTCGGCGAGTTCTCGCCGCCCGAGGTGACCGAGACCTTGTGCCAGAGCTTGCTCGCGGGCACCACGTAGTGCCGATAGCCGGCCTCGTGGGCGCGCAGCGACCAGTCGGTGTCCTCGCTGTAGAAGAAGAGCTCGGGATCGAAGACGCCGACCTTCTCGAGCACGTCACGCGGGACGAGCATCGCTGCTCCGCACGCCCGGTCCGTCTCCACGACCTCGTCGAAGCGCCCGTCGTCCTTCTCGCGGTAGCCGCGCTGGCGGCCGTTGTACCCGGAGCGCGGGTCGAAGCTGGCGCCGGCGAACCAGATCAGGTCGCTCGGATTGGCGTAGAGGATCTTGCTGCAGAGCGCGCCGGCATCGGGGCGGCGGCCCGCCTCCTCGACGAGCGCGCTGACGAAGGCCGGGTCGACCTCGACGTCGTTGTTCAAGACGAGCACGTAGGCGGCGCCGAGCTCGAGCGCGCGCCGCATGCCGACGTTGTTGCCCTCGGCGAACCCGAGGTTCTTCTCCGTGCGGACCAGCTCGACGGCGGGGAAGGCCTCACGCACGGCCTCGGAGGTTCCGTCGGTCGAGCCGTTGTCGACGACGATCGTGATCAGTCCGGGCGCATCGACCTTCGCAAGCGACGCCAGGCATTCGAGCGTGTCCTCGCGCCCGTTCCACGAGAGGACGACGATCGCGACGGGGCCGTCAGCGGGCGAGGCCACGGGCGCGGAGAGCCGCGGTCGCCTCGTCGACCCGGTCGACGGCGGTCTGCCCGGCCAGCCAGCCGCTGAGCTCGCGCATCCCCTCCTCGAACACGACCTCCGGCGAGAACTGGAGCAGCTCCCTGGCCCGGTCGATCGAGCCGAAGCAGTGCCGGATGTCGCCGGCGCGGTAGTCGCCGAGCACCTCGGGCTCGATGTTCACGCCGAGCCCGTCTGCGAGAACGTTGGCGACGTCGAGCACGGAGATGCTCCGCCCGGTTCCGAGGTTGACAGCGGCGCCGTCGGCCTTCGCAGGGTCGAGCGCGGCCTCGATGCCGGCCGCTATGTCGGAGACATGGATGAAGTCGCGACTCTGCCGGCCGTCCTCGAAGATCACCGGCGGCCGGCCGTTGAGCAGGCGCGAGGCGAAGATCGCGCCGACGCCCGTGTACGGGTTCGAGAGCGCCTGGCGGGGCCCGTAGACATTGAAGAAGCGGAGGGCGGTGGTGGGCACGCCGTAGGCCCGGCCCCAGGCGATGAACATCTCCTCGTGGTCGCGCTTGTTGATCGCGTAGATCGAGGTCGGCTGGAGCGGCTTCGACTCCGGCGTCGGCACGGGCTCGAGCAGAGCGCCGCAGGACGGGCACGGGATCTCCCACTCACGGCGGGCGAGCTGGGCCTCCTCGCGCGGGGTCGGCGCGACCTCGGTCCCGTCGGCGGGACAGTGGTAGAGACCCTCGCCGTAGATCGACATCGACGACGCCACGACGGCCTTCGTCAGGCGGTCGCGGACGGCGATCGCGGCCTCCAGCACGACGGCAGCGCCGATCGCGTTCACGGACGTGTACCGCTCGATCTCGTACATCGACTGCCCCACGCCGACCGCGGCGGCGAGATGGACGAGCGCATCGGCGTCTGCGAGGCACCGATCGACGATGGCGCGGTCGCGGACGTCGCCGATGACGAGCTCGGCATCGGGCGCCAGGTACTCCGGCACGCCGTCATGAACCTGCGGGTCGAGCGAGTCGAGGATCCGCACCTCGTGCCCGGAGGCGAGCAGGCGGTCGACCAGATGGGAGCCGATGAAGCCGGCACCGCCGGTGACAAGGACGCGCACAGCTCCAACCTAACCCAGCGGCGAGCCGTGGCGCGCTACTGAAGCCCCCGGAGGTAGACCCACGACGCCCTGAGGCCGGACGGCCGCCAGAGCCCGAGCACGAGTGCGTAGGCGACGAAGCCGATCACTGCGGCCGGAAGCGCCGATACGAGCACCGACGCAGCCCCGAATACGGCGGCAGCCGTGAGCCCGCAGACGAGTGCTGCAGCCACGAGGCCGCGCAGGGTCGCGACGAGGGCATCGAGCGCGAGGAGCAGGACGACGAGGATGCCGGTGGTGGTGATTGCGAGCCCGACGGCGATCCCGGCGAGGCCGGCGAGCGAGCTGCCCGCCCACGCGATCGGCACCTGCACCGCGAGTGCTGCGACTGCGAGCAGCGGCAGCATGCGGGCTCGCCCGAGCACGAACAGCAGCGG
Source organism: uncultured Actinomycetota bacterium (assembly GCA_963775355.1). Taxonomy (GTDB): domain Bacteria; phylum Actinomycetota; class Thermoleophilia; order Gaiellales; family Gaiellaceae; genus PALSA-600. The sequence continues at coordinate 469,631 of CAVZJA010000001.1, read as the reverse complement.
GAATGCGACCGAGAACGCGACCGAGACGGTCATCCAGAACGCCAGGTAGGCGACGAGGCGGCCGAGCTCCGTCCCGGTCGTGCCGCCGTAGCTCGAGCCGAGCGCGAGCTTGGCCACGGGGGCGCCCGCGAGCGCGAGCACTCCTGCCGCTCCTGCGACGACGACGAGCGAGAGCCACGACGCCGAGACGATGTGCCGCGCGGACCGCTCGGGCGTCAGGCTTCCGCGGCTCAGCGGCACCGAGGAGACGAGCGCCACCGACGTCGCCGTGACCGCCACGAGCAGCGAGGAGATGAGGTAGGCGTAGGAGAGCGTCGTCGGCTTGCCCGAGCCGAGCCCGCTCGCGAAGCGGTAGGAGACGATGTAGAGCCCCTGGATCGCGAACGGCAGCGCGACGCCTTCGACGAGCCGTCGCAAACGGGCTCCGACGGCACCCCCCGGCGGGCCGACGCCGTGCCGGCGCGCTAGGCGCACGAGCGGGATGCCGACGGCGAGTGCTCCGTTCAGCGCCAGGCCCCAGCCGAACGCCTGCACGCCGTGGTCGACCATCGAGCCGATCACCACGAGCCCGGCCACGGCACCGACGCCGTACCCGAGCGCGGCAGTCCCGTAGTCGTCGAGCGCGGCGAGGGCGCTCGCCGAGATCCCGGCGTAGACCTGCAGCACCGCGGCGGGGATGAGCCACGGCAGCAGCGAGGCGGCGCTCGCCTGCGCCTGCGAGTTGCTGGTCAGCAGCCCGGCAACCCAGTGAGGGGCGGCGATAGCGACCGCCGCCAGCGGCACGAGCGGGAGAGCGAGGGCGAGCGCCCAGGAGCCGACCTCGCGCCCGAGCCTGCCGGCTTCCTGAGCCCGGGCGAACTCCGGCAGCACGACGACCCGCAGCGCGCTCGCGACCAGAACGACTGCGACGTAAACGAAGTACGCGGCGAAAAACCCGTCCGTCTCGACGCCGTGGCCGAACTTCCGCGAGAGGATCGCGCCGGCGAGCGCCGCCGAGCCGCTGACGGCCGCGGTCGAGAGCCCGGTCAGGAGGCCGCTACGGACCGCGCTCCTGCGACCTGAATGACTACCCTGCATCGGTGCCGCGCGACGATAGCGTCATCTGGTCCGACGGAGAGCTCGACGAGCTCCGTACGACCCTCGGTCCGGCGTACGAGGGACGGACCTGCCTCGTCACCGGCGCGGACGGCTTCATGGGCTCGCACCTCACCGATGCGCTGGTCGAGCTCGGCGCCGATGTGGTCGCTTTCGTCCGCGCCACCTCGTCGGGCGCGCTGAACAACATCGGTGGGAAGCGGGACCGGATCGCCCGGGTCGTCTTCGCCGATCTGACCGACAAGACCTCGATCGACTACCTGGTGCGCGACCTCAAGCACGTGGGGGACAAGCCGTACGTGTTCCACCTCGGCGCCCAGGCGCATGTCGGCGAGTCGTGGCACCGGCCGTACGAGACGGTGATGGCGAACACGATCGGCACGCTCAACCTGCTGCAGTCGATCGTCGACCACGACCTCGAGCTCGAGAAGTTCGACACCGCCGGCACCTCGGAGGAGTACGGCAACGTGCGCGAGTCGGTCGCGCATCACCACGACTTCGACGAAGGCGGCGGGCTGATCCTGCACGAGCGCTCGCCGATCAACCCGAAGTCGGTCTACGCGACCTCGAAGGTCGCGGCGGACTTCCTGACGATGAACTACCACGACGCCTACGGGCTGCCCGCGGTCGTGACGCGCATGTTCAACAACTACGGGCCGCGCCAGAACCCCCGCTACGTCACGGGGACGATCATCACGCAGGCGCTCGAGCGGTCCCGGATCGAGCTCGGGCAGCTCGACCCGCTGCGCGACTTCTGCTTCTGCACCGACGGTGTCCGCGGCCATCTGACCGTCGCCGCGAGGGGCACCCCGGGCGACGTCTACGTCTACGGGCAGGGGCGAGAACATCTCGATGGCCGACTGGGCGGCGATGATCCTCCGCGTCGGCGAGGAGGGCGGCTACTGGCCTGCCGGGCGGGAGATCGTCACGACCGCCGCTCGCTTCCGGCCGGGAGCGAGCGAGGTGATGGCGCTGCGCGTCGGGTACGGCAAGCTCGAGGCCGAGACGGGCTGGACGCCGAAGATCTCGTGGGAGGAGGGCGTCCGCCGGACGATCGCCTGGTACGCCGCGAACCGCGAGAGCTGGGTCGGGCGCGTCGACTGGATGACCGGGCGCAAGGGGTGAAGGCTCTCGTCACGGGAGGGGCCGGGTTCCTCGGCTCGTTTCTCGTCGAGCGGCTGCGGGAGCGCGGCGACCAGGTCGTCGTTCCGCGCCGGGCCGAGTACGACCTTACGCGCTGGGATGATGCGGAGCGGCTCTTCGAGACGGCGCAGCCGGAGATCGTGTTCCACCTCGCCGCCGAGGTCGGCGGGATCGGGGCGAACCGGGCGAACCCGGGCCGCTACTGGTTCGCGAACCTCGCGATGGGGCTCAACATGCTCGAGCTCTCCCGGCAGCACGGCGTCTCGAAGCTGGTCGTCGCGGGCACCGTCTGCGCGTACCCGAAGTTCACGCCGACGCCGTTCTCCGAGGACGACCTCTGGAACGGGTACCCGGAGGAGACGAACGCGCCGTACGGCGTCGCGAAGAAGTCGATCCTCGTCGGTGGGCAGGCGTACCGCGAGCAGTACGGCCTCGACACTGTTTACCTGCTGCCGGCGAACCTGTACGGGCCGCGGGACAACTTCGACCTCGAGACCTCGCACGTCGTCCCGGCGCTGATCCGGAAGATGACGGCCGGCGACTCCGAGGTGGTTCTGTGGGGCGACGGCTCGCCGACGCGCGAGTTCCTCTACGTCGAGGACGCGGCCGACGCGTTCGTCCTGGCCGCGGAGAGCTACTCGGGCGCCGAGCCGGTCAACATCGGCACCGGCGACGAGATCTCGATCGGCGAGCTCGCGACGACGATCGCCGAGCTGACCGGGTTCACGGGCGACATCATCTGGGACCGGTCGATGCCGAACGGCCAGCCGCGGCGGCGGCTCGACACGACGCGGGCCGAGGAGCTGCTGGGGTTCAAGGCGGGAACCTCGCTGCGCGACGGCCTCGCGCGAACGATCGCCTGGTACCGCGAGAGCGCCGCGGTCGCTTAGCGGCGCTCGTCGAAGCGCGACTCGAGCAGCGCGAGCCGCTGGGCGAGGATCGTGTTCTGGTCCGCGAGCCGCGAGATCACCGTCGAGTAGTGCAGCAGCACGAGGATCACGAACAGCAGGCCGACGGCGAACAGCACTGCCGGCGGGTAGCTCCTGACCCCGAGCCAGCCGGCGATCGTGTTCAGGCCACCGCGCCATGCGGCGAGCCCGACCAGCACGAACCCGGTGGCAAGCCAGAGCAGCGCGTAGCGCTCTCGCAGGCGGCGGGAGCGGATCAGCTCGAAGACGACGAGCAGGAGCACGATCGCGGCGAGGACGCCGACGATCGAGATCCGGAGCGGAGTCACTCGGGATCCTCCAGAGGGACGACGTCGCGGCGGAACAGGTCGACGAAGACGGCCAGGAGCACCTTGATCATGTAGTAGACGGATCCGAGCGTCGAGATCGAGGAGTTGCCGTGCTCGCGCTCGCGCATGGTCACGGGCACCTCGACGACCCGCAGCTTGTGCCGGATCGCCATCACGAGCCCCTCCACCTCGGGGTAGTCGTGCGGCAGGTCGGCGGCGAACAGCCTCATCGAGCGGCGATTGTGGGCCTGGAAGCCCGATGTCGTGTCGGTGAGCCGCTCGTGGGCGATCCACGAGACGACACGGGCGAGCACCCGGATACCGACGCGGCGTGCCGCAGAGGACTTGTAGCCGCCTCCCGCGAGGAAGCGCGAGCCGATCGCCAGATCGGCCTCGTCGGCGACCACGGGGGCGACGACGGCCCGGAGCTGGGCGGGGTCGTGCTGGCCGTCGCCGTCGAGCCGTACCGCCAGCTCGTAGCCGCCTTCCCAGGCGTAGCGGAAGCCGGTCTGGACGGCGCCGCCGATGCCGAGGTTGAAGGGCAGCTGGACGACGTGGGCGCCGGCCGCGGCGGCGACCTCCGTGGTGCGGTCGGTCGAGCCGTCCGAGACGACGACGACCTCGAGGTCGGGATCGAGCGCGTGCAGCTCGCCCAGCAGCCGGGGCAGGTTCTTCTCCTCGTTGTATGCCGGGACGATCGCGATCCGGCGGACGGTCGCGAGCGGCCCTGCCGCCTGCGTGGTCGCGGCCACCTCGACCGTTTCGACCTCAGTCGACATGCGCCTTCACGTTGAGGTCGAGCAGATCGAGCAGCCGGCGGGCGCGATGCCGGTAGGTGTGCTCGTCGAGCACGCGCTCGCGGGCGCGGCGCCCCATCTCCTCGGCCTGGGCGGGGTCGTCGAGGAGCGCGCGGTACGCCTCGACCGCCTCGCCTGCGTCGGCCGCGACGATCAGCTCCGAGCCCGGCTCGAACCAGCGCTCGATCCCGTCGTAGGGGTTCGCGACGATCGCCGCGCCGGCCGAGGCGAGCTCGAACGGCCGGCACGAGGACGACGCGTAGACGGTCGCGTGCGGCCGCCTCGTCAGGCAGAGGTTGATCCGCGCGGCGGAGATCGCACGCGGGAACGACGGGAACGGGATGTCGCCGATTCGCCGCGCGAGGCCGGTGTCGCCGAGGAAGTCGTGGCCGCCGAGCGCGAAGTCGATGTCGGTCAGCTCGCGCGAGGGCTCGCCGACGAACGCGGACATCCATTCGCGCCGGAACTTGTCGCCGTACCCGTAGAAGAAGACGTCGGTCTCCTTCTCGACCGGCTGCGGAGCGAAGAAGTCGGGATCGGCGCCCCAGAAGATCGCCTCGGCGCGGCGAGCGCCGAGCGCGAGCAGTGTGTCGAGCGCGCCCTCGGAGTTCGAGATCACGAGGTCGTACTCGCCCGGATCGGCGCCGTGGTAGTAGTTGAAGCCCGTGTCCATGCCGCCGAACTCGGGCAGGCTCATCGGGACGTCGCCGTCGTAGAAGACGACGGGGAGGTCGAACCGCTCGCGCAGCGCCTCCGGGATACCGCGGAAGTGCGCCATCGGCACGGTGAACACGACGACGGCGTCGGGCCGCTCGTGCTCGATGAGCCGCTCGAGGTGCCGGCGCCAGCGTGGCGTCACGAGGCTCCAGATCGCCTCCCGCGTCAGCCGGTCGCCGAGCGAGTCGTCCGGGCGAGTCCTCCTCGCGGCGCAGGTGCTTGTCGCCCTTGAGGCGCGCCAACGCCCCGCGCGCACGCGCGTAGGCCTCGCCCTCCGCGTAGGTCGGGTTCGGCGCGGAGCGCCACCAGGGCGTCTCGATCGGCCGTCCGCGGTACGGCGCGACGACGAGATCCGCGCCTTCGTCGTTCAGCCCGCGCCACAGCTGCCACCACGCGGGGGTGCAGCCGTAGCGGAAGTCGAGATCGACCGCCGAGGCGACGCAGAGGAGCTTGGGCGCGCGCATCGCCGTAGTCTCGCAGGCGGTGGTTACGACGCCGTAAGGGGACTGGGCTCGCGGGACCGCCCACAAAGCGTTGGGGCCGGATACAGGTCCTCGTATAGCTTTCGAACCGGGCCGTTGTGCGATTGGCGCCTGACGGCTCTGGGGCGAACAAGGGCAAAGTAAACGAAGGGAGTTTCGGCAATGTTCATGCGACGCAGACGGCCACTTGCCGCGGCAGCCATGATCGGCGGCACCGCATATGTGGCGAACAAGAGAGGTCAAGCCTCGGCTCAGGCCGACATGGCCGAGCAGGACCAGGAAGCACGGCTCGAAGCACTCGAGGCTCAGCAGGCACAGCAAGCTGCACCGCCGGCAGCCCCCGTGGCCGCTGCCCCGGCGCCGGCAGCGGGCGGAGACGACCTCACCAGCCAGCTCGTCGAGCTCAAGGGCCTGATGGATCAGGGCGTCCTGACCCAGGACGAGTTCAACGCCGCCAAGGCCAAGCTGCTCGCCTCCTAGGCGACCACGAGAGGAGAACGACGATGGCAATGGGACCGGTTCAACTGCTCGTGATCGGGTTCGAGGATCCCGAGTTCAAGGGCGACATCCGCGCAGAGCTCGACAAGCTGCGCGACAGCGACGTGATTCGCCTGATCGACGCGATCGTCGTCCGCAAGGACGAGGACGGGAACGTCGAGAAGATCCAGATCAGCGACCTCACGACCGAAGAGGCCGAGGAGTACGGCGCGACCGTCGGGGCGCTGATCGGCTTCGGGTTCGGCGGCGACGAGGAGAACATGGAAGCGGGCGCCGTGCTCGGCGCAGTCGCCGGCGAGGATGGGCACATCCTCGGCGAGGACAGCTGGTACGTCGACGACGCGATCCCGAACGGCTCCGCCGCCGCGATCGCGCTGCTCGAGCACCGCTGGGCGATCCCGCTCCGCAACTCGATCCAGGCCGAGGGCGGCTTCCACCTCGCCGACGCGTGGGTGCACCCCGAGGACCTGATCGCGATCGGGCTGCTCGCAGCCGAAGAGGCGAAGACCCACTAACCCGCCATGCGGGGAGCTCAGCAAGGGGAGGGCGGCCCGCAGGGGCTGACCTCCCCGTAGCGCCCATGTCCCGGGCCGCCATGCCTCGCCGGGGCGTGTCCGGTGCCAGGTTATGCAAACGAAAGTGTCACAGCCTGCCCAGCGGGCCCTACAGCGGTCGGGAAAGGCCTGGAAATCGCGCGGGCCGCTCGGGACAGGTCCGGTGCCAGGCACAAGCTTTTCGGGTCGAGGAGCGGCCGGGCCGAGAGGTTCGGAGGACAGCCGATTCTGGGTACGGTTCCGGGGATGACCGATCCCGTTTCCTGGCTCGCGATCGAGAACGGCTGGCACGTGTTCGCCTCCGGCGGCGAGGAGGTCGGCTCCGTCCACGAGGTGACGGGCGACGAGACCGCGGACATCTTCGACGGCCTTGCCGTCCGGTCCGGCCGCTCGGGGCCGACGCGATACGTCCCGGCCGAGCAGGTCGGCGAGATCCTCCCCGACCACATCACGCTGCTGCTCACGGTAGCCCAGGCCGAGGCGCTCGACCACTTCGAGAAACCCGCTCCCGAGATCACGATCACGGCCGAGAAGGCCCCCTGGTGGGCCCGCGTCGGCGGCTGGTTCCGGCGCAAGCCGTACTCCTAGTACGGCCGCAGCGGCTGACAGTCAGCCGGCGCGGCTACGAACGGCCTCAACGCCTGACTCGCCGGAGGCTCGGGCCGGCGGACGCCTCCATCCCTCTCACACGGCGCATGAGAGGTGTCGGAGAGGGGGCTCATGGGGGAGAGCCGGAGGTGCTCCCCCATGATCAATACGCGCCGCGCCGGCCGAGGACAGCAGGGATCGTGCGGACGAGGATCGTCAGGTCGAGCCAGAGCGACCAGTTCTCGAGGTAGTAGAAGTCGAGGCGCACGAGGTCGTCGAAGGTGAGGTCGCTGCGGCCGGCGATCTGCCAGAGGCCGGTCATCCCGGGCAGGACGTTCGAGCGGCGCCGGTGCCAGGGCTCGAGCCGGCCGTAGTCGCGCAGCGGGAGCGGACGCGGACCGACCAGCGACATCTGGCCGCGCAGCACGTTGATCACGTTCGGGATCTCGTCGAGCGAGAAGCGCCGCAGCATCCGACCGACCGTGGTCACGCGCGGGTCGTTGCGGATCTTGAACAGAGCGCCCCGTCGCCTCGTTCGCCTGCTCGAGCGCGGCCTGCTTGCCGGCGGCGCCCGCGACCATCGTGCGGAACTTGAGCATCCGGAAGCTTCGCTCGCCGAGGCCCACCCGGTCGTCCGCGTAGAACACCGGGCCGCGCGAGGTCACCTTGATCACCAGCGCGATCAGCAGCCAGAGCGGCAATCCGATCACGATGATCAGGGTCGCGATGACAAGGTCGAACGTCCGCTTGAGCGCCCAGTCGGCACCGGCGAGGATCGGCGGGCGGACGTCGAAGATCGGCACCGCCTGACCGGGCACGTACTCGCCGCGGTCGACGAGGAGCTGCGTCGTCCGTGGCGCGATTCGCACCCGAACACCGCGCCGGTGCGCCTGGTCGACGATCTCGAGCAGCTCCGTCTCGTCGATCCCGTCGTCGGCGACGATCACCTCGTCGAGGTACTCGGCCTGCAGCGCCGAGAGCACCTCGGGGCCGAACGGCACATGACCCGCGAACTGGTAGTCGATGCCGCTGCGGCTCCGGCCGATCGTGTCGCGCAGGTGCTCGGTCTGGCCTTTGTCGCCGACGAGCAGGACGCGCCGGCGGACGCCGAACGACCGCATCAGCGAACCGGTGAGCGTCTCGTAGCTCCAGCGGAGCAGGCTGATCATCGTCGCGATCGCGATCGCGGCCACGAGGTACAGGCCGAAAGTCGTGAAGTGCTGGTCGGTGCCGATCGCGAACGCGAGCGCGAGCGCCGTCACGAGCAGCACCGAAGGCACGATCCGCCCGGCGCCCTCGCGCAGCTCCCGCTGACCGTAGAGCCGGTTGCGCCAGAACACGAGCACCGTCAGCAGCACGAGGAACGGGAGCCAGTCGGCCTCGGCCTTCCAGAGCAGGTTCCAGAGGATCGGGCTCGGGTCGCGGACGACCGAGCGGAGCACGAGCGCGATGTAGAGGCCGATCGTCAGCCCCGTGACGTCGATCGCGATCAGAGCCGCGATGCTCACGGCCCGCCTGGCGAACGCCTTGAGCGGGTTGCGGCGAAGCAGGTACGGACGCGCCGAACGGACGTCCTCGGGCGGGGGGTGCACCATTTCCGGAAGGCTCACAGGGGAACTCTAAGCGAGCTACTACCCGGAGAGCGCGACGGTGCCCTGCACGGTCGGCCCATGGAGCCGGACGACCACGCCGGGCAGCGGGCCGGCGTTCCAGCGCCAAGCGACGGGACGCCCGCCGATCGTCACCCGGCCGGGCCGCGAGGCGGCCGGGACGAAGATCTGGACGTCGTGAGGCTGGCCCGTCAGTGCGAGCCGGGCGCCGTTCGTCGCGAGAAAGCCGGCGCGGCCGGGATGCGTCAGCTCGTCCACTCCCCACCAGGAGCCCGACGCCGTGCGCAGGTTGAACGGGACGACCGCCCCTGCGCGCGCATAGAGCGGGAACTGGAGGAGCGGCGTCGACCGCGTGAACGCTGCCCCGCCCCCCTTGACCGGCGCGCCGGTGTAGAGGTCGACCCATGAGCCGGGCGGCAGGTAGACGCTCGGCGTCGTTCCGGGGCCGGTCACGGGCGCGGCGAGCAGGTCGGGCCCGACGAGGAACTCGTAGTTCGAGCCCCAGGACGTCGCGTCGTCCGGGTAGCCAAACGCGAGCGGCCGGATCACCGGCTGGTGCGCAGCGAGCAGCCCGTAGAGGTACGGGAAGAGCTCGTAGTGCAGCACGGCTGCCGCCCGAAGGCCGCTCATCGCGCCGGGCCCGAGCGTCCACGGCGTTGCGTTCCCGCCGATCCCGCCCACCTCCATCACCGGCGAGACGGCCCCGAGCTGCGCCCAGCGGACGAAGAGCTCGGCGTTGTCGAACGGGGGGCCGGCGTAGCCGCCGACATCCGAGCCCCAGGTCGGGAAGCCGCTCATCGCGGCCGTCTGCGCCGAGACGATCGCCCGCTGCAGGCCGACGTACTCCTGCGGCTGGTCGCCGGCCCAGATCCCCGGCACGACGGACTGCGAGCCGACCGTCGCGGCGCGGAAGATCGCGGCCGCTCCCTTCGGGAGCGCGCCCATCACGGCCTGCGCCGAAGAGCAGCGGGTAGTCGTTCGTCAGCGCCGGGTCGACGCCGCTCAGGTCGTTCTCGTCGCCACGGTCGGCCTTGATCCCGTCCACTCCGAGCGCCACGAGCTCGCGGATGCGCCGCTGGTACTCGGCGACCACGGCCGGGTCGCGCAGGTCGAGGACCTGGTGGCCGGGCTCTCCGAGCGGCTCGCCGGGATAGCCGTCGGCACACGTCGCGCGCGGCGAGACCCAGAGCATGAACCTGACGCCGAGCCGGTGGACCGGCCGAGATCAGCCCGGCGGGGTCGGGGAACTTCGAGGTGTCGAACGTGAGCTGCCCGTTGCAGCCCTCCCACGGGTTGTCGAGCAGCACCCAGCCGATCGGGATCTTCGCCGCCTGAAGGCGGTGGACGTCCTCGAGCACCTGATCGGGGCCGTTGACGACGTCGCGCCACTTGATCAGCTCCAGCTGCGACTGCGGCGGCACGATCGGCTCGCCGGTCTCGGCCTCGTAGTCGTCGAGCGACTGCCGGAGCGAGCCGACGTAGAGGTGCTCGTCGAGCGTGGCGCCCTGCAGGCACACCTCGGCCCGGTCGGTCAGAGCCGGGAAGCTGCACGGCGAGACCGCGCCGCCCTCGCAGCCGGATCCGCCTGTCGAGCCGGGGAAGGCGAGCCCCGCGCTCCGCTGGCTCGCCAGCCTGATCCCCCAGCCGCCCGAGCTCGCGAAGAACGGGATCGGGATGCTGGAGCACGCGTACCCGACCTGGATCGGCAGGATCTGGCCGCGCAGATCGACCGACTCGCCCTTCTCGCCGCCGCCGAGGAAGTGCTCGTTCGGGCCCGTGTCGAACGCGTCGTACACGGCCTGGATGCCGGTCGCCGGATGCAGCACGACCTTGATCTGGGCGCCGGTCGCCGTCGTCGCCACCGTGACCGTCGCCGTCCGGCCCGGCTCGGTCGTCGCGACCTGGTAGACGCCGCCCTTCGACGACGTGACCTTGGTGAGCGCGTACTCGTCGCCGGTCGAGGCGAGCTCGAAGCGAAGCCGCGCCGCCTCGTCCTCGGCGACGACCGCCTTTCCGTTGTCCAGCACGGTCACCCGGAACGGGCTCGTGTCGACATGAACGGAGAGCCCCTGGGATGCCGGGCTGGAGCCGCACCCGGCGAGCGCCGCCAGCCCGCCGATCGCGATCAGGCAGCGTAGACGGCGTCCCACCCGACCTCCTCTTCGGCCTCGAGAGCGTCGAGCCCGACCGGGCGCGCGCCGGCGCCCGAGGACCGCGAGCGCCGCGGAGAGCGCCGAGCGCCGGCGTCCCTCGAGCAGCTCGTAGTCGTGGAAGTGGACGTGGACGACCCGCGGCAGCGGGCCGAGCAGCGACCTCGCGAGCGCGCCCAGCGAATGCGTGGTCGGCAGCTCGAGGACGCGGCGGCCGTCGCGGAGCACGACCTGGGCGGGCTGGGCGAGCCCGGCCCGCGGCGAGCCTTCGGGCAGGTACGAGGGGCGCCAGGCCGTCGCGGTGCAGTCGGCGTACCCGAGGTCGGCGACCGCGGCGATCACGTCCGCGTCGATGTACCAGCCGCCGCCGCAGAAGAAGCGCGGCTGGAGCCCCTGCTCGCGCAGCCAGGCGCCCTCGCGGCGCACCGCGGCTGCGGGATCTGGCCGAGTCGGCCGTGCGTGCGTCGGCGACGTCCAGTGGATGTGGTGGCCGTAAGGCCCGAGCGAGGCCGCCTCGCGCGCCCGCGAGACGAACAGCGACTCGTCCTCGCCCTCCGCCGGCGGCCGCATCAGCGAGGCGATCGGGAAGCCGCCCGGCCTCCGCTCGATCAGCGCGCGGTAGCGATCCCACACCTCGTCGTCGAGGGGTCGTTCGACGTGACAGGACACGACCGCGTAGCCTTGGGCGTCGGGCATGTGCGTGATCTTGCCAAGGGGATACGTCGCCCCGTGACCGGAGCATGACTCGCCGCCTCGCCTATCCGATCGTAATCGCGGTCTGCGCGCTGCCGCGGATCGTCGTGCTCGTGCACGAGCGGGCCTCGATCCTGGGCAACTTCGAGAAGTCGCACATCCTCGCGCAGCTCTATCTCCGCGACGGCACCTTCGGCTACGTCCCGGGCCACCCGTCGGCCTACACCCAGCCGCTCTACGGCTGGTTCCTGATCCCGATCTTCTGGATCGCCGGCTTCCACTGGTGGTCGGTCGGGACGGTGCAGATCCTGGTCGCGGTCGCGACCTCGATCGTCGTCTTCGAGACCGGAAGGCGGTTCCTGAGCGCGCGGATCGGCCTGATCGGCGGCCGTGATCGCGACGCTCCAGCCCTACCTCGTCTGGCACGACGTCCACGGCAACCGCGAGATCCTCGACCAGCTGCTCGGCGCGGCGATGTTCGGGCTGACCCTGCTCGACGATCGCCCGGCGCTCGGCCTGGCTCGGCGTCGCGCTCGGCCTCGTCTCGGGCGTCGCCGTCCTCTCGAACGCGCGGCTGCTCGCGCTGCCCGCTGATCCTCGCCGCTGCTTCGTCGCCTGGCGCGGCGCCGGCTGGGTCGCGGCGCGTCGCGATCCCGGTCCTCGCGCTGCGTCGCCATGGCGCCGTGGGTCGATCCGGAACAAGGTCGAGCTCGGCTGCGTCACGATCACGACCGACGGCCGCGCCCTCTGGAAGGCGAACAACCTCAACACCTACAAGACGCTCTCGCACGGCCGGTGGCTCGACCAGGTGCCCGACCTGCCGCAACGGCTCGTGACGCCCGGTCCCGGCGTTCTGGGTGACCCCGGAGGACGCCGGCGACGAGTGGGCCGCAGAACCACAAGGTGATCGTCGTGCCCGAGTGCGCCCAGCAGACGAAGTACGAGCACCTCGTCTTCCAGTTCTGGGAGCACCATCCGGGCGCGAAGGCGAAGCTGATGGCGCAGGCGACCTGGATGATGTGGAACCCGCGCGTCGGGATCGAGGGCGCGCAGGAGAGCGGCGTCGACTCGCTGCGCCACTGGGCGGAGCCGCTCTACACGGTGCCGCTGTTCCTGCTCGCGATCGCCGGGCTCTTCTTCGTGCCGTTCAACGTGCGGGTGCTGGCGGTCATCTTCCTGCTCTACGAGACAGCGGCGGCCTGGGTGTTCGCGGGGACGACCCGCTACCGCGTGCCGTGGGACTTCGTGCTCGCGCTCCTCGCCGCAGCCGCGCTCGACCGGATCGGGACCGCGCTCGCGGCCCGCCGGAGAAGGCGTCCTCAGGAGGCCAGCGGTCTGAGCGTGCGCGGCGATCGTCTCGTCGACGAGCGCCGCCATCCTCTCCGCGTACTGCTCGGGCGTCGCCGTCCACTTCGGCGCCGACGCGGCCGCCCCGTCGCCCAGGCGAGCGGCGAGATCGCCGTCGGTGAGCACGCGCTCGAGCGCCGCCGCCAGCGCCTCGGTGTCTCCGGCCGGGACGAGCAGGCCGTTGACGCCGTCCTCGACGATGTCGGGGATACCGCCCGCGGTGGCGCCGATCACGGCCCGCCCGCGGACGAACGCCTCGATCACGATCCGCGGCAGCCCCTCGGACGCCGACGGAAGCACGAGCGCGCGCGCCTCGTCGAACGCGGCCGCGAGCTCCGGCGGCTCGAGGCGCCTGTCCCAACGCACCCCGATGCCCTCCGCGACAAGACCCTCGACGAGCTCCGACAGCGTCCCGTTCCCGACCAGGTGCAGCTCGGCGCCCGGCACGCGGGCCGCCACGAGGCGCCACGCCGCCGCCAGCCCTTCGAGGTTCTTGTAGCGCTCGAGCACCCCGACGAAGATCACGCGCGGCGCCTCCGGCACGGCGGCTCGCGGCGTGTCGGCGAACACGCCGACGTCGACGAAGGCGACGAACTCGCCCGTCGGCTCGACGCCCACGGAGCGCACGAGCCCCGAGGTGAACGACGAGATCGTCCGGACCGCATCCGCACGGCGGATGCCCCAGGTCCCGACCCGGTCGGCGACCGGGGCGAGCACCCGGCGCAGCGGCGAGCCGTAGAGCCTCGTCGCGGTCCGCCAGTCTCCGTGGAGCTCGACGGCGATCGGCGCCTTCGGGCAGCCGATCCTGACGAGAGCCGCCTCGTACGGGCTCTGCGTGAGGATCGCCTCGGGCCGGAAGGTGCCGGCAAGCCGCCTGACGCGAAACGGCAGGCGCAGGTAGAAGAGCGGCCCGTCGACGACCGGCGCCCGACCGACGAGCTTGAAGACACCGTCGTCGTGCGCCCTGCCCGTCTGCGGCGGTCGCCAGCACGCGCAGGTCGAAGCGCTCGCGGAGCGCGGCGAACTTCCGCTCGGTGCTCTCCTTCAGCGGCAAGGGGTAGCGCGTCCGCGCCACCATCAGCAGGCGGGGGCGGCTCACGTCGCGAGCGCGGCATCGACGAGCGCGCGGACCCGGTCGGCGTATTCGTCCGGCGACGACACCCACGCGGCGGAGCCCGCCGCTGCGGTGGCGCCGAGGCGCACGGCCAGGTCGTGGTCGGTGAGGATCCTCTCGATCGCGTCGGCCAGGCTCGAGGCATCGCCCGGCTCGACGAGCAGCCCGTTCACCCCGTCCTGGACGATGTCGGGGATGCCACCGGCGCGAGAGCCGATCACGGCACGACCGCGGGCGAACGACTCGATCGCCACGCGCGGCAGCCCTTCGGACGCAGAGGGCAGCAGGAGCGCCCGGGCGTCGTCGACCGCCGCCGCGAGCTCCGGCGGCTCGAGGCGCCGCTGCCATTCGACCCCTTCCCGCGCGAGGCTCTTCGGCGATCTCGGCCTGCGTCCCCGACCCGACAGGTGCAGCCGCGCCCCGGGCACGCGGGCAGCTGCGAGCCGCCAGCCCGCGGCGAGCGTCTCGACGTTCTTGTAGCGCTCGAGCACGCCGACGAAGATCACCCGCGGCTCTTCGGGCACCGGCACGAGCGGGCCCGAGAAGGCCCCGAGATCCGAGTACGTCGTGAACACGGCGGCGGGCTCCCGCCCCTGGTCGCGAAGCAGGGACGCGGTGAAGCCGGAGACGGCGCGGTGGGCGTCGGCGTGGCGAACGGCGAAGCCCGCGACCTGGTCGCCCGCGGGGCCGAGCAGGCGGCGGGCCCGCGAGCCGTAGAGGCGGGTCGAGACGTGCCAGTCGCCGTGAACCTCGGCGACGACCTTCGCGGGCGAGCGCTTGAGCCGGCAGGCGATCTCGGCGGCGAACGCCTCGTACGGGCTCTGGGCGATCACCACGTCGGGCCTGAAGGCGCCAGCTGGCGCGCGATCCGGGCGGGCAGGGATGCGTAGAAGCGCGGCCCGTCGAGCGCGGTCGGCGGCCGGAGCAGCGAAGCGGGGGTCCGAGCCGGTGCCGCTCGCGAGCACGCGCAGGCTCATCCGCTCCGAGAGGGCGTCCCACTTGCGCGCGAGGCTCGGAGAGAGCGGCAGGCGGTAGGGGTCGCGCGCGACGAACAGCACGCGCGGGGTCATCCTGCCGCCGCGATCAGGATCCGCTCCAGCCGCCCGTAGACACGGTCGGGAGCGTAATCGGCGACCGATTCGACGGCGTTCTCCGTCAGCATCCCGGCGAGCGCCGGATCCAGGAAGAAGCGGTCGATCGCCGCGGTGAGCGCCTCGACGTCGCCCGGCTCGACGAGGAGGCCGTTGACCCCGTCCTCGAGCACCTCGGCGACGCCGCCCGGTGCGGGTCGCGATCACCGGCGTCCCGACCGCGAGCGCCTCGACCACGGTGTGCGGGAAGTTCTCCCACGACGACGAGAGCAGCGATGCGTCGCCCGCGCGGAAGAGCTCGAGCACCTTCTGCCGAGGCAGCGCCCCGAGGAACCGCCCGTAGCCGAGCGCCTCCAGCGCCTCCCGGTCCGGGCCGTCGCCCGCGATCACGAGGTCGACGCCCGCCCTGCGAGCCGCCTCGATCCCGAGGTCGAGCGACTTCTGGGCGGTGAGGCGGCCGGCGAAGACGAGCGTCGGGCCGGTGAGGCCGAACTGCTTGCGCAGCTCCTCATGGGGCGGGAGCCCGGAGACGGGCGGCGTCGGGTTCGGCAGCAGCGTCACCCGGTCGGCGGGCACGCCCCAGCCGATCGCGAGCTCGCGGAGGTACGCCGAGGGCGTCACGACGTGCGCGGCGCGGCGGACGTCCAGGTCGCGCGTGAGCCGGAGCGGCAGCGTCTTCGCGCCGGGCGTGAGCTGGAACTGCTCGAGCGAGCCGTCGCTGAGCCCCCAGCGGCGCGCTCGCTCGTAGGCCGGGTCGGCGGTGAGCTTGGTCACGAACGGCGTTCGCCCGACCAGCGATCCGAGCGAGGAGCGGCCGAGCATCCCGGTCGTGTAGACGACGTCGGCGTGGCGCGCCAGCCCGGCGAGGAGCCTGACCACGGCGGCGTGGCGGACGCCGGGCCGCATCGACCGGCTCACCCAGTGAACCGGGTACGGCTCCGGCGCCGGCTCCGAGTCGGCGGTGATCACGACCTCGACGTCGTGCCGGCGCGCCCGGAGGAACGCAGCCACCTCGGGCGCATGCGACGCGGGGCCGCCGACGTCCGGCGGCCAGATTCCCGAGACGATCACGACCTTCACGGCGCCACCGGCTCCATCGAGCGGTGCGAGCCCGCCAGCCGGAGGATGATCCCCGTCCAGACCGCGCAGAAGACCGCCGTCGAGGCGAGCATCGCGCCCGCCGCGCCGGTCGCGCCCCAGCGGGAGGCGAAGATCAGGAGCAGCGGGATGAAGACGGCGATCTCGATCGACTGGACGATCACGCGGAGCCCCGGGCGGCCGATCGAGACGGGGAACGACTTCGTCCAGCCCCACACGAGCTGGAGCGCGGCGGCGAGCAGGACGAGCCTCGCCGCGTCGGTCGCGTGCGCGCGGAAGGTCGGGGCCGTAGGCCACGCCGATCAGGAACGGCATCACGATCCAGAGGATCGGGACGGCGACGAGCATCAATGCGCCCGTGGCGGCGACGTAACGCTTGAGCATGCCGAAGACCCGGGCGTAGCGGCCGGCCTCGTAGTCGCGGGTCTGCTCGGTCAGCATCACGAGGCGCGCCGGGCCCGAGAGCGCCGCGAACCCCGTCGCGGGCGCCTGGGCGTTCCTGAAGTAGCCGGCCTGGACGATCGGGGCCACGGTCGGGACGAGGGAGGTTCCGAGCGTCCCCCGCGCGGAGTCGAGCGACGAGGCGAGCGTCGAGGAGAAGAGGAAGCCGCGGACGGCGCGGACGTCCTCGCCGAGCGGCTCCGACGGGCGCCTTCGGGAAGCGCCGGAACGCGGCGATCCCGGCGATGCTGATCGCGGTCGTCGCGAGCACCTGCGCGACGACCATCCCGAGCGCGGCTCCCGCGACGCCGTAGCCGGCAGCCGATCGCGAGCCCGATCAGCCGCAGCCCCATCGAGACCGCGAGGAACCAGCTGCGGATGTCGTAGCGGCCGCGCAGGATGATCGCGCCCGCGGCGACGTTCTCGGGCGCCTGGGCGAGCGCGATCGTCGAGACGATCAGCATCGGCACCACCACCCCGCCGGTGCCCCAGACCTGCTTCGCGAACGGCGCGAGCGCGCAGGTGGCGAGCATCGCGAGCACGCCCGCCGACGAGCTTGAAGCCGAGCGCGACCTCGAACAGGCGGCGGAACCGCCCCCAGCGCTGCGACTCCGTGTAGCGGAAGCCGAACTTGACGAGCGCCTCCTCGATCGTCAGGTCGAGGAGCTGCTGGAAGAAGACCGAGGCCGCGTAGACGGCGGCGAACTTCGCGTAGTCGTGGAGGCCGAGCTCGCGGGTCGCGACGACCGTTGTGAGGAAGCCGAGCCCGGCCGCAACGTAGGTCCCGATCGCCGTCGCCGAGCGTCGCCAGATGACTCGGGAGCGCATCGGGGCACCCAGTATAAAGTGTGTGCCTCCTTGGCCCGCCTGCGCGCAGCGGACGTCCTCGCGCTCGTAGCCGCGGCGGCCATCCCCCTGATCTTCCTGCACGGCCGCTACCAGGCCCATCTCGCGGTCGGGCAGGATCGACGTCTACAGCTCCGACCTCGCGGTCGTGGTGGTGCTCGTCGCGGCGGCGATCGCCGGCTTCCGGTTCGGCTGGGAGCCGCTCCGCCGCGGCCGCGCTGCTCTGGCTGCTCGCGGCCGCGCTGCTCGGGCTGCTGCTCGTCTCGTGCTTCTGGCGGCCCGTCGAGACGCTCGGGACGCACCTGACGACGTGGGGCAAGCTCGTCGAGTACGCGCTGCTCGCGCCCGCCGTCGTGCTCCTGTTCCGGCGGCCGGTCGACCTCGACCGCTTTCTCGTCGTCTTCGTCGCCTGGGCGATCGGCGGCAGGCGCTCTGGGGTGCTGCTGATGTTCTTCGGGATCGTCGACGACCCGCAGGGGCCGCGGCCCGGGCAGCGCGAGGTGTCGTTTCTCGGCCACCAGGACTACGGCGCGTTCACCGGCGCCGCGCTCGCCGTCGGGCTCGCCGCGATCGCGCTCGGCGCGCGCCGGCGGCTCGCCGTCGCCGCGGTGATCGGCGGCGGGCTCGGCGTGACCCTCGACGCCTCGATCTTCGCCTACCTCGGGACGATCCTCGCGGCGATCGCGATCGTCGTCGTGACCCGGCACCTCGGCACGCTCACGCTCCGGCGGCTCTCGCGCTCGGCAGCGATCCTCGTCGTTGTCGGGTCGGGCGTTCTCGTGCTGCGCGGCTCGGACGTCTCGAACTACCTCTCCTTCCTCGGCGTCTCGCAGCGCGCCGGCATCCACCGACACCGGCGTCCAGACCGGGCCAGCAGCGGACGATGCTCCTCTGGATGGGCTGGCAGATGTGGAAGGACCACCCGCTCCTCGGGCTCGGCCTCGACCGCTCGAACACCGACTTCGAGCCCTACCTCGCGGCGCTGAAGCGGCGGTTCCCGGGCCAGCCGGCGCAGGCCTACCCGTCCGACGCGCAACCCGTGGGGCGTGCAGAACTACTACGTCGAGCTCGCCGCCGACACGGGCATCGTCGGCTTCGCTGCTCGGCCTCGCCGTGTTCGGGGCCGGCCTCGTGCTCGGGCCCGGCAGGCGTTCAGGAGCTCGTTCTCCGGCCTCATCGCGGTCGTGCTGGATCCTCGTCGCCGCCGGAACCTGGAACGCGATCGGGATCGTCGCCGGCATCCCGCTCGACGCGCTCACCTGGATCGGGCTCGGGCTCGCTGCGGCCGCGATCCCGGTCGCTGCCACCGCGCCGACCCGCGGGAACCGGCAGCGCGGCGCGGTAGGCTTGGCCTCCTTGTCCGACGGGTCAATCGGAAGTCCCGTCGACGCGCGCGGCGGGCCGATTCTCCGCTCCGTCGCTCGAGCGGCTCGCCGGCTGGTCGTTCCCGGTCGTCTTCGTGCTCCTGTTCGTCCTGGTGGCGTTCGTGCCCGGGCGTCACCTCGGGCACCGCGACCGTCAACATCGCCGATCTCGCGATCCTCGCCGTCACGGTCGCCGCGCTCGTCCGGCTCAGCCGTGAGGGCGTCGGGGCGCTGCGCGCGTCGCTCTGGCTCTGGGGGACATCGCTGGCGCTGCTCCTCGTACATCGCCGCTCGCGAGCGCTCTACCCGACGTTCTCCGATCCGGACTACGCCTGGAAGACGCACTTCGCGACCGCGCTCAAGTTCGCCGAGTTCTTCGTCCTCGCCCCCGGCGACCGCCGTGCTGCTCCGCGACGCGCCGGTCGCTCCGTCGCTTCTACGCGGTGGTGGTCGTGTTCACCCTCGTCGCCGCGGGAGTCGCGATCCTGCAGTTCGTCGGGCGTGCACATGCTTCCGAGACTGGGGCACCGCGGAACCGCGAGCCGTCGTTCACCGGCATCTCCAACCTCGGGCACGGTCGGCGCCGCGGCGCTCGCGCTCGGCTTCCTCGGCGAGCTCTGGCCGGGCAGCGTCTCGCGCAGAACGACGATCGGCGCGCTGGTCGGCGGTGCGCTCGCCGTCGTGCTCTCGGGCCAGGCTGCCGCAGGGCTCGGCGTCGGGGCGGCGATGATCGCCTCACTGCTGCTCGTCCGCGCCCGGCGGAAGCTCGAGCTGCGCCGCGTCGCTCGTCGTGGTCGGCGTGACCGCGGCGTGCGCGCTCGGGCTGATCGGGCTGCGCGGCGGCGACATCACTCAGTTCGGGCCGCTCGATCGGGATCCTGAAAGCAGACAAGGCGACGAGCCAGAACGTCCAGACCTACGCTCAGCGAACGCTGATGCTCTACATCGGCCTCCGGATCTGGGAGGCGCACTCCGATCTTCGGCGCCGGCTGGCAGTCCGTCCGGGAGCCGCACGTCTACGCGCCCGTTCCTCGCCGCCGCGCACCGCCGGTTCCCGGGCCAGCCGGCCGAGGCCTTCCCTTCGCCGAAGAACCGTGGGGCGTCGACAACGCCTACGTGCAGTCCCTCGCCGAGCTCGGCGTCGTCGGCACGGCGGTCTTCCTGCTCGTGTTCCTCGGGACGGCTCTCCTGCTCGGCGTGCGCGGCGTCGCTTCGTGCGCCGCCTGCGCAGGCCACAGCTCGCGCTCGCCGGGCTGCTCTGGATGCTTGTCACGATGGGGATCTGGGCCGGACAGGGCCTCGTCGGCCGGAGCGGGCTTCGCGGCCCTGCCGTTCTTCGCGCTCGGGCTGGTCGCCGCCGGCCGCGTGCCACCCGTCGTCCGACGGAGCGCCGGCATGACGCGGGCTCTCGTCACCGGCGGCGCCGGCTTCATCGGCTCGAACCTCGTCCGGGCGCTGCTCGAGCGAGGCGACGAGGTACGCGTGCTCGACAACTTCTCGACCGGCTCGCGGGCGAATCTCGACGGGCTCGACATCGAGATCGTCGAGGGCGAGCTGCGCAGCTACGAGCGCGTCCACAACGCGGTTCGCGGAGTCGAGGTCGTGTTCCATCTCGGCGCGCTCGGCTCCGTCCCGCGGTCGGTGCAGGACCCGCTCACCTCGAGCGCGGTCAACGTCGAGGGGACGCTCAACGTGCTGCTCGCCGCGCGGGACGAGGGCGTGCGGCGCGTCGTCTTCTCGTCCTCCACCTCCGTGTACGGGTCGAGCCGCGAGCGGCCGACGCCGGAGTCCAGCCCGCTCGACCCGATCTCGCCCTACGGCGTCGCCAAGCTCGCTGCGGAGCGCTACTGCATCTCGTTCTCGCGCGTCTACGAGTCGTTCGAGACGGTCGTGCTCCGCTACTTCAACGTCTTCGGCCCGCGGCAGAGCCCCTCGTCGCAGTACGCGGCGGTCGTGCCGCTCTTCATCACGGCGATCGCCGCCGGCGAGCCGGTGACCATCCACGGCGACGGAGAGCAGTCGCGCGACTTCACCTACGTCGACAACGTCGTCGACGCGACGATCGCGGCCGGTGCGGCCGAGGGCGCGAGCGGCCGCGCCTTCAACGTCGCGGGCGGCGCGCCCGCCAGCGTCAACCGGGTCGCGGACACGATCGGCGCGATCCTCGGCCGGCCGGTGGAGAAGGTCTTCGCCCCGTCACGCCCCGGCGACATCCGTGACTCGTGGGCCGACCTGACGGCCGCGCGCGAGGTGCTCGGCTACGAGCCCGCGGTCTCGCTCGAGGAAGGCTTGCGGCGGACGGCGGCGGCCGCTCGTCCGCACGATGAGCGCCGAGCACGAGCCGATCCGCATCCTGCGGCTGATCGCGCGGCTGAACATGGGCGGGCCCGCCCTCCACGTCTCCTACCTCGCGCGTGGCCTCGAGACGCTCGGGTACCACACGACGCTCGGGGCCGGCGCGATCTCGCGGGGCGAGAGCTCGATGGCGTTCGTCGCCGAAGAGCTCGGCGTCGAGGTGGTCGACGTGAAGCACCTCCACCGGGAGCTCTCGCCGGTCTTCGACACGCTCTCGGTGCAGGCGATCGTGAAGCTGATCAAGCAGGTGCGGCCGCACATCCTGCACACGCACACGGCAAAGGCAGGCGCCGTCGGCCGCACCGCGGCGCTCCTCGCCGGCGACGCGCGGCCGCCCGTCGTCGTCCACACGTTCCACGGCCACGTGCTGCGCGGCTACTTCGGCCCGGGGCGCACGGCAGCGTTCCGCACGGTCGAGCGGAGCCTGGCCCGCGTGACGACGCGGCTCGTAGCGGTCAGCCCCGAGGTGCGCGACGATCTCGTCGAGCTCGGGGTCGCCCCGGCCGACAAGTTCTCGGTCATCCGGCTCGGCATCGACCTCGACGCCCGGATCATCAGCGGCGAGAGCGACGGGGCGCAGCTCCGCCGGCTGTTCGGCGTTCCCGACAGCGCCTTCGTCGTCGGGTGGATCGGCCGGATGACGGCGATCAAGCAGCTGCCCGACGTCGTCGGCGCGTTCGCCCGGCTCCTCGAGCGCGGGGTCGAGGCGAAGCTCTGCCTGGTCGGGGACGGGCCCGACCGCGAGCTCGTCGAGCGGCTCGTCGCACGAGCTCGGCATCGCCCGCGACGTGCTCTTCGTCGGCTACCAGCGCGACGTCGCCCCGTACTACGGGCTCTTCGACGCGCTCCTGCTCCCATCGGGAAACGAAGGGACGCCGGTGGTGGCGATCGAGTCGCTCGCCGCCGGGACACCCGTGGTCGCAACGAGGGTCGGCGGCGTTCCCGACGTGGTCGAGCGACGGCACCGACGGCTTCCTCGCCGCCGTCGGCGACGTCGAGGCGCTGGCCGCGGCACTCGAGCGCCTGGCCCGCAACCCGCAGCTCGGCGTCGAGATGGGCCGCGCCGGCCGCGAGCGCACGCTGCCGCGCTACCGCGTCGAGCGCCTCATCGACGACGTCGACTCGCTCTACCGGGTGCTGCTCGCCGAAAAGGGCCTGCCGCTGCCCGAGCCTACGAGCTCGGCTCGTGCCCGAGCGACCTGACCCAGCGCCGAAGACCCTCGTCGAGATCCACCTCGGGCTCCCAGCCGAGCACTTCCTTGGCCCTCGTGATGTCGGGCCGCCGCTCGCGTGGGTCGTCGGTCGGCAGCGCCTCGAAGACGATCGGGCTCGGCGACCCGGTGAGCCGGATGCACGACTCGGCGAGCTGCAGCATCGTCACCTCGTGGTACGGGTTGCCGATGTTCACGGGAAAGTGCTCGTCGGAGGTGGCGAGGAGGTACAGCCCGCGGATCAGGTCGTCGACGTAACAGAGCGACCGGGTCTGCGACCCCTCGCCGAACACCGTCAGCGGCTTTCCCTCGAGCGCCTGGTGCAGGAAGGTCACGGTCGCGCGCCCGTCGTTGCGCCTCATCCGCGGCCCGTAGGTGTTGAAGATGCGGGCGATCGCCGTGTTGACGCCCTGCTGGTTGTGGTAGGCCATCGTCAGCGCCTCGGCGTAGCGCTTGGCCTCGTCGTACACGCCCGCGCGGGCCGATCGGGTTGACGTTGCCCCAGTAGGTCTCGGGCTGCGGGTGCACCTGCGGGTCGCCGTAGACCTCGCTCGTCGAGCTGATCAGGAACCTGGCGCGCTTCCACTTGGCGAGCCCGAGCGCGTTGTGCGTCCCCTGCGAGCCGACCTTGAGCGTCTGCAGCGGCAGGCGCAGGTAGTCGATCGGGCTGGCGGGGCTCGCGAGGTGGTAGACGAAGTCGACGGGCTCGTCGATCCAGATCCCGTCGACGACGTCCTGGTAGACGAACTTGAAGACATCGTCCCCGAGGTGCTCGATGTTCTCGAGCGAGCCGGTCTCGAGGTTGTCGACGCAGATCACGCGCTGGCCCTGCTCGATCAGGTAATCGCAGAGATGCGAGCCGAGGAACCCGG
This sequence comes from uncultured Actinomycetota bacterium, assembly GCA_963775355.1. Taxonomy (GTDB): domain Bacteria; phylum Actinomycetota; class Thermoleophilia; order Gaiellales; family Gaiellaceae; genus PALSA-600. The sequence goes on along the minus strand of CAVZJA010000001.1, from coordinate 446,328 downwards.
CGCCGCCGGTAACGACCGAGGTAGTCATTGCGTCGCATCGTAGTCAGCTGCTCACGGCGACACGGGTTATGGTTGCCGGCGTCGGCGCAGCAGACAGCCGAGGCGGCCTGGGCCGCGGTCGGGATCTACTTCGCTCCTCGCATTCCTGTTCTTCGGCCTCAGGCCGCTGCTCCAGCCGGGCCGCCAGTACGTCGGCGTCTTCGACGACCCGCAGATCCCGATCTGGTCGTTCGCCTGGTGGCTGCACGCGATCACCAGCGGCCAGAACCCGCTCGTCACCCATCACGTCTGGGCGCCGAGCGGGGTCGACCTCGCCTGGGTGAACACGGTGCCGGCGCTCTCGGTCGCCTTCGCGCCGCTGACCGCGCTGCTCGGCCCGGTCGCCTCCTACGACATCGCGGCCGTGGCGATGCCGGCCGTGCTCGCGCCTGGGCCGCGTTCCTGCTCTGCCGCCACCTCACAGGGCGCTTCTGGCCCTCGCTCGTCGGCGGCTACCTGTTCGGCTTCTCGAGCTACGAGCTCGGGCACGTGCTCGGCCAGCCGCAGCTGACGGCCGTGTTCGCCGTGCCGCTGATCGCGCTCGTGGTCGTGCGCGCGGCTCGAGGGCGAGCGTCTCGACCCGCCGCTTCGTCGTCGAGCTCGGCCTGCTGCTCGCGCTCCAGGTCTACCTCGCGACCGAGATCGCCTTCACGGCTGACGATCGCCCTCGTCCTGGCGCTCGCGCTCGGCTTCCTGCTCGCGCCGCCGCGACGCCCGGCGATCCGGCGCCTGCTCGGGCCCGCTCGCTGGGCGCCTACCTCGTCGCGGCCGTCCTGGCCGCGCCCATCCTCTACTACGCGCTCACCGACCTGCGCGTCGCGGGCTTCACGCCGCCCGAGGCCTACACGGCCGACCTGCTGAACCTCGTCATCCCGACCCACCTCGAGGCCGTCGGCGCGGGCTGGGCGCACTCGATCGCGCGGCACTTCCCCGGGCAACAGCACCGAGCAGGGCGCGTTCATCGGGCTGCCGCTGCTCGTGATCGTCGTCCTCTACGCCCGCTCGGACTGGCGGACAGCCGCGCGGCCGGTTCCTGCTCGCCGCGCTCGCTGCTCGCGACCTACCTCTCGCTCGGCCCGAAGCTCATCGTCGACGGGCACGGCGTCGTCCCGCTGCCGACGTGCTCGGCCACCAGACGATCACGATCGGCGGGCGCACGAAGTTCCTGCCGCTGCTTCGACAACATCCTGCCGGTCCGCTTCGCGCTCTACGCGTCGCTCGCCGTCGCCGTGATCGCGCGCGCTCTGGATGGCCTCGGCGCGCTCCGGGCGTGCTCCGCTGGCTCCTTCCCGCGCTCGCCGTGCTCCTGCTCGTCCCGAACCCCGGCGCCGGCGTCTGGGCGACGACCTTCTCGGTGCCGGCGTTCTTCACGAGCACGCGCGTACCGGACGTGCCTGGACCGGGACGAGATCGTGCTGCCGGAGCCGGTCGGGAGCGGCGGCCAGGCGATGCTGTGGCAGGCCGCGACGGGCTTCCGCTTCCGGCTGGCCGGCGGCCGGCTGCAGACCTCGCCGCCGAGCGACTTCCATGCATCCGCCCGGGATCGAGCAGATCGCCGTCGGCTACCCGCCCGTGCGCAACCAGGCGCAGCTGCTCCGCGCACTACTTCCGCGGCGAAGCACGTCACGAGCGTGATCGTCGACAAGCGCGAGGCCGCGACCTGGACGCCGGCGCTCGACCGGATCGCGAAGCCGCGGCGACGTCGGCGGTGTGCTCCTCTACCGGTCGGCGGGTCGGCGCCTGCCGGTTGCTGACGCGGCCCCTCGAGCAGCTGGGCCAGCAGCAGCACGAAGACCGCGACCAGCCCGGCGTTCCGCACGAGCAGCACCCAGACCGTCCCAGTCCTGGTTCTGGAGCCCGTGCTGTGGACAGGTACTCGAGCTGCGTCAGCGACGAGGACGCCGAGGAAGACGACCGCCGCCCAGCGCCCCTTGCGGCCGGCGGCGAGCGGGACGAGCGGGACGAGCCAGGTCAGGTACTGCGGCGAGAGGACCTTCCCGAACGCGACGAAGGCGGTGACGGCCGCCGCCCAGGCGGTGACCTGCCGGGCGTCGTCGTCCGGGCCGCGCCAGAACGCCCAGGCGACGACGAGGACGAGCGCCGACCGCGACGACCGCGCTGATGCACGCCGACCGTGTCGGCCGCGCTGCCCGCCGAGGTCGATCGAGCCCGGCTTGCCGTCGATCCAGCCCCGTGGTGGATCCCGAGCTTCGAGCCCGGCGAGCAGGATCGAGGAGCCGAGGCTCTCGATCTGCAAGTGGCGCGAGCTGCGTCCAGAGGCTGAAGCCGACGCCGCCGGGCGCGATCAGCAAGAACGGGAGCGACGAGCACGGCCGCCGCGAGCACGTAGGCCTTCGCCGGCGCCGGCCAGCGAGCGCACCCGCCGGGCGGCGAGGGGGACGAAGATGGCCGGGTAGAGCTTGATCGCGGTGCCGGCGCCGAGCAGCGCGCCGGCCGTCCGCTCGTGGCCGCCGAGGCAGCGCGACGAGCGCGAGCGAGGTGAGCAGCGCGGGAACGGGTCGTACCGGTTGAGGAAGACGGGCCCCATCAGCACCGGCGCGAGGACGATCGGCACGAGCCGCAGCGAGCTCAGCTCGAGCCGGCGCACGATCCAGGCCGAGCAGACGCACGAAGCCGACGCCCGCAGCCGGCCATAAGAGCTTGAAGACGAGCACGTAGTGCGCGTTCCAGATCAGCACCGGCAGCGCGAACACGCGGCACCGACGCCGGGCGGGTACTCGACGAAGAAATCGTGGTACGGGATCAGCCCGTGCAGCACGAGCTCGCGGCCGTAGCCGCGCGTACGTGCCGACGTCGCCCGGGTAGGCGTGGCTGAAGAGGCCGCCGTAGGCGACGCGCGCAGGCGACGAGGAAGAGACCCGACGCAATGACGGCGCAGCCAATCGGCCGACCGGGCTCCATCCGCCCGCTGCACAGCGGCCTACCCTACGTGAGCAGCTGATGGGCACGACCGCCGCATCGACGGGCTCACGACCCGTACGCCGCCGTCGCGGCGGCCTTCGACGAGCTCGCCGAGTCGACGAGCTACCCGGGCCGGGCCGCCCGCGGCTACCACGAGCAGATCCGCGGCGGTGCACGCGTCGATCGTCCGGCCGGGCGCCTCGGTGCTCGAGATCGGGAGCGGGAACGGCGACCTGCTCGCGGCGCTCGAGCCCGCGCCGCGGGGTCGGCGATCGACGTCAGCCCCGGGATGGTCGAGCTCGCGCGCGCGCGCCATCCGGAGCTCACGCTTCGAGCACGCCGCGGGCGAGGAGCTCGCGCTCGGACGAGACCTTCGACTACGTCGTCCTCTCCGACCTCGTCCCCTACGTCGACGACCTGCTCGCCCTGTTCCGCAGCGTCGCCGCGCACTCGAACCGCGACACGCGGATCGTCGTCCACTCCTACAGCCAGCTCTGGCGGCCGGTCGCTCGCCGCTGCTCGAGCTGCCTGCACCTGAAGACGCGCACGCCGGTCCGGAACTGGCTGACGATCGACGACGTCCGGAACCTGCTCCAGCTCACCGGGCTCGAGGCGGTGACGACGACCCGGCGGATCCTCTTCCCGCTGCAGATCCCGCTCCTCTCGGCGTTCCTCAACGGGATCGTCGCGCCGCTGCCGGTCATCCGGCACCTCTGCCTGACCTGGTGGATCGTCGCGCGCCCCGTGCCGCGCCGACGAGCCGGAGGACCTGCCGAGCGTCTCGGTCGTCGTGCCCGCGAAGAACGAGGCCGGGATGATCGCGCGGATCGTCGAGGAGACGCCGCCGCCTCGGGACGCGAGAGCGAGCTGATCTTCGTCGAGGGCCACTCGACCGACGGGACGCGCGAGGAGATCCTGCGCCAGATCGAGCTCCACCCCGAGCGCGAGATCGTCTACGTCGAGCAGACCGGGACCGGGAAGGGCGACGCGGTGCGGCTCGGCGTTCGACGCGGGCGCGGTACGACGCGCTGATCGATCCTCGACGCCGACCTGACCGTGCGGCCGCGCGAGCTGCCAGCCGTTCGTCGACGCGCTCGCGTCCGGGCGCGCCGAGTTCGCGAACGGCTCGCGGCTCGTCTACGACCTCGAGCCGGGCGCGATGCGCTTCCTGAACCTGCTCGGGAACAAGCTCGTTCTCGCTCGTCTTCAGCGCGCTGCTCGGGCAGCCGGTGAAGGACACGCTCTGCGGCACGAAGGCGCTGCAGCCGCACGCGCTACGAGGAGATCGCCGCCGGCCGCGCGTACTTCGGCGACTTCGACCCGTTCGGCGACTTCGACCTGCTGCTCGGCGCGGCCCGGCTGCAGCTCGAGGATCGTCGACATCCCGGTGCGCTACGGGTCGCGCACCTACGGCGAGACGAAGATCTCGCGCTTCCGGCACGGCTGGCTGCTCGTTCGGATGGCGGTGTTCGCCTACCGCAAGCTGAAGATCCAGATCTACAGGCCGCCGAAGCGGTTCAGTTGAGGAGGCGCATCCAGTTGGCGGGCACGCTTGCCCTCGGGGCCGGGAACCGGCTGGTCCGTCGGGATGCGAGACCGGCGGCGCGAGCTCGGGGCCTTCGAGTAGTCGTCGTCGCGGAACGACCAGAACCAGTCCTCGCCCGGCTCGAAGCTCTGGACGATACGGATGACCGCTCGCCGCGGCATGCGCACGGGCGTGCTGGCTCGGAGAGGAGTCGCAGCAGCCGACGTGGCCGCACTCGGCGCAGCGGCGGAGATGGAACCACCAGCCGGCGCCCTCGCCTGCGAGGCAGTCGGCGCAGCCCGTCCCGCTCGGCGGGACGGCGGGATCGATTCCGTCGGCCATCCTCGGACGTTATCTGCGCGTCACCGTGCGCGGCCGTTTTTACTACGCCGCAACGGCAGTTGTCAGGTTCGAGCGGAGATCTCGACGTAGGCGGCCGCGACTGCCGCGTCGATCTCCGGCGGGAACGGGAACGACGCAGTCCGCGGGCCCGACCTGGCCGCGCGCGACGGCCTCGAGGCACCGCGCCTGCAGCGCGAAGCCGAGATCCATCGACTCGACCGAGTTCCCGAGCGGGCGAGGGCCGGCGAGGTTGACCATGTGACCGCCGGTCAGCAGGTGCACGCGCCTTCCGCCCGTGAGCCCGAGGGTCGTGATCCCATCGGCGGCGGGCTCCTTCGACTCGGCTTCCGCCTCGATCCCGGGCACGTCGATCTCGAGCGGGAAGTGCCCGACGTTCATCAGCACGACGCCGTCCGCAAGTTGCGGCAGGTCGGCGGCGGTGAGAACGCCGCGGGCTCCTGTCGCCGTGATCACGACGTCCGCGTGCTGCAGCGCGTCGGCCTTGTCGGGCACCGGGAAGCCGTCGAGCAGCGCCTCGAGCCGCGTCACCGGATCGACCTCGACCACCGACACCTCGGCGAACGCGTTGCGGAAGTGCGCCGCGACTCCCCGCCCGACAAGCGCCGTAGCCGAAGATCGTCACGCGCTTCCCGTTGGTCGAGCGGTTCGTGATCCTGAGGTAGGACTCGACTGTGCTCTGACCGACCGCGTGGCGGTTCTCGGCGAACTGCTTGATCGGGCTGTCGTTGATCACGAGCACGGGCCGCGCGATCTGCTCGCGCAGCGGAGCGAGACGCATCCGGCCCGAGGTCGTCTCCTCGGTGCCGCCGACGAGCTGCTCGTACGGAGCCTCCAGCCAGCGGACGAAGAGGTCGCCGCCGTTGTCGAGGAGCAGGTCGGGCTCGGTGACGAGCACCTCACGCAGGTAGGCGGTCGTGCTCGCCGGGATCCGAGGTCGGCGAGCCGACCGCGCGCACGCCGTTCGCATTCAGGTGATCGAGCGCCTCCTGCTGCGTCGTGTTCAGGTTGCCGGTCGAGACGACCTCGGCCCCACCGCGGGCGAGCGTGAGCAGCAACGCGACGGTCTTCGGCTCCAGGTGGATCCCGGTGCCGATCCGCAGGCCCTCGAACGGGCGCGTCCGATCGAACTCCTCGCCGATCGCGGCGAGCAGGCGGCAGCTCGATCTGATCCAGTCGATACCGAGGCCCATCGCGCCGGATCGTACTCGGGCGCGCCGGTTGGTCAGGTGTAGATGTAGATGGCGCTCGACTCCGGGATCTTCGGGTAGATCTCGGGCGCAAGCCACATCGGGATCCGCACGCAGCCGTGCGAGGCCGGGTACGGCGGCACGTCCGGGTAGCCGTGGATCGCGAAGCCGCGCAGGAAGTAGCTCGGGTACCAGAGCACCCAGCTCCAGCCGGGCACCTTGGAGTAGACATGCCAGAGTCCGAGCGGTGTGTTGCCTGTCGCCCCCGTCGAGACATGGGTGATGAGCACGACCTTGCCGCCGCGCACGAGGAAGAGCACCTGGCGCGTCTTGTTCACCTCGACGTGGTCGCCGCCGTAGCGCGCGTTCGGGACGCCGGCACGGGCGAGTTGCGACCAGAGTGCCGGTGTGACGATGCCGGTCGGGGTGAGCCCGTTGACCTCCTGGAATGCGTAGACGGCTTGTTGGTCGTCGTCGTCGAAAAGACCGTTCGTGTTGCGGAGCGCGTAGTGGAGGGCGCGGAAGCGCTCCTCGAGCGCCACGACAGCCGGTCCGTGCGACCCGAGCGTGAGCGTCGGGGCGTGGATCCCGGCGCGGATTACCCGCGAGACCGCTGCCCACCGCGGGCGCGGGGTGGAGATGACGACGATTCGCGCGGTGCCGACATCGGCGGTGTCGACCCTGGAGGTCGCCATGCCGTCGACGCTGATCCGAAGCGTTCCCGCACTGGCCGGCCGCAGCACCGCGACGACGTTGAGCGGCGCGCCGATCGTCTCGGATCCTGCAAGTGAGACGTCGAGCCGCGGCTTGACGACGATCGACTTGTGGACGACGGCGGGGCCTGCGACCGCGGTCAGGAACGGCTGAGTCGCGGTCATGGTCAACTCCCCGTGGTGGAATCGCTTCCCGGCAAGGTAGACCGGGATCTCCGGCTTGACGCTCGCGTGAAAGGTGACCTTCTGGCCGTAGTCGGCCTTTGCGGGGCCGGTCACTGCGAGCGAGACGGAGGTGACGGGAGCAACGTGGCGGGTTCCCGCGTCGGTTGTCAACGAGGGCCGGAAGCGGCCGCCGCCGTAGGTGTGCCGGACGGTCCGTCCTTGCGCAACCTTGCCGTCCCCGAACGCCCACGCGTACCTCGACGAGTGGCACCCGGCGTGGAAGGTGACCCGAAGCGGCGCCGCGCCGCGATCGACCGACACCGAGACCGGGCAAGCTGCGTGGGCCGCCGGAGCGAGCGCCAGAGAGACGGCTGCAACGACGGCGGCACGCGCTCGCATCGATCTCAACGTAATGCCCGGGGCGTCCAATATCAAGGCCGCCCAATTTCGAGCTCAGTGCGTCTTGGCTTCCTCTCGGATCGTCACCGCGGCGCGGCTGTCGTCCGTGATCGTGTAGGCGAAGCCGTGTGCGGCAACGAGCTGGTCGAGGTACTCGACGTTCTCAGCCGTCCTGTCCTTGAGGACGACGAACAGCTCGAGAAGCGCGTGGCCGCCGTTCGGGCGCGTCGTGAAGTCGGTCCCGAAACCGGCCCGGACGAGCTCGATCTGCAGGCTCTGGAACCGCTCGATCGTCGTCATGCCTCGTCCGCTCCGCGCCAGCCGCGGCCGCCCCAGCCGTAGTAGTCGCCGACCTCGCTGCGATAGGAATCGTCGCGGTAGGTGTCGGGGTCGAGCTCGGGTGCGTTCTTGATCTGATCCTTCGTCCGGTTGACGTACACCGTCTCTTTCTCGGTGTCGACCAGCTTGATCACTCCGGCCGGCAACAGCACCTTGGTGCCGAAGATCCACGGGCCGGTGTCGACGACCAGGTAACTCGAGCCGACCTCGTCGCTGGCCTCGTCGATCTTCCCGATCGAGCCGTCGAGCGCCTCGACGCTGAAGCCGACGATGTCGGCTGCGCCGAAGAGCTGCTCGCGATATGTCCAAATCTCGACGGTTGTCATCGTTTCCTCTCTGTTGTTTCCTTCTGGCTCCTGGCCTACCCGGTACTCCGCGCGTTCAATCATCTCTGTCGTCTCTCCGGGCAATCTGCGAGGATGCCGGCTCTGATTCCCTGGCGGCACGGGGCGGCAAGGGAGAAACCGGAAGGAGCAACTCCCATGCGGTCCCTCACGACAAGGGCATCTCTCGCCGTTCTCGCGATCCTGGCGGCGTTCCCACTCGCCGCTCTCCTCGGCCTGACCGCCGCGTCCGCCGCGTCGACCGCCTGCGGGGCGCCGGTGAGCAGCGGCCAGGCCCCAACATCGGGCGGAGCAGTCTGTATCACGGGCGCGGTCTGGATCGACCATGCGTCCAGCTTCTCGTCGCTCGAGATCGCGCGAGGTGGCGCGCTCTATGTCGGGTACCCGCCGGACGAGAGCACGCCGTCGGACTGCGCCACGCCTTGGAACTGGAACGGCACCGTGACCGTGTCCGGGACGCTCACGGTCGACGCGGGAGGCAGCTTGCTCCTGCATTCCTCGACCACGTGCAGCGGCGGCGGCCCGTCGGAGATCGACACGCGCGGCGGCATCGTGAACAACGGGATGGTCGTCGCGGCCACGTCGGGACAGCTCGGGGACCAGAAGTGGGCGATCGCAGGCCAGCGGACGATCGGCGGCAGCTTCCTCAACAAGGGCTCCGTGGTCGTCGACAGCCCGCTAGCGCTGATCGGGCCCGGCACGTTCCAGAACGACGGCTCGGTCACCGCGGGCACGTTCGCGGCGCCTCAGGGGCAGGAGCCCGAGGTCCTCACGGTTCCGCCGCCGCCCGCGGGCGCGGGGCCCCTCACCTTCGTCAACGGGCCCGGCGGGTCGATCAACCTCCAGGGCTGGCATGCGGGCACCGACTACGTCGCCGGGTCCTTCACGATCGACGGGCCGAACAGCTTCGTTCAGGCCGGCGGCAAGACGAAGGGCGCGCCGCTCTTCGATGTCGGCGCAGCGCTCGCCTACAAGAGCACGGGCGCAACCACCATCGGGATCGCTGGATCGGCCGCGATCAGCGGCACCATTCCCGCCGGCTCAGTGCTCGCGCTGAGCGATCCGCACGGGGGCGGCGCGGAGACCTGCGGCGGCGCGCCGATCGTCGATACCGCGCCCGCAGGCCTGACGGTCGCGAAGGGCGCGACCCTGATCGGCTACGGCTCCTCGCCGTGCAGCTCCCCCGCCCCGACGTCCCTGAAGCTCGGGGCCGGAAAGCCCCTGATCAATAACGGGACCGTGATCTCGGGCGGCTGCGCCAACGCCTGGACGCTCCTACCCGGCGCCTACGGGGCGCCGAACGTCTTCTGCATCGGCGGCCAGGACAACTTCCTCGGCACGGTGGCCAACAACGGCAAGCTCTTGCTCGAGGCGCCGATGTCGATCGCCAAGCTCACCAACTACCAGCCGTCGACCCACAAGCTCAAAGGTGGGACATACGTCGTCAAGGGCGGAACGCTCGTCGTAGGCGGCGTGACCGTCCTGCCTCGCTGAGCAGATCACCTCTTGCTCATTGGAGCGCATCGCCGCCGCTCGAACCGCACCGGGGGGTGCCCGCCGGGACGAGCAGGTTGCACGTCACGTCTTCGACCCAGGCCGGGCTCTTGCTCGGTCGCCGCTTGTTGAACGCGGTCACCTGGCACACGAGGTGCACGGCGGTCGGGTCGGGCGGGGCGCCGCCCGGCGGCGGAGCGCAAGAGACGGCGATCGGGTATTCGTAGCCCTGCGTGGTGAGCTTCAGCGCGACGCTGTCTGCCAGCTCGCGCTCGATTGCGGCGACGCCCGGCGTACCGACGCCCGCCGGTCTCAACGCGCTGTTTACGGCAACGACCGCAACCGCAAGGCACGCGAGCGCGATCAACGGGCGCGCCATCGGCGGTACGGCCATATGCGATATTTGCATGCGCACGATGCCGACACCTCGGAACACCCCCGCGTCCACAGGCGGCGTGAGAGGGTCGTCCGGCGGAGATCGACACCCGAGAGGCAGGGCGGCCGTTCTACTCGTGGTCGCGATCGTGGGCGGCCTCACGATCTGGACGGTGGCACGGCATGGGGCGACGGTGGTGCACGCCGGGTACCGGTCGCTCGTCGGGCCGGGCCACGAGGTCACGAACAGCGATCTCGACCCGCTCACCTACTTCGCTTCGACCGTCGCACTGTCCGGCGCCCGCGACGTCATCCCCCGCGACGCCACATACAGCGTCGTCGCCGGGACGATCAAGCCGCCCTTCTCGGCGCTGCCCGGGCCGCCGCTCGACGTCAACCCGACCTCGCTCGAGTACGCGTTCCGCCTCTGGCTTCTGCCTCGCACCTACGTTCCGCTGCACCAGGCGCAATGGGTGATCGCCTATGACATCTCCCCCGACTCGCTGGGCGTGAAGTACACGGACATGGTCGTGCTCGGGCCCGATGCCTTCGCCGTCAAGGTCGCGCGGAAATGAGGGTTGCGCTCGGGCTCGCCGCGAACGACGTGCTCTTCCCGGTCGTCGGCTTCGCGTTCCTCTATCTGCTCGGCCTCGCGGCGTCGTTCGGCAACGGGCTGAGGCTGCTCGGGCTCAGCTATCTCACCGGCTGGGCCCTGCTGGGCACGGCCCTCTCCACCGGCCTCATGCTGGGCCTTCCGTTGACGATCCTCAGCGTCGTTGCCGTCGCGGCGGTGCTGATCGCCGGCTGCGTGCTGGCGGGACGACATCGCCACGCCCCACCCCGTGTGGCCACGGAGCCGGCCGCGGGCTCGGCCCTCAACCGCTGGATCACCAGGATCGGAGCGTCCCTGCTCGGCGTCGGCGTGCTGGCGGCGATGATCACGGCGGCTCGGGGCGAGTGGAACCCCGCATCGGACTACGACGCGCTCTGGTTCTGGCTGCCGAAAGCCGCAACGATCTACTACGCCCACGGGCTCGATCCACAGCTCTGGCGCGCGATCGCCCACCTCGAGTATCCGCCGCTCATGCCGGCGATGACGGCGGTCACGTTCGCCTTCACCGGGGGATTTCACCCGTCCCTGATTCCGTTCCAGCAGGCGCTGCTCGGCGCGGCGTTCGTGGTCGCCGCGTTCGCGCTGCTCGACCGTTTCGTCCCTCGGTGGCTCTCGATACCAGCGCTGGCGCTGCTCGGGACGGCACCGTGGTTCTGGGCGAAGCTCGAATCGCCGATGCCCGACCAGACACTCGCCTACCTGATCGCCGCCGCGATGCTGACCTCCGCGATCTGGCTGTGCGAGCCGCGCACCGCCTGGCTCGGCCTCGCTCTCGTGTTCCTCGCCGCCGCGTCGCTGATCAAGCTCGAGGGGGTGCTCTTCGGGGCGGCCGTCGCCGTTGTCGTACTCGGCGCCGGTCTCGCCCGCTACCGGCGCGCGGGCGCCGTTGCCGGCATGCTCCTGCTCGGCCCCGGCACGATCCTGCTCTGGCACGCCTGGCTCCGCTGGCACGGCCTGCGGGGGTCATCCCCCGACTACGACCTCGCGAAGCTGGCTGACCCTGGCTTTCTCGAGGGAAGAACCGCACGGCTGCACTACTCGCTTCACGCGATGGCGAGAGCGGGAGACCGGCTACTCCTGGACGCTCTGCCGCTCGGGGGCCTGGGCTCGCTCGGTCGCGTCGAGACGCCGGCGGTGATCGTCGGGCTCTGCGCTCTCCTGTTCTTCGCCGGCAGGCGGGCCCCCGCCGTCGCGGCCGCGGTCGGGCTCTGGCTCGTGCTCGCTGTCGCCAGCCTGGCGGCTATCTACTGGATCGGGAATCCGCCGATCATCTCCTATGTCCAGGTGACGGTCAGGCGTGTCGAGGAGACACCCGCCATGGTCACGATGACGCTGCTCCCGCTGCTCCTTGCGCTGGCGATGCGTGTCACGCCAATCTCCCGTCAGCGGGGTGAGAGCGGGCCCGAAGCACCCGATTGACGGTGGGGCGACGCCCCGGCCGATTCAGGCGGCTCGGCGACCGCCGAGCAGGGACGGTTTTGGCACCTGGCCCTCGAGCAAGAGCGCAGCGATACCGGCGCGGGGGAGGCCGAAGCGGCGCTCGTACATCAGGAAGCGTGGCTCCCAGCGGGGGAAGAACTTGGCGTTGAAACGGTATAGCCGCTCGATCTGGAACCAGGTGTCGCCGAGGGCGATCGCCTTTCCGGTCGCTCGCTCGAGGAGGCCGTCGGGCTCGCGCAGCAGGCGCGCGAAGGCTGCGAAGTTGAGCGAGACCTCGGATACTCCGCGGTCTCGGAGCGCCTCGATCGCTTTCACGATCATGAACTCCGTGGTGCCGTTCGGCACGTCGCGGCGCCGACGCATGAGCGACAGGGACACGGCGTCGCGGCCGTAGGTCGGCACGAACTGCAGGAACGCCCCGACCTTTCCCGCCTCGTCGAGCACGTAGAGCACGAGTGACTTCGAGCAGTGCGGGTTGTGCAGCGAGTCCATGGACATGCTGAAACCCCGCTCTGGCGCGCCTTCGAGCCAGTCATGCGTCACGTCCTCGAGCTCGGCCAACAGCGCCGGGTCGAATGTGCCGAGCTCGGCCATGCCGGCGGTGTAGCCCGACTTCTCGAGCCGGGTCACCGACTGGCGCACCTTGCGGATGCCGCGCCCGTCGAGTGAGAACTCCTGCGTGTCCACGATCGCCTCGTCGCCGAGGTAGAGCGCCCGAAGCCCCGCCTGCTCGAAGACGGCCCGGCCCGCCGAGCTGACCCCGAGCGCGGCGACTCGCAGCGAGTGCTCCTCCGCGAACGTCACGGCCGAGCGCACGACGCTCTCCACACCGGCCGGCTCGCCCACCGGGTCACCCGAGATCACGAGGACGCCCCTCTCGATGCGGTAGCCCAGGAACGCCGTGTGCGCCTCGTCGAAGAGGTAGTGCTTGTCGCCGCGAAGCTTGAAGAACGACAGCGTGTCGGTCCCGTGCTCCTCGACGATCCGCGCCGCTGTGTTCCGGAGACCCGAATCGGGCAGATCGCGGGGCGCGGCCAGCGGGCGAAAGAGGATGTAGGCCGCGGTAAGCACGGCGAGGATCGAGATCAGCTCCACGGCGAGGCCCGTCCGCGCGAGCTCGTCGTGGAAGCCGAACGGGCCCGGCTGCCACAGGAGCAGGTCGCCAGTCTCCCGGATGGCCGCGACTGTCGAGACTCCGGACGGCGCGGCGACGGACACGACGACAAACGCGGTCGCGAACGTGGCCAGGGCGAGCAGCGGCACGCGCGCCAGCGCCAGGCGGAAGCTGCCCGGGCCGTGCTTCGCGGTGAACGACGACCCGCTCGCCACGAGCAGAGCCGCGCAGCCGGCCGTGAGGGCCGCCTCCTCGAGATCGAGCCCCTTCAGCAGGTCGAAGACGGCGAGGCTGCAGAGCAGCCCCACTGCGAGATGGCGCGCCCCGGCGCGACGACGGTAGAGGTAGTAGGCCGTGACGATCAGGGCCACCGATGCCGGGACGGCAAGGGCATGGGCGTTCCGCATCACCGAGACGGGCTCGAGATGGAGCAGCTCCCGGCCTCGCCAACGCACGTTCGGCGTGAGAGCCGAGAGGAGGTCGACGAGCCCGACGGCGGCGGTCGCCACCGCGGCGATCGTCGGCACGTCGTCCAGCGGCCTGAACGGGCCGAAGCGGAAGCGGCCGGCGGTGAAGCCCGAGCCGCCACCCGGCGGTGTCGCGGTGGTTGCGGGTGAGGTCGGGCCAGTCCTTCGCGATCAGCCAGGCGCCGAGCAGCGAGGCGACGGCCGCCGGGCCCGGCTCCGATCGCGGCCGAGCAGCGCAGCGGCGACCGCTCCGGCGATCGTGAGCACGCCCAGGTGCCATTCGTGAATGCGAAACCCGAAGAGAAAGACGCGCGGGCCGAGACGATGTCGTTCGAGCCTCAGCATCGATGATGCGATCCCAGTTTTACCAACCACCACCGATGATGCCTGCGGAAGCGGCGCCCGTGTCGGAATACCGGCCGGACGGGCGGGTCTCCCCCACGCGTAGGCTTGCAAAGACCGCCATGCAGCCAGCGCCCGACCAGCCACGCCGCCGAGTCCCGCGCCGGCTGGCGGCCACCCTGGGCCTGATTGCCGTGCTGCTCGTCCCGTGGACGCTCTGGCTCACGTTCACGCTGCCGACCAGGCATGTCACCCACAACTATCGGCTCGCCTGGGTCGGTTTTGACGTCTGGCTCGCGCTCGCGTTCGCGGCCACCGCCTTCGCCGCGCTGCGGGCCTCCCCGTATCTCCAGGCCCTCGCCGCCCTCACGGGCACGATGCTCTTCTGCGACGCGTGGTTCGACGTGGTCACCTCGACCTCGGGCGACGAGCAGTACGTGGCCGTCCTCGAGGCGGTCGTTGCCGAGCTCCCGCTCGCGGCGCTGTGCTTCTGGATCGTCCTCGACACGACCCGCTTCCATCAGGCGGTCGGCCGCTGGGAGGTCGATTCGCGCAGGCGCAACATCGCGTAGCGCACGGCTCGGGTCTGGGTCCCAACTGCCCGCCTGGTCAGCAGCTGCCGTTGCCGGCGTGCGGTGCGGTCACGAGCAGCCAGTAGCGGGCGTGGGCCAGCGCGCGCACCTTCCAGCCGTGCTGCGCGAACTGGTCCGCAACCGGAGCGTCCGAGGCGTCGCTGATGACGACGTAGAAGAGCCCGTGCCGCAGCGCGTCGTTGTAGGCATCGGACGCAGGCAGGTAGACGACGCGCCGCGTCAACCTTGGTCCCCAGAGGAGGTACGACGGCTCGTTGCCGTCCACGACTGCGCCGACGCAGGCCCGCACGGGGACCGCGGCCGCGAAGGCTGGGTAGACCCTGGCGATGGGGTTCCATTCGATCGGCTTCAGCGCCGACCGCCTGGGTTGCCTGCCACGGTCGCGAGGAGAGCGGCTTCGCATGGTCGTCCGCGAGCGTCCACACACCGGCCACTGCGGCGGCGGCGAGGAGGGACGCGGTCGCGGCCCGGCTGCCCAGAACGAGGCCGAAAAGGGGCGCCGCCAGGAATGCGGGAATCAGCAGGAACCTGGACAGGAAAGCGTTGTACGAGAGATCTAGCCCGACGAGCACCAGGAAGACCGGGAGTGATAGAGCGAGCGCGAGGTAGCGGAGATCGACCCTGCGGGCGATGTAGAGGCCGATCGCGAGCAGCGACGTGCCGAGCAACATCACCGCCCCGACCGGGCCGAAGGCCGAGTAGTCCTCGTTCGCGGTGCGGTTCGAGCCGTTCTCGTAAGGGGCCGACACGGAGAGGTGGACGACTTTCGACAGCCAGAAATAGAGAGCCGCGGCACCGAGGACCAGCGCGGGTGCGGCGAGCGGGATCGCGACGGCCCCCGCCCGAAGCGCGGCGCGGCCCATCCCCGCAACCCGGTATCGGCGGTAGCCGACGGCGAGCGCAGCAATACCGCCGCCGATCGCGAGCACCACGATCGCCCAGTTCGTCAGAACGGACGTGTCGAGTACGTGGTAGAGAACGTGAACGCTGGTGTGCAGGCTGCCCGGGAACGACGGGGACGCGCCCACGTCGAGCCCGAAGCGGGATTCTCCCGAGACCCGACCGGTGTGGACGAGGTTGAGCACGTAACCCCACATCCCGGCGAGCGCGAAGCCGCCGATCGCGCCGACGGCGGCGAGCGCGAAGCCACGCCACCGCCTCGGCCAGAGGAGCAGCACCAACACCGGCCAGATGAGCACCGTGGTCAGCTTCACACCAAGCCCGACGCCCACGGCAGCACCGGCCAGCACGAGCTCCGCGGGCGCGCCTGCAAGGATGAAGTACGCAGCGACGATCGAGAACGACGCGGCGACCAGGTCGTTTTGAGCGGTCGTCGACTCGAGCGAGACCAGCGAGAACGTCGCAAGCAGCGCCGAGGTGCACGCGGCAACGCGCGCGCCGAAGCCGAGCCGCCGCGAAGCGCCGTACACGGCCACGAGGCCCGCGATCTGTGCCAGGTACTGAGGCAGGGCGAAGAACCGGCCCTTCCCGAGCGTGGCGAAGAAGAAGAAGATCTGCTGTTCCGCAACCGGCTGGCGCGTGTTGAGGATGTCGCTCGGCGGATTGGCGATCCAGTAGATCCCGCCGTGCTGGATCCACGCCGCAACTCGGGCCAGGTGGTAGGTGAACCCGTCCCAGTTGTTCGGCGCCGCTGTCGTGACGAGGAGCAGCTCGTAGCCGAGGAGGACCGCGGCGAGCACGAGAAAGCCGAGCGTCGGCCGGCTGCGCCCGAGCGAACGCACCGCTGCCGCGTCGATCTGCGGCAGGTGATGCCCGCGCAGAACCCAGGCGACGATCGCTGCGGCAAGGAAGACCGCCTGGACGATCGCGATCGCCGTCCGGTCGACCTCCCGGAACGCGGACAGCGCGACCGTCGTCAGCACGAGGTCCGACACGAAGACCAGGTACGCGGCCAGCAGCGTCGAGACCAGGCCGCGTAGCCGAATGGCCCCCGCCAGGAGAAGCGAGCCCGTCGCCGCAGCGAGAACGACCGACCATCCAAGCACGGTGCTCAGCTCTCGACCTTGATCTTGTATTCGGCCGTGTGCTGCGAGGCGGCTCCCTCCGAGGTGGCCGTCGCCTGGACCGTCTCCGTCGCGCCTGGGGCGGATGTGACCTGGGCACCGAAGCGCAAGAGCGTGCTCGTTCGTGCTTCGAGAAAGTCGAGGTTGCACGCGAGCGTGCTCGTCCCGACGCAGCCCGAGCCCCGCTCGTAGAACGGCGGGCCGAGCAGCTTCAGCCCCGAGGACAGCTTGAGCGTGAGGAGCACCTGAGTAAGGGTGTCGCGGGTCGGGTTGTCGAGGTAGACGGTGAAGTCGACCTCCTCACCCGGCAACGCGGTGGTCCGAGTGCCGACTATTGACGGCACAAGGCTGACGAAGTTGGGCGTCGCGCCGTTGGAGCGGGCCCCGTAGGGAAACTTGAGGACCGCCGACGCCGTCGCTGCGGCGATGAGGCAGAGGGAGCCCGCTACGACAACGGCCCCCCAGGCTGAGACCGCTCCGGCGTTGCGCCTGCTCCAGGCGCCCGAGCCGACCACTGCGAGCGTGAAGGCTGCGATCGCCGCGGCCGCCACCAGAACGGCGCCCTCTGTGCGAGTGAACCGGGCCCAGACGATCACGTTCGAGGACAAGCTGTAGACGAACCTCGCGTTGCCGAGCTCGGAGGGGATCCGGGCCAACTCCCCCCAGATCGTCTCGCGGAGCGGGAGGTTCGCCGGCCAGACAAGAGTCATCGCGACTGTCGGCACGATCGAGAGAGCAGCGAGCGCCGTCGTCAGCCGGGGCCGCCAGAGAAACGCCGGCCCAAGGCCGAGTGCGAGGAACGGCAGGCACGGAATCAGGAATCGCGGGCCGGGGGAGACGCCGCCATACGGGATGAAGTAGCCGGCGTCGAGGAGCACGAAGAGCACGACGACCACCGTGCAGACGATCGCCTCGACTCGGTATCGGGGCCCAATCCGGACGAGCCCCCAGGCCGCAGCGACGAGGACGGGAGACAAGACGAGTAACCCGCCACTGCTCGAGAAGACCGAATAGAGGCCAAAAGCATGCGGGACACCGACCCCGAAGAAACCCGTGGCTTGCTGGCTTGCCAGCACATTCGCGATGTAACCGTAGGACGTCCGCCAGGGGCGGCCGAAGGCGAGCGTGTCGTAACCGAGCAACAGCAGGGCCGGCGGAACGGCGCCCGCCACGTAGCGGCCGAGGGGACGAATCCCCTGGAGTGCCACATAGACACCGACGACGACCAGGAGCAACGCGCCCTGGTACTCGACGAGCACGCCAACGCCGCCGAGCAACCCCGCAAGCACAGGTCGTCGCGCCCAGGCGAGCAGGAACGCGCCGAAGCCGAAGGCCGCCAAAGGGAGCTCGGCGAAATTCACTGCGGCAAACGGGGCGACGAGCGTCCCGAGCGCGAACGAGACGAGCGCCGGCCCCCCGTAACCCGGCGCGAGGCCCTCGGCCAACCGCCCGATCAGGAAAGCCAGCACCAGGAACGCGATCCCGCTCGAGGTGATCCGTATCAACCACGTCCTCAGGCTGAGCGTAGGTACCTGCTGGGCGGGAGGCAGCGCGACGATCGCGGTAGCCGGCAACTCGAGCAGCGAAAGCCCGGGCGCCTTGTCCGAATACAGGTGGCCCCCGTAACTCGATCGGTCGAACGAGCTCGCGAGGCAACGGTCGTTGTACAAACGCCCGTGGACGATCGACTGCGAAAGACAGAAGCGCGACTGATCCTGCGGGCTGTAGTAGCTCACGGTCGACAGGGCCGCCACCGCGACCAGTACGAGCAGGACGAGCTCGTGACGTGGCCGCCCCCAGGGAACCGCCGGACCCGCACCCGGTGCTCTAGGCCATCGCATCGTTAGATCATGCGGCGCCAACGGGCAAAGACGTCTTCGAGGTCCGGCCGGCGGTCGTGAGGGGCGAGAACGAAGAGGCGGTCGTTGGCCTCCACCGAAGTGCTGCCACGCGGTGGGATCGCGTGGCCGTCGCGTTGGATGACCGCGACCAGGGTGTCGCGCGGCAGGCCGAGCTCGCGAACGGCTGAGCCGTTGATCGCGTGGTTCGACGCCACGGAGAACTCGACGAGGTCGAGCTGGCTCAACGGCCCCGCCTCGGCGGCTCGCTCCGGCGGCGGCGGCGCGGGAGAAGTCAACCCGAGCCGGCGTGCAGCAGGCTCCAGCGTCGTGCCCTGAACGAGCGCCGACACGACGACGACGAAGAAGACGATGTTGAAGATCGATTCGCTGTGCCGGACATGGGACTCGAGCACGAACGTCGCGACGACGATCGGGGCGGCCCCTCGCAGCCCTGCCCAGCCAAGCAAGACACGGTCACGATTCGAATAGTCAGAGAGAGCGGTAGACACCCAGACGGCCGCCGGCCGCGCGACGAGCATGAGCGCCACCGCCAACGCAATGCCGGGCAACGCGACGTGGGGTAGCTCGTGAGGGAACACCAGCAGGCCGAGCAGAACGAAGAGGCCGACCTGCGCGACGAAGGCCAGGCCCTCGTGAAACGCCGCGAGTTGCTGTCTGTACCGAGACGGCGTGCTTCCCACGGCAAGCCCGACGAGATAGACGGCAAGAAACCCGCTCCCACCGAGGGTGTCCGCAACCCCGAACGAGAGGGCGGCCGCGCCGATCGAGACCACCGGCGCGAAGGCGCCGATCAGCTCCGGGATCCGGGCAAAGACCCAGGCGGCAACGGCCCCCAGGGTGACACCGGCGACGAGGCCGATACTGATCTGGCGTCCGACCAGCACGGCCAGGTCGCCGAAGCCATGCGACCGTGGATGTTCGATCCAGGCGATCAGGCCGAGGGTCAGCGCAATCGCCATCGGATCGTTGCCGCCCGACTCGGCCTCGAGCGTCCGGGCCAGGCGGCGAGAGATGTGCGTGAACCGAAGAGTCGAGAAGACGGCGGCGGCATCCGTCGAAGCAACGACCGCCCCGAGCAGGAATGCCTCGAGCCAGGTGAGGTCGAACAACCCATAGGCCACAACCCCCGTAACGCAAGCGCTCACCACGACCCCGACGGTGCTCAGGAGTGCTGCCGGAAGCGCTACGGACCGGAGCCGTCGCCACGATGTCTGCAGCCCGCCCTCATAGAGGATGAGACCGAGGCCGACAGTGCCGGCCTCCCGCGTGAGGTGAGCGTTGTCGAACTCGATCCCCCCGGGCCCGTCCGAGCCGAGCAGCATCCCCAGCCCCAGGAACGCAACGAGAACCGGTAGCCCAGTTCGAGCCGCCCCCAGCGCCAGAGCCGCGCTGAGGCCGAGAATCGCACCGACGACGAGTAGGGCTAGTCCCTCATCCACCCCGCAATCATCGCGACTTGGCATCGGAGACACGCGTGACGCCGTCCCACCGACGCGTCGAGCCGCTTCTGCTGCCTGCTTGCTTGCTGCTGCCTGCTGCTACTAGCGCAGGTCTTTGTTCGACTCCATGGCGATCGGCGGCCATGACGTTCCGTACCGGCGAATATCGTCGGGTACGTTCTGGACGGAAATCGCGACTCCTGGGACCCTAGCCCGTGACGTCCCGTATTGTTTCGTTGTCTCGCGTTCGGTTGCACACCGGTTGCAAACGAGGTCAGATGTAACAACACTCGCACAGACCACTCGTGTTACGCCTGAACAAGCGGTAGGCGCTGAAGGCTCGTGCAGAACGGGCACTTGAAGACCCCGCCGAGTGAGGCGACCGTCGCGTTCCTCGTTACCGAAACGCTCACAGGCAGGGTTTGCCTTAGATCGGGGTCCCACACCCGGACCTGACGTTTGCACGAATCGCACCGCACAAACGCCATCTTCCCCTGCGCCATGGTCGAACAGGCTAGCGGCGTCGGCATCCGCGCAGGATGGCTCTGGGGTCATTCGGAACGCTTGCGCAGCCACCACTCTCCCGACGACAAGAAGAAGAGGACGTCCGGCACTTACGACCTAGGGTCCCAGCATTGGCACATAGAACCAACGATCACTAGGTTGCGCGTGGGTTTCGAATCCGAGCATCTTGTAGAGCCTTGCGCCGTCTGGCGAAGCCGCGAGCACGGCGACCTTGCATCCGCGGTCGCGTGCCGCGCGTAGCCGGGTTAGCGCAAGCGAACGACCAATTCCATCCGAGACGTCGCTGATAACGACGTAGAAGAGCCCGTGCCGCAGCGCATCGTTTTAGATACGTGCGTCGGCGCGGCTTCGGCTGTTCGCGGACACGATCTCGTCCCGTCGGCAGACATTCGGCACCCCCCAAAGAGCCGTCGGCGACCGTCCCTTCGGGGGGCTGGCGCGATCGTCCGGGTAACCGAGACTGAGCTGAATGGCAGGAACAGCGACGCCGACTGGTCTCGTGGCCCGGTTGGGGTGAAGGCGGGCGCATGAGGATCAGCTTCTTTGGGCACTTCGGAACTTATAACTCTGGCAACGAGAGCACGCTCGTAGCGATTCTCTCGCGCCTCCGCTTTTTCGGTCCGGATTGGGACTTCAGCTGCATCTGTAGCAACCCCGAGTCGGTCACGGCGAGCTACGGGGTTGAGGCGACCTCGATCAGCAGCAGAACTGTGAGGATAAGACGGCGGGGGCTCGCGGGCGCCTTCTCCGGGTTGAGCAAGGAACTCTGGCAGTACGCTCGCGCCTTCAGAACGCTCAAGGGAACGGACGTGTTCGTCGTTGCCGGCACCGGTTTGTTGACCGACGCCTACGGTCTTTCAGGTTGGGGTCCCTACAACATCTTCAAATGGACACTGATGGCCAAGCTACGTCGCTGCACGGTGCTGTTCGTGAGCGTGGGCGCAGGTCCGATAGACAGCGCGCTCGGTCGACTGCTGGTAAGGGCGGCACTGTCTCTGGCCGACTACCGGTCGTATCGGGATGACGCCAGCCTGAGCTACCTGAATCAGATTGGACTACGCGTTCGGCAAGACCGCGTCTATCCAGATCTGGCCTTCAGCCTTCCCGACGCCTTGCTGCAGTCGAACGGGAGCAGCAACGGGCGCAATCGTGTCGTGGCGCTCGGGCTGATGTTGTACTCGAGCAGATACAGCGCGTCCGACCCGAGCCGAAAGACTTATACGACATACCTGGAAGCTCTCGCTGTCTTCGTTGCGTGGCTGCTCGCGAATGACTATGACGTCAGGCTCTTTCTGGGGGACGGAGACACGGTTGTCATTCAGGAGTTCCAGTCCCTGCTGGGACAGCGCTTGGGCGTCTACGACGAGGTACGTGTCCTGTGTCAGCAGAACACGTCCGTGGGGGAACCACTGGTGGCGGAAACGCTCTCCCAGATCGCCGCAAGCGACGTCGTGGTCGCGACGAGGTTTCACAACGTTCTCCTCTCCCTGTTGCTTGAGAAGCCTGTTATCGCACTTTCATTTCACAGCAAGTGCGAGTCGCTGATGAACGGGTTCGGATTGTCCGAGTATGTCCACGACATTCATCACATTGATGCCGTCAAATTGATCGAGCAATTTCAGCAGCTCGAGACGAACACCACCGAGGTCAAGCAGCTCGTTAGCCAGCGGATCGCGGAATGCCGCAGCGAGTTGGACGAGCAGTATTGTCTGTTGCTGGAGATGATCGGGGCGACGGATCGTGTCGATGCTGCGCTCCTTCAGCGCCCGCAGCCCCAGACCGCCCGCGCCGCTTACGAGGTCGAACTGGTCGTGAACAGCCTGCAGGCGCGGACAACCGAGAGCGCGAGTGACGGGAGCCAAGGGGAACTCGACAGGTTGCCCTTCGTGTGATCCGATGCTTGCGTCGTCAGCGTTCTGCGGTGCCCAATGTGGCGGTCTCGGTTGCGGTGGGCGCGGATCGAGCGAGGATCGCGCGGTTGCAAACGGGTTGCAAGCAGGGGCCCAAAAGCCGCAAGCCAGCGTCGTTACGGGCGGCGTCGCGTCTCGTCCTCGTCGTCAGCGCAGGTCTTTGTTCGACTCCATGTCGAACCACATCGCGAACAGCGTGAACTGGCTCCCGGCGATCAGAAGCAGCGCGACGAGGACGATCGTCGCGGGCGTGATCGCGTTGCCCATGATCCGCAGCACGGTCTCGGCGATGCCGAGGGCCACACCCGCCAATGTCATCACGATCCCGAGGAGGTAGAAGAAGACGAGCGGGTGGAAGTCGCGGATCACGTACTTCTCGCGCATCCGCCAGAAGAAGCCCTTGAGCAGCAGCCAGGAGATCCGCGGGACGACCTTGCGGATCTTGATCCCCGACTTCTCGCCGACGTTGTAGATCGGGCGCGACGGGATGTCGCGGACGCGGGCGTTGATCACGTTCAGGTGCACGAGCAGATCGTTGGGGAAGCCGTAGCGCGTGTAGACGCGGTCGAGGTCGAGGCGCTCGAGGGTGTCGAGCGAGATCGCGGTGTAGCCGGCCTGGGAGTCGGCGACGTGCCAGTACCCGGAGGCGATCTTGGTCAGGAGCGACAGCACCGCGTTGCCGATGTAGCGGGAGCGCGGGATCAGCTCCCAGGCGCGGCCGCTGATCAGGCGGTTCGCCTTCGCGTAGTCGACCTCGCCGGCCAGCACCGGAGCGGCGATCTTCTCGAGCTCGTCGGGATCCATCTGGTTGTCGCCGGCCATCACCGCGGTGACGTCGATCCCCTCGGCGAGCGCGCGCTTGTAGCCGGTCACGATCGCCGCGCCGACGCCCTGGTTCCTCTCGTGCACGATCACCTCGATCTGGGGGTCGGCGTACCCGCGCGCCCTCTCCGCCGTCGCGTCCTTCGAGGCGTCGTCGACGACGATGATCCGGTCGACGAAGCTCGGGATCCCCGCGAGCGTGTCGCCGATCAGCGCCTCCTCGTTGTACGCCGGCACGACGACGGCGATCGACTTCGAGCCGATCATCAGCCGCGAACGCGGACGCGGAACAGCACCCAGAGCGCCCGGAACCCGTCCCGCCAGGTGATCTGCTTGCCCTCGTCGTGCGTGCGCCCGTAGTACGAGATCGGAAGCTCGTAGATCCGCAGCTTGGCGCGGCAGACCTTGCCGGTGATCTCGGGCTCGATCCCGAAGCGGTTCTCGCGCAGGTCGAGGGAGCGAAGGACGTCGAGCCGGAACGCCTTGTAGCCCGTCTCCATGTCCGAAAGGGTCGTGTTGAAGAGGGCGCACGTGAGCAGCGACAGGAAGCGGTTTCCCGACGAGGTGCCAGAAGAGATACGCACGCTGCGGCTTGCCGCCGCGGAGCCGGGAGCCGAAGACGACGTCGGCCGCACCCCGGACGATCGGCTCGATCAGCTCGGGCACCTCGGCAGGGTCGTACTCCATGTCGGCGTCCTGGATCACCGCGATATCGCCCTCGGCGGCCGCGATCGCCGCCCTGATCGCCGCGCCCTTGCCCTGGTTCTTCTGGCGGATCACCGTCGCCCCCGCCGCCTCGGCGATCGCCGCCGTGTCGTCGACGCGAGCCGTCGTCGACGACGATCACCGTCGAGTCGAGCCCGAGCGCCGCGATGCGCTCGAGAACCTCGCCGATCGTCTTCGACTCGTTGTACGCCGGGATGAGGAAGCGAGACCTTCACCGGCCGATCGTACTCGCCGGTCGGCCGCTACTCAGGCTGTGGCGACGGGGCGCGCGCCGCGGAGGCCGACGACGGTCGCCACGATCACGCCGGCGAGCAGGCCGATGAGCGCCCCGAAGAGCACCGAGTTGCGGCGGCTGCGTGCAGTCGTCTTGCTCGCCTTGGCGACCTGGATGATCTGCGTCGTCTCGACCGCCTGGGCCAGGGTGAGCTGCTGCTGGGTCGTGGTCTCCGAGTTGACGCGTCGCGCCGAGCGTTCCCTCGGCAGTGTCGAGCGACTGCGCGAGCACGAGCCGGTCGAGCGGGGCGAGCGCCTGCCCGGCGGGGCTGCTCAGCGCAGCGTTCAGCGTCGCGATCTTCGCCGTGAGCGTGCCCTCACGCTTCTTGAAGTTCGCGATCTGCGTCTGGTAGGCGGCGATCGACTGCTTGACGTAGAACGACGTCGTCGTCGCCTTGATCACCTTCGCGAGCGCGTTCGCCGCATCCTCGGCGCGTTTTGCCTTGGGCTGGCGAACGGTCAGCTCGACGAGGACCGCATTGCGATTCGTGCTCGTGCTCGACGTCCCCGGGCTGTTCAGGTTCACCGCGGAGACGGTGACGTGACCGCGAATGTTGTTCGGGTTCATCTTCGCGATCGCGGCCGCCTGGTCGATCGTCGCGGTCTCGTTCGCGAGCTTGCTCAGCGCGGCCTCGCTGGTCAGGTAGGTCAGCACCGGCGTCGAGCCGCTCGGGTTGAACGCCGTGCCGGGCGCGATCAGCGACGAGGCGACGAAGCTCGACCCGCCGCTGAGCGAGTAGAGAGCGCCGACGACGATTCCGGCGACGACGCCGACGGCCACGATCCACCAGCGGGACCGGAGCGCGTGCCACCAGCTCCGAAGGTCGATCTCACGCTCTCCGCCGACATCTGCTGCACCCTGATCGCCGGTCATGCGAGCGGCACTCTAGTCGAGGCCCATTCCCACTGTGCGCGCGAGACCCTCGTCGAGGCTGACGGCCGGAGCCCAGCCGAGCTCGGTGCGAATCCGCGTCGTATCGGCGCTCGTGCGGGGCTGGTCGCCGGGGACGGCCTGCTCGCGGACGGCGGCGAGCTTGCGTCCCGAGACCTGCTCGAGCAGCGCGATCGACTCGTTCAGCGATGCCTCGAGCGCGCCGCCGACGTTGTAGGTGCCGGTACCGCGCTCCATCGCTGCGACGGTCGCATCGACGATGTCGCCGACGTACGTCCAGCCGCGCGACTGGTTCCCGTCGCCGAAGATCGCGAACGTCTCACCGGATGCGAGCGCGTTGACGATCCGCGTGAACGCCATATCGGGGCGCTGCCGCGGCCCGAACGCATTGAAGTACCGGAGCACGACGCAGTCGAGCCCGAACTCGCGCCCGTATGCCGCGGCGAGATGCTCGCACGCGAGCTTGGTGATCCCGTAGGGCGAGAGCGGCTGCGGCTCGGTGTCCTCCGGGGTCGGGAAGCGCTCGGCACCGCCGTAGATCGATGACGACGACGCGAAGACGACCCGCGACACGGTCACGTGCGGCCGCCTCGAACACGCGCTGCGAAGCAAGGACGTTCCGGCGCAGATAGGTCGGGAAGACGTCGCCGAAGCTCCTGACGCCGGGCTGCCCGGCGAGATGGAACACGCCGTCGAGGCCCTTGAAGTCGAGCTCGTCCTCGGCCAGATCGAGCCGGGCGATCTCGAGCCCGCGGGCGTTCTCCTCCTTCAGCGCCGGGTCGTAGTAGTCCGTGAAGTTGTCGATCCCGACGGACATCGTGGCCCCGGGCGACGAGCGCCTCGGCCAGATGGGACCCGATGAAGCCAGCGGCGCCGGTGACGAGATACCGCATATGCCAGCAAGGGTACTGCCGGAGTCAGGCGTCACCGGACGGTTCCTCGACCGCGACGTAGCCGTCGGCCGTCTGCTCGAGGATCACCTGCGAGAAGAACCGCGTCATCACGACGCCCTCGCGGAAGTCGCCGAGCCGCGGCTCGGGATGCTCGCCGCGTGCGAGCGCGAGCGCCAGCTCCGGGTAGCGCGACCCGGCCGCGGTCGGCAGCGGGAAGCCGCCGCCGAAGCGCGGGTTCACGTCGGTGACCGGCAGCGACCCGTCGGGCTCACGGAAGCACTGGATGTTCGCGGGGCCGACCATCCCCATCGCCTCGGAGACGCGCCGCGCGTGCTCGATCAGATCGGGCGCCTGGATCGTCATTCCCTTGATCGACTCGCCGCCCTTCGACTCGATCATCGTGCGCGGGATCGCGTTCAGGCACCGGCCCTCGAGGTCGCAGAAGACGTCGATCGAGAACTCCTCGCCCTTGCAGACCTGCTGCACCATCGACTCGGCCGTCGTGTAGCTCAGGAAGAACTCGAGCTCGGCGCGGTCGTCGGCGCGGTAGATGTGGTGCGAGCCGAAGCCGCGGCGCGCCTTGACGAGCAGCCGGGAACTCGAGGTCGGCGGGGATCTCGTCGACCGCCCAGGTCGGCGGCGAGGCGATCCTCTGCTCGACGAAGAAGCGGTGGGCGGCGAGCTTGTCCTCGCACATCGAGATCGTCTCCGGGCCGGGTAGCAGGACCGGCGCGCCCACCTCGTCGCGGCGGGCCGCGAGCACGCGGTGGTCGAGGTCGGCGAGCGGGACGACCAGTGCCGCCTCGTGCTCGGCGACGAGCCCGGCGATCGCCTCGATGTAGCCCGGGTCGCCAGACCGCGGGCACGAACGCACGGCGGTCGGCGGCGTACAGCGCCGGCGCGAGCGGGTTCAGGTCGACCGCGAGCGCGGTCGCTCCGGCGCGCCGGAAAGCGGTGACGATGTCGACGCGCTGACCCGCGCAGGTGAAGAGGACGACAGGCACGGGGCGGAAGGCTACTCCGGTCGCGCCATAGACTCCGCGGGAATGTCTCGGCCCGTCACCCCGAAGACCGCGATCGTGACCGGCGCGACCGGCCAGGACGGCTTCTATCTCGTGCAGCGCCTGCTCGACGACGGCTGGACGGTGCACGCGGCGGTGCGCGACATCGAGGCGGCCGAGACGGTCTTCGGCGGTCACGAGCGGCTGCGGGCCGTGCGGCGCGACATCCGCGACCCCGGGCCCGCTGCGCGCGCTCGTCGGCGACGTGCGGCCGGAGGAGCTCTACAACCTGGCCGGCGAGAGCAGCGTCGGCGCCTCCTTTCGCGACCCGCAGGCGACCTGGGAGTCGAACGCGCACGTCGTCGTCCACCTGCTCGACGCGATCCGGCTCGACAGCCCGGAGACGCGCTTCTACCAGGCCTCCTCGGGCGAGATGTTCGGCTCGGTGCCCGGCGAGAGCATCGTCCACGACGAGTCGTCCGCCGCTGAACCCGCAGAGCCCGTACGCGGCGGCGAAGGCCGCGGCGCACATGCTCTGCAGGAGCTACCGCGAGTCGTACGGGATCCGGATCGCCTGCGGGATCCTCTTCAACCACGAGTCGCGCCGCCGCGGTTCGCAGTTCCTGTCGCGGAAGGTCGTCGACCACGTGCGCGCGCTGCGCGCCGGCTCGGCCGACCGAGCCGCTCGCGCTCGGCAACCTCAAGGCCCAGCGCGACTGGGGCTTCGCGCCCGACTACGTCGAGGGCATGGTGGCGATCCTCCGCCAGGCCGACGGCGCGCGGCGTCGCCGACGAGGCCGAGTCCTACCGCGACTACGTCCTCGGCACCGGCAAGCTCCACACGGTCTGGGAGCTCGCCGACCGCGCCTTCGCGCTGGCCGGCTTCGAGCTCGAGTGGGAGCTCGAGGGCGACGACCCGCTCGCGCTGGACGGCCCGCTTCGCCGCGATCCGGCGAGCCGGCGGTCGTGGTCGACCCGGCGTTCATCCGCCCGGCGGACCCGAAGGCGATCGCCGCCGACCCGGCCGCGATCGAGGCCGAGCTCGGCTGGAAGCCCAGGCCGGGGCTCGACCGTTTCCTCGAGGACATGCTCGAAGCCCCCGAGTGACGGGATCTCGGAGCTCATGGCTCCGGCTGGATCGGAATCGGGCCGAAGGGTAAGAAGATTCGAACAATCGTTCCGTCGATGACGTTCGCCGCTTCGCGAATGCCGTCGAGCGCAGGGCGACACCCTCCTCGTTGACAGCGAGCCGGGACGGCCATGGACCTCGATGCCGCGGAGGCGGCGATCGGCCAGAACGGCGCTCTCATGCCCGTGCATCTGGGGGCGGCCGCTCGACATGGACCGGGTGAACGCGATCCGCGACCGTCGCGGGATCCTCGTAATCGAGGACGCGGCTCACGCCATCGGGGCCGAATGGCGCGGGACGCGGATCGGTGGGCACGGGAACCTGACGGCCTACTCGTTCTAAGCGACCAAGAACATCACGACGGGCGAAGGCGGTGCCCTCGCGACGACCACGGACCACGAGCTCGCCGACCGGATCGAACGGCTCGCCCTTCATGGTTTGAGCCTGGGTGCCTGGCAGCGGTTCTCCGACGTCAGGTTCAGGCACTACCAGGTCGAAGAGCCCGGGTTCAAGCTCAAGCTGACCGATATGCAGGCGTCGCTGGGTCTGGTTCAGCTTCCGAGGCTCGACGGGCGGATCGAACGGAGAGCTGAGCTCTGGGATCGTTACAACGTGCTGCTCGAAGATCTCCCGCTCGACTTGCCGCCGCCTCCCCAGGTAGGCACGAGACATGCGCGCCACCTGTACCAGGTGCTCGTGAGAGACGGTGCCGGCTCGACCGGGACAGCCTGATCGACCACCTCACCAGCTGCGGCATCGGGACCGGCGTGCATTACCAGGCGATCCACCTGCAGCCTTACTACCGCGATCGATATGGCTTCGAGCCGTTCGACTTGCCGGTCGCCACCGACATCTCGAGCCGCACGCTGAGCCTGCCGCTCAGCCCCGCCGTCACGGAGTCCGACCAGGTGGACGTCTCCAACGCCCTGCGCTCCGGCCTTCGCGGGTCGCTCTAGTACAAGAGGAACGGAAGCTCGGCGAGAGCGAGGAGGCCCAGCAGCACGACAGTGACGGGCCAAAGACGGCCGCGGATCCGGTCGAGCGCATAGCCGAAGCCGATCGCCCAGCCGGCGGTGGCGGTGAGCATGTAGGTCGCCTTCAGCAGGTCGCCGTCGGGCGTCCAGTAGACGACCGCGAAGTACAGGTACGCCGGCGATCGCGAGCGGCGGCAGCAGCGCAACGGCGAGGCCCGACCGGTCGCGCCACGACCGGAGCGCGAAGAGCGCCCAGCCGACGAGCGCGAGCAGGGTCGGCACGAGCCCGAGCAGCGACTGGAGCTCGAGGTGGCGCCGGGCGGATGCGCTCGGCTTCGTCACGACGACACCCGAGGCAGTCGGCGCTCCCGCGTGCCAGCGCCAGAACGCCGAAGTAGTCGCCCCAGAGCCCGTCGTAGGTCGTCGGGATCCACTCCGCGTAGTGGTGCTCGCGCGTCGGCAGGGTCACGATTCCCGGGATCCCGGGATCGAGGTAGAACCTGACCGAGAGGCTCTGGCGGGCCTGCGCCGGCTGCGTGAACTGCGGCTGGCCGCCGTACTTGAGCGCGCTGGTGGATGTACCACGGCGCCGGGATCAGCGCGGCGAGACGAGCACGATCACGAGCGACCGGAAGCGCCGGCCGGCGAGGAGCGCGAGCGCGACCGCGGCCACGGTCGCGAGCGCCCACGCGCGTACGAGCTGCGCCGCGCCGAGCGTGATCCCGAGCGCCCAGGCATAGCGCGGCTCGGCGAAGACCCGGACGCAGAAGTAGAGCGCGAGCGTCGAGAGCAGGAGCGAGAGCGGCTCCGGATGGAACATCGCCGTCGTCTCGACCACGACCGGCAGGAAGGCCACGAACGCCGCCGCGCCGAGCTCGATCCTCCGCCGGCCCGGCCAGAGCCGCCGTGCGATCGCCGCGACGAGGAGCACCGTGCCCGAGCAGGAAGAAGAGGTTGAGCAGCTGCCCGGCGCGATCCGGGTCGCCCGACCCCGACTGCTTGTAGAGCCAGTCGACGATTCCGGCGACGAAGTAGAACCCCGGCGGGGTGTAGTACTCGCCCGTGTGCTGCGGGAAATGCCAGCCGGGCACGAGGCCGTCGGCATAGGCCTCGTGGTCGGCGGCGTCGTAGCCCGCGCCGGTCGGGTAGTGCGCGACGTTCCACAGGCCGACCGCGACGACGAACAGGCAGATCGCGGCGAGCGGGAGCCGGCGGTCAGTCAGTCGGCTTCCAGCCACCGGTCTCGCCCTTGTAGGTGCCGCCGAAGAGCGCGAGCGGCGTCCGGAGCAGGATCTTCAGGTCGACCGAGGGCGAGCGGTGCTTCACGTACCAGAGGTCGAGGTCGATCCGCTCGGCCCACGGCAGCGCCGCGCGCCCGTGGATCTGCGCCCAGCCGGTGATCCCCGGCTTGACGTCGAGCCGGTGGAGCTGGCGCTCGTCGTAGCGGTCGACCTGGTAGCGAAGGGTCGGGCGCGGGCCGATCACGGACATGTCGCCGCGGATCACGTTCCAGAGCTGCGGCAGCTCGTCGATCGAGAGGCGCCGCAGCAGGGCGCCCGACCTGGTGATCCGCGAATCGCCCCGGTCGACGGCGTACCCGGCGCCCAGCTTCTCGGCACCGACGACCATCGTCCGGAGCTTCAGCAGCTCGAAGTCGCGGCCGTCCTTCCCCACCCTCGTCTGCCGGTAGAGAACCGGCCCGCCGTCCTCGAGCTTCACGGCGAGCGCCGCCACGGCGAGCACCGGGCTCGCGAGCGCGAGGCCGAGCCCGGCGATCGTGACGTCGAGCGCGCGATTCACCTGGTCCCCTCCGCCGCCTCCCACGTCGCGGGAACGCCCCGACGCAGGTAGTTCCAGAGCGAGACCACCGTCGCCCAGGTGACGAGCACGTAGTAGCGGGCGATCCCGACCCCTGCCGCCGCGGCCGCGAGGAGCAGGAGCTGCGCCGCGAGCACGACGTCGTAGAACCAGCCGTCGCGTCACGAGCACGATCGAGGTCGCGAGCAGACACGATGTGGAGCAGGCCCGAGGCGTAGCGCAGGAAGCGGTGCGAGACGATCTGCGACGAGTGTAGAGCGGCCCGAGGCGGCGCAGCATCTTGCCGCGGAGCACGATCAGCCAGCAGTGCTCGAACATCCGCACCTTGCGCCGGTACTCGCTCTCGTTGGACGGCGTCGGCTTCTCGGATGCGACCGCAGCGGGCTCGTACACGGCCCGGCTGGCCGTGCTGGACCATCAGGTACGGCAGCGACAGGTCGTGGCCGAAGCGCGGATCGACCTCGACGTACTCCGAGCGGCGCACCGCGTAGATCGAGCCGTTCCCGCCCGTCACCGATCCGAGCTGGCGACTCCGCCGACGCGGACGGCCATCTCGTAGCGCCAGTAGAGCCCCTCCCGGTTCGACCCGTCCGCCGCCTCGAGTCGAAGCTGGCCGCACACGTAGGCGACTGCCGGGATCGGCGAACGGGGCGACGAGCCGCCGCAACGCGTCCGGGCGCCCAGGTCGCGTTGGCGTCGGAGAAGGCGACGATCTCCGACGCGCGTCTCCCGCACCGCGCGGTCCTGGGCGGCGACCTTGCCGCCTCGCGGGTTGCGGATCACCCGTGCGCCCGCCGACTCGGCGAGCTCCTCGGTTCGATCGGTCGAGGCATCGGAGGTGACGACGATCTCGAGCTTATCGCGCGGGTAGTCGAGCGCGAGCAGGTTCGCGATCCGGCGCTCGATCACGCTCTCCTCGTCGTGCGCGGCAATGATCACGGCGACGCTCGGCGTGGCGTCTCGGCATGAACGAGAGCGCGGCGGCGCGCGCGTGCTGCGACGGCGATCGCAAGCGGATAGCCGACGTGGGTCCAGACGAGCGCGGCAAGGCTCGACCCAGAACAGCACCACGACGACGGTCACTCGCCGATCGTACGCGGCAGGCCCGTGGTTACTGCGACTTGACCTTCAGCCGGCTCAGCTCGCTCGCCGCTATCTCGCCGATCAGCTTCCGGTACCTGTGGAACGCGATCTCGGGGTGGCCTCCCCCTCGCGTAACTCGAGGCCGAGGCGGCCCATGCGCCTCGAGGTCGTGCCGCGCCGTCGCGCATCTCGCGGATCGCCCGGGCGACCAGGTCGGGGCGCCCGGGCGGAACGACGATCCCGCAGCCGACCTCGGCGACGAGCTGGGCGATCTCGCTCTCCGGATCGGCCGAGACGATCATCGGCCTTCCCCGCCGCCATGATCCCGTAGACGCGGCTCGGCACGACGTACCCGGCAAGCCCATGCGCGAGCCCGACGAAATGGACGTCGGCCGAGGAGAGCGCTGACGACACCAGCTCCGCGCGGCTGATACGGCAGCGAACGTGACGGCGTCTGCGGAGAGGCGGCTCGGCCAGCGCCGAAGTGCTCCCGCCGGGCCCCGAACCCGATGACCACCACCGAGAGGTCCTCGAGGTCGCGCAGCAGCGTCGTCGCGCGGATGAGTGTGTCGAGATCCTGGGCCTGGCCGACGTTCCCCGAGTGCATGACGACGAACCGCCCCGCGAGGTCATGCTCGAGCGCCCAGTCATTCTCGCGCGGCATCGGCCGGACGGCATCGGTGTCCCCCCAGTTCGGGATCACGACGATCCGCTTCCGGAGCGACGCCCTTCTCCTCGAGGCGCCGCCGCATCGTCTCCCCGATCGCGACGACTCGATCCGCCCGCCGCGAGCGAGAAGCCGATCGTCTTGCGCAGCAGGCCGACGAGGAGTGGCTGCTCGAGCCGCTTGAGCTCCACGGCGATCTCGGGGAACACGTCCTGCGCTGACCACGATCAGCGGAACCCCGAAGCGGCGAGCCACAGGCAGCGCGATATTCGCGACCAGCGGCGGGTCGGTCATGCAGAGCACCACGTCGGGGCGCGATGCGGTGAGCCCCGCCCAGAGCGCCCCTGCGAGAAAGGAGAGGTAGTTGGCCGCGCGGGGGAAGAGCCGAGCGCGGTCGAACGCTGCCGAGGGCACACGGACGACGTTGACGCCGTTGCGGACGAACCGCTCCGGCGTCTCGGCCTCGTTCGCGGAGGCACCCGGTCACGACTGTCACGTCGCAATCCTGCGGCGAGCTCCTCGCAGAGCTGGGACAGGAGATGGGCGGTCGCCTCGACGCCGGGCCAGTAGTACTGGTTGAGCACGAGGACGCTGAGCCGCTTCGCCATGGGTGCGACGATAACCGGCGGCCGTCCGCCGGAACCTAGAGCCGCTTGAACTCGGCGTCCTCGAAGATGACCGCGCCGAGCTGGTCCGAGGCCTGGACGGTCACGGGTGAGACTCCGGGGCGGGCATTCACGACCCGGAACGAGATGCTGTCCCACCAGTTGTCGAAATGCCGTCCGTGCGGCTGGCGGCACGCGATGTCGATGAAGTAGGCGTCCTCGGCCAGAGGGAGGCGTGGGATCGTGATCTCGATCCGCTCGCCGGACCTGAAGCCGCGCTCTCCGCCGATCCAGCTCGTCGCGTAGGCGACCGGCTGCAGGCGCGAGTTCTTGATCTTGAGCTCGAGCCCGAACTCGGGCGCCGACGCGCCTGCCGTCTCGAGCTCGACGTGGAGAGCCGAGCCGTAGTCGAAGACGTCGGCCTGCGTGCCGTCGGCGCGCCTGAGCGTAGCCGCGGAGATCACCTGTGTCGCCGGATCGAACGGCGTCCGGAGGAACTGCCCGTTCCCACCGTCGAGGCCTTGCTCGACGTATGCCCCGACGACCTCCTCGATCGGGCCCGTGCGGAGCAGCTTTCCCTGCTCGAGCAGGGCTCCCCGCGTGCACAGGTCGAGGACGGCGCCCATGTTGTGGCTGACGAAGAGCACCGTGCGGCCGCCGCGCGCGACCGAGCTCATCTTTCCGATCGACTTCTGCTGGAACTGGAGATCACCGACCGAGAGCACCTCGTCGACGATCAGGACATCCGGCTCGAGGTGCGCGGCGACCGCGAAGGCGAGCCGCACGTACATGCCCGACGAGTAGAACTTGACCGGCGTGTCGAGGAACTTCTCGATCTCCGAGAACTCGACGATCTCGTCGAACTTCGCCTGGATCTCGCGGCGGCGCATTCCGAGGATGGCGCCGTTCAGGAAGATGTTCTCGCGACCGCTGAGCTCGAAGTGGAATCCGGTCCCGACCTCGAGCAGGCTCGCGACGCGCCCCGTGATCGCGGCGCGGCCCTCCGACGGCTCGACGATCCGGGAGAGGATCTTCAGGAGCGTCGACTTGCCCGCCCCGTTGCGGCCGACGAGCCCGATCGACGTCTCCCTGCTCGATCTCGAAGCTGATGTCGCGGAGCGCCCAGAACTCCTCGGTCCGAGTGTGCCCGCCCTTGACCCTCGCAGCCGCGCGGCGCGGAACGGCGGACAGCGAGTCCCGCAGGGTGTAGTGCGACGGCTTGCGGGTCGCGGCGATCTGGTACCGCTTGCCGATCTGCTCGACGGTGACGACGGCGCCCATCAGAGCTCGTCCGCGAACGTCCGCTCGATCCGCCGGAA
Source organism: uncultured Actinomycetota bacterium (assembly GCA_963775355.1). Classification (GTDB taxonomy): domain Bacteria; phylum Actinomycetota; class Thermoleophilia; order Gaiellales; family Gaiellaceae; genus PALSA-600. The sequence goes on along the minus strand of CAVZJA010000001.1, from coordinate 411,932 downwards.
GAAGAAGGCGCCCGAGACGAGGATTGCGAAAGAGACGACGACCGAGACGGCAGGCAGCCAGCCGAGTGTCCACTGCAGGTCGAAGAGCGCCCACCGGAAGCCCTCGATCACGGCGACCATCGGATTCAGGTTGTAGAGGACCCGCCAGGGCTCCGGAACCTGGGTCGACGTGTAGACGACCGGCGAGAGGAAGAGCCAGATCTGCGTCAGGAACGGGACGATGTAGCGGACGTCGCGATACCGGGCGTTCAGCGCCGCGAGCCAGGTGCCGACGCCGACGGACGCGACCAGCGTGAGCAGGATGAGCCCCGGGAGCGCGACGATCCGCCACGACGGATAGAGCCCGTACCACGCCATCAGGCAAAGGAGGACGGCGAGCGAGAGCAGCAGGTCGATCACGAACGAGCCGGCGGACGAGATCGGGAGGACGAGGCGCGGGAAATAGACCTTCGTGACCAGGTTCGTGTTCGCGACGAGCACAGCCGCCGCAGCGGTGATGCCTGCCGCGAACAGCGTCCAGGGGACGAGGCCCGAGAAGACGAAGACCGAGTACGGAACGTCCGACGGCACCTCTTTCGAGAGCCCACCGACGCGCCCGAGCAGCAGCACGAAGATCAGCATCAGCAGCAACGGCTGAAGCACCGCCCACGCCACGCCGAGGACGGTCTGCTTGTAGCGCACCTTGACGTCGCGCCAGGTCAGGAAGTACAGGAGCTCGCGGTACTCCCACAGGTCCCCCAGCCGGAGCGAGGGCCAGCCACGCGTCGGGACGATCACCAACGTCACCGGCGGAGTCGAGGCCACGTCCGAGGCCGAGGTCCCCTCCCGCGGCTCGACCGAGACCGCCGTCCTCGCCGGCGGCGTCTCGCCGGAAGCCTCGATCGACATCTGCGTCGATGCTAGCGCGGGGGCTTGCCGACCTCCGAGCGTGGATAAAGTCCGCCGCGGTGCGACGAGTCCCATGACGACCGCCGCGCCTCGCATCCGGATCCTCTACGCCCACCACCGCGGCGAGCTCGGGGGCGCGCCCGAGAGCCTGGCGCAGCTGATCCGCTCGCTCGACCGCGGCCGATTCGAGCCGCACGTCTACTGCCCGCCCGGAGCGGCCGCACGGCTCTTCGCCGACGCGGGGGCAACCGTGCACACCGGGCCGGTCGCAGGTTTCACGCATATCTGGGCGAGCACCTACCGCGGGCTGCGCTGGCTGCTGCTCGTGCGCGAGCTCGCACGGTTGCCCGGCCACGTCGCGGCGCTCGACCGCCTGCTCGGAGCCGGCTTCGACGTCGTGCATCTGAACGACTCGCCGCTCGTCCCCGCGGCTTACCTCGCGCGTCGTCGCGGCGTGCCGGTCGTCTGGCATCTGCGGTCGGCGCCGGGCCGCGGCGGCATCCGGGCCGTGCTCGTGCGAAAGGCGATCCGCCGTTTCTCGACGGAGGCGCTGGCGATCAACCGCGACGTCGCCGACCTCTGGCGGCTGCCCGCGGCGCTCGTGCCGAACCCGGTCGACCTGGAGCGGTTCAGCCCCGGCGACCGCCGGGTCGCTCGGGCGCGCCTCGGGCTGCCCGCGGAGGGCCGGATCGTCTCCTACGTCGGCTTCCTCTACCCCGCGAAGGGCGCGCCGACGCTCCTGCTCGCCGCCGGGCTGCTGCGCGACCGGCACGTCGAGGCCGGGCTCGTGATCGCGGGCGGCGCCGTCCGGCCGCCCGCATATTTCCGAACGCCTGCCGGGCGCCTCCTTCAGCGTCTCGGGCTGGCACGGGACTACGAGGGCGGAGCCCATGCGACCGTCGCAGCGCTCGGGCTCGCCGGAGCGGTGCGCTTCCTGCCGTTCACCGGCGAGGTCGAGGAGGTGTACCGGGCGAGCGACCTCGTGGTCGCTCCGTCGCAGGGCCCGGAGATCGGGCGATCTCTGCTCGAGGCGGCAGCGACCGGGGTCGCGGCCGTTGGCAGCGGCTCGACGACGGGGGGCGGCGTGCTCGAGCCCGGCGTGACGACGCTATTCGCCACCGGGCTCGGGGCGGAGCCGCTTGCCGACGCGATTGCGGCTCTGCTCGCAGATCCCGACCGCCGGGACGCAATGGGGGCCGCGGCGCGCCTGCACGCGCTGGCCACGTTCGACCCGAAGCGGATCGCGGCGCAGGTCGAGGCGATCTACGAACGGCTTGTCTCTACGATCGATCCGTGACCACGATTCTCGGTCTCAACGCCTACCACGGGGACGCAGCCGCCGCCCTCGTCGTCGACGGCGAGCTCGTGGCGGCGGCCGAGGAGGAGCGCTTCAATCGGGTCAAGCACTGCGCAGGCTTCCCTGCGCTGGCGGCGCGCTGGTGTCTCGAGGACGCCGGCGTCGAGCCCGGCCGGCTCGACCACATCGCGATCGGCCGCGACCCGCGCGCGAACCTCGGGGCGAAGGTGCGCCGCCTCGCGACACGGCCTCCGAGCCTCGCGTTCGCGCGGTCACGCGCCCGCAATGCCTCACGCGTCGGACACAGCGGCGTCAGGTCCGCGCTCGCCTCGGCACTCGGCGTGCCCGAGTCGTCGCTGACCGCTGCCGTCCACCCCGTCGAGCACCACCGCGCCCACGCGGCGAGCGCCTTCTTCGCCTCGCCGTTCGACGAGGCGGCCGTGCTGACCCTCGACGGGTTCGGCGACTTCGCGTCGACGATGCTCGCGGCCGGGAGCGGGAACCGGCTCGCTGTCCTCGGGCGCGTTCTCTTCCCGCACTCGCTCGGGATCTTCTACACGGCGCTCACGCAGTGGCTCGGCTTCCCCGACTACGGCGACGAGGGCAAGGTGATGGGGCTCGCGCCCTACGGCGACCCCGAGCGCCACCTGGCCGCGATGAGGAAGGTCGCCCGCAGCGAGAACGGCTCGTTCCGGCTCGGCCTCGAGTACTTCACCCATCACACGAGGGGGGTCGAGATGACCTGGGGTAACGGCTCGCCGACCGTCGGGCGGATCTTCTCCTCACGCCTCGAGGACGAGCTCGGCCCGGCCCGCTCCCCCGCCGAGGGGCTGGCGAAGCGCCACATCGACGTTGCCGCCGCGCTCCAGGCGCGGCTCGAGGAGCTCGTGCTCGAGCTGGCGGAGTCGCTCGCAGGGACCACCGCCTCGCCGAACCTCTGCCTGGCGGGCGGCGTCGCGCTGAACGCGGTGGCGAACGGGCGAATCCGGCCGGAGACGCGCTTCGAGGAGCTCTATGTCCAGCCCGCGGCCGGTGACTCCGGAACGGCGGTCGGGGCGGCACTGGACGTCTGGTGCGCGACGCTCGGCCGGCCGCGCGGCCCCGCGATGCGGCACGCCTACTACGGGCCCTCGTACGACGACGGCGCAGTCGGGTCGGCGCTGGCCACAGCAGGGGTCGAGGGTGAGCGGCTCGACGACGACTCGCTCTTCCGGCTCGTCGCCGAGCGGATCGCGGCGGGCGACGTCGTCGGCTGGTTCCAGGGCCGCATGGAGCTCGGGCCTCGGGCGCTCGGGAACCGCTCGATCCTCGCCGACCCGCGCAGCCGCGAGATGAAGGACGTACTGAACGCGCGGGTGAAGCACCGCGAGCCGTTCCGGCCCTTCGCGCCGTCCGTGCTCGCGGAGCGCACGGCCGAATGGTTCGACCAGAGCTACACCTCGCCGTTCATGGTGCTGGTCTACGACGTGCTTCCCGAAAAGCGCGAGCTCGTGCCGGCGGTCACCCATGTCGACGGGACCGGGCGGCTGCAGACGGTCGAGGAGTCGGTAAGCCCGCGCTACCACCGGCTGATCTCGGAGTTCGACCGGCTGACCGGCGTGCCGATGCTGCTCAACACGTCGTTCAACGAGAGCGAGCCGATCGTGACGAGCCCCGAGGATGCGCTCGAGACGTTCTCGAAGACTCGGATCGACCTGCTCGTGCTCGAGAACTACGTCGTCCGCCGCAGCGCGTCCGCGTATGCGGAGAGCAGCGAGCCGGCGGCGAGCGCCCACGAGTAGGTCGCCTCGGCGTGTGCCCGGGCGTTCGCCCCGAGCTCGGACCGGAGTGCGCTGTCCTCGAGAAGCTTTTCGATCGCCTCGCGAAGCGCTGCCACGTCTGCCGGCGGGACGAGCAGGCCGGTGACCCCGTCCTCGACCGCGTCCGCGAGCCCGCCCGCCCGTGTCGCGACGACGGGGCGCCCATGGGCCATCGCCTCCCTGGCGACGACGCCGTAGCCCTCCCGGCGCGAGGGAACGCAGACGACCGCGGCGCGGTCGAAGTAGGCACCGAGCTCCGCCGGAGGGACGAAGCCCGACGCATCGGGCACACGGTCCCGAAGCGGCCCGTCGCCGACGATCACGCGGGCGAGCCCGTTGGTTGCATCGACGAAATCGAGGATCCCCTTCTCCTCGCTGAGCCGGCCGGCGTAGAGCACGTGCGGTGGCTCGGCGGGCGCGCCGGTCACGGCGGGGATGTCGACGCCGTTCGAGATCACCCTGACATCGCGGGCTCCGAGCTCACGAGCGGCGTCACCGAGGAACGGCGAGGCGGCGATCACGAGCCGCACGCTGCGAAGCGCCAGCCGGGCGAGCCGGGGCGAGCGGCGGGCGAGCTCGACGTCTGTTCCCCACACCTGCAGCACAACCGGCTTCCCGGCAAAGCGCGCGGCGAGGGCCGATGGGATCCAGTGAGCGTGGACGACGTCCGCCTCCCGAGCCGCGCGCCGCGCCGCCAGGGCGAGCGAGCCGAGGAACAGCGGAAGCGCCGCGACGAGCCAGGGCTTCGCTTTCAGGTTCTGGACGATCCCGTCGCCGTACGCGATCCCGTAGTGGCGCACGTCCGCCGGCGAGACGACCCCGACAACCGCGCCGGCGGCCCGGAGGGCTTCGACCTGTGCGGCGACGAAGGCGCCGGCAACGTCGCCGGCCGAACGGGGATACGACGTCGTGACGACGCAGACCCGCACGGGCTTACGCGGGCTCGGGGTGCGCGCGCCCGGGGTTCCGCGTGGCGCGGCTCTTCGCGGGCACGGCTTTCGGCGCTGCGGCCGCAGGCCCGAAGACGAGCGGGACGGCGAGGGCGAGAGCCAGGAAGACGAAGAAGTAGTAGAAGGACATCGTCAGGTAGAAGGCGTTCGAGGCCATCGTCCCGGCGAGCGCGGCGGTCCAGCCCCACGCGAGCGGGCGGACGCGCGCGGCGAGCGGGTCACCGACCTTCGCGAGCGCGGCGCCGAGGTGCTGCGCGAGGATCAGGCGCGCGAACACCCAGATCAGGAAGCACGCGAAGAGCACGGTGCCGATGATCCCGGTCTCGACGACGAGCGAGACATAGAAGGAGTGCGGGCCCCAGTTCGATTTCCCGGTCGCGGCCTGGTAGTAGATCGAGAAGTTGTTCAGCCCGAGGCCGAGCAGCGGGTGGCTGTGGAGGATCTGCGGGATGAAGCTGTAGACCTTGAGGTGCGACCGACTCCGACCCTCCGCCGGTCTGCGTTCGCGACCTGAAGACGACGAGGAAGAAATGGAGGCGGCTGACGACGACGATCGCGAGCACGGCGAGCGCGCCTGCGATCGGCGCGATCAGCTCGCGCGACTTCAGGTAGCCGCGATAGGGAAGCGCCAGGACGAGCGCGCCTACGCCGAGGCCGAGGAGGCCGCTGCGCGAGAGCGTCGCGATCTCGACGACCAGCATGAAGCCGATCAGAGCTGCGAGCTTCCGCTTGAGCCGGTGCTCGGGCTCGAGCCGCAGGTAGAGCGGAGTCAGGACGAGCAGCGGTGCGATCAGCATGATCCCGAGGTGGTTCGGGTCACCGGTGAGGGCGTTCGGGCGATAGACCGACGAGCCGCCGACCGCACCGTAGATGTTGATCTGGCTCGCCCCGCCGGTCAGCGGTGAGATGAAGATCGAATCGAGGTTGACGCCGGCCTGCGCCGTCACGAGCTGGAGGACGCCGTAGGCCGCGTTCGCCGCGACTCCGCCGCAGAACGCGGCGAGCGCCTGCCAGTAGTACGCGACGCCGCGGCGCCACAGCCAGGCGACGCCCAGCGCGAGGAAGGTGAAGTGGATCAGGAACTTGATGAAGCCCTTCTCGAGCTGCGCGAGGCCCGTCGCGGTGTCGAGGTTGTAGAAGCCGAGCAGGTAGACGAGCGAGAACGCGGCGAGCCACCCGAGCAGCACCACCGTCGTGCGCGGCAGCCTCGGCCGCGTCACGACCACGAAGCAGACGATGAAGCAGATCGCGAGGATGTCGGAGAGCGCGAGCGCCGACCCGAAGCTCCAGTGCACCTTCTCGAACGTGCAGCAGAAGAGCGTCGCCAGGAAGAAGAAGCTCGTCAGGCGCCTCACAGGAGCTCCTCCAGAGGCGCCCCGACCGGCCACTGTCTCCGCGAGCCGTGTCCGGGGACAGTCACCGTCACGGAAGTGTGACAGCGATCAGCCGCCCGAGACGATTCCCCAGCAACGATCCCGAGTTCAGCGGTGACCTTCCGGACATGTCCGGGGACAGTCACCATGCCGTAAGCGTCACGGAGTGTGCACAGCTGTCTCATGCGGGCTTGTCCAGGGTGTGCAGGAGATCGGCGAGCTCCTGGACGCGGGTGCGGCGGTCGAGCTTCGTCTTCCACTCCGCCGAGAGCGGCGAGGCGGAGAGCTTGCCCTCGCGCCAGTGGTCCCGCATCGCGGTCAGCTCGCGCTCGATCCCGTCGATATCCATCGGATCGACCACCACGCCGGCGCCGGTCTCGCGGATCAGATCGGCCGCTGCGCCGTCGGACGGGACGACCGCGAGGATCGGACGCTCGGCGGCCAGGTACTCGAAGACCTTCCCGGAGAGAACCCCCTTGCCGCGACCGCCTGCGTCGGGGATCAAGAGCAGCAGCGCCTCGGAGTCGCGCTGCAGCTCGAGCGCCCGGCGGTGAGAGGCGTAAGGGACGAGGTCGATGCGATCCATGATCCCCGCCGCCCACTCGCGGTCCGCCGCCCGGAAGTCGCCGACGAAGCGCGCGACCACCCCGTCCACGCGTGACAGCGCCGTCAGGAACGGCTTCGGATCGCGCTTGCCGAAGAACGAGCCCGCGTGCGTGATCCGGAACCTGTCCGCGGAGGGCTCGTAGTCCATCCCGGCGAAGTCCTTGAAGTCGGAGCCGTTCGGGATCGTCAGGACCGGCCCACGCGGATCCTTCGCCCGCATCTCAGCGGCGATCGCCTCGGACACCGCCACGCTCGCATCGGCCTGCCGCGCGACGAGCGACGCGACGGCATGCAGTCCCTGCTCCTTCACGCGGACAGAGAGCTTCTGCGAGTCGCGGTGCGGATGGGCGACAAGCGAGTCGCGGAGGTCCGCCACCCAGCGCGCCCCGGTCGCGCGCTTCACGGCGGCGCCGATGAAGTGGATCGACGGCGGCGGCGAGGTGGTCACGACCACATCGATTCCCTCTTCACGCACGATCTTGATCGCGGCCGGGATCGCCGTCAGGTTGTAGGTGACGTTCTCGTCCGGGAGCAGAAGACGGCGCCCGAGGAGCGATGCCTGTCGCGTGTAGCGCTCGAGACCCATTGTCCCGTGGAGCTCCTCTGCCGGCCGGCGTCCCTCGGGCCCGATGAACTTCACGCGGTGCACCCACGCGAGCGTCGGCGGCGGGAGCTCGTCGTCGCGGTGGATCCACTTCGGATCGTCCGGCGCGAGCACGTGCGTCTCGATCCCGAGCTCCGGCAGGTGCGTCGCGAACTTCAGTGGCCGCTGCACGCCTCCGCCGCCGGCCGGCGGGAAGTAGAGCGTGACGAGGAGGACCTTCATGTCGGCAGGCGATAGAGACGGCCGTCCTTGACGGCCCAGGTGGCACCGTACCTGCGGGGTATCGCCGGATCCCCCGTAGCCAGCCAACGCTTGACGTCGATCTCGCGCTGAGCCGGGTCGTTGGCCTTCGTGTTCGCGACGTGCGCGATCGGAGCGCCGACGACGTAGACGGGGGCGGCGGCGACGATCTCGTAGCTCGTCCCGCAGAGATGCGATCACGACCGCACCTTTCGGCAGCGCCTGCACCTGCTTCAGCAGCGCCGGCGGAGAGCGCATCCGTGTCGGTGGGGTGGAGCGGCGTCCACTGCCGGAAGCCGTGCACGGCCACCGGCAGCACGAACAGCCCGGCTGCGAGCGCCGCGAGCCCGTACCGCTCCTTCGGCCGGTCACGCGCGAAGACGATCCCGAAGACGAGCGCCGCGGCGCCGGCGATCAGCGCGAACCAGGTGACCGCGCCGGGCCCACCGTGCCGGAGGCCGTAGGCGAAGTCACCGGGCCATTTCCGCTCGAGCAGGAACCCCGCCAGGAGCGCGAACGGCAGCACCCAGACGGTTCGCGCAAGCAGCGCGAGGCCGCCCGCGAACGCGAAGGCGAACGGGATGAACCCCGCCGCGCGTCGCGACTGCGAGAGCGAGACCGCGTTCGAGAACGGGACGAACAGCTCCGGGATCAGCATCAGCGCCAGGATCACGACCGTCCCTCCGAGCACCAGCGCGCCCCACGGCCTGCGCGCGGCGAGCACGGCCACGGGCACCAGGACGAGCGCCGCAATCGCGATCGCCCCGGTCCTCCCCGGCACCTCCGCCGCGAGCCGGAAGTGGTGCACGGACGTGACGACGAGCTCCCCGCCGTAGTGCGCAAGGGTCGCCGCCTGGGTCTTCTCGTCGGGGTTGACCGAGAGCGTCTCCGCTACGAGCGGCCGGAGCCAGAGCACCGCGAGCCCGGAGGGCACGATCGACGCCACGAGCGCGACGGTCGTTCGCCGCCACTCCTGTGGCCGCAGCACCGCGTAGGCGCCGAGCGGGAGCAGCGCGAAGAGCGCGTAGGTCGGGTGCACCAGCGCGAGCGCGCCGAAGCCCACCGCCAGCGCCGCTGCGTCGGCCCGCCGGCCGAAGTGCAGGTAGGTGAAGAACAGCGCGAACACGACCGGCACGAGCAGCTGGCGCGACGAGGTGGCCGGCAAGGCGAGCGAGACGTACGACCCGCCGTGGCCCGCGGCGAAGCAGAAGAGGCCGACGGAGGCGGCAAGCACGCCGATCCCGCCGGTCGCCGAGCGGAAGACGGCGACCCCGGACTCCCACGCCACGACGCAGGCGAGCGGCACGAGGACCGAGGCCTCGCGGTGGACGACGACCGAGGGGTCGAGGCCCGAGATCTTCACGATCAGCGCGAGGAACCCGTGCCACAGCGGGAACGCGTACCCGGGATGAAGCCCGCCCCCGGCCAGCTCGTCGACCGAGCGCAGATGCAGATGGCTCAGCTCGACGAGCTTCCTGACCCGCGCCTCGTGGAAGAGCGCGTCGCCGGAGACGGCACCTTCGACCCGCCAGAGCAGGAGCCCGAGCACCGCGCCGCCGACGAAGACCGCAAGCGGCGCCCACCGGGGCACCTCCGGCGGCGTGTCGTCGTGGGCCGGCCTTCGGCCGCGTCGCACGCCGAGCGCGACCGCGGCCACGAGCCCGATCACCGTCAGCACGGACGTCGCGACCGAGATCGTGCGGTGGAGCACGAATACCGCGGACCAGGCCAGGAACAGGGCGCCGAACGTCCAGGCGAGCGTCGGCGAGAGCCCTCGCTGACCGAGCGCCCGAGCGACGAGGAACCCCGGGAGGAGCACGAGCCCGGTTGCGAACGCCAGCCGGACGTACTCGGAGATCACGAGAGCAGCGAGGGGACGTCGCCGGAGCCGAGGAAGCGCACGCCCTCGCGATAGCGCGCCCCTTTCTCACCGCGGAAGACGAGCGACCGCAGCCGGAGCGACCAGAGGAGCAGCTTCCGCGTCCGCTCCGCCTGGCGCGCCCCGTGATTCTTGGACGTGAAGCGCAGGATCCCGCGCAGGTTCTCCACGTAGAGCTTGCCGCCGTGCGAGGCGCCTCCGAGATGGACGATCTCGGCAGTCGGCGTGAACCACACCTGCCAGCCCGACTGCCGGAACCGGTAGAGCCAGTCGGTCTCCTCGCTGAACATGAAGAACGCCTCGTCGAAGAGGCCGATCTCGTCCGCTGCCGCACGCCGCACGAGCAGCGCCGCCCCGAGCAGAGACTCGACCTCGCGCGGGATGTCGTAGGTGAACCCGCCGCCGTAGAACGCATTGAAGAGGTCGGTGCGGGGGCCGAGCTTCCGCAGGAACAGGTACTCGGTCGCGAGGCGCCAGAGCGTCGGGTCGCCACGCACCGAGCGTTGCAGCGACCCGTCCGGATTGGAGAGCCGCGGCCCGACAACGGCCGCGCGCGGGTGGGCGTCCGCGAACGCGACGAGCGCGTCGAGCGCTCCCTCACGGGCCCGGGCGTCGGAGTTGAGGAGCAGCCAGTACCGACCGCCTGCGGCACGCATGCCGGTGTTGTTCCCCCCACCCATCCCGAGGTTCTCCTGCTCGATCACCGTCACCTCGGGAAAGCGCTCGCGCACGAGCGCCACCGTCCCGTCGGTCGAGCCGTTGTCGACGACGACCGTCTCGTGGCCGCGAACCGACTCCAGGCACTGCTCGATGTGCCCGGACGCGTTCCACGTCACAACGACGACCGAGATGTCCTCAGCCATCGGCAACGGGCACCGGCGACCGGCGGAAGCCCTCCCACAGGATCACCACGAGCCCCGGCACCGCCAGGAGCAGTGTCATCAGGAAGAACACGAACCCGGTCGCGAACGCGTCGTCGGAGCTGACGCCGAGCCGCGTCAGGAAGCTGATGAAGAACGCCTCTCGCACCCCGAGCCCGTTGATCGTGAACGGGACGAGCATGACGAGGAAGAGCAGCGGCCCGAGCACGATGTACGGCCGGACCGGCAGCTCGACGCCGACGGCCCTACCGCCCGCCCAGATCGCGAGGATCCGCGAGACCTGCGCGGCGAACGTGATCCCCGCGACCACGAGCAGCGTTCTCGTGTGGTACCGGTAGCCGTGGATTCCCTCGTAAAGAGCCCGCGCAGTGCGCTCGGCCCGGAGCTTGCGCAACGGCCTGATCGCCTTCCGCAGGTGGCGTCGCGGCCGCTTCGAGAAGGCGAGCGCCCCGGCGACGAGCGTGCCGACGATGAAGAGCGCCTCGATCCAGAGGTACGGCCCGATCGGGTAATGGCCGATCGCGAGCAGGAGCCCGATTGCCGCGAGGAGGAGCGTCACCGCCCCGCCGATGGCCCGTTCGAGCACGACCGAGCCCGCAATCGGTGAGCCGAACCCGGGGTGGCGCTTGGTCGTCTCGTAGATCCGCGATGCGTCCCCACCGACGCCCGTGGGCAGCACCTGTCCGACCGCGTACGAGACGAAGTAGGCGCGGGTCAGCCACGCGACCGACTCGCGAACGCCGCGCGCGCGCAGCAGCAGCTTCCAGCGATACGCCTGCGGCGGCACCGTCACGATCGTCAGCGCCGCCGAGAGCATGAGCCAGCTGACGCTCGCCGAGCCGATCGTGTCGAGCGCCTGGCGAACGTTGACCTTCCAGACGATGTACGCGCCTGCCAGGCCGGTCACGAGGACTGTCGCGAGGACGCGAACCCAGCGTTTTCTCAGCATTCGCGCTTAGACCATCGCTTCGGCATCAGCCGTGAGAAAGCGTATTCGCTCTGCAGCCGCCGCCGCCCGTACAAGCGCCTCCTCCGCAGTGGCACCAACGGTGAGCACCGCTCCGGCGAGGTCGGCGAGGCGGGCCGGCCGACCGAAGACGTGTCCCGGCTCGCGGTAGACCCGCGTCGAGACGACGCCGCTCATCGCCTGCGGCACCTCCGTCGCCTCGAGCCGGCCCGGAGGCGCGACGAGGAAATGGGTTGCTGCTCCCCCGACTCCTTCGGGTGCGCGCCCCGAAACCTCACTCGCGGCCATCGGCTGCCCGAGCGCCCCGGCGAGCGCGAGCGCTCTCAGATCGACGCCCGTGACGAGCTCGGCGAGCTCGGTCTCGTGCCCGGCCCCGAGACGAGCTGCAACCTCGATCACCTCGGGCCCTCCCCGGCTGATCCGAAGTCGCGTGGTCGACGGCCCTTCCTCGATCCCGATCGCCTCGACGGCGCGTCGGGTCACCTCGATCGCCGTCTCCGAATAGACCGATGGCCACGCGTAGCCGAGCGGCACCCCGAGCCCATCCTCCGCCCCGATCCGGTCGGTGACCGCGAGCGGCACGAAGTGACCTCCCGCGGAGAAGCCGGCCACCGTCACCTCGGGACCATCGACGTACTCCTCGACCAGCACGACGCCGGTCCTCGAGACCTCCCGCGCCGAGGTGAGGGCACGCTCGAGGCCGGCTGAGCGGCGGACGAGCGAAAGCCCTCCGCGGCTCGACCGGTCCGCCGCCTTCACGACGACCGGCGGCGGGATCTCGGAGGTGCCGTTCCCCCCGACGACCTCCCAGCGAGGCTGCGGGACTCCTGCCTCGGCGAGCGCTTCGCGCTGCCGCAGCTTGTTCGTCGCCAGGATCGCCGTCGCCGGCTTCAGTGGGTGCGCCAGCCCGAGCTTCTCGGCGATCCGCGCGGCGACGGCGACCGGCGTGTCGGTCCCGGCGGCAATCACACCGTCGAGCGGGAGTGCCGAGGCGAGCCGCTCGATCGCGGACTCGTCGTCGATCGAGACGATGCAGCGGCGATCTGCGTGGGCGAAACCAGGGGCGGCCGGGTCGCGGTCACAGACCGCCGTCCAGATCCGATGCGCCCGCGCCGTTTCCAGCAGCCCAAGCTGTGCGGGCCCGGCGCCGAGCACGAGCAAGGTGCGTCCTCTCTCCGGCGGTTCGGCGGCCACCCGGCCCATTGTCGCTGTCGCATGCGACGACGGAGCGGGCGAAGAGCAAGAGATCGCCGGCAGCTACGCGGCACTCGGAGGAGGGCCCGCCGTACGGCTCGTCGCCGCGCGCGGACTGCCGAGCGCCCCCGGCTATCGTGTGAGAATCGTGCCGCTGAGGGAGCTCGTCTACACGGCAGTCCTGAGCGTCGCAGTCGCAGCGGCCGTCGTGACGTCGGCCGCCTCGTACGCGGCGACGAGCCCACCGACGGCGGGCGCGACGACTCCGGCCATCGGCAAGGCGCTGTACCGCCAGTTCTGCGGCCGCTGCCACGCGCTCTCCGAGGCGTTGTCAGCGGGCTTCGGATCCAACACGAAGGGGATCGCGCGGAACGGAGGACCGAGCTTCAACAACCTGCGGATTCCGTATTCCTACAGCGTTGCCGCCGTGACCGAGCCGACGGGCGGCCACGAGCTGGTGGCGAGGAGGATCACGATGTCGCAGTTGAGCAAGGTGGCGCGGTACGTAGCGACCGTCACGCTCCATCACCCGCTTCCCGCGCTGCCGACCGACGGCTAGATGAGCAGGCCCGTCGTCCTCCTTGCGGCGGTCGGCGCCTTCCTACTCGGCTGCGCGGCGAGCGATGCAGCCCCTTCGGCGACAAGGGTCACCGGCTTGACGGTGGTCGCCGCCCACCTCAACAACCCGCGCAAGATCTTCATCGCCAATGACGGCTCGGTGTACGTGGTCGAAGCGGGTACCGGAGGGCGTGCAAACTGCATCGGTACGGGGGCGGCAAGGACGTGCATCGGCCTCAGCGGCTCGATCACCCGGCTGCGGAACGGCATTCAACACCGCGTGGTGACCGGCCTGTGGTCCGGCGCGCATGTCGACGGAGCGCAGGCGGAAGGCGCTGCTGATGCACTGCTCCGGAACGGGCGGTACTACGTCCTGATGCAGGACGCGGCGGTCGACTCGCACGGGATCAACAACCTCGGGCCCGACGCCGTGACGGCAGGCGATCTGGTCGCCACGAAAGCAGGCAAGGCTGCGCCGGTGGTGCTGGCCGACCTTGCGGCTTTCGAGGCCCGCAACAACCCCGATCACGGCGCCGGCTCAGGCGCAAAGCTGGGGAATCCGGCGATCGACAGCGACCCGTACGCCTTCGTCCCGTACCGCGGCGGGTTCGCAGTCGTCGATGCGGCTGCGAACGACCTGCTCTGGATCAACCCGGCCGGCAAGATCTCCGTTCTGGCGGTGTTCCCGACGCGGATCGAGCCGCTCAGTCGCGCCGTCGGCCGACGGATCGGCGCGCCGGGGACGCAGACGTCGATCCTGACCCAGGCGGTGCCGAGCAGCGTGACGGTCGGCCCCGACGGCGCGCTCTATGTCGGCGAGCTGACCGGAGTCCCGTTCAAGCCGGGAACAGCACGCGTCTGGCGTGTCGAGCCGGGGAAGAAGAGCACCGTCTTCGCGTCGGGATTCACCAACATCTCGGATCTCGCGTTCCTGGGCAAGGACCTGCTCGTCCTGGAGATGGCCACCAAGGGCCTGTACGGGCCGAGCTCACCGGGCGCGCTCATCCAGCTTGCGCCGAGCGGCCGGCGCACGACCCTCGCAAGCGCCGGGCTCGTCTACCCGACGGGGCTTTCGATCGGCAACGACTCGATCTACATCTCGAACAACGGCCTGTACCCGGGATCGGGCGCCGGGCCGCATGGCGAGCTGCTCCGGCTCGCGCTGCACCACTCCTGACCGCGGTCGGCGTCTACGGTGCGATGACGCCGCCGCACATCGGCGGCGGCACGACCGGCGAGTTCGTGACGCTCGACTGACCGTTGGTCGTGACCGAGACGGCGCGAATGACATCGACGTACTGGACGCTGTACGGGCCGAGCCCGACGGGATCGGAGAGCATGTAGGAGCCGGTGCGCAGGTTCACGGTGAGCTTTGCGCTCTTGCCTGACGGAAGCGCATTCGTTCGAGCGCCCTTGAGACCGGGCCCCGAGATCTCGAAGATATGGCTCTTCCTGCCCGTGTTGCGCACGACGAATGTCGTCGCCCCCGAGTGGAGGCCGGACGGTGCCACGCGGAAGGCCCTGTCGGTGAACGTGACCGTCACCGTGGTGGCAACCGTCTTGCTCTTCGCGGCCGCTACAGAGATTCCGGTCACTGCGAACGCGGCTGTCACGGCGACGACTGCGGCAATCGACAACTTCGACTTCGCTCGACCTCTCATTGCATCCCCTCTCGCAGAGCCTCGAAGACGATACACGATCGTCCTCAAGAGTGGATGGAAATCATTCTTAGAGCCTCTCAAAAGTTGAAGTCAATCCAGCTAGCCGCTATCGTCCGGGCTGCCGCGACGGGTCAACGGAGCTCCACTTGTCCGTGTACTCCTGCGCGACGCATCGTGATGCTCGTCGCGTCACGATTCAATCGGAGGGAGGGATCGAATGGCGAACAGCCTGAAGATCAAGGTGAACGGCCTCACACACAGCGTGACCGCGAGCCTTGATACGCCGCTCCTTTACGTTCTGCACAACGAGCTCCGCCTGCATGGCCCGCGCTTCGGCTGCGGTCTTGCGCAGTGTGGTGCCTGCTCGGTGCTTCTGAACGGCAAGGAGATTCGCTCGTGCGTGACCCCGGTCGCTGCAGTGAGCGGTAAGAGCATCACGACACTCGAGGGCCTACCGGCGCTGTGGGCCTCGGAGCGCGGCACGACAGGTGCTGCGCCGGCTTTGCACCCGCTCCAGCAGGCATGGATCGACGTGCAGGTGCCGCAATGCGGCTACTGCCAGAACGGCATGATCATCCAGGCAACCGACCTGCTCGCGACGACGACGAATCCGTCGAAGACGCAGATCAAGCAGGCGCTGAACGGCCATCTCTGCCGCTGTGGAACGTATACGGCGGTCATCGAGGCCATTCAGCAGGCTGCCAAGACGATGGCGAAGGGAACCTGATGAGCGCGAACGAAGAGACCATCGACATCTTCGGGGCCACGCTGACCCGCGGAAAGTTCGTCAAGGCCGGCGGCGGGCTCGTCGTCGGGCTCAGCCTCGTCGGGACGGGCGTAGGCGCGAAGACCGCGAAGGCAGCCTCCGGGCCGTCGACGAGCGTCGACCCGACGCTGCCGAACTCGTGGCTCGAGATCCACCCTGACAACACGATCGTGATGCGCACGGGCAAGATCGAGCTCGGTCAGGGCTCGGCGAGCACGGCCTACGCGCAGATCGCTGCGGAGGAGCTCAACGTCCCGTACACCGCGATCACGCAGGTGATCATGGGCGACACCGACCGCACCCCCGACGGCGGCTTCTCGGCCGGCTACATGGGTGCGGGCAGCCCGAGCCCGCGTCTCGCAGGTGCGTACGTGTTCCAGGCGCTGCTCAACCTGGCGTCGTCGCAGCTCGGGGTCCCCGTCGCGAGCCTGTCCGTCAAGGACGGAGTCGTCACCGGCGGCGGCAAGAGCCTCAGCTACGGCCAGCTCGTCTCGAACCAGCAGCTCAGCCTCACGATCCCGGTCGCGGGGAGCCTGCAGGGCCTGTTCGGCCTCTCGATCACGGGCAACCCGCCCGTGAAGCCGATCAGCCAGTACAAGATCGTCGGGCAGTCGATCGGCATGCGTACGATCCCCCCGATCGTCTCAGGAACGGCGACCTACGTCGGTGACGTGCGGCTGCCGGGGATGCTCCATGCCCGCGTCGTGCACCCGGCCACGCTGGGCTCCACGCTGCTCCAGGTCGGCACGCTCGACAAGAAGCAGTTCCCGAACACGCAGATCGTGGTCAAGGGGAACCTCGTCGCCGTGGTCGACCCGCTCGAGTACAACGCGATCGAGACGGCTTCGCTCCTCGCGCGCACGACGAAGTGGAGCGACTGGTCCGGCCTGCCCGGCAGCGGCAACCAGTTCGGCGCCCTCCGTAAGGCCGACTGGAAGACGGCTCCGGTGCAGGTGGGGATCAACGTCGGTAGTGCCGACGCTGCGATTCAAACGGCAGCGACGAAGCTCTCGGCCAGCTACGAGTACCCGACCGAGAAGCACGCACCGATCGGCCCGACCTGCTGTGTCGCTGACGCGGCGCGCTCCGACGGGCTCGTGTACGTGCATGTCCACAGCGCCAACCCGCAGGCGATGCGCTGGGAGCTCGGGATGATGCTCAACATGTCGACCGACAAGATCGTCGTCCGGAACTACGACGGCTCTGGCCACTACGGCCGCTCGAACGGCGGCAGCACGGGCGCCGAGGACGAGGCCGTGATCATCTCGCAGATCGTCGGAAAGCCGATCCGGCTCCAGTGGATGCGGTGGGACGACATGCAGTGGTCGACGCAGCACACCGCGGCGTTCTCGGACGTCCAGGCCGGGTTGGACTCGAGCGGAAAGCTCGTCTCCTTCAACGCCAAGCACTACATGCCCGCCATGCAGGACGACCGGATGGTCGGGGCTCTGCTCGCCGGGCTCCCGACGATGACCGCTCCGGCAGTCGCTCCGTTCCCGGGAACGTTCGGCTCGATCGTCAACTCGGTCTCCGACCCCTGGCTCTACGACAAGGTTCCGAACGCCGTGCAGACGGCTCTCGGAACGTGGCAGGTGGGCACCGACCCGACGAAGCCGAACTTCGACACGCAGATCGGGCTTCGCGGCCACAGCATGCGGACCCCGGCTCAGCGGCAGCAGAACTTCGCTCAGGAATCGATGATGAACGAGCTCGCCGCCGCTGCGAAGATCGATCCGATCCAGTTCCGGATCAACAACACGAGCGCCGCCCGGCTGATCGCGGTGATGAACGAGGTCAAGACCGCGTCCGGCTGGGAGACGAGGCCTTCGCCGAGCCCAAGTGCAGCGGCGACGGGATCGAAGACGGTCACCGGCCAGGGGTTCAGCTCGATGTTGCGTCAGAACTCCTACTGGGCCTGCGCGGTCAAGGTGTCGGTCAACCTGAAGACCGGGAAGGTGAGCGTGCTGAACGTCACGACCGCCGTCGACCCGGGAATCGCGATCAACCCGCGACAGCTGATGCGCAATGCCGAGGGCGGCACCGTGATGGGCGTCAGCGAGGCACTCCACGAGCAGGTGGTCTTCAACAAGTCGAAGATCACCTCGACCGACTGGGTGACGTTCCCGATCCTGCGGATGATCGACCTGCCGGACATCAAGGTGATCGTCATGAACAACCCGTCTGTCGGCGCCTACGGCGGCGGCGGTGAGGGCCCGAACGGGTTCACGGCAGCAGCGATCGCATCCGCGGTGTTCGACGCCACCGGCAAGCAGCCGAGGCGTCTGCCGATGACGCCGAAGTACATGAAGAACCTGCTCGCGACGTAGAGCACTGATGAAGCGCCTGGGGGGCGGGAGTATCCCCGCCCCCCAGGGACGTTTCCTATCCGGGAGCCGCGTCAGGCTGAGACTTCGAGCTCGGGAACGAGCTCGACGGGCTCCCGGTCGCGCGAGCGCAGCGGCTTGATCAGGAAGGCGGCCACGCCACCGAGCACGACGACGCCTGCGCCGAAGTAGACGGCGGCGTTCATGCCGTCGACGAACGTCGACGGAGTGCGGTAACCGCCGTAGTGGGCGAAGATCGAAGCGAGCACTGCGACGCCGAGCACTCCTCCGAGCTCGCGGATCGTGTTGTTCGCCCCCGAGGCCTTGCCCTGCTCCTCGAAGCGAACCCGGGAGAGGACGACGTTCGTGACCGGCGCGAAGAAGAGCGCCATGCCGATCCCCGAGAGAGCGAACGGCGCGACGATGTCGAGGTACGGCGTCGACGGCGTCGAGACGGCCGCGATCCACGCGAGCCCGATGCCCTGCAGGAGCAGTCCCGCGCCCATCAGGCGGTGGCCGCCGATCCGGTCGGAGAGGGCTCCGGCGATCGGCGCGACGATCATCGGCATCGCCGTCCACGGCAGGATCCGCAGCCCGGAGCCGAGGGGCGAGTAGCCCTGCACGGTCTGGAAGAACTGGGCGAGCAGGAAGATCGAGCCGAACATCCCGAACGAGAAGAAGAGCGACGCGGTGTTCGCGAGCGCGAACGCCCGGTCGCGGAAGAAGCGCATCGGCAGCATCGGCGTCGGCGTGCGGAGCTCCCACCAGACGAACGCCGCGATGAAGGCGAGACCGGCGACGATCGCGCCGAGGATCTCGGGCGAGCTCCAGCCGAGCGAGTTGCCGCGGACGAGGCCCCACACGATCCCGAGCAGCCCCACCCCGGCGAGCACGAGACCGGGAAGGTCGAGACGGCTCGAGTCTCCGCGGCTCTCGTCGAGGCGGAACCACACGAGCGGGATCAGCACGAGGCCGATCGGCACGTTGAGCCAGAAGATCCACTGCCACGAGATCCCCGAGACCACGGCGCCGCCGACCAGCGGGCCGAAGGCGACCGCCAGGCCGGTGATCCCGCCCCAGGCGCCGAGCGCGAGGCCGCGGCGCTCCGCCGGGACGGAGGCGGAGAGGATCGTCAGCGTCAACGGCATCACAATGGCGCCGCCGATGCCTTGCAGGGCACGCGCGGCGTCGAGCGCGACAATCGACGGCGCGAGCGCCGCCAGAGCCGAGGACGCGGTGAAGATGCCGAGGCCGATCGCGAGCAGGCGCCGGCGGCCGAACCGGTCGCCGAGCGCGGCTCCCGTCAGGAGCAGCACGGCGAAGGTGAGCGTGTAGGCGTTGACCGTCCACTCGAGGCCGCCTAGGCTCGCGCCGAGGTCACGGTGGATGACGGGCAGCGCCGTCGTCACGACGAGGTTGTCGAGCGTGACCATGAACCCGGCCAGCGAGGTCAGCGCGAAGGCCCAGATCAACTTGTGATTGCTCCGTATTTTGTGACTCATCACTTACCTCCGACTGAAAAAGAGGACTCGGATCGACTACTTGCAGCCCTCGAGGAGCCGCTGCGCCCAGGGCTCGGCATGGTCGCCGAACTGGTTCATCGAGGCAAAGACATTCATCAGCATCCCGATCGAGAAGAACCGCGACACCTCGGCCGGCGGGAGCCCCGAGACCCGCTCGACGTAGGTGACGAGATCGCCGTACCCCTGACTCACGACGTCACGCAGGTCGGGGTCGTCGCAGGCGGCGTACGCCTGCATCTGGCCGCGAAGCCGGACGGGGTCGTTCAGCAACTGCTGCTTGTATGCCTCACCCATTGCTCTCAGCGCCTCTTCTCCACGCAATCCCTCTGCAGAGCGCTGGAACATCTCGAGCGTCTCGCGGAAGCAGCGGGCGACGACCGCCCGGAAGAGATCCCTCTTCGTCCCGAAGAGGCGGAAGACGTAGGGCTGCGAGATGCCGGCCCGCGTCGCGATGGCCTCGGTCGAGGAGCCGTGGAGCCCGCGCTCCGCGAACTCGAGGAACGCGGCGTCGAGGATGTCCTCGCGGCGTGCTTCCTTCGTCTTCCGTTCCGTGGTCACCATCGGCGCCCGATGTTAGTGATGACTCACAACCCTGTCAAGTCGGCTGCGAGACTTGCGTCTGTCGAGGAGGACGACGAGCCCGAACCGCCGCTGCCGGCGCCACCGCCTCCCGAGCCGCCGCCGCTGCAGTCGAGGTGCACGTCGACGCCACCGACCGCCGACTGCGTCTTGCCGTGCTGGGTGGCCGCGTCGTAGTCGTGGGTCGCCGTCTCGATCGCCGCCTGCGCGTCCGCCCCGTACTGCGTGACCGCCGTCTGCAGGTTGCGCGTCGTGTCGGCAGGGTCGGTTCCCGTGGCCGTGACGGTGCGCTGCAGGGCCTTGACGACGGCGTCCGTCACGTCGAAGTGCATCTCCTCGTGCGCCTGGATCGCCGAGCGGTAGCGCGCGACCGCCGCGCGCTCGGCGTCGGTCATGTTCGGCCAGGCGGGGATGATCATCTCCGCGGTCGACGACGGGTCGTAGGCCCACGTGAGGTCCACCGAAGCCGTGAACGTCCCGCCCGAGCTCGCGTGCCTGATCCGCCCGGGCGTCGGGTGGTACTGGGGTGAGGCGTCGCCCGCGTCGCCGCCGCCGTTGAGCCAGTCGGCCGCCTCGTTGCAGTTCGCGAAGTTCCGCGTGACCGGCCGCACGGCCGGTCGCCTCCCGCTGACGCTTCCCACCGTCGCGCCACTGGTGCCGGTGCCGCCCCCGGTGGGTGCGTCGAGTGGCGTCGCCGAGTCGTCGGCCAGGGTGAGCTCGTCGCGCAGGATCAGCATCCGCGCCACGCGGGCGTTGCCCGCCGTTTGCTGCAGCGCGAGCAACATCGTCGCGGCCGACAGGCCGGCCGAGCCGGCGGGCCGCTCGCGAGCAGCCTCGCGCGCGGGCTGGAGCCGGGTCGGACCGTCGAGGCGGCTCATGCCGCGCATTATCCCGGCTAAGCGCCGCTGACGGCAGGCTCCGGCGCCGCGAGCCCGAAGCGGTCGCGGTAAGCGTCGATGAACATGTGCTCGCCCTTGATGGCCGCAGTCGTTGCAGCGTCGGCGATGTCGTCGCGGCCCGGAAGCTCGGAAGCGCCGCCGCCTGGGCCGAGCGGTATCACGATCGCCGGCGGCATCGGCTCGTAGGCCTGGAGCTCGCCACCCTCGATCAGCGCACGGATGTTGGCGGCAACGACGTCCGCCTCGCGGCCTGCTCGGCCCGCCGTCTTGAGGTCGGCATCCGCGACGTCGCCGAGCGCGAAGACGTTCGTTTGCCCTGCCACCTGGAGCTCGGGCGTCACGTCGATCCACCCGTCGGGAAGCCGCGCCGCGGCGAGGTCACCCCGGAGGTAGTCGCTCACGGGTGCGAGGCCGTAGCACCGGAACCAGATATCCGCCTCGATCGTGCGTCCCCCTTTCGTCGAGACCGCGACCGGGCCTAACCTGACCGGCGGGCTGCTCGGCTCCGCGCTGGGCGGGTCCCCGAGCACGAACTCGACGCCGCGCTCCTCGAGCTGACGGCGCACCTCGTCCCGAAGCTCCTGCCTGTAGGGGCCGGCGAGGATCTCGGGCTCCGGTTCCAGGATCGTGATCCGCTTCTCGCGCCAGCGGTCGGAGATCTCGCCCGCCAGCTCGAGCCCGGTCGGGCCTGAGCCGACGATCAGCACGCGCTCCGCCTGCGCCAGCTCGTCGTGACTGGCCGAGTAGCGGACGAGCGCCGTGGCCGTCTCGTCCGTGTCGGACTTGGCCGGGTACGGGTAGGTCGAGCCGGTCGCAAGCACGATGACATCGGGCCTGAGCTCGTCGCCCGAAGCGAGCGTCACGCGCCCGGGCTCGACGCCGATCGCTCGGTCCCGCACCACACGCCCGTTCGCCAACAGGCGGTCGTACGGGAAGAAGATCCGCGACAGCCACTCCGGCTCGACCAGCGCCCGCAGCGCGGCGACGTTGTGGACGAAGGCATCGCGTGGCTCGACGAGTGTCACATCGGCGAACTCGTCGATCGCCTTGGCGGCGATCGTGCCGCCGTACCCGCCGCCGATCACGGCGACGGTCGCACGGACCTGTGCGTTCGCGCTGGTCATCTCCGGTACCCCCTCGTGAGCAATGAGCTCGCACGTTGTGCGCGCAAGCAAGATACCTGCGCGCGCAAGTTTCTGGCGAGCTGTCGGCGCAGCTAGGAGATGAGCGCCGCGAGCGCCTCGACCACACGGTCGAGATCGGACTCGGTGAGCCGAGAGTGGAACGGCAGCGCAAGCGCATGCTCGAAGGCGTGCTCGGCGCCCGGGAAGAAGCCCTGGTCGACGTAGGCGTGCAGAAGCGGCAGGGCGAACGTCCCGATCTGCGCCTCGATCCCCTGGGCACGTAGACCGGCCAGGACCTCGTCGCGCCGGGCGACCTGGATCACGTAGGCCTGGCGGCCGTGGACGTCCCCTCGTCGACCTCGGGCAGGGTCACCGGCAGGCCGGCCAGGCGCTCGTTGTAGGCGACCGCCATCGCCTCGCGGCCGGCGAGCAGCTCGTCGAGCCGCCGCATCTGGGGCAGTCCGACCGCGGCCAGGATGTCGGACAGCCGGTAGTTGAGCCCCGGAGCCGGCATGTCGGCGTCGGCGAGCGAGCGCCAGCCGTGGTTGCGGAACTGCGCCATCGCTGCCGCGATACGCTCGTCGCTGGTCGTCACGGCCCCGCCCTCGCCGGTGGTGACGATCTTGCGGGGATGAAAGCTGAGGCAGCCCACGAGGCCGAGCGAGCCGCACGCACGGCCGCCACGACGGGCGCCGAGCGCACCCGCGGCGTCTTCGATCACCGGCAGGTCGGGAAGCTCCTCCATCCGGCACGGACGGCCGAAGAGGTGAACGGCGAGGATCGCCTTCGTGCGCGGCCCGACCGTGAGCTTCTCGGGATCGATGTTCATCGTCACCGGGTCGACGTCGACGAGCACCGGGCGCAGGCCGGAGAGCTCGACGACGTTGGCCGTCGCCGGGAAGGTGTAGGCGGGAACGAGGATCTCGTCGCCGGGCGAGAGGCCGAGCGCGTGCACCGCGAGATGGAGCGCCGCCGTGCCCGACGAGACGGCGAGCGCGTGGCGTCGTCTCGCAGGCCTCCGCGACCAGCTCTTCGAGCTCGGCGACACGCGGGCCCTGCGTGAGCATCCCGCTCTCGAGGACGGCCGCGACTTCGGCAAGCTCCTCTTCGCCCGTCTCCGGGCGAGCGAGGCGGATCGGGGCTATCTCGCCCGGTACCACTCGATCGTCCTCGTCAGCCCGTCGTCGAGCTCGACGCTCGGCTCCCAGCCGAGCAGCTCGTGCGCCTTGGCGACGTTCGGGATCCGGAGCTCGACGTCGACGTAGCCGAGCGGCTCGAAGACGATCCCGCCGGGGCAGTCGGTGAGCCGCTTGATCCGGGTGGCGAGGTCGTAGATCGTGACCGACGAGCGCGGGTTGCCGATGTTGAACGCCTGGCCGACGGCCTCGGGCCGCTCGAGGCAGGCGAGGACACCGCTGACCATGTCGGTCACGTAGCACCAGGCGCGGATCTGCGAGCCGTCGCCGCGCACCGTCAGGTTGCGGCCCTCGAGCGCAGCCTCGATGAACGCGCGGATCGCGCCGCCGCCGATCTGGCCGGGGCCGAAGACGTTGAACGGGTGCACCGTGACGGTCGGCAGCTTCAGCTCGTCGTGGTAGGCGTGCGCCATGTGCTCGCCCGCGAGCTTCGAGACGGCGTAGGTCCAGCGCGCCTCGCCGACCGAGCCGATCGTCGAGACCTGGCCCTCGCTGACGTTGTAGGCGTGGGTGCCGAAGACCTCGCTGGTCGAGAAGTCGACGAAGCGCTCGAGCGTGTCGATCGTCGCGAGCGCCGCCTCGAGCGCGTTGTAGGTGCCGATCACGTTGACGCGCATCGTGCGTACCGGGCTCTCGAGCACCGTCTCGACGCCGGCGATCGCCGCGCAGTGGACGAAGTGCGTGGCGCCGGCGGCGAGCTCCTTCAGCTGCTCGCCGTCCAGGACGTCGCACTGGTGGAGCGTGAAGTTCGGGTGGTTCGCGAGCGGCGTGCCCTGGAGCGCGTTCCGGTGGAGGTTGTCGACGGCGACGATCTCGTTGTCGTCGACCAGCTCGCGCGCGAGCGTCGTCGCGATGAAGCCGGCGCCGCCCGTGACGAGAATCCGCTTGCCCTTGAGCGCCACGGCGCAAGGTTACCCGCCTATCCTCGGCACGAGACTGACCAGTAGCATCGCCTGGCTGTGAAAACCGTTCTCTTCGTCGGCGCGGGACGCCACCAGCGGAACGCGATCGTCCGGGCGAAGGAGCGGGGCCTGCGCGTTCTCGCCGTCGATCGCAACGCCGACGCGCTCGGGCTCGAGATCGCCGACGGCGCGTTCGTCGTCGACTTCTCGGACGTCGACGCGGTGCTCGAGGCCGCTCGAGGGCGAGAGCTTCGACGGCGTGCTGACGGTGTCGGCCGACCGTGCCGTGCCGGTGGTGGCCGCGATCGCCGAGGCTCGCGGGCTGCCGGGGATCGGAACGGCAGCGGCGCACCTGATGACGCACAAGGTCGCGATGCGGCGGGCGCTCGCCGAGGCCGGCGTGCCGCAGCCGCGGTTCGCTGCGGTGCGCAAGCTGTCGGAACGCCATCGCGCCGCCGACGAGGTCGGCTTCCCGGCGGTGCTGAAGCCGGCCGACTCGGGCGGCCAGCGCGGGATCTTCCTCGTCGAGTCGGTGGACGACATCGACGCGCACCTGCACGAGGCGCTCTCGGCGTCGCCGACGCAGGAGGCGATCCTCGAGCAGTACGTCGAGGGGACCGAGATGAACGGGATCGTGATCGCCCGCAACGGCGAGGCGTGGACGCTGACGCTGTCCGACCGCCTGCGTCCGCCGGGGATCGGCTTCGGCGTCGGCTGGATCCACGTCTATCCGGCGACGGTCTACGGCGACCAGCTCGAGGAGTCGGAGCGGATCGCGGCTCTCACGGCCCGGACGCTCGGCCTCGAGAACGGGATCGCCTTCCCGCAGCTGATCGCGTCGCCCGACGGCGGAGTCGTGGTGGTCGAGTGCGCAGCCCGGATCCCGGGCGGCCAGATGGCCGACCTGGTGCGTCATGCGGTCGGGGTCGACCTGATCGAGGTGCAGCTCCGGATGGCGCTCGGCGAGGAGCTGCCGGACGAGCTCGTGTTCGCCGCAGTTCCGCCAGCCGCTCGCGATCCGCTTCCTCACGGCGGCGCCGGGCCCGCTCACGCCCGGCCGGGTCGTCCGCGTCGGCTCGCTCGAGAAGGTGCTCGCCTTCCCCGGCGTCGTCCAGGCCGACACGTACCTCGTCGAGGGCGAGGTGATCCGCCCCGTGCGCCTCGACGGCGACCGCCGCGGCTACGTGATCGCGATCGCCGACACGAACCTCGAGGCCCTCGACCGCGCCGAGGCCGCGGCGACGCCTGATCGACGTCGAGGTCGAGCCGACATGAGCTGCGACTTCTCACTCGACCACTACCGCGAGCTGCTCGAGGCGGCGAAGACCGGCGGCTACCGGTTCGCCGGGTTCGACCGGCCGCCGGTGGCCGGCGACCTGATCCTCCGCCACGACGTCGACCTGTCGCTCGAGGCCGCCGTCGCGGTGGCCGAGGTCGAGGCCGAGGCGGGCGCCTGGTCGACCTGGTTCCTGATGACGCGCTCGGTCTTCTACAACCTCGACTCGGCCGAAGGGCGAGCGCACGATCGCCCGGCTGCGCGAGCTCGGCGGGCGGATCGCGCACCACGCGGTGTGGCCCGACGTCGACCTCGACGACCGCTTCGAGCCGCGTCGTCGCCTGGCACAACCCCGACCCCGACTACATGACCGCGCCGCTCGAGGGCGTCGTGAACGTGATGAGCGACGCCCTGGTTCGACCCGGAGCACTACCGCTCCGACTCGAACCAGCACTGGCGCCACGGCTGCCCGCACGACGACGCTCGCGCGCGGCGACTTCGAGTGGCTGCAGCTCCTGACCCACCCCGAGATCTGGGCCTACGACGGCTCGACGATGGGCGAGACGATGCGCACGTTCCTCGACGCCGACCGCGCCGCGCGCCTCGAGCATCTGCGCGCCGACCGGATCGACCTCGGATGAAGCCGCTCACCGTCATCGTCACCGCCTCGGGCGCGCCCGGGACGGCGGCGCTCCTCCACGCGCTGCGCGCGAACGGCGAGCGCGAGGTCCGGCTCGTCGGCACCGACATGAGCGAGCGCTCGGTCGGCCGGCACCTCTGCGACGCGTTCCACCTCGTCCCCGCCGGCTCCGACCCCGGCTTTCCGCGACGCGATCCGCGAGATCGCCGAGCGCGAGGGCGCAGCGGCCGATCCTGCCGCAGTCGTCGTTCGACCTCGAAGGCCTCGCCGGCGCGACCGGTGGCTTCGGCGACGTCGCCGTCCTCGTCTCTCCGCCCGACGCGATCCACCGCTCGAACGACAAGGCCGAGAGCTACACCTTCCTGCGCCGCCTCGGGCCTCCCCGCGCCCGACTTCCGCCGCGTCCAGGGCGCCGCCGCAGGTCGAGGCGGCCGCGCGCGAGCTCGGCTATCCGGACCGGCCGGTGTGCTTCAAGCCGGTGTTCTCCTCGGGCTCGCGCGGCTTCCGGATCCTCGACCCGACCGTCGACCGCGCCGACCAGCTCCTCCGCGAGCGGCCCGGCTCGGTCTCGATGCGCCTCGAGGAGGCGGTCGAGATCCTGGCGTCGGTCGACGACCAGACCGACCTGCTCGTGATGGAGCTCGCCACCGGCCCGGAGCGCACGATCGACGGGATCGCGAACGGCTCGCGAGATCGTCCTCGGCCACCCGAAGACCCGCGAGGCGATGCGCGCCGGCCTCGCGATGTACTTCGTCACGCTCGAGGACGACGGCGCTGATGACGCTCTCGAACGCGATCGTCGCCGAGCTCGGGATCGAGCACTTCTTCAACATCCAGCTCGTCGGCGACTACGTGATCGAGATCAACCCGCGGATCTCGACGATCGTCTACCAGGAGGACCTGAACCTGCCCTACCTCGGCGTCAAGCGCGCGATCGGCGAGATCTCCGACGACGAGCTCCGCGCGCTCCGCCCGCGGATCCGCCCCGGGCCGGACGGCGCTGCGCTACTTCGACCAGCTCGAGTTCGATGCCGGCTGAGGGCACTGTCCTTTCGAGACACGTCTGGGGACTGTCCCCGGGACATGGCTCGCCAAGACATGTCTGGGGACTGTCCCCGGACACGCCCTGAGGAGACGTGTCTCTTCGAGTCACGCACTGCCCGGTCAACGTCGCCGGGATCCCGTGGGAGAACGTCGCAGGCGCTGCGCCGGAAGGGCGTCGACGCGCGGCTCGTCGTCTTCAACCGCGGGAAGCTGCACCCGGAGGCCGACTGGTCGCTCGACCGGCACGGCGGGCTGCCGCGGCGGCTCGCGACGCAGTTCGCCGCGCTCGCGAAGCTGCTCCCGAAGACCGACGTCTTCCACTTCTACTTCGGGCTGACGCTCGTCCCGCCCTCGCTGCAGTTCCCGATCCTGCAGGCGGCACGGAAGAAGAGCGTCTTCCACTACCTCGGCTCCGACATCCGCGGCAAGACGCCCGGCCGAGCTGACCGACGGCAAGCGCGCCGGCGCGGAGATCGTCGGCTCCTACGCCGCGCTTCGCTGGGTGCCCGAGGCGCACGTCGTCCCGCCCGGCCTCGACCTGCGCGAGTTCACGCCCGTGCCGCCGTCCGACAACCCGCGGCCGCTCGTCGTCCACGCGCCGTCGAACCGCGAGAAGAAGGGCACGCAGCTACGTGATCGAGGCCTGCGAGAGCCTGCCGGTCGACCTCGACATCGTCGAGGGCGTCAACCACGAGCAGGCGCGCGAGCGCTACGCCCGCGCCGACATCGTCGTCGACCAGCTGAACGCCGGCTGGCACGGCGTCTTCGCGCTCGAGTCGATGGCGCTCGGCAAGCCGGTCGTCGCCCACCTCGACCCGGAGACGGTCGAGCAGAGCGCCGAGGGCTACGGGATCCGCGTCCCGATCGTCCCCGCGACGAAGGACGACCTCGCCGAAGAGCTCCGCCCGCTCGTCGAGGACGCCGCCCTGCGCCGCGCCATCGGGGCCGCGAGCCGCGCCTACGTCGAGCGGGTCCACGACATCGACGTGATCGCCGACCGCCTGCTCGCGATCTACGCTGCGTTGTAGGTGCTCGCCCGGGAGCTCAAGCGACTCGGCTCGCAATCGGCGATCTACGGCCTCGGCGGGATCGTCTCCCGCCTCATCGCCGTCTTCCTGCTGCCGGTCTACACGGTCTATCTCGGCACGGTCGGCTTCGGCAAGATCGAGACGATCATCGCCCTGACGAGCGTGCTCGTGATCCTGCTGCGGCTGGGGATCACGAGCGCGTTCTTCCGCTTCTACTTCGACTCGGAGGACGCCGCACGCCGCACCCTCGTCGTCCGCACCTCGTTCTGGTTCACGATGGGGATGGCGACGCTCGGGCTGATCCTCGGGTTCGTGTTCGCGCCCGAGATCTCGAGCTGGCTGAACCTCGACGACCCCTGGCTCGTCCGCGCCGGCTTCGTCGGCCTCTGGGCGCAGATGAACTACGCGCAGGTGACGGCGCTCTTCCGCGTCGAGGAGCGGCCGGTCGGGTTCGCGATCGCGAGCGTCGCGAACGTCCTGATCACGATCGGCGCGACGATCGCCCTCGTCGTCGGCGCGCACAAGGGCGCGATCGGCGCCGTCGTCGGCAACTTCCTCGGAACGCTCACGGTCTACGTCGTGCTGCTCGCCTACCGCCGCTACCAGCTCGGCTTCCAGTTCGACCGCCACCTGCTGCGGCAGATGAACCGGTTCGGCCTGCCGCTCGTCCCGGCGGCGCTCGCGCTGTGGGTGATCAACCTGATCGACCGCCTCTTCATCAACGCCTACAAGGGCCAGGCCGAGGTCGGCATCTACTCGCTCGCCGTGCGGATCGCGTCGATCGATCGTCTTCCTGATGACCGCCTTCCAGCTCGCCTGGCCCGCGTTCGCCTACTCGATCCGCGACGAGACCGCCGCGAAGCGCACGTACTCCTACGTCCTCACCTACCTGCTCTTCATCACCTGCTGGATGTCGCTCGCCCTCGGCGCGCTCGCACCGTGGATCGTCGACATCCTCGCGCCCAAGGGGAACTTCGACCGCTCCGCCGAGGCGGTTCCGCTCCTCTGCTTCGCGACCGCCGCGTACTCCGGCTACTCGGTGCTCGCGATCGGGATCGGCCGGATGCGCCAGACCCAGCTGAACTGGGTCGTCAGCGGCGCTCGCGGCGCTCGTGAACATCGGCCTGAACTCGCTCCTGATCCCCAGGTTCGGGATGATGGGCGCCGCGGTGGCGACCCTCGCCGCCTACCTCGTGCTCTTCCTCGGCATGTGGGTGCGGAGCCGCCAGGTCTACCCCGTCGCCTACCAGTGGCGGCGCATCATCACCCTCGCCTCGGTCGCCGTGCGCCCTCACCGGCGATCGCCTGGGCGGTCGGCTCGCTGCCCGTGGCGATCGTGCTCACGCTGGTCTACCCGCGTGATCCTCTTCCCGCTCCGCTTCTACCAGCCGGCGGAGCTGACGCGCCTCCGCCGGTTCGCGCCGATCTAGGCGCTACGAAGCATCGAAGAGCGAGCTCGCCGTCGCGACCGCCTCGCGGAGCGCGATCGACCGGTTCACCGCGTTGACGATCGCGAGCAGCGAGGCCCGGAGGATGCTCGGATGGAGGCCGACGCCCCAGACCGCGTCGTCGTCGACGTCGGCCTCGACGTACGCCGCCGCGGTCGCGGACGCGCTCGCGGCCATCGCATGCTCGTGGTAGTCGCGGATGCGGACCGTGATCCCGAACTGGCGCTCGAAGCCGTCGACGAGCGCGGCGAGCGGGCCGTTGCCGCTCCCGGTCAGCTCGAGCGGCTCGCCGTCGACGGTCATCTGGGCGACGATCTCGTCCTGCTCTGCGCTCCCGAGCGTGTAGGAGAGAAGCTCGTACGGCCGCGTGTGCGCGAGATAGGCCTGGTGGAAGGCGGCGAGGAGCTCGTCGGCGGTCATCTCGTCGCCGCGGGCGTCGGTGATCGCCTGCACCTTCTGCGCGAAGTCGACCTGCAGGCCGCGCGGCAGCTCGAGGTGGTGCTCGGCCTCCATCAGATAGGCGACGCCGCCCTTGCCCGACTGCGAGTTGACGCGGATGATCGCCTCGTAGTTGCGGCCGACGTCCATCGGGTCGACGGCGAGGTACGGCACGTCCCAGAGCTCGGAGTCCGAGCGCTGCTGCGCGTACATGCCCTTCTTGATCGCGTCCTGGTGGGAGCCGGAGAAGGCCGTGTAGACGAGCTCGCCGGCATACGGATGCCGCGGATGCACGGGCAGCTCGTTGCACTCCTCGACGATCGCGCGCGCCTCGTCCAACCGGGACAGGTCGAGCCCGGGGTCGACGCCCTGGGTGAGCAGGTTCAGCGCGAGCGTGATCATGTCGACGTTCCCGGTGCGCTCGCCGTTCCCGAAGAGCGTCCCCTCGACGCGCTCGGCGCCGGCCATCAGGCCGAGCTCCGCTGTCGCAACCGCTGTCCCGCGGTCGTTGTGCGGATGCACGCTCAGGATCACCTGCTCGCGCGAGGACATGTGCCGCTGGAACCACTCGAGCCGGTCGGCGTAGACGTTCGGCGGGAACTGCTCGACCGTCGTCGGCAGGTTGATGATCATCTTCTCGTCGCTCGTCGGGCCCCACTCCGCGATCACCGCCTCGCAGATCTCGAGCGCGTAGTCGAGCTCGGTGCCGTGGAAGCTCTCGGGCGAGTACTCGAACATGACCTGCGTCTTCGTGCCGGCGGCGAGCTCCTTGCAGAGCGCGGCGCCGCGCACGGCGAGATCGGTGATCCCCTCCTTGTCGAGGCGGAAGACGACCCGGCGCTGGGTCTCGGAGGTCGAGTTGTAGAGATGAACGATCGCGCGGCGCGCACCGTCGATCGCCTCGTAGGTGCGCTCGATCAGCTCCGGCCGCGCCTGGGTCAGGACGGCGATCGTCGTGTCCTCGGGGATCAGGTCCCCCTCGACGAGGCTGCGTACGAAGTCGAAGTCGGTCTTCGAGGCGGACGGGAACCCGACCTCGATCTCCTTGACCCCGAGCTGCAGCAGCAGGTCGAACATCTTCTGCTTGCGCGCCGAGTCCATCGGCTTGATCAGGGCCTGGTTGCCGTCGCGCAGGTCGGTCGAGCACCAGATCGGCGCGCGGTCGACGACGCGGTCCGGCCAGGTTCGGTCGGGCAGATCGACTGTCTCGTAGGGACGGTATTTCCAGTACGGCATGGGCATCTCGGCTCGCTCCTTGTTTGCGTCGGGACGGACTTCTCCCGCTGGTGCATGTGCGCGGGGTCGGGTATGTCGTCGCGTGGCTCCCCTTACCGGGGAAGGAGCAGGCCAAGCTCGAGGGAGCCCAGGACAGCCGGACCGGCGGCGAGGCCGGCGCGAGAAGCGGCTGCGTAGCGCTCACGAACCATCGGTCTCAACGATAGCCGCCGTTACCCGCGACCGCAACGCGTGTACCTGCAAGGATGCAGACCGTGAAACTGACCGTGATCGGTTGCTCGCCGGCCTGGCCGAACCCTGGAGGGGCCCAGTCGGGATATCTCGTCGAGTCGGAGCAGTCGCTGCTCCTCGACTGTGGACCGGGTGTCCTCTCTCGTCTCCGCGAGCAGACCGGCGCCTGGCCGGAGGCCTGGCCCGAGCCCGACTCGATCGCGATCACGCACTTCCATCTCGACCACTGGGGCGATCTCGTCCCGTGGGTCTGGGGCTGGATCCACGCCAACGGGCTCGGCGGAAACCACGACCGGCCCGAGCTCTGGGTGCCCCCGAAGGGGAGGCAAAGACTCGAGATCTTCGGCTCCGAGCTCGGCTTCCCCGACATGTTCGAGCGCGTCTTCCGGATCTCGGAGTACGCGCCCGGCGTCCCGTTCACGACGGCCGGGCACACGATCACGGCGGCCCGGATGCCTCACTACACGGTCGAGTCCTACGGCTTCCGCGTCTCGGCGAACGGCTCTACGCTCGCCTACTCGGGGGACTCGGCGCCCGGCCAGCACCTGAGCGATCTCGCCCGCAACGTCGACCTGTTCGTCTGCGAGGCGACTCTCTCCACCGGTGACCGCGACGGCGAGCCCCGCGGCCACCTGTCACTGGACGAGGCCCAGGAGGCTTTCGAGGGCTCCGGCGCGCGACGGCTCTTGATCACGCACCGCCCGTCGGAGCTCGACACGCCGGCGCAGTTCGAGCTCGCCTCGGACGGGCTCGTGCTCGAGATCCTGTAGCCGACTCGTGAGGGTGGAGACAGCTCGAGGCCGCTGGCCGGGCTCTCCGTCTTCGGCATCGAGGTTCCGTTCCTCGTGCTCTGGTTCGTGCTCGGCGACCATCCTCGCGACGATCGCCGGCAAGGTCGCCGACTGGAACGACATGACCGACGAGCTGCGTCTGCGAGCGGCTCGCGATCAGCATCTGGCAGTACCACTCGCTGCTGCCGCGCCTGCACGGCGAGGTGATCAAGAACCTCGCGCAGCTCTACCCGACGCTGATCGCGCCGATCTTCGCCGGCGGCGGCGTTCCCGCCGACCTCGAGAACGCCCACATCCTCGACGCGTGGGTGATGAGCTCGGCGGCGATCCCGGCGTTCCTGCTCGCCCAGCGCGTCACCGGCAAGCGGTGGCCTGCGTACCTGCTCGCCGTCGCTCACGCGTGGCGATGCCCTGGATCGTCTACTCGACGGTCCTCGCTCACCGAGGTCGTCGCCTACCCGCTGTTTCTCTGGGCGATGCTCGCCGATGCAGCCGGTCGATCACGAGCCCCCGCTGGTCGCACCGACCTGGTCGCCCTGGTCGTGATCGCGCTCGCCTTCTTCGCGCGAACGCAGTTCGCCCTGCTCGCCGTCGTCCTTTCCAGTCGCGCGTGGTCGCGTACGAGCTCGCGAGCGCCGGAGAAGGCTCGCTGCCTGGCAAGCCCGCACCGGAGCAGCGCTCAAGGGGTCCGTGCGCAACCACCTCGACGCTCGTCTGCTTCTACGTGCCGCTCCTCCTCGCGGCTCTTCGTCTACCGCGGACAGTCGGGCGGCCTCAGCCACCTCAGCCTCTACAGCAGCGAGGCCTCGGCCCTCGATCGCGTCTACCGCTACTGCCGGCTCGGCGACCGGACAGCGCCGCCGACCTTGCGTTCGGGATGGGGATCCTCCCGTTCGTCGTCGGCACGGCCTGGCTGCTCGCCGGCGTCGTGCGGCCCTCGGGCGGAGAGCCGGACGCGCGCGTTCGCCTGCGTCGGATCAGCTGTCGGTGCTGATCACGCTGGCACGTCGTCTCCGCCTGGGACCTGACGATCGGGACGTTCGTCGATCGACCGCTACCTCTTCTACCTCGTGCCGGTCGTGGTGCTCGGCGTTCGTCTGCGCGCTTCTCGACGAGCGGCGCCCGCGCTGGTCGCTTCGTCGTCCCGGCGCGCTGCGGTCTCCGTCGGGTTCGCCACCTCACCTGCAGGCCGACTTTCTCTGGTCGGGGCAGTTCCCGCTCAGCACCGACAGCCCGATTGCGATCGCTCTACAAGCCGATTGCCAACCTGGGTGGCGGGACGACCGGAGCGGCGGCGATTCTCCTCGCAGTCGGGACGCTCGTGCTCGCCGGGCTCTTCGTGCTTCTCGCCCGGGTGGTCCCCCACGACGCCCTCACGCTCGTCTTCGCCGTGCTGCTTCTCGTCAGCTTCCCGGTGGATACCGCCTACACGTTCCACAAGCTGTTCGCGAAGCCCGGCCACTCGGGGCGGCCGCTTACCCGGAGCGAGAGCCGGCGTCCTCGACTGGGTCGACCGGACTGTGGGGGCCGGCGCCCGCGTCACCGAGATCCCCTACTCGACGAACTCGAGCTTCTTCGTCACCCAGCAGTCGTGGCGCGATCTCGAGTTCTGGAACAAGTCGATCCGGTACGCCTCCCACTATCCAACCCCCGACGTCTACGACGATGCAGTCGTCTCGTTCCCGAATACCCCGCTCGCCTTCAATCCGAAGACGGGGTACGCGAGCCATTCATGGACGCCGTACGTCGTACAGAGCGTCACCGAGATCCGCTTTCGATCGCCGGCAATGTACAGGTGCAGGGCCAGACGATGATGCTGATCGACGCCGACCGACCCTGGCGGACATCCTGGCTGACCTACGGCCTGTACGACGACGGGTGGACGAAACCCGGCGCCGCCGTGATGATCCGCGTCTTTGCGTCTCCCGGGCAGAAGCGCGCGGTCACGAGGACGCTCACCTTCCAGATCCAGGCGCCGTCGGATGTCGACCATCGCCGGTTCTCGATCGTCACGAATCTCGCCGCTCTGAGCGGCGTCGCGACGAGCGCGGACACGACCTTCGAGAACGTCAACATCTGCGTCCCGCCGCACGGCTACACCCAGGCTCTCTTCCGGGCCGCCGGCACCTCATCGATCCCCGGCGACCAGCGTAGCCTCGCCTACTCGAACCTGACGAACCGCCGCGGTGGCCTGTTGATCGCCGATCTCTCGCTGGCCGACGAGCTGGGCGCGCCCTGCTCGTCCCCCCGGGAAGACCCTAGCCGGGCTTTAGATTCGGCGGTAGCGGGCGTCGCTGAGCGAGTAGATCGCGAACGCGATGAGCCCTGCCGCAACGACTCCGAGCAGATAGGAGCCGTAGGACTGGTGGAGGATCTTTGCGAGCGCACCGTCCAGTCCGACCGCCGCTCTCGGTGCATAGTCGACCGCCGCCTTGACGAGGAAGATCCCGACAAGCCCGAACACGACCATGCGGGCGAGATAGCCGACCGTGCCCACGCGCGCGATCCAGCTCTTCATCTCGGGCGACATAGCCTCGGTCTTGGAGTCCTCGAGGAAGGACTGAGTCACACCGCGGTAGCCCTGGTAGAGCGCCACGCCGATCATCACGACGCCGGCGATCCCGACGATCCAGGTTCCTCCAGGCCAGCCGAGAACGCCTCCGGTTGTCTTATGCGCATTTCCAGAGCCGCCGTTCGACCCCATCAGCACCTCGATGGCGATGAAGCACAGAACGCCGTAGGCGATCCCGCTGGCCAGCGCCGCGACACGGTCGAACCCGCTGTCGGAGCCCTCGGGCCCGTGGCCGAGGCCGGCTCTGACGAGCCTCCAGAAGGAGTAGCCGCCGAGCCCGATCGCCAGGAGCACCAGGAGGACATGGCCGAACGACTGGTGCGCGACGGTGTGGAACGCGCCTTGCTGGTTCGTGATCTTGCCGCCCTGCCCGACCGCCAGCCGGAAGGCGAGGATGCCGATGATCGCGTACACCGCGCCGCGCGCGACAAACCCCACCCGAGAGAGAACCTCGAATGCCCTCGAGTTGACCACGTCGTTGCCGGCGGCCTTACCTGCTGCCTTG
Organism: uncultured Actinomycetota bacterium; assembly: GCA_963775355.1. Lineage (GTDB taxonomy): Bacteria > Actinomycetota > Thermoleophilia > Gaiellales > Gaiellaceae > PALSA-600. The sequence continues at coordinate 376,513 of CAVZJA010000001.1, read as the reverse complement.
GCCGAACCGGCCGTCTCGCTCACCTGGGAAACACTCACGAGATACCTCTCTTGTCGATGGGGAGACTTGTTTCCGGTCCGGCGAAACCCAAACGTCCGGACCCGTCCGGGACGCAGACGCTCACGGCGCCGGGCTCAACCTCGACCTCGAAGGCCTTCACCTTGGTACGGTCGCCGCCGTCGAGCTCGTAGAGGACCTTCCGGTCGAGCTTCACCTTCACCGACCTCGCCTTGGTCACCTGGACGAAGGGCGAGTCCGACGCTGATCCGACAGCGGTGCGGGCGATCGTGCGCGCCCACTGGACAGGCCCTTCCGCGGTCACGACCCCGAGCTCCAGAAACCCGTCGTCGGGCTCCGCGTCGTCGAACGCCTCGACGCCGCCGAAGAGCTTCCCGACGTTGCCGAGCAGCAGGCAGGTCGCCTTGCCTTTGAACCAGGTTGCCCCGTCGACCTTGATCGTGGCCCCGAAGGACTTCAGACGGAGGTTCTCCGAGCCGCTGATCACGTAGGCGACACGGCCGAGACGCTCCTTGAGGCTCCCGGAGCCCTTGATCATGGCGGCGTCGAATCCCGCCCCGGCCATGACCGCGAACCGCTCGCCGTTGAAACGGCCGACGTCGAAGCGGTGCCGTTGCCCGTGCAGACCGAGCGCGACCGCCTGGGGGATGTCCTTGGGGATCCCCAGGTTCGTGGCGAACAGGTTGGCGGTCCCGGCCGGGATGATCGCGAGGTCGGCCTGAGAGCCGGCGAGCACGTCGACGCACCGCTGAACCATCCCGTCGCCGCCCCACGCGAACACGAGATCGGCGCCCTGATCGAGAGCACGCTTCACCTGTGCGGGCGCCTTCCGGCTCTTCGGCACCTCGGCCCAGAAGAGGTCGGTGACGTGCTCTGCCTCGAGCAGGCGACGGAGCTCGAGCAGCCCGCCGCCGAGCGTCTTTCCGGAATGCGCCACGACGGCAACCTTCAACGGACGACTCTTCGGTGCCGGTCCGCAGCGCCCGCGGCCCGCGCGGCGAAGACGACGACGCAGAGCGCCGCGATCCCCACCAGCGCCCCGCCGGTCACGTCCAGCGGATAGTGCATGCCCCGGTACATGCGCGACAGCGCCACGTAGATCGGGATCGCCACCGCGATCGACCAGGCGACGGCACGAACGGCCCGCGACCTGATTCTCGAGGTGATGAGCAGCACAAGGCCGCCGTAGACCGCGACCGAGGCGGCTGTGTGGCCGGACGGGTAGCTGGCGTCGACGGGAAGGCTCTCGAGCCGGTGGACGCGGGGCCTGTGCTCGTGGAAGACGAGCGTCGTGGCGCGGTAGGCAGACGATTCGATCGCGAGCGCGAACACTGCGAAGGCGGCGATGCGCCACTTCCGGAGACAGACACAGGCCAGGGCGACAAGCCCGGCCACGATCGGCAGGACGACTCCACCGGCCGCGATCGATCCGATCAGCGAGGCTTCCGTGCGGTTCGCCGTACGGTGGTGTGAGAGCCACGTATCGAAATGCCGGTTGGCCGAGCCGATGACCGGCGCGTGACCGATCACGTCGGTGAGCAGGTACGCGGCCGCGATCGAGCACACGCTGATCAGCAACAGCCCTCCGAGCGCCGCCGCGAGAAAGACGAGCGCGGGATGCCGCCAGCCCAGCGCTGAGGCGAACCGGGCGGCTGCGCCGTCCGGGGCGGGCTCGAGCACGGGCACGCCCGATCCGCTGGTTCTGTGCGCCCGAACTGCAGGGACTGTGTTGGTCAGCGTGGATTCCATGCGAACGTGTTTGTCCGCTGGTCAGCAGCGGCAAACCAACCCGGTCGTCTTCATGCTTCCGGAACGCGTGATTGGAAAGCCGGTAATCGCGGTAAGCAAAGTCGAATGCCCGCCCTCGTCCTCTTACTTCTGTCCGTCGCCGTCGGCGTGATCGCCGCCCTGGTGGCGCTGCGCTATCCGTGGCATCCCGGCGAGGCGGAGCTCGCCGTCGGTCGTAAAGCAGGCGAATCCGCCCAGGCCCATCCGCGGGTTCGGGGAACGCTCGAACGGAGGCTCGACCCCCAGTCGGCTACCGGGCTTGCCCTCTCGATCGCGCTCGGCCTGGTCGCAGTCGCCGGCATCGTCCTCGGGCTGCTCGCATACCTCGTGAGGACGAATGCGCGACTCGCGTCGATCGACAACAGCGTCGCGAAATGGGGGAGCCGCGAGGCCACGCCGCTCTCGAATCACGTGCTGAACGGGGTCACTCAGCTCGGATCCATCTACGTGGTGATCGTGCTTGCGGTCGTGCTGGCCGGCGTCGAGCTCTACCGGACAGGCGGTCGATGGATCGTGCCGTTCGTCGTCGCCGTCGTCGCAGGCGAGGAGATCGTCGCGACGGTGATCAAGGACATCGTCGACAGGGCCAGGCCGGCTTTCAACCCCGCAGCGGCCACCCTCGGCCCGTCCTTCCCTAGCGGTCACACGACCACCGCCGCAGCGTTCTACGCGGGCTGCGCGCTCCTGCTCGGCCGGCGCCGCCCAAGGGCAGCTCGCGCCATGCTCGCAGGCGGCGCAGTCGGGATCGCCGTGGCGGTGGCCTCGAGCCGCGTCCTGCTGGACGTCCACTGGCTCACGGACGTGATCGGCGGGCTCGCGCTCGGTTGGGCGTGGTTCACGCTTTGCAGCATCGCCTTCGGAGGCCGGCTCCTCCGGTTCGGCGTTGTCGCCGAGGTTGCCGAGCAGCTCGCGGAGCCCGGCACGACGACCGGCGAACGTCCTCCTGCGAGGCCGCAGGCCCCGAAGCTCGGGACGCCGGGCGCCTAGACCAGAGATGGCGTCGGCTATCGCCCATCACGAGGAGACTCCGTCGCACGCGTGGCTGAGAGCGGTTACCTCTCCCGCCGAGCGGTGGTTCGGCAGCCAGGTGAGCCGGCAGATCTGCCGGCATCACGAGCGGCGGCTTCATCGGATCGGGTGGGAGCGCGCGTTCGACCCGCCGCCGGGCGGCTGGGCCGAGACCGCGTATTCACCGCGCAGCGGCAACAAGATCGACGTGCTGATCGACGGCGCCGAGGTTCTGCCTGCGATCGCCGAGGCGATGCTGCAGGCCGAGTTGCACGTCCACCTTGCCGGCTGGTACTTCACGCCCTCCTTCGCGCTGGTGCGCGACGGAGATCCGCTCGTGCTTCGCGACCTTCTCTCGGAACTCGCCGAGCGCGTCGAGGTTCGCGTGCTGAGCTGGGCCGGCGCGCCACTTCCACTCTTCCGCCCGTCCCGGGCCGAGGTGCGGGCGATGCGCGACCGGCTCGTCGACCGCTCTCGCACGCAGGTTGCGCTGGACGGACATGAGCGCCCAATGCACTGCCACCACGAGAAGACGATTGTGGTCGACGACCGGATCGCCTTCGTCGGCGGTCTCGATCTGACCTCCGAGGACGGCGACCGGTTCGACGCCCGCCACCATCCCGCCCGCGCGAAGGTGGGATGGCATGACGTCGCTACGCGAATCGAAGGGCCCGCCGTCGCCGATGTCGCGGAGTCCTTCAACATGCGCTGGCACGAGGTCACGGGTGAGCGGCTGGCATCACCGGCCGTTGCGGAGCCCGCAGGCGATGTCGAGCTACAGGTCGTCCGCACCGTGCCGGAGAAGATCTACAAGGCCGTCCCAAAGGGAGACTTCGGGATCCTCGAGTCGTACATCCGTGCGTTTCGAGGCGCAGAGAGGTTCATCTACCTCGAGAACCAGTTCCTCTGGTCTCCCGAGATTGCGTCGGTTCTCGCGGAGAAGATCGCGAAGCCGCCTTCGAAGGACTTCCGGATCCTCGTCCTGCTACCCGTAAAGCCGAACACCGGTGTCGACGACACGCGCGGCGTGCTCGGCGAGCTGCTCGAGGCGGATGCCGGGGAGGGGCGGATCTTCGCCTCGGCGATCTTCGCGCGCACCGGCCTCAGAGCCGACCCGATCTACGTCCACTCCAAGGTCGGGATCGTCGACGACCGCTGGCTGACGATCGGCTCCGCCAACCTGAACGAGCACTCGCTCTTCAACGACACCGAGATGAACATCGTCACCCACGACCCCGACCTTGCGCGGCGCACGCGACTGCGGCTCTGGTCGGAGCATCTCGAGCTGCCGATCGATCGAGTCGATCACGATCCGATCGACGTGATCGACAACCTCTGGAAGCCGATCAGCCGCGATCAGCTCGAGCGGCGGAACTCGGGCCAGAGCCTCACCCACCGCCTCGTCTGCCTCCCGCACGTCTCGAGAAAGACGAGCCGGCTCCGGGGCCCGCTGATGGGTCTCGTCGTCGACGGCTGACGTCAGGTTGACCGCCCTGTTCGCACTGCGAGTGGATCTGAGCCGCCGGCGGCGGTCGGCGGCGGCGGCAGCGGCGGCGGCGGCGGCTACGCGATCGCGCGGTACACCTGGAACACCTCGGCGTACTCGCGGTTCACGTTGATCCCGTGCGTCCGGGCAAGGCTCCGGACGTACTCCGGGTCCGCGTAGCGGCGGTGCTGCTGCGAGGCGTAGCGGTCGAGCGCGGCGACCTTGAGGTCGACGTGGCGGCGCTCGAGCGAGATGTAGGCCTGGTAGGCGAAGTCGAGGTTGTTCCAGGGGATCTCGTAGCCGAGGATCGTCGTCCGCTTGAACGCCCGCAGGCCCTCGGTGGCGATCGTCTGGTGATCCTGGTGGATGTCGTGCAGCGAGGGCTGGAAGACGACGTCGGGCTGCCAGTCGTTCCAGAGCTGGATCAGGAGCTCGAGGATCTCCTGGCGGTGGTCGGGGAAGGTGCGGACGTCGAAGTCGTGGACGGTCAGGTTCTCGCCGGGGATCCCGAGCTCGCTCGTCGCCGCGGCAACCTCGTGACGAAGCGTGTCGGGCGGGAAGCCCTCCGGCAGCGAGCGCGTGGCGATCGAGAAGGCGATGTAACGGACATCGGCCCCTTCCTCCACGAGCCGCGCCATCGTGCCGCCGCAGCCGAACTCGCCGTCGTCGGTGTGCGGTGCGAGAACGAGCGCGCGCTTCCAGCCGCCGATCATCCGCGCTCGGCCTCAGGCTCGCGCAGCGCGACGGCGGACAGGGCCATCAGTCCCCAGAAGAGCGGGTCCTCGATCAGGGCGTTGTAGAAGCAGCTGTGCACGACGATCGCGATCAAGGCTAATCCGAATGCCAGCCGGGCGCGGCCGGTCGGCGTCTTGCCGCGGTTGCCGCGGAAGGGGACGACGAAGACGAACGCGAGCAGCCAGCAGAGCGCGCCGAGCCCGACGACCCCGGTCTCGGCCGCCACGGTGAGCGGGGCGGTGTGCGATGCGTGGCCGTGCTTGTGCGTCTCCTTGGCGTAGGCGACGACGAATCCCCCCGTCCCGACGCCGATCAGCGGGTGGTTGAGGAAGAGGCGGCCGCCGGTCGAGACGAGCGTCGAGCGTCCGCCCGTGGCATGGGAGAGCCCCGCCTTACCGAGGATGCGGTGCCGGAACTGCGGAACCCCGAGCGTGACGGCCGCCAGCACCGCCGCCGCGAGCGCCAGCGGGAGGATCGCCTTCCGCCGCCACAGGACGGTCAGCGCGACTGCGATGCCCACCGCCAGCGCGAAGTAGCTCGACTGCGAGAACGACGGCAGGAGCCCGACCATGGTCACCGTCGCGATCCCGGCGGCCGCCCAGGCCGGGTAGCCGCGCGCGAACAGGACGAGCGTGACGCTGGCGAGGATCGCGACGACGAGGAACCGGCCGTAGATCGACGGGTCGTAGAAGACCGAGTTGACGCGGTAGAACCAGTCGAGAGGGGCGAAGGCGTTGTCGACCTTCACCTTCGGGTTCCAGTAGATGTTCCTGGTCAGGTACTGCTCGACTCCGATCAGGCCGAACACGAGAGCCATCGCGGCGAGGAGGATGTAGAGCACCTTCGCCGAGTCGATCCGCCAGGGCGCCCGCGCGAGCACGGCCGCGATCAGGCCGAGCGGGAGCATGTAGAAGAGGAGATAGATCGCGCCCTGCTTCGTCCCATCGGGGCTCGGCGACCAGAGCAGGCAGATCCCGGACCAGCCGACGAGCACCGCCGCCGGCCAGGCGAACGGGCCGAGCCGGGGGCTTTCGCGGTCGGGCGGCACGATGATCGGCGGCTCCTCCCCCGCATGTCGCCCGCGAGGGGTGAAGATCTTGCCTGCCCGGAGCCGCGCAACTCGCTCGGGAGCGAAGAGCTCGTAGGCGAGCGCGAGTGCCGCGCCGGCGACGACGACGTAGAGCGGCAGCAGAAGGTTTGCCTTCGTCGAGCCGAGCGACAGGGGGATCCGCGCGGGCGCGCAGGCGAGAACGGCGACCGCGAGCGCCCACGGCACGCGCACGAACCCCCAGGCGAGTGCCGCGGCCGCGACGGCGCCGACAACCGCAGCGGCCGCGTAAGCGCGATGGTGGCCTGACGGCGCCAGCGAGATGGCGAGCAGCCCGCAGCCCACTGCCCAGCCGCTGAGCCCGGCGATGCGCCAGCTCCGCAGCGGCGCGACGAAGAGCACCGAGAGGCCGAGCGCGCCGACGAGGCCGCCGAGGCGAGCCAGATCGGCGTTCATCCGACGACCACTGTCGCTTTCGCCGTATGCCCGGAGGCGGTGACGTACAGGTTGTACGTGCCCGGTTTGCCCGGCGCCCGCAGCCTGAGCGTGTGCGACCGCGATGTCCCGCGGCCGCGTGCGAACAGCCAGCTCACTTCCCTGGCGTCGGTGAGCACGAAGACGGCGAAGCGATGGTGCGGCGCGACGTGGATCTCGGAGCGGCCGAGCGCGACGTAGCGAATGGTCACGACGGCGAACGGGAAGGGCTTCGAGCGGTTTCCCGCCGGATCCTGCGCAGCGATCGAGAGCACGTACCGCCCCGGAGGTTGGAGCACACCGTTGATGCGGCCGTTCCAGGTGAGCGTGCCGTGCAGCTTCTGGCCGCGCGTGAAGCCCGCCTGCCGGCGCCCGACGTAGAGGACGCCGTGCCCGGGGCTGTTCAGCGTGTAGTGGATGCTGAACGAGTCGTTCCGGCCGTCCCCGTCGGGTGAGATGTGCGTGTAGACGCGGTGCGGGAACCGCACCACGGTGGGCGGCGTCTCGTCGATCTCGATCGGGTTCGGGAGGGTGATCGTCCGGTGCTCGTTCGTGAGGTGGACGACCGGGAGGTAGGAGCCTTCGGGGAGAAGCGAGACGCCGTCGACGCCGATCCCGGGGAACTCGAGGCTCACCTTGCCCTTCGGGAAGGTCTTCCCGGTGACGATCCACGCGACCCGTTGCCCGCCGCGCTCCATCCACACCTGGATGTGCTGGCGCTTGCGAAGCCAAAAGACGATGCTGGCGGAATTCCCCCGGCAGAGCTTGGGGTTGCAGCTCGGCGAGAACACCTTGTCGATGTTCGTCCGGTAGATCGGGCTGAGCTCCGTCTTGGCGCCCTCGGTCAACGCGAAAGCGGCCGCTGTAGCGGCCAGGAGAGCGACGCAGAACGCAGTCGAGAGCACCCGGGCCACGGCCCGGTGGATTTTACGCCGCTTCCGGGGGGGCCAGGAGCGCCAAGCGGCGCTGACGGATCCTGTACTGGCGGACCAGCCACCACGCGAGCGCGATTGCTCCGCCGCCGAGGCCGACCGCGACGATGTAGTTCGCGTCGGGCGTGTTCACGAGCTTGATGCCGGAGAGAACCAGGATGAGTCCGAATCCGACCCGCAGGGCGTGCTCGGGAACCTTGATCGACAGGCTCGACCCGATCAGCACGCCGGGGATCGAGCCGACGAGCAGCCAGGCCATCGCGTGGGTGTCGACGTCGCCGTGGAGCAGGTGCGAGATGCCGGCGACCCAGAGGAGCACGGCCGCGTGGAACATGTCGGTGCCGACCATCTTCGGTGCGGTCAACGGGTAGGCGAAGAGCATCGCGAGGCCGAAGAACGTTCCCGACCCGACGGACGTGAGCCCGACGATGAACCCACCGAAGGCTCCGATCCCGATCGCGATCAGCTTGTCGCGAGTGGAGAGATGGAGCGGACCGTCGTCGCTGTGGGACTTGATGAAGGTGCGGGCGAGGAAACCGGCGCCGCCGAGGATCAAGGCGCCGCCGACGACCTTCTGGAAGCTGGACATGCTGTTGTCGCTGACGTTGTTCGCGATCTCGACCCCGATCAGCGAGAGCGGTACCGACCCGACGAGCATCCACGTCGCGAGGCGGGCGTGGACCGTCCCGAGCATCCGGTGTCGCGCCGCACCGAACGACTTGAACACCGCGCCGTGAAGGATGTCGGTGCCGACCGCGACCTTCGCATTGAACCCGAAGAGCAGGATCAGGATCGGCGTCATCAGGCTCCCGCCGCCCATTCCCGTCATCCCGACGAGGAGGCCGACTCCGAGCCCCGCCAGGACGAACTGCCAGGTCATGCGGGGCGCGGCGGGAGCGGGCAGGAGACGAACGGCTTGCCGGTGAGCCGGCAGGCCAGCTTGTACGCCTCGCAGCCGGTGCAGAAACCGGTGGTCGCGGCGAGGAGCGCCAGGGCCGCCACGAGCGCCCCGAGAGCGACGCCGAGGGTCTGGAACCCGGCGAGGTAGGCGACTGAGGCTGCGGTCAGCACGACGAACCCGACCATGTTCGCGACGCGCGGTGGGCGCGAGTCCTCGAGCGGCCCCTCGCCGAAGCGCGGCTGGACGATCTCGAAGTAGGCAAGGCAAGGGAGGCAGTAGCGCCGGCCGAGAGTCAGCCCGAGAGCGAGTTGCAACGCGAGGAGCGCGAGCAGCCACCACCAGCCGGTTGCAATCGCGAGCACGGACAGCAGACCGATCACCGTCTGGTTGAAGCGCGGTGCGCGCGAGTCGATGACGTCGAGGTCGCGGTACGGATCGGCGGCGCGGACGGTCATTGCGCGTCGATCACCATGCCGGCGGCGACAGTGTCGTTCGTCGCCTCGTCGATCAGGATGAACGCCCCGGTCGCGCGGTTTCGCTCATACGGGTCGACCGCGAGCGGCTCCGCGAGCCGCAGCTTCACGACGCCGAGGTCGTTCAGTTCCATCCGTCCGGGCGAGGGGATGTCCTCGAGCGTGCGCATGTCGACCGTCGAGACGATCTCATCGACGACGGCTCGCGAGGATCGGGTCGTGTGCTTGATCGCGAAGCGCGCCCGGAGCTCGAGCGGCTTCTCGGTCATCCAGCAGAGCTCGGCGGTGATCTCGCGCGCCACGATCGGGGCGCGGTCCGGGTCGGCGAGCATGTCGCCGCGGCCGACGTCGATGTTGTCCTCGAGGCGGATCGTGACGGACTGTGGCGCGATCGCGGCGTCGAGCGGCCCCGCGAAGTTCTCGACGCCCGCGACCCGGCTACGACGCCCTGACGGGAGCACGACGACCTCGTCGCCGGCCTGCCAGATGCCGCCGGCCACCTCGCCGGCGTAGCCACGGTAGTCGTGGTGCTCGTCGGACATCGGACGGATCACCCACTGCACAGGGAACCGCCGATCCGCGAGGTTCCGGTCCGCAGCGAGCTCGATCGACTCGAGATACTCGAGCAGCGTCGGGCCCGCGTACCACGGCATCGAGTCGGTGCGCTCGACAACGTTGTCGCCCTGGAGCGCCGACATCGGGATCGCGCGAGCATCGTGGAGACGGAGCCGCTCGGAAAGCGCACGAAGATCGGCCTCGATCTCGGCGAACCGGTCGGGCGAGAACTCGACCAGATCCATCTTGTTGACCGCGACGACGACATGTGGGATCGCGAGCGTCGCCGCGATGTAGGCGTGCCGCCGCGTCTGCTCGACGACGCCGTTCCGGGCGTCGAGGAGGATGATCGCTACGTCCGCCGTCGACGCGCCGGTGACCATGTTCCGGGTGTACTGGACATGCCCGGGCGCGTCGGCGAGCTGAAAGCGCCTCCGCGCCGTGACGAACGAGCGGTAGGCGACGTCGATCGTGATCCCCTGCTCCCGCTCGGCACGCAGGCCGTCGGTGAGGAGCGCCAGGTTGACGTAGCCGTCGCCCCGGCGCAGCGAGGTCTCCTCGATCTGCTCGAGCTGGTCGGCGAGGATCTGCTTCGTGTCGTAGAGCAGCCGGCCGAGCAGCGTCGACTTGCCGTCATCGACCGACCCGGCCGTCACGAGGCGAAGCAGCTCGGTGTGCATCATCTGCTCCGAGGCGCTCATCTGAGCCTCAGGTGATGTAGATGTACAGTTACATCACGCAACGCGCTGAGCAGGAAAAAAGGCGGGTTCTTGTGCAACGGCCTAGAAGTACCCATCGCGCTTGCGGTCCTCCATTGCGGCCTCGGAGACACGGTCGTCGGCGCGCGTCTCACCGCGCTCGGTGACATTGGTCGCGGCGATCTCGGTCACGACGGCCTCGATCGTCGAGGCGCGCGACTCGACTCCGCCCGTGCACGTCATGTCTCCGACGGTGCGGAAGCGAACCCACGCGGGGAAGGGCTCCTCCCCCTCCATCAACTCGACGTAGTCGGAAGCTGCGTAGAGCATCCCGTCACGGCGGAACACCTGCCGCTCGTGCGCGAAGTAGATCGACGGGAGCTCGAGCTGCTCGCGTGCGATGTACTGCCAGACGTCGAGCTCCGTCCAGTTCGAGATCGGGAAGACCCGGATCTGCTCGCCCTTGCGGATGCGCCCGTTGTAGAGGTTCCAGAGCTCGGGGCGCTGAGCGCGCGGGTTCCACTGGCCGAAGTCGTCGCGGAAGCTGAAGATGCGCTCCTTCGCGCGGGCCTTCTCCTCGTCGCGGCGGGCGCCACCCATGGCGGCATCGAACTGGTTCTCCTCGATCGCATCGAGCAGAGTCGTCGTCTGCAGCTGGTTACGCGAGGCGCGCGGGCCCGTCTGCTCGACCACACGACCCTTGTCGATCGAATCCTGGACGCTTGCGACGACGAGGCGCTCGCCGAGCTCGGCGACGCGGCGGTCGCGGAACTCGACGACCTCGGGGAAGTTATGGCCGGTGTCGACGTGCATCACCGGGAACGGGAACTTGCCTGGATGGAAGGCCTTCTCGGCGAGCCGCAGCAGCACGATCGAGTCCTTGCCGCCCGAGAAGAGCAGCACCGGCCGCTCACGCTCGGCGGCGACCTCGCGCATGATGTGGATCGCCTCGGACTCGAGCGCGTCCAGGTGCGAGATCGTGAAGGGCGCAACGACGGTGTTCGTCATGCCGCCCGCTCCCGCTTGACGAGGCCGAGCTGCTCGAGCTGCGCGATGACGAGCCCGGCGGATTCCTCGGGCGAGCGTCCTTCGGTCTCGAGCCGGAGCTCGGGGCTCGACGGCTCCTCGTAGGGATCGTCGACCCCTGTGAAGTAGCGGATCTCGCCGGCATGCGCCTTCGCGTAGAGGCCCTTGGGATCGCGGCGCTCGCATTCGGCGAGCGACGTCGCGACGTACACCTCGACGAACGGCGCGTGCTCCTCGGTCATCCGGCGCGCCTTCTGCCGCGCTTCCTCGTACGGCGAGATCGCGGAGACGACGACCACGGCGCCGGCACGTGCAAGCCGGGAGGCCACCCACCCGATCCTGGCGATGTTCTCGTCGCGGTCCTCCTTCGAGAAGCCGAGGCCCTTCGTCAGCCGCTCGCGCACGACGTCGCCGTCGAGGCGGTCGACGAGCGCCCCGCGCTGCTCGAGCTCACCGGCGACGAGGCCGGCGATCGTCGACTTACCCGCGGCCGAGAGACCGGTGAGCCAGATCACGTACCCGCTCATTCGGTCACCACGTGCAGTCCGCACTCCGTCTTGGCGCTGCCTTCCCAGCGGCCCTCGCGCCCGGCGCCCGCCCTGGTGCAGTGCGTGCAGCCGATCGAGGAGTAGCCCCTGTCGTGCAGCTCGTTGTAGGGAAGCGAGCGCTCGCGGATGTAGTCCCAGCAGCGCTCGTCGTCCCAGTCGGCAAGCGGGTTTGCCTTCCACAACTCGTGGCCCTCGTCCCAGCCGACCTTCGGGGCATTCGCCCGGGTCGGCGACTGATCGCGGCGCATCCCGGTGATCCAGGCGTCGAGCCCGCCGAGCGCGCGCCCGAGAGGCTCGACCTTGCGGATCGCGCAGCAGAGGTCGGGCTTGCGCTCCCAGAGCGCATCGCCGTGGAGCTCGGCCTGGCGGGCGAGCGTCGGGCCCTCGTAGATCGCGACCTTCGTGTCGTAGCGGCGCTCGACCTCTTTCCAGACCGCGTAGGTCTCGGGGAAGAGGACGTGCGTGTCGAGCGCGAAGACCTGCGCGTCCGGGTCGATCGCGAAGAGCATGTCGAGCAGGACCGACTCCTCCTTCTGGAAGGAGCAGGCGAGCGAGACGCGGCCCGGGAAGGCCTCGAGCATGGCGCCGAGGATCTCCTCTGCGCCCATCGACTCGTAGTCGAGCTCAGGAAGCTGGGGCCGGTTCGCCACCGAGCAGCACCTCCTTCAGGGTATCGCCGCGCAGCCCGAGGCGAAGCGTCTCGAGCGGGATCACCTCGTCGGGCGGGATGTTCCCGAGGTTGACGCTCGGGCCGAAGTGCTTGACGAACCACGCCTGACTGTTCTTGCTGGGCGCCTCCCAGATGAGGTCGTGGAAGTCGATCTCGTGCGCGATCTCGTCGACGAGGCCGGTGCGCATCTCGCCCGACGGCCGGAAGATGCCCGCCGTGCCGCCCTCGCGACTCTCGGTGATGACCTTCCATGCGCCGGCGGCGAGCTCTTCCTTGATCCACCGCACCCACTCGTAGGGCGCGAACACCACCTCGGCGTCCTTCGACCCGACCTCGGAGAGGACGGTGAAGTCGCGGGCGAAGTCGGCGATCAGCTCGAGCTTCCGCTCGCGCGGGATATCGATTGTTCCGTCCGAGATCTCGACATGGTCGATGCCGAGCGCCTGGAGCCACGTCTTGTACTCGTCGAACTTGCCCCGCGCGTAGACGACCTCGAAGAGGGTGCCGCCGAGAACGACGCGCTTACCGGCGAGGATCTCGAGCTTCCGCTCGAGGTTCGGGGTGACGTATGCGGTGCCCCAGCCGAACTTGACGATGTCGATGTAGTCGCCGCTCGTCTCGAGGACGTCCTCCCAGGCGCGGGGGCCGAGGCCCTTGTCGATCACGTGTGTCAGGCCGCCGTCGCGGCCGAGCTCGAGGTCAAAAGCGGGCAAAGATCTCCTTCAGCTTCTCGTTGGCTGCTGCCTGGACGTCGTGGTAGAGGGAGTTTCCGTGGGCGTCGATGCCGACGGTGAGGGGGCCGAAGTCCTTGACCCGGAACTTCCAGAGGCACTCGGGCATCAGCTCTTCCCAGGCGACCTCCTCGATCTCCTCGATCTGGGTGGTCTCGAGCGCCGCGGCGCCGCCGACGATCGCGAAGTAGACCATCCCGAGCCGGTGCATCGGCTCGATCGCCTCGTCGGGGAAGCCGCCCTTCCCGCAGATCGCGCGGACGCCGTACTGCTCGCCGAGCGGCTCTGTGAACCGCACCATCCGCGCGCTCGTCGTGGTGCCGATGCAGAGCTTCTCGTACTTGCCCGGCCCGACCTTGCGGACGTTCGGAGCGGTATGCAGCAGGAACGCGCCGGAGAGATCCATCGGCGGCTCGACTCCCTGGTCGAAGATCCGGATCTGCGTCCGGTCACGGATCCCGATGATCTGCCCCTGCACGATCACCTCATCCCCCGCGCGCAGCTTCAGGATCTCCGCCTCGTCGGTGATCGGGAACGTCACCTCGTGAACAGCCACTAGCCCCGCCCCCCGGAAACGCCGCTCAGAGCGCAACACCCCCGCCCGGGTGGGGGCCATCCCCTGCCCCTCAATGCCAATTCTACGAGCCCGCGGGCCCCGTGTCCGTGCCAACTTCGTCAACTCTCCTCCACAGATGGCTGCCATCGCGTCACGCCTCCCGGTCGTAATCGATCTCGCCGGCCGCTGAGATATGAGCGCTCGCGCGGCGCGCCGCCCAGCACTGGTAGTTGACCGCGACCGGGTTCAACGTCATATGGGTATCCGCGTGCTCGATATGGCACTGCAGAACAGTGACATCCCCACCAAGACCCATCGGGCCGATACCGGTCTCGTTCAGCAGACCAAACAACTCATCCTCGAGCTGCGCAACAAGCGGATCGGAGTTCCTCGTCCCGATCGGGCGCATGATCGCCTCCTTCGCGAGATGCATCGCGTAGTCGGCCGAGCCGCCGATCCCGACCCCGACGATCCCGGGCGGGCACGGCTTTCCGCCGGCGCCGACGATCGACTCCAGCACGAACCTCTTGATCCCGTTGACGCCGTCGGCCGGCACGCACATCTTCAGGAAGCTCATGTTCTCCGAGCCCGAGCCCTTCGGAACGCACTTCACGTCGAGGCCGTCCCAGTCGTCGACGAACTCCCAATGCACGATCGGCAGCCGGTAGCCGATGTTCGGCCCGGTGTTCTCGCGGGTGATCGTGTGCACGGCGTTCGACCGCAGCGGATGCTCGATCGTCGCCCGCGCGGTGCCGTTCCGCAGCCCCTCGTAGATCCGCGCCGGGTGGAGCGGGAAGCCCTCGCCGACGCGGCAGTGGTAGACGGCGATCCCGGTGTCCTGGCAGACCAGGTTCTTCTCGGAGTCCGCGACGCTGACGTTGCGGTGAATCGTCTCGAGGACCCGCTTCCCGGGCACGGACGTCTCGCGGTCGCGCGCCGCAGCGAGCGCGTCGCGCAGGTCCTGCGGGATGTCCTTCAACGCCCAGACGTACAGATGCGCGGCGGCGTCCTCGACCGCGCCTTCCAGATCGGTGATCGTGTCGATGCTCATAGGCTCAGCTCCTGGCCATCGCGGTTGCAGCTTTCCCCGCCCGCCGGCCGAAGACGACGCACTCGAGCAGGCTGTTCCCCATCATCCGGTTGCGACCGTGGGTGCCGCCGGCGATCTCGCCGCAGGCGTACACGCCCTCGAGCGTCGTCGCAGCGTCGGCGTCTATCACGAGCCCGCCGTTCTGATAGTGGAGGACGGGGTAGGTGAGAATGCTCTCGGCGAGCGGGTCGACACCCGCGGCCCGGTAGCGACGCAGCATGTACGGGAGCGAGATCTCCGCGTCGGCCTCCGAGATCCGCGTCGTATCGAGATACACCGCCGGCCGGCCGTCGGGCGTCTCGACTCCGCGCCCTGCCGCGACCTCGTCGACGATCGCCTGCGAGACGACATCGCGCGGGCCGAGCGAGTCGGTGAACTCCTCGCCCTCGGAGTTGAGCAGCACGGCGCCGTACGCCCGTGTCGTCTCGGGGATCGAGTAGCCCTGCAGGTTCGCGGGCCACGCTCCGCCGTTCGGATGGTATTGGAGCGCGTCGAGATCGCGAGCCTCGGCACCGAGATCGAGCGCCATCCGGGTGACCTCCCCGGTTGCATTCGGATGGTTCGTGGACAGCTCGCCCCGCTCCTTCGCCTCTGCAAAGCAGCGGCCTCCAGCGCTGAGAACGATGGTGCCGGCATCGATCGTGTGATCGCCGCAGACGGCGCGCCAGCCGGTCGCGGTCGGCTCGAGGCTCTGAAGCGGAGCGTTCTCGAACGACGTTCCGGAGCCTCCCTGCCAGGCCTCGCGCAGCCCCTTCGTGATCGCGTGGCCGGTGCGGTCGCCCACCTGAAGCAGCCGCTTCTGCGAGGCGCCGCCGCACCTCGCGAGCCGGTAGCCGCCGTTCTCGCGAGTGAACTCGACCCCGAGCTCCTCGAGCCAGTGGATCGCGTCGGGCGCCTCGCCCGTCAGCACCTCGACGAGGCGGCGGTCGGCGGTCTCGTGGGAGGAGCGCCAGACATCCTCGGCGTGCTGCTCCGGCGAGTCCTCGGCGCCGAACGCGGCCTGGATCCCGCCCTGCGCCTTCGAGGAGTTGTTCGCCTGCAGCGAGCCCTTCGTCGCGACGGCTACCCGGGCGCCCGCGCGCTCGGCTGACACTGCGGCGGCGAGGCCCGAGGCCCCGCTGCCAACAACGAGCACGTCGAAGTCGACCGCGGCGGTCATAGACGCAACCGTACCAGAAAGGGCTAATCCAGTGGATTAGAAGTGCTTATCAGTAGATCGAGCGGAGCAGGGTCTCGATCTCGGCTGCAGACGCGGGCCGGGGGTTTCGCCTGTTACCCGCCCGCGTCGCTGCCAGCTCGGCGACCATGGAAAGCTCGCTTTCGGGAACGCCGAAGTCGCGGAGCCGCTCGAATCCCGCCGATTCGCGCCAACTGCTGGACGCCACCCGCCGGATCGTCCACCGCACCGATCGCCTGGCCGAACCGGGCGACAGCGGCCGGCACGATCGGCTCGTTGAAGCGGAGCGCGGGTGGCAAGGTCAAGGCGTTCATCGCGCCGTGGGGAAGGCCGAACGTGCCGCCGAGCGCCTGCGCCATCGCGTGAGACAGCGCCAGGCCGGCCAGCGCGAGCGCCTCTCCCGCTGCCGCGGCGCCGCGCAGAAGACCCTCTCGTGCCTCACGGTCGTGCGGGTCCTCGACCACGCGCGGGAGCCAGCGAGAGATCAGCTCCGCCCCCTCGATCGCACACCGGTCGCTCGCGTCGGAGCGGGCTCCGTACAGCGCCTCGGCGCAGTGCGCGAGCCCGTTCAGCGCCGTCCCGACGGTCTCCGACACCGGCAGGCCGACCGTGAGGCCGACGTCGTAGACGATCCCTGCGAGGTGCGCGCCGCCACCCCCACCGACCATCCGGCGGTCGTGAGTGCGAACGCCGTAGCTCGGCGTCCATTCCGCCCCCGAATACGTCGTCGGCACCGACACGAGCGAGAGCCCGGTCGCTTCGGAGGCCGCCTTGGCGGTATCGATGGCGGATCCACCACCCACCGCGACGAGCCCGTCTGCGCCGGGCGTGACCTCGATCCGATCGGAGGGGATCTCCGCCCATCGGCCTACGGTCTCGAGCGTGACGACGGAGTCCCAGCGCCGGCTCGAGACGAGAAACGGCTGCGAGATCCCGAGCTCTGCCAGAACCCCGGGCAGCTCTCCGAGCGACCAGCGGACGATCACGGCACCCGCTCGCGCGCGAAGTCGACGAACGCCCTGGCTGCGCGGCTCTCGACGCGGCCGCTCGCGCGCACGAGATAGATCTCGCGCTTCAACTCGAGCCCTTCGACACGCGCCTCGGCAATCGTCCCCGCGGCCAGGTCGGACTCGACTGACGAGCGGGAGATGAATGTCACGCCGTGCCCGGCACGGACGGCGCTCGACACCGACTCCTGCAATCCGAGCTCGAGCTTCACGTCGAGGTCGCGCAGCCGGGTCCCGGCGCGGCGCAGCTCATCCTCGATCAGCTGCCTCACGCCCGCGCCCTCCTGCATCACGATCAGGTCGGCGCCGCGCAGGTCGTCGAGCGCCACGGTCTTGCCCGCGAACCGGTGGCTCGGCGGGCACGCGAGGATCACCTCGTCCCGGAAGAACGGCTCGAAGACGACTCCGCGGTGCCGCCGCGCCGCACCCACGACGCCGAGCTCGAGCTCGCGCGCCGCAACCCGGTCGACGATCGTCCCCGTGTCGTAGACCCACATCACCACATGCAGCCCGGGGTACAGTCCCTGGAACTCGCAGAGCAGCTGTGACAGCACGATCCCGCCGGGGCCCGTCGAAGCGCCGATCTCGAACGTGCCGTCGAGCTCCTCGCCCGACTCCTCCGCCACCTCGGCGACCACCTGCTCCTCGAGTGCGAGCAGCTTCTGCGCTCCGCGATAGAGCCGCATTCCCGCCTCGGTCGGCACGACTCGCCGGCCCGAGCGGTCGAGGAGCTGCGTCCCGAGACGCTTCTCGAGGGCGCGGATCTGGAGGCTCACCGCAGGCTGGGTGACGCCCAGCCGCTCGGCCGCCTGCGAGAAGCTGCTCCGCTCGACCACCACGCAAAACGCAGCGAGCTGACGCGTGTCCATAAGGACAACTTATACCAGCGGGCCCCGATTCAGGTGGCGCGAAGCTCGAGCCGGTTCCCGAACGGGTCGTGCACGAACAATCGGTCGACCCCTTCGATCTTCGCGTCGTCCTCGTACTCGAGGCCCGCGCCCTGGAACCGTGCGCGAATCGCATCGAGATCCGATGCGACCAGCCCGGGGTGCGCCTTGCGCGCGGGCGCGAAGGGGTCCTCGACCCCGACGTGCAGCTCCTGGCTTCCGGCGGCGAACCAGCAGCCGCCGCGCGCGCGGATCGGCTCGGGCTTCGGCAGCTCCGCCATCCCGAGCAGGTCGCCGTAGAACGCACGCGCCTCGTCCTCGCGGCCGGGTGGCGCGGCGAGCTGGACGTGATCGATCCCGAGAACGCTCACCGGGGAAGCTTTACCATCGGGTTGGATGTCAGCACAGCTCGAGGACACCCTCGTCGGCGGCTACCGGCGGCTCGCCGCCGAGGCCCCTCGCCGCCGTATCGACATCGAGCTCCGCGCGCTCGACCTCGTGTTCGCGACGTTCTTCGGGCTGCTGCTGCTCCCCGTCGCGCTCGTGATCGCCGTCGCGCTCGTCGTGACGAGCGGCCGGCCGGTTCTCTACCGCGGCCAGCGCGTCGGCCGCGGAGCCCGCTTCTTCACGATGCTCAAGTTCCGCACGCTCGAGCGAGACGCCGAGACGCGGCTCGGGCCCTACCTCGGCGAGGAGCTCGTACGCCGAACCGAGGCCGAGTACACGCGGATCGGCCGCTGGCTCAAGGCCTCGCAGCTCGACGAGATCCCCCAGCTCCTGAACGTCCTGCGCGGCGACATGTCGTTCGTCGGGCCGAGGCCGATCCGGGCGCGCTTCTTCGTCGAGCTCGCCAACGAGCTCCCGGCCTACTGGCAGCGCCTCGTCGTGCGGCCCGGTCTCACCGGCTTTGCGCAGGTCCGCCGCGGCTACGAGACCTCGATGGCCGAGAAGCTCTCCCACGACCTCGAGTGGATCGCCGACCGCTCGGTGCGGCTCTATCTGCGAACCCTCTGGTCGACCGGGATCCGCGTGCTCGGCCAGGTCCTACGCGGCGGAGGCAACCCCACCGCTCTCTAGACTCGGCCTCGTGTGCGGGATCTGCGGGATCGCTACGACACGCGGGCGGATCGACCGCAAGCGGCTGGCTGCCATGTCGGAGACGCTCATCCACCGCGGCCCCGACGCCGAGGGGACGTTCGTCAAGGGCGGAGTCGGACTCGCCTCGCGGCGGCTCGCGATCATCGACCTCGCGGGCGGCGACCAGCCGATCTCGAACGAGGACGGGACGTGCACCGTCGTCCAGAACGGCGAGATCTACAACTACGCGGAGCTGAACCACTCGCTGGAGCGCGCCGGCCACACGCTGCGCACGCGCTCGGACACCGAGACGATCGTGCACGCCTACGAGGAGTGGGATCTCGGGTTCGCGGAGCGGCTGCGCGGGATGTTCGCGATCGCGATCTGGGACGCGCGCCGCAAGCGGCTCGTGCTCGCGCGCGACCGGTTCGGGATCAAGCCGCTCTACTACCGCGACGTCGACGGCGAGCTCTCGTTCGCCTCCGAGCTCGACGCCTTGCCGAAGGGCGACCTCGACCTCGACGCGCTCGAGGCCTTCCTGGCGACCAACACCGTCCCTGGCCCGCTCTCGATCTTCCGCGAGATCCGCAAGCTGCCGCCCGGGCACATGCTGACCTGGGAGGACGGGAATGTCGCCCTCGAGCGCTTCGCGCGGCCCGGGCCGCTGCCGGTG
The DNA here is from genome assembly GCA_963775355.1 of uncultured Actinomycetota bacterium. Classification (GTDB taxonomy): domain Bacteria; phylum Actinomycetota; class Thermoleophilia; order Gaiellales; family Gaiellaceae; genus PALSA-600. Next base: position 356,955 of record CAVZJA010000001.1, on the reverse strand, counting down.
CGCGTCGACGACGAGGCCGAGCTGCTCGAGGAGTGCCGGGCACGCCTCCGCGACTCGGTACGTGCCCATCTCGTCTCCGACGTTCCCGTCGGCGTGCTGCTCTCGGGCGGGGTCGACTCGGGGGCGCTCGCGGCGCTCGCCTCCGAGGAGAGCTCGGAGCCGGTGCGCACGTTCTCGATCGGCTTCGAGGAGCAGTCGTTCGACGAGCTCGCCGGCGCACGAGCGGTCTCGGAGCGCTACGGGACGCGCCATCGCGAGCTCGTGCTGCGACCGGACGCGGCGCTGCTCCTCCCGGCGCTGGCCGATGCGTTCGACGAGCCGTTCGCGGACTCCTCGGCGCTGCCGACCTACCTCGTCTCGCGGCTCGCGGCCGAGGACGTGAAGGTCGCGCTCTCGGGCGAGGGCGGGGACGAGCTCTTCGGCGGCTACTACACCTATGCGGCGGATCTGCTCGCAGAGCGGTTCGGGCGTGTGGCGACGCTCGCCGGGCCGGCGATCGAGCGGCTGCCCTCCTCGTCGCGACGCGCGAGCTTCGACTACCGCGCGAAGCGGTTCGTTCGCGCCGCGCACCTGCCGCCGCTCGAGCGGCACGAGGGCTGGAAGACGATCTTCTCGGCCGACGCGCGGGCCGAGCTGACCGGGCAGGCGCCACGGCTGGGACCCGCTCTCGCTCGAGCGCGCCCGGTTCGCCGAGACCGAGGGTTACGAGCTACTGACCCGGCTGCAGGACGTCGACCTCGGCGGCTACCTCGTCGACGACCTGCTCGTGAAGACCGACCGCGCCTCGATGGCGTGGTCGCTCGAGACGCGCGTGCCGTTCCTCGACCCTGCCGTCGCGAACTTCGCCTTCTCGCTGCCCGTGCGCCACAAGGTGCGGGGCCTGTCGAAGAAGCGGCTGCTGCGGAAGGCGCTGGAGCCGATGCTCCCAGACGCTGGTCGTCAACGGCCGCAAGCGTGGGTTCTCGATCCCGGCCGCGGCCTGGCTACGCGGAGAGCTCGAGCCGTTCGCCCGTGAGACGCTGGCGCCCGAGACGGTGCGCCGCCAGGGATACCTCCGGCCCGAGGCCGTCACCTCGGTGCTCGACCGTCATGTGAGCGGCGCCGAGGATCTTTCACGCCAGATCTGGGGCCTGCTCGCGTTCACGCTCTGGTACGAGCGCCACGTCGAGGGCGTCAGGCGCGACGCGCCGCTCGAGCAGGTGCTCACGGGTTGAGCAACCGGCCGCACCCGGCTCCCGGGCTGTCAATTTTCCGGGTACCCACCTCCCGCCCCATTGCCGTCGAGGCTAGCGCGGAACCTGTGACGCGCGTGTGCCAGTTTTCGAGGTGGGGCACGTGAGGGTCTGGATCGACATGACCGCGAGCGCGCACCCGCTCGTCTTCCGGCCGCTCGTCGAGCTGCTCGAGGCGCGCGGAGACGAGGTCGAGATCACGGCGCGCGACTACGCACAGACGTTGCAGCTGATCGAGCAGCACGGCATGACGGCGACTCCGATCGGGCACCACGGCGGGCGCTCCCGCGTCGGCAAGGCACGGCAGCTGACCTCGCGGCTCTCGGCGCTGAAGCGCTGGGCGAAGGGGCGTCAGTTCGACGTCGCCCTCGCGCACGGATCCCACGAGCTGACGATCACCGCGCACCGGCTCGGGATCCCGAGCTCGACGACCTTCGACTACGAGTGGGCGTGGCTCCAGCATCAGCTCGGCTGTCGCGCCGCGACGAAGGTGGTCGTTCCGGACTCGATCCCGGCCGACCGGATCGCGCGGTACGGGGCCGCGCCGCCGAAGCTGCTCTTCTACCCGGGCCTCAAGGAGGAGTACTACCTCTCGGACTTCGAGCCGAATCCCGATGTCGCGCCCGCGCTCGGCGTCGACGCCGGCGCGAACGCTCGTCGTCCTGCGGCCGCCGCCGGATGTCTCGCTCTACCACCGGCACTCGAACCCGCTCTTCCCGCAGACGCTCCAGCATCTCGGGCGACTCGAGGACGTGCACGCCGTCGTCCTGCCGCGCACCGAGGAGCAGCGCGACTACGTGCGCTCGCTCGCTCTGCCGTCGGTGATCGTCCCGGAGCAGGCGGTGGACGCGCAGAGCCTGATCGCGATCGCCGACCTCGTCGTCTCGGCGGGCGGGACGATGAACCGCGAGGCTGCGGCGCTCGGCATCCCGGTCTACACGACCTACGGCGGCCGGCTCGGCGGCGTCGACGAGGAGCTGATCCGCCAGGGGCGGCTGCGGCCGCTGACCGACCCGCGCGCGCTCGAGCTCGACAAGCGCGGAGTCGGAACGGGCGAGCGGATCCGCCGCGACCCGCAGTTGATGCTCGACCTGCTGCTCTCGGCGATTCCCGGCTAGGCCGGCCCGGACCTGCTGGCACGGCGACTGAGCTACGCCGCAGCGACGACCTCGAGCACCTCGTCGCCGTAGCGCTCGAGCTTCGTCGGCCCGACACCCGCGACCTCGGCGAGCTCACCGATCGAGCGGGGCTTCGCGTCGGCGATCGCCGCGAGGACGGCGTTGTGGAAGACGATGTAGGCGGGAACCTCCTCGAACTTCGCGCGCCGCTTACGCCACTCGGCGAGCGCGCCGTACAGCTCGGGATCGGCGGCGGTCACCGCCTCGCGTCTCGCCGGGTGCGCCGAGGCCGGCGCCGGCCGCCGGTCGAGGCCGAGCTCGGCCAGGAACGGGCTCGCAGTGCGCGACCACGAGAGCGCGAGGTGGCGCCGTGCACGGGTGATCCCGACGTAGAACAGGCGCCGCTCCTCGGCGATCTCGGCGTCGGTGCGCGCAAGCTTGGTCGGCAGCTCCTTCTCCTCGAGCCGGGGCAGGAAGACCGCGTCGAACTCGAGCCCCTTGGCACGGTGGTAGGTCATCAGGTGGACGCCCGCGCGCGCTCTGGCCGCCCGGATCGAACCGCTGCCGGAGCTCGGCGACGAACCCGGCGCCGGTCAGCTCGCCGTCGTCGAGCTCGGCCGCAAGCCGGACGAGGCGCGCCAGGTCGGCCTGGCGGGTCTGCTCGCGCTCGCCGAGCTTGTCGGGCAGCGAGTAGAGCATCCCGGCCTCTACGGCCATCGCCCGGACACGCTCGGCGATCCCGGCCGACGAGTCGCGCTCGAGCTGGCGCAGCATCCGCCTGGCGGCGTCGCGCGAGAGCAGCGACGAGCCCTGGAACGGAATGCCGGCGTCATGGAACGACTCCTCGAAGTCGGCCAGCCGCGCGTTCGTGCGGCCGAGCACCGCCATCTCCTCGTAGGCGACGCCCTCGGCCGCCAGCCGCTTGACCTCCGCGGCGATCCAGTCGTCCTCGTCCTCCGCGGTTGCGAACCGCTCGCACCAGAGGAGCGGGCCCCGAGGAGCGGGTCGGGCGCAGCACCTTCTCGGCGCCCTCGAGCAGCGGCACGAGCCGGTTCGCGAGCTCGAGCACCTCGGGCGTCGAGCGGTAGTTGCTCTCGAGCCGCACGACCTCGGCCTGCGGGAAGCGCGCCTCGACGCCGAGCAGCCACCGCGGGGAGGCGCCCGTGAAGCCGTAGATCGACTGGTAGTCGTCGCCGACGACGCACACGTCGTCGCGGTCGCCGAGCCAGAGCTCGAGCAGGGTCTGCTGGAGCAGATTGACGTCCTGGTACTCGTCGACCGTGAACGCCCGGTAGCGGTCGCGGAACGTCGCCCGCACCTGCGGGTCGCTCTCGTGCAGGCGGACCGTAAGCTCGAGCAGGTCCTCGAAGTCGATCTCGCCGCGCTCCGCCTTCCGCCGCTCGTACTCGAGGTACACGCGCGCCATCAGATCCTCCGGGATCGGCGGCTCGTGCGAGCCGAGCTCGCGGCGGTAGTCGGCGGCGGCGATCCGCTGCGACTTCGCCCACTCGATCTCGGTCGCGAGGTCGCCCGCAGGCCGGAACTTGAACGGCGCGGGCAGCGTGTTGCCGATCTGCCGGAGCATCAGCGCCTTGGTCGGCAGGATCTTCCCGACCCGGTCGGGCGCGAAGTAGCGGAGCTGCGCGAGCGCGGCCGAATGGAACGTCCGCGCCGACACGCCCGGGACGCCGAGCGCCGCAAGCCGCGTCTTCATGACCGTTGCCGCCTTGTCGGTGAAGGTGACCGCGAGGATCTGGCCGGGCTCGAACGTCCCCGTCGCGACCTGATGGGCGATCCGGCGCGTGATCGTCGTCGTCTTCCCGGAGCCCGCCCCCGCCAGGATGCAGACCGGCCCGCGCACGGCTTCCGCAGCGCGCCGCTGCTCGGGATTCAGCCCTTCGAGAACGTCCACCGGAGCACCCTACCGGGGCGTGCGGCGGGCTTTGTCACAGCTTTGTGCCAGTTTGCGGGACTAGTGAAGCGTGTCTTCGAGCACCGTGGCGCTGAGGCGCTGCGGAGCCGCAACCATCTGGCGGAGCCGGGCGGTCACGCCGAGCATGTCGTTCTCGGCGACGAGCGACTCCAGCTCGGCGAGCTCGTCCTCGAGCCACACGCCGTCGATCGGTGCGCGCGTCGCCCGCATGATCTTCGGGTGCGAGGTCTCGCCGATGTCCTCGCCGTCGTTCCAGAGCTCCTCGTGCATCTTCTCGCCGGCCCGTGAGCCGACGAACTCGATCTTGATCTGCTCCTGGGTGCGGCCGGACAGCTCGATCATCTGCCGGGCGAGGTCGAGGATCTTGACCGGCTGGCCCATGTCGAGCACGTAGACCTGGCCCTTCCCGCCCATCGCGCCGGCCTGGATCACGAGCGACGACGCCTCCGGGATCGTCATGAAGAAGCGCGTCATCTCGGCGTTCGTCACCGTCACCGGCCCGCCCCGCTCGATCTGCCGGCGGAAGATCGGGATCACGGAGCCGGACGAGCCGAGCACGTTCCCGAACCGCACCGCGACGAACCGGGTCGAGACGTCGTCGCGGAGCGCGATACGACTCGACGATCCACTCGCACACCGCCTTCGACTGGCCGAGCAGGTTCTTCGGCTTGGCCGCCTTGTCGGTCGAGATGAAGACGAACCGGTCGACGCCGAACTCGATCGACACCTGCGCGATCACCTTGGTCGCGAGGATGTTGTTCGTGACCGCCTGCATCGGGTTCGTCTCGAGCATCGGCACGTGCTTGTAGGCAGCGGCGTGGAAGACGACCTGCGGCTCGTACTTCTGGAAGGTGTCGCGCATCTTCGGCGCGTCGCCGCAGTCGGCGAGCACAGGAAGCACCGCGGTGAAATGGCGCTCGTCGACGAGCTCGCGCTGGATCTCGTAGAGCGCCGACTCTGCCTTCTCGACGACGACGACTCGCTTGGCGCCGAGCTGGACGACCTGCCGGCAGAGCTCGGAGCCGATCGATCCTCCGCCGCCCGTCACGAGCACGACCCGGTCCTTGATGTACGCGGCGATCGCCTCGAGGTCGACCTCGACCTGCTCGCGCCCGAGGACGTCCTCGACCTGAACCTCGCGGACCTGCCCGGCGAGGTCGAGGTCGCCGGCGATCAGCTCGTGCAAGCCGGGCAGCGTCTTCACGACGATCCCCTCGCGGCGGGCCGTCTCGACGATCTTGCGGCGCAGCTCGCCCGGCGCCGACGGCATCGCGATCAGCACCTCGTCGGGACGGTGGTCGCGGATCAGATGACCGAGCTCGTCGGTCGTCCCGAGCACGCGAACGCCGAGGATCCTGCTCTCGCGCTTGCGCGGATCGTCGTCGACGAAGCCGATCGGCGTGAACGCGAGGAGCCGGTTGCGCTGCATCTCGCGCACGAGCAGCTGCCCGGCGTCGCCGGCGCCGACCACGAGCACCTCCTTGCCGCGCGCGACGATCCCGCCGCCGGGCCGCTCGGCAAGCGAGCGGGCGAGCAGTCGCGTGCCGGTCACGAACGCGAGCAGGAGCAGATAGTCGAGCGCAACGATCCGCTTCGGCAGGTGGAAGGTGTTCGCCGGCGGGAAGACGTAGAGCAGCGAGCGTCGAGACGACGCAGGCGACGGTGACGCCGCGCAGCAGCCCCCACATGTCGTGCGTCGAGGTGTAGCGCCACCAGCGGTTGTAGAAGCCGGAGAGCGCGAAGGCAACGAGCCCGATCGCGACAACGAGCGAAGTAGACGCCCCACGAAAGGAAGTTCCGGTAGTAGAACGGAACCGTCTGGTCGAACGTGAGGAAGAACGCGAGCCACCAGGCCGCCGCGATCAGCGCGCCGTCGAGGACGACCTGGCCGAGGCGGTGCCGGTTCAGGGGGAACGAGATCACGTCGTGACGAGACTCGATGCGCGCCGCAGGACGCCGACGACCTCGGCCTGCTGCTCCTCGCTGATCCCGGCCCACATCGGCAGGCAGAGGTTCTCGAGCGACGCCTTCTCGGTCTCCGGAAGGTCGCCCTCGGAGTACCCGAGATAGCGGAGAGCAGGCTGGAGATGCAGAGGCGGCAGGTAGTACGACGCGAAGCCGATCTCGGCCTCGGCCAGCGCCGCCGCGAGCCGGTCGCGCTCGAACGAGCGGACGCAGTACATGTGGTACACGTGGCCCGGCTCGTCGGCCGGCAGCTCCGCGACGTCGGCCAGGCCGAGCTCCGCGTAGCGGCGCGGCTGCCTCGCGGCGGGCTGCGTTCCAGCCGTCGAGCTGCGGCAGGAAGATCCTGAGCATCGCGGCCTGCAGCGCGTCGAGGCGCGAGTTGTAGCCGATCAGCTCGAAGTCCTTCTTCGCCTTGGAGCCGTGGAAGCGGAGCATGCGGATCCGGTCGGCGAGCTCGGCGTCGTTGACCGAGATCGAGGCCGCCGTCGCCGAGCGCGAACAGGTTCTTGGTCGGGAAGAAGCTGAAGGTCGAGGCGATGCTGGTCGCGATCCCCGGCGAGCCGAAGGCCTGCGCCGCGTCCTCGATGATCGGCAGGTCGAACCGGCGGAGCTCGTCGATCGCTGCCGGCCGGCCGAAGAGATGCACCGGCATGATCGCCTTTGTCTTCGGCGTGATCTTCCGCTCCACCTCGTTCGGGTCGATGTTCAGCGAGCCGGGCTCGATGTCGGCGAAGACGGGCGTCGCGCCGATCCGCGCGATCGCCTCGGCGGTGGCGTAGAACGTGAAGGCCGGGCAGATGACCTCGTCGCCGGCGCCGATCCCGAGCGCGTCGAGCACGAGCACGAGCGCGTCGGTGCCGTTGGCGACGCCGATCGTCTGCTGCACCCCGAGATGCTCGGCTGCCTCGCGCTCGAAACCCTCGACCTCGGGGCCGAAGATGAAGCGCCCGCTCTCGAGCGTTCGCTCGAAGGCCGCGGTCAGCTCGGGAATGAACGGCGCATACTGCGCCTTGACGTCAACGTGTGGAATCGGCACTACGGGCCATGTTAATCGACCGGCGCCGACGGACCACGAAGTAGACGACTCCGAGCACGATCGCAATGCCGATTGCGACGTCCACATAGATGAAATCGTGGTGCACGGAGCTCCAGCTCGTGCCGACCGCCCAGCCGATCCCGGCGAGCACGGAGCAGAAGACGGCGATCCCCACGAGCGCCGAGAGCAGGAAGCGCCGCAGCCCGATCTCGAGGATCCCGGCGGGGATCGCGACGAACGACCGGACGAGCGGCGTGGCGAAGCCGAGCGGCACTGCGATCCCCTCGAAGCGGGCGAACCAGCGCTCCGCCCGTGCGATTCGCGCGGGCGTGATGTGCACGTAGCGGCCGTAGCGCTCGAGCAGCGGGTGCCCGCCCTTCAGTCCGATCCACCAGCCGCCGGCGGCGCCGAGCATGTTGCCCGCGATCCCGGCGGCGACAACGGCGAGGTAGGAAGGCAGCCCCGGCTTGAAGTCGTGCCCGAAGAGCGCGATCTGCCCGGCGAGCGCGCCCGAGGCGAGTGCGCCGCCGTAGAGCATCGTCACCTCGCTCGCCGCCGGGAGAACGGCGGCGACGGTCATCAAGAGGAAGACAGCGAGGAGCCCGTGGTTGCCGATGAACGAGGTAATCGGCGGAACCTACCGGTGCAAGGTGAAGGAGGCGTGAACGGAAGTGGTGCCGAGCGAGCTCGTCTCGGTGACCGTGGCGACGTATGCGCCGGACGGGGCCTTTGCGCCCGGGATCGTTCCGTCCCAGGTGAGCGACTGCGCGCCTGCGTCGAGCTGGGCCGCCGGCAGCGTCACGACGGGCGTCCCGTTCGCGGCCGTGATCGAGAGGACGACCGAGGCGGGGCGCGAGAGCGTGAAGCCGACGTGAAGCCCACTCGCTGTCGACGCGGACTTCGGGACGGCGAGGCCCGAGAGGGTGAGGTCGTACACGAAGGCCTGGCTCGCGTTCGAGGCGCGGTCCTGGTCGTCGGTCGCCTGGACGTTCCAGTGCCACGTCCCCTCGGTGTCGAAGCTCGCCCACGCGAACTCGTAGGTGCCCGGCTGCTTGCTGCCGGTATCGAGCTGGTGGGCTTGCCCGTCCGGGCCGACGAGGGTCGCGGTGACCTGCGACGGATGCGTGATCCGGTAGGCGAGCTGCTCGCCCGCCGTTCACGTTCGCCTTGGTGAGGACGGGGACTGACGGCGGGAGGGCGTAGACGCCCGCGTACTGGATCGAGCAGCGCCTCCTTCACGGCGACCTGCCCCGAAGGCTGACTCGGGCGGTTGAGCACCTGGCCGTCGAACGCGGCCGTGACGAACTTGCCGTACTGGAGGCCGGCCGCCGTGACGGCGCCGAGCTTGGCCATCGTCTGGGCGAGCTCGTAGGTCGTCATCCCGACGCTCGATCCCGGCCTCCCGCCGTCGACTGCGACCAGGATCACGCGGCCGTCGGCAAGCTGCCCGACCGCTGCTCGCGGCTGGCGCGAGGTGAGGTCGGTCTCGTCGAAGTTCTCGCTCGTCGAGAAGACGGGCTTCCCGCCCTTGACGAGCAGCGGGCCGCCGCCGAGCGCCGAGACCACCGAGCCCCAGGCATCCGGGAGCGTGAGGCGAACGGTCACCGACCCGTCCTGCGGCGCTTCGGCCTGGAGCTTGGCCGCGGCGGTGCCGGTCGCGACGAGGACGGCGCCGTCGGCCGGGATCGGAGTCGAGCCGCCATCCGGGATCGCTGCGACGGTCGCCGTGAGGTCGGTGTCGATCGCGGCCGCGGGAAACGGCTCGAGCACGACGGCGGCGGCGTTCTGCGCGGTCGGCGTCGTGGCTCCCCAGGCCGGGGTGTAGAGGATCGTCTGGTTCGCGTGCGGCTTCTGGTTGACGGCCGTGATCGGGCGGCGCTGCCCGGTTCCCTGCCAGGTGCCCGTGAACGAGATCCGCCCGACGTGCATCGCGCCGCTCGCGTCGAACCCGATCGACGAGCGCGACGGAGTCGGGATCCGCACGAGTGCGCCGTTCGCCATGACGATCCCCGAAGGCGCGTTGCTGCCGTTCGTGAAGAAGTCGCCGTTGATCCCGGCGACCACGGCGCTTCCGGATGCGCCTTGCTCGAGCTGGGTGACGGTCGCCCGCGGCCCGGTGACCGTGTTGCCGGCGAGCACCGGACCGATCGTCTCGAGCCCGGTCGGAGGCGGCGCAGTGATCACCGAGTAGGCGACAGGCCCGTGGGGCGTGAGGGTCACCAGGTGGTCGAAAGTGACACCGGGCATGAGCGGCGTCTGCGCGGCAGCGCCCGTGACGAACAGCGCGCCGGCCGCGAGGAAGCAAGCAAGGAAGCGACGCATGACCCCTTACGAGGGTAGCTGCCGCCCCGGGCGCTCCCGGGGCCTAAGGAACCGGCCTTGATCCGCGGCCGATGAGTTGCGTGTCCGCCGGCCTCGAGTAGGCCTCAGCGCTGAGCGGTCACCGAGCGAGCGGATCGTCCATCCTGGATCGTCACGATCTCGACAACATCCTGATCTTGGTCATATGCGTAGACCACGATCATCCAGCGCCAGGGGCCGAGAATGAACCGAAATCCGTCCCATCTCCCCGCGAGCGCGCCTCCGAGCAGTGGAAACTCGGCGAGCACGCGGACCGACCGCTTGAGCCGCTCGCGCGTATCGACGGGCAGGCTATGGGAGTGGATCAACGCGTCCAGGTCGGCGATCGCGGCAGGCGCGACGACGACGCGCGCCACTCAGAGATCCTCGAGCGGCACCCCAAGCCCTGAGGCGATCTGCTCACGACCGAGTTGCGCCCGCTCGAACGCCCCGTCGATGCCGTCGAGAAGCTCCGTGATGTTGCGCGGGTCCGGGTCTGCCTCGTCGAGTGCCGTCGAGAGCAACGACCGCGCCAGCGTGCCCTCGTTCGTGTGAGTCCGCTCTGCGAGTCGGCGCAGCTTCAGGGCGTGCGCTTCATCCAATGTGACGTTGACCCTCGATGTCACCGAATCACGGTCAGCTGTCATTACCCAAAGGGTAACACGGCTTGACACGCGCCGTGTACTAGCTATGAGACCTGCCCATGCCGTCCTAGTTCCAGACGCGGACTTCGCGGTAGAGCGTGTCGCGCTGAACCGGGATCTTCCCGAGTCCCTTGATCGTCCGGACGAAGTCGTCCGTCGAGGCGCGGTAGGTCGTGCCGGCGGCGGAGACGACGTTCTCCTCGATCATGATCGAGCCGAGATCGTCGGCGCCGAACTCGAGTGCGACCTGCCCGATCTTCATGCCCTGGGTCACCCAGCTCGACTGGATGTGGTCGACGTTGTCGAGGTAGATCCGGGAGACGGCCTGGGTGAGCAGGTAGTCGAACGAGGTCGGCATCGTCTCGCGCGGCACCTTGGCGCCGAGCCGGTTGCCGTCGTCCTGGAACGTCCAGGAGATGAACGCGCGGAACCCGTGAGTCTCGTCCTGCAGATCGCGGATGCGGCGCATGTGCTCGACCCGCTCGGGGACCGTCTCGACGTGGCCGTACATCATCGTCGCGGTCGTCGACATCCCGAGCCTGTGGGCGTGGCGCATCACGTTCAGCCACTCGGCCGTCTTCGTCTTCTTCGGCGCGATGATGTCGCGGACCCGGTCGACGAGGATCTCGCCGCCGCCGCCCGGGATCGAGTCGAGGCCGGCGTCGCGCAGGCGCGTCAGCGTGTCCGGGACCGTCGAGCTTCGAGCGGCGCGAGATGTGCTGGATCTCCGGCGGCGACAGCGCGTGCAGGTGAACCTTGTAGCGCTCCTTGATCGAGCGGAAGAGATCCTCGTAGAAGTCGACGCCGAGGTCGGGGTGATGGCCGCCCTGCATCAGGAGCCCGGTGCCTCCGAGCTCGAGCGTCTCCTCGATCTTCTTGTAGATCACCGGCTTCGGCAGCAGGTAGCCCTCGCGCTGATCACCGGGGCGTCGGTAGAACGCGCAGAAGTCGCAATCGGTGACGCAGACGTTCGTGTAGTTGACGTTGCGGTCGACGATGAAGGTGATCCGCGTGGGATCGACACGGCGCGCGCGCAGCTCGTTGGCGACGCGGCCGACGGCCAGCAGGTCGCGCGACTCGAGCAGCGTGAGCGCCTCGGCGTCGTCGATGCGCTCGCCCGCGAGGGCCTTGTCGAGAACCGCCGCCGTCCCGCTCACACGACCGCCCCGGCGGTCAGGAAGCGCAGCTCGGGCACCTCGTCCAGCTCCCCGACGTCGTGGGCGAGCTCGAGGAAGGTGTAGAGCCCGGCCCGCTCGCGGGGCCCGAAGCGGTAGCGGAGCTTCTCGAAGTAGCGCGCGAGGAAGCCCGCCGGGTAGCCGTAGCGCTCGGCTGCCTCGTAGGCGAGCGCCTCCGGCTCGGAGCGCGCGGCCCGGATCGATGCGACCAGCGCCTCCTCCAGCTCGAGCAGGCCGGGATGCGGCGGCGACGGGATCGCCCAGACGGCGAAGACCATCGGCAGCCCCGTGCGCTCGAGCCACAGGCGGCCGAGATCGTGATGCGGCGTCGGATCCTCGAACATCGACTGCAGCGCGGCGTCGCCGATCAGCATCTTCGCGTCGGCCTCCTCGCCCGAGCGGGACGTGACGCGCCCCCGGCAGGAGCACCTTGGTCAGCACCACCGACGTCGCCGACTCGGGCGTCACCGCGACCGTCTCGACCCGGTCGAGCGGGAGCTTGGAGACGAGCTGGATCGAGTCGACCGCGCCCTCCGACGAGACACAGAGCCGAGGCAGCAAGAGCAGCGAGTCGGCGTTCCGCGCGTACTCGATCGACGAGATCGGAGCCGCGTCGATCTCGCCGGCGATCAGCTGCTTGTTGAGCGCTGTCGGGACGCCCGTGAACTCCTCGTACTCGGCATCGACCCGGTAGAAGACCGGCGCCATGTTCGCGTAGGAGATGCGTCCGAGCCGGATCACGCGGCAGCCCACCGACGGACTTCGTTGTACATCGTGTCGCGCTGAACCGGGATCCGGCCGGCGGCGCGGACGGCGCGGACGAGCTCCTCGGTCTTCTGCTCGGTGCCTGTCGTTGCGCCTGCGGCGCGGAAGATCTGCTCGCGGATGATCGTGCCCTGCACGTCGTTCGCGCCGAAGTGAAGTGCGACCTGCGCGATCGGCATGGTCAGCGAGATCCAGTAGGCCTTGATGTTTGCGATGTTGTCGAGCATCAGGCGAGAAACGGCGAGCATCTTCAGGTCGGCAGCACCCGTCTGGAACGTGAAGCCGCGGCGCTCGAAGACCGTGTTCTCGGGATGGAACGCAAGCGGGATGAACGCGAGGAAGCCGCCCGTCTTGTCCTGCTGGTCGCGGAGCCGGAGCGAGGTGCTCGATCCGTTCTTCATAGGTTTCAACATGCCCGTAGAGGAGAGTGCAGTGGGTCGGGATCCCCATCCGGTGAGCGGTGTCGTGGACGTGGAACCAGATGTCCGGGTGCTCCTTGCCCGGCGCGACGAGGCGACGGACGCGATCCGCGAAGACCTCGGCGCCGCCACCCGTCAGCGCGCCGAGACCGACACCCTTGAGCTCGCGGAGCACCTGCTCGTGCGTGAGCCCGCTCAGCGTCGTCATGTGGTGGATCTCGGACGCCGTGTAGCACTTGAGGGTCACGTCGGGAAGCGCGTCGTGGAGCTTCCCGATCGTCTCGACGTACATGTCGAAGCCGACGTGCGGGCTCTCGCCGTTGACCATGTGGATCTCGGTGAACCCGAGCCGCTCGTGCTCGGCGCGCGCATCGGCGACCAGGTCGTCGGGGCTGATCGTGTACGCCTGCTCCTGCTTCTGGGTCGCCGCGAACGCGCAGAACTTGCACTTCACGCGGCACACGTTCGTCTGGTTCAAATAGATGTTCTGGACGAAGTAGACGCAGTCGTCGCCACCGCGCACGCGGCGGGCGAGGTCGGCCAGCTCGCCGAGCGCCAGCAGGTCGTCGGACTCGAGCAGCGCCAGGCCGTCCTCCAGGTCGAGGCGGACTCCGGCCTCGACCTTCTCGCGGACGATGTCGAGCATCCGGTCTTCGGCGATCGCGGTCATGACGCTCTGTCTACCACGGCGTAGGTGAGTGACTCGAGCTCTTCGCGATGCGGGGCGTTCCCGATGCACGACCGCGCCTTGGCCGCGTAGTCGAGCGCGGCCTCGCGGGAACGCGCCAGCGCATCGGTCGCCGCCACCCGGACGAGCGCGCCCTCGAGCGGGCCGCCGGCGAGCGCATGGCGCACGACCTCGTCCTGCTGGGCGGCGAGGAGCAACGGCATCGTCGGCGTTCCCTCGCGCAGGTCGGTGCCGGGGATCTTCCCGGTCTCCTGGGTCTGGCCGGCGCAGTCGAGGATGTCGTCGGCGATCTGGAAGGCGATCCCGAGAGCGAGCCCGTAGGCGCCGAGGTCCCGGTCGCCACCCGAGCCGAGCCGGCAAGCGGCCTCGAAGAGCTTCCCGGTCTTGAGCGCGCAGCGCTCGAGGTAGTCGTCGATCGTCGTCTCCGGCTTGCGGGTCTGGATCCGTTGCATCGCCTCGCCACGAGCCAGCGCCAGGCAGGCCTCCGCGAGAACCGCGACGGCCTCCGAGTCCTCGGTCGCCGCCAGCTCGGCGAACGCGCAGGCGAAGAGGTAGTCGCCGGCCGAAAGGGCGGCACCGGAGCCGAACACCGACCAGGCCGCGGGCGCGCCGCGGCGCATGCGCGCGCCGTCGACGAGATCGTCGTGCACGAGCGTCGCCATGTGCACGAGCTCGGTGGCGACGCCGGCCGAGAGCAGAACCTCGCCGTCGCGCTCGGTCGAAGAGAGGAAGCAGAGCAGCGGCCGGAGGCGCTTGCCGCCGGCGGCGAGCGCCTCGGTCGCAACCGACGAGGCGAACCCTTCGCGCCGGCCGACGGCCCGCGCGAGGCGAGCTTCGAGCTCGGCCATGTACGCAGCGAGACCAGGAGTGGCGCCGACCGAGGCCAAAGCGTTCATCCGGTCGCCCGGCCGGTGTGCAGCGCGATGATCGACCCCGCGAGCAGCCGGAACTCGACCTCGGCGAACCCGGCACGACCCATCATCGATGCGAGCTCCTCGGCGACCGGGAAGCGAGCGACCGAGGCCGGCAGGTACGAGTAGGCGGCCCCGCCGGGCAGGACCCGGCCGAGCGCGGGGACGATCCGGTCGAACCAGAGCGAGAAGAACGGCTTCAGCACCCCGCGCGGCCTCGTGATCTCGAGGATCGCGAGCCGCCCGCCGGGCCGGAGCACCCGCCGCAGCTCGGCGAGCCCGCGCTCGAGATCGGAGACGTTCCGGATCCCGAAGCCGATCGTCGCCGCGTCGAACGTGCCCGCGTCGAACGGCAGCTCGAGGAGATCGCCGACCATCCACTCGAGCGTCGGCGCCTTGCGCCGCGCCCGCGCGAGCATCCGCTCCGAGAAGTCGAGGCCGGTGACCGTCAACGCGCCTGCTTCGCGATCGGCGATCGCGAGGTCGCCGGTGCCGCAGGCGGCGTCGAGGACGCGGTCGCCGGGCTGAACGACCGACGCGGCCGCGAGCCGCCGCCAGCGCAGGTCCAGGCCAACGGTCATCACGCGATTCATCGCGTCGTAGACCGGGGCGATCCGGTCGAACATCGACCGGACTGCGTCAGGCGCGAGCGTCACAGCCCTGAAAGCCTATGCGCAGGCGCGCGTGCCGCGGGCGCTATTTCGCGCCCTTGGACGCCTCGAGGAACGTCGCGAGTCGCAACAGGCTGAGCTTTCCCTGGCTCTTGAAGCTCGGCATCGGGCTCCCTGCATTCACGCACGAGGGGCACTCGAGATGCGAGATCTGGAAGAGGATCCCCTTGTTGTGGGAGCCCTCGTCTGAGAGATCGGGCGCGCCGAGATTGTGGTTGCCGACTCCGAGATAAGTGTGGCAGTTCAGGCAGCCGAGCGCCGCGAAGAGATGCGCGCCCTTGACGGCAGCCGGGTTGTTGGCGAATCCCTGCTTCTGCGCCCAGACCGGGACGAGCTTCTCGTTCTCGGTTGCGAGCGCCTCCTTGGCCGTGGCGCCCTTCCAGGTCAAGATCCCCATCGAGAGGATCGTGAGCACCGCCGCCACCATCGCGACCGGCCGCTTGAGCGGATGCCGCTCGGCGCGGACGTCGATGAACGGCATCGAGATCAGCAGGATCAGCAGGATCGTCGGGATCCCGACCGTGCCGAGCACGACCGAGGACGGCCACTTGAAGATCCGCAGGAGATAGAAGAGGAAGTAGAAGTACCAGTCGGGCCTCGGGACGAAGTTGAACGTCCCGGGGTCGGCCGGATCGTCGTAGAGCTTGCCGAGCCAGCCCGAGCCGGTATTCGCGTGGTTGCCGGGGATCGACCATTTCCAGACCACCGCGAGCCCGATGATCACGATCACGACGACGAGCGACATGATCGTGTCGTGGAGCATCGCGTAGGGGAAGAACGGCTTCCCGCGCTCCTTGACGTCCTCCTTGTACTGCTTGAAGACGCGCCGGCGCTCGGCGACGCGGTCAGTGGCCACGGACTGCCTCCTTGGCCGACTCGACGGGCCCGGATCCGTTCGAGGAGGGCTCGTGCGGCGGCCCGTTGCCGGCGGCCTCCTTCGACCAGGGCGGCGAGGTGACGCCGAGGCGGATCACGAGGTACATATGCAGAAGGATCAGCCCGCCGATCGTCGCCGGCAGGATCAGCATGTGGATCGCGTAGAACCGGCTGATCGTGTTGGAGCTGATGAACGTCCCGCCTTGCAGGAACTGGGCTATGAAGGGCCCTAGGAAGGGCGCCGTCCCGTTCAGGTTGATCCCGACCGTGGTCGCCCAGTACGACGTCTGGTCCCACGGCAGGAGGTAGCCCGTGAAGCCCTCGGCGAGGCCGCTCGCGAGGAGCAGCACGCCGATGATCCAGTTCAGCTCGCGCGGGTACTTGTACGCGCCGAACAGGAACACGCGCCCCATGTGCAGGAACATCAGGATGATGAAGACCGAGGCTCCCCACTTGTGCATGCCGCGGACGAGCCACCCCGCCCAGACGTCGTTCGTGATGTGCTGGATCGAGGCGTACGCCGTGGTGCTGCCCGGCTCGTAGTACATCGCGAGCACGACGCCCGTGGTCGCCTGGACGAGGAAGGCGGTGAGCGTCGCCGACCCGAGCGTCTGGAACCAGTTGACGTCGGCCGGGACGTTCCGGAAGAGGAAGTACTTGACGCCGCCGACGAGCCCGGAGCGCTCTTCGAGCCAGTCCAGCGGATACAGGATCCGCTCCTGGGTCGTCTTCGACTTGGCCGCCATCAGCGTGGAGGCTGGATCGGGTAGAGCCAGGACTCGACACCGCTGACGTGCTCACCCGGGAACGCCAGCGTCCGGGCCTGGATCTTGGCGTTCGCGCCGGTGCCTTCCACCTTCCAGACCGAGAACGGCTGGCCGACGAACAGATGGTCGTTGACGATCGAGAACGTGTAGCGATCCAGCGCGCGCACAGGCGGGCCGGCAGTCCGGTTGCCCTCGGTGTCGTACTGGCCTCCGTGGCAGGGGCAGCCGAAGCCCGAGGGGTTGACGGGGATCCACGTGACGGTGTCCCGATAGTGCGTCGCGAGCTTGAGGTTCACCTGGGCGTTCGGCTGGACCGGGCAGCCGAGGTGCGCGCAATGGTTCGAGATGAACGTGAAGCTGGGCTCCTTGCCGAGGAAGCCGTTGTTGCGGATGAAGGCCGTGCGCCGGGAGACGAAGCCCGCTTCGGGGTTGGAGATGAACGTCGTGATCAGGAACTTGCCCTCGGGGTAGGCGGAGATCGGGCCGAGATCCTGAGGCGGCGGATGGTTCCGCCGGAACGCGTCGCCGACGACGAAGCCGATCACGGGGAGCGTCACGAGCGCCCCGATCACGGCGCCGAGGCCGAGGGTCGTGATCTCGAGGAACTCGTTGCGCGGGTAGCGCTCGGCGGGGGCGACCTCGCGGCCCGGCCGCTTGGCCGCCGCCGGCGCTCGAGGCGGCCGCTTCTCCGGCTTCACCGCCGTGTCGTCTTCGTGGAGCTTCGCGCCGCGGGTGAGATCCCGCACCCAGAGGAACGCGAAGATGAGCGTGATCAGCCCACCGATGACGACGACGGTCGCAGAGACGACGAAGCCCACGAGCAGGACGACGACACCCACTGCGAGGCCGACAGGCCAGAGTGATGGGCCGGGAACGTGCTGGTTTTCGCGGCTCGGGTCCAAGTCGCTAGCAACAAATATCACATGTGGCTGGGCCTCGCTACGGGCACAGCCGGGGCCGGAACTATGCCGCATCCGGGACGGTCCTGCAGCGGGATCCGTCTATCGGAGCGGATTCTTGTCAGCGCTGCTTAAAGGTCCTATAAGCCGTACTCGGCCCAACGACCGTCGACGAGGGCGCGAATCTCAGCGCTCATCTCGATCTCGGCGGGCCATTCGCGGGCGTCCTCGCCGGGCAGTTTTGCGGTCGCATCGATGCCGAGCTTGCCGCCGACGAACTGGCGGACGGTCGCGTGGTCGAGCTGGTCGGCCGGCCCCTCGGCCAGCACGACATCGCGCGATGGGTCGACGTTCGCACCGGCGTAGAACGCGACCTGCGCGTAGTCGTGGGGGTCGACGTGGGCGTCGACGACGATCACCGTCTTCGTCAGCGACAGCAGGCCGAGCCCCCAGATCGCGTGCATCACCTTCTTGGCCTGAGCCGGATAGGTCTTGCGGATCGAGACGATCGCGCAGTTGTGGAAGGCGCCCTCGACCGGGAGGTCGTAGTCCACGATCTCGGGGACCGAGGCGCGGATCGCGGGTAGGAAGATCCGCTCGGTCGCCTTCCCCAGCCAGGCGTCCTCGGCCGGCGGCTTGCCGACGACGATCGACGGGTAGATCGCGTCGCGTCGCATCGTCAGCGCCGTGAGGTGGAAGACCGGGAACGGCTCGATTGGCGTGTAGTAGCCGGTGTGGTCGCCGAAGGGCCCTTCGTCGGTCAGGTCGCCGTGCTCGACGTAGCCCTCGAGGACGATCTCGGCCGAGGCCGGGACCTCGAGGTCGACGCTGACGCCCTTGACGACGTCGACTGCCGCACCGCGCAGGAAGCCGGCGAACATCAGCTCGTCGATGTGCTTGGGGAGCGGCGCGCTCGCGCTGTAAGCGGTGACCGGGTCGAGGCCCAGCGCGACCGCGACCTCCATCCGCCCGTCACCCGCGGCGAAGTCGGCGCGGCCGTCCTTGTGCAGTTGCCAGTGCATCGCGGTCTCGCGGCGGCCGAGCACCTGCATCCGATACATGCCGACGTTCCGCTGACCCGTCACCGGATCGCGTGTGATCACGGCCGGCAGCGTGATGAAAGGCGCCGCGTCGAGTGGCCAGCAGGTCTGCACCGGCAGGGCGCCGAGGTCGATGTCATCGCCCTGGAGAACGATCTCCTGGCAGGCCCCCTTTCGAACCGAGTTCGGCAGCGAGTCGGCGATCGACTTCAGCTGCTTGAGCCCGCGCAGCTTGTCGACGAGACCCGACGGGGGCTGCATCTCGAGGACGTCGGCGAGCCTCGCCCCGACCTCGTCGAGGTTCGAGACGCCGAACGCGAGACACATGCGCCGCTCGGTCCCGAACTGGTTCACGAGGAGCGGATGGCTGCTCCCCTTGGGCCTCTCGAACAGCAAAGCAGGCCCTCCAGCCTTGACCGTCCGGTCGACGATCTCGGTCGCCTCGAGGTTCGGGTCGACCTCCGCCGTCACGCGCACCAGCTCCCCTTCCCGCTCGAGGAGAGCGATCCATTCGCGCAGATCAGCCGGAGGCGCCACGAGCGAGCAGGTTAGACGGTGAGACGGAGCAGAGGCTGGCGGCCGGAGCCGGGCTATGCCCGGCGTGAGGCCAGGTCATCGCAGAGATGCCATGTGTCAGGAGGAGGGGGCTCGTGGGGGAACCTCGTTGGTTCCCCCGCGGTCAGCTCGTGGGGGAACCTTGTTGGTTCCCCCCGTCAATAGGAGCCGGGCTTGCGCGCCTTGCGGCGGTGACCTGCGGCGCGTGTCAGCTCGCCGATCCCGATCGCTCCGAGGAAGATCAGGCCGACGATCAGCATCGCGAGGATGACGTGTGTTCCGTCGTTGGCGGCGTCGAAGATCACCGCGGGATCGTACCCGTCCCGAGGAGTGCCTCATGGCGATGCAGCGCCGTCGAGATAGCGTCGCCGCTCGGGTCGCCGCCGAGCGTGCGGGCGGCCGCGACCCAGGCCTCGCCGTCGCCGTCCTCGCCGAGCCGCGCGGAGCGATGCGCAGCGGGAGATGAGCTCCGCCATCGCCGCCACCGCCTCGACACCGCCGGCGTCCGAGACGCGCACGAGGCCGTGCGCATAGAGATAGTCGCCGAGCAGGACCCGCTCGCTCTCCTCGCCGGGCACGAAGAGCCGTGGGCGTCCGTAGTGGACGAGGTAGGCCTCGTAGATCGTCTCCAGTCCGAGCTCGAAGCGGGCCGGCGCCAGGGTCGAGAACACGGCCTCGGGCTCCCTGTCGTCTTCGGAACGCAGCGCCGCTGCCCAGAGCGGGCTCTCGGAGGCGGCGACGGTTGCGATCTCGGCAAAGGCTTCCATGACTGAAGTGTCGCGATTCCGCGCGACCCGCGCGACCTACGCCGCGAAAGCGGCGACGGCCGCGACCAGCTCGTCGATCTCGTTCTCGCCGTGCGAGAGCGATGGGAAGAGGCATTCGTACTGGCTCGGCGCCACGTACACGCCGGAATCGAGCAGGTGCCGGAAGAGCCGCGCATAGGCGTCGGTGTCGAGCTGCTGCATCCGTGTAACAGGCTCGTTCCGGCCGGCGAAGAACGTCAGCATCGCGCCGACGCGTTGAACCAGGCCGTAGCGGGCTAGGCCGTCCTCGACCTGGGCGCTGCGGCGTTCGAGGTCGTCGTAGACGGCCGGGTCGCGGAGGCGCCGGAGGACGGAGATCCCGGCAGCGGTCGCGAGCGGGTTTCCGGACAGAGTCCCTGCCTGATACACGTCGCCGACCGGCGCGAGGCGCGACATGATCTCCGTGCTTCCGCCGAACGCCGCGAGCGGAAGGCCACCGCCGACGATCTTGCCGAGAACGGTCAGGTCGGGCCGGACGCCGAAGCGCTCCTGAGCGCCGCCGCGCGCAACCCGGAACCCGGTGATCACCTCGTCGAACACGAGGAGCGCGCCGGAGGCATCGCAGAGCGAGCGGAGGGCCTCGAGGAAGCCGGGGGCGGGCGGGACACAACCGATGTTCCCGGCGACGGGCTCGACGAAGATCGCGGCCAGCTCGGAGCTGACCCGGTCGACCGCGGCCGTCGCTGCGGCGGCATCGTTGTAGTCGACGACCACCGTGTCCGCGACCACGGACGCGGGAACGCCGGCCGAGGCGGGGATCCCGAGGGTGGCGAGCCCTGACCCCGCGGAGGCCAGGAATGGGTCGGCATGACCGTGGTAGCCCCCGGCAAACTTGAGCACGCGGGTGCGGCCGGTGAAGGCGCGCGCCAGGCGGAGCGCGGACATCCCGGCCTCGGTGCCGGACGAGACGAGCCGCACCTGCTCGATCGACGGCACTGCGTCGGCGATCTCGACCGCGAGCTCGACCTCACGCTCGGTCGGGGCGCCGAAGCTCATCCCGTCGAGTGCAGCCGACCGCACCGCCTCGACGGTCTCCGGGTCGGCATGACCGAAGATCAGCGGCCCCCACGATTGCACCCAGTCGAGCAGGCGCCGCCCGTCGCGCGTCTCCACATACGCGCCGTTCCCGTGGGCGACGAAGAATGGCTCGTCGATCCCGACCGCACGCATCGCGCGAACGGGTGAGTTGACACCGCCCGGGATGTGCTTCTGAGCGCGCTCCCAGAGATGGGAACCTTCTACAGCCAGCCCGCGAGCTCCTTGGCCCAGTACGTGACGATGATCTCGGCACCCGCACGGCGGATGGCAGTCAGCGACTCGATCGCCGCCGTGCGCTCGTCGAGGAAGCCGGCCGCGGCGGCGGCT
Organism: uncultured Actinomycetota bacterium; assembly: GCA_963775355.1. GTDB lineage: Bacteria > Actinomycetota > Thermoleophilia > Gaiellales > Gaiellaceae > PALSA-600. The sequence continues at coordinate 335,750 of CAVZJA010000001.1, read as the reverse complement.
TTCACCATCGCGTACTCACCGGAGACGTTGTAGGCGGCGACCGGGAGATCGAAGCGCTCGCGCACCGCGCGAATCACGTCCAGATAGGGAAGCGCCGGCTTGATCAGCAGCACGTCCGCTCCCTCGGCGACGTCGAGCTCGCACTCGCGGAGCGCCTCGCGGACGTTGCCGGGATCCATCTGGTAGCCGCGGCGGTCGCCGAACGACGGCGCGGAGCCCGCAGCCTCTCGGAACGGCCCGTAGAACGCCGAGGCGTACTTGGCGGCATACGAGATGATCGGCGTCTCGGGCAGCTCGGCCCGGATCGCGGCGACGCGGCCGTCCATCATGTCGCTCGGGCAGACGACATCGGCACCGGCCTCGACATGCGAGACCGCGGTGCGCGCCAGCAGCTCGAGCGAGGCGTCGTTGTCGATCTCCTCGCCGCGCAGGACGCCGCAGTGGCCGTGCGCCGTGTACTCGCAAAGGCAGACGTCGGTGAGCAGGAGCAGCTCGGGGAAGCGGGCCCGCAGCGCACGGAGCGCCTGCTGGACGATCCCGTCGGCGACCCAGGCTCCCGACCCGTCGTCGTCCTTCTCCTCCGGAATGCCGAAGAGGATCACAGCCTTGACACCGGCGCGAAGCAGCTCCTCGCACTCACGCACGGCCCCGTCGACGGTCAGGCGCGACATCGGCGGCAGCGCATCGTTGCGGAGCGCCTCGGGTGCGACGAAAAGCGGCATCACGAGGTCGTCGAGCGAGAGCTCGGTCTCACGGACGAGGTCGCGCAGCGCGCCCGTGCGACGGAGACGGCGGAGACGGGTTGCCGGGAACGAGCTCACTCTCAAAGGGTACGGGATGGCGGGTGCCAGATCAGGCGCCCGCGACGTGCTCGGGCTCCGGCACCGGCTCGACCTCGACCGGGATCGGCCCACCGCCCGACCACGACTCGAACTTGACCCGTTCGGCGAAGAACTCCCACATCGCCTTCCCGACGGCGAGGATCGGCAGCGCGATCAGCGCGCCGATCAGCCCGTCGATGTTCGCGCCGGCGAGCAGGCCGAAGATCACGAGCAGGGGGTGAAGCCGAAGCGCGCTCCCCATCACCTTCGGCACCACGATGTGGCCCTCGATCTGGTGGATCCCGAGGAAGAGCAGCACCACCCAGATCACCGAGAACGGATGAATGACGAGCGCGTAGATCACGGGCGGGATCGCGCCGAGCCACGGCCCGAGGTACGGCAGCACCTCGGTCAGCGCCACCCATGCTCCGAACAGGAGCGCATAGGAATCGGCGCCCGGGAGCAGCCCGGTGACCCCGAGGATCCATAAGCCAAGCCCGGCGGTCGAGCCGATGATCAGGCTCAGCGTGATCTGACCTCGCACGTACGACGCGAGGGCGTGCTCCATGCGCGAGATCAGCGGCGAGCCGGTATGCGGCGGGAAGCGCCGGTCGACCGTGCGGGCCAGGCGTCTCATGTCGAGGAGCATGTAGATCGACACGACGAAGATCAGCACGCCGTCGAAGAGCGCCTTTCCGATCGACACCGCGGCCCCCTCGACGAAGTTGACGATCCGGTGCGTGTAGCGGCCGACGTCACGCTTGCGGATGCGCTGGACGAGCCTGTGACCGCTCTTCTCGATCTTGATGTTCTGCAGGTGGTGGTGATCGAGCCAGAGCTGCAGGCGGTCGATGTCGCGGTTGGCGGGGATGCGGCTGATCTGTCCGTTCGGGGCAGTGAAATAGTCGTTGACCCGTCCGGCTGCCGTCTTCGTCTGGGTGACGACGACGGTTCCGAGCGCGACCAGGATGAGCAGGATCGCCGCCGCAAACGAGAGGTACACGATCGCCACCGCGATCCCGCGGCGAACCCTGATCGCCTCGAGCGCGCGCACGATCGGGTCGAGCAGGAGCGCGATCAGCGCCGCGATCAGGAACAGGAAGATCGTGTGGCCCACCGACTGAGCGAGCACCCACGCGAAGAAAACGAGGAGAGGCAGCCCGACGAGCTGAACCCAGCGTGGAACCTGGATCGGCGGCGGGCCGGCAGGCGTCGTCATCGCACCGATCGTACAACCGCGCGCAGGGCGGGAGCCCGCGCGTCCGACGCTACCCGGTTGATGGGACGCCGGCCTTCCGGTACGGTCCTACCGATGTCGCCGCCCTTGGCCCCAGGGCGGTCGGTGCGCTCCCGGCGTCGTCACGATGTCCGGAGGCGCCGGCTCGCCGTCGTCGCTGCGATCTCGGTCGTCGCTCTCGGCACCCTCCTGTTCACCGCTTTCGGCGGCGGCGACCATCCGACCGGCACGATCACGGCTCCCGCGAGCGCGGCACGGCTGCTTCCGGCCGGGCCGCCTGCCCTCAAGCCGGTAGCGCGCCTCGGAACGCTGATGCTTCAGCTGCCCGTGAACCAGACCCGGATCACGGCCATCGGCTTCTACGCCGCCTCCGACGGGGCCGTCGGACTGACGCCGATCGGCTCGCAGGCAAACCAGGGCCTCCTGAAGCGCGTCGCGCATGCGCTCTTCGGCGGCGGCTCGGGATCGCCGCGGTGGTACCAGCTCCCCGGCGGGGACGGGGCGGCGAACTCGGCGCTGAACGTCGGCGCGCCCCCCGGAACCGACGTCTACTCGCCCGTGAACGGCACGATCGTCGGAATCGAGAAGGTCACGATCGACGGCAAGGTGTTCGGGCAGCGGATCGACATCCAGCCGACGTACGCGCCGTCGCTGATCGTGTCGGTCTCGGATCTCGCCGCCGATCCTTCGATCTCGGTCGGCGCCGGGGTGACCGCAGGAAGCTCGAAGCTCGGTGAGCTGCTCGCCCTGTCGAGGTTCGAGAAGCAGTCGCTCGCCCGCTACACGAACGACAAGGGCGACCACGTGTTGATCGAAGTGCACCCGGCCGCGACGCTCGCCGTCGGGTGAGCCGGACAGCGGCTCCGCGGGGGCCCCGGTGAAGATCCTGTTCGTCGGCGACGTGTTCGGCGTGCCCGGTCGGCGCGCGATCGAGTCCAGGCTCGCCGGGCTGCGCGAGGAGCTCCGCGTCGACTACTGCATCGTCAACGGCGAGAACGCGGCGGACGGGCGGGGGATCACGGCGAAGATCGCCGAGCGGATGCTCGCCTCGGGCGCCGACGTGATCACGCTCGGCAACTGGGTCTGGGGCCAGCAGGGATTCGCGCCGTATCTGAACGGCGCGGAGCGTGTGGTGCGGCCCGGGAACCTTTCGCCTGCGACGCCGGGCCGCGGGCTCGTCGTTCACGGTGGCGTCGCGGTGATCAACCTGCTCGGGCAGATGACGCTGAACCCGTTCGAGAGCCCGTTTCTCACCGCCGACCGGCTCGTCGAGGAGGCGGAGCGCGAGACGTCGATCATCGTGGTCGACTTCCACGCGGAGGCGACGAGCGAGAAGGTCGCGATGGCCTACTACCTCGCGGGTCGCGTCACCGCGGTCTTCGGTACGCACACCCACGTGCAGACGAACGACGCCCGCGTGCTCGTCGGCGGAACCGCCGCGATCACCGACGCCGGCATGACCGGCCCGCACGACTCGGTGATCGGGAGCAAGCCAGACGGGCCGATCCGTCGATTCACCACCGGGTTCCCGACGCGGCTCGAGGTGGCGGACGGCGACGTGCGGATCGAAGGCGTTCTCGTCGAGTGCGGCGCCGACGGCCGCGCGACGAGCTGCGAGCTCGTGCGCGTCCCGGTCGACCAGAGTTATTAGAGAGCCGGGACGAGATCGCCGGCGAACGGCTCGTCCTGCTCGACCGTGACCGGCTCCTCCGCGGCACGCGGCGAGAGCAGCGCGAAAGCCACGAACGGGAAGAACCACTCGAGGTAGAGCCACGACCAGTGGGTGAGGACCAGCTCGAACCCGGCGAGGAGCACACCGGAGAACGCGGCGATCTGGAGCGGCGAGCGGTGGCGCGGCCAGCGGTAGAGGGCGAGCGCCGCGACGAGGAGCCCTGCCTGCAGGACGTACTGGACCCAGTGGAGGTCGGGCAGGCCCTTCGCGTGGTACTGACCCCAGTCCCAGATCGAGAAGGGCGAGTCGCGGCCGAACTGGTAGCCGAACGTGTGATGGATGAAGACCTGCGCGGCATGCACGGGATGGACGTCGAGGAGCAGCACCACGAACGCGGCAGCCGCCGCGATCAGCGCGCCGACTGCGAACCGGAGTCGCGAGCGGTTGTCACGCGCGTCCGGGTAGCCCGACCACAGCGGGAGGAGGAGGAGCGGCGAGAACTTGACGAGCGCCCCGAGCATCCCGAAGCCGCCGCGTAACCCCGGCCTCGAGAGGAAGTAGAAGCCGAAGAGCAGGAGCGCGGGCTGGATCATGTCGTTTGTGTTCGACATCGATGAGTACTGAGAGAACGGCCACGCCACCCACGCGAACCCGAGGGTGGCGGCCAGTCGAGGCCCGCCGAACCTGAGCCCCACGAGCCACATCCCGACCAGGCAGAGCAGATCCCAGAGAATCGATGTGGCGTGGGCGGTGGGGAGCTTGTCCCAGAGACCGGACCACCCGAACACCGCGAACGCCGGCAGGTAGGCCTCGTAGGAGACAGGGCCGTAGGTGTCGCCCTGCGCGTCTGCCGCCTCGCAGCGGCCGTTCGTCTGGATGTGGTCGCGGATCTCGCCGCTCGAGTCGGCGGGGCCACAGGCGGGCCGGCCGTCCTCGACCGGGAAATGGCCGTAGGGATCGACACCGTCGGCGATTCGCTGAGCGCCGATCACGCCGGAGAGGCCGACGTCGATCACGGTCGAGTTCCGCCAGTTCAGGCCGATCCGGAAGCCGCCGACGAACACGGTCGCTCCGATCAGCAGCCAGACCGGCCATACGGTCGAGCCTCGCGGGGCACGATCCTTCTTCCCGACCCAGAAGCATCGCGCGATGAGCCAGACGAGGCCGGGGTAGACGAGCGGCATGGCGGCGAAGATGTGGCCGCGGTTGAAGAACCAGAGCGAGACCGAGAACGACAGCATCATCAGCAGGTCGACGGTCCGGAGCGAGAGGGGCCGCCGCCAGTCGATGAGACCGATCAGGAAAAGGGCGCAGAACGAAAGCCAGTAGCGGTAGGAATTGATCTTCCTGCCTCCGAACGCGCCGGGCCCTCCACGCGCCATCCCCCACGCGACCTGGGGACCCGTGTAGGCAGTGAGCACGGCACCGGTCACGTCGTCGACCGTGCCCATCGCGATCTCGCCGGCCGCTCCGGAGAAGACGTTCACGGTCCAGGTTCCGTCCTTGTAGCTCGAGCTGATCGCGGGTCGTGCCGGATAGCGCTCGAGCCACTGGGCCACCTTCGGGTAGGCCAGGAAGATCTTTCTGCGCCTCGGGGCCGGTGAGGCGCGCCGGCGCGCCGGTCGCGGGCGGCTGAGTCAGCGTCGGCTGGGTGACACTGAAGCCGATGGTGGCAGTGGACGACGCCGGCCTCGTGACCGCCTGCGCGGTCGAGGTGAGCGTGCCCGCCGCCGCGAGCGCGAGGAGAGTTGTTCTCAGCTTCGGAACGACCAGAGCTTGTTCCCGAGGAAGTTCAGCGGCGTCACGAGCAGGATCGCGATCGCCTGCGCGATCACCTTGCCGACGCCGAGCGAAACGAGCAAGGTGAGCACGCCGACGTTCGCGAGGTAGACGACACCGGACACGACGAAGAAGCGCATCCCCTGGTAGCCGAAGTGCCCGCGCTGCTCGCGGAAGGTCCAGTGGCGGTTCCACCCGTAGTTCCAGCTCGCAGCGACGACGAACGAGACGGTCGCCGCCATCAGGTAGTGAACGCCGAAACCCTTGAGGAGCGTCGTGTAGACGAGCAGGTTGACGATGTATCCGCTTCCGCCGACTGCTCCGAACTTCCCAAGCTGGATCCAGTTGGCAGGGCGCCGAAGAGCCTGCACCGCGCGGTTTTCGAGCATCGCCACTCTTATTCCCAAGCTAGCAGCGGCATCCTGCGGAATTTGTTACGGCTTTCCCGAGACGAGCGGCACGAACCGCGCAGGGACCGATGCGATCAGCCTTGGCCCGGTCGTACGGCGCTCGAGCACGCACAGCTGCTGGTGGCTTCTGCCCATCACCAGGGGGAGGGCGATCCGTCCGGCGTCGGCTAGCTGCTCCCAGAGGGCCGGGGGCACCTCCGGCGAGGCCGCGGCGACCGAGATCGCGTCGTACGGCGCGTGCTCGGGGAGTCCGAGCGTCCCGTCGCCCACATGAACGGAGACCCGCTCGTACCCGGCGGCCGCGAGCGACTCGCGGGCGGCATCCGCGAGGGCCGGGATCCGCTCGATCGTGTGCACCTCCGCGGCGAGCTCGGCAAGCACCGCTGCCGCGTAACCCGAGCCGGTGCCGACATCGAGGACGCGTTCGCCGCCCTCGAGCCCGAGCGCCTCGCACATCAACGCGACCATGTAGGGCTGGGAGATCGTCTGGCCGTGCGGCAGCGGGATCGGCGCGTCTTCGTACGCGCTCCCCTCGTAACCGGCGGGGACGAACGCCTCGCGCGGCACCCGCGCCATCGCTGCGAGGACGCGCTCGTCCTCGATCCCGCGGCGCCTGAGCTGCTCGTCGATCCACACAGGATTATCCGGTCCGCTCCGGCACCGGCAAAGCCGGCACCTCCGCATTGAGCTCCGTCGAGCCTACGCTCATGCCGCGGCTTCGGCGACCGCGACTCCGAAATGCGCATGCAGCAGGCTCTTGATGCCGGTGATCGAGGCAGGTGGCTCACCGAGCCCGACGGTGAGCATCGGCACCTCGGAGTCGCCGGCCGCGAGAGAGCCGTGACTTCCTCCGCCGACGTGATGACGTCCGGCCAGGTCCACGAACTCGTAGCCCGGTGCCGCGGAGACGAGCACCTCGCCGGAGTTCGGGTTCCGCAGTGCACCCTCGACGCGGGCGAGGCCGTCCGGGTAGCGATCGAGCAGGTCGAGGCCCTCCTCTCCGTGGCTGCGGGCGACGACCTCCCCGTCCTCGAGGAAGAGGGCGACTTCGACGGACGGATCGCCGTCGAGCGACTCGGCGAGCCGGCGCGGGTCGGCGCCGTAGAGCATCGCGGCCCGGTTGGAGGCGGTGACGAGGGCGCCGGGCACCTCGAGCCGGGCGGCCTGCTCGACCGGGGACTGCCCGTGGTCGGAGCAGAGGACGACGCCGTAGCGCGAGAGGAACGAGTCGGCGCCGCCGGCGGCCTCGAACAGCGAGCTGATCGCGGCATCCGCCCGGTGGAGCGCCTCGTGGGCGGCGTCCGGGCCCGAGGGCATGCGAGGCGTAGTCGTAGTCGGGGAGGTAGTGGACGAGCAGGTCGAAGCCGTCCCGGGTGACGAGCCACTTGCCGATCGTCGCCGCGTAGGCGTCGATCGACCCGAGCGAGCGGTTCAGAAACGCGATCCGGGCACCGGTCTTGTCGGACTCGTAGAGGCTGTAGTAGAAGAACCGCTTGGGCCCGTGCACCGGCGGGAAGCCGGGGATCGGGGAGATGTGCCGGTTCCGGCCGCGATAGGTCGTGATGTTGATCGCGGCGGTCGTGAGGCCCGCGCCCTCGAGCGACTCGAACATCGTCTCGGCGCTCTTCAGCAGATGGCGCTCGTTGAGGTTCACGACCGAGTCGCGCACGCCCTGGACGATCCCGGAGGCGCGAAGGGCCGCGAACGACGACCCGTACTCGACAAGGCGTTCCTCGTCGCGGTTCCACCAGACGAGGTGCGGGATGCCGTGCTTGTCCCCGTGGCCGCCGGTCGCGATCGAGGCGAGGCAGACCGGCGTCAGCGACGGGAAGGTGGAGACGGCCCGGCGGTAGCTGCCGTGCTCGAGCAGGAACCGGAGCGCAGGTGCATCGGTCGCCTCCAGCATGGACGGCGTGAGGCCGTCGATGATGATCAGGACGACCGGCCTGGATCGCATCAGTCGCGCGCGAGCGTGCGCAGACCGGCGTAGCGCTCGGGCGTCTGGCGGCGCACGCGGATCGCGAGCGCCGGCATGACGACCACCTCGAGGTAGCCGAGAATCGGCACGAACGCGAGGCCGGCCGCGGCGATCGCAGCGAGGGCCATGAGCCCGCCGATCCCGAGCCGAGTGCCTCCGCGCCTGAGCGCGCCGGCCGCGACAGGGGCTGCGCCGTAGCCGCCGGCAAGACCGCCCACGCCACCGCCGATCGCCTCGACCCAGCCGTGCAGGCCGAACGCGAGCGCGGCACCGCCGATCGCCGCCACGACGGCAGCCACCACCGCGCGCGGGTAGATCCCGGCGACGAGAATGCCGATCGCGACGCCGATCCCGGCGAACACGCCGATCCAGTACCAGGCGCCCATCTGAGGCCGAGTGTACCCCGAGGGGCCCTCCCGGCCCCCCGCCCGATTGGCGATGATCCTGCCGATGCGCGTCCTCGCCTCCTTGCGCCGGCTGCCGCGCTACCCGCTCGAGGTGTTCTTCGGAACGCGCCTCCTGATCTGGGGGACGACGATCCTCGCGTACCTCGTCTTCGAGGCGCAGTACGCGCAGCCGCTGCACACCGGACGGCGCTGAGGATGTCGTCTCCCACGACGCCGGCTGGGCGATCGACCTCTGGGGCCGCTGGGACAGCGGCTGGTTCCTCGGGATCGCGCAGCACGGCTACGCCGACCCGGGGCACTCCTCCGCGTTCTTCCCGCTGTACCCGCTGCTCGTCCGCGGGCGTCGGCTGGTTCCTGCTCGGCCACCACCTGGTCGCGGGGGTTCTCGTGTCGCTGGCTGCGTCGGCCGTCGCGTTCGTGCTGCTCTGGAAGCTGAGCCTGCAGCTCACGGGCGAGCAGACCGCCAACCGGAGCGTGTTCTACCTCTCGATCTTCCCGACCACGCTCTTCCTGTTCGCCGTCTACAGCGAGTCGCTCTACCTGCTCGCTGACGGTCGCCGCGTTTCTGCTCGCGGTTCGAGGCCGCTGGGGGTGGGCCGGAGTCGTCGTCGGGCCTGGCCGCGTTGACGCGTGTCTCCGGCGTGATCCTCCTGCCGGCTCTCGCGATCCTCGCGTGGCGCTCCGCCGACCGGAAGGGGGCGCTGCTCCGCCTCGCGCTCTCCCTGCCGGTGATGGCGCTCTGGCCGCTCTACCTCGGCCTCGTCCACGAGCGGCCGTTCGTGTTCCTCTCGGCCCAGCGCGCCGGGTGGGATCGCCGGCTCTCCTATGCCGGGCCGCTCGGGGGCGCCTGGGACGGGCTCGTCGACGGCTGGCGCGGTGTGCGTCAGCTCGTCGCCGGCTCGGGCCACGATTACTTTCCGAGCATCGACCACAGCGCGATGTACGGCGCGGGCCTGAACCTCGAGCAGCTCGCGTACGCGGTGTTGCTCATCGGGGCCGGCGTCTACACGTGGCGCAAGCTCGGTGCGGCATACGGGATCTTCGTGCTCGGGCAGCCTGGCGCTGCCGCTCTCCGATCCGGTGCCGAGCTCGCCGTTGCTCTCGATGCCGCGGTTCGCGCTCGGCGTTTTCCCGGTCTTCGTCGCGCTCGGGATCCTCGGCTCGCGGCCGCGGGTGAACACGGTGCTCGTGACGACCTTCGCGGTGCTGCTCGGCATCAACCTCGCCCGCTGGGTGCTCTGGATCTGGGTCGCCTGAGCCCGGGGGCTCAGACGAGGACATCGAGCGCATCGCGCTCGGCCGAGAAGCTGGCCTCGGTGACATCGCCGAGGTCCTCGCCGTCGGCTTGCAGCGGCGTCGCGACATCGCAACGGACGTGGAACGCGTCGAGGTCGTGCCCGGTGAGCACGCCCGGGTCGCCGTCGAGCCGCCCCTGGAAGCCGCGGAAGGCGAGCCGTGGCACCAATCCCGGCGTGACGACGCGCGGAGCGACGAAGTCGAGTCCCCCGCGAAGTCGGCCCGGCCGGCGACGTTCACGGGGACCGCGCCCATGTAGGTGTAGGGCCTGCCGTTCGCGACGAAGACGAACGCCGCGCGCCCGAAATCGTCGATCTCGAGCTGCGGCGGCATCCGGAGGCGCTTCTCGAACACGATCCCGATCACCGTCGCCGCGAAGGTCAGGTTCCCCGCACGGCGTCCCTCTCGGTCACGCCCGCGGCTGTCGATTCGCCGGACCGCCTCGGCATCGAACCCGATTCCGGCCGAGAAGCAGAAGCGCCTCCCGTTCACCTTTCCGAGCGAGATCGAGGTCGTCCTTCCGGCCCGCAGTGCGTCGAGCACCTGCACCGCCGCAACAACCGGATCGCGAGGCAGCCCCAGCGCCCGCGGAAACACGCTCGCCCCCCCGCCCGGCAGGAACCCGAACGGAACGTCACCCGAGGCTCCGTTGACCGCCTCGTTGTACGTCCCGTCACCCGAGAAGACGATGACGGCGTCCGCGTCCTGGACAGCCTCGCGGGCCAACTCGGTCGCGTGCCCCTTCTGCTCGGTCTGGCGGACGACGACCTCGGCGCGCCGCGCGATCGCGGCCGTGACGTCTGCAACACGGCTGCGCGTCACCCCGGACGAGTACGGGTTGACGATGAGGACGACCTTCGACACCGCCGCATCGTACGGGCGCCGGAGAGCGCCCGAAGCGTGGAGTGATGTAGATGTACAGCTACATCACTCGCCCCCAGGAGCAGGGATTTTCTGCGTGTTCGACCCGCGAGCGAGTCGAGACTCAGTGTCGAGGCGTCAGTGCGAGACGGGGTCGCCGATGAGGCCGTTCGTGTCCGACGTCATCGCCAGCCAGATCAGGACGAAGATGTCGACGACGAGCGTGGCGATCGCGAGCCCGAGCCACCAGGCCTCGCCGGTGGCGAAGACCATGCCGACGAAGAACGCGACGACCAGCATCGGGGCGCCGAACCAGAGCATCCAGCGGTACATCTCCTTGGTCTCGACCTCGTGGGTCGAGCGGCCGGGGGTCACTGCCACGGGGCCAAGGACGGCATCACTCGTGGGCACGGCTTCAGCAGTCGCGGCTGCGCTCATCTCGATCCTCCAGAGGTAAGGCGCGGGCCTCGTCGCCGAACGCCGGTTTCCAGTCGACTAATTAATACCAGACAGGCCTTTGATCGGTCCGAATGAATCGATATTAGTGCCGTAAATCACAAGTCCGATATTTCCTTGTGACAACCAGCACGATCCTGTATTTCGTGCCGAAATGCACGAAGCGCACTGGGGCTACCTGGGTGAGGACTGCGGCTCGGGTCCGGTATCTCGGCATAGAGTTGTGGCTTCTTCGGGCAGCACGCGTTTCGACAGGAGGAGGGCAGCAATGGCGGGATCGTTGGTTCATTTCGAGCTTCCGTCGGAGGACGCGTTTCGCGCCAAGCAGTTCTGGAACAGGGGGCTCGCCTGGACGTTCAACGATGACTTCAGCCTCTTCCAGCACGACGACTCGGTTTCCGCGTGACCGCCGCCGCGGCCGCACTCGCGGCGCTTGCCGGTCTCGCAGGCTCGGTTCAGGTCGCCGTCATGGGACGCTTCGGCGGCCGGGTCGGCGTCGTCGAAGCACTCGCATTCGCGACGGCGATCCAGCTTCTGCTCGCCGTCTCGATCCTGCTGATCTCACGTCAGGGCGCCGGCCGCATCAGTAGCGCCCTCCATGTCCCGCCCTGGATGTGGCTGGGCGGCCTGATGGGGCTGATCGTGGTGTTCTCGATCACCTTCGCGCAGCCGCGGATCGGCGCGAGCGCGACGATCGGGATCCTGATCGCCGGGCAGCTGATCGCGGGCGCCGCGATCGACCGGTTCGGTTGGTTCGGGGTCGACCAGATCGCTCTCTCCACGCCGCGGCTGGTCGGCATCGCCCTCCTGGCCGCGGGCGCGGCACTGTCGCTCGCCAAGTGAGCCACAAGGCGAAGGTGTGGGCTGCCCTCTGGGCCGTCTACATCATCTGGGGCTCGACGTACCTCGCGATCGCGGTCGCCGTCGAGACGATCCCGCCCATGCTCGCGGTCTCGACGCGCTTCATCGTCGCCGGGACGATCATGGCCTTCGTCGTGAAGGCACGCGGCGGGACGATGCGGATCTCCCGCCGCGCGTTCCTGTCGTGCGTGCTGATCGGAGCTCTGCTTCCCGGCGCGAACGCCGTCCTCTTCTACGCCGAGCAGGACGTGCCGACCGGGCTCGCGTCGCTCCTGATCGCGTCCGTCCCGCTCTGGGTTGTCGTGCTGCGCCTGCTCTGGCACGAGCGGATGCCGGCCGCAGCGCTCGCGAGCGTCGGGGTCGGCTTTGCGGGTGTTGCCATCCTGCTCCAGCCCGAGGGCAACGCGACGATCGTCGGGGTGGGGCTCTGCGTGCTCTCCGCCGTCATGTGGGCGGCAGGCTCGTTCGCCTCGTCGCGATTGACGATGCCGTCGAACCCGTTCGCCGCCACCTCGTGGGAGATGCTCGCGGGCGGCTTCATGATGCTCCCGGTCGGGCTGACGCAGGCCGGATCGGTCTCGCCCTCGACCTCCTCGTTGCTGGCGTGGCTCTATCTCGTGACGATCGGCTCCGTCGTCGGCTACACCGCGTACACCTGGCTGCTCGCAAACGCGCCGCTCGGCCTCGTCTCGACCTACGCGTACGTCAATCCGGTCGTGGCGATCCTGCTCGGGGTGCTGTTCCGGAACGAGCAGATCACGATCAGGATCGCGATCGGCGCGGCGATCGTGGTCTCGTCCGTCGCGGTGGTCGTCCGCCAGGAGTCGCCGACTTCGGCGCCGATCGAGGAGAACGTCCACTAGTGGCGACCCTCCGCCGGTACTTGCTGATCGAGCCCGGCGTCAGCTAGAGGCCGACGATCTCGTCGAGCCTGACCGGCGCTCGATGCAACTCACGCCCGGTCGCGTCGCGCAGCGCCGCGACGACCGCAGCGGTCGAGACGACGGTCGGGGGCTCGCCGACCCCCTTCACGCCGTACGGCGCATTCGGGTCGGGGTCCTCGATCAACACCGTCTCCACCGGCGGCATGTCGAGGGCGGTGGGAATCAGGTAGTCCGTGAAGCTCGCGTTGGTGATGAGGCCGTTTCGCGTCTGGATCTCCTCCATCACGGCGAGGCCGAGGCCCTGCGCGATACCGCCTTCGATCTGGCCCTCGACCGCCTGACGGTCGATTGCCCGTCCGATCTCCTGCGCGGCGCCGATCCAGACGACGCGGGTCAGGCCGAGATCGACGTCGACCTCCGCGACGACGCGCATCGCCGCGACCGCGAGCGCGACATGGGCGCGCTCGCCGGTGACCTGGCCGGTCTCAGGGTCGAGCGGTGTCGTGGCCGGGTGGCGGAACACGCGCTCGACGTCGACCTCGCCCCCGCCGCGCGTCTCGCGCTCGGCGAGCGCGGCGCGGCACGCGTCGCGAACGGCTCCGGACACCATGTAGGTCTGGCGAGACGCCGATGTCGAGCCGGCCGAGTCGACCGTCGCAGTCGACTGGGGCGCGAGCCGGACGTCGTCGATCCCGAGCTCGGTGCGGGCGACCTGCAGGATCACGTTCGAGACGCCCTGGCCGACCTCGGCCGCTGCGCAGTGGATCTCCGCCGAGCCGTCGGCCAGCAGCCGCACCCGGGCGGCGCAGTAGTCGTCGAAGCCCTCGGAGAAGCAGATGTTCTTGAACCCGACCGCGAAGCCCGTCCCGCGGCGTATCCCCTCGCCGCGGGTCGTGTTGCCTGCCCCGCCCGGGAGCCGGATCGGGTCACGCGGGAGCGGCTCGGGCTCCGGTGGCACGAGCGCGGCGGCCGCGCGGATCACGTCGGCTGTCGGCAGCGAGCCCTCGACCCGCTGGCCCGTCGGAAGGACGTCGCCCGGCGCCATCGCGTTCAGCAGCCGCAGCTCGATCGGATCGATCCCGAGCTCCTCGGCGAGCCTGTCCATCTGAGCCTCGCCCGCGAAGCAGGTCTGGACGGCGCCGAACCCGCGCATCGCGCCACAAGGCGGGTTGTTCGTGTAGACCGCCGTCGCCTCGAGCCGGGCGTTCGGCACGTCGTAGGGGCCGCAGGCGAACGCGGCGGCGTTCGCGGCGACCGCCGTCGAGCTGGAGGCGTAAGCGCCGCCGTCGAGGAGGATCTTCAGGTCGACGCTCACGATCCGGCCTTCCCTGGTGGCCGTGTGCCTCATCCATGTCTTCGAGGGATGGCGGTGGACGTGGCCGGTGAACGACTCCTCGCGGTTGTAGACGATCTTCACCGCCCGGTTCGTGTGCAGCGCGAGGACCGCGGCGTGGATCTGCATCGAGACGTCCTCGCGGCCGCCGAACGCGCCGCCGACGCCGGCCAGGTGGACGCGGACCCGCTCGGCCGCGAGGCCGAGGCAGGGAGCGATCTGGGCCCGGTCGACGTGGAGCCACTGCGTCGCGACGTAGATGTCGATGCCGCCCTCGCCGTCCGGGATCGCGAGCCCCGACTCCGGGCCGAGGAACGCCTGATCCTGGATGCCTGTCTCGTACACGCCCTCGACGGCGACCTCGCCCTCGGTCTCCGGATTGCCGTGGGTGATCACGATCGTGCGAACGATGTTCGGCCTCGGGTCGTCGCGGTAGCCGTGGCCCTGGGTCGGCCGGTCCGGGATGGAGCTCGGGGCCCTCGGTCGCGCGCTCCATGTCGTCCACGGGCTCGAGCGGCTCGTACTCGACCCGGATCTTCTCGGCCGCGCGTCGCGCCTGCTCGGGATGGTCGGCGGCGACGAGCGCGACCGGCTCGCCGAAGTAGCGGACACGGTCGATCGCGAGCACGGGCTGGTCGCGGAACTCGAGGCCGTAGAGCTTCTCGCCCGGGACGTCGGCGTGGGTCAGGACGGCGTGGACGCCCGGCATCTTGACCGCCGCCGAGATGTCGATCTCGCGGATCAGCGCGTGCGCGTGCGGGCTGCGGACGGTGTGGCCCCAGAGCATCCCCGGCGCGTTCAGGTCGCTCGAGTAGGCGAACTCTCCCTTGACCTTGGGGGTGGCGTCGGCGCGGACGAGGCTCTCGCCGATCCGCCCTACTCGGAGCTTTCTCGGGACGACCGTGGTGGTCGAAGACTCCGCGGCCGCCTCCTCCGGCTTGCTCACCGCGCACCTCCCCGCGCAGCCCAAAACGCCCCACCACAAACCTCGCCCCACCCTTGGGTGGGGAGTAGGGCCACCCACCTCCCACCGAGATTCTCGCCCTCCCGGGCGCGCCTCCGCAAGGTGTCCTTCGTGCCAGGTTCGTGCCGGTTCATCCCCAGCCGTCCCGTGCGGCCAGGCGCACCGCGTCGAAGATCTTCTCGTAGCCCGGTGCAGCGGCAGAGGTTGCCGGAGAGCGCCTCGCGGATCTCGTCGTCGGTCGGGTCGGGCGTGCGCTCGAGCAGGTCCGCGGCGGCGACCACCAGGCCCGGAGTGCAGAAGCCGCACTGCACCGCTCCCGTCTCGACGAAGGCCTCCTGAACGGGATGGAGCAGCTCGCCGTCTGCGAGGCCCTCGACGGTCGTCACGTCGTGGCCGTCGGCCTGCACCGCCAGGACGAGGCACGAGCAGACGAGCGTCCCGTCGAGCAGCACCGAGCACGACCCGCACTCGCCCTGCTCGCACGCGTTCTTCGAGCCCGGGTAGCCGAGCTTCTCGCGCAGGGCGTACAGCAGCGACTCGCCTTCCCAGCAGTCGGCTTCGGCCTCGACGCCGTTGACGCGGAGCGAGATCCTCATGCGGCGAGCGTCCTCTTCAGCGCCCGCGCCGTGAGAACGCGCCAGCGCATGCCGTCGGTATGCGGCGCTCCCGCGAACGTCGTCGATCGGCGAGGCGGCAGCGGCGACGCGCTCGGCAAACGAATCGGCCTCGTCGCGCGGCGCGGTGACGAGCACCGGCCGAGGCCCCGCAGAGCCGAACGAGGCCCGCAGCTCGTCGCCCGCCGACAGCGCGAGCGAGCAGACGGCGATCACCATCGCGTTCCGCGGCCCGACCTTCATGAATGTCTGCGGCAGGCCGCCCGGCCGGACCCAGACCGCCGCGATCAGCTCGTCCGGCGCGAGCGCGTTGCGCTTGACGCCCGTCACGAACTCGCCGACGGCAACGCGGCGCGACCCGCGCACCGAGACGCACTCGACCTCGGCGCCCTCGATGTGCAGCGGCGGCACGGCGTCGCCGGCGGGGGACGAGGTCGCGAGGTTGCCGCCGATCGTGCCGCGGTTGCGGATCTGCGGCGAGCCGACAGTGCGCGACGCCTCGGCGAGCGCCGGCAAGAGGGCCGCGAGCTCTCCCGTGCATCGCCTCCGTGTAGGTCAGGCCCGAGCCGAGCCGCAATTCCCCGTTCTCGCGCCCCCAGCCGCGCAGCTCCGCGACCTCGTTCAGGTTCAGCACCGTCTCCGGCCGCGCGCGGTCGAAGTTGAGCGCGACCATCACGTCGGTGCCACCCTGGATCGGAAGCGCGTCCGGATGCTCGGCCTTCAGATCGAGCGCCTCGGCCAGCGAGCGCGGCGTCAGGATCTCCACGGGTGGAACTGTACGGTTCGAGCAGCATGGCCACGACCCCGATTACCTATTCCGACGCAACCGTCGCGACCATGGACGAGGCCGGTACGGAGCACGAGCGCGGGTGGATCCGGATCGAGGACGGGCTCATCTCGGACCTCGGCGCCGGTGACCCACCCGGGCCGTCCGAGAGCCTCGGCGGCGCGGTGATCACGCCGGGCTTCGTCAACACCCACCACCACCTCTACCAGACCCTTACCCGGGCTCGGGCGCAGGACGCCGACCTCTTCACCTGGCTTCGAACGCTCTATCCGGTCTGGGCGCGGATCGACGACGAGATGCTCTACGCCGCCGCCCGCACCGGCCTCGCCGAGCTGGCGCTCTCGGGCTGCACCACGGTCTTCGACCACCACTACGTCTTCCCGCGGGGCGTCTCGGGGCTGATCGAGGCCGAGCTCCGGGCCGCCTCCGAGCTCGGCGTCCGCATCGTCGCCTCGCGCGGCTCGATGGACCTCGGTGTCTCGGACGGCGGGCTCCCGCCCGACAACCTCGTCGAGCAGATCGACGACGTGCTCGCCGACACCGAGCGCCTCGCCGGGATCGCGGACGGCGCGATGACCCAGATCGTCGTCGCGCCCTGCTCGCCCTTCTCCGTGACGACGCGCCTGATGGAGGAGTCGGCGGCGCTCGCCCGGCGGCTCGGCCTCGGGCTCCACACGCATCTCGCCGAGACCGTCGAGGAAGAGGCCTACTGCCGCGAGCTCTTCGGCTGCACCCCCGTCGAGTACCTCGAGCGAGTGGGCTGGCTCGAGAGCGATGTCTGGTGCGCGCACTGCATCCATCTCTCGCAGCCCGAGATCGAGCGGTTCGGCGCCCACGGGGTCGGCGTCGCGCACTGCCCGACCTCGAACCTCCGGCTCGGCGCCGGCGTCGCCCCCGTCCGCGAGTACCTGGACGCAGACGTGAAGGTCGGGCTCGGCGTCGACGGCTCCGCGTCGAACGAGCGGAGCGACCTCTTCTTCGAGGTGAAGCAGGCGCTCCTCGTCGCACGCGGACGCGGCGGGCCCGGCGCGATGAGCGCCCGCGAGGCGTTGCAGCTCGCGACACGAGGTGGGGCGCGCGCGATCGGCCGGACCGACATCGGCTCGCTCGAGCCGGGCAAGCGCGCCGACCTCGCGATCTGGCGCACCGACGGCCTCGAGCTCGGCGGCGCCGCCGACCCTGTCGGCGGGCTCGTGCTCTCCGGGCCCCACCGGGTCGACCGGCTGATCGTCGGCGGCAACGAGGTCGTTCGCGACGGGGAGCTGCTCGGGGCCGACATCGCAGAGATCGCCCGCGAGCAGCGGAAGCAAGCGGCCAGGCTCTGGGCGTAGGGTCTGACCCGGTGACCGTCTCGACCCACGTCCTCGACACCGAGCGCGGTGCTCCGGCCGCCGGCGTCCGGGTCGAGCTCTGGCAGGGCGAGCAGCTCGTCGGCTCGGGCGAGACCGACGCCGACGGCCGGATCGCCGCGCTCGCCGAGACCGCGCCGGGCACTCTACCGGATCGTCTTTCGGCCGCCGTCGCCGTTCTTCCGCCGGGTGGAGCTCGAGGTCGAGCTCGGCGAGGGCCACTTCCACATCCCGCTGCTCGTCTCCTCGTACGCGTGCGCGACCTACCGCGGAAGCTGACCGTCGAGGAGCTCGCGGCCTTGTTCGAGGGACGCACGCGCTTCGTCGAGCGGCTAGCCGAGCTCGAATATCCGCTCGGGCACGCCCGCGAGGTCGCCGCGACGCTGAGCGACGACGAGAAGAAAGAGGTGCTCGACGCCCACCCGGCGATCGGCGCGACCGCCCTCTCGGCCCGCAGCGCCGCCGAGCAGGGCACGGACGAAGCGCCTGAGCTGAGCAAGCTGAACCGCGAGTACGAGGAGCGGTTCGGCTTCCGCTTCGTCGTCTTCGTCAACCGGCGGCCGAAGAGCGAGATCGTCCCGATCCTCCGGGAGCGGCTGCAGCGCACCCGCGAGCAGGAGCTTGCGACGGCACTCGACGAGCTCGTCTCGATCGCCGAGGACCGATGGCGGCGTTCCTAGCCCCCGCCGACTACTGGTGGAGCTGGGGCGACCTGCTCATCCGCTGGCTGCACGTGATCGCCGGGATCGCGTGGATCGGCTCGTCGTTCTACTTCATCGCGCTCGACCATCACCTCGCCCCGCCGGCCGACGAGCGGGACGCGGCTCGCGGCGTCGGCGGCGAGGTGTGGGAGATCCACGGCGGCGGCTTCTACCGCGTCGAGAAGTTCAAGGTCGCGCCCGAGACGCTCCCCGACCCCCTCTACTGGTTCAAGTGGGAGGCGTACACGACCTGGCTCTCGGGGTTCGCGCTCCTCTGCGTCGTCTACTTCGCACACGCCTCGACGTTCCTGGTCGACAAGTCGGTCGCCGACCTGACGAGCACCGAGGCGATCCTGCTCGCGATCGCCGGGCTCGTGATCGCGTGGCTCGTCTACGACACCGCCTGCCGGCTGCTCGACAAGAACGACACGGCGCTCGCGATCGTCGTCGCCGCCTTCGTCGTGCTCGCCGCCTGGGGCGCGTCCCAGCTCTTCGCGCCGCGCGCTGCCTACATCGAGGTCGGCGCGATGCTCGGGACGATCATGGCCGCGAACGTCTTCTTCGTGATCATCCCGATGCACTGGAAGCTCGTCCGCGCCAAGGAAGCCGGCGAGGAGCCCGACCCGGCCTGGAACGCCCGAGGGAAGCAGCGGTCGGTCCACAACAACTACTTCACCCTGCCGGTCGTGTTCGCGATGCTCTCGAACCACTTCACGTTCGCCTACGGCCACACCCACGCCTGGCTGATCCTGGTCGTGCTGATGGCGCTCGGCGCGCTCGTCCGCCACTACTTCAACCTCCGCCACAGCGGCCGGGACGCCTGGTGGATCCTGGCCGTCGCGGCCGTCGGCTTCGTCGCCCTGGCGATCGCGATCAGGCCGGCCTCGAGCGGGTCGAACGCTCCCGGCCCCGCCCCCAGCTTCGCCGAGGTGCAGGCGATCGTCGCGAACCGCTGCGCCCCCTGCCATTCGCTGCACCCGACCCAGCCGGGCTACTCCGCGCCGCCCTCTGGGATCGCGCTCGAGACGGCCGCCCAGATCCAGGCGGCAGCGAGCCTCATCCAGACGGTCGCCGTCGACTCGAAGGCGATGCCGCTCGGCAACGCGACGAACATGACCCAGGCCGAGCGGGACACGCTCGCGCGCTGGCTCGCGTCGCGCTAACGTCGCGGGTCATGCTCGAGATCGTCGCCGCCGGCTTCACCTTCCGCGCCCGCTTCGAGGAGGCTGCAGCGCCGGCCACGGTCGAGGCGTTCAGGGCGATCCTCCCGTTCGCGGACCGGATCATCCACTGCCGCTGGAGCGGCGAGTCGAACTGGATCCCGTGGGGCGACCGCGAGCTCGGGATCGGCCCCGAGAACGCGACCTGCTACCCGGCCCCGGGCCAGCTCCTGCTCTACCCGGGCGGGATCAGCGAGACCGAGCTGCTGTTCCCGTACGGCCACTGCGCGTTCGGCTCGAAGGCCGGGGCCCTTGCCGGGAACCACTTCGCGACGGTGGTCGAGGGCGGCGAGCGCTTCGCCGAGCTCGGCAGGCTCACGCTGTGGGAGGGTGCTCAGCCGATCGCGTTTCGCCTGTTGTAGCCGCGCCCGCCATCATCAGCCCGATCTCCTCGATGTCGGCCTTCGACGCCGGCACCTCGCCCGCGATCGTGCCCTCGTAGATCACGGCGATCCGGTCGGCGAGCTCGAGGATCTCGTCGAGGTCCTCGCTGAAGACGAGCACCGCAGCGCCATCGCGCGGCGGCGTCGAGCAGGTAGGAGCGCACGATCTCGGTCGCACCGACGTCGAGGCCCTGGGTCGGCGAGGACGGCGATGACGACCCGCGGGCGACCCCGAGAACTCGCGCGCGATCACGACCTTCTGCAGGTTCCCGCCGGAGAGCACACGCGCCGGGGTCGACGGCCCAGGAGCCGAGATCTGGTAGCGGTGGATCAGCTCCACCGCCCGCTCGCGGATCTTGCCGAGCATCAGCAGCGGCCCTCGCGATGCCGGCGCCTCCCGGTAGGAGCGGAGCACGAGGTTCGAGGCGATGCTGAGACCCGGAGCGGCGCCCGTGGCGAGCCTGTCCTCCGGGATGAAGGCAATCCCGGCGTTCATCGCCGAACGCGGGTCGCCGGGCCGCACCGCCTTGCCGCCGACGGTGATCGTGCCCTTCGACGCTGCCCGCAGGCCGGAGATCGTCTCGGCGAGCTCGCGCTGGCCGTTGCCCGCAACGCCAGCCACGGCCACGATCTCACCGGCTCGCACCGACGAGCGAGACCCCTCGCACCGCGTCCTCGCCCCGGTTCCCAGGCGCCCAGATGCCTTCGAGCTCGAGCATCGCCCCTGCCGGCTCCGCCCGCGGCCTGCGCTCGGTGTCGCCGACCTCGCGGCCGACCATCAGCGACGCGAGCGAGCGCGCCGTCGACTCGGCCGTCGACGCGGTTGCGACGGACTTGCCGCCGCGCAGCACGGTCACGCGATCCGAGACCGCGGTGACCTCGTTCAGCTTGTGGGAGATGAAGATCACGGTGCGCCCGTCCGCAGCCATCTGCCGCATCGTCCCGAAGAGCACCTTCGCCTCCTGCGGCGTCAGCACCGCCGTCGGCTCGTCGAGGATCAGCACGCGCGCGTCGCGGTAGAGCGCCTTCAGGATCTCGACGCGCTGCTGCTCGCCGAGCGAGAGCTGCCAGATCCGCGCCCGCGGGTCGACCGCGATCCCGTAGCGCTCGGAGAGCTCTCGCACGCCCGTCTCGATGCGCCGGGGATCGATCCGGAACGACGCCCGCTGCCCGGGCCGGTGCTCGCCGAGCGCGATGTTCTCCGCAACGGTGAATGTCGGGACGAGCCGAAAATGCTGGTGCACCATCCCGATCCCCGCGTCGAGCGCGTCGCGCGGCGTGGCGAACTCGACGGGCTCGCCGTAGAGGAAGATCTCCCCCTCGTCGGGCCGGTAGAGGCCGGTCAGGATGTTCGAGAGCGTGCTCTTGCCCGCGCCGTTCTCGCCGAGCAGGGCGTGCACCTCGCCAACGGCGACCTCGAAGTCGACACCGTCGTTCGCGACGACTCCTGGGAAGCGCTTCGTGATCCCGTGCATCGCCACGGCCACCCCCGTCGGAGTGGCCGTGGCGGATGCATCGTTCTTCAGCCCATCCTTCTTCGGCTCGGCCGTGATCGTTACCCCTTCGGGCTGCCGATCACGCCTTTGACGAGCCAGTCCATCGCGTAGAGCTGCTGGACGGTGAGCTTCACGCCCGGCTTGACCATCAGCTTGCCGCTCTGGTCGTACAGCGGGCCGGTGAACTCGTAGAACGAGCCGTTCTCGATCGCCTTCATCTTGGCGGCGATCGCGGCCTTCGTCTTCGCGCTCACGGTCGGGCCCGTAGGGGGCGAGCCCGGTGAAGCCGTCCTTGATCGAGCCGTAGTAGAAGCCCGACTTCCAGGTCCCGGCCATCGCGGCCTTGACGCGGCTCAGGTAGTACGGGCCCCAGTTGTAGACCGAGGCGGTCAGCCAGGACTTCGGGGCGAACGACGACGCGTTCGAGTCGTATCCGACCCAGCCGATCCCCTTCGACTCGGCGAACTGCCCGGTCGCCGGCGAGTCGACGTTCTGGCCGAGCACGTCCGCGCCCTGGGAGACGAGGCTCTGAGCGGCCTTCTTCTCCTTGGTCGGGTCGTACCAGGAGTTCGTCCAGACGAGGTGCACCTTGGCGCCCGGATGCGTCAGCTGGGCGCCGAGCGCGAACGCGTTCGCGTGGCGGATGACCTCGGGGATCGGGAAGGCGACGACGTAGCCGATGTTCCCGCTCTTCGACGCCGCGCCCGCGGCCATCCCCGACAGGAACACGGTGTCCTCGGCCGCACCGAAGTACTCCGACAGGTTCTTGGACGTGTCGGTGCCGGTCGCCTGCTCGAACAGCACCTGCGGGTACTGCGCCGCAAGCGCCTTGTCGACGAAGCCGTACGATGTCGCGAAGATCATCTTGTAGCCCTGCGACACGAGGCTCTGAACGGTCTGCTTGAACTGCGTGCCGACGGCGATGTTCTCCTTGTAGGTCGTCTGCACCTTGTTGCCGAGCATCTTCTGGACGTACTGCCGTCCCTCATCGTGCGCCTGCGACCAGCCGCCGTCCTTCGCCGGGCCGACGTAGATCCACGCCACCTTGTACGGCGTCGCGCCATGCGATGCCGAGCCCGCTCCCGACATGGCCAGCGCCAATGCCGCGACCGTGAGCGCCAGCGCGCCCACCGTCAATCTCCTCCCGCTCATCTTGCTCCTTCCTCGTCCGGTCCGCGATACCTAAGGGCATCGCGACTATATGGGATCGCCGCCTTGGGGACTAGACGCTTTCGAGCAGTGATTCGCCGAGCTGCGCTTCGGTGACGGGAGCCTCGGCGCTCCACGGGAATTCGATCCAGCGATCTGTGCGACGCCACACATACTCGCAGGTCACGGTCGTCCTCGGCTTCTCGTACAGCACCGCGCAGCGGGTCTCGGCAACCTTGTCCGCGAGGAACTCCTTGACCAGCGCGAGCGTGGCGCCGGTGTCGGCGACGTCGTCGGCGATCAGGACATGCGTCTCGCTGAAGTCGACGAAATCGGGCACGGGCGGGAGGATCATCGGCATGTCGAGCCGCTCGTCGATCCCGGTGTAGAACTCGACGTTCATCGTGAACGTGTTCTTGACGCCGAGCGCGTAGGAGAGCGCACCTGCGACGAGCAGGCCGCCGCGGGCGATCGCGAGGATCAGGTCGGGCCGGTAGCCGTCCGCGTGCACCATCTCGGCGAGCTCGCGAGAGCCGGCGCCGAGGTCGTCCCAGGTCATGATCTCGCGCTCGCTCACGAGCGAGACTCTCTCAGGTCCGGGCCAGCGTGTCGAACGCCGACGTGAGCGCGTCGATCCCGAGCGCGATGTCGGCCTCGCTCGAGAGCTCGGCCGGAGAGTGGCTCACACCGCCGTTCAGGCTCCGCACGAAGAGCATCCCGGTCGGGATACCGGCCGCGCCCAGGATCGCCGCGTCGTGGCCCGCCCCGGAGACGAGCTCCTGAGCACCCGGCGCGGCTGCCCGCAGAGCCGCGAGCGGCGCGCCGCTCATCGCCACGGGCTCGTGGCGGCGCGACGGCTCGAAGCCGATCCTCGAGACGAGGTCGTCGAGCTCGGCGGTGGTCGAGGCCCGGGCATCGACGGACAGGGTCACGAGCTCGGGGACGACGTTCGCGACACCGGGACGAACCTCGACCTGGCCGACGGTCGCGACCGTCCCGGGCCGGGCCGCGTCGCGAACGTGGAGCACGAACGCGGCAGCCTTCACGAGCGCGTCGTCGCGCGCCTCCATCGACGTGGTTCCTGCGTGGTCGGCGCGGCCGTGGATGACGACCTGGCCCCGCGCCTGGCCGACGATCGCCGTGACGATGCCGAGCGGCGCGCCGAGGCGTTCGAGCATCGGGCCCTGCTCGACGTGCAGCTCGACATAGGCCTTCGGCAGCACCGGCCGCTCGACGAACGCGCGGCTTCCGCCGTAGGCACGCTCCTCGTCGCGGAAGGCGACGATTGCAAGCGGCGCCTCGGTCCGCGTCGCGGCCTCGAGCGCGGCGACGACCCCGAGCACCCCGTCGAACCTGCCGCCGTGCGGCACCGAATCGAGGTGTGAGCCGCTCCAGAAGGCCGGCTCGCCCCGTAAGCCCGAAGGTGTTTCCCGCCGCGTCCACGTGGACGTGCAGGCCCGCCTCCTCCAGCCACTCGGCGAACAGCCGGTGGGCGGCATCCTCCTCGGCCGAGCCGCCGACCCGGGTCGGGCTGATCTCGTAGATCGCCTCGAGCCGCTCCATCACGCGGGACATGACGCCATCCTCTCCCGTCAGGCGTAGACGGCGGTGACTCCGGACCCGGAGCGCCGGAGCAGCTCGTCGACCGCGCGGCGACCGATCTCGCCGTAGTCGCAGGTGAGCTCGTTCACGTACATCTCGACGAACCGGTCTGCAGTCTCCGCGGTCGATGCCGCGCCCGAACTGCTCGGCGTACTCGAGCGCCTCGTCCCGGTGATCGAGGCCGGTCCGGATCGCCTCCGAGAGCACCTCGGAGACGTCGGTGAGCCGATCGCCGAGGTCGGAACGCGCGACGTTCACGCCGAGTGGGAGCGGCAGGCCCGTCTCGTCCTGCCACCACTCGCCGAGATCGATCACCTTCCGCAGCCCCGACGCGCCGTAGGTCAGCTGGCCCTCGTGGATGATCAGGCCGGCAGCCGCGCGCCCGGAGGCGACCTCGTCGAGGATCAGGTCGAACCGCTGCTCGCGGACGACGGGGTCGGCCCCGAGCGCGAGGCGAAGCGCGAGGTACGCGGTCGTGAGCCGGCCCGGGATCACGATCTCGACCTCGCGGAGCGCGTCGAGGTCAAGCGGCTCCCGCGAGACGACGATCGGGCCGTACCCGATCCCCATCGACGCGCCGTGTGGAAGAAGGACGTACCGGTCGGCGACGCTCGCGTACGCGCCCATCGAGATCGCCGTGACCTCGAGGCGGCCCTCGGTCGCCCAGACGTTGAGGGTCTGGATGTCGGACACGACCTGCTCGAGCTGGAGCCCCCGAGTGTCGACCTTCCCGGCCTCGATCGCCCAGAACATGAACGCGTCGTCGGGGTCTGCACTGTGTCCGACGCGAATCTGCACCACGCGCCACGCTACCAACCCCGGTACATTCGCCTGGTGACTGCACCGCCGCTCTCCGAGGCGATCCAGGATTACCTGAAGGGGATCTACAAGCTGCAGGAGGCAGGCGGCCGCGCGACCGTGACAGAGCTCGCCCGCGACCAGGGCGTCTCGGCGGCGTCGGCGTCGGCGATGCTGAAGAAGCTGGCCGCCCTCGAGCTGCTCGAGCACGAGCCCTATCACGGCGCCCGCCTGACCCCGGCCGGCGAGCGCGTCGCGCTCGAGGTCATCCGCCACCATCGCCTGCTCGAGCTCTACCTGGCCGACACGCTCGGGCTCGACGTCGAGGACGTCCACGACGAGGCCGACCGGCTCGAGCATGTGATCTCCGAGGAGCTCGAGGCTCGGATCGACCAGGCCCTCGGCTACCCGACCCACGATCCGCACGGGGACCCGATCCCCGACGCGAATCTGCAGTGGCCGGCGGCGGAGCCGCCTGCGGCGTAGTTGCCTGCCCGCCGCAGGCGGACCAGTGGAGGGGGCTGGGGGAACCGGGAGGTTCACCCAGCTGACCTCGGTGCGATCAACCGAGAGGCCGCACCGGGGCACCGGTAAACTCCGACCGCCGTGCGCTCCCCGCTCTCATTCCTCTTCCCGCGGTCCTCGAAGGAGGAGCTCGTCGCGCAGCACATCGTTCGAGAGCATCACAACGGCCGGTCGCTCGACGACATCCTCAAGGACTCGTACGTGACCAACCGCCTGTCGCCGGAGCAGATCGACCGGGTCCTCGAGCGGCCCGAGGTGCTTCACTCGATCGGCGACGACATCGTCGCCGCGCGCCGCACCGGCCAGGCCGGCAGTTAGAGCTCGGTACCGGCGCCGGCTGCGCGCGCAAGCTCGACCACCCGGGCGCCGGCGGCGAGATCCCACGCCGCGACCCCGTTCGACTTGAAGACGACGATGTCCGTCTCGGAAGGGCGCCCGTTCACCTCTCCGGCCACAACCTCGTGCAGCTCGTGCACCTCGAGCCAGTCGAGGACACCGCGCTCGACGGGCTCGATCAGGTCGCCGGACTCGAGCTTCGACTGCTCCCGCGAGTCGCAGCACACGAACGCGGCCCGCTCCAGCACCGCGTTGTCGAGCTCGCGGCGCGATGGGTCGTTGGCGCCGACTGCGCAGACGAGCGCGCCTTCCCGAAGCCACTCGCCGCGGAGCACGGGGTCCTTCGACGTCGTCACGGTGACGACGATGTCGGCGTCCGCCGCGTCGCGGTGCGCCTCGGCCGGCTCGCACCGGTGCTCCCGGCAGAACTCTGCGAGCCGCTCCGCGTTCCGGCAGTAGACGACGACGCGATCGACCGTGGGCACAGCCGCGCGGATCGATGCGATCTGGGAGGCCGCCTGCCAACCGCAGCCGATCACCCCGAGCGTCGAGGAGCCCTTACGGGCGAGGAACCTCGCCGCGACGCCCGATGCTGCGCCTGTGCGGATCTGCCCGAGCGTGTCCGCCTCGATCACCGCCTCGAGCCGCGTCGGAGGGTCGAGCGAGAAGAGCAGGACGACGAACGGCGTCCCGGTTCCCGTCCAGGCATACGACTTCAGGCCCGCGTACCCGAGCTCGCGATCGACGCAGGCCATCACCGCGTACTGCCCGCCGTCGAGCGGCAGCCGTGTCCTCGGGCGGTTGTCGACGACGCCCCGCGCGATCCGGCGGAACGACTCCTCCACGACCTCGACGGCTTCGCCCGCCGACAGGAGCGCAGCGACGTCGGCCTCGCGGAGATAGAGCGTCACGCCGGGATTCTCTCAGTGCGGGCGACGCTCGCCCGCCGCGCCCACGGAGCAGTCACGGATACACTGCGCCTCCCCGCGCCCGTAGCTCAGGGGATAGAGCGCTGCCCTGCGGAGGCAGAGGCCGCAAGTTCGAATCTTGCCGGGCGCATGGCTCAAAACCAGGCGGGGCCGCGTCCAGCTCCGGCTCCTGCTTTGGTGAGTTCTAAACTCCCCAAACGGTGACAGGGCGCGGTGGGAGCCGTGTTACCGTGCGAGGCAAATGGACGGCAGAGTGCGCATCCGCAGCAGCCGGGTCTCACATGTTTCACAGAGCGGCCGAGGCACCCCCCGGCGTGAGAAACACGAGGCGCACCCACGATCGCTCGAGCCGTCCGCCGACGAACTGCGAGCAGCGTTCGAGTGTGCAAAGACCCTGCTGTGCATATGAATCCTGCGATCGCAGATGATCCTCCAAGAGCAGCTGCTCCGCGACGTATCAGCTCGGCGCCTGGATGATTAGGCGACCGAAGTGGTGCGGTCGCTCCTACGGGGCGCTGATTCGGCTCGCCGGAAGAGCCAGTCGGCGGCGCCGTGCCGCCCGCGCACGGATCGCCTAGCGCTCATGGTTGCGCCTGCAAGCACTGCTGGAGCACGAGATCGCGGCCGATGCCCGTGAGCTCAGAGCCCCTCACGTCTTACTTTGAGGTGCGGCAGCAATACCTGAGCCCGCCTCTCTCGACCCGCAAGCTCCGTCTGCGCGAAACGAGACAGGCAGCCGGGCGTCTCTCTGGCGATCGCAACGATTTGCGTCTGTTCGGGCTCTCGACGATCGCCTGGTATCTGCTCGGGGTCAGGATCGTCGGGCGCTCGGTGATCGAGGCGACCAGAGATCCGCAGGCAAGGTTCCTCGCGAGAGCCGTTGCGCAGACGCTTCGAGAGCACGGCCACGAGATCTCCGACGTGATCGACCCGTTCGTGGGTTCGGGAAATGTCCTTTACCACCTCGTCAAGGAGACCGGCGCCAAGCGGGGGATCGGTGTCGAGTTGGATCCGGCTATCTGTCGGCTGACGTCGCGCAACTTCGAGGTCATGCGTCGGTCGTTGCAACTCCGCGGCGTCGAGATACGAATCCATCCCGGCGACTGGTCCCTCTGCCGGGCGTTTCTCGGTGAGCGCCCGACGCTCATCCACATCGGTCCCCCATGGGGGGATGCATTTACCGCCGAAGGTCTCGATCTGCGCGCCACTCAACCGCCGATCAAGGCGATTCTCGCCGAGATAGAACAGGCCGCCGGCGACGCCCCGATCTTCGCGGCCATTTCGGCCTTTCCGAAAGTCGTAGCGGAGTCGGTCAGTGAAATCCTGGCAGGCTACAAGGGGTTCGCCTCACGTCGACCCAGCGAACAGAACATCGCCTCGCGAATCGACTACCTGCTTCTGCAGATTCGATAGCTCACGCGAGCCGCTCCCCGCGGAGGCAGAGGTCGCAAGTTCGAATCTTGCCGGGCGCATGGCTCAACCGAGCCGACCTATGCTTCGGACGTGGGCTGGAGAGCCCGGTTGCGCGAGAGCTTTGCGTCATGGGAGCCGCCCGAAGGGCACGCTCGGACCCTCTGAGCCCGCTCTTTATCCAGCGACGCGATGCAGGATTTGCCGCAGGTGGGAGCGGGACCACGCGAGGTGAGCGAAATCAGCGGGCGAGCGACCACCGTCGAAATAATTTCCGATGATCGTGTCGACCCCATCGCTGATGCGCGAACCAAACGACTGATTCATTCCGACGAATACGGCGAATGCCGCGGCAACGACCGCGATCGCCATCACCGCGAGCCGGAAATAGCCCCGGGCCGCATCGAAAAGGGAGGCCATTCCGACTGCATAGAAAACCAGAGGCGCCGCCAGAAACCGCGATGAGAACGACCCAGCGGCGTCCCACGTCTTCACGTTCGTGTATGTCAACAACAACCCCGCGGCTGCTGCTGCGAGAGCCACGAGGAAGGGCCTGTTCCTGCCGCGGCGGATCGCAATCACCAGACCCGCCACAGAGAGCGCAGCAACTGGTGTCCAGAGAAAAAGGCCTCGATGCAGTGTGAACAGCATCCGCACCGGCGAGAGCGGGGACAGACCCGTCGTATCCGTCAAGATATTGGCGCCGTGATATCTAATAAGGCTGGTGCCGAGGAAGAGCGGGATGGCGATAAGCAGACCGTAAACGCCGCCGGTAACGCCCGCCACCCACGCGGCATCCCGAGTACGTTTGTACGCAACCAAGGCAAGACACACACCGACTAGAGCACCGACATTTGCGGACCGCACCGCAATCGCTAAAGCTAACGCGACACCAGTCCCGAATCTATACCACGATTTCTCGCGATGGAGTATCTGGTAGAGCCCAACCATCGAGAGGCTCCAGATCGCCGCATCGGCAGCGTGGCTATACGAAGGCAGGAACGAGCCGTAGAACCAGACCGGTGTTCCAAAGAACGCAACCCCTAGCGCCAGTCCCGGATGTGGGAGGTCAAGCCGTGCAAGGAGCCACCACGAGGACGTAAGCGCAACAACAATCCAAAACAGCGACGCTACAGCAATGACGGCCTGGTCGGGCGCACGAATCCCCGGAATTGTCACGACAGAAACTACCAGCTGTTCCGCCCCGTAAAAAGGAGCGTTCATAATCCCGACCCCGAACCCATAGCCGGTAGCACTAGAACTGGAGCGGTCACCGAATAAGCGCTGTACGAACGAGAAGTAATACCACCCGTCGCCTCCGACTGAGAAATTAGCAAAACTCAGCCAGAAGACCACGAACAGCGCGCAGACAGCGATCAACCCCTTGTTGTCGCGCGCGAGAGCCGGGACCGAATGCGTTCGAGGCCGGATCATGTCGATCTGACGACCCCCCGCGCCCAACGTGCCCAACGTGCCCAACGTGCCCAACTCATTCGGACCCATTATCGCGCAAATCGGGCTGGTGTTCCGGATCGCTAACGTCGTCTCGCGACACACGTGACCCAGGCGTCCCGGCGGTTATGACGGGAGCGTTCGCCCGGATCGCAGGTCGACTCTAAGGAACACAGGATGCGATCGAGTCAGGCGCAAGTCGGTTCGGGTACCGCGCCAAGGGAGGCAGAGGCCGCAAGTTCGAATCTTGCCGGGCGCATCAGGAGACCTCGGGGGCGCGACCCTTGCAGGTCACGCCCCCGTACGGTCATTCCTTCGTCAGGACGACGTGCAGCCCGAGAGCTGGGACTGCGTCGACTTCGCGGCCGTGACGACGCCCTCGGCGGCGGTCTTCACCGATGACACCGCGTCGCTGATCGACGATGCGCTCGGGACGGCGGTGACCGCCGAGACGAGCCCGTTCCATGCGGTGGTCAGATCGCCCGTGGGTGCGTCCGGCACCGCTGCTGCGGAGGTCTGAACCTGGTTCCAGGCATTCTCGACCGACGTGATGTCGGTCTGGATCTCGGTCGACGTGATCGTCGAGGGGTCGATGTTCGCGAGCCCCTTGAGCGTCGAGCTGAGGTTCTGAACACTCGTGCAGAGCTGGTTCACGGCCTGGGTCTTCGAGGAGCTGCTGCTGCTCGTGCTCGGCTCGTTTCGCGTCCCCAGCACGCCGACGACCACCGCGAGCGCGATCCCGACGACGACCAGGACGATGATCCAGGTCATCTTGCTCATTGCGGAGGCCGCCCTTGGATTCGACGACAGCGCGTAGATCACCAGGATCCCGAGCGTGATGGCCAGAGCGGCACCCCACGGGACGATCCCGATCACGGTGAACGCCTGCACGATCACGAGCACCGCCCAGATGTAGCCGACCACCCGCCCGAAGCCGCCGCCGGCGAGGATCGAGAGCCCGCCGAAGAACGCGGCGGCGGCGATCAGGAGATCCCAGACCCCCCACGCCCAGAGGTGGCTCGAGAAGAGCCCGTTCGACAGGTCGTTGATCTTGTGGCTGTTCGAGAAGTACCCGATCGCCGTGATGATGCGGAAGAACCCGACCGCGAACATCACGACGGCCGCGAACTCGAGCCAGCCGGCGGCCGCGCTCCTCAGACGTATCTGCTGCTGCCATCGCTCCCTCTCCCTCTCGTTGGTTACAGGCCGGACTGGACGGTGATCCGCCCGGAATCCGCCGCTTCCTTGAGCGCCTCGGTAGTCGCGCTCGTTCTGGTCGGCGTAGCTCTCGGCGAAGACCGCGATCGCCCGGTCGAAGACATCGCTCGACCCCAGGTAGCTCGCGATCGCCACGGCGTCGCCCGCCCGGGCGTGGGCCTTGGCGAGCGCCTGGCCGCAAAGCTTGGCGTAGACGAGCATCGCGTTCGGCTCCATCACGTCGATCAGCGCCGAGCCTTTCGCGTCCCAGAGCTGGCGGAGGTAGAAGTCCCGCTCCTGCCCGTCGATTCCCGTCGCGCGGATCCAGCCGAGCATGATGTCGCTCGCCGCCTGCATCAGTCGCTGACCCTCGACGACGCGCTGGCCGTGATTGGCGAACTCGCTCTTGCCGAGGAACGGCTCGAGCACCGAGGCCTGCGCCTCCTTGGCCTGCAGGAACAGCGGATCCTCGTTGTCCCGCCCGGTCATGAGGACGATCCAGGCGCGCGTTCCGACGCTGCCGACGCCGACGACCTTGCGGGCCGCGTCGACGTAGCGGAACCGCTCGATCAGCTTGCGGCGGTCACCCGAGAGCGTCCGGCGATAGTTGCGGAGGAGCGAACGGAATGACTCGTGAGCCTGGTCGTCCCCGTCGCCTTCGGGAACGAGGTCGTCGAGCCGCACGATCAGCGGCAGGTTGCCCTTGATGCGGGTCTCGCCGTCGACGGTCTCGGTCAGCTTGCTGAACGCCGCGAGGCTGTCCTTCGAACGAGCCTTGGCAACGTTCTTCTCCAACCGCTTCTTCTGCGCCGCCGAGGCCTCCGCCTGGAACTGCGCAACGAACTTCGTCGACGGGGATCCGGGAGTACCAGAGGTCCAGTTCCCCATCCTCGGCGTACGTCGCTGCATCGCCTCGCGGTAGCCCGCCGAGACCATCGTGTTGATCTTGCTCCGCGTCTTCGTCGTCGAAGCCTCGGTCACGGCCCGCGACGGCGAAGCTCGCGACGAGACGCTTCACGTCCCATTCGAACGGGCCGGGAAGGGTCTCGTCGAGGTCGTTCACGCGAGAAGACCATGCGCCGGTCGGGCGCCGCGTAGATCCCGAAGTTCGAGAGATGCGCATCGCCGCAAAGCTGCGTGTGGATGCCCGACCGCGGGCCGTCCGAGAGGTCGGACGCCATCAGGTAGGCCGCACCGCGGTAGAACGTGAACGGCGAGACGAGCATCCGTCCGTACCGGATCGGGACGAGCTCGGGCACCCGCGATGCCGCCTGCTCCTCGAGCAGCTCGACCGGGTCCGTCCGGTGCGCCGTCGGCTCCCACTCGCCGTGAACCTTGCGCGGCAGCTCGGCGCGCGCGGCCTTCCCACGCGCTGCGCGCTCCTCCACCGTGAAGTGCTCGACACGCTTCGGCTGTGGCTTCGCCGTCTCCGTGCTCGTCGTCTCACTCGTACTCATCCCACACCTCCAGGTCGTTCGGCAGGCACCCCGCCTCCCACGGTCGTATCTTCCCCTAATTCCGGGGGTCCAGCAGACTCGCTTGACAACATGCAGCAGGCATCACCCGAAGAGGGTGATCCCAAGGGAGGGATAATCGATCGGGGGCGAGGCGACGACTGCGCCCACGGGCGCCGACGAGAGGAGAGCGGTGAGCGAGGAGATCAAACGAGCAGAGGCCGGAGTCCTTGGTTGGATCGACCGGGATATCACCGAGCCGATGGCCAACTTCCAGGATCCGAACCAGGAATGGCGACGCCTGTTCTCGGAGCTCTACGGAACGTTCCTGCTCGTGCTAGTCGCCGCCGGCGGCGGGATGATGGGCGAGGCGTTCCCGAACACGATCACCCGCACGGCCGCTGTCGTCGCACCGGGACTGATGGTGATGGGGATCATCATGTTCATGGGCAAGGTGTCGGGTGCTCACCTGAACCCGGCGGTGAGCATCGCCTTCTCGCTCCGCGGCGACTTCCCGTGGCGCCGCGTGCCGGGCTACATCGTCGTGCAGTTGATCGGCGCGTCGCTCGCAGCGCTCTTCGTGCACGAGGTGGTCAAGGTCTCGGCGAAATTCGGGTCAAACTACGTCGCCTCCGGCTTCTCGGGCTGGCAGGGCTACCTCATGGAGGCTGTCCTCACGCTGGGGCTGGTGAGCGTCATCCTCGGCACCGCCTCCGGAGCGCAGAACATCGGCATCTTCGGCGCCATAGGCGTCGGCGCGTATATCGGGCTGGCCGGGTTGTGGGGTAGCCCGATCTCCGGAGCCTCGATGAACCCCGCTCGCACCTTCGGCCCGGATCTCGTCGGCCGCGACTTCACGGACTACTGGGTCTACGTCGCGGGCCCCCTCACCGGTGCCGTGATCGCAGTCGGGTTCGCCTACGTCCTCCGCGGGGCCGGCGGAGGCAAGTCCGGCTCCGGAGCAGCCCAGGGCGATATCGACACCATCGTCGAGAAGCCCGCCCAGGCCTGACGGCAGCCGGCTCGCCGGAACCGGCAGGAAACGAAGCCGTCCTTCGCGCGTTCCCCCCGCCGCGAGGGACGGCTTCGATGATCTCGCCTCTTGCGAGATGATGTGAGACCGCCGTGACAGATACGCCATCACCCCCACCCGCCGCACCGACCGACCCGCGCGAGCTTCTCCGCACCCGGAGCTACCTGGTGCTGCTCGTGTTCGGGGCGCTCGTGGGGATCGTGGTCGCGCTCGTCGCCTACTTCTTCCTGAAGGGAGTCGGCGAGGCGCAGCATTACATCTTCTCGACCTTGCCGACCGAGCTCGGGTTCGACAGCGAGCCGGTCTGGTGGCCGCTTCCGTGGCCGCCGCTGGCGGGCCTGCTGGTTGCGCTGACGATCCGTTACCTGCCCGGCACCGCCGGGCACAAGCCGGCCGAGGGTTTCAAGACGGGCGGCCCCGTGATGCCGATCGAGCTTCCCGGGATCGTGCTCGCGTCGCTCGCGACCCTGTGCCTCGGTGTCGTGCTCGGACCGGAGGCTCCCCTGATCGCGATTGGCAGCGGCATCGGCGTACTTGCGGTGCATCTGGTCAAGAAGGACGCGCCCGTCCAAGCGGTTGCCGTGATCGGCGCTGCAGGCAGCTTCGCGGCGATCAGCACGTTGCTCGGCAACCCGCTCGTCGGGGCGTTCCTGCTGATGGAGGCGGCCGGGCTCGCGGGCCCGATGCTCGGCGTCGTGCTCGTCCCGGGGCTCCTCGCGTCCGGGATCGGCGCACTCATCTTCGTCGGACTGAGCAAATGGACGGGCTACGGGACGTTCTCGCTGGCGATCCCGGGGATCCCACCCTTCGGCACCCCCGACGGGGCCGAGTTTCTCTGGGCGCTCGCAATCGGCGTTATCGCATCCGTGCTCGGCGCCGGGATACGGCGACTGGGGCTCGCCCTCCAGCCGGTCGTCGAACGGCGCAGCATCGCCTTGACACCGGTCGTCGGCCTCGGGGTTGCGGGGCTTGCGGTCGCATTCGCCGAGATAACCGGCAAGAGCTCGTCGGAGGTCCTCTTCTCCGGCCAGAATCAGCTCCCCGGCCTCATCCAATCCGCCGCCGACTGGTCGGTCGGGGCTCTCGTGCTCCTCCTCGTTTGCAAGGGACTCGCATACGGCCTCTCGTTGAGCAGCTTCCGGGGCGGCCCGGTGTTTCCGGCGCTGTTCATCGGCGGCGGGCTGGGGATTGCCCTCTCGCACGGCCCTGGCCTGCCACTGATCGCGGGGGTCGCCATGGGGATCGGTGCGATGAGCGTCGCGATGCTCAACCTGCCGCTGACGTCGGTGCTTCTCGCAAGCGTGTTCCTGGCCTCGGACGCGGTCACCCTGATGCCTCTCATCATCGTCGCGGTGGTCGTGTCCTACGTCAGCTCCGCCTGGATCGGGCCTCGAACGGCGCGGGCCAAACCTGCAGCGAGCACGTAGCGTGAGCGCGCGGTGTGCGTAGAGCGCCGCCGCGACCCAAGGAGGGCAATGGGGCAGGGAATCAGCGCGGTATTGACCTTCGCGGTCGGGGTTGCGATCAGCCCTCTGCCGATCATCGCCGTGATCCTGATGTTGTTCTCGCAGCGAGCGCGGGTGAACGGCCCCGTCTTTCTGGCGGGCTGGGTGCTCTCGCTCGCGATCGTCGCCGGGGTGGTCTACGCCGTCGCCGACGGCAGCGGCGCCTCGACGAGCAGCGACGCCTCCGACACGATCTCTTGGGGGAAGATCGTCTTCGGGGTGGTCTTTCTGCTCCTCGCGGGCAAGCAGTGGAAGGGCCGGCCCGCGACCGGTGAGGAGCCGCACATGCCGAAGTGGATGGCGAGCGTCGACACGCTCTCACCGGCCAAGGCGTTCGGGCTCGCGGTGCTGCTCGCGGGCGTCAACCCGAAGAACCTGCTCCTGACGGCGGGCGCAGCGGCGAGCGTCGCTCAGCTCAAGATCTCGACCAACGACGCGATCGTCGCGCTGGCGGTTTTCGTGATCCTTGCGAGCCTCACGATCGCCGTCCCGGTCGTGTACCACCACTTCGGTGGCAACAAGGCGAAGGCGCAGCTCGAGGAGCTCAGGGGCTGGCTCGGCGCGCACAATGCCGCGGTGATGACTGTTCTCTTCGTCGTGTTCGGCGTCGATCTCGTAGCCAAGGGTCTCGGGCTACTCTCGAGCTGATGGCAACCGCAACCTGGCCGCCCCCGGCGTTCCATCTGCTCGCCAAGCCGACGGGGGCGGTGTGCAACCTCGATTGCTCGTACTGCTTCTTCCTGTCCAAGGAGATGCTGTACCCCGGCAGCCGCTTCCGGATGGCCGACGACCTGCTCGAGACCTACATCCGGCAGCTGATCGAGGCGCATGCCGCAGTCCCGGAGGTGACGATCGCCTGGCAGGGCGGCGAGCCCACGCTGATGGGGATCGACTTCTTCCGTCGCGCCGTCGAGCTCACAGCGCGCTATCTCGCGCCCGGCCAGCGGGCCGCGCACACGATCCAGACCAACGGCACGCTGATCGACGAGGAGTGGGCGGCGTTCTTCGCCGAGCACGGGTTCCTCGTCGGCATCTCGATCGACGGCCCCCGTGACCTCCACGACGCCTATCGCGTGAACAAGGGCGGCAAGGGCTCCTTCGACCAGGTGATGGCGGGGCTCGGCCACCTGCGCGAGGCGAAGGTCGAGTGGAACGCGCTGACGACGATCCACGCTGCGAACGCCGGTCACGGGCGCGAGGTCTACTGCTTCCTCCGCGACGAGTGCGGAGCCGAGTTCGTCCAGTTCATCCCGATCATCGAGCGGGTCGCGGAGGCGGATGCCGACGGGACCGTGCCGTGGGCCTCGTGGCGGGACCGGCCGCTCTACGTGCAGGAGGGCGAGCGCGTGACCGGCCGCTCCGTGACCGGCGAGCAGTACGGGCGCTTCCTGATCGACGTCTTCGAGGAATGGGTGCGCCATGACGTCGCGGCGGTCTACGTGCAGATGTTCGATGTCGCGCTCGCGAACTGGTTCGGCGAGCCGCCGTCGCTCTGCATCCACTCGGAGACCTGCGGGGCCGCGCTCGCGCTCGAGCACACGGGTGACCTCTATTCGTGCGACCACTTCGTCGAGCCGGCCTACAAGCTTGGGAACATCCGCGAGACGCACATGATCGAGCTGATCGGCTCGGAGCAGCAGCGGCAGTTCGGGCTCGACAAGCTCGAGACGCTGCCGAAGTTCTGCGTCGAGTGCGAGGTGCGGTTCGCCTGCCACGGCGGCTGCCCGAAGGACCGGTTCATCGAGACACCCGACGGCGAGGCCGGGCTGAACTATCTGTGCGACGGCTACAAGGCGTTCTTCCACCACGTCAACCGGCCGATGCAGCTGATGTCCGAGCGGCTGCGCCACGGCGGCCCGCCGTCCGACATCATGCGCCTCTACGCGACCGACGATGCGCGCCGTGGACGGAACGACCCCTGCACGTGCGGGTCAGGGCGCAAATGGAAGCAGTGCCACGGCGAGTCACGGCGGCTACATCGTCGGCAAGTGGCACCTGACGGCCGAGGACGAGATGAACCTCGCGTCGAGCAAGCGCCAGTGGCCGCTGGGCCGCGGGTTCGAGCGCTACTACGGCTTCCTCGGCGGCGAGACGAACCAGTGGTATCCCGGACCTCGTGTACGACAACCACCCCGTGCACTCCTCCGGCGACCTCCCGAGGAGGGCTACCACCTGTCTCGTGGATCTCACCGACAAGGCGATCGAGTTCATCCAGGACGCCAAGGCGATCGCGCCAGAGAAGCCGTTCCTCCTCTACTACTGCCTCCGCGCCGCGCACGCACCTCACCACGCGCCTGCCGAATCGATCGAGCCGTACAAGGGCAAGTTCGACATGCGTTACGAAGCGATCCGGGAGACGATCCTTGCCCGGCAGAAGGAGCTCGGGATCGTCTCCGGAGAGCACCGAGCTCTCGCCGATCAACCCGTACGTGAACGAGACGAACGCGTCTGCGCTCTGAATGGCCGGAGCTCGACACCGTCCGTCCGTGGGATTCTCTGTCGACCGACGAGCAGCGCCTGTTCTCCCGTATAGCCGAGGTCTACGCCGTCTTCCTGTGCCATGCCGACTCACCATCTCTGCCACCTGCTCGACTATCTCTAAGAGAACGGCCAGCTTGAGTACACTATCGTCGTGCGTCGTCTCCGCAACGGCTCCTCTAGCGAAGGCGGCCCTAACAGCTCCGTAAACTAGAACTAGTTCTTCTACTTCTTCCCTTACTCTTATCTAGTAGTACCTCTTCTCATATCTACCATCTCTTCATCCCTCTTACGTACTACCACTACTCTACAAGCTGAGCGTTTTCTTTCTACACCCCTTTCTAGATTTGTTATCTCTTCTTTTATCTTCTCCTTTTCACCTCCTACCCTTTGCTCTTCTCCTTTCCTGCGTATATCTCAGCTTATTGCCTATATTCCTCCTCCATTACACCCACTCTTTCTACATCTTATCTACCCTTTACTACTTCTATCCTCATCTATCTTCCCTACTTCTTTGTACTTTTACACTCAGAATCCTCTTTATATCTTTTATCTTCTCAGCCATCTTTCTTCTACTCCTACGCAGACTCTTTCTAGTAGACCCAGTTCTTCTCCATGCTCTGCACTCTCCGATCTGGCATCCGCCGCTGGTAAGCCGCTAGCGTCTTTCCCGCCTCCCCTATCGCTCTCTTGCAGCTTCACCAATCAGCGCTGTGAGCTCTTCTACACCTACCTCTATCCTAGCTAGTGCCACTACCTCTCTTTCTCAGTATCCCTAACAGCTTCTACGCGCTCTTCTCGATGTGTTGTTTTCTATTCCGAGAAGTACCAGTCTCTTCCGCTCTAGACTCGCTACTCTTTCTAGGCGTTCTCTACTCCTCTTCCATAGATCTCTAAACCTATTTACCGTACTACCTACCTTCTTGGCGGCGCCGTGGTGCCGTAGTCACTGTCTCCGTACATCCGCGGCCGCTCTTACACGATCGCCGCTGAGGTCGAGGTCTATTCCTTTGATGCTATCAGCGGACGCGCGCCGAGCGGCCTGCAACCTCGACGGCGGCGCCATCGGGTACCTCGACCCTGACGTAGCCGAGGGCGAGCCCGGGCACCGAGCTCGTGACCCGGCCGACGACACGGTCGCCCTGGCGGATCTCGTCCGCCGGGCGGGCCGGCTCTCCGTCGAGCTCGAGCACGCGCAGGCTGCGGTTGACGTGGCCGCGGTGCTGCAGCCGCGCGAGCGGCTCCTGGCCCGGGTAGCAGCCCTTGGTGAACGAGATCGCCCGGTCGGCGAGGCCGGCCTCGGCGGGCAGGATGCCGTCGTCGATCTCGGTGCCCCAGCGCGGCGTGCGCG
Source organism: uncultured Actinomycetota bacterium (assembly GCA_963775355.1). GTDB lineage: Bacteria > Actinomycetota > Thermoleophilia > Gaiellales > Gaiellaceae > PALSA-600. Next base: position 297,022 of record CAVZJA010000001.1, on the reverse strand, counting down.
CGAGAATGCGCAGGCGCTCGAGCTCCTCGTCATACGGCTCGGCCGGTGTCACGCCGTCGAGAACCTCGACCGCAGGAACGCCGTAGTCGTCGTTCGGAATGCCGTCGGTGCCACCGAGCACGATCGCCGAGGCGTGCTCCTCGGGCTCGATCTCGCACTTCGCGGCGATCCGCATCCGCCTCAGATGCGCCAGAACTACCGGTCCGAGCTCGGGCTCGGTCAGCAGCAGGAAGTCGTCCTCGCCGCGGCGCCACACGAGCAGCGGCGCGATCACGCGGCCCTTCGGGCGTCAGGATCAGCGCCTCGCAGGAGGCGCCCGCGAGCACGTCGTTCGAGACGATCCGCTGCAGGAGGTCGGCCGCGTCGGGCCCCTTGACGCGAACGTAGGCGCGCGGCCTGATGTACGTCCTGGTGGTGACCTGATCCACCCGGGTTAGTCTAGGCGCATGTTCCGGGGTCGCGAAGAGCGCAAGGTTCAGGAGGCCGGCTTCGATCCGGTGCGCCTGCCCCCCGGTCAGCACATGACCGACAAGTGGCCCGTGCTGCACGCCGGCGGCGTCCCCTCGGCCGACCTCGCGACCTGGACGTTCCGCGTGTTCGGCGAGGTCGAGCAGGAGGTGTCGCTGACCTGGGAGCAGTTCAACGCGCTGCCGCGCTCGGAGAACGTGCAGGACATCCACTGCGTTACCCGCTGGAGCCGCTTCGACACCGGATTCGAGGGCGTCCACTGGCGCGAGCTCGCTGCACTCGCCCGGCCTCTGCCGACCGCGCGGTTCGCTGTCGCCTGGGCCGAGCACGACTTCACCTCGAACTTCCCGCTCGACTCGCTCGAGGACGACCTCGCCCTGCTCGCCACCCACGCCGACGGCGAGCCGCTCACCCCCGATCACGGCTACCCGCTCCGCCTCGTGATCCCGCACAAGTACTTCTGGAAGAGCGCCAAGTGGCTCCGCGGCATCGAGCTGCTCCCGACCGACCGGCCCGGATTCTGGGAGCGCTACGGCTACAACAACGACGCCGACCCGTGGAAAGAGGAGCGTTATTCCTTTTAGCCGCAGGCGACGCGGCACAGCCCGCACTCGGCGTCAATTCGCATCGTCCGGCTACTCGCACAACGAGCTGAGGCTCATCCGGTCGGCCTTTTCCATCACGATTCAAATATCACTCGATCGAGGGATCGGCCCTGCGTTCCGAGCGACCGATCCACTCCTCGACGCAACCCAACCCGTCCGTATGACCAGGAGAGCCGGCCACATACCCGCCGGCTCTTCTGCTGTTAACGGACGGAGGCGCGGGTTGCCCCGCGCCTCCGCGTAGAGCCAAGCTGCGTCGGGCCTACATCATCCCCGACATGTCGGGCATTCCAGCGCCGGCGCCTGCGCCGGCCTTCTCCGGGGCGTCCGTGACGATCGCCTCGGTGGTGAGGATGTTCTTGCCGATCGACGCGGCGTTCTGCAGCGCCGAGCGGGTGACCATGGTCGGGTCGATGATGCCGTTCTTGACGAGGTCCTCGACCTCGCCCGTGTCGACATTCAGGCCCTGACCCGGCTTCGCCGAGCGGACGGACTGGATGACGACCGAGCCCTCGAGGCCCGCGTTCGTCGCCAGCTGGCGGAGGGGCTCCTCGAGCGCGCGAAGCACGATCTTGGCGCCGGTCTTCTCGTCACCCTCGAGCGAGTCGAGCAGCGAGTCCTTGACCTTGTCGGCCGCGTTCAGCAGTGCGACGCCGCCGCCGGGGACGATGCCCTCCTCGAGCGCCGCGCGGGTCGCCTGAAGGGCGTCCTCGACACGGTGCTTCTTCTCCTTCATCTCGGTCTCGGTCGCAGCGCCGACCTTGACGACCGCGACGCCGCCCGACAGCTTCGCGAGGCGCTCCTGGAGCTTCTCGCGATCGAAGTCGGAGTCGGTGGTCTCGATCTCGCCCTTGATCTGCTTGATCCGGGACTTGATCGCGTCGCCCTCACCGGCACCGTCGATGATCGTGGTCGAGTCCTTGTCGACGACGACCTTGCGGGCACGGCCGAGCTGCGAGAGCTTCGTGTTCTCGAGCTTGAGGCCCATCTCCTCGGTGATCACCTCGCCACCGGTCAGGATCGCGATGTCCTCGAGCATCCGCTTGCGGCGGTCGCCGAAGCCGGGCGCCTTGACGGCGACGGCCTGGAACGTGCCGCGGAGCTTGTTGACGACGATCGTCGCGAGCGACTCGCCCTCGACGTCCTCCGCCACGATCAGCAGCGGCTTGCCGGCCTGGATGACCTGCTCGAGCAGCGGCAGGAGATCCTTGATGCCACCGAGCTTCTGGTTGGCGATCAGGATGTACGGATCGTCGAGAACCGCCTCCATGCGCTCGGCGTCGTTGACCATGTAGGGCGACAGGTAACCCTTGTCGAACTGCATGCCCTCGGTGAACTCGAGGTCGAGGCCGAAGGTCTGGCCCTCCTCGACGTTCACGACGCCGTCCTTGCCGACCTTCTCGATCGCGTCGGCGATCACGTCGCCGATCTCGCGCTCACGCGAGGAGATGGTCGCCACGCGGGCGATGTCTTCCTTGCCGTTGACCTCGGTCGACTGATCGGCGAGGTTCTTGACGATCGCGTCGACGGCCTTCTCGATCCCGCGCTTGAGCGCGATCGGGTTGGCGCCGGCCGAGACGTTCTTGAGACCCTCGCGGACGATCGCCTGGGCGAGCACGGTCGCGGTGGTGGTGCCGTCACCGGCGACGTCGTTCGTCGCGGTGGCGACCTCGCGCACGAGCTGCGCGCCCTGATTCTCGAACGCGTCCTCGACCTCGATCTCACGGGCGATGGTGACGCCGTCGTTCGTGATCGTCGGAGCGCCGTACTTCTTGTCGAGCACGACGTAGCGGCCCTTGGGGCCGAGCGTGACCTTGACGGCGTCGGCCAGGATGTCGACGCCGCGCTGAAGCGAGCGGCGTGCCTCCTCGCCGAACTTGAGTTCCTTGTGAGCCATTTCTCTTGTTCCTCTCTTCCTACGCCTTGGCCTTGACCTTCGCGGGGGCGCCGACGACCTTCGCGAGGACGTCGCTCTCGCGCAGGATCAGGTAGTCGGTTCCTTCGACCCTGATCTCGGTGCCGCCGTACTTCGAGAACACGACGGTGTCGCCCTCGGCGATGTCCATCGGGATGCGCTCGCCGGTGTCGCTGTTGCGACTCCCGGGCCCGGCCGCGACGACGCTGCCGCGCTGCGGCTTCTCGACCGCGGTATCAGGGAGAACGATCCCGCCGATCGTGGTCTGCTCCTCTTCGAGGGGCTCGACGATCAGGCGATCTCCCAGGGGTGTCAAATTCATTCCTCCGGACCTCCACTGTTCGTTAATGACACTTTCGTTAGTGACAAACTTGTGACTCTCATTGGCACTCTCCACTTGCGAGTGCCAGCGGCAGCATAGCCGAGGACCTAGGTCCCGCGGAAGCTAGTTTTCAACGGTGCGACGCGAGTTCTCGGCCGGCGGGGTCCTCGTCCGGCGCCTTCGCGGCGAGTGGATGCTGGCCGCGATCCGGCCCGGCGGGAAGCCCGAGGGCCTCTGGGTGCTGCCGAAGGGGCAGATCGACGAGGGGGAGTCCGCCGAGGCGGCCGCGGTCCGCGAGGTCGGCGAGGAGACCGGGGTGAACGTGCATCCCGTCGTCAAGCTCGGCGACAGCCGCTACTGGTTCAACTGGGAGGGCGAGCGGATCTTCAAGGTCGTCTCGTTCTTCCTGGTGCGCTACGAGAGCGGCCGGCTCGGCGAGATCCGCGAGGAGTTCCGCCACGAGGTCGCCGACGTCCGGTGGCTGCCGCTCGCCGAGGCGCCCCGGCTGCTCGCCTATCGCGGAGAGCGCGAGATGGCCGTGCGCGCAATCGCGGTACTGGCGGACAGGAACGACGTATGATCCGAGCCCGTTGACCGCTTTCGCCCTCAACTTCTACTCGCCTGTCGTCGAGGCCCAGCTTCGCTCGCACCGCAAGACCGCGACGATCCGGCTCGGCGACAAGTCGCGCAAGTACCAGAAGGGGATGATCGTCTCGGTGCTCGTCGGCGCCCGCTTCGGGCCGCGCGCGCACGTCTTCGACGCGGTCGTCGACAAGGTCGAGGTGAAGCGGCTCGACGAGCTCTCACCGCGGGAGATCGAGCACGACAACCCCGAGGTTCGCCGACCGGAGGAGATGGCGCACTTCCTGAGCCAGCTCTACAACCGCGAGGTCACGGGCGCGGACACCGTGACCGTGATCCGCTTCTCGGCGATCAAGCCGGGTCCTTCCTTTTAGGGCTCTTCCGGATCGGCACCCCGAAGAGCTCGGGCTCACGCAGCTGCGCTCCGCACTCCTCGCAGTCGACCGCGAAGGTCGACGAGAACGGCGCCGAGCACGACGGGCAGCGGTGGATCATCTCGCCGCCGCAGGCCGGGCACTCCGCCGGGATCTCCGACTCGCTGTCCTCGAACCAGCGCCGGGCACCGCCGCACCTGAGGCAGATCGCCGTCCAGTCGCCGAGCACCTTGCGGCGCTCCTCGCGAAGCCAGTCGGATGCTTTCCCCACACCGGGATGCTGTCACATGGCGGCCTCTGGTTAGAGTGACGAGCGGTATGTCGATCGCGAGGGTGGCCGAGCCGAGCGGCTCGCTTCAGGAAGCGAAGGAATGGGGCCTCGATCGCGAGGATCTCCTCGGCATCTATCGCAACATGCTGATGACGCGCGGCGTCGAGGAGCGCGGCCACATCCTCTACCGCCAGGGCAAGATCCCCGGCTCGTTCTACACGGGCCGCGGGAACGAGGCTGCCTCGGTCGCGGTTGCGACCGCGATGGCCCGGGACGACGTCGGCTGCCCGCTCCACCGCGACATGGGCGTGCACATCGTGCGCGGCGTCGAGCCGTGGCGGATCCTCGCCAACTACATGGGCCGCGCGGACGGGCCGGCGAAGGGCAGAGACGGGAACGTCCACATGGCCGACCACCACCTCGGGCTCGTCGCGATGGTCTCGCACCTGCCGGCGATGCTCCCTGTCGCGGTCGGCTGCGCGCTCGCGTTCCGGATCCGCGAGGAGAAGCGCGTTGCGGTCGGCTGGTTCGGCGAAGGCTCCGCCGCGCGCGGCGACGCGCACGAGGCGATGAACTTCGCCGGCGTCCGGCAGCTGCCGATGGTCTTCGTCTGCGACAACAACCAGTGGGCCTACTCGACCCCGACGCACCTCGAGTACGCCGTCGAGCACCTCGCCGACCGCGGAGCCGCCTATGGCTTCGAAGGCGTCGTCGTCGACGGCACCGACGCGCTCGCCGTCTACCGCGAGGCCAAGCGCGCGATCGAGAAGGCGCGGCAGGGGGGCGGCCCGACGCTGATCGAGTGCATGACGCTCCGCATGGAGGGCCACGCAGTGCACGACGACGCCTCCTACGTGCCGCGCGAGCTGTTCGAGCAGTGGGCCGAGCGCGACCCGCTCGCCCGCTACCGCGCGCTGGCTCGTCGAGCACGCCGACATGACCGACGACGAGGAGGGCGAGATCGAGAACCTCGTCAAGAAGCACTTGAACGACGCGCTCGAGCGCGCCGAGGCCTCGCCGACGCCTGACCCGAGCACCCTCCTCGACGGCGTCTATGCCGAGCCCGAGGAGCTCGACAACCCACACCACATGTAGCCATGGCCGAGATGACCTACCTCCAGGCGATCAGCGACGGCCTCCGGCAGGAGATGCGGCACGACAAGCGCGTCTTCCTGATCGGCGAGGACATCGGCGTCTACGGCGGCGCCTTCAAGGTGACCGCCGGATTCCAGGAGGAGTTCGGGTCGTGGCGCGTACTCGACGCGCCGCTCTCGGAGACGGCGATCGTCGGCGGCGCCACCGGCGCGGCGATGATGGGCCTCCGCCCCGTCGCCGAGATGCAGTTCGGCGATTTCATCTCCTGCGCCTACGACCATCTGGTCACGATCGCCGCCAAGCAGCACTGGCGCGCCGGGACGGCCGTGCCGATCACGGTGCGGCTGCCTTCGGGCGGCGGCTTCTCCGGCGGGCCGTTCCACTCTCAGAACCCCGAGTCGATCTTCGCCCACATCCCTGGGCTGAAGTGCGTGTGCCCGGCGACCCCGGAGGACGCGAAGGGGCTCATCATCGCCGCTATCCAGGACCCGAACCCGGTGCTCTTCTTCGAGCACAAGCACCTGTACCGGCGGATCAAAGGCGAGGTGCCGGAGGAGCGGTACACGACCCCGATCGGCAAGGCGCGCATCCACCAGGCCGGAGATGACATTACGATCGTGACGTGGGGTGCGATGGTCTACACGGCCGAGGAGGCTGCTGCGCAGATGGATGACCTCTCGGTCGAGATCGTCGACCTGCGCACGGTGATGCCGTGGGACAAGGCTGCTGTGCTCGCGTCGGTACGGAAGACGTCGAAGGTGATCGTGCTGCACGAGGACACCCACAGCGTCGGCTTCGGCGCCGAGATCGCGGCCACGATCGCCGAGGAGGCATTCGAGGATCTCGACGCGCCGCCGAAGCGGGTCACAGCGCCCGACACGCCCGTGCCGTTCGCGCCGGAGCTCGAGGCTGCCTTCCTGCCGCAGGTCGCCGATGTCGTCGCGGCGCTGCGCGAGGTCGCGGAGTACTAGGCCGATGGCAACCGGAACCGTCGTCGATGTCGTGATGCCGCAGATGGGCGTTTCCGTCTCCGAGGGGACGGTGACGCGCTGGCTCAAGAACGTCGGCGACACGGTCCAGGCCGACGAGCCGCTGCTCGAGATCTCGACCGACAAGGTCGACACCGAGGTTCCGAGCCCGGGAACGGGCGTGCTGCAGGAGATCCTCGTTCAGGAAGGCGAGACCGTCGACGTCGGGACGCTCGTCGCGCGCATCGGGCCTGCCGACGGGGTAGCAGCGGCGCCGTCCACGCCCGCGCCGCTCCCAGCTTCCGTCGAGCCCGAGCCGGTCGAGCCAGAGCCGGTCGAGGCCGAGCCGGTCGAGGCCGAGCCGGTCGCGACCGAGCCCGAGCCTGCACCGGCAGCGCCGGTGACGCCGGCCCCATCCGGCAACGGCTCCGGCGGCGAGCGCCACAGCTTTGTCTCTCCGGTCGTCGCGCGGATCGCCTCGGAGCACGGAATCGATCCTGCGGCCGTCACCGGCACGGGCCGTGACGGCCGCGTGACCAAGAAGGACATCCTGGCCTTCGTCGAGTCGGGCGGCGCCCCCGCCGCAGCCGCGCCTGAAACGGCGGCTCCTCCGGTCCCGGCAGGTCCAAGCGGCCCCAGCGGTTCAAGCGGCGCCGGCCGCTCCGCCGGCCGCAGCCGCGCCAACTCCACCCACGCCTGCGCCCGCCGCCGCGCCTGTACCGATCGAGGCCGGCGAGACGGTCGAGCCGATGACCGCGATGCGCCGCGGAATCGCAGAGCACATGCGCCGCTCCCTCGACACCGCCGCACATGTCACGAGCGCGATCGAGGTCGACATGTCCAAGGTGGTCGCGATCCGGCAGCAGCTGAAAGGCGATTACAAGTCCGCCTACGGCGTCAACCTCACCTATCTCGCGTTCGTCTCCCGCGCGACGGTCGAGACGCTCCACGACTACCCGTACGTCAACGCCGAGATCCGCGGCGAGTCGATCGTCACCCGCGGCTACGTCAACCTCGGCTTCGCGGTCGCTCTCGAACGACGGCAAGGGATTGATCGTCCCCGTGCTGAAGCACGCCGAGGGGCTGAACCTCCTCGGCATGGCCCGCGGCGTCGCCGACCTGGCCGACCGCGCCCGCACGAAGAAGCTGCTGCCCGACGACGTCCAGGGCGGCACCTTCACGATCACGAACCCCGGCAGCTACGGCACCTTCATCGGCACCCCGGTGATCAGCCAGCCGCAGTCCGGGATCCTCGGCACCTACGCCGTCGTGAAGCGGCCGTGGGTGATCAGCGACGAGGCCGGCAACGACGCGATCTCGATCAGGCCGATGATGAACCTGACGCTGACCTACGACCATCGCCTCATCGACGGCGCCTACGCCGGCCAGTTCCTGCGCGACCTGACCGACCGCCTGCAGACCTGGGGCGAGTCGGACTACTAGTCGAGGTCTTCGCGGACGAGCTCGCGGAAGCCGCCCCATCGTGAGGCCGCGTCGAGCTCGAAGTCGAACTGGTCGAGGATCCGCAGCACGGTCTGGTCGACGATGTCCGAGATCTCGACCGGCCGGTGGTAGAAGGCCGGGACGGGCGGCATGATCGTGGCGCCGGCCTCCGAAAGGGTGAGCATGTTGCGGAGGTGGATCTGCGAGAGCGGCGTCTCGCGGACGGCGAGCACGAGGCGGCGGCGCTCCTTCAGCATCACGTCCGCGGCGCGGCAGACGAGGTTATGACCGAAGCCGGTCGCGATCGCGGCGAGCGTCTTGGTGCTGCACGGGACGATCGCCATGCCGCGCGTCAGGAACGAGCCGCTCGAGACCGGCGCTGCCTGGTCGCCCTCGCCGTAGGTGAAGTCGGCCAGCGACTTGAGATCGGAGTAGCTGTACTCGGTCTCGTGCTCGAGCGTGACGCGTGCCCAGCGCGTGACGATCAGATGCGACTCGACCTCGAGCTCGCGGAGCCGCTCGAGGAGGCGGACACCGTAGGCGGCACCCGAGGCTCCGGTCATCGCGACAACAAGGCGCGGATTCTCCATCCCCGTAGTCTGCTGCAAGCGCGGGGGTAGGGTGAGCGTGATGACGGAGACCCGCGGCGCGTATCTGATGAACCTCGGCCAGGTCGGCTACCACGAGGCCTGGGAGCTTCAGCGCTCGCTTGCGGCGGCAGTCGGCCAGGGTGCGATCCCGGACACGGTCCTGCTGCTCGAGCACCCGCCGACGATCACGCTCGGCCGGCGCACCGAGGCGGGCGAGGTGCACATCCCGTCGGGTGTCTCGGTCGAGCTCGCGGAGTCGGATCGCGGCGGGAAGTCGACCTACCACGGCCCGGGACAGCTCGTCTGCTACCCGATCCTCGACCTCAACCGGCACGGGCGCGACGTCAAGCTCTACTGCCGGAACCTCGAGGAGGCGATCATCCGCACGGTCGCGACGTTCGGGCTCGAGGCGACTCGGATCGATGGGCTCACCGGTGTCTGGCTCCACTCCCCGCCGAGGAAGATCGCGTCGATCGGCGTCCACATCTCACGCTGGGTCACGACGCACGGGTACGCACTCAACGTCGATCTCGATCCTGCGCCGTTCACCGAGTGGATCACGGCCTGCGGGCTCGACGATGCGGCGTTCACGACGCTCGCGCTCGAGACCGGCACGCCGGTCACGGTCGACGACGTCCGGCAACCGGCGGCCGACGCACTGGCCGAGGTGTTCGGCCTGACGCTCGACGAGCTGCCGGGCCACGAGGCGGGACTCTGGCCGCAGCCGCTCCACGAGCAGCTCTCCACCCCCTGATTTCAGCGAATACCGGTATCGATCGCAAAGCTACTGCTGTGGCTGCCCGCCCGGACGGTCACCAGGGCAGGCTGGATCCGCATGCCCCTCGAGGCGCGGACGGCGTAGACACCTGCGGGGAGGGTGATCGTGTACCGCCCGCTCCCGTCGGTCCTCACGGTGAAGACGCGCTTCGCGCGCGTGAACTGCAGGACGACGGCTGCCGCCGGCTTCGTGCACGGGACGCCTGCCTGGCAGACGGGCGTCGTCGGCCCGATAGTGACCGTCCCGTGCAGCACCGCCACAGCGGCGAGCGTCGCCAGCGTCATCTGTCCAAGGTACCGAGCGACGGGTCGGCCCACCGCCGATCTCTAGACTCAGGCTGATGGAGAGCTCGCTTCCCGTCGCCGAGCGGCCGCGCCGCCCCGAGTGGATGAAGGTGCGCGCGCCGAGTGCGAACACGCGCTACTTCGACGTGAAGAAGCTGATCCACGGCGCCAGCCTGAACACGATCTGCGAGGAGGCGATGTGCCCGAACATCGCCGAGTGCTGGGGGCGCGGCACCGCGACGTTCCAGATCCTCGGCGAGACGTGCACCCGCGCCTGCCGCTACTGCTACGTCAGCTCCGGCACGCCGACCGAGCCGGTCGACCCGCTCGAGCCGCTGCGGCTCGCGCAGACGGCGAAGGAGATGGGGCTGAAGCACGTCGTCGTCACCTCGGTCGACCGCGACGACGTTCCCGACCGCGGCGCAGGCCACTACGCGGCCGTCATCCGCGCGCTGCACCACAAGGTCCCGGACGCGACGATCGAGGTGCTGACCCCGGACTTCCTCGGCGTCGAGGAGGAGGCGCTCGCGAACGGTGATCGGGGCGCGCCCGGAGGTCTTCAACCACAACATCGAGACCGTCCGCCGGCTGCACGCGCGGATGCGCGGCGGCAAGGCGAGCTATGACGGGGCGCTCGCGCTCCTGCGCCGCGCCCGCGAGATCGCCGACTACCCGGTGCTGACGAAGAGCGGGATCATCGTCGGGCTCGGCGAGCGGAACGACGAGGTCGTCGACACGATGCGCGACCTGCGCGAGCACGGCGTCGATGTCGTCACGATCGGCCAGTACCTGCAGCCGAGCTCGAAGCACGCGAAGATCGACCGCTGGGTGCACCCCGACGAGTTCCGCTGGTTCCGTGAGCAGGGCGAGGCCCTGGGCTTCGGCTCGGTCTTCTCAGGGCCGCTCGTCCGCTCGAGCTACCGCGCCGACGAGCAGCGCCACGCTGCCGCGACCGGTCGCGGCGCGCTCGCCTACTGACCCGGAATCATCAGGTGCCGGTGCCCGCGGCCGGTGCCGGAGCCGTGCTGCCCCGCGACCGACTGGTCCGGATCGTCGAACGACGGGCTTCCGAACGGTGCACTCGAAAGGTCGTCGATCAACTCGCCTACGTCGGGCGTGCCTAGACCGGTCGCCAGGTCGTAGCCGCGACCGGCGCTGAATCCGATCGTGGAGTCGAGCGCGTTGTCGCCCTGGGTGATGTCGTGGAAGTCGGCGGCATAGGTGCGGCGTGAGCTCGCAAGCCGATAGAGGTTGTCGGTCATGAACCCGAGCGGGCGCCGGTGCGCGCGGGCGCGAAGCTCGTCGGCGAGTGCGGCGATCCCGGCCCACTCGGGCACGCCGGCGCTCGTACCGCCCATCGTCCAGACGAAGGTCGAGTAGTAGACGACAACCCCGCCGTTGATCGCTGCGTTGAACGACACGTCGGGCACGGTGCGCGCCCGCGACCCCGTCACACCGCGCTGCCAGGCCGGCGCCCTGAAGAGGATGCTCGGCGCCCCACCCGTCGCGGCGTCGTAGGCGTCGGCCTCGTTCCAGACCTGCTCGCCGCCGTAGGCCCCTGGCGCATTCCAGAGCCCGTCGGGATAGGGCAGCCCCTGCGTTCCCCCGACCGCCGTGACGAGCGGATCGGACGCCGGATACGACGCCACCGCGTAGTCGTTCCCGTCGGTCGCGCCGAAATCCCCGGTGGAGGCGATCAGCGTTCCGCCCGCCCGTGTTGCCGCCGCAAACACGCGATGCATTGCCCGGAAGTCCGACAGCGACGAGAAGTCGGTCTCGTCGTCGCCGAAGCTCTGGCAGACGATCGCGCCCGGATACTGCGGGATCACCTGCTGCTCCGCCGCGACGATGTCGTCGAGATCGTCGCTGGCGGCAACGGCGAGAACAATCGCCGCTCCTGGCGCTGCCGCGTGGGCGTACTCGACGTCGAGCGAGGTCTCGGCACCCCAGTCGACGGTGTCACCGGATCCTTCGGCCCCCGTACCCGTGGCGTTCACGACGGTGAGCGACGGCGGCGCCGGGATGCCGAAGGCCTTGTCGAAGTTCGCGAGGTCGTCCGCGATCGTCGGGCTTCCGTAGGCCTCGACGACGAGGATCGTCTGCCCGGCACCGGTGGGCGCCCCACGGCCCGTCGGGAAGTCGTAGGCCTGGCGGATGAACGACGGCGAGTAACAGACAATCCCTGCCGGGTTGCTCGATGAGGGACAGGTGGGGGTCCCGGGGCCGCTCGGCACGACGAAGGTCGCTGCGGCGCCGACCTGCACATGCGGCGGGCTGCCGAGATCGGGGGCCGCCGTACGCGCCGTGGGGATCGCCGCGGCGCACGCCAAGACCGCGACGCCTGCCGCTCCGATGAGAAGCCGTGTCCGCAACGCGCTCATCAGCCTGCAAGCTCATCTTCGACCTGAACGGGACGAACCCTGTATCCCCCGTCCAGCGAAAAGGCGTTTCGAGCAGGCGCGGACGGCTCAGCCCAAAGCGTGCGGCTTCGCCATGGCGCGGAAGTCGAGCGCCTTGTCGAGCACGGCATCCTCGACCCCCATCTCGCGCGCGACCTCGCGCAACGAGCGGCCCGACCTCGACGCTTCCTTCACGATCTCGCTCGCCCGGTCGTACCCGATGTACGGGTTGAGCGCCGTCGCGGCCGAGAGCGTCAGCTCGGCGTAGCTCTCGCACTGCTCGCGGTTCGCCTCGATCCCGCTCACGCACTTGTCGGCGAACAGGCGCGACGCCGACGCGAGCAGCCGGATCGAGTCGAGCAGGTTCCGGGCCATCAGCGGGATGAAGACGTTGAGCTCGAAATGGCCCTGCATCCCGCCGATGGAGATAGCGGTGTCGTTGCCGATCACCTGCGCCGCGACCTGGGTCACGACCTCGGGGATGACCGGGTTGACCTTGCCCGGCATGATCGAGGAGCCCTTCTGGAGCTCGGGCAGGAAGATCTCGGACAGCCCCGCGCGCGGGCCCGAGCCGAGGAAGCGCAGGTCGTTGGCGATCTTCGTCAGCGAGACGGCGACGGTCTTCAGCGCGCCGGAGGCCTCGACGAGGCCGTCGCGTGCCGCCTGAGACTCGAACGGGTCGGCCGGCGGGTTGATCGCGAGCCCGGTCTCCGCGGCGAGCCGCGCGCGAACGCGCTCGGCGAACTCGGGATGCGTGTTGAGGCCGGTGCCGACGGCCGTGCCGCCGAGCGGGATCTTGCCGAGCCGCTCGAGGGTCGAGGACACGCGCGCCGAGCCCTCGCGCACCTGCGCCGCATAGCCCGAGAACTCCTGGCCGAGCGTGACCGGAACCGCGTCCATCCAGTGGGTGCGGCCCGACTTGACGACGTCGTCGAACTCGACCGCCTTGGCCGCGAGCGCGTCCTCGAGCTTGGCCAGCGCCGGCAGCAGGTCGTGGACGATCTCCCCGAGCGCGGCCAGATGCACGGCCGACGGGAAGACGTCGTTCGACGACTGCCCCATGTTGACGTCGTCGTTCGCGTGCACGCCCTCGCCGGCGAGCGTGGCGATCACCTCGTTGGCGTTCATGTTCGACGAGGTGCCCGAGCCGGTCTGGAAGACGTCGATCGGGAACTGGTCGTCGAGCTCACCGGCCGCGATCCGGTCGCCGGCAGCGGCGATCCGGTCGGCCTTGTCCCGGTCGAGCAGCCCGAGCTCGGCGTTCACGTGCGCCGCAGCCGCCTTGATCCGGCCGAGCCAGCGCGCCACGGGCGCGGGGATCGGCTCCCCGGAGACCGGGAAGTTGTCGATCGCCTTGCTGGTCTCGCCTCCCCAGAGCTGCTCTGCCATGGCTTGACTCTAGCGCCGGGTCGCGCGCCCGAGCAGCTCGTCCCAGGTGGCGAGCTTCACGCGCGGGCGGCCGTGCGGGGCGCCGAGGCCGCGCTCGTGCTCGTCGATCGCCTCCCAGCCGGAGTACTCGACGAACGGCTGGCCACGTTCCATCAGGAGATCCTCGAGGTTCGCCCTCACCGTGCGGGAGGAGGCCGGCTTCGGCGTCCTCGAGCAGGCGGTCGACGGTCTCGACGGCGTCCTTCTTGTTGGTGCCGATGACGCCGCTCGGGCCGCGCTTGATCCAGCCGGCGCAGTAGAGGCCGGGAACCGGCTCGCCGTCGGCGTCGAGGATGCGGCCCTCCGCGTTCGGGATCGTGCCGCGGCTCTCGTCGAACGGGACGCCCGGCAGCGCGACGCCGCGGTAGCCGACGCTGCGCAGGACGATGCCGCAAGGGATGATCTCGCGCTCGCCCGTCGCGACCGCGCGGAGTTGCCCCTGCTCGTCGGCGACGAGGGTGTTGCGGACGACCTCGACCGCCTCGACCTTGCCGTCGCCGAGGATCGCGACCGGCGAGACGAGAAAGCGGAGGAACAGCTTGCGCGGCTTGCCTTCGGGCTCGCGCGCGGCGTACTCGCGCAGCAGGTCGACGTTGCGGCGCGCCGGCGAGCGGTCCTCGGCGAGCGCGGCCTCGCTGGCCGGGTCGAGCACGAGGTCGGCCGGGTCGACGATCACGTCGGCGCCGGCGAGCTCGCCGAGCTCCTTCAGCTCCGGGTTCGTGAACGCCGCCTGCACCGGCCCGCGGCGGCCGAGCATCACGATCTCCTTCAGGCCCGAGCCGACGATCGCGTCCATCGCCGCCTGAGTCGTGTCGGTCGGGTGGAGCTCGTCGTGTGTCAGCGAGAGCATGCGGGCGACGTCGACCGCGACGTTCCCGTTCCCGACGACGACGGCGCGCTCGCCGGAGAGGTCGAACGACATCTGCTGGAAGTCGGGATGGCCGTTGTACCAGGCGACGAAAACCGTCGCAGGCCACGAGCCGGGGAGATCCTCGCCCGGGATGTCCATGCGCCGGTCGGTCTGCGCGCCGACTGCGTAGACGACCGCGTCGTAGAGCGAGTGCAGCTCGGCAGGGCTGATCTGGTGCCCGATGTCGACGTTGCCGAAGAACCGGAAGCCGGGCTCCTTCGCGGTCTTCTCGAACACGCGCGAGACCGCCTTGATCTCCGGGTGGTCGGGCGCAACGCCGAGCCGGACGAGGCCCCACGGGGTCGGGAGCCGCTCGATCATGTCGACCATCGCACCGCGGGCAAGCAGCGGGGCCGCCGTGTAGAAGGCCGCCGGGCCGGAACCGACCACGGCCGACGCTCAGCTGCCTATCGGACAAGGCTGCGCGCTCAGTGAGGGCTAGCAGCCGGAGGCCAGAGCTGCGCCGGTAGAGTCCTGCTCGTCGCCTTCTTCCGCGACGTGGAAGCTGTGGCCGCAGCCGCACGAGCCCGAGGCATTCGGGTTCTCGACCTTGAAGCCGGACTCCTTGAGCGACTCGACGAAGTCGACGGTGGCGCCCTTCAGGTACTGCGCACTCGCGGGATCGACGACGACCTTGACGCCGTAGTACTCGAACTCGGCGTCCTCGCCGGTCGCGCCGCGGTCGAAGCCGAGCTGGTACTCGAAGCCGCCGCAGCCGCCGCCCTGGATCGCGACGCGAAGCACCTCGGCCTCGCCGGCCGGCTCCTGCGCCATCAGGTCGCGCACCTTCTCGGCCGCGCGCTCGGTCAGCGCGACATCGGCGGTGTCGGTCTCACGGGTTTCGATCGTTGCCATGGCAATAGTGTAACCATGACGTGCGCGTGACCTCCCTGGGGGACCCGATTTGGACCGTGGTAGCGTCCAAGTTCCGACCCTCGCGGAGGAGAGACGCTTGTTCGACGACTGGCTGCCATTCGCGATCTACGGGTTCTTCGCTCTTGTGATCCCGTCCACGATGATCTTCGCCAGCTTCGCGCTTGCGACCCGTCCGAAGCGCAAGATGCGCGCTCGTACGATCCCGTTCGAGTCCGGCGTCTCCGCCGGGCCGCCGGTTCGTCAGCGCTTCACCGTCAGCTTCTACCTCACGGCGATGCTCTTCATCCTCTTCGACATCGAGATCGTGTTTCTCTATCCGCTCGCGGTGATCCTCCACCAGCTGGCGTGGTTCGGGTTCGTCGAGTTCGCGGTCTTCCTCGGGATCCTGCTCCTGGCGTACGTGTACATCTGGCGGAAGGGAGCGCTCGAATGGCGATAGACAAGCGATTGCGCGATCAGGGCATGCACACCGAGCGCCTGCTCTGGCCGACCAAGGGCCCGGGAAAGTTCGAGACCGAGATCGAGAACCTCGAGCAGAAGGTCGGCGTGACGACGCTCTCGAAGGCCGTCGCGTGGGCGCAGACCAAGTCGATGTGGCCGGACACCTTCGGGCTCGCCTGCTGCGCCATCGAGATGATGTCGATCGTCGGCGCGCGCTACGACATCGCGCGGTTCGGGATGGAGGCGTTCCGCTCCTCGCCGCGCCAGGCCGACCTGCTGATCGTCTCCGGGCGCGTCTCGCACAAGATGGCGGCGCCGCTTCGCCAGATCTACGACCAGATGCTCGAGCCGAAGTGGGTGATCGCGATGGGCGCCTGCGCGAGCTCCGGCGGGATGTTCAACAACTACGCGATCCTCCAGTCGGTCGACAAGATCGTCGCCGTCGACGTCTACGTACCGGGCTGCCCGCCTCGGCCCGAGCAGCTGATGGAGGGGATCATCCGGCTCCACGAGGCTGTCCAGGCGGGAATCCCGCCGGCTTACAACCTGCGGAGCGTCGCCCCATGAGCGTACGCTCGACGGAGCTCAGCGGAGATGCCGGCTCTGCCGGCGTCGGAGCAGAAAACCCTGTGGCCTGGTCGAAGATCGACGGCGTCTCGCAGGTCGAGACGGGGCACGGCGAGACGACGCTCGTCGTCAAGCCGGAGCGCCTGATCGAGGTCTGCACGCACCTGCGCGACGAGGAGGGCTTCAACTTCCTCTCCGACATCAGCGCCGCCGACTACCTCGGCTGGGGCGGCAACGGGGTCTCCGGCTACATCGGCACCGCCGCCGGGCGCGACCTCAACCGGCCGATGACGCAGGGCCTGCAGACGCTCCCGCAGCCGAAGCCGAAGCGCTTCTCGGTCAACTATCACCTGCTCTCCGTAACCGACCAGCCGCGCCGCATTCGCGTCCAGACGTGGGTCGAGGACGGCGAGCCGGTGCCGACCGTGATCGAGGTCTGGCCCACGGCCGACTGGCACGAGCGCGAGGCCTGGGACCTGATGGGCATCCCGTTCGAGGGCCACCCGAACCTGAAGCGGATCCTGACCGACGACGACTGGGAAGGCCACCCGCTGCGCAAGGACTACCCGATCGGCGGCGAGCCGGTCCGCTTCTCGGAGGCCGAGTAGTGGCCGTCGCACCGGAGAGGACGCGTGCAGCGATCTATGAGGGCACGCGGATTCCGCATCCGATCCCGACGGTGCTCAAGGTCTCGGAGGAGCTCGAGGCGACCGGCGACGTCCTGCCGATCAACTTCGGCCCGAACCATCCTTCGACCCACGGCGTGCTGCGCCTGATCGTCGACCTCTACGGCGAGGACGTCGTCGGGCTCGAGGCGGTCGTCGGCTACCTCCACACCGGCTTCGAGAAGAACATGGAGCAGAAGTCCTGGTGGAAGGCGATCACGTACCCGGAGCGGATCGACTACCTCTCCTTCCAGGCCAACGAGCTCGTCTTCGTGCTCGCGATCGAGAAGCTGCTCGAGCTCGAGACGCCCGAGAAGGCCGTCTGGATGCGCACCTGCCTCTGCGAGCTGAACCGGATCCACTCGCACCTCGTGTGGCTCGGGACGGCCGCTCTCGAGCTGGGCGCGATCTCGATGTTCTGGTACTGCTTCCGCGAGCGCGAGCAGATCCTCGACCTGTTCGAGATGGTCTGCGGGACGCGCATGCACACCCGCTACTTCCAGGCCGGCGGGCTCGCCGAGGACATCCCGCGCGGGTTCTTCCCCGAGGCGCGAAAGTTCGTCAAGTGGATGCCCCACGCGGTCGACGAGTACGAGCAGCTCGTCGACAAGAACAAGATCTGGCTCGAGCGGACGGTCGGGCTCGGGTTCCTGTCCGCCGACGACGCGATCGCGCTCGGCCAGTCGGGCCCGGTGCTCCGCGCCTCGGGCGTCGACTGGGATCTGCGCAGGATCGAGCCGTATCTCGCCTACGCCGAGTGCGACTTCAACGTCCCGGTCTATCCCGAGGGCGACGTGTACGCGCGCTACCGGGTGCACATGGACGAGATGCGCGAGTCGACGAAGATCATCGGGCAGTGCCTCGACCGGCTCGAGGGCATGGAGGGCCGGCCGTGGATCGCCGACGACCGCAAGGTCGTGCTGCCGCCGCGCGAGGAGCTCCACACCTCGATGGAGTCGCTGATCCACCACTTCAAGATCGTCACCGAGGGCTACCGCGTTCCCGAGGGCGAGGTGTACGTCACCCTCGAGTCGCCGCGCGGCGAGCTCGGTTGCTACGTCGTCTCCGACGGCGGCCCGAAGCCCTGGCGCGTCAAGTTCCGCGCGCCGTCGTTCGTGGCGTTGCAGGCGACCGCGACGTGCATGGTCGACGCGCTCGTCGCCGACATGATCGCGATCGTCGGCTCGCTGGACACCGTCATGGGCGAGGTCGACCGGTGAGCGCCGCGACGCTCTTCGACCGGATCCAGACCGTTCGCGAGGGCTTTCCGGAGGGCTCGCGCTCGGCGACGATCCCCGCTCTGCGCCTCGCGCAGGAGCAGTACGGCTGGCTGCCGCCTGAGGCGATCCGCGAGGTCGCGGAGGCGCTCGATCTGACGCCGGCCTACTGCCATGCGGTCGCGTCCTTCTACGACATGTTCCATCTCGAGCCCGTCGGCGAGCACCTCGTCGAGGTCTGCACCAACCTTTCGTGCGCTCTGGTTGGCGCGCAGCGCGTCGTCGAGGCGTTCGAGAGCGAGCTCGGCGTGCGCGCGGGCGAGACGACGGATGACGGGAAGGTCACCTTCCGCACCGTCGAGTGCCTCGGCGGCTGTGGGTACGCGACGGTGGTCGCGGTCGACAGCCGCTACCACCAGCACGTGAAGCCCGACGACGTTCCTGCGATCGTGAGGGGGATCGATGGGCGCGCATAGCGTTCTCCTGGCCGGCACCGACGAGCACGACCTGACGAAGCTCGCCGAGTACCAGTCGATCGGCGGGTACGCGGGCCTGCCGAAGGCGCGTAAGCTCGCGCCCGAGAAGCTGATCGAGCTGCTGCTCGAGTCGAACCTGCGCGGCCGCGGCGGCGCGGGCTTCCCGATGGGCCGCAAGGCGTCGCTGATCGACCGGGCGAGCGAGAAGCCGAAGTACCTGGTCGTCAACGCAGACGAGTCCGAGCCGGGCGCCTTCAAGGATCGCGAGGTGATGGCGAAGGTGCCGCACCGCCTGATCGAGGGCTGCCTGATCGCCGCACACGCGATCGAGTGCAAGCACGTCTTCATCTACATCCGCGGCGAGTACCTGGCCGAGTACGAGATCCTCGAGCGCGCGGTCGGCGAGGCACGCGACGCGGGGCTCTTCGACGACGTCGAGATCAGCGTGTACCGCGGCGCCGGCGCGTACATCTGCGGCGAGGAGACGGCGCTCCTCGACTCGCTCGAGGGCCGGCGCGGCCAGCCGCGCCCGCGGCCGCCGTTCCCGCCCGTGCAAGGGCTCTTCAACGCGCCGACGCAGATCAACAACGTCTGCACCATCGCGACCGTACCGTCGATCATCGAGATCGGCCCCGCGAAGTTCGCTGAGATCGGAGTCCCGTCCTCGCCTGGCACGGCGATCTTCTCGATCTCGGGAAACGTCGTGCGGCCCGGGAACTACGAGCTCGACCTCGGAACGCCGATGCGCGAGCTGATCTACGACTTCGCCGGCGGGATCGCAGACGGCCGCGAGCTCAAGGCGGTCATCCCCGGCGGCTCCTCGGTGCCCGCCCTGTCGCCGGATCAGATCGACGTGCCGCTCGACTACGACTCGCTGGGCGCGATCGGGACGTTCTTCGGCGCCGCCTCGCTGATCGTCGTCGACGACCGCTGCTGCATGGTGCAGCTGGCGCTCCGGTCGACCAAGTTCTACATGCACGAGTCGTGCGGCAAGTGCACTCCGTGCCGCGAGGGAACGCGCTGGATGGTGCAGATCCTGGAGCGGCTCGAGGCCGGCACCGGGTCGCACGCGGACATCGACCTGCTGCGCTCGGTCGGGTCGCGCATCCTCGGCAAGTCGCTCTGCGCGCTCGGCGACTTCGCCGTGTACCCGGTCGCGAGCTACGTGGCGAAGTGGGGCGAGGAGTTCGAGCAGCACGTCGAGCTCGGCCGGTGCCCCTACGACGGGGAGTCGACGCTCGACGGGATCGTCGCCCCGAGCGATGCGCACGCCACGCACGCCCATGGGGTGCACGCGTGACCAGCCTGATCGCCACGGCCGCACGTGCCGCATACGCCGCGAACGGGGTCGCAACTGTGGACGAACTGACACAGAGCTGGCACAGACTCGCGACGATTGGCCTCGTAGAATTGTTCTCGAGGGCGGAGGGGTGCGTCCCCACCCAAGGGCGGGGGCTCGCTCTCGGACAGGGCTTGGCGGTGGCGCGGTGAGCACGCCCGAGCTGGTCACGCTGACGATCGACGGGCGCGAGGTGTCGGTGCCGAAGGGCACGGGGCTCGTCGAGGCGGCGCTCGCCGCCGGGATCGAGATTCCGGTGTTCTGTTACGAGCCGCGCCTCGGGCCGCCGGTCGGGGCCTGCCGGATGTGCCTCTGCGAGGTGGCGCCCGGCCCGCCGAAGCCGCAGGCGGCGTGCACGCTGACCGCGGCCGAGGGGATGACCGTCAAGACCGCGGCGACCTCCGAGATGGCGGCGGAGTCACAGAACGCGACGCTCGAGTTCATCCTGGTGAACCACCCGCTCGACTGCCCGGTCTGCGACAAGGGCGGCGAGTGCCCGCTGCAGGATCTGACGTTCCGCTACGGCCCGGGGTCGACCCGGATGAACTTCGACAAGCGCACCTTCGAGAAGCCTATCCCGATCTCCCCCACGATCGCGCTCGACCGCGAGCGCTGCATCCTCTGTTACCGCTGCACCCGCTTCTCGGAGTCGGTCGCCGAGGACGGCCAGCTCGTCGCGGTCGAGCGCGGCTCCGCCTCGATGATCGCCACGTTCGGCGACGAGCCTTATGCGGCGCCGTTCTCCGGCAACGTGATCGAGCTCTGCCCGGTCGGAGCGCTGACCTCGACCCAGTACCGCTTCGAGGCGCGCCCCTGGGAGATCCAGAACGCCCCGACCGTCTGCGGCCTCTGCCCGGTCGGCTGCAACATCAGCGCGACGACGCGCGAGGGCAAGGTCAAGCGCATCCTCTCCCGCAACCACCCCGAGATCGACGAGGGCTGGCTCTGCGACAAGGGCCGCTTCGCCTACTCCCACCTCGTGGCCGGCGACCGGATCCAGGATCCGCTGCAGAAGAGCGCTGACGGCGGCTTCGAGGCGCTCGAGTGGAACGCCGCCCTCGACCGCGCCGAGGAGCTGCTCCGGAAGGCGGGGCCCGCGATCGTCACTGCTCTCTCGGGCTCCGAGACGGTCGAGCAGGCCTACGGGCTCGGCAGGCTGCTGCGCTCCGGGCTCGGCGCCCACGAAGCCGTCCTGCCGGAGGAGATCCCCGACGGGCTCGACTCGTTCCGTGCGCCGCTCTCCTCGATCCGCAACGCGGGAACCGTCGTCATCCTCTGCGAGGAGCCCGTCGTCGAGCGCGCGCCGATCGTCGACCTCTGGATCAAGGCCGCGCGCCGGAACGGCGCCTCGATCGTCACCGAACTGCCCGCCGAGCCGGTCGAGAACGCCGTCCTGATCACCGATGACGCGGACGCCGCGGCATGGACGGCCCAGGAGCTGAAGGCGACCGCGGCCTTCTACCTCCCGCGCACCCCGAACGGCCGCGGTGTCGCCGACGCGTGGAGCTGCGCCGATGACGGCGAGTTCGAGGATGTCGAGCCGGTTCTCGTCATCATCTCGGGCGACGAGGCAGCCGCCGACCCCGGCGTTCGGGCTCTCGCCAGGCTCGCGACACACGTGATCGGGATCGGCATGTTCGAGGAGTCGTTCGCCGGGCTCGCCGACCTCGTCCTTCCGGGCACGAGCTACCTCGAGCGCGACGGGACGACGCTCAACCTCGAGGGCCGCCTGCAGCGTCAGCGCCGCTCCGTGATCGCCCCGTGCCCCGACGAGCTCGCCTGGATCTCAAAGCTCGCCGAGCGCTTCGACATCCAGCTCTCGCCCCACGCCTCCGTCGCCTTCGAGGAGATCTCCGAGCGCTGCTACGGCGGGATCTCGTTCGGAGCCGTCGGCGAGCAGGCCGCGCTCCCGAAGCCCGTGACCGCCACCGGCGAGATCGCGAAGCCCGCCGACAAGCCCCGCAGCCACGGCAAGGGCCTCCGCCTCGTCTCCTACCGGCCGCTCTTCTCCGGCCCGGCCGTCGACCGCACGCCCGAGCTCGAGTTCCAGCGCCGCGAGGGCGAGGTGGAGCTCGCGCCCGCCGATGCGCGCAAGCGGAAGATCGTCGCCGGCGACGAGGTGACCGTCAGCTGCAACGGGACCAGCCGCCGGCTCCGCGCCCGGATCGCGCGCGACCTGCCGGACGGTAGCGTCCGCGTCGCCCGCACCGACGCCGAAGGCCTCCACGACCACGTCGAGGTGGCCAAGTGAAGCATCTGACCGAGCAGTGGTGGGTCGCGCTGATCGAGGTCGCGATCGTGATCAACCTCGTCATGGTCGCGTTCGCCTACACGACCTGGCTCGAGCGCAAGGCGCTCGGCCGCATGCAGCTGCGCTACGGCCCGAACCGTGCCGGCCCGTTCGGGCTCCTGCAGCCGATCGCCGACCTGATCAAGCTCGTGCGCAAGGAGGCGTTCTTCCCGGCCTCCTCGCACGACCTCCTCTACATCTCCGCGCCGATCCTCTCGTGCTTCACGGCGCTGCTCGCGTTCGCGGTCATCCCATACGGGCCGGGCTGGACCGTCGACGGCTACTACATCAACGGTGAGATCGCGAACCTCCCGATCTCGCTGATCCTGATCTTCGCGCTCGGCTCGATCGGGGTGTACGGCTTCATCGTCGGCGGCTGGGCCTCCGATTCGAAGTACTCGATGCTCGGCTCGATGCGCACCTGCGCGCAGCTCGTCTCCTACGAGGTCGCGCTCGCGCTCAGCGTGTTCGGCGTCGTCCTGATGGGCCGCTCGCTGAGCCTCGTCGACATCGTCGACCGCCAGCACGCCACGATCTGGTTCTTCATCCCCCAGTTCATCGGGCTCTGCATCTTCCTGCTGGCCGGGACCGCCGAGACCTCACGCCCACCGTTCGACCTCCCAGAGGCCGACACCGAGCTCGTAGCCGGGTACCACACCGAGTACTCCGGCATGCGCTGGGGCCTCTTCCAGACGGCCGAGTACATCAACCTGATCGTCCTCTCGGCGCTTGCCGTCACGCTCTTCTTCGGCGGCTGGGAGTTCCCCGGCGTCCCGTCGCTCGACCGCTTCGGGCCGATCTGGTTCCTGCTCAAGCTGGGCGCGCTCGTGACCGCCTTCATCTGGCTGCGCGCCTCGCAGCCGCGCCTCCGCTACGACCAGCTGATGCGTTTCGGCTGGAAGATCCTGCTACCGCTCGCCACCGTCAACGCGCTCGTCACAGCGCTGATCGTCGTCTGGGTCGGCTGATGGACGTCTTCCCGAACACCCTCAAGGGCTTCGGCGTCACGCTGAGGCAGGTCTTCCGCAAGCCGATCACGCAGCAGTACCCCGAGTACCTGCGGCCCGTGTACCCGCGGTTCCGCGGGCGGCATCGCCTCCACCTGCACGAGAACGGGCTCGAGAAGTGCGTCGGTTGCTCGCTCTGCGCCGCCGCCTGCCCCGCCGACTGCATCCGGGTCGTGGCCGACGAGAACACCGCCGAGAACCGCGTCTCCCCCGGCGAGCGCTACGCCCGCATCTACGAGATCAACATGAGCCGCTGCATCTTCTGCGGCTACTGCGAGCTCGCCTGCCCGTTCGACGCGATCACGCTCGGCAACGACTACGAGATCTCGGAGTACAACCGCGACGACCTCATCTACACGAAGGACATGCTCCTCGCGGAGCCGCAGAAGAAGATCCCGGTCGCCGACCGCGATCTCTACGACACGCCGATCCCCTACTACAAGAGCAACTCGTAGCCCGTGGCCAATTTCATCGTCTGGGTCATCTGGTTCCTGGCTGCGTTCGCCTGTGTCGCCAGCGCTCTCGGCGTCGTCTCGTTCCGTAACCCGTTCTTCTCCGCGCTCGCGCTGATCGGGAACCTCGCCTCGCTGGCGGTGCTCTACCTGCTGCTCGGCGGCGAGTTCGTCGCGGCCGGGCAGGTGCTCGTCTACGGCGGCGCGGTGATGGTCATGTTCCTGTTCGTGATCGCCTACCTCGGCGACAAGACCGACCAGGCGCCGTGGGCCGGCGGGCCGACCTGGCAGTGGTGGGCAACCGTCCTCGCCGCCGGCGCGATCCTCGTCGAGGTGATCGTCGCGGTCGGGCTGTCGACGAAGGGGACGCTCTCGCACGCGCCCGCCGTCCCCCGCAGCTTCGGCTCGCCTGCCTCGATCGGCCGGGTCTTCCTGACCGACCAGCTACTCGCGTTCGAGGTGACCTCGATCATCCTGCTCGTCGCCGCCGTCGGCGGGGTCGTGCTCGGCTCGCACGCGCGCACATTCGACAAGTTGACGCCGGCCGAAGATACCGCGCCGACCGAGACGCCGGTGGCGGCTAGCTGATGAACGGGCCCAGCATCACCTGGTACATCATCCTGGCGGCGATGCTGTTCGTGATCGGCACCCTCGGTGTCCTGATCCGCCGCAGCCCGCTGATCATCCTGCTCTCGGTCGAGATCATGCTGAACGGCTCGAACCTCGCCCTGATCGCGTTCGCGCGGCACTTCGGGAGCGAGCAGGGCCAGGTCTTCGCGATCGCCGTCATGGCGATCGCCGCCTCCGAGGTCGTCGTCGGCCTCGGGCTGATCGTCGCCATGGGGCGGCGAAACGTCGAGCTCGACGTCGACAAGCTCCGGACACTGCGCGGATGACGATCAACACCGCCGCCTGGGTCTGCCTCTGCGCGCCGCTCGTCGCGGCGGTCCTGATCACCCTCGCCGGCGAGCGGATCTCGCGCCGCGCCGCGGGCTATCTCTCGACGGCCTCGACGTTCGTCGCCTTCGGCGCCGCGATCGTCGCGCTCATCTCCATGCTCGGCGAGTCGCCCGACGCGCGGTCGCACACCACGACCGCATGGACGTGGCTCTCGGCGGGCCAGTACAGCTTCGGTCTCACCATGCTCACCGACCAGCTGAGCATCATGATGATGCTGATCGTCTCCGGCGTCGGCGCGCTGATCGTCGCCTACTCGGTCGGCTACATGGAGGGCGAGAACGAGGAGCGCCGCTACTTCGCCTACATGTCGCTGTTCGTCTTCTCGATGCTGCTGCTGGTGCAGTCGGGGAACCTGCTGCTGCTGCTGGCGGGCTGGGGCATGGTCGGGCTCTCGAGCTACCTGCTGATCGGCTTCTACCAGCAGAAGCCGGAGGCGATCGCAGCCGCCAAGAAGGCGTTCATCATGAACGCGTTCGGCGATGCGACGATGGCGCTCGCTCTGTTCCTGCTGATCCAGCAGACCGGGCAGCTCGACTTCGCCGGCGTGTTCGCCGCCGCCCCCCACGGCGGCACGATCGCGAACCTGATCGCGCTCGGCCTGCTCGGCGGCGCGGTTGCGAAGTCGGCGCAGATCCCACTCCACACCTGGCTTCCCGACGCGATGGAGGGCCCGACGCCGGTCAGCGCCTTGATCCACGCCGCCACGATGGTCACGGCCGGCGTCTACCTGATCGTCCGCACGAACCCGCTCTTCCACGACGCGCCCAGGGTGCAGGATCTGGCAGCCGGACTCGGCGTCCTGACCCTGCTCGTCGCGGGAGTGGTCGCACTCGTCCAGGTCGACATCAAGCGCGTGATCGCCTACTCGACGATGTCGCAGATCGGCTACATGTTCGTCGGCGCGGGCATCGGCGCCTACTCGGCCGCGATGTTCCATCTGATGGCTCACGCCTTCTTCAAGGGGCTGCTGTTCCTCGCCGCCGGGATCATCATCCATGCCCTTTCCGGCGAGCAGGACATGCGGCGGATGGGCGGCTTGCGAAAGGTGCTCCCGCACACGAGAACAGCGTTCCTGATCGGCTCACTCGCCCTGGTCGGGCTGCCGCCGCTCGCCGGCTTCTTCTCGAAGGACGCGATCATCGACTCGACGCTCGCCCGCGGCGACTGGTTCGGCTACCTGCTGTTCGCAGGGTGCCTCGTCGGCACGTTCTTCACCGGGCTCTACGCGTTCCGCCTCTACTTCCTCGTCTTCTACGGTGAGCAGTCGGCGTTCGCGCGTGAGCATCTGCACAAGCCGAAGGGCCGGCTCGAGGGGCCGCTCTCGATGGTCTGGACCGTCACCATCCTCGCCGTCCTCTCGGCGACCGCCGGCTTCTTGCAGTTCTCACCGCTCTGGCATCCACTCACGACGTGGCTCGACCCGATCGCGCCGCCGCTCGCCGAGCCGACGAAGACCCAGGACGCAATCGGGTCGATCTCCGCCGTCCTCCTCGGTCTCACCGGCATCTGGGTCGCCTACGGCTGCTACGTCAAGAAGAGCATCCGGATCCCCAAGCCCGTCAAGCTGTTCGAGAAGAAGTTCTACTTCGACGAGCTCTACGACGCGGTCTTCTACAAGCCCGCCGACCTGATCTCGCGCGGCCTCGGCCGCTTCTTCGAGATCCCCGTGATCGCCGGCTCGCTCGGCGAGATCACCCAGGGCTTCCGGTTCGGCTCGGGTGAGGTCTCGAAGGTCCAGAACGGGCTCGTCCGAGCCTACGTCCTCGCGCTCGCGAGCGGAGTCGCCGTCCTCGCCGTCGTCTTCATCGCGTCCCGATGAACGAGTGGCTGACCACGATCCTGATCGCGCTGCCGTTCGCCGGCGCGCTCGTCGTCTGGCTGCTGCCGCTGCCGAAGCAGATGGCTGCGTCGCTCGCGACGCTGATCGCGCTCGTCGAGGTCGGGATCTGGGTCGTCGCGCTCGAGCGGTTCGACTTCTCGAGCGGTGGCCTGCAGTTCGGCCAGCAGCACTCGTGGTTCTCGCGAGATCAACTCGAGCTACCACGTCGGCCTCTTCGCCTTCTCGCTCTGGCTCGTCGGGCTGACCGCGATCTGCGGCGCCGTGGCCTGCATGTACGCCTGGTGGACAGGCCGCGAGCGATCGCGGGCCTACTTCGGGCTGATGCTCTTCCTGATCGGCTCGGTCGTCGGCGTGTTCGCGTCGCAGGACCTGCTGCTCTTCTACGCGTTCTTCGAGGCGATGCTGATCCCGCTGTACGTCCTGATCGGCGTCTGGGGCGGCCCCGGCCGGCTCCGCGCCACGATCACGTTCATCGTCTACACAGTCGCCGGATCGCTGCTGATGCTCGCCGCGATCATCATCTACGGGCTCCAGCAGAACTCGTTCGACCTGCTGACGATGGCGCCGAGCACGAGCGACTGGCTGTTCCTCGGCTTCGCGATCGCCTTCGCGGTCAAGGCGCCGTTCTGGCCGTTCCACGGCTGGCTGCCGGACGCCTACCGCGAGTCGCCGCCCGAGGTGTCGGGGCTGCTCTCGGGCGTCATCTCGAAGGTCGCCGCGTTCGGGTTCCTGCGGATCGTGCTGGTCAAGTTTCCCGGCCCGTCGCATGACTTCCGTGTGCCGATCCTCGTCCTCTGCGCGATCGGCCTCGTCTACGGCTCGCTGCTCGCGTTCCGCGCACCCGACGTCCGCGGCGTCATCGCGTACTCCTCGCTCGCGCAGATGGGGCTGATCGGCTTCGGGCTCTTCGCGTTCAACAACCTCGGCCTGAACGGCTCCGTGCTGCAGATGGTGAACCACGGGCTGCTCTCCATGAGCATGTTCCTGCTCGCAGGGATGGTCGAGCGGCGCACCTCGACGGGCGAGCTCTCACGCCTCGGCGGCATGGCCCGTGGGCGGCCGGCGCTCGCGACGATCCTGATGACCGTAGGGGTCATGGCGCTCGCCGTGCCGCTCTCGTCGAACTTCGCCGGCGAGTTCCTGATCCTCGCGGGCGTCTTCCAGCAGGGCTGGGGCTGGGCCGTCGTCGGCGCGATCGCGATCGTGCTCGCCGCGATGTACATGCTCCGGCTGATCTCGGCGGTGCTCCACGAGGATGTCGGGCCGTCCGTCGACGATGCGGCGCTCGACCTGCGCGTCGGCGAGCTGGCGGTCGTCCTGCCGCTCGTCCTGATCCTGCTCGTGCTCTCCGCCTGGCCGAATGCGATCAGCGGCCACTCCTTCGGCGCCGAGAACGGCGCGCCGACGACCCAGGCGATCGCCCCGTGATCTCGAAGCCGCATATCGACTGGTTCGCGCTCTCGCCGTCGCTCTCGATGCTGGCGGCCGCGGGGCTGCTGATGCTCGTCGCCGTCTTCTGGCCGAAGAGCTCGCGTCGCGCTGCCTCGGCGATCGTCGGCGGCGCCGGCTTCGCCGCGGGGCTCGTCTTCGCGATCCTCGTGGACGACAAGAGCCCGCACGGCGCGGCGATCATCGCCGACTCGATCTACCGCGACCGCTGGGCCGCGACGGCCCAGGTGATCATCGCGGCCTGCGGCCTGCTCGCCGTGTTCGTCGCCTACCGCGAGCGGATGCGCGAGGAGAACATCGCCGAGTACTTCGTCCTGCTCGCCGCGGCAGGCGCCGGGATGGCTTTCTTCGTGCAGGCGGCAAGCCTCGTCACGCTCTTCCTCGGGCTCGAGTGGTTCTCGATCGCGCTGTACGTGCTCTGCGCGATCGACATCGACCTGGTCGGCTCGCTCGAGGCCGGGCTGAAATACCTCGTGGTCGGTGCGGTCGGATCGGCGACGCTGCTCTTCGGCTCGGCGCTCGTCTACGGCGCGACCGGCGAGCTGTCGTTCGACAAGATCGCGACAGCCGGCGCCGCCGACAACTCGCTGCTCGTGCTCGGCCTTGCGATGATGCTCGCCGGGTTCGCCTTCAAGGCCTCTGCGGCACCGTTCCACATGTGGACGCCCGACGCCTACCAGGGCGCGCCGACGCCGGTCACCACATTCATGTCGAGCGCGACGAAGGTCGCGGCGCTGGTCGTGATGGAGCGCGTGCTCGTGACCGCGTTCCCGCGCGAGGCCCATCTCTGGACGTGGGCGGTTGTCGGGATCGCGATCCTCTCCCTTGCCGTCGGCAACATCGCGGCGCTCGCGCAGAAGAACGTCAAGCGGCTGCTCGCCTACTCGTCGATCTCGCACGCCGGTTTCATGCTGATCGCGATCGGCACGGGAACCGAGGTCGGCGCCCGCGCGCTCATGTACTACCTGATCCCCTACGCGGCGATGTCGATCGGGGCGTTCGCCGTGATCGCGGCCCGCGAGCGCGAGCTCGGGGTGCCGGTCACCCTCGAGAACCTCTCCGGCTTCGGCTGGGAGCGGCCGTTCTTCGGCGTCTCGATGTGGGTGTTCATGCTGGGCTTCCTCGGCTTCCCGCTCACCGGCGGCTTCTGGGGGAAGATCTACGTCTTCTACGCTGCCTACGGGCGCGGCTGGTGGTGGCTGATCGTGATCGGCGTCGCCTTCACCGTCGTGTCGGCCGCCTACTACCTCGCGGTCGTCCGCTCGATGTTCCTGCGCGACAGCGCCGAGCTGCGGCTCGCGCCCGCCGGCGGCTCGCCGCCGCGCGAGCTCGTGCTCGGAACCGGGGTCGCAGCCTGCGTCGTAGTGACGATCGGGTCGTTCTTCTTCGTTCAGCCCCTGATCGACGTGGCCGCGGCCGCTGCGAGGTCGCTACCTTTCTGACGTGCTGCGCGCCCACGGCCTGATCCTCGTAACCGCCGTGGCACTCGCTCTCACCGGAGGCGCGCTCGCAAGCCGGACCGCACTTGCTCCGGGCGACCAGGCGCTCGCAGCGAAGGATCTGCTGACGCGCGCGGATCTGGGCTCGGCGTGGAAGGGCGGTGCGGTGAAGGCGACGAGCGCGCCGCTCTCCTGCCCCGGCTACAACCCGAGGTCGACGGCGGTCACGACCGGGCGCGCCGCCGCGCGATTCACCGCCACGGGAATCCAGATCGACCACTCGGTGGCGGTGCTCGCGCAGAACAAGATGCTCGCGCCGTTCTGGAAGGCGACCTACAGCGTGGGCTTCCTGCCGTGCCTCAGGTCGGCGTTCTTCCTGCAGATGCCGCCGAGCACCGCCGTTGCCTCGGCGACCAAGGTGTCGTTCCCGAAGTACGGCAGGTATGCGAACGCATACCGGATCGTCTACGAGACGCCGGTTGCGAGTGGAAAGCCGGCGGTCGGCGTCTACGACCTGATCGCAATCGGCAACGCCAGGACACAGGTCGTCCTCACATTCAAGGCCGGGCTCGGGTCGGCCGCCCAGGTGACCGCGAACCAGAAGGCGCTCGTTCAGGCCGAGGCGAAGATCGCCTACATCGCGGCGAAACGCGCGTTCAGCTAGCCGGCGTTACGGCTTTGCCGGCCAGAAGCTCGAGAGGCGGCGGAGCTGCGGGCCCCCCGCCAGCATGCCCTTGAGCGCGAACAGGCAGACGATCGCGGCGAGCGAGGAGACACCGAGCGGCGGCACGCCGTGGACGGCCGCGTTCCGCACCGCGCACGAGACGACGAGCAGCACGACGATCGCCGCCGAGCTCAGCGACTGCACGCCGTTCGCTCCGCCGGGCGAGTCGATGTAGTCGCCGAAGGTGACCAGCGCGGCGACGGCGGCAAACGGAAGAGCCGCGAGGAGCGCGTCGGCAGCGAGGCTGTGGGATCCGTGGAGGTCGGCAACGACCGCGATCACCACGAACAGCGCTGGTAGAACACGACGTCCCATCGACGCATAGCTTCGCTCCCGGGCCGGACGCTCCTTCCTGCATCCGAGCGATATCGTGCGGCTCGACCGGAGAACGAAAGGAGAACGGGGATGGCTTCACTTACCTGGCTTGGCCACTCGGCATTCGTGCTCTCGAGCGACGAGGGCAGGCGAATCTATATCGACCCGTTCCTGAACGGGAATCCCTCGACCCCCGATGACCTCAAGAGCCCGGAGAGAGTCGACATCATCGCCCTGACGCACGGGCACAGTGACCATGTCGGCGATACCGTGGCGCTCTCGCAGGCCTTCCCGGATGTGCAGATCGTGGCGCAGGTCGAGCTCAAGACATGGCTCGGCTCGAAGGGCGGGAACATCGGCCACCTGCCCGGCCTCAACAAGGGCGGGACGCAGGAGATCGACGGGATCCACTTCACGCTCGTAAACGCCTTCCACTCATCGAGCAGCGACGAGGGCGAGTATCTCGGCGAGGCGTGCGGGCTCGTGATCAGGCTCGAGGGAGGTCGCGCCGTGTACTTCGCGGGTGACACCTGCGTGTTCGGCGACATGGCGCTGATCGCGCGCATCTATGCGCCGGACTACGCCGTGCTGCCGATCGGCGACCACTTCACGATGGGGCCGCGCGAGGCTGCCGTCGCACTCGACCTGCTCGGCAACCCGCCCTGCATCCCGTGCCACTACGCCACGTTCCCGCTGCTGACCGGCACGCCGGAGCAGCTTCAGATCGAGGCGCCGAACGCGACCATCCTCAAGCTCGGCCCCGGCGACACGATGCTGCTCGACTGACACGCGATGGAGCCCGTCGTCGCTACGTACTCGATCGCAGCCTGTGACCTCGAGGCGGGGCAGTGGGGCGTCGCGACCGAGTCGAAGTTCCTTGCTGTCGGGTCGGTCGTGCCGTGGGCGCAGCCCGGCACCGGGGCTGTCGCGACCCAGGCGTACGCGAACCCGCGTTACGGGCCGGACGGTCTGGCGCTGCTCGCGGAGGGCCTCTCTGCCGCCGAGGTGGTCGGGCGCCTGACGGGCGCCGACGAGGACCGGGACCACCGCCAGCTCGGCGTCGTGGACGCGGAGGGCGGGAGCGCGACGTACACCGGCGGCGAGTGCATGGACTGGGCGGGCGGAATCTCGGGGCCGTGCTTCGCCGCCCAGGGGAATATCCTCGTCTCCGAGGCCACGGTCACGGCGATCGCCTCGACCTTCGAGAGCTCGGTGGGCCGGCCGCTCGCCGAGCGGTTGCTCGACTGCCTCGCCGCTGCCCAGGCGGCCGGCGGCGACCGGCGCGGGCAGCAGTCGGCGGCGCTGCTCGTCGTCGAGCGCGACGGCGGCTATGCGGGCCTGTCCGACTCGCTCGTCGATCTCCGCGTCGACGACCATCCGGCCCCGGTCGGCGAGCTCGCGCGGATCTACGCCATCCACCAGACGCTGTTCGGGAAGACCCCCTACACCGCTTGGCTCGAGGTGGACGGGCCGCTCGGCACTGAGCTCGAGGAGCGTCTCTCCGCGCTCGGGTTCGACGGCGAGCTCGAGGAGACGCTGCCCGCATGGGCCGGCCGGGAGAACCTGGAGGAGCGCGTCGACGGCATCGTCCGGATCGACCCGGTCGTGCTCGAGGCGTTGAGACAAGCGTGAGCGCCGGCTGGGAGGCAGCGCAGCTCGGCGAGCTCGACTCGATCCCGCTGTTCGACGGGATCGTCTGGCACCCCGTCCGCCGGCGGCTTGGCATCCGCGCGTTCGGGATCAATGCGTACACCGCCGAGCACGTCGGGCAGCACGTCGTCGAGGAGCACGACGAGACCGGCGGAGGCTCGGCGGGCCACGAGGAGCTCTACGTCGTCATCTCGGGGCGCGCGACCTTCACGATCGGTCCAGACACCCTGGATGCCCCCGCGGGTAGCCTCGTCTTCGTCTCCGATCCGAAGCTCCGCCGGAAGGCGATCGCCGAGGAAGAGGCGACGCTCGTGCTGGCGATCGGCGCCGAGCCGGGCGTGGCCTACGAGGTGTCACCGTGGGAGTCGTACTTCGGTGCCCTGCCGGCGATCCGGGAGAAGCGATACGGGGACGCGATCTCGCAGATCGAGGCGGGGCTGGTCGAACGGCCCGGGCACCCGTCGATCCTCTACAACCTCGCGTGCGCCGAGGCGCTCGCGGGCCGGCCGCTCGATGCGATCGCGCATCTGCAGGAAGCGGTGCGCGCCGATCCCAAGTACCTCGAGCGCGCGAAAGCGGATCCGGACTTCGACGAGATCCGCCGCGAGCAGGGCTTCCCGACCTAGAGACACAGAAGGGGCGCGGATCGCTCCGCGCCCCTTCGTACCCGCTTCCAGGCGGGGACCCTAGGCGACAGCCGGCGTCGTCGACTTGAACGAGGCCTTCGTTGCGTCGGCGGTCGCCTGCCTGCGACTGTGCAGGGCTGCCCAGTCGAGGATCACGAACCCGATCCCGGCGAGCAGCAGGGCGATCCCGATCACGATGCTGAAGAGCGAGAGCTGAGTCGCCATGTAGCTGACGTTCAGCGCGGTCGTCAGCGCCGTCTCGGTTACCCAGACGTCACGGGCGCTGTTGGCGCTGGGCTGCCCGTTCACCTGTACTGCCTTGGTTGCGTCATTCGTTCCGGCGGGCTTTCCGTCGGCCGTTGCGAAGCGGCCCATCTGGGCGTATGTCAGGCCGCCGGTCGCCTCGAGCGCGTGAATCCGCATGTACTCCGCGAAGCAGCGCGCCGTGGAGCCGTTGCTGATCGCCTTGTTGGCGACCGAGCAGCTCGGGAAGCTGATCCCGGTCAGGCCGGCCTTCGTGGCCTCTGCCTTGATTCCGGCGGGGGTCATGTCGGATGTGCCGACGATCTGCTCCTGGCTGAGACTGTTGTTGACGGTCGAGCGGCCGTTCGCGCCGAGCGCGATCGTCG
This sequence comes from uncultured Actinomycetota bacterium, assembly GCA_963775355.1. Classification (GTDB taxonomy): domain Bacteria; phylum Actinomycetota; class Thermoleophilia; order Gaiellales; family Gaiellaceae; genus PALSA-600. The sequence goes on along the minus strand of CAVZJA010000001.1, from coordinate 263,628 downwards.
CGACGCCGAACAGGATCAGAACGGCGCCGGCGATGAAGCCGCCGATTTCGAGAAACTTTTTCATGGGAACCCTCCCTGGAAGCTCTGCGTTTGGTTTCGAACTTGCGGAACGCACTGTCCCGCGTCCGGGGCGCCCGGGCATCCGTGTTTCTCCGCAGCGGCGGTGGGGGAACTCGCCGAACCGCGCTCAGCGATCGCCCGGAATGCGGACGCCGTTCGCGAGCTTCCGGAACCCGGGAACCGGGTCGCTCTGCGGCTTCGCGACTAGAAGCAGAGCGCCGAAGCCGTCGTCGGGGCTCAGGGCATCGACGAGCAACTGGAGGCCGACCGCGAGCGCGAACGCCTTATGCGCCTGGTCGCCGCCGAACGGGGCCAGGTCGTCCTCGGAGGCCCGGCCGGTCAGGACGTCGCCCCAGGTCAGGTTCCCCATCGACGCGTCGACGACGACGGGGTGCCCGTCGCTCGAGGGTATCGCGATCGAGAGCGGGTTCGTGCCCGCCAGCTTCGGGCCTCCGTCGGGATGCGCGAGCCGCCGGGGCGAGGTTGCGGTGAGCGCGGCGACGAGCCCGCCCTCGGCGAGCCTGCGTGTCCAGTAGCCGAGCATGCCGGTCGGGAAGGTGCGGCCCATCGCGACCACGCGGGCGCTCGCCGGCGGATCCGCGAGCTGTCCCTCGACCACCGCGTTCAGCACGAGGTAGCCGAGCGCTCCGTTCCCGTCCCAGCGCTCGTATCCCGGCTCCGCGACGGCGCGAACGGGCCGCGCAGCGGGGTCGAGCCCCGGCCAGCCCTCGAGCCTCCCGACCCGAACGAGGCCGTGGGTTGCGCGGCCCGATTGCTCGGCGGCCAGGAAGTGATCGGCGAGGATGGCGGCGTCGGCATCCGAGAACCCGAGCGCGGAAAGCCGCCCGAGCGTCTCCACCCTCTCGGGGTCGTTCGCTTGCATGGCGCGACTCTACGGGCGCACTTACCCTCGCGGCAGCCGACGGCGAGCGGCGCGGCCGCTAAGAGACGAGCGGGAGCGTGCGGGTGAACCCGGCACCGCGGCTCAGGTCGATCGCGCGGGCGAGCTCGATCACTGCCTGAGCGGCGTCGGTCCCGGGATCGGAGATCACGAGCGGGACGCCTTCGTCGCCGGCCTCGCGCAGCTCGATGTCGAGCGGGACGGAGCCGAGGAGCTTCACGCCGAGCTGCGCAGCGAGGCGTTCACCGCCGCCCGAGCCGAAGATCTCAGAGGTCATGTTCTCGATCACGCCGACGAGCTGCATCCCGGTGCGGCGAGCCATCTCGGCGGCCCGACTCGCGACTTCCTGCGCCAGGATCTGCGGCGTCGTGACGACGACCGCCTCGGCGCGCGGGAGCATCTGTCCGAGCGAGATCGCGACGTCACCGGTACCGGGCGGCATGTCGACGACGAGGATGTCCAGCTCGCCCCAGTGGACGTCCTGCAGGAACTGCTCGAGCGCCCGGTGCAGCATCGGCCCGCGCCACATGAGCGGCTTGTTGTCGTCGACGAAGAAGCCGATCGACATCAGCTTCATGTCGTGCGCGACCGGCGGGATCATCAGCTTGTCGACCAGCACCGGCTTCTGGTGGATGCCGAGCATCTGCGGGATCGAGTGGCCGTAGATGTCGGCATCGAGAATCCCGACGCGGCGCCCTTGGGCCGCAAACGCAGCGGCGAGGTTCGCGGTCAGCGTCGACTTGCCGACGCCGCCCTTGCCCGAGGCGACCGCGATCACGCGGGTCGTCGGGTCGAGCTGGATCGCCTTGTCCGACTCGGGCCTGCCGCCTCGGAGCTTCGACGTCAGCGCGGCGCGCTCGTCGGGGCTCATGACGTCGAACTCGAGCCGCACGGACGCGACGCCCTCGACGGCGCCGACCTCGCGCGCAACCTGCTCCTGGAACGAGTTCCGGAGCGGGCAGCCCACAACGGTGAGCGCAATCGTCACGGTCACGTCGCCGCCGTCGATCGCGATCTCGCGGACCATGTCGAGATCGGTGACCGGCTTGCGCAGCTCCGGGTCGATGACGTTCGCGAGCGCGGCAAGTACCGCGTCATTCGACGGTGCCATGGCTAGGAGCGTAGCGCTGCGGCGATGCTCTGCGCGAGCTTCTCGTTGCCCGCAGCGCAGATGCGCGAGCGCGCCTCGAGATCGAGCGGGATCGTCCCGAGCTCCGGCCCGTCGACTGCGTGGATCGCGAAGCCGCGCTCGCGGACGAGGAGCTGCGACGCGGCGAAGTCGACGCTGCGCGACGGCTTCAGGACAACGACGGCATCAGTGCGCCCAGCCGCCAGGTGGCAGAACGTGATCGCCTGCGCGCCCATGATGCGAACCCGGTCGGTGAGTGGCGCGAGCTTGGCGAGCTCGGAGTAGACCAGGTCGGCCCGGGTCGCCTCGATCGACATGAACTGGATCTCGTCCTTCGGGCGGCCGGTGAGGGGCACGCCGTTCAGGAATGCCCCGCCGCCGCGCACCGCCGTCCACTCCTCGCCGGAGCCGAAGTCGTGAACGAAACCGAAGACAACGTCGTCCATCGTCCGACCCTCGGCAACCGCGACGCAGAGCGCGAAGTACGGGATCGCGCGCTCAGCGTTCTGCGAACCGTCGATCGGGTCGACGCAGACGGTCAGGGCTCCCTCGCCCTTGATCCCGATCTCCTCGGAGACGATCCGGACGTCGGGCAGGTCGAAGTGCTTCAAGATGACGCTCTCCGCGGCCTCGTCGAGCGCAGCGGTGATGTCGCCGCCCTTTCCCCGGCCGATCGGCCGCTCGCGCTCCTCGCGCGTCGGCATCTCGACGAGGACAGCCTCGACGTCACGAACCGCCGCGCGGCACAGCTCCAGCCAGGGGCTCAAACGGGATGGAGGAGGAGGCCCGAGGTTAGTTTCGGCAGGAAGTAGGTCGTCTTCGGCGGCATGACCTCGCCGCCGAGCGCGGTCTCCATCACAGTCGCGACTGACGGTGCGCGCACGAGGAAGGCGATCGTCGCCAGCTCCTGGTCGACGACGTCGATGGCCTCCTGCGCATTCGGGGTGTACTCGACGCCCTGGAGCCCGTACTGCTCGATCTCGCGTGTGTCGAGCTCGTCGTCGGAGTCCAGCCGGAAGTAGTTGCCCATCCGGTACATCGCGAGCGAGTCCCGGTCCCACGTCGAGGTCATCAGGCCGAACGGGTCGTGCTCCACCCCCATCGCAACCCGGTGGGTCGGGTAGATCTCGAGGCCCGAGTCCCTTGCCGACACGAGCACTGCAAGCGTGTGGGTCGCGGACGGCTCCTCCTCCCGGAAGGCGACCGCCGTCTCGTAGCGGTGGTGCCCGTCGGCGATCATGAACGGCACATCGATCTCGATCTCATCGGCCGGCAGGCGCCAGAGCCGGTTCATCACGCCACCTTCCGCGACCTCGATGTCCGGGTCGCCGGTGGGCGCCTCGATCGGCACATCGGCGTCGTAGAGCAGCATGATCGGCTCGAGCTGTGTCCGGGTCGCGCGCAGGATCGCAAGCCGAAGCTCCTTGACCTCGGCCTTCGTCCGCTCGTGCGGAAGCACCTTGCCCTCGGAGTAGGGCGTCGCCTCGACAGAGCCGACGATCCCGGTGCGCTTCCGCATCGAGCCGTCGATGTCGAGGAACTCCTGCTCGAGCCACCAGAGCGCCGGCTCCTCCTCGCGCATGACGCCGGACTCGCGCCAGCCGGCGAGCGTCTCCGCGGCCTGCTCGACCGATCTCGGCAAGGTCAGGTGGACGATGTTGTGATCGTTCGTCAGCCAGAGCGTCTCGCGCTCGTCGTCGTTCATCACGTCGTACGGCGGCGCGACCAGATCGGCCAGAGGCCCGGCGACGCTCTCGTCGTACCGGAGCGCCCGAAACGGCGAGATCGCAGTCACGTTCTGAGGCTACCGAACACGCCGTTGCCCAAAGCGACATGGCCGTTCTTGTTGCTCGACGCCGGCGAATACGGGTTTTCGCGGATGCATCTTCGCGCCCGCTGCCCTAGCATCCACCTCATCCCGAAAAGACAGGTGCACATGAACGTTCGTTGACCCTGTGCACGCGTCTTCATCCGACAGGAGGGAAACGATGGTTTCCGACACGGATGTCTTGACGGAACTTGTGGATCAACTGATCCATCGCACAGCCGAATCTCGGGTCGCGTGGGGGAATCCGCTTCTTTCGACGACGCCGGCGTCGATGGCGATTCGAGATCTCGCTGAGCGAATGGAGGTGCTCGAGGAGGTCGTGCGACAGATCGCACTCCAGGTTCAGAGACTCGCGGACGACGCCTAGGTCGGCAGAGCCGCCCAAGGACACTGTCGCCGTCGCTGGGCGAGTGACACCATAAACTCGGGCGGTGATCTCCGATCTCGAAGCGGACCGCGTGGTCGAGGGCGTGTTCGCCGTCAAGTCGAAGCGGCGGTCGCAGACCAAGGGTGGCGCGCCCTACCTCGTACTGGAGCTCGTCGACCCGTCCGGGCGCATCGACGCGCGGGTCTGGAAGGACGTCGAGCTGCTCGACGGGCGATTCTCCGAAGGGGATGCGGTGCGGGTGCTCGGGCGCGTGGAGAAGTTCCGCGACCGGCTCCAGCTCGACGTGCGCACGCTCGAAGCAGCCGATGTCGACCCGGCGACGCTCACGCCGACGCTTCGGCGGGACGCGTCCGAGCTGCAGGGATTCCTGGAGTTCCTCATCGAGGAGATCTCGCACCCGGGTCTCGCCGCGACCGCGCGGGCGGTGCTTGCCGACCGTGACCTGGCGTCCTACCCGGCCACCTTCGACGACCATCACTCCTACGCCGGCGGGCTGCTCGAGCACACGGTCGGCGTGGCGACGCTCTGCCGCGAGACGGCGCAGCTCCATCCGCGCCTTCGCTCCGAGCTCGTCCTGGCTGCGGCCCTCGTCCACGATGTCGGGCGTACGATCGAGCTCACGCGCGGGCCGGCGTTCACCCCGACCGAGGAGGGTCGCCTGCTCGGGCACGTTCACCTCGGGCTCCGGCTGATCGAACAGCGCGCCGAAGGCCTCACCGCCGGGCAGCTCGCCGAGCTGCTCCACTGCGTCGCCGTGCACCACGATCTCCGCGCAGCCAGGACGGCCGAGGCGGCCGTCGTCTACCACGCGAACCAGCTCGACGCGAGCGCTGCCACCCGGCCGACCGGGTGAACGGCCTTCTTCTCGCGCTCGGCGCGAGCCTCGCCTGGGGGGTCGCCGACTTCGTCGGCCCGTGGCAGGGACGGACGCTCGGAGCGCTCCGCGTCATGCTCTGGGCCCAGGTCGCAGGGCTCGGAGCCATGGCCGTCGTCTGCGCGGCGCGCGGCCAGACACCGCACGGAGGTGCGGCTGTCCTGCTCGCGGTCCCCGCCGCGATCTCGGCGACGATCGGGCTCTACGCCTACTACCGCGGGATGGCGGTCGGGGCGATGGCCGTGGTCGCGCCGATCGCGGGCGCCTCGGCGATCGTGCCGGTGATCTTCGGGATCGCACACGGCGAGCGCCCGTCGTCGCTCCAGTACCTCGGGATCGTCGCGGCGCTCGTCGGCGTCATCCTCGCCTCGCAGGAGCACCAGGCGGGCGGAAAGCGCAAGGTCGCCGCCGGTGTCGGGCTTGCGCTTGTCGCTGCCGTCGGGTTCGGCTTCTACTTCCCGCCGATGCACGCTGCGGGAAAGGCCGACCCGTACTGGGCCTCGCTGATCTTCCGGATCACCTCGACAGCGATCGTCCTCCTGGCGGTCGCCGTGCGCCGCCCTGCCATCAGGCTGGCCGGCTGGAAGCTCCTGATCATCCTCGGCGTCGGGCTCGGGGACACGCTCGGCAACCTCCTGTTCGGTGCCGCAGCTCACGTCGGCGGGCTCGAGAGCTTGACCTCGGTGCTCGCATCGCTCTACCCGATCGTGACGGTGCTGCTCGCGGCAGCCGTCCTGAACGAGCGCGTTGCGCCGGTGCAGCGGGTCGGCGTCGCGCTGACCCTCGCGGGCGTCGTGCTGATCGCGGCGTAGCTCAGATGTTGAAGCGGATGTTCAGCACGTCGCCGTCGCGGATCACGTAGGTCTTCCCCTCGAGCCGCTGCAGCCCCTGGCGGGAGACCTCGGTGTGCGAGCCGGCCGCGACGAGATCCTTCCAGTCGATCACCTCGCAACGGATGAACCCGCGCGCGATGTCGGTGTGGATCGTCGCGGCGGCGTCGAGCGCGGTCTCGCCCCGCCTGAGTGTCCAGGCCCGGGTCTCCTTCTCGCCGGCGGTGAAGAACGTGACCAGGTCGAGCACGTCGCTGAGCCGGCGCACCACCTCCTCGAGCGCCGATGCGCCGCCGTCCCGAAAGGCTGCGGCTTCTTCGTCGGAAAGCTCCGCAAGCTCGGCCTCCAGCCCCAGATCGATGCCGCCGGGGCCGTTCTCGACCGCGATCACCGGTTTCGTGGTCAGCGGCTCCAGCCCCTCGGGTAGCTCCCCCTCGACCTCGGAGAGCGGCGTGCCGCCGTCGACTGCAGCGAGTACCTCGCGCAGCCGCTCGCCCTCGGCGCGCACCTTCGGATCGCCCGACTTGGCCTGCTTCTCGACGCGCTCGAGCCGCCCCGCGACGTGGTCGCGGTCGGCGACGAGCAGCTCGAGCTTCAGGTTCTCCAGGTCGCCGGCCGGATCGGCGCCCGGCGAGAAGCCGTCGAGCACCACGAGCAGTGCATCGACCTGGCGCAGGTTGCCGAGCAGTGCGGGCCCGGTGCCCGGAACGTCCTGCACTCGAATCGCTGCGGGCGTCACCTTCTTCGCCGCCACCACCTCGGCAAGCGCCGTCGAGCCGCGGATCGGCGATCTCGGCCATGCCGACGTGCGTCTTCCCGTACTCGCCGCCGGCGGTCTTCGTCAGCGCCTTGAAGAGCGTCGTCTTGCCCGACCCCGGTAGGCCGACGATCCCGGCCTCGAGAGCCATCGCGAGCTAGGAGCCGAAGCCGACGCGGCTCTCGCGAGCGTGGCGCTTGACGAACGCGATCATCTTCACAACGGCGGTGTAGCGGCCGTCGTCGGCGTCGAAGCTCACAGCATCCGGCGTCCCCTTCGCGAGCGCCGCCTCGAGCTCGTCGGCGGTCGCGGGCGGGATGATGACGGTCAGCGACTGCCCGCTGCGAAAGGCGATCTCGACGCGGACGCGCTCCGACTCAGCCATGCGCCACCAGCTCTGCGAGCACGCCGCCCGTGGCGTGCGGATGGATGAACGCGATGTCCATCCCGTTCAGGCCCCGCCGCGGGGTCTCGTCGATCAGCTCGGCACCCTGCGCGACCAGCACCTCGAGCTCGGCCGCGACGTCATCGACCTCGAAAGCGACGTGATGCATCCCCGGCCCGCGACGCTCGAGGAAACGGCCGACCGGCGTGTCGGGATCGAGCGAGGAGAGCAGCTCGATCCGGTCGTCGCCGACACGGAGGAGCGCCGTCTCGACGCCCTGCTCCTCGAGCGTCTCGCGCAGCTCGACCTCGGCTCCGAACAGCCGCCGGTAGGTCTCGACCGCCGCGTCGAGATCGGAGACGGCAACGCCGAGATGGTGGATACCACTCACGCTCACAGGCCCGATGCTACCGATGGGGCTTGTGAATCGGGCCTGGACGTGTCACAGTCCAGAGCGATGCGGATCGCGCTGGCTTGCTCGTTCGCGGCGATCGCCGTGCTCCTCGTGGGCTGCGGCGGCAGCAAGAGCGCGTCCTCGACGACGACCGGCTCGACGACAACGGCGCCGGACAACGGTGTCTCCTCCAAGTCGGCAGACGAGATCGTCGCGGCAATGAAGACGGCCGTCTCCACCGCGACGAGCGTGCACATCGTCGGCGCGGGTACGAGCGGCGGCTCCTCGATCGCGCTGAACCTGAAGCTCGTCAGGGGCAAGGGAGGCACCGGCCACATTGCCCTCGGCGGGCTCGGCTTCGACATCATCCGGATCGGCCACGAAGGTCTACTATCAACGCGTCGAAGAACTTCCTCCTCCACTACGCCGGATCGAGCGCCGCAAGCATCTCCGGCAGGTGGTTCTACGTCTCGGCGAGCGCCAATGGCCTCGGCAGCCTCGGGTCGCTCACGAACATCGACGCGCTGATCAACCAGATCCTCGCGTCGCACGGAACGCTCGCGAAGGGCGACACGACGACGATCGACGGGCAGCCCGCGATCGCGATCAAAGACACGAAGAACGGCGGCGTCCTGTACATCGCCACCACCGGGCCCGCCTATCCGCTCGAGCTGACGCCTGGAAAGAGCAACGGCACGGGCGTGATCAAGTTCACGTCGTGGGACCAGCCGATCGCCCTCAAGGCGCCGGCGCACCCGCTGGACTACAGCAAGCTGCGGCGGCTGATCGTCGCGGCTCGCCGCGACCTGCGGAACACCCACCGCGTCGCCCGCCTCCGACTCGTTCGCGACATCGCCGAAGAGCTCGAGCAGCTCGTCGCGGGAGAGCGTCTCCTTCTCGAGGAGCGCGTCGGCGACCCGGTCGAGGAGATGCCGGTGCTTGGCCGTGACTCTGAGCGCCTCGGCGTAGGCCTCATCGGTCAGCCGGGCCTGCTCGGAGTCGCGCATTCGCTTGGTCTCCTCGGAGAGCGCGTAGTTGTCGGCCCGCATCGTGCGGGCGGTCGCGAGATCGCTCATGCCGTACTCGAACACCATCGCCCGGGCGAGCTCGGTGACCTTCTCGAGGTCGTTGGCCGCGCCGTTCGTGACCCGTCCGAAAACGACCTGCTCGGCGGCGCGGCCTGCGAGCGTCACGACCATCCAGTCGCAGATCTCGTCCTTTGTATGGAGGTAGCGCTCCTCCTCGGGCAGGTTGAGCGTGTAGCCGAGCGCGGTGCCGCGGGCGATGATCGTCGCCTTCTGGACGGGCGAGACGGCGCTCATCAGGTGCGCCATCATCGCGTGGCCAGCCTCGTGGTAGGCCAGGATCATCTTCTCCTTCGGCGTGATCACGCGACGCTGCTGGAGCCCTGCGATCACCCGGTCCATCGCGTGCTCGAAGTCGTCCTGGGTGATCTCGGTAGCCTCGCGCCGGCCGGCCGAGATCGCGGCCTCGTTGCAGATGTTCGCCAGGTCGGCGCCCGTCAGGCCGGCGGTGTGCCGGGCGACCGAGTTGAGATCGATGTCGGCGGCGAGCGGCTTGCCGCGCGTGTGCACGAGCAGGATGTCGCCGCGGCCCTTCAGATCGGGCGGCTGGATGAAGATCTGGCGATCGAAGCGCCCCGGGCGAAGCAGCGCCGGGTCGAGATCCTGCAGCCGGTTGGACGCGCCCATGATGATCACCTGGTCGCGAGGGCCGAAGCCGTCGAGCTCGACGAGCAGCTGGTTCAGCGTCTGGTCCTGCTCGCGGTTGAAAGAGTTTCCCGTGCGGGCGCGACCGACGGCGTCGAGCTCGTCGATGAAGATGATCGACGGCGCGTTCTCGCGCGCCTCTTCGAAGAGCTTGCGGATGCGGGCTGCGCCGAGCCCGGCGAACATCTCGACGAACGCCGAGGCGCTCTGCGCGTAGAACGCGGCTCCCGATGCATTGGCGACCGCCTTCGCGGCCAGCGTCTTCCCGGTTCCGGGAGGGCCGTGGAACATGATCCCCCGCGGCACTCGGGCGCCGAGCTTCTCGAACCGCTTCGGGTCGCGCAGGAAGTCGACGACCTCCTGCAGCTCCTGCTTCGCCTCGTCGAGCCCGGCGACCTCGTCCCAGGTGACGGACGAGTCCGAGCCCGGCTGGATCTGCATCGGCTTGACGCGCGGGACCATCTTCACCGTGCGGACCAGCAGGAACACGACGACGCACATCAGCAGGAAGAACATGACCGGAAGCCAGTTCGTCGCGAAGGTCTGAATTGTCGAGCCGAAGTTGGCCAACACGCCCATTGCTTGCCTCATCGGCAGCGGGGCGTGTTGCCTAAAGCCGGAGGTTTGCTACTCGTTCTCGAGCTGGAGACATGCGTTGAGCGCGGCCTCGGCGACCTCGAGCTGCTCGGCGCTCGGCTCGGCTGTCGAGATCCGATGCTGGAGCTCGTGACCGGGATATGCGAGGGCCCGCGCGAGCCGGCGGTCGGGGTTTCGCTGCATCCAGCCGAAGATCTCGGTCGAGGCCGCAATCGCGCCCAGGGACGCCGCCAGCCTGGCGGCCGGCTTCATGTTCTGGGGCGCGCGCGAGGCGAGCAGGTTCGCGAAGGTCGCGGTGGCGAGCAGCGGGCCCATCAGGTGGCCGCCGCAGCGCTCGTGCTCGCGTGTCGTCGGCCGGTCCTGCTCGTAGGTGCCGATCGCGATGTGCTCGGCGCCGTGGTAGGCGGCAAGCGATCCGTTGCGCAACGCCAGGATCGCGGGGGCGACGGAGAGGATGCCTGCGACGAGCTCCTCGGAGCCCGCGCTCAGCTTCGAGCGGCGAACGGCGGAGATGGCGACGGCGGTGCCGACCATCGAGGCCAGGGCGGCACGCCCCTCGAAGGGCAGCTTCGCCTCGGGTAGCGTCCGCTTGAGGCGCGGCAGGAACGCGACGGACTCGACGAGCCGGGCGGGGCCGCGCAGGAGCGGCTGGTTGAGCTTCGAGCCGGAGACCCGCTTGCGCTCCGCGACGACCTTGACGTCGCCGTCCTCCGTGCGAACGGCGACGGCCCACGAGGTCGGGCCGTGGACGAGGACGCCGTTGGCGAGCGCCATCCCGCCGAGCCTGACCTTCTCTTCTTTCGGCTCCTTCGCGTCCTCAGCCATCGGGATCAGGGTACTCGTCGGTCACCTGCTCGAGGAGGGATTGGATCTTCCCCGCGGCCTCGCCGCGTGGGATCTCGCGGTCGTCGACGGCGATCACCGGCATGATCTCGCGCACCGCCGAGCTCGTGAACGCCTCCGCGGCGTTGAGCAGCTTCGGCAGCGTGAACGAGCCCTCGCGGATCCGGTAGCCGGCGCGGCGAGCCAGCGCGGCGACGGCGCCGCGGGTGACGCCCGGCAGCACGCCGGTCGCCAGGGACGGAGTGACGAGAACGTCGTCCTCGCGCCACCAGATGTTCGACATCGTCCCCTCGAGGACGGTCTCCCCCTCGCCGAGGTAGATCGCGTCGTCGGCGCCGCGCTTCTCGGCCTCGGCGATCGCGGCGAGGGCGGTCGCGTAGCTCGTCGCCTTGACACCGGTGAGAAGCCCCGCGTCGTGGGAGCGAACGGTCACGAGGGCGAGTCCTCGCTCCCGGAGCGACTCCAGCCCCGCAGGGAGGGGTGCAACCGTGGCGAGCAGTGTCATTCCCGTCCTGAACAGTCGCAGCGCGCCCTGGTCGGTACCGGCCGCCTCGACCGCTTGCTCGGCGAGCTCGACAACGCCGTCCGGGGGCCGAAGCCTGAGCGCGAGGCACGAGCGCTCGAGGCGCTCGACGTGCAGCCGGAGGAGGACGGTGCGGCCCCCGCGGATGCGCACGGTCTCGAAGGCGGCGGCGCCGCGCAGCAGCGCCTCGTCGTCGGGGTGGAACACGGGCTCGGCCGGGTCGACGAGGCCCTTGCCGGCGACCGCGGCCGCCAGGAGCTTCGTCATGCCGGCACCAACCCGCCGACCGCTCGAAGGAGGGGGCGCGCCTTCACCCACGACTCCTCGATCTCGGCCTCGGGATCGGAGTCCCAGACGATGCCCCCGCCGACCCAGAGGTGGATCTGGCCTTCGGCGGCCGCGAGGGTGCGAATCGTCAGCGCCAGCTCGAAGTCACCGTCGGGGCGAACCGTGCCGACGGCGCCCATGGCGGCGCCGCGGCCGACCGGCTCGAGCGCCGCGATCAGGTCGACGGCGGCGATCTTCGGTGCGCCGGTCACGGAGCCACCGGGGAAGGTCGCAGCGAGGATCTCGCCGAAGCTCACGTCGGGTCGAATCGTTCCCTCGACGGTCGAGACGAGGTGCGTGACGCCGGCGAGCTCGCGCTGGGTCATCAGCTCCGGCCAGGTCACCGAGCCCGGCTCACAGACGCGCGCAAGGTCGTTTCGCTCGAGATCGACGATCATCACGTGCTCGGCACCGTCCTTCTCGCCCTCGACATCGACGCCGGCAGGCCGCGTTCCCTTGATCGGCGAGGTGACGAGCCGGCCTCCGCGTCGAGCGAGGAAGAGCTCCGGCGAGGCCGAGACGACGGCCCAGCCGTGCCCGACGAACGGCCGGGGATGGAGCGGGTGCAGGTGGCGCAGCCCGAGCGCGAGCGCCCAGGGATCACCGGCGTAGGGCGCGGCGAGATGCTGGACGAGATTCGCCTGGTAGACGTCGCCCCGGCCGATCGCGGCGCGCACGGCTTCGATCGCGGCTGCGTAGCCGTCGTCGTCCCAGCTGCGCTCCCACTCGCCGAGCTCGTAGCCGACGGTCGAGACTCGCTCGCCGCCGCCGGCCTCCCGGATGCGGCACGCGAGAAGCGGAAGCGGGCAGGGCTCGGGCGGGCTCGGGTCGCCGTCGCGGCGGAGCGCCGCCGACAGGCCGTAGCCGAGGTAGAGATCGGCAACGACGCCGTCGCGGCCCCAGAACGGCGCGAGGTAGTCCTCGAGCGCCTCGAATGCTCCCTCGGGTTCGTAGAGCTCGAGCATCAGCCCGAGCCTAGCGCTGCTTACCTCCGGGTGCCGAGCGTCAGGAGGTAGCGGCGAGGGGCGTGGATGAGGTCGCCCTCGCGGTAGGTCTCGTACAGCTCGACGAGCGCGTGGTGGAAGGCCTCGGCACGCTCTGCGTCGAGCTTGGCGAGCAGCGCCATCACGGGTGGCGAGGTGCTCGAGAAGAGCTCCCAGACCTCCTCGCCGGACGCGGCGTCGATCCAGAGCGTCCCGTCGACGAACTCGAGCTCGAAGTCCTCGCCGAGCATGTCCTCGACATGGTCCTCGCGGCCCCACTCGGTCGACTCGCGACCTTCGAGCGGCTCCTCGGTGAAGCGGCGGTAGAGCTCGCCGAGCTTCGGGTTCGGCTTCCAGGCCGTGAAGCCGAGCCGGGCGCCCCGCCTCGCGACCCGGGCGAGCTCGCCGGCGACGTTCGCGTGATCCGCGGCGAGGATGAAGCCGAAGGCCGAGACGATCACGTCGAACTCGCCGTCGTCGTACGGCAGATACTCGATGTTGCCGACGTCGAAACGAACGTCGAGCCCCTCGCCGGAGGCAGCGTCTCCGGCCTGCTCGATCATCGGGGCGGAGCTGTCGATCGCAGCGACCGCGGCGCCTCCGCGGGCGGCCCGGAGCGCGATCGCGCCGGTCCCGGTCCCGACATCGAGCCAGCGTTCGCCGGGCCTGACCTCCAGGCGCTCGACGAGCTCGTCGTGGACGGGCTCGAGAACTGTCGCCAGTCGCTCGTACATCCCCTCGTTCCAAAGTTCCATGACCACGCCGCTCCGGCAGCATACTGACGCCGTGGGCGATCTCTTCGAGGAAGCCGCCGGGCGCCGCCTTGCGACGGGGGCGCCGCTCGCCCAGCGACTGCGGCCTGCGGGGCTCGACGCGCTTCGTCGGCCAGGAGAACGTGATCGGGCCCGGCCGCGCGCTCAGGCTCGCGATCGAGGCCGACCGGGTGCCGTCGCTCGTCCTCTACGGCCCGCCGGGCACCGGCAAGACGACGCTGGCGCGCATCGTCGCGGGTGTGACCGGCGCCGAGTTCGTCGAGCTCTCGGCCGTCTCGGCGACCGTCGCGAACGTGCGCGAGGTGCTGGCTCAGGCCCGCGAGCGGCTCGGAGCGACCGGCCGGCGAACGATCCTGTTTCTCGACGAGATCCACCGCTTCAACAAGGCACAGCAGGACGCGCTGCTGCCCGGCGTCGAGGACGGCCTCGTGACGCTGATCGGCGCGACGACCGAGAACCCGTACTTCTCGCTCAACTCGGCGCTGCTCTCGCGGATGCAGGTGTACGAGCTCGAGGCGCTCACGCCCGACGAGCTGCGCGAGATCCTACGGCGGGGCGCGGAGGAGCTCGGGGTCGTGCTCGAGCCGGGGGTCGACGAGCTGATCGCCGCGCGGGCGGGCGGCGACGGCACGGAGCGCGCTCGGGATCCTCGAGCTCGCGGCGCAGACGGCCGGGCCCGCTGCGATCTCGGCAGAGCACGTCGAGGACGCGGCCCGCAAGCGGCCGCTGCTCTACGACCGCGGCGGCGACGTCCACTACGACACGATCTCGGCCTGGATCAAGTCGACCCGCGCGAGCGACGTGCAGGCGTCGGTGTACTACCTGGCGGTGATGCTCGAGGGCGGCGAGGACGCCCGCTTCATCGCCCGGCGGATGATCATCCTCGCCTCCGAGGACATCGGCAACGCCGATCCGAGGGCCTTGCTCGTCGCTGTCGCCGCGGCGCAGGCGGTCGAGCACGTCGGCCTGCCCGAGGCGCGTCTGAACCTCGCCCAGGCCGCCGTCTATCTCGCGCGCGCGCCGAAGTCGAACGCCTCCTACCGCGCGCTGGGCGCGGCGGTCGCCGACGTCCGCGAGCGCGGCCACCTGAATCCGCCCGACTCGCTCCGCTCGGCCGCCTACCCGGGCGCCGCGAAGCTCGGACGGGGCAAGGGCTACCTCTATCCGCACGAGGATCCTGCGGGCTTCGAGGTCGACTGCCTTCCCGACGAGCTGAAGGGGCGCGTCTACTACACGCCGTCCGGCAACGGCGAGGAAGCGGAGGAAGTCACGTAGTTAACCCGTGGCGGCTGTTGTTATGGTCGTCGCGATGATGGGTCGCTACGCGCGCTGGAGCGCGACGTCACAGGGGACGTGGGTGGTCTCGATGCTCTTCGTGCTGCTCGCCCTGATCAACGCGGCCTTTGGCGCGTGGCTTCTGGCTGCCGTCTTCGTGGGCGTCGCGGCGGTGAACGTGCTTCGGTCGCGGAAGCGTCTCGGAGGCGGGCCGCCGAACGGCTAGAGGATGCGGGCGCCGAGGGCGCTCGCGGCGAGCTCGACCGCGAGGGCGGCGGTCTCGTTCGCCTCGTCGAGGATCGGGTTGACCTCGACGAGCTCGAGCGAGTCGAGCAGGCCCGACTCGGCGACGAGCTCGAGCGCGAGGTGGGCCTCGCGGTAGGAGAGGCCGCCGCGCACCGGGCGTTCCGACGCCCGGGGCGAACATCGGGTCGACCGCGTCGAGATCGACGCTCGCGTGCAGGAACGCGACGCCCTGGAGCGATGCGAGCGCCTCGCGCATGACGCGCTCGATCCCGTGCCGATCGACGTCGCTCATCGTGAAGACGTGAACGCCGAGCTCGCGCGATCAGGGCGCGCTCGCCCTCGTCGATCGACCGGGCACCCGACGATCGCGGCCCGCTCGACCGACGGTGACGGCCAGGCGTCGGTCGCGAACGCGTCGCCGCCGGCGCCGAGCGCGGCGGCGAGCGGCATCCCGTGGACGTTCCCGCTCGGCGACGTGCCGGGCCGGTTCATGTCGGCGTGCGCGTCGATCCAGAGAACGCCGCCGGCGCCGTGAACCCTGGCCATGCCGCCGAGCGTCCCCATCGCGACGGAGTGGTCGCCGCCGAGCACGAGCGGAAGATGGCCCGTCGTCCGCGCCTCGGCGACACGGGCGGCGACGGCCCCGCAGGAGCGCATGATCGCGCCGAGGTAGCGGGCCTGCTGGTCGCCGATCTCCGTCGCCTCGGCGACGCCGGCCTCGACGTCGCCCCAGTCGACGCAGACCCGGCCGAGGCCCGCGATCCGCTCCTGAAGCCCTGCGTAGCGGATCGCCGACGGCCCCATGTCGACCCCGCGGCGGCCCTGCCCGAGGTCGAGTCCGGCGCCGATGATCGCGACCGGCGGGGTCGGGTTGTCCTCGGCCATGCGCGAAGGCTAACTTCGCGACGGCTAGACTGCTGCTCGCCAGGCGAGGTAGCTCAGCTGGTAGAGCACACGGCTGAAAACCGTGGTGTCGCCGGTTCAAGTCCGGCCCTCGCCATTCATCCGACTCTGTTCGATCCGACCGTTCCCGCGGGCCCCGTCCCGGCCAGACCCGCCTTGCCGGGGCGTGTCCGGTGCCAGGTTACCGCAACGAAAGTGTCACAACCTCGCGCGCATTCCCCCGATCCAAGGGAAACCGCTGCAAAACCCAGGGGCCGTTCGGGACATGTCCAGTGCCAGGCACGAGCTTGAAGCGATCCGCCGAGAGTACGGTTCGGGATGCGAACCGTTAGACCGGGCGGATGCGGACCTCGTCGCCCGACGCGGTCTCGGTGAGCGCTGCGGCGCTGCCGCCGTTGATCGCGATCGCCCAGTGGCCGTAGGAGTCCTCGTAGAGGATCAGCTCGCCGCGGCTCGCGTCGGCGTAGGTCTCGGCGACGACGGCGAAGTACGGGGTGAGCGCGAGACCGAGCTCGACCTGGTCGCCGTGGCCGACGCCGAGCGCTGCGATCTCCTCGGCGGTGACGTTCAGGCCGAGGTTCCCGAAGCGGTCGACGTCGAGCACGGTCGCGATCAGCTCTCCGTCGGAGACGGCGGCGACCGGGAGCTCGATGCGGACGAGGCTCGCCGGGTCGACCTCGTCGCCGAGATCGTCGAAGTGCGCGCCTGCCGCCAGATGCGCAGCGACGGGCGCGAAGAGGTCGCGCGCCTCGAAGGTCTTCGAGACCTCGGCGAGGTGGTACTGCGGGTTCGTGAGGCTTCGCGCTCCCTCGACGCCGACGTCTGTCCGCGGCAACCATCAGCAGCCCGTTGTCAGGTCCGACAAAGACGCGCCCCTCGCCGGTGCGGATCGCGACTGCGCGGCGACCGCTGCCGACGCCCGGATCGACGACCGCGAGATGCACCGCCGGCGGCAGGTACGGGACGGAGCGGGCGAGAACCAGCGCGCCCTGGGTCACCGCCTGCGGCGCGATCCCGTGGGTGACGTCGAGGATCTCGGCGTCGCGGGCGATCCGCTTCATCACGCCCCGGCAGACGCCGACGAAGTCGTCCTGCAGCCCGAAGTCGGTCAGGAACGTGATGTAGTCGAACACGGCTACCCGGCGGCCGCGTACTCGGTCACCGCGGCGACCAGGCCGTCGAGGTCGTGAGTCCTGGCCTCGACCGCGACGTCCAGCCCGACCGAGCCCGCGACCTTCGTCGTCTCGGGGCCGATCGAGACCGCCGGGCGCCTTCCCGCCGATCCAGGCGTAGGCGCGGGCGGCGGAGCCGGAGGCGAGGACGACGACGTCCCCCTCCGGCGGGTCGGGCTCGAGCAGAACGGTGCTGTAGAGCGGGACGAAGTCGGCCCCGAGCGAGTCGATCGGGCCTCGGCGCGAGTTCTCGGCGGCGAGGAAGATCACCTTCCCCTCGGGCTTCGGAAACTCGGCGACCATCATCTCGGCCGTCGAGACCGTCGCGACGAACGCCGGCTCGATCCCGTGCCTGCGCAGGGTCTCGGCCGTACCCGGCCCGACCGCGGCGACCTTCGGGAGGTTGCGGGCGCGGCGAGCGACCTCGTCGGCGCCGTTCGGGCTCGTGACGATCGCCCACTCGTACCCCGCGCAGTCGATCGGATCGTCGGACGTGCGGATGATCTCGATCAGCGGGCACTCGACGACGTCGAACCCGAGCCCCTCCAACCGCCCCACGAGCGGCTGCGCCTGGGCGCGCGGACGGGTGACGATCACCTTCATGCGGCCCGCCGCTCCGACGCCGCGATCAGCTCCGCAGCGACGAGGGCGGGATCGCTGCCGGTGCGGCGCTCGACCCAGCTTCCGTCCTCGGCCGCGATCAGCGCCGTCAGCACGGTGCCGTCGTGGTGCGCGGCGACGGGCGCGAGGCAGCCGGCACCGATCAGCGCCACGCACGCGCGCTCGGCCTCGACCTGCCGCCGGGTCTCGGGCGAGTCGCCGTCCGACGACGAGCTCCTCCTCGCCTGCCCGCACCTGGAGCGCGAGCGCGCCCTGAGCGGCCTCCGGGAGCATCGTTCGACCGGGAAGCCTCAGGCCGATCTCGCCCGGCGAGGCCGAGCCGGTCGAGCCCGCACGCCGCAAGCATCAACGCGTCGAGCCCTCGCTCCTGCGCCTTCCGCAGCCGTGTGTCGATGTTGCCCCGGAGCGGCTCCACCGAGATCGTCGGGTCGAACGCGAGCAGCTGCGCCTTACGCCGAACCGACGCGGTGCCGATTCGCATTCCCGGCTCGAGCCGTTCGGCCCCGACGAGCGCGTCACGCGGATCGTCGCGCTCCATGTAGGCGCCCACCACGAGGCCGTCGGTGTCCGTCGAGGTCATGTCCTTCGCGGAGTGTACGGCGACGTCGATCCGGTTGGCCAGCAGCGCCTCCTCGATCTCCTTGACGAAGACGCCACGCTCGCCGATCTGCCCGAACGGGCTCGAGCGGTCGCGGTCGCCGGCGGTCGTGATCGGGACGAAGGCGACGTCGTGACCGGCGCGGCGGACGATCGCCGCGGCGAGCTCGGCCTGCGTGAGCGCGAGCCTTGAGCCGCGTGAACCGATGCGGACGACCATTACTCGGGCGGCCCGAACAGGCGCCGGATCGCCTCGGCGTACGCCTCACCGTCGCCCTCGGCTGCGGCCTTCTTCATCCGCACGGTCGGCTCGTGCAGCAGCTTGTTCAGGATCTGCCCGCTGACCGCGTCGAGGCGGCGGCGCTCCTCCTCGGGAAGCGACGCGTACTTCGCGAGCTCGGCGGAGCGGATCTCCTCGGCGTAGGCGCGCAGCGAGGCGATCGCCGGCACGACGTCGAGCGATGCGCGCCACTCCCGGAAGCGCTCCGCCTCCTCGACCACGAGCCGCTCGGCGACCTCGGCCTCGGCCCGCCGTCCCTCGAGCGTCTCCGTCACGACCGCCTCGAGGTCGTCGATGTCGTAGAGGTAGCAGCCGTCGAGCTGGTGCACCTCGGGATCGACGTCGCGCGGGACGGCGATATCGATGAAGAAGAGCGGGCTGCGGCGGCGCGACGGCACGTCGTTCTGGCCGATGACGAGCCCCGGCGCCGCGGTCGAGGTGAGGACGACATCGACCTCGCCGAGCTTCCCGGCGACGTCCTCGAGGGCGATCGGCTCGCCGCCGAAGCGCGTCGCGAGCTCGGCGGCCCCTTCCGGGCTGCGGTTGGCGACGTACGCGATCGAGGCGCCGCGCGCCGAGAGGTTCCCGGCTGCGAGCTCGCCGATCCGGCCGGCGCCGACGAGCAGCACCTTGCGGCCGGCCAGGTCGCCGAACACCTGCGCCGCGAGCGCGGCCGCGGCCGCCGGCACGGACGCCGGGCTCTCTCCGATCGCCGTCTCGGTGCGAACGCGCTTGCCGAGCTGCAGCGCCTGCCGGAAGACACGGTCGAGCAGCGGGCCGGGCGATGCGGCGTCGAAGGCCGCTCGAACCTGGCCGAGGATCTCGCTCTCACCCGGGATCAGCGAGTCGAGGCCCGCCGAGACGCGGAAGAGGTGCATCGCGGCCGCGTCGTCGTGCATCCGGTAGGCGACCGAGCGAAGCGGCTCGCCGGCGAGCTCCTCGAGCGAGGAGAGCGCGCGCGTCCCGTCGTCGTCGGCGAGGTACACCTCGGTGCGGTTGCAGGTCGAGAGGCAGACGGCGTCCCCGAGCATCCGCGCGAGCGAGGCGGCGCGGTCGAGCGGCAGCGCCACCCGTTCCCGCAGCTCGACGGGGGCGACGTGGTGCGAGATGCCGACGAGCGAGAAGCTCAAAAGTGGCTCCCTGCGAGCAGAAGGCGCGCGATGATCACGAAGGCGAACCCGAGGATCGCGAGCTGGGCTGCCGTTCGCCCGGATGCGCGC
The DNA here is from genome assembly GCA_963775355.1 of uncultured Actinomycetota bacterium. Classification (GTDB taxonomy): domain Bacteria; phylum Actinomycetota; class Thermoleophilia; order Gaiellales; family Gaiellaceae; genus PALSA-600. The sequence goes on along the minus strand of CAVZJA010000001.1, from coordinate 243,992 downwards.
GCGAAGACGAAGCCGGCGTAGACGAGCCAGGTCAGGCAGGCGACCCCCATCAGCGCGTCGAACGGCCGGCCTTCCTCTCGCATTCGCACGAAGCCGGCGGCGAGCCCGACGGTCAGCAGCGGCAGCGCGATCACGATCGTGCGGACGGTGAGCCGCTCCAGCACGACGAGCGACGGCAGCTTCATACGCAGGATGTCCGGCGAGCGGTTCTGCAGCCGGCGCTCCTCGAGCAGGTAGAGGGTCGCGAGCACCGCCGCCACGGTGAAGCCGGCGAACGCGGCGAGCACGAAGCCGACGTGGACGGTCAGGAAGAGGTTCGAGTAGTGCGAGCGCTCGCCGGCCGTGGTTCCACCGCCGATCCGGGCCGCGACGAAGAGCAGCACGACGAGCGGCATCACGCCGAGCCCGACGAGCCGGTAGCGGCTCTGGCAGCCCCAGAACAGGTAGGCGCCGACGATCAGCCAGACGAAGAGGTTGAGCGAGCCGGCCCACGTCGACCACGGGAAACGCGTCGACGCGCGCCGCCTGGACGCAAAGCAGCGCCGTCTGCGCGACCCAGCCGACCCGCACGCCCCAGATCGCCAGCCGCGTGTAACGCGGGTTCGAGTAGGCGATCGCGGCCTCGCCGTAGCCGAGCAGCGCCGGCCAGAAGAGGAGCTCAGCCACTCTCGCCCTCGGCGGCGGTCTCGTGAAGGTCCTTCTCGCGCACCTGCTCGACGAGCGCCGCGACCTGGCGCTGGATCCTCTGCAGCTTCGAGGCGATGATCAGGACGTAGGCGAGAACGCCGACGAAGACGACGAGGTACGCAGCGGCCGTGTACTTCTCGGACGGTGTCATGCCAACAGCTCCCTCAGCTCGCGCAGTTGGATGTCGAGCCGCTTGCCGGCGAGCTCGATCCTGTACAGCGTCGCGAACAGGAACAGCATCGCGAGCCAGCAGACGCAGAAGGTGAGGAACTGCGCGTTCGTCATCTGCGGCCCGTGGCGGGTGAAGACCTCGGGGTGGATGATGCTGCGCGAGATCCGGATCGCGAGGAACGAGATCGGGATCAGGACGACGCCGAAGAGCGCGTAGACCGCGCACATGTTCTCGCGCGGAGACGCCGGGCGGACCGAGTAGCGGAGCATGAAGTAGGCGCAGTAGAAGAGGAAGAGAACGAGGAAGAGCACGAGCTGGTCATCCGACCAGACCCACCAGACCCCCCAGGAGATCCGCGCCCAGATCGAGCCGGTGAGCAGCGTCAGCGACCCGAAGATCACGCCCTGGTGGATCGCGACGTAGCTCTCGAGGTCGGCGCCGGGCGTTCGCTTCCAGAGGTGCAGGAGCGCCTTCCACGCGCCCCAGCCGAAGCAGGCGTAGGCGGTGAGCGCGATCGGGACGTGGAAGTAGAAGATCTTCTGCGAGAGCCCCTGGTCGGGGTCGACCGGCGCGTAGTAGAAGACGAGCGCGATCGCGGCCGCGAAGAGTCCCGTCGTGATGCCCGCCAGCGCCGGCAGGGAAATGCGAGGAGCGCGGCTCACTGTTGAAATCGTAGACGGGTTGAGACGGCTAGGCGTTAGGTCTCGGCGACGACGTACTCGAACGAGCCCCACGAGAGCAGGACGAAGACGGCGTCGTACAGGGCGAGGAACGCGAGGTACTTCTGGCCGCCGATGATGCTCGCGCCGACGCCGCCGACGACGATCGGGATCGAGAGCGGCAGGAAGAGCAGCGGCAGGATCAGCTCGCGCGCTCGGCCCGGCGACCGCCATCGCCCCGGTCAGCGTGCCGACGGCGCAGATGCCGATGTCGGCGAGAACGAGAGCCGCGATCGTCTGCCAGCCGACGCTGAAGAAGAAGAGCCCGAAGGCGGGGAGCGCGACGAGCTCGGCGAGCGCGAGGAACGCGAAGACCGAGAACGCCTTCGCGAGCCAGATCGCGCTTCGGTCGGAAGGAGCGAGCACGAGCGCGTCGAAGACGGACTGCTCGCGTTCGGGCACGAACGCGCGCGTCAGCCCGAGCAGGGCGGTGAAGATGATCGCCGTCCAGAGCAGGCCGAGCCCGACCTGGTGCTGGGCGTTGACGGAGACCGACTTGACCGGCACCGCGAAGTGGAAGATCGTCAGCGCGGAGACGACGAAGAGCAGCATCGCCGGCACCGTCTCCTTCGCCCGCAGCTCGATCAGCAGGTCCTTGCGGGCCAGCGCGGCGACGTCGGAGAAGTACCTCATGCGAACGCCAGCCGCTGGGTCGCGAGCCGCTCGACCCGGTCCGGGTCGTGGGTGGCGACGATCACGGCGCTCCGCGGTGCGAGCTCGTCGAGCGTCGCGTCGAGCAGCGCCGAGCCGGCCGCGTCGAGCGCGTTGAACGGCTCGTCGAGGACACGAGCTCGGGCTTGTGCAGCAGCACCCGGCAGAGCCCGAGCCGCTGGCGCATTCCACGGGAAAACGTCGACACGTGCTGGTCGCGCACCTCCCAGAGCCCGAAGCGCTCGAGCAGCATCCCGATCCGCTCGGCCCGCTCGGGGACGCGGTAGAGCCGGCCGAACAGGTGGAGGTTCTCGAGCGGCGTCAGCTCCCGGTAGACGAGCGGCTCGTGGCCGAGGTAGCCGATCGCGGCCCGGTCCGGCAAGCACGACCGCGCCCGAGGTCGGGGCGTCGAGCCCGGCGAGGACGCGAAGGAGCGTCGTCTTCCCCGAGCCGTTCGGGCCGGTGACGAGCAGGAACCCGCCGGCGTCGAGGCTGACGTCGACCTTGTTCAGGACGCGCTTCGCGCCGAAGCTCTTCGTCAGCTTGGTGGCGGTGACCACGGCGCCGAACGGTACCTGGAGTTCTAGAGAACGTCGGCGAGCACGAAGGCGAAGAACGCGACGCTGATCACGCCGTTCATCGTGAAGAACGCCGCGTCGAGCCGGCGCAGGTCGTTCGGGCGCACGAGCGAGTGCTCGCAGGCGAGCAGCCCGGCGACGACGCGCGACGCCGGCCCAGTACCACGCAGTCGACGACCAGCCCGAGGCCGACCGCGACCAGGAGCACGACCGTCGCCAGGTGCATCAGCCGCGCGCCGAGGAACGCGCCGCGCTCCCCGAAGCGCACCGCCCAGGAGTGGAGCCCCTGCTCGCGGTCGATCTCGACGTCGAAGAGCGAGTAGAAGATGTCGAACCCGGCCACCCAGGTCGCGACGGCGCCGCCGAGCGCCCAGGCCTCCCACGGGAGCTTGCCGGTGACCGCGACCCAGCCGCCCATCGGCGCGAGGCCGTCGACCGCGCCGAGCCAGAGGTGGCAGAGCCACGTGAAGCGCTTCAGATACGGGTAGATCACGAACGCCGCGACCGGGATCGGCCAGAGGTAGCGAACGACCGGGTTCGAGCTGCCAGACGGCGACCAGGAACACGAGCGAGCGAGACCAGGCAGAACGACGATCACGCCGCCGACCGTCAGCGCGCCGGAAGGGAGCTCCCGGCCGGCGGTGCGCGGGTTGCAGGGCGTCGATCCGCATGTCGATCAGCCGGTTCAGCGCCATCGCGAGCGAGCGGGCGCCGGCCATCGCGACCGTGATCCAGAGCAGGTCGTGCGCCGACGGGACCTCGCCGAGCGCGAGGAACGCGCCGACGTAGGCGAACGGCAGCGCGAAGATCGTGTGCTCGACCTTGATCAGGCGGGCGAAGAGCCGCGCCTTGCCGACGGTCGATCGACGGATCTCAGGTGTGGATGTGGTCGGTGGCCGTCTGCTGGTCGGCCAGCAGCTTCAGCGCGTGGGGGAGCGCCGGACGCAGCACCGCGTAGCCGTCGCGGCAGGCGCCGGGCGAGCCGGCGAGGTTGACGACGAGCGCGTTGCCGACGGTGCCGGCGACACCACGCGAGAGGAGGCCGTGCGGCGTCTTCGCGATCGAGTCGGCCCGGATCGCCTCGGCGATCCCGGGCGCCTCGCGCTCGAGCACCGAGCGCGTCGCCTCGGGCGTGACGTCGCGGGCGGCGAGGCCCGTGCCGCCGGTCGTGAGCACGAGGCCGCCGTCACGCGGCGAGATCGACGATCGCGCGGGCGATCTGGTCGCGCTCGTCCGGCACGAGCCGCCGGATCACCTCGAACCCGTCGGCGAGGAGAAGCTCCTCGAGCGTGTCGCCGCTCACGTCCTCGGCCTCGCTGCGCGAGTCGGAGACCGTCAGGACGGCAGCCCTCAAACAGGCTCCTTCGTCTTCTCGACGAGCGTGATCCCGGTGATCGTCATCTGCTTGTCGATCGCCTTGGCCATGTCGTAGACGGTCAGCCCGGCCACGGCGACGGCCGTCAGCGCCTCCATCTCGACGCCGGTCTGCGCGGTCGTCTCCGCCGAGGCGGTGATGTCGACCCTGCCCTCGCCGACCTCGAGCTCGACGCCGACATGCGAGAGCGGAAGCGGGTGGCAGAGCGGGATCAGGCTGCTCGTCGCCTTCGCCGCCATGATCCCGGCGAGCTTGGCCGTCGTCAGCGCGTCGCCCTTCGGCAGGTCGCGCAGCCGCCGCGCCGTCTCGGGCGCCATCAGCACGGCGCCGCGTCGCGACCGCCTTGCGCTTCATCGGCGGCTTGTGGCCGACATCGACCATCTGGACCGTTCCCCGACGTCTCGTCGACGTGAGACAGCTGATCGGTCACTGACGCTCCCGGCGCCCGCAAAGCCGGCACCTCCGCTCCTTTTGGAGCTCCGTCAAGCCTACGCTCATATCCCGATTCTACGGGCGGGCGCCGAGCGTGACGGGGATCACCTGGGTGCGCCCGTTCCGCACCACGGTGAACCACGCAGGCTCGCCGGGAACCATGCGCTCGGCGACCAGGCGCGCGACGTCGTTCGAGCCCGTGACGGGAAGCCCGTCGATCGCGACGATCGCGTCCCCGCCGAGGGTCAACCGCTGGTCCTGCCACAGCACGATGCGATGCCCGGGCCGCAGCCCGGCGAGCGCGGCCGGCCCGTCGTGCGCCACCGAGTCGACGATCGCGCCGTGCAGGGCCGTGAACCCGAACGCCTTCGCGATCGCCGGCGTCAGATCCTCGGTCTGCAGACCCAGGTAGGCGTACGCGACGTGACCCGAGGTGAGCAACTGCGTCAGCGAGCGCTTGGCCGAGTCGATCGGCACAGCGAACGCGACGCCCTCGAAGCCCGACTCGAGGCTCGAGCGGATCTGCGCGTTGATCCCGATCACGTCACCCTGCGCGTCGAGCAGCGGGCCCGCCCGAGTTGCCGTCGTTGATCGGCGCGTCGGTCTGGATCGCGTCGAAGAGGTCGTAGGCGGTCGCGAGCGACGGGATCGTCCGGCCGGTGCCCGAGACGACCCCGACCGAGAGCGAGGCGGAGACGCCGAAGGGAGTTCCGATCGCCGCGACAGGCTGGCCGACACGCACGTCCGCGGAGCTCCCGAGCGGAACGGGCACGAGCCTGTGCGCCGACGGCGAGACGCGAAGGACGCCGACGTCGTCGTACGGATCCCAGCCGATCACCTGGGCGGCGACGCGGTCGCCGTCGTTGAACTGCACGTACACCGCCCGCGCGGGGGCGGGAAGCGCCGACGAGCCGTCGCTCGAGGCGATCACGTGCGCCGCCGTCAGCAGGATGCCGGTGCGGTCGACGACGAACCCGGAGCCCTCCTGCAGGGTCGAGCTGCCGGCCTTGGCCCCGAAGTACGAATAGATCGTGACGACTCCGGACGCACGCTCGGCATAGATCTGCTGGGGCTTGAAACCGTTTGCCAGCACCGGCTTCGAGACGACGACGGTGCGGGGGATCGACGAGCGGACGAGCGGCTCGCGGACGAGCACCGTCTGCGCTCCAGCTTTCGCCCAGCCGCCGCTCTCGACCGCGAAGAGCACGCCGCCGGCGCCGGCAAGCGCAGCCAGCACGCAGAGGGCCGCTACGACACTCGGACGCACGCAACCTGGATGAAAGCAGGTTCGGCGGAACATTTCACCCCTTTATGCAAGCGCCCATGCAGAACTAGGCGCTAACCAGGGTGGGCGCGCTCCGGCGGGCCGCGCTCGGAAGCACCAGCGTGAACCGCGTGAGCCCCGGCCGCGACTCGAGCTCGACCCGGCCGTCCATCAGCTCCGCGAGCTCGCGCGCGATCGCAAGGCCGAGGCCGCTGCCCGAGGCCACCGTCCCGCCCAGCCGGTAGAAGCGCTCGAAAACCGCCTGCCGGTCGCCGTCCGGGATCCCGGGGCCGTCGTCGGTCACCGACAGCGTCGCTCGGTTGCCCTCGGCCTCCACCGAGACGCGGATCGCGGTTCCCGGCGGCGTGTGGACGATCGCGTTGTCGACGAGGATCCGCCCGATCTGCAGCACGCGCGTCTCGTCCCCGCGAGCCGCAACCGGTCGCCCGGCATCGAGCTCGAGCGTCTGCCGTGACATGGCGACCCGCGGGCCGAACTCGGTCACGAGCAGGTCTCCGACGACGGCGAGCTCGAGGGTCTCGTCGGCGACGGTGAGCCTCCCTGCGTCCATCCGCGAGAGGTCGAGCAGATCCGTGGCGAGCTTCGTCAGACGGGCAACCTGCACGCGCATCTCGTCGAGGAACTCCTCGCGCGTCTCCGCGTCGATCCCTTCATCCGTCCCCATCAGCTCGAGGAAGCCCGAGAGCGAGAAGAGCGGGGTTCGCAGCTCGTGTGATGCGTTCGCGATGAACTCGGCGCGAGCCCGGTCGAGCGAGGCGAGACGCAGCCGCATCCGCTCGAACGCGCGCGCGAGCTGGCCGAGCTCGTCCGCCGCAGCGTCGGACACGGGCTCGTCGAACCTGCCGTCCGCGATCCGCTCCGCCGCCACCTCGAGCCGCCGGATCCGGCGCGCGAAGAGCGTGGCGAGCAGGTAGCCGAGAACGGCCGCGAATGCGGTCGCGATCGTCGAGGCGACGATCACCCGGTGACGGACGACCTCGACCGACTCGAGATCGTTGTGCAGCGGCGTCGAGACGAGCAGCACGGCGCCGGGCAGCGACATCGCGGCCTCGGCATAACGGCCTCCGTCCCGCTCGACCGAACCGCTCACGATCCCGGCCTTACCGTGCGGCCCGTCGCGCCATCGGGTCGTGCTCGACGTCGAGCGACGTGCCCCCGTTCGAGTCCGCGACCGGCTCGAGCAGCGGTGCGGGCCTGAAGACGACGACGCGGGCGCCGTCGGCCAGCGGCAGTGCCTCGTCCTCGATCCAGGCCGTGCTCGGGAACACCTCGCCGGGCGAGTTCCGCGGCTTCGCGGCGATCAGCTGCAACGTCTCGCGGAGCCCGTGCAGGCGCGCGTTGATCAGCGAGCTCTGGTACGACGGGACGACGATGAAGTAGACGATCGCGAGCGCTCCGCCGACGACGACGAGCAGCGCGAGTGCCAGCCGGCCACCGACGCTGCGGAGCGGGTTCACCGGTCGCGGAAGCGGTACCCGACGCTGCGCACGGTCAGGATGAACTCCGGGTTGCGCGAGTCGCGCTCGAGCTTCTCGCGCAGGTGGCGCACGTGGACGTCGATCGTCCGGGGATCGCGGAAGTCAGCGCTTCCCCAGAGGGCCTCGAGCAGCATCCGGCGGCTGTACACGCGCCCAGGCATCGAGGCGAGCCGCGAGAGCAGCTCGAACTCGACGTACGTCAGCCTGACCCGGGCGCCGTCCACCTCGACCACCCGCCGCGAGACATCGATCATCAGCCCGTCGATCGCGACCGGCTGCACGCTCGCGTTGTCCGGCTCGTGGCGCGGCGCCCGCGCCCGGCGCAGCAGCGCCCGCGTTCGAGAGCGGAACTCGCGGATCGAGAACGGCTTCGTGACGTAGTCGTCCGCGCCCAGCTCGAGCCCGAGCACCTTGTCGAGCTCGTCGTCGCGGGCCGTCAGCATGATGATCGGAACGGTGCTCCGCGCCCGCAGCTGCTTGCAGACCTCGAGCCCGTCGAGCTTCGGGAGCATCAGATCGAGGACGACCAGATCGACCGGCTGCTCCCCGAACCGCTGCAGCGCCTCCTCGCCGTCAACCGCCTGAACGACGCTGTACCCGTCGCGCTCGAGGGGGAAGCTGAGCACCTTGCGCACCGCCTCGTCGTCGTCGACGAGCAAAATCGTGGAGGCCTCGTTCACTGGGTTTCTCCGGTCTCGAGGGCCCACCTGAGCGCACCTGCCCTGCGTCATGGCGGTTCCCGCTTCCTACTATAGCCCTGTATGGCGGCCCCAACGCCCTCAGGCCGGCGCCGCCGGCGGCCTCGCCGCGGCTCGCTCGCGCGGCCGGTGAACGGGCGGCTGTACCGCGCCTCGCTTCTGGTCACCCTCGTGTCCGGCTGCTGCTCGCCTTCACGATCACACGGCCGATGCCGCTCGCGAAGCCGGCGCTTCCCGGCTCCTTCGACACCAGCTCCGCGGTCGCGCTCGCCCAGGACCTGACGACGCAGTATCCGGACCGCGCACCGGGAAGCATCGGAGCGAAGGGGGCGGCCGACTGGTTCATCGACCAGCTGCCGCCGCAGCTCTACGGCCTCAAGCTGACGCGGTCGTCGTGGACGCAGAATGTGGCGGGGCTCGGGCGCGTGCGGCTCCGCAACATCGCGGCGGTGGCGCCGGGCCAGTCCCCCGACGTGATCGTCGTCATGGCTCATCGGGACGACGTCGGGACGGGCCCGGGCGCGAACGACAACGCCAGCGGCACGGCCGCGCTGATCGAGCTCGCCCGCTCGTTCGCCCAGCCCGAGACCGTCGGGCCACGCCGCCTCGCCGCAAACGGTCGTCTTCCTCTCGACCGACGCGGGGACCTACGGCGGGCTCGGCGCGGTGCACTTCCTCGAGACCTCTCCGTTCCGCAAGCGACATCGCCGCCGTGATCAATCTCGACGCGATCGGAGGGCACGGGCCCGCGAGCATCGAGATCGCAGGGGACTCGCCGCACTCGCCGAGCCCGAGTCTCGTCGCGACGGCGATCGCGAGGATCGCCGAGCAGACCGGGACCTCGCCGCGGCACGTCGGCTTCTTCGGCCAACTGATCGACCTCGCGTTCCCGTACACGCTCTACGAGCAGGGCCCGTTCGTCGCCGCCGGAATCCCGGCCGTGACGATCACCACGGGCGGCAACCGTCCCCCCGCCGCCTTCGGGGACGCGATCGCGGGCCTGGACGCGACGCGGCTGGGTCAGCTCGGCGCGGCCGCTCAGCAGCTGCTCCGGCTCGCTCGCGGGCCTCGAGCTCAGCCCCGGCTCGTCGAGCTACGTCTGGGTCGGCGGGCGGGTCGTCAGGGGCTGGGCGATCGAGCTCGTCCTGATCACCCTGCTCGTGCCGTACGCGCTCGCGGTCGTCGATCTCTACGCGCTCTGCCGCCGGAACCGGATCTCGTTGCGGGGAGCGGCGCGAGCGCTGCGCAGCCGGCTTCTCTTCTGGCTTTTCGTCGGTGCCGTTTTCACGTGTTTTCGTCTCCTCGGGGCCTGGCCGTCGGGGCCCGCCCGGCCCGTCAACCCTGAGACCGCGGTTGCCGGCGACTGGCCGGCGATCGCCCTGATCGTGCTCGGCGTCATCGCAGGGCTCGGCTGGCTGCTCGCCCGCCAGCGCCTGACTGTCCGTCGCCCGATCACTGCCGAGGAGGACGTGGCCGGCTACACCGTCGCCCTCCTCGCCCTGCTCGTCGTCGCCCTGCTCGTGATCGCGGTCAACGCGTTCGCGCTGCTCTTCGTCCTGCCGGCGGTCAACATCTGGCTCTGGCTGCCCCAGATCCGGATCGCGCGGGCTCCGGTTCGCGTCCTCCTGTTCGTCGCGGGCCTCTTCGGCCCCGCGCTGCTGCTCGGATCGTTCGCCTGGCGCTACGGCCTCGGGCTCGACGCCCCCTGGTACCTGCTCGAGCTGGTCGGGGTCGGCTACGTGAAGCTCGCGGGCTTTGCGATCGCCCTCGCCGGGGACGGCCGCCGCCTGCCAGCTGGCGGCCGGTGCCGCGGGCCGCTACGCCCCGTATCCCGATGCAAGCGAGCGCGGGCCGCGCGGGCCGTTCCGCGAGCTCGTGCGCTCGGTCGCGCTCGGCGTCAGATCGCGCCGCCGCGTCGATCCGGCGCCTACAGGCTGAGGTACGAGACCGGCGGTTCCGGCGGCCAGCTCGCCCTGGCCGCGTGGGACGAGCACCAGCGCGTCGGCCATCGCGGCCCGGGCGATCATGTGCGACTCCTGGCCCGTCAGGGGGTCGAGCACGACCGCGCCGTCCTCCACGCGGGTACGGGCGCGGAGCAGCGAGTCGCGCTCGACGAGGCGCACCGGGCGTCCGAGGCGGCCCGGCTGGAAGGCCGGGCGAGGCTCCTCGAGCCCCTGCATCGCGAGCAGCGCCGGGCGGACGAAGAGCTCGAACCCGACAAGCGACGAGACCGGGTTCCCCGGGAGGCCGAAGACCAGCGTACGGCCGCGCACCCCGAATGCAACGGGCTTCCCGGGCCGAACGGCGACCCGCCAGAAGACCTCCTCGACGCCGAGCTCGGCCTCGGTGGTGCGGACGAGGTCGTGGACGCCCACCGAGACGCCGCCGCTCGTGATCAGCACGTCCGCCTCGAGCCCGCGCTCGATCGCAGCGCGGGTCGAATCGGCGTCGTCCTTGACCGGCGGCAGGCGCTCGACCGTTGCGCCGGTGCTGCGGATCTGGGTGGCGAGGATGACACCGTTCGCGTCGTAGATCTCGCCGCGTTCGAGCGTCTCGCCCGGTTGAGCGCAGCTCCGTCCCGGTCACCGCCAGCACGACACGTGGAAAGCGGCTCGCAGCGCACCGTGGTGACTCCTGCTGCGGCCAGCGCGCCCAGATGCACCGGGCCCAGGCGAACGCCGGCACCGACGACGGCGTCGCCGGCGCGGAGATCTCCGCCGCGCGGCCGGACGTTCGCACCTTCGATCACTCTCCCGGGGACGACCAGAGCCCCGTCGCGCTCCTCGACGTCCTCGATCGGGACGACCGAATCGGCCCCGTCGGGCACGACGCCGCCCGTCGAGATCCCCATCGCCTCGCCGGCCGCCAGCTCCCGGGCCACGGGCCGTCCGGCGGCAACGCGCGCGACGATCGGGCAGCGTCGCGGGCACGTCCGCGGCACGGATCGCGAACCCGTCCATCGCCGACGCAGGGAAACGACGGCAGATCGACCGCGGCGGCCGCAGGCTCGGCGAGAACGCGTCCGGCGGCCTCGTCGAGCGAGACATCCTCGGCCGTCGAGCGGCTGCACACGGCCGAGCACGAGCTCGAGCGCCTCGTTGATCGAGAGCAGTTCGTCCACGGCGCCCACCTTAGACGACCGAAATCCGGCTAGTGGATGCCTCGCTGGCCGGGGACGGCCTTGGGGGTCGACTGGTTGGCGACGGTCTTGGCGTTCGTCTCGGTCGTCACGGTGGTGGTCGTCGTCGGAGTCGGCTGCGGCACTGCCAGGTAGCCCCAGTAGCCGCGGGTGAACGGCTTGAACACGGGGTAGGAGCTCGGGGTCTGGAAGGGCCTCGCCGGACGGCTCTTCTCTGCTGCGGCCATGTAGAGATGCCACATCGGCACCGGGAACGTCGCGCCGGCGACCGCCTGGCCGTGCACGTCGAGCATCGGGATCTCACCCCGCGGATAGCCCATCCAGACGACGGTCGAGAAGTCGCGGGTGTACCCGTCGAACCAGGCGTCGGCGTGGTCGCTCGTCGTGCCGGTCTTGCCGGCGTTCGGGTGGACGCCGTCGTACGAGCCATAGCCCGTCCCGTAGAGCGCGTTCTCGCCGAGCACCTGGGTCACCTTCCACGCGACGCCCTGCGAGAGGACGCGCTTGGTCTGCGGCACTCCCCAGCCGGACGTCTTGTCGACGCTGGCCGTTCGGCAGGATCACCTTGCGGATCGCGGTCGGCTTCGCGTAGATGCCGCCGTCCGCGAACGTCGCGTAGGCAGCGGCCATGTCGAGCGGCGAGACCGAGAGCGAGCCGAGCCCGATCGACGCGACCGGCTTCTGGGTGAGGTGGACGCCGAGTCGGCTGAGCCATCCGCCAGACGTAGTCGGGGCCGACGTCGAGCGTGAGCTGCGCGTAGACGGTGTTGTCCGAGCGCAGGGTCGCGCTCGTGACCGAGATCGTGCCGGCGTAGGTGTCGCTGTAGGTGTGCACCGTCCAGGGCTTGCCGGCCTCGTAGTCGTCCGCGCACCAGGGCCCGGTCGTGCACGTGAAAGGCGCGGAGGTGTAGTAGGTCGTGTCGGGATCGATCCCCTTCTCGATCGCCGAGGCGAGCACGAACGTCTTGAACGTCGAGCCCGCCTGCCGGGCCGACTGCGACGGTGAGGTTGAACTCGTTGTGCTTGTTCCCCGGGATCACGGCGGTCATCGCTCGTGATCGCGCCGGTGCCCGGGACGACGGAGACGATCGCGGCCGCCGGGTCGTTCGGCTCGTTCAGCGTCTGGTGGATGGCGGCGTTCGCGTCGTACTGGAGCTTCGGGTTGATCGTCGTGTAGACGCGCAGGCCGCCCTCGCGCACGGTGTTCGCGCCGTAGACGCTCTCGAGCTCGTCGATCACGTACGAGAAGAAGTACGGCTGCTTGATGCTCGTGGTAGATGCTGCCCGGCTTCAGATGGAGCTTCTGGTGCACGGCCCAGTGGTACTGCTGGGCGCGTGATCTTGCTCTCCGAGAGCAGCGCCTGCAGCACCTCCTTGCGCCGCACGAGCGCCGCGGTCGGGTTGTGCAGCGGGTCGTAGACCGACGGCGCCTGCGGCAGGCCCGCGAGCAGCGCCGCCTGCGGGAGCGTCGAGGTCCTTCGCCTTCTTCGAGAAGTACGTCTCGGCGGCGGCCTCGACGCCGTAGGCGTGATTCCCGTAGTAGACCGTGTTCAGGTAGGTCTGGAGGATCCTCGACTTCGACCACTTGTCGCTGAGCTTGATCGCGAGGCAGGCCTCCTTGATCTTGCGGTCGAACGTCTGCTCGCGGCCCGTGTACATGTTCCGGACGAGCTGCTGGCTGATCGTCGAGCCGCCCTCGACGACCTTGCCGGCGCTGACATCCGCCCAGAGCGCGCGCAGGATCCCGACGTAGTCGACCCCGCCGTGCTGGTAGAAGCGCTTGTCCTCGACGGCGACCGTCGACCTGCGGCAGCCACGGCGTCATCTGCGAGAGGCTGACCGGCTCCCGGTTGTGATCGGCCGGGATCGAGCCGAGGAGCGAGCCGTCGGCCGCGTAGACGAACGTGTTCGCGCCGATGTTCACGGGCTTCAGGCTCGAGAGGTTGCAGGAGGCCGAGAGCGCGACCCCGGCACCGACGCCGGCTACCGCGATGACGACGACGAGCCCGCACAGCACCACGGCCACGAGCACGCCCGTGCGGCGGCGGCGGCGCTGCCGCGAGATCCGCTTACGGCGGCGGGTGTAATGCAAGCCGGTGCTCTGGGCGACTCCACGTCCCTGCTTCGCCCCTCTCCTGGCCATGCCGGATTCTACTCCGCGACGCCCGTGATCCCTGCCGCGCGCAATGTTTCCGCGACCTCGAGCCGAAGCTCGCTCTGCACCCGCTCGATCCGCTCGCCGTCCTTGACGACCCGCCGCACGGCGACAACCGCGACCTGCTCCGCGAGCTGGGTGACGACGACATCGTCTGCGTGCGGCTCGAGGGCGGCAACCGCGGCGCGCAGGTCGGCGCTCAGCGGGATGCGCACGGTGATCTGAGCGAGCGGCTGCTCGTTGCGGATGGTCGAGTTCTTGCAGCGTGTCCGAGACGAGCATCTCGTTCGGGATCACCATGTGGTCATCGTCGGGCGTCCTGACCCACGTGTAGATCAGCCCGACCTCCTCGACGATCCCGCGGGTGCCGGTGAACTCGATCTCGTCGCCGAGCCGGATCGGCTGGGTGAACGCGATCAGCAGGCCCGCGATGAAGTTCCCGATCGTGCGCTGGGCGGCGAAGCCGAGCACGAGGCCGATGACGGCCGAGGAGGCGAGGAGGCCTGCGGCGAGCCCCGCGAACCTGCGGGATCACGAGCAGCGCCGAGAGGACGCCGACGAAGACGATCGTCCAGAGAATCGACTGGCGGAGGATCCGGTAGCGGGTGACCGTCCCCGGCGCCAGCTTCTTCCTGGCGAGCTGGCGGTCGACGATCTTGGCGATGACGACGGCGGTGATGATCGCCGCAAGAGCGATCCCGAGCCGTACGGCGAGATGGTGGGTCAACGAGGTCCCCGGCGCGGGGGCGCTGTTAGCCTCGAAGGGAGTGAAGGGGCTGTCGACCATCGCGCGCTCGCCGAATCTTAGGGAGCCGTCCGCACGCTCGACCCAGAAGCTGATCGCGTTCCTCGCGCTCGTCGGAACGGTGTCGCTCCTGAACTACGCCGGGAACATCGCCGCGCACCCCAAGAAGAGCGTCACCGAGAACGCGCTTCTACCACTACTCGACGGCCGTCTCGGCGCTCGTGATCTACGCGATCATGTTCCTGTTCGTCTGCTGGATCGCCGGCTGGCACAGGAAGCTGCTCGCCTACCGGCAGCCGAAGAAGTGGCTCCCCGCGCTCGGTCTCGCCGCGGTCGTCCTCCTGGCCACCTTCGTCGTCTCGTTCCTGCTCGAGCCGGTTCTCCACGCCGGCCGCGAGCAGGGCGCGTTGCCGCGAGGTCTGGAAGCCCCAGCACGCCGCGGCCTACGCCGCGAACTGGATCGTCGTCGCCGGCGTGGCGCCGTTTGTCGAGGAGTCGACCTACCGCGGCCTCGGCTACTCGCTGTTCGACGCCCGCTGGGGCAAGTGGATCGCGATCGTCGGCGTCGGCGTCGCCTTCGGCCTCAGCCACGGCCTCGTCCAGGCGCTACCGGTGCTGATCTTCTTCGGCTCCGCGCTCGCCTGGCTGCGCTCGCGGGTCGACAGCGTCTACCCGGGGATGCTCGTCCACTCCGCGTTCAACAGCCTCGGGCTCGCCGCGGTGTTCTTCCACCACTAGCGGCGCGGGCTACTCCTCGTCTTCGTCGATCTCGGCCTCTGCCTCGGCGAAGTCCTCGGCCGAGACATGGTCGAGGAACTTCTTGAACTCGTCGACGATGTCCTCCTCGTTGACGTCCTCGCCGTCGAACTCGATCGCCGACTCCTCGATCACCTCGTCCGCCGCGAAGATCGGCGCCTGCGCCCGGACGGCGACCGCGATCGCGTCCGACGAGCGCGAGTCGATCTCGAGCTCCGAGCCGTTCTGGATCACGGTGATCGAGGCGTGGAACGTGTTGTCGCGAAGCTCGGTCACCGTCACGCGGACGATCTCGACCTCGAGCTCGTTCAGCATGTTCACGAGCAGGTCGTGCGTCAGCGGCCGCGGCGCGGTCGCCCCCTGCAGCTTCATCAGGATCGCCGCCGCCTCCGGGTGGCCGATCCAGATCGGGAGGTACTTGTTCCCTTCGGCCGTCTTGAGAAGGACGATCGGCTGCTTGCCGACGAGGTCGAACGAGACCCCGTAGATCGACATCTCGACCATCGACTCAGCTTACCCCCCAGTCGCAGCCTCACACCGCCGCTACACTTGGCCCGCGCGGGCGATTAGCTCAGTTGGTTAGAGCGCCGCTCTGATAAGGCGGAGGTCCGTGGTTCGAATCCACGATCGCCCATTTATCGTGTGGGAACCAACGAGGTTCCCCCACGAGCCCCCTCCTCCCGACTGCGTCTGAACCGTTCTTGCGCCTCCCGCCGGGCGCAGCCCGGCTTCGGCGGCGGGACCAGACAGGCATCTCGGCGAACGGCCGGCTAGGCGGCTGCGAGGGTGGCGCGAACCGTTGCGGGCGTCATCGGCGCCGTGGTGATCCTGACTCCTGTCGCGTCGAAGAAGGCGTTTGCGATCGCCGCTGCTACGGGGACGGAAGGCGGCTCGCCGGCGCCGGTCGAGGCGAGGTCCTTGCGCTGGACGACCGTCGTGCTCACCCTCGGGGCCTCGACGAAGCGGAGAATCGGGTAGCTGACCCAGTCGAGCGCAGTCGAGCGGCGCGTGCTGAACGGGACAGCCTCGTGGAGAGCCCGGCTCGCGCCCATGATCAGGTTCCCCTCGATCTGGTTCTCGATCCCGGGCAGGTAGACGGCGAAGCCCGCGACGAGCGATCCGTAGAGATGGCGGAGCATGATCTTCCCGGTGCGCTTGTTCACCTCGATGTCGGCCACCACTGCGGCCTGCGAGCTGGCGAACCCGCCGATCGCGATCCCGCGGCCCGAGACGATGTTCGCCTTCGAGAGATTCGAGGCGGCGACGCGCGGCTCCCAGCCGGCAAGCCTCGCGGCGGCGGCGAGCGCGTCGCGCCACTGTCCGAAGCCGTCATTCACCTGCGCAGTCGCGATGTTCTGCAACCGAAACTCGTAGGGGTCGATCCCCGCCGCGTGCGCCAGCTCGTCGACGAGCTGCTCGGAGGCGAAGCACGTCTGCGGGCAGTGGGGCGCGCGCAGAGCGGAGGTCTTGAAGAACGTGTCCCAGAGCTGCATCGACTTGGCGCTGACACGGCGATTCGGGATCGCGTACTGGGTGCCCGAGTTGATCGTGTCGGCCAGGCCGAGCCCGGCCGGCGCGAGCGGGATTCCCGCGTTCTGCGTGGTCGCATCCGACCGCATCGAGAGCGACGGGATGCCGTAGGCCGTGTAATCCAGCGCAACGATGTTGCCCACAGCGTCAACGCCGCCACGCATGTCCGACAGGATCGCCGGGCCGTAGTTGTCCCAGCCGTGCTCGTCCCAGCGCATGAACTGAAGACGCACGGGCGCACCGGCGAGCTGGGACATCACCGCGGCCGCCTCGCCCGCGTCGAACCGGGCCGGGCTGTTGCCGAACGTGCTCGCCCCCTCCCAGTACTGCACCCTGATCCGGTTCTCGGGCAATCCGAGCAGCGCCGAGAGGTTCACGCGCATTCCGTAGGCGTCCTGCATGTTCCCGAGCACCAGCGCACCGGTTGCGGTCACGTCGCCGATCGCGCAGCTCGGGCCGATCGGCATGTGGCCCTGGTAGTGGTAGGCGTAGCTCCGCGTAGCCGTATGCGCCGCCCCCGCTATCGCCGCGTCGACGTCGCCCACCTGGATCTGCGCGCGCTGCGGTGCGAGCCCGGCGGCGTCGAGCTTGCGCATCTCCGAGAAGAGGTTCCCGCTTCCCGAGATCAGCGGTGGGTCGCGGTAGACGACCTTCAGCCGAGACGCGGCCTGGATGGCGTCGAACTCCCGCGACGCGACGATGCCCGCGAAGTTGCCGCGTCGCACGACCCGGGCGTCGCCTAGGCCCGCGATCGAGCGCTCGTCGATCGAGACGATCTGGGTGAGCGTCCCGTCGCCGTAGGCCCCCTGGCCGAGCGGCCGGATGAGCCGGCCGTGCAGCATTCCAGGCACCCGGACGTTGTGGATGTAGGTGTAGGTCCCCATCACCTTCGCCGGGATGTCGAGACGAGGCATCTGTGAGATGCCCGCGACGCGGTAGGCCGAGACCGGCTTCGCCGGCGACTGGCCGGGATCGAGGATCTGCGCCGGAAGCGGCACGCCGAGCAGCCGGCCGCCGAGCAGCGCCCCGTAGGTGACCGACCGACCCCCGCCCGAGACCACACCGCCCGAGACGCCGAGATTCGCCGGCGGCACCCCGAGTTGCTGCGACGCCAGCGCGAGCAGGCTCTGGCGGGCGGCGGCGCACGCGGCCCGGACGCGCTGACCGGCCTGGGCGATCGAGCTCGACCCGAATGTCCCGCCGGTGTCGGGCGTCACGTTCGTGTCCTGACGGACGAAAACGAGCTGGTCGACGTCCATGTCGAGCTCCTCGGCGACGAGCAGGAGCAGCCCGGTCGTCGAGCCCTGGCCGATCTCGACCCGTCCGGTCTTGACCTGCACGGTGTTGTCGGCGAGAACGGCCAGATAGGAGTCCGACTGCATCGAGTCGGCCGGTCCGTTCGAGGCGAACGGGCTCGCGGCCGCCGCGGCCTCTCCGGTCAGCGTCACCCCGAGCGCCAACCCGACGATCAGCGCGCCTCCGCCCCTCACGAGCGTCCGTCGCGAGAGCTCCGCCTCGAACGGAGGCACCACCGGCATCAGTGGGTGGTGACGATGAAGTAGAGCTTCTTGCCGACGAAGGTCGGGTACGCGAGCCACTGCCCCGCCTTGAGGTTGATCGTCGCCGTCTTCTTGCCGGTGAAGGGGACTGTGGTCACGGTCGTGGCTGACTTCTTGATCTGCTGGACACTGAAGCCGGCCTTCTTCGACTGATCGGTGATCGTGAACTTGTAGAGCCCTGCCTTCAGGCTCGACACGGTCTTGCCGCCACTCGTGAGCGTCAGCTTCCCGGCCGCCGAGACCGTCCCGAGAACCGCGCCGCGAACAGTTGCGACTCCCGAGCCGACGACGTCGGTCGAGCTCGCCGTGCCGTTCTTCGCGCTCGCCTGCGGCGTGGTCGACGTCAGCGGCGCCTGCCCGTTTCCCTGCGTCCCGACGAGCGCCGTGGACGTCGTCTGGAACGTGTACACCGTCCCCGGCCGATTGTCGTCGCGGTAGGTGTAGGTCGAGCTCGGCAGGAACGTCTCGACCCAGGACTCCGACGGCTCCTCGCCGTAGGACATGTTGGTCACGAGATTCACGCCCGGCCCGGAGAGATGCCACTGGACGTCGGACACGAACGCCGCGTCGTCGATCGAGATGTTGTAGGTGCCGGGCGAGATCGTCGTCGGGGGGCCGCTCGACGTCCCCACCGGCGTCAGGTCGGTCAGTGTCACCGTGACCGTCTTGCTGGTCTGAAACGTCACGAGGAGCGTCGGGAAATCGGTCGCCCGACTAATCGCGCCGAGCGCGCCCGAGGCAGCGAGCAGCGCAGTAGCCGACACGGCCGCAATGGCAATCGAGATGCAACGGGACATACAGCGGGACCTCCGAAAGCATACGCCCGTCCGTCAGGGCCCGGGTTTTCGGATCAAGGCCGCTACAGGCGCTCGAGCGCCTCGGCCAGCGCCTCGAGGTCGTGCTCGTCATCGTAGGCGATCTCGACCTTGCCGACGCCGACACGGGCCTCGAGGCCGGTGATCCGCTGCAGGCCCGAGCTTCACGCGCGCGGCGAGTGCCGGATCGACCGGCGTCTTCGTCCGAGGCTTCGTCCGCGCGCCCGACCAGCGCGCCGCGCGCTCGGCGGCCCGCACCGACATCCCCTGTGCGACGACCTTCCGCGCAAAACGCCGCCGCTCGCCGTGGTCCGGGACGGCAAGAACGGCTCGCGCGTGGCCCTCGGAGAGCTCGCCGCGCTCGACCATCGCGAGCACGTCGTCGGAGAGCTCGAGCAGTCGCAGCTTGTTCGAGATCGCCGGCTTCGAGCGTCCGACCCGCTCGGCGACCTCGCCGAGACTCAGCTCGAACTCGTCCAGCAGCAAGGCGTAGGCGCGCGCCTCCTCGATCGGGGAGAGATTCTCGCGGGCGACGTTCTCCACGAGGCCGATCAAGAGCGTGTCGCGATCGTCGGTCTCGCGGATCACGGCAGGGAGCGTCGCAAGCCCTGCCTCGCGGGCTGCGCGCCAGCGCCGCTCGCCGGCGATCAGCTCGTAGCCGCCCTCGAGCCGGGGCCGGAGCACGACCGGCTGCACCACGCCCTGGTGGCGGATCGAGTCCGCGAGCCCATTTGTCGCCTCATGGTCGAAGCGCCGCCGCGGCTGGCGCGGGTTCGCATGGATCTGGTCGATCGCGACGTGCGCGAGCTCCATCGCCGCGCCTCCGATCAGGACCTCGAAGCCACGGCCGAGGCCGCGCCGCGAGCTCGATTCAGCTGCGTTCGACAAGCTCCATCGCCACCTTCCAGTAGGCCTCGGCGCCACGTGAGCGCCGGTCGTAGTGAGTGATCGGGAGGCCGTGGCTCGGTGCCTCTGCAACACGCACCGAGCGCGGGACGACCGTGTCGAAGACGAGGTTCCCGAAGTGCCGCCGCACCTCCCGCTCGACATCGGCGGCAAGGTTCGTGCGGCCGTCGCTCATCGTGATCAGCAGGCCGCCGAGAGCCAGCCGGGCATTCAGGCGCGCCTTGATCAGGTTGATCGACTGCATCAACTGTGCGAGACCCTCGAGCGCGTAGTACTCGGCCTGAACCGGCACGATCACGCGATCGGCGGCCGCGAGCGCGTTCACGGTCAGCGGGCCGAGCGAGGGCGGGCAGTCGAGCAGGACGAAGCTGAACTCGCGCGCATCTGCGAGCGACTCGGCCAGATAGCCCTCGCCGTCGGAGCGGCGCGCCAGCTCGATCGCGGCGCCGGCCAGCTCGGGCTTGGAGGGGATCAGGAAGAGGTTCGGAAAAGCCGTCGGCTTCGCGAGCTCCGAGATCGGCGCCCCGTCCAGAAGGTCGTAGCTGGACGTGCCGTTGGCCTTCATTCCGAGACCGGAGGTCGCGTTCGCCTGCGGGTCGAGGTCGATCACGAGCGCCCGCTCGCCGGCCTCGGCCAGGCAGGCCGCCAGGTTGACGGTCGTCGTCGTCTTCCCGACGCCGCCCTTCTGATTCGCGAATGCGTAGACCCGGCCGCTCACAGCCGGTCAGGCTAGTCACGGACGCGGACGGCTCCGCCTAGAGGGGCCGCTTGCGCGCGACGCCGGTCCGGCGCGGGAAGCCGGGCGGAGTCGGCCCGGTCTTTCGCAGCACCGCGAGGCCCTGCGGCGAGTCATCGACCTCGCCGGCAAGCCGGGCGCCGACCCGGGCGAGATCCTCGAGGTCGGCGCTCTCGCCGACCCACAGCACCACGATGCCGCCCTCCCGGACGAGCGGAAGGCACCATTCCGCGGCCACCGCCGGTGGCGCCAGCGCCTTTGCGAGAGCCGCGCCTGCCCAGTCGACCGGCTGCTCCTCGACCCGCCCGCAGACCACCCGGGCATTGACGGGCGCCCACTCCTCGAGGAACGCGCACCGCCGCGCCGCCGCCTCCAGGAGCACGACCTCGACCTCGGGTAGAGCCTGAGCAACCGGGATCCCGGGGGACCCGTTCCCCGAGCCGACGTCGACCACCGGGCCCGTGCGGCCTTCCAGCAGCGGGACGGCCCGGAGCGCATCCTCGAGCAGCATCCCGCGTGCGGCAGCCAGGTCGAGCGAGGTCAGCCCGGGCGTCTCGACGACGGCGCGAAGCCAGTCCTCGAGCGGCGACACGGCCGGCTACTCGGCGGGCTCGACGACCACGAAACGATTCGGCTCCTCGCCTTCGCTCGAGGTCGTGACGTCGTCGTTGTGCTCGAGCGAGGTGTGAACGATCTTCCGCTCCGCGGCGCTCATCGGCTCGAGCTCGACACGCGACCCCGTCCGTACGGCGTCCTCGGCGCTCCGGACAGCCAGCGACTCGAGCGTTCGGCGACGCCGTTCGCGGTACCCGGACGCGTCGACGACGACCTCCTTGCGTTCGCCGTCCCCACGGCCAACCATGGCCGACGCGAGCACCTGGATCGCGTCGATCGTCTGGCCGTGCCTGCCGATCAGCAGCCCCAGGTCGTCGCCGCTGCAGGTCACCTCGATCGCCGTCTCCGACTCGTCCACCTCGACCCGGCAGCGGACGCCGATCGCCGCCGCGACCTGCGTCACGAGCCCGCGCAGCCGCCGGGCGGCCTCGCTCTCGTCCGGGCCGGCAGGCCCGTCCGCAGCTGCCTCTCCCTCGGCGGCTGTGGCCATCACACGGGCCGGTGTGTAGCCGACGCCGAGCAGGCCCCGCTCGCCCTCCGAAAGGACCTGGAACCGAACGGCTGACTTGTCGAGCGACGGAACGAGAAGCTCGAGCTCGCGGAGCGCGCGCCACTTGGCCTCGCCGACCGTCTCGCCGGTCGCCTCGACCGTCCGCTCCCCGCTCACCGCCGGCCTCGGCCCTTGTTCCTCTTCACGCGGCGTGGCTGGGCGGGCGCCTGGTTCTGCGGCTTGGGCTTGGGAGCGGGATCGGTGGGTGCGCCGTTGCTGATCGCGGGAGCCGTCGCCGGCGTTCGCGAGCTGCGCTTCGGGCCGGGGGCCACAGGAGCGGTCTTCGGCACGAGGCGGCGCGTCACGAGGCCCTGGCCGACCGTCCACAGGTTCGTCGTCACCCAGTAGATGACGAGACCCGTCGGGAAGTGCGCGATCACCGTGATGAAGATCAGCGGGATGAACATCATGATCCGCCGCTGGATCTTGTCCATCGACGTCGACATGAAGTACGTCGAGCAGATCTGGCTGCCGGCGTACACGGCGAGCAGCACGTAGCCGGACCAGCTCGAGTTGGCCGGCGCCGTGATGTTCGGGACGAAGTGCAGCCACGAGAGGTCGGAGCCCGGCGGGATGTGCTTCGAGAAGTGCTTCAGGACGAGATAGAGCGAGATGAAGACCGGGAACTGCGCGACCATCGGCAGGCACGAGGCCGCCGGGTTGATCTTGTTCTCCCGGTAGAACTTCATCAGCTCCTCGTTCTGCTTCTGCTTGTCGCCCTTGTACTTGCGCTGGATCTCCTTCATCTCCGGCGCGTGGCGCTGCAGCGACTGCATCGAGTGGATCTGCCGCACCGTCAGCGGCACGAGGCAGATCCGCACGACGATCGTCGTCGCGACGATCGACCAGGCCCAGGTGAGCCCGAACGTGTGGAAGCGATCGAGCAACCACCGGAGAAGGTTCTCGAGCGTCGAGATGACGATGATCGCGAGAGGCATCACGGGTAGTCGACTCCGCCGTGGGACCAGGGGTTACAGCGCAGGACGCGCCAGCAGGCGAGCGCCGATCCCTTGAAGAGCCCGTGCTTGCGGAGCGCCTGGATCGCGTACTCCGAGCAGCTCGGATGGAACTTGCAGGTGCCGGCGGGCACGAGGAGGCCGAAGGTGTAACGGTAGGCGTAGACGAGCCCGATCCCGAGCTTCGACGGTGCAGCCCGTAGCGGCGTGGCCATCATGCCGCCACCTTCTCGAGAACCTCGTCCACGCGCTCGACGAGCCAGTCGTGGCCGCGGGTCTCCACCGCCTCGGGCAGACCGGGGCGAACGACGAGCACGTAGTCGTTCGTCGGAGCCACCGCCTCGACGTCGAGCTTCGACGTCCAGATCTCGCGCAGCTGGCGCTTGATCCGGTTGCGGACGACGCTCGAGCCGGTCGCCTTGGGAACCGCGAGCCCGAGCCGCGGCTCGCCCGGCTCCTCGCTGCGGGCAAACCAGTACAGCGTGAGGAAGCGGGTCGAAACCGACCGGCCCTGCCGGTAGACGGTGTCGAAGTCGCGGGAGCGCGAGAGGCGGTTCTTGCGCTGCACGAGCGCTAGCCGAGGAGCGCCATCTACGCCGAAAGGCGCTTGCGGCCCTTCGCGCGGCGGCGCTTCAGGATGGCACGGCCGGCGCGCGTCTTCATCCGGGCACGGAAGCCGTGCTTTTTCTTCCGCCGGCGTACGTTTGGCTGGTAGGTGCGTTTCATTGAATGGCTCCCTCGAGAGGCTCGGCCGAAGCGACGACGACCGGTCGCGGCCTAGCCGATGGGCCAGTATACGCGGTGAGGCTCGCCTCACGGTTCTCCACAGCGCCCCGGATGCGGAAAGTCGTGGAAAGAGCGGCCGAACATCCTGGCCCCAACCATCTTTCCACACCTGTGGAGAGTCGTGTGGAGAGGGGAAAGCCCCTGCAAAACCATCGTTTTAACTACGTCGGCGGGCGCGGAAATCCTCATTGAATCCCTCCTCCGGACGCTGCTATTGTCGCCGCCCGACCCAACCGAAGGAGCTCACTGGAGGCGTGGACCACCCGAACGACTTGACTGCGGAAAACCTCTGGGGCGATGTAGCGGCCCGCCTGCGGGGATCCCTCAACGAGAAGACCTATCGAAACTGGTTCAACGAAGTGAGCGCCGTCGGCCTCGACGCGGACACCTTCGTGCTCTCGGTGCCGAACGACTTCACACGGGAATGGATCGAGAGCCGCTTCGCCGACCTGATCCGTGCCGGTGTGAAGGACACCACCGGCTCCGACCGGCGCCTCGATTTCGTCGTGCGCCCCTCGGCCGCACCCGTTGCGGCCATCCCGCCGCCCGTCCTGCCGCGCATCGACGGCGGCTCGATCAACCCGAAATACACGTTCGACTCGTTCGTCATCGGCTCGTCCAACCGGTTCGCCCACGCCGCGGCGCTCGCGATCGCAGAAGCGCCGGCACAGGCTTACAACCCGCTGTTCATCTACGGGCACACGGGGCTCGGCAAGACACATCTCCTGCACGCCGTGGCGAACTACATCGGGCTCCATTCCTCATCGCTGACCGTGCGCTACGTGACGTCGGAGACGTTCATGAACGACTTCATCAACTCGCTCCGCGACAAGCGCATCGAGGGCTTCAAGCAGCGATACCGGGCCTACGACGTGCTGTTGATCGACGACGTGCAGTTCTTCGAGCACAAGGAGCGGATCCAGGAGGAGTTCTTCCACACCTTCAACTCCCTGCACGAGGCGGGGCGGCAGATCGTGATGAGCTCCGACCGGCCGCCGCGCGACATCCAGACGCTCGAGGACAGGCTGCGGTCGCGTTTCGAGTGGGGCCTGATCACCGACATCCAGCCGCCGGATCTCGAGACGCGGATCGCGATCCTCCGCCGCAAGGTCAAGTACGACGGCATCGACGTCGGCGACCCGGAGGTGCTGACTCACATCGCGAGCCGCGTCACGACGAACATCCGCGAGCTGGAAGGGGCCCTCACGCGCGTCGTCGCGTTCGCGTCGCTGACAGGCCGGCGGATGGACGTCGAGCTCGCCCAGGACGTGCTGCGCGACGTCTTCCCGCAGGGTGAGCCGGCCGTCGTCTCGATCGAGCGGATCCAGGAGCTCGTCTGCGATCGCTTCAGCGTCACCCTGACCGAGCTCACGAGCGAGCGCCGTTCGCAGAGCATCGTCTACCCGCGCCAGGTCGCGATGTACCTCTCACGCGAGCTGACGGACTCCTCGCTGCCCAAGATCGGCAAGCACTTCGGAGGCCGCGACCACACGACCGTGATCCACGCGACATCGAAGATCGCCCGCCTGATCCGTGAGGACAGGTCTGTTTATAACCTGGTGCAAGAACTCACGGCCCGTGTGAAGCAGGCCCGGTAAGCCATGTCCCCTGTAGATAGCCCCGAGATCTCCCCCGTCCGGTCCCACAGCCAGAATGCCGTCTGCTCCTCACGGAGTGAGGTTGTCCCGGCTATCCACACACCTAGGGTTACTACGAATTGAATTCTTCAAATAATGATTGACTCAGAGACTGTGACCCTCGACGTGTTGAAAGCCACCGTTTCGCGCGAGCGCTTCGCCGAGAGCGTCGCCGTCGTTGCACGCGCTCTCTCGACCCGCGCGTCCGTTCTCGTGCTCGGCGGTATTCAGCTGACCGCGAGCTCCGAAGGGCTTGCCCTCGCCGCCACCGACATGGAGCTCTCGCTCCGCGCGTCGATGGATGCCGAGGTCGCCAGCGAGGGGACGGTCGTCGTGCCGGGTCGGCTACTCCTCGACATCGCACGCGCACTGCCCGAGTCGGACGTCTCGATCGAGCATCTGGGCGAGGATTCCGTGCTCGAGATCACGAGCGGCTCTGCCAGCTACCGCATCCACACCTACTCGGCCGAGGACTTCCCGCACCTGCCGGATCTCGAAGGAATCGCGCTGCAGGAGGTAGACCGCGAGCTGCTGCTCGGCACGATCGCCCGGGTGAGCAAATCGGCGTCGCGTGACGAGAGCCGGCCCGTGCTCACGGGGATCTTCGCGAGCTTCGAGGCAGGCAAGCTCGTGATGGCGGCCACAGACTCCTACCGGCTCGCGGTCAAGGAGACCGCGGCGCCGGGGCCCCTCCCCGACCTCGAGGCGATCATCCCGGCCCGGGCGCTCCAGGAGGTTGCGCGGATCGCCGGCTCGGGCGACACGATCGACATGGCCGTCCAGGAGAACCACGTGATCTTCGGCTCCGAGGGCACCTGGCTGACCACGCGCCGGATCGACGGGCAGTTCCCGAACTACCGCCAGCTGCTGCCGGAGCAGTTCGAGCACGAGCTCGAGCTCCCACGCGATGAGCTCCTCGATGTCGTTCGCCGCGTCGGCCTGCTCGCGCAACGCAACTCGCCGCTCCGGCTCCGCTTCGCCGAGGGCGAGCTGACCGTCTCGGCGCGGACGCAGGACGTCGGCGAGGCCAAGGAGTCGCTGCCGGCCCCGTTCGCCGCGGACGCCCTGGAGATCGGCTTCAACGCAGAGTTCCTGCGCGACGGCCTCGAGTCGATCGACTCGCCGACCGTTCGCTTCAAGCTGATCAGCCCGCTCCGCCCGGCGGTCCTCCAGGGTGAGAGCCCGGACTACACGTACCTGATCATGCCGATCCGGCTCGCAGGATGAGCTTCGACGAGACGGTGAGCGGGATTCAGCCTGGTCGTTCGGCACGTCACGCTTCGTAACTTCCGCTCGTACGCGCACCTCGACCTCGCTCTCGAGCCGGGCATCGTCCTCGTGACGGGGGACAACGGAGCCGGCAAGACGAACCTGCTCGAGGCGATGCACCTGGCGACCCAGGGATTCTCGCCGCGAACGCGCACCGACGGGCGCCTGATCCGTTTCCACGAGACCGCCGCGGCCGTGTCGCTGAGGCTCGATCGCGGCGGCGTGAGTCACGAGATCCGGGTGAAGCTCGCTGCGCAGGCCGGCAAGACAGCGGAGCTCGACGGATCCCGGCTTGCCTCGACCGAGTCGCTCCGGCGCGAGTTCCCGACCCTCGTGTTCACGCCCGACCGGCTGGCTGTCGTCAAGGGCGGCCCTGCGGTTCGCCGTGCTTACATCGACAGAGTGCTCGGACGCATGCTGCCCACGCAGGCCGGATTGCCGCAGGAGTACGCGTCGGCGCTCGCTCAGCGGAACGCAGGGCTTCGACGCGTCCAGCTCGGCCTGGCGCCCCGCGAGGTCGTCTCGCCGTGGACGGAGCGCGTCGCCGAGCTCGGCGCGGCGTTGGTGGAGGCGCGCCGCGAGACCGCAGTGGCACTGTCGCCAGCCTTTCGCGAGCGCCTGGCGGAGCTCGGCCTGCCGGACGGGAGGCTCGGGTACGACGCCGACGCACCGACCGCCGCTGCGCTGGAGGCGCGCTTCGATGCCGACCTTGCGCGCGGGACAACCGGGCTCGGCCCTCATCTCGACGACCTCGAGATCGCAGCCGACGGCCGCGAGCTCCGCGGCTTCGGATCGCAGGGCGAGCAGCGGCTGGCGCTGCTAGCGCTCCTGCTCGCCGAGACAGGGCTCCTTCCCTCGACCCCGCTGTTGCTGCTCGACGACGTGCTCTCGGAGCTCGACTCGCGTCGCCGCGCCATCCTCGCGGCGTCGGTCTCGGGGCTCGGCCAGACCGTGATCACGACGACACACCGCTCAGCGCTTCCCGCCGAGCCGAGCCAGGTGGTGGAGGTGACTCCTGGACTCGCTGTCTGATTCCGTTCGTCGCGAGCTGACCCGTTTCGGCGGGCCGGCTGATCTGGGCGACATCTGCGCACGCTGGCCCGACGCGGTCGGCGAGGGGATCGCGCGGAATGCCTGGCCGGCCCGAATCGCGCGGGACGGGACCCTGCATGTGAACACGGCGGACTCGGTGTGGGCCTTCGAGCTCGCACAGCGCGCAGCGGATATCGCGACGCGGCTCGAGGTCTCCGCGGTCAGGTTTGCGCCCGGCCCGCTCGCAGAGCCGGCGCCGGAGGAGGCCGCCGATAGCCCCTTGCGGGCGCGCCCGGTACCATCCCGGGACGAGCTGCGCGCGGCCGCTGAGATTGCCTCCTCGATCGAGGACGGGAAGCTGCGCGAAAGTGTCGAAAAAGCGGTGAGTTTGAGCCTCGCAAGGGGTCGTTCAGACCGCCTGGTTTGATACACTTAACCCAGCCGGCAAAACAGGTGTTTTGCAGGCATTTTTTACTTCTCGGTCGCGTCTGACCGATTCCCAGAGCGATGGCTGCCGACCCCACATACTCCGCAAAGGACATCACGGTCCTCGAGGGCCTCGAGCCGGTCCGGCTCCGGCCCGGCATGTACATCGGCTCGACGGGTGTCGACGGGCTCCATCACCTCGTCTACGAGGTCGTGGATAACGCGGTCGATGAGGCCATGGCCGGGTACGGCGACTCGATCGAGGTCTACATCCACCCGGACAGCTCGATCACGGTGCAGGACCGCGGCCGCGGCATCCCGATCGACGTCGCTCCTGACAGCCCCGACGGCCTGCCTGCTCTTACCGTCGTCCTGACGAAGCTCCACGCCGGCGGCAAGTTCGGCGGCGAGGGCTACAAGGTCTCGGGCGGCCTCCACGGCGTCGGTGTCTCGGTCGTGAACGCGCTGTCCGAGCGCCTCGAGGCGACGGTTGAGCGCGACGGGAAGGTGTATCGCCAGGATTTCGCTCGCGGCGTCCCGCTTGCGGACATGAGGCCCGCCGGCTTCACCGACCAGACCGGGACCAAGATCACCTTCGTCCCCGACCCCGAGATCTTCGAGGAGATCGCCTGGTCGCGCGAGACGCTGCGCCAGCGGATGCGCGAGACCGCGTTCCTCACGAAGGGGCTGCGCATCAAGCTCGTCGACGAGCGCGAGGGCGAGTGGAGCGAGGAGTTCTACTTCGAGAACGGCATCCGCGACTTCATCGGCCACGTGAATGCGGGACGCGACCCGATCCACGGCACGATCATCTACTTCGAGGCTGAGGAAGAGGAAGGCCGCGGCACGGTCGAGATCGCGATGCAGTGGAACGCCAAGTACGTCGAGTCCGTCTTCACCTACGCGAACAACATCAACACTCACGCCGGCGGATCCCACCTCTCCGGCTTCTCGTCGGCGCTCACCCGCACCATGAACAGGTGGGCCACCGAGGACGGCGTGCTCAAGGAGAAGGACGATGCGCTCGAGGGCGAGGACACGCGCGAGGGGCTCGCGGCGGTCATCTCCGTCAAGCTGCGTGACCCGCAGTTCGAGGGCCAGACCAAGGCCAAGCTGGGCAACCCGTGGGTTCGCGGCTTCGTCGAGAAGACCGTCAACCAGAAGCTCGGCGAGTGGTTCGAGGAGCACTCCGCGGAGCGGAAGCGGATCATCCGCAAGGCCACCGACGCGGCCCGCGCACGCCAGGCTGCGCGCAAGGCGCGCGACATCCAGCGCAAGGGCGCGCTCTCCGGCGGAGGCCTCCCCGGCAAGCTTGCCGACTGCCAGTCCTCCGATCCGGAGCTTTGCGAGCTCTTCCTGGTCGAGGGCAACTCGGCAGGCGGCTCCGCCGTGGACGCTCGCGACAAGAACTACCAGGCGATCCTTCCCCTGCGCGGCAAGGTGATCAACTCCGAGAAGAACCGGATCGACAAGGTGCTCTCCAACACCGAGATCCAGTCGATCGTCACCGCCGTCGGCACGGGCATCGGCGCCGAGTTCGACCTCGAGAAGCTGCGCTACAACCGCGTGATCGTCATGACCGACGCCGACGTCGACGGCTCGCACATCCGCACGCTCCTGCTCACGTTCTTCTACCGCCAGATGCAGGAGCTCGTCGAGAGCGGCCACGTCTACATCGCCGTGCCGCCGCTATACAAGCTCTCGAGCTCGACCGGCAAGAACGAGCGCTACATCGAGAAGGAGGCGCACTTCGAGGAGATCCTCGTGCGCGACCGCGCCCAGGATGTCGAGATCACCGACCGCACGGGCCAGTCCTATCGCGTCACCGAGGTGCGCTACCAGCGGCTCGCACGCGCGCTGAACGAGTTCGACGGGTGGCTCTCGCGGCTTCGCGCCGACTTCGGGACCGCCGCCGCGTCGTTCGTCGTGCTGCACCGCCTGGTCGAGGTCGACACGCCCGACGCGGCCTCGGTCGCGGCTGCGATCTCCGGCCTCGGCGATGACATCTACGAGCTCGAATACGTCAGCGAGACCGATGACTCGATCCGGCTGCGCATGACCGAGCGCGAGACGAACGCCGCGACCCACATCGAGCTACCCGTCGCTCTCCTCGCCTCGCCCGTCTATGCCGGCCTGCGCCGCACCTACGCGCGCCTCGTCGAGGTTGCCGGCCCACCGCCCTTCGCCCTCACGCTCGGCAAGAAGAGCGAGACCACCGCAACCTTCGAAGGGCTTCGGCTCCAGATCCTCGAGCTCGCGAAGGAAGGGCTCAAGGTCAACCGCTTCAAGGGCCTCGGCGAGATGAACCCCGAGCAGCTCTGGGAGACCACGATGAACCCCGAGAATCGCGTGCTGATCCAGGTCGGTGTCGAGGACGCGATCCTCGCCGACAAGGTCTTCTCGATGCTGATGGGAGACGAGGTAGAGCCCCGCCGCGAGTTCATCGAGCAGAACGCCAAGTACGCAAGGCTCGATGTCTAGTACAGAGCCCACCGGCGCCGGCCGGATAGAGCCGCGCGAGCTCGAGCAGGAGATGCGCACGAGCTTCCTCGACTACTCGATGAGCGTGATCGTCTCGCGCGCGCTCCCCGACGCGCGGGACGGGCTGAAGCCGGTGCACCGCCGTGTGCTCTACGCGATGAACGAGCTCGGGCTGCAGCCGAACCGCGAGCGGATCAAGTGCGCCCGCGTCGTCGGCGACGTGATGGGGAAGTACCACCCGCACGGCAACCAGGCGATCTACGACGCCCTGGTGCGCATGGCGCAGCCGTTCTCGCTCCGCTACCCGCTCGTCGACCCGCAGGGCAACTTCGGCAACGTCGACGGCTATCCCGCGGCCGCCGAGCGCTACACCGAGGCGCGCCTCGCCGCGATGGCCGCCGAGCTCCTGCGTGACATCGATCAGGACACGATCGACTTCATCCCGAACTACGACGGCTCCGAGCGTGAGCCCGCCGTGCTTCCCGCCCGGTTCCCGAACCTGCTCGTCAACGGCGCCACCGGCATCGCGGTCGGGATGGCGACGAACATCCCCCCGCACAACCTGTCCGAGACGATCGACGCCGTGATCGCGATGATCGACGACGCCGATATCGACGTCGAGCGGCTCAGCCAGCACGTGAAGGGCCCCGACTTCCCGACCGGCGGGATCATCCTCGGCCGCGAGGGGATCCGCGAGGCGTATCGCTCCGGCCGGGGCCGGATCAGGGTTCGCGGCCGCGCGCACATCGAGGAGCTTCGCGGCGGCAAGTCGGCGATCATCGTCAGCGAGCTTCCCTACGGCGTCAAGAAGGGCGGCGACGACGGCGTCATCTCGAAGATCGCCGACCTGGTGCGCGAGGGTGTTCTGACCGAGATCGCGGCTCACCGCGACGGCGTCAAGGATCTGTCCGGCAAGGACGGGATGCGGATCTACATCGAGCTCAAGCGCGACGCGGTGCCGCAGGTCGCGCTGAACAAGCTCTACCAGCACACGTCCCTGCAGACGACGTTCGGTTACAACGCCGTCGCGCTCGTCGACGGCGTCCCGCGAACGCTCTCGCTGCTCGAGCTGATCCGCACCTATCTCGACCACCAGCGCGAGGTCGTCACCCGCCGGCTGAAGTTCGAGCTGCGCAATGCCGTTCGGCGTGCGCACATCCTCGAGGGTTACCTGATCGCGCTCGACAACATCGACGCGGTGATCGCGCTGATCCGCGCTTCGGAGAGCACGGAGGCCGCGCGGCAGGGCCTGATGAGCGAGTTCGGCCTCAGCGAGCTGCAGGCCAACGCGATCCTGGAGATGCGCCTCCGGGCGCTGACCGGGCTCGAGCGCAAGCGCCTGCAGAACGAGTACGACGACCTGATGGAGCGGATCGGTGAGCTCCGCGCGATCCTGTCGGACGAGTCCCGGATCGACGGGGTCATCCGCGAGGAGCTGCTCGAGGTCAAGGCGACCTACGGCCGCCGCGACGAGCGACGCACCGAGATCATCGCGGCCGAGGGCGACCTCGAGCTCGAGGACCTGATCGCAGAAGAGGACATGGTGATCGCGATCACCCGCTCCGGCTACATCAAGCGTCTTTCGCCCACCGCCTACAGGGAGCAGCGACGCGGCGGCGTCGGCGTGATGGGCATGGACATGAAGGACGAGGACTACATCGAGCATCTCTTCGTCGCCTCGACCCACGACTACATCCTCTTCTTCACCTCCGTCGGCAAGGTCTACCGCCTCAAGGTGCACGAGCTCCCGCTCGGCTCGCGGCAGGCGAAGGGCCGGATGATCGGCAACCTGCTCCCGGTCCGCCAGGACGAGCAGGTGCGCGCAGTGATCAAGACACGCAACTTCGAGGAGACCGAGTACCTCCTCTGCGCGACCAAGAACGGCGTCGTCAAGAAGACCAAGCTCGCCGACTACAACACACCGCTCAAGGCCGACGGGATCATCGCGATCAAGATGCGCGACGCCGACGAGCTCGTCTCCGTGCGGCTGTGCTCCACCGGCGACGACGTCCTGCTCGTGTCGCGCAAAGGCCAGGCGATCCGCTTCTCGGAGGCGGACGCACGCGCGATGGGACGTGCCACCGAGGGCGTACGCGGCATGACGCTCCGCGGCGACGATGTCGTGATCACCGCCGAGATCGCGAACGACGACTCCGACCTGCTCGTTGTCACCGAGAACGGGTTCGGCAAGCGGACGCGCGTCTCCGAGTACCCGCGCAAGGGGCGCGGCGGAATGGGTGTGCAGACCGTCAAGCTGACCGAGGCGCG
The DNA here is from genome assembly GCA_963775355.1 of uncultured Actinomycetota bacterium. Taxonomy (GTDB): domain Bacteria; phylum Actinomycetota; class Thermoleophilia; order Gaiellales; family Gaiellaceae; genus PALSA-600. The sequence continues at coordinate 211,556 of CAVZJA010000001.1, read as the reverse complement.
CGGCTACCTCGCCGGCGCTCTGGTCGTCCGCGACGGCTACCAGGTGATGCTGATCTCCACCGGCGGCACCGTGATCAAGATGCCCGTCGAGGACGTCAAGCGGCTCGGCCGCTCGACCCAGGGCGTCATCGTCATGCGCCTTCGTGACGCGGAGACCGTCTCGTCGCTCGCGCCGGTCGTCGAATCGGCCGAGGACGCGGAGGACGACTCCGTGGAGCCGTTGGCCGGCGAGACGACGCCGGCGGCGCTGGAAGGCTTGCCGTCAGAGGCGCTGGACGAGCCGAGCGAGGAAGAGACCGCTCCGGTCGACGACGAGCCCTCGCCCGACTAGCGGGCTTCAATTCTCCGTTCCGGAAGGCTAGAGTCGGCAGCGCCGGGGGGCTGCTCGACGTGGAGAGGACCGAAATGCAGTACGGAACGCGGCAGGTGGCGCTCGAGCCGGTCGATCTCGCGGCCCATCTCGACAGGATCGAGCTCTATCTCGGTCAGGTATGCCGTCTCGCCGGCATCTCGAAGATGCAACTCGACTACTGGACGAACAAGGCTCAGATCCCGACGAAGGGGAAGAAACAGCGGATCTATGACGTCGAGGCGATCGAGCTGGTGATGCTGATCAAGCAGGGCAAGGACAAGGGGATGAACCTGGCCGCTGCGATCGAGGCTGCCCGGCGCTTCCGCGAGGAGCATCCGGCCGGCCCGAGCTGAGGGCTCAGCTTGCCGCGCCGTTGTCCTTGCCCTTGGGCAAGAGCAGCGTGAGCACGTCGATCGGCGCCGGGAAGACGATCGTCGTCGACGGCGACGAGGAGATCTCGATCAGCGTCTGCAGGTAGCGAAGCTGCAGCGCGACTGGATGCGTCTCGATCACGGCGGCGGCGTCCTTGAGCCGCTCGGAGGCCTGGAACTCGCCCTCTGACGCGATCACCTTCGCGCGCCGCTCGCGCTCGGCCTCGGCCTGACGGGCCATCGCGCGCTGCATGCCCTGCGGGATCTCGACGTCCTTGACCTCGACGATCGAGACCTTGATGCCCCAGGGCGCAGTTTGCTCGTCGATGATCCCCTGCAGGATCGAGTTGATCTTCTCCCGCTCCGACAGGAGCTCGTCGAGCGAGTGTTGGCCGAGAACGGAGCGCAGCGTGGTCTGCGCGATCTGGGAGGTCGCGACCATGTAGTTCTCGATCTGGACGATCGCCGACTTGGGGTCGACGATGCGGAAGTACGCGACCGCGTTCACGCGCACCGGGACGTTGTCCTTGGTGATCACCTCCTGCGGCGGGATCTGCAGCGTGATCGTGCGGAGGTCGACCTTCACCATCTTGTCGACGATCGGGATCAGGACGAAAAGGCCCGGGCCCTTCGGTTCCGGCAGCAGCCGGCCGAGGCGGAAGATGATGCCTCGCTCGTACTCGCGTGCGACCTTGAGCGCCCCGATCAGGAAGAAGATCAGGATCAGCAGCAGGACCCCGATCACGATTCCGGCGATGGTCACGGAGCGATCCTACAGCTGATCAGAGCTGATGGACCTCGAGCGTCAGCCCGTCGAGCCGGTCGACGGTCACGCGCTGACCGAGCCGGAGCGGCTGATCGGCCCTCGCGCGCCAGAGCTCGCCGTGGATGGCGACGAGCCCGCCCTCGCGGACGATGCCCTCCATCCCGATGATCTCCTGCGGCCCGACGGCCACCGGCGAGCGGCGCGCCGCGATCGCCTTCGAGATGCCGAAGGCCCAGGCCCCGCCGAGGATCAGCGTGACGGCGACGATCAACGCAGTCGACTCGCTCGGCCCGCCGCTCACGTTCTGGAACATCGTCGCGAGCCCGAAGCCGAGCGCGATCAAGCCGCATAAGGTGAGCGCGCCATGGCTCGGCACGTAGAGATCGAGGCCGAGTAACGCGAGGCCGAGGATCACCAGGCCGACGCCGGTCCACGAGAGCGGTAGGACGTAGAGCCCGAAGAGCGCGAGCAGCATCGAGATCGCGCCGAGCGCGCCCGGCAACACGATCCCGGGATGGAAGATCTCGAACCCGATCCCGACGATCCCGAGCAGGAAGAGCAGTGACACGACGTTCGGGTCGGTGAGGATCGAGAGGAAGCGCGTCAGAAAGCCCGGTTTCGTCTCGTCGATCGTGGCGCCTGCGGTGTGCAGCTTGAGGTGCTGGGGCACCGTTGTCCAGCCGTCGATCTTGTCGAGGAGCGCCGGCAGCGTCGGCGCGATCGTGTCGATCACGTTCAGCTTCAGCGCCTCCACGGCGGTCAGGTTGGCGGCCTGCTTGACAGCCTTGTTCGCCCAGGCTGCGTTGCGCCCGTGGGTCTTCGCGAGGCCGCGGAGCGAGGCCGCGGCGTCGTTGATGATCTTCCGGCGCAGGTCGCTGCCCAGGTTCGCCCCGGTGCCCGAGATCGGCGTCGAGGAGCCGATGTTGGTCTCGGGCGCCATCGCGAGCACGTCGGCCGCCTCGGAGATCCAGACCCCGGCCGACGCGGCGCGCGCACCGCCCGGCGAGACGTAGACGATCACCGGCGTCCCTGCCCGGCTGAGCTGGAGCTCCTTCTGGACGATCTTCCGCATCGAATCCTCGTCGCCGCCGGGAGTGTCGAGGACGATCACGGCCGCGTTGTAGTGATCCTTGAGCGCCTGGTCGAGCTTGTCGTTCAGCCAGCTCTGCGTCACGGGGTTCACGTCCGAGGTGAAGTGAATGGCGAGCACCCGCGGTGTGGAGGCAGCGGGCGCCGACCCGGCGATCGGAGCGACCGCCACGGCTGCGACGAGCGCAGCACACAGGAGCGAGATCTTCACCGCAGCTCTCAGTGTATTCCGGTCCCGCCTGGTTGCAGGCTATTTCCGGCTAGTGGGTGGCAACCCAGGCGTCGTAGCCCTGCTCGAGCCGGTCGAGGATGTCGACCAGAAGGTCGAGTCGGTCGCGGTCGACTTAGCCCGCGCCGGGCCAGGGCGCCTCACCGACGTTGACGCCGATTCCCGAGCACGACCCGCTCACCGGCCTCGGCGAGGATGCCGCAGACCTTCTTCCCGTCGAGGAGAACGTCGTTGGGGTCCTTGATCGTCGCGCCCTCGCCGATCGCGCCCGCCACCGCGTGTGCGGCGACGAGCGTCAGCTCGGGCCAGCGGGCCACCGGAGGAGGCGGGTGGAGGACGACGGAGAGGGCGAGGCCCGTGCCCGGCTCGTCGACCCACACCCGCCCGAGCCGCCCGCGTCCGGCCGTCTGATGCTCGGCCAGCGCAACCGTGCCATGCGGCGCGTCCGGGGGCGCCATCGTCTGGGTCGAAGGGGTCTCGTTCGCGTAGAGGTAGGTGCGGCCGAAAGCTCCGCGCAGGCGAGGCAGGACGGCTTCGGGCAGAAGGTCCACGGCCACTAGAGTAGGCGCGCCGTGCAACCGCGCCTGCCCCAGCGTCGTCCAATCCGCACTGATGCCCGCCCCGATGTTCCGCTCGTCTACGAGCGGCTTTCCGATCCGATTCTCGTGACGCGCGCCAAAGCAGGCGACCAGAAGGCCCTCGAGGCTCTCTGCGAGCGCCACGCCCCGCGGGTCGAGCGCCTGGCGCTCCACCTGCTGCGCGATCCCGAGGACGCGCGGGACGCGGCGCAGGACTCGCTGGCGAAGCTCGTCGTGCGCATCCGCCAGTTCCGCGGCGAGTCACAGTTCTCGACCTGGCTCCACCGGCTCACGGTCAACACCTGCAAGGACTTCGCCCAGGCGCGCGCTCTTCGCCGCACGGAGCCGCTCTTCGAGGACGAGCGCCCCGCGCGCGACGGAGATCCCGTTGCCGAGCTCACATCCTCGGAGACCCGCCGCGAGCTCGGCCTCCGGCTCGCCGAGCTCCCGCCCGCCCAGGCGACGGTGGTCGCGCTCAAGGACGCCTTCGATGTCGGGTTCGCCGAGATCTCCGAGGTCACCGGCTTGCCCGTCGGCACGGCCAAGTGCTACGCGCACCGCGGTCGCGCCTCCCTGCGGGAGCAGCTCACAGCATGACGGTCCCGCTCGGAAGGGCGGAGATCGAGGCGATCATCCCGCACCGGCACCCGTTCCTGCTCGTCGACGAGGTGCTCGAGCTCGTCCCCGGCGAGCGCGTCTCGGCCCGGAAGACCATCACCGACGAGGATTGCGCCGGCCATTTCCCCGGAAACCCGATCATGCCGGGCGTGAAGATGGTCGAGGCGCTCGCCCAGTGCGGCGCGGTCGCCGTTCTCTCGCAGCCCGAGAACGAGGGGAAGCTCGTGCTCTTCGCCGGCATCGACGATGTCCGCTTCAAGCGGATCGTGCGGCCCGGGGAGGTGCTGGACCTGCTCTGCGAGGTCGAGGCCGTCCGCGGCCCGGTCGGCAAGGGCAAGGTGCGGGCGTCTGTCGGTGGCGAGCTGGCGGTGCGTGGCACCCTGACCTTTGCCGTGAGCGGGGAATGATCGCCCGCGCAACCGGCAGGCCCGTCTCGATCACGGGGCTGGGCTGGTACGTCCCGGACAAGGTGGTGACCAACGACGATCTCGCGAAGGTCGTCGATACCTCCGACGAGTGGATCATGACTCGCACCGGGATCCGCGAGCGGCGGATGGTCGAGGACGACGTGGCGATGTCGGACATCTCGCTGCCGGCTGCCCGGGCGGCTCTCGCCCAGGCGGGGCTCGAAGGCAAGGACATCGATCTGGTCGTCGTCGCCACGATCACCCCGGACATGGCGTTTCCGGCAACCGCCGGCATCGTCGCCGATCAGCTCGGCAGTGTCGATGCCGCCGCGTATGACCTCTCGGCGGGCTGCACCGGGTTCATGTACGCGCTCGCGCAGGCCCACGCCGCCGTGGCGTCCGGCCTCTCGAAGCGCGCGCTCGTGATCGGCGGCGACGTCCTGTCGAAGGTCCTCGACTGGACAGACCGCTCGACGCTCGTACTCTTTGGCGACGGTGCCGGCGCCGTCGTGCTCGAGCACGTCGGCGAGGGCGGCTTCCTGGGCTTCGAGCTCGGCGCCGACGGCTCGGGCGCAGACGAGCTGAACTTCCCCGGCAGCGGCTCCCGGGCCGTCCACGACGGCACCGAGGGCCACCTGCGGATGAACGGCCGCGAGGTCTTCAAGTTCGCGACCCGCATCCTCGAGCGCTCAGCCGCGAATCTCCTGGAAGAATGTGAGCTCACCGTTGACGACGTGGACGTGTACGTGCCTCACCAGGCGAACGTCCGCATCATCGACCACGCTGTCAACAAACTAGGCTTCCCCAAGGAGAAAGTGGTGGTCAACGTGGACCGGTACGGGAACACCTCGTCGGGCTCGATCCCGATTGCGCTTGCCGACGCGTCCGCGAGCGGGCTCCTGCAGCCCGGAAGCCTGGTTCTGATGACCGGAATGGGCGCAGGCCTCACGTGGGGCTCTGCGTTGATGCACTGGACTCTTCCTACGAATGGAGTTACAAAATGAGCAAACTGGCCTTTATGTTCCCGGGGCAGGGCTCATTCGAGCTCGGCATGGGACGGGAGATCGCGGAGGCAGAGCCGGACGCGATGGCGGTGTACGACGCCGGAAGCGAGGCCTCCGGTCTCGACCTGCGCGCACTCTGCTTCAACGGGACGGCCGAGGAGCTGACCCGGACCGACCTGCAGCAGCCGGCGCTCGTCGCCACGAGCCTTGCGATCAACGCCGCGTTGAGAGCGCGCGGGATCGTGCCGGACTTCGTGGTCGGGCACTCGGTCGGCGAGTTCTCGGCGCTCGGCGCGGCGAATGCGCTCGGCGTGCGCGAGACGATCGAGCTCGTCCGCGAGCGCGGCATCGTGATGGCGGATGCGGCCAACGCCCGCCCGGGCTCGATGGCCGCGATCCTCGGCCTGGCCGACGAGGTCGTCGAGGCGCTCTGCAAGAAGATCCACAACGTGTGGCCTGCCAACTACAACTGCCCGGGCCAGCTCGTCATCTCCGGCGAGACCGACGCGGTCGACGAGTGCTGCGACGAGGCCCAGCGCGAAGGCGCCCGCCGCGCCGTCCGGCTGAAGGTGTCCGGTGCGTTCCACTCGCCGCTCGTCGAGCTCGCCGCCGAGCGCTTCAGGCCGGCGATCGAGAAGCTCGACTTCAAGACCCCGACCGCGCATTTCGTGTCGACCGTCACCGCCAAGCTCGAAGGGCCCCAGCGGCTCCGCGGGCTGCTCGTCGATCAGCTGACCGCGCCGGTCAGGTTCACGCAGTCGGCGCGCGAGATGATCGGCCACGGCGTCACGACATTCGTCGAGGTCGGCCCGGGCAATGTCCTCAGCGGTTTACTGAAGAGGATCGACAGCTCCGTCAAGGCGGTTTCGGTCAACGACCTGAAGTCGCTGAACGCGGTTGCGCACGAGCTTGGCTGAGTTCTGCTCCCTCGAGGGGAGAACCGCGCTCGTCACCGGTGCCTCACGGGGGATCGGGGCTGCGATCGCGACGGAGCTCGCACGTGCCGGCGCCTCGGTCGTCCTCGGCTACCGCTCGGGCGCCGATGAGGCCAATGCGCTCGCCGCGGAGATCGGCGGCCGCGCGATCCAGGCCGACGTCTCCGTCGCCGCCGACGCCGTTCGCCTGGTCGAGCAGGCCGGCGACATCGACATCCTCGTCAACAACGCGGGCGTGACGCGCGACGGCCTGCTCGCCCGCATGCCCGACGAGGACTGGCGGGAGGTGATCGAGACCAACCTGAGCTCGATCTTCTACACCTGCCGCGCGGTGACCAGGCCGATGATGAAGAAGCGCGCGGGCTCGATCGTCAACGTCAGCTCGATCGTCGGCCTGCACGGAAACTTCGGTCAGACGAACTACGGCGCGGCTAAGGCCGGGATCATCGGCTTCACCAAGTCGCTGGCGCGCGAGCTCGGCTCCCGCAACGTCCGCGCCAACGTCGTTGCTCCCGGGTACGTGAAGACGCGCCTGACCGACGCGATCCCGGAGGAGGGGCGGGCGCTGATGCTGCAGAACACGCCGCTCGGCCGGCTCGGTGACGCGGAGGACGTGGCCGGGGCGGTACGGTTCCTGTGCTCCGACGAGGCATCGTTCATCACGGGCGAGGTGCTGCTCGTCGACGGCGGACTGGGGATGTAGTGGGAGACAACGGCAGCGCAAGGCGGCGTGTCGTGGTGACGGGGCTCGGTGGGGTCACGTCCCTCGGCAACGACGTCGAGACGACCTGGAAGCACCTGATCGCAGGGGAGTCCGGCGCGGGCGAGATCACGCAGTTCGACTACGAGGGCTACCCCGTGCACTTCGCGTGCGAGCTGAAAGACTTCGATCCGACGGACTGGGTCGACCACAAGTCGGCTCGGCGGATGGACCGGTTCGCCCAGATGATCCTCGCCGCGGCGCGGCAGGCAGAGGCCGACTCGGGCCTCGACATCGCCGCCGACCCCGACTCGCATCGGGTCTTCGATCGCGACCGGCATCGGCGGGCTGCACTCGTTCCAGGCCTGCTACGACACGCTGCTCACCCGTGGCCCAGACCGGATCAGCCCGTTCTCGATCCCCTGCATCATCCCGAACATGGGCGCCGGCTGGGTCTCGATCGAGCTCGGCACCCAGGGGCCGCTGATGAGCCAGTGCACCGCGTGCGCCGCCTCGAACATGGCGATCGGCGACGCGGTCGACGCGATCCGCCTTGGCCGCGCAGACGCGATGATCGCCGGTGGCAGCGAGTCGCCGATCACCCGTGTCGGGATCGCCGGGTTCGACGCCATGCGCGCACTCTCTCGCCGCAACGACGACCCGAAGCGGGCCTCGCGCCCGTTCGACGCCGACCGTGACGGGCTCGTGATGGGCGAGGCCGCCGGCGCCGTGGTGCTCGAGGAGCTCGGGCGCGCTCAGGCTCGCGGCGCGAAGATCTACGCCGAGCTGATCGGCTACGGCATGTCGTCGGATGCCGCGCACATGACCGAGCCCGACCCGACCGGCCGCAGCCCGGCCCGCGCGATGCGGATGGCGATCGGCGACGCGGGGATCGAGCCGACCGACATCGGCTACGTCAACGCGCACGCAACGTCGACGCCGCTCGGCGACTCCGCCGAGACGAAGGTGGTCAAGGTCGCTCTCGGTGAGGAGCACGCGCGCAGCATCCCGGTCTCCTCCACCAAGGGCGCGACGGGCCACTGCTTCGGCGCTGCCGGGGCGATCGAGGCGATCTTCACGATCCAGGCGCTCCGCGACCGCGTCGTCCCGCCGACGATCAACCTCGAGAACGCCGATCCCGACTGCGATCTCGACTACGTCCCGAACGTCTCGCGCGATGTCCCGGATCTCCACACCGCTCTCTCGAACTCCTTCGGCTTCGGCGGCCACAACGCCACGATCGTGCTGCGCCGCTGGGCCGACGAAAACTAGATGAGTGTTTCTGCGATCTCGCGTGCCCGGCTGCGCGATCTGGCCGCCCTGGGCCGCTCCGGCCTCACGGCAGCCGGCGGAGCCGGCTTCCGCAAGTCCTGCGCTTCACCACGTCGGCCACTCACCGATGCTGCATGCATCGGCGAGCGTCCGCCGCGGCACCCCAGGGCACCCAGCTCACGCCCCGGTTCATACGATCTCGCAGAAACACTCATCTAGGATCCCTGGGCGATGCAGAGGTGGGCAACCTTCGATTGCTACGGCACGCTGATCGACTGGAACGGGGGGATCCGGGCGGAGCTCGAGCGGCTGTTCGGCGACGACGAGGAGGAGATCGACGGGCTCCTCGCGCGCTATCACGAGCTCGAGCCGGAGCTGGAGCGCGACGGGAAGCTCAGCTACCGCGAGGTCATGACCGAGGCGATGCGCCGGCTCGGCGCGCCCGAGGGGGAGGAGAGTGGCCTGGCGGACTCTCTACCGGGCTGGGAGCCGTTTCCCGAGACCATCAACGCCCTGACCGAATGCCGTGAGCGCGGCTGGAAGCTCGCGATCCTCTCGAACTCGGACAAGGACCTGATCGAGGCCTCGAAGGAGCGGATCGGCGTCCCGATCGACGAGACGGTCGTTGCCTCGGAGATCCACTCCTACAAGCCGAACCTGATGCACTGGCTCGAGTTCTACGCCCGGACGCTGGCCGACAAGCGCGCCCACGTCCACGTCGGGGCGAGCAACTTCCACGACATCGGGCCGGCGTCGAAGCTGCGGATCAGAAGCGTCTGGGTGAATCGGTTGAACGAGCATGCGATCACCGACCCGACGATCGAGATCGAAGATCTCTACGAGCTCGGCCAGGTGCTCGACGACCTGATGCCCGAGTCGTAGGACCTTTGCTGCAACCTCTCGCGGCCTCCCCGGGTCTAAGATTCAGTCGCCGATGAGCGAAACCAGTATCGACGTGAAGGTCGAGCAGACGGATAGCGCGCCGGCCGAGAAGAAGCACCCGAACACATGCCCCGAGTGCGGGTCGCATTACCGCGACGACGAGCTCGAGGCAACGGCGTGGGTGTGCGCGCAGTGCGGACACCACTTCCGCATGTCGGCCCGTGCTCGGATCGCGTGGCTCGCCGATCCGGGATCGTTCGTGGAGGAGGCCGCCGAGGTGCGGTCGGCCGATCCGCTCTCGTTCTTCGATCTGCGCCCCTACCGCGAGCGTCTTGCGGAGGCCGAGCTCAACACCGGTCTCACCGACGCGATGGTGGTGGGTGCCGCGACGCTGGATGACCACCCCTTCGAGCTCGCCGTGATGGATTTCTCGTTCATGGGAGGTTCGATGGGAAGCGCCGTGGGCGAGAAGTTCGTGCGCGCGTGCGACGAGGCGATCTCGGAGCGCACGCCGCTCCTACTCGTGACGAGCTCCGGTGGAGCGCGGATGCAGGAGGGGATCCTCTCGCTCATGCAGCTGCCGAAGACCGTCGCCTCGATCGACGAGCTCCACGAGGCACGCCTCCCGCTCTTCTGCCTACTCACGAACCCGACGACGGGCGGAGCGATGGCGAGCTTCGCGACGCTCGGCGACGTGATCATCGCGGAGCCCGGCGCTCTGCTCGCCTTCACCGGCCCGCGCGTGGTACAGGAGATCGTCAAGGAGAGGCTCTCCGATGACTTCGGCCGCTCCGAGCAGAACCTCCGGTTCGGCCAGATCGACGCGATCGTTCCCCGATCGGAGCAGCGGCAGTACCTGGCGCGGCTCCTCAGGCTCTTTGGCGGGTGAGGCGGAGCGCTCCCTGCGGGAGCGCCTCGGACGGCTGAAGCATCTGCCGCTGCTCCACCGCACGAATGTCTCGGGAGAGGAGCGGCGCCTACGCGACCAGCTCGATTCGGTCTCGCGCGCCGACGCGTCCGAGGACGAGATCTGGGCCTTCGTTGAGCTCGCGCGGCATCCGGACCGCCCGTACACGCTCGATTACGTCGAGCGGATCCTGGAGGACTGGGTCGAGCTGCACGGCGACCGGGGCCGGGCCGACGACGGCGCGATCGTTGCGGGGCTCGGGAAGCTCGAGGGCCGCACCGTCGCGCTGATCGGGCACCAGAAGGGCCGAGACCTGAAGGAGCGGCTCGCACGCCAGTACGGGATGCCGAGCCCAGAGGGGTACACCAAGGCGATGCGCATCATGGACATCGCGGAGCGATTCGACTACCCGCTGATCTCACTCGTGGACACCCCTGGCGCGTTCCCCGGGGTAGCGGCCGAGCAGCATGGGCAGGGCGGCGCGATCGCCCGCTCGCAGGCGCGGATGATGGCACTGAAGGTGCCCACGGTCGCCTGCGTGATCGGGGAGGGCGGCTCCGGCGGCGCGCTCGCCCTGGCGGTCTCGGACCGCGTGATGATGCAGGAGAACGCGATCTACTCGGTGATCACGCCGGAGGGTTGCGCGATGATCCTGTGGCGCGATCCCGAGCAGAAGAAGAAGGCAGCGGCGGCATTCAAGCCGGATGCGTTCCACTGTCTCGAGCTCGGCGTGATCGACACGATCGTCTCCGAGCCGCGGGGCGGCGCCCACGAGGATCCCGACGAGGCTGCAGCCAGTCTCAAGATCGCGCTCGTCAGCTCGCTCGACGAGGTTTCAGATCTCTCGCCCGGGGAACTACGGCGGACACGGCGCGCCAAATTCCGCGCTATGGGTGTGTACGCCTAAAAACGGGCTTCTGCCCCGTTTAGCAGCACTTTCTCCACACGATCCACAGAGTTTTCAACCGCGTTTCGACAGTGTGTGAACGCGCAGAATACGACCTGTGTCGAAACTCGAGGAGTACCGGAAGAAACGCGACCCGAAGGCCACCCCCGAGCCGTTCGGTGGCGAGGGCGGCGGCGGCGCACCCGTGTTCGTCGTTCAGAAGCATGCGGCGCGGAGCCTCCACTACGACTTCCGCCTGGAGCGCAACGGCGCGCTGGCGTCATGGGCGATCCCAAAGGGGGTGCCGGTCGAGCCGGGAGCGAAGGCCCTGGCCGTTCACGTTGAGGATCACCCGCTCGACTACGCGACCTTCGCCGGCGAGATCCCGAAGGGCTCCTACGGCGCGGGCACGGTCGAGATCTGGGATCACGGCACCTATGAGCTGCTCGAGGCGAAGGATGACGGCGGGCTCAAGGTGCGCCTTCACGGCGAGCGTTTTCAGGGCGTCTGGACGCTCGTGCCGGCACACCTGGACGGCAAGGAGCAGAACTGGCTGCTGATCCGGAGCGCGACCGACACGGAGACCGTGAAGCCGTCGGCGGGAGCCGTGTACAGGCCGATGCTCGCCACGCTCTCGGATGCGCTCCCGTCGGGGAGCGACTGGCTCTACGAGCTGAAGTTCGACGGCTACCGCGCGCTCGCGTATGTCCGGGGCGGGAAGTGCGAGCTGCGCTCGCGCAACGGCAACGATCTGACGGGCCGGTTCTCGGCCGTGGCGCACGCGGTCGCGGATGCGATCGTCCGGGACGCGGTCGTGGACGGCGAGGTTTGCGCACTCGACGATCGCGGCCACCCGAGCTTCTCGGCCATGCAGCAGGGCTCGGGCCGGCTCGTCTACTACACATTCGACTGCCTCGAGGCCGGGGGTGTGCCGGTCGTCGCCAGGCCGCTCGAGGAGCGCCGCGAGCTCCTGGCCGAGCTGGTGCGCCCGAATGCGTCCGTGAGCCTCTCGGCGGTGTTCGAGGATGGCCGCGCGCTCTACGAGACCGTCGAGCGCCAGGGGCTCGAGGGAGTCATGGCCAAGCGGAAGGGCTCGCGCTATGCGCAGGGGCGGAGGGGCCGCGACTGGCTGAAGATCAAGACGCACGGCCGCCAGGAGTTCGTGATCGCCGGGTACACGCGAGGCACGGGGCACCGCTCGGCCGCGTTCGGCTCGCTCGTCCTGGCCGTCAACGACGGCGGCGAGCTGAGGTACGCCGGCAACGTCGGCACGGGGTTCGACGACCGCGAGATCGCTCGCCTGCTCGCCTTGCTGAGACCGCTCGAACGGCCCGAGTCGCCCTTCGCGGAGCCGCCGAAGATGCCGCGCGTCCGCCGCGGCGACGTCACCTGGGTCGAGCCGCGCCTCGTGGCCGAGGTGGAGTTCAGCGAGTGGACGCATGACGGGCACGTGCGCCAGCCCTCGTACAAGGGCCTCCGAGAGGACAAGGCGCCGTCCGAGGTGCTGCACGAGCGGCCGCCGGCCGACGTCGTCCGCTCCGGCAAGCGGGAGCTTTCGCTCTCGAACCTCGACAAGCTCTTCTGGCCGGACGAGGGGATCACCAAGGGTGATCTCCTCGAGTACTACCGCTCCGTCGCGACCGTGCTCGTCCCGCATCTGAAGGGCAGGCCGTTCACGATGCGGCGTTACCCGGACGGGGCGTTCGGAAAGGCGTTCTTCCAGAAGGATGCGCCCTCCCACATGCCCGACTGGATCCGCACCTTCTCGACCGAGGTCACGACCCGCTCGAAGGAGCGGGTGCAGCGCACGGTCTCGTTTCCGGTCGTCGACGACGAGCTCGCCCTGCTCTGGATGGTGAACATGGGCTGCATCGACATGAACCCGTGGTACTCGCGGGTCGACCGGCCCGACCGGCCCGACTTCGTCCTGTTCGACCTCGATCCGACGCCCGAGGTGCCCTACGGCCAGACCGTCGAGGTCGCCCTGATCCTCAAGGCGCTCCTCGACGGTCTCGGCCTCGAGTCGTTCCCGAAGACGTCGGGCGGGAAAGGCTTTCACGTTCTCGTTCCGCTCGACCGCCGATCGACCTACGAGGACACCCGCGCATTCTCCGAGCACGTCGCCGGGGTGATCGCGCGTGCCTACCCTGCGCTGGCGACGACCGCCTGGGCCAAGTCGAAGCGCCGAGGCGTCTTGATCGACGCAAACCAGAACGGGATGGGCAAGACGATCGCGTCGGTCTACTCGGTGCGGCCGCATCCGGGGGCTCCCGTCTCGACGCCGCTTGCGTGGAAGGAGGTCGTGGGGGATCTCGATCCGGCGGCGTTCACGATGGGTGCCGTGCTCGAGCGGGTGACGCTGCAAGGCGACCTCTTCGCGGGGATGCTCTCGACCCGTCAGTCGCTCTCGAAGGCGCTGCGGCGCCTTACGTCAGGCTCTTGACGCCGTTCACCACGAGCTGAACGGCGATCGCCGCGAGCAGCAGCCCGAAGACCCGGGTGAGGAACGAGAACACGCCGGGGCCCAGGCGGCGGGTGATGCGCTCGGCGATGAGCAGCGAGATCCCGACGCAGGCGACGACGGCCAGGATCGCGAGGACGACCGCGGAGTGCCCGCCGACGCCGGGATGGCTCCGCCAGAGGACCATGGCAGTCGCGATGGCGCCGGGCCCGGCTACGAGCGGCGTCGCGAGCGGCACGAGCGCGACGTCCTCGGACTCGCCCGTCGGAAAGTCGATCCCGCGCAGCATCTCGAGGGAGACGATCAGGAGCAGCAGGCCGCCGGCGATCGAGAGGCTCCCGATCGAGACGTTCAGGTACCGCAGGACGACGGCCCCGAACGCGGCGAAGCCGAGGATCAGGCTTCCGGCGTACAGACAGGCCCGGAGGGCGGCGCGTTGACGCTGCTCCGAGGTCAGGTTCCGCGTCACTGCAAGAAAGACGGGCGCGTTCCCGAACGGGTCGGTGATCACGAACAGCGTCACGAATGTCTCGCCGAACGCCCGCCAGCTCATCGGGCGACTATGACGCTTTGGCGAGGCGGCCGAGCAGCACACGCGCCCCGGCCTTGTCGAGCATCTCGTTCAGGTTGCCGCACTTCGGGCTCTGCACGCAGCTGGGGCAGCCGTCCGTACAGGGGCAGGCCGCGATCATGCGAGCGGTGTCGGCCACCCAACCCTCGAACTGCTCGAAGCCGCGCTCGGTGATGCCCACGCCGCCCGGGTGCCCGTCGTAGACGAAGATCGTCGGCCGGCCCGTGTCGGCATGCAGGTTGGTCGAGAGGCCGCCGATGTCCCAGCGATCGCACATCGCCCAGAGCGGCAGCATCGCGATCAGGGCGTGCTCGGCGGCGTGCAGCGTCGAGAGCAGCTTCGGCATCTGATCGAGGCCGCGGAGCTGGTCGGGCTCGGGCGCGAACCAGATCGCCTCCGTGGCGAAGGTCTGGGGCGGGCAGCTCAAGGGGACGAGCTCGATTCGCTCCTGCGAGGCGGTGGTCTTGCGCTCGTAGGCGACGACCTGCTCGGTGACCTCCACGTTGCCGAACACGAGGTCGAGCCCGGCCCGGCGCTCCTGGCGCAGCGAGCCGAGGATGTTCGTGTCGGTCTCCTTCTTCGGCTGCGTGTACCAGTCGCCGCGGAACGGCTCGACTACGGCATGCAGGGTTTTCTCGTCGAGCGCCTCGACGAGGTAGGGCTCGCCGAGATGCAGGTAGACGGCGCCCTCGTGGACGGTCGAGTAGGAGCGTGAGCGCTCGACGAAGCCGAGCACGGCGCCCGAGGTCTGATCGACGACCGTGAACGAGTCGGGGTCGGCCGATCTCAGCGGGATCCGGGCGGCGGGCGTGGTCGTGCCGCCCCAGACATAGCCGCGGGGGGTGTGCTTGAGCTCCGGGTCGTGCGCTGCGGCCTCGAGCGCCTCGGGCCCGAGGATCGCCGCGTCGCTCTCGTCGATCGGCGCCTCGTAGGCGGCCGACTGGACGTGGCCCGCGAGGACGCGAGGGTTCGCGTGGTCGAGGATGGCTGCTTCGACATGCCGTCCGAGCAGCTTCTCCGGCTCGCGCATGAAGTACTGGTCGAGCGCGTCCTCGGTCGCAACCAGCACCGCGAGGCCGTGGCCGCGTCTGCCCGCACGGCCCCACTGCTGGCGCAGCGACGCGATCGTCCCTGGGAAGCCGACCGAGATCACCGCGTCGAGGAGGCCGATGTCGATCCCGAGCTCGAGCGCGTCGGTCGAGGTGACGCCGAGCAGGTCGCCCTCGGCGAGGCGCCGCTCGATCTCGCGGCGCTGCTCGACGGTGTAGCCCGCGCGGTACGGCGAGAGCCTCGAATCGTCGCCGAGCCGGTCGGCCGTGAAGCGATGGATCAGCTCGGCAGTCTTGCGGCTCTTGGCGAAGGTGAGCGTGCGAAGCCCGCGCTCGACGAATGCCGCCTGCAGCTTCGAGGCCTCCGCGAGCGCCGAGCCGCGCAGCCCGAGCTCGACATCGAGCAGGGGAGGGTTCCAGAGGACGACGGTGCGCTCGGCGCGGGGCGCTGCGTCGTCCCCGATCACCGTCACGGGCGTCCCGAGCAGCGACTCGCCGAGCTCGCCCGGGTTCGCGATCGTGGCCGTGGCGAGCAGGAACTGCGGCTCTGAGCCGTAGATCGCCGCGATCCGGCGAAGGCGCCGCAGCACGTTGGCGACGTTCGATCCGAACACGCCGCGGTACACGTGCGCCTCGTCGACGACGACGTATCGGAGGTTCGCGAGCACCTCGCCCCAGCGCTCGTGGTTCGGGAGCAGCCCGATGTGCACCATGTCCGGGTTCGTCAGGATCGCGTTCGACCACTTCCGGATCTGCCAGCGCTGGTCGGTCGGCGTGTCGCCGTCGTAGATCGCGGGCCGCAGCCTCGGGATGCGCAGCGCGGTCAGCGTGCGGAACTGGTCCTGCGCGAGCGCCTTCGTCGGGTACAGGTAGAGCACACGGTGCTTGGGCGTCCGTACGAGGTCGTCGAGGATCGGCAGGTTGAACGCGAGGGTCTTGCCGGACGCGGTGCCGGTGGTGACGACGAGGTGCTCGCCCCGCGCGGCCGCCTCCCAGGCTGCGCGCTGGTGGGCGTAGAGCTCCGGAACGCCGATCGCCGCCCGGACGCGTGGGTCGAGCTCGTCCGGGAGCGAAGCCGTTCTGGCCTCGCGCGCGGGCTCGTCGGTGCGGAAGGAGAGCTCCTCTCCTGCGAGCAGCTCCTCCGGCAGAACGAGGCCTGCACCCGCCATTCTCCGATGCTAGCCTCGCCGCACCGGGGTGCCCGATGGGGCTGAGATCACACCCGTGGAACCTGATCCGGGTCATGCCGGCGAAGGGAGTGGCGTTTGCAAGTACCGCGGGCACTGACGATCGCGACCTCCGACAGCGGCGGTGCCGCCGGGATCCAGGCCGACCTGAAGGCGTTCGCGGCCGCCGGCGTCTACGGGATGTCCGCGCTCGTGGCGCTGACGGCGCAGAACACCGTGGCCGTCACGGCGATCCACGAGCTGCCGCCCGAGTTCGTCGTCGCGGAGCTCGACGCGGTCTTCTCCGATCTCGGCGTCGATGCGGCCAAGACCGGGATGCTCTTCTCCAGGCGCCTGATCGAGACGGTCGCCGGCTACCTGGAGACGCATCCAGTGCCGCTCGTCGTCGACCCGGTCATGGTGGCGAGCTCGGGTGCGAAGCTGCTCGAGGACGATGCCGTCGAGGCGCTCGTCCGGCTTCTCTTCCCCCTCGCAACGGTGGTCACGCCGAACCTGCCCGAGGCGGTCGCCCTGGCCGGCTTCACCGGCGATCGCCATGATCTCGCCGAGAGGCTGCAAGAGCTCGGAGCCGCCGCCGTCCTCGTCACCGGCGGCCACGGCGAAAACCCCGTCGACCATCTCTTCGACGGTACGCGCCACATCGAGATCCCGGTGATCCGCCACTCCGTCCCTGCGACTCACGGCGCCGGCTGCACCCACTCCGCGACCCTCGCTGCCTTCCTCGCCCGCGGCGCGTCCCTCGAAGACGCCGCGCGCGCCGCCGCAGCCGCCGCCTCCGCCGCGGTCGCCCACGGCCTCCCGGAGCTCGGCTCCGGCGACGGCCCCGTCGACATCTTCGACCTGAAAGGACTCACGTGAGCCCGATCGATCCCGCGCCCCCAAGCGCGCACCCCCGCCCTTGGGTGGGGACGCACCCCTCCGCCCTCGAGAACAATTCTACGCGGGCACGGCGCGCGTGTCCGTGCCGGAATTGCAACGATTCGTCCACAGGTGGAGGGGCCGAATGAGCGAGACGGTGGGCGCCGGGGCGTCGTTGGCTCGGCTGCGGGAGCTGAAGCCGCTCGTCCACCAGATCACGAACTACGTCGTGATGAACGAGACGGCGAACGCCACACTCGCGCTCGGGGCGCTACCGGTGATGGCGCACGCGCCGGAGGAGGTCGAGGAGATGGCCGGGTTCGCCGGCGCGCTCGTCCTGAATATCGGAACCCTGTCGTCGCATTGGGTCGAGGCGATGCTCATCGCCGGGCGCGCCGCGAACGCGCGTGGCGTCCCGGTCGTGCTCGACCCGGTCGGGGCCGGCGCCACGTCGTACCGCACCGAGACCTCGCGCCGGATTCTCGGCGAGGTCGACGTCGCGGTGCTTCGCGGTAACGCGGGAGAGATCGCTGCGCTTGTCGGGGTCGAGGCCGAGATGCGCGGAGTCGAGTCGATCGGCGGCGTCTCGGACGTTGCCGCTCTCGCACGTGAGGCGGCCCGCACGCTCGGCATTGTCGCCTCGGTCACCGGCCCGGTCGACCACGTCTCCGACGGTGAGCGGTCGGCGGCGATTGCGAACGGCGACCCGATGCTCGCGACGATCACCGGCACCGGTTGCATGTCGAGCGCGGTGACGGGGTGCTTCGCAGCGGTCGCCGAATCGCCGTTCGACGCTGCCGTCGAGGCGCTCGTCGCCTTCGGAGTGGCCGGCGAGGACGCGGCTCGCGACGCCAAGGGGCCGGGCACGTTCCACGTCAATCTCTATGACGCGCTGGCCGCGCTCGACCCGGCGACGCTCGACGAGCGTGCGCGCGTGTCGTGAGAGTGCACGCGATCGTCGAGGATGTCGACACGGCCCGGCGGGCGATCGAGGCCGGCGCCACCGTCATCCAACTGCGGCTGAAGGCGCCGACCGCCGAGGTCGTCGCGCGGGGGCGTGGCCTCAGGGGCCTCGGCACGACCTTCGTGGTCAACGACGACGTCGACGCAGCGCTCGAGCTCGGAGCCGACGGCGTCCATCTCGGACAGTCGGATGAGGGTGCCGAGCGCGCCCGGCAACGCGGCCTCCTGCTCGGTCGCTCAGCGACGAGCTACCACGAGGCCGTCGCTGCCGAGGCCGACTACCTCGGGGTCGGCCCGATCTGGGAGACGCCGTCGAAGAACGACGCCGCGCCGCCGCTGGGGCTCGAGGAGCTCGCGCGGATCTGCGCTGTGGTCACCGTGCCCGTCGTGGCGATCGGGGGCATCGACGCCTCGAATGCAGCCGCGTGCATCGCAGCGGGCGCAGCGGGTGTCGCGGTGATCCGTGCGGCTACCGATCCGGCGCTCCGGAAGGCGGTGGATGAAGCTCTCGCAGCTCGGTGAGCTCGGGCTCCTCGCGGAGCTCGAGCAGCGTGGGCTCATCGTCGGGGTCGAGAACGACGCGGCCTCGCTGCCCGGTGGGGTCGTCGTCACGCAGGACGCCCTCGTCGAGGGCGTCCACTTCCGTCTCGACTGGATCGCCTGGCGCGACCTCGGGTTCCGGGCCGCGGCGGTCAACTTGAGCGATCTGGCCGCCTCGGGAGCCGATCCGGACGGTCTGCTCGTCAGCCTCGCCCTGCCCGCCGAGACCGAGTTGGAGGACGTGCTCGAGCTCTACGCCGGAATTGCCGAGACCGGCGCCCGGGTCGTGGGCGGCGACACGACCTCAGCCGAGACCGTAATGCTGGGCGTGACCGCGATCGGCCGCTCCGCGCGCATCCCCGGCCGCACGGGCGCGTGTCCCGGTGATGTGCTGGTCGTCACGGGCCCGCTCGGCGCAGCGGGCGCGGCGTTCGAGCACGGCGCCTACGTTCGGCCGCCGATCCGCATCGCCGAGGGCAAGCGTCTCGCCGCCGGGGCGCACGCGATGCTCGATATCTCCGACGGCCTGGCCGTGGACGCAGGCCACATCGCCGCGCGGTCGGGCGTCTGCTGCGTGATCGACCTCGAGCGCGTTCCGCTGGCGCCCGGCGCGACGATCGACTCTCTCGGCTTCGGTGAGGACTACGAGTTGCTCGCCGCGGTTCCGGACGCCGGCGGCGACACGGCGATCGGGCGGATCGAGGCCGGAGAGGGCGTGGTCATGCTCCTCGACGGAGCCCCGCGCGCGCTGCCGGGGTGGGAGCACTTCGTCTCGTAGCGCTGCCTGGACTAGGCGCTCTCGGAGCGCTCGAACTCGAGCATCAGCTTCCGCAGCAGCCCGTTCAGCTGGTGCTGCTCGCTCTTCGTCAACGCGCTCGCGACGAGCTTCTCCTTGATCGCCTGCGTATTGGTCGACTCGCGCCAGACCTCATCGCCGGCCTCGGTCATCTCGACCCGGACCCCTCTGCGGTCGGTGGGGTCGCGGTGCCGCTGGACGAAGCCCGCGTTCTCGAGCTGATCGATCCGGTTCGTCATCGCCCCGCTCGAGAGCTCGAGCTGTGCGGAGAGCTCACCGGGCGTCGAGGTGCGCTCTGGTGCGCGGCGGAGCTTGCAGAGAGTGCTCCACTCGCCGTACGAAAGGTCGTGGCTCTCGAGCGTCTCCTCCATGGCGGCCCGGAAGCGCTTTTCTAGGCCCTGGATGCGCTCGACGATGCCCTCGACATCGAGGTCGAGATCGGGCAGGTCGCCTCCGCAGAGATCGACCAGCTTCGCGTCGATGTGGTCGGTGCTGCGCTTCGTCCGAGTTGTCATATCTCGATCATAATACTCTTGACGTCAAGAGACAAGGTGTGTAGTATCTCGACATCAAGAGATACGGCCTGAAGAGAGATGCTGGAGGGAGAGATCATGACAAGCCTTTGGACCGATCCGAGAGCAATGAACGTGATGATCGACGCTCGCGTCGAGCAGCTCCGCGGCGGACGGACGCGGAACCTCAAGATCAGGCTCCCGCGCCGCAACTGAGCGTCACGCGACCCAGAGCTTTCGCGAGAACGTGACGCACGCGACGGCGCCAAGCGCCGTCAGGACACCGAAGATCGGGCCGCGCCTCGCCGGCGCGTCTCGGAGGAGGGACGCGCCGGCGATGAACAGCGGGAAGTCGACGAGCAGGAAGCGCGGCATGCTCTGGAGCACCTCGCCGCCGTCGGTAACCGGCGCCGCCGTGGCGATCACGAGCAGCCCGGACGAGTAGACGCCGAGCGCTGTCCCGAGGCGGCGGAAGACGACGACCGTCAGGGCGATCGCGCCGATCAAGAGGACGAAATCGATCACGTTCTCGGTGGCGAGGCTCGAGATGCTCGAGTCGCTCGGCACTCCCGCGAGGGTCCCGATCCCGTGGTAGGTCGCCGTGGCGGACCGCCAGATCGCGTCGAGGGGGCCGAGGGTGGTCACGTGCCGCCCCCACGTCTTCTGAGCATGCAGGAACGCGAGCGAATCACCCACGGCGTGCTGGTAGTACGCCGCGATCGCGACGAACGCCGCCAATGGAAGGGCAACGAGCGGCACCAGCGTGAGGAGCCCGCGCCTGCGGGCGACAGGCCATGCCAGGATGAGCATCGCGGGGATCAGCGCAAGCCCGAGGACGCGCGTGTCGACCGCCAGCCCGGCGAGCAGCCCGGCGATCCAGAAACGGCCCAGGAAGCAGTACAGCACCGCGCCCGCCGACGCTCCGAGGAAGAGCCCCTCGGAGTACGGCGCAGTGAAGACGAACGAGACGGGGTAGAGGGCGAGCAGGATCGCCGTGTCGCGCGCAACGCCCTCACCGTCGAGGCGCGAGGCGATTCGGCTCGTGAAGTAGACACCCGCGGTCGCGGCGGCAAGCGAGATCGCCACTGCTGCGACGACGTTCGAGCGGGTGATCCAGCCTCCGACATGAACGAGGCCGGGGTAGACGGGCATGAAGGCAGCGAGATGGCGGTCGTAGCCGTCGTGCGCGATCGCGAGGAAGTAGTCGGCATCCCAGTGCTCGAACGTGTCGAAGAAGACGCTCGAGACCTTGCCCCAGGCGGGGAAGGCCGGCACCCCGTTGCCCTGCTCGGGCACGCGGAGGACCGTGAAGGCGGTGAGCAGCATGAAGCCGACCCGGATCGCCGCGAAGGTGGCCCACGGCGGAAGGCGGCGGTTCTCTCCGGCCGGGATGTCGCTCGGGTCGGCTGCGGGTGTCTCCGTGACCGGGCCCGCGGTCAACGATACGGCTCGAACGTGCGGCGGAAGTGCTCCGCCGATCGCGCGCCGATCACCGTCTCGGCAGGCGCACCCTCGGCGAACAGGATCACCGTCGGGATCGACAAGACGTCGTAGCGCGAGGCGACGATCGGGTTCTCGTCGATGTCGAGCTTCACGAACTCGATCGTCTCGGTCTCGCCCTCGAGGCCCTCGAGCGCCTTGGTGACCGCGTGGCAGGGCCCGCACCACGGTGCCCAGAAGTCGACGGCAACCGGCCGTCCGGCGTTCAGGACGTCCTGCTCGAAGCTCGAATCCGTCACGTCGCGCATCGGCCCGCCCAGGCTACAGGCGGCCGACGAGCGCACGAAGCCGCAGGAGCGGCACCTTCCAGATCGCCTCGCGCGACGATCGCCCTGCTCATCTTCGAGTGGCCGTACTCCCGATCCGTGAACGAGATCGGCACCTCGACGACACGAAAGCCGGCTCTCATGACGCGGTAGGTCGTCTCGATCTGGAATGCGTAGCCCTTGGAGCCGATCGCGTCGAGATCGATCGTCTCGAGCACCTTGCGCGCGGAAGCACTTGAAGCCGCCCGTGAGGTCGCGGAGCCGGCTCTGGAGCATCACCTGCGCGTAGATGTTCCCGCCGAGCGAGATGAAGCGACGCACCGCTCCCCAGTTCGGGATCGTTCCGCCGGGCACGTAGCGCGAGCCGAGCACGAGGTCGGCCCCACCCTCTGCGGCGGCGATCAGGCTGGGGACGGCAGCAGGGTCGTGGGAGAAGTCGCAGTCCATCTCGAGCACGAGCTCGGCGCCGTCGGCGAGCGCCCGGCGGAACCCGGCGATGTAGGCGGGGCCGAGCCCTTCCTTTCGCGGCGCGGTGGAGCACGCCGACGTAGGGCAGTTCGGCCGCGAGACGGTCGGCGACCTCGCCCGTGCCGTCGGGGGAGGCGTCGTCGACGACTAGCACGCGGTCGCCCTCGCGCAGGACGGCCCCGAGCGCGCGCACCATCGCCTCGAGATTCTCGAGCTCGTTGTAGGTGGGAAGGCAGACGGTTGCGCGCATCGGTTCGACCAAGTGTTGCGAATGGGCCGGTGCGTATCATCGGCACCGTGGCCAAGGCGCAGGAGCACCACGCCGCGCTTCCGCGCAACGACGAGCTCGCAGCCCAGTTTCAGCTTCTCGCAGACTTAATGGAGCTCGAGGGTGCGGACGGCTTCCGCATCGCCGCGTACCGGCGCGCTGCCACCCGGATCCTCGAGACGGGCAGCTCCGTTGCCCAGCTCGCGCTCGACGGCCGCGCCAAGGAGCTTCAGGGCATCGGGAAGACGATCGAGCAGAAGATCGTCGAGGTCGTCGACGACGGAGAGATTCACGCTCTGACGAAGCGCAAGGCAGAGGTGCCGGTCGAGGTCGCGAGCTTCATGCACCTTCCCGGGCTCGGCCCGAAGACGGCGCGGCGGCTCTGGAAGGAGCTCGGCATCACGACGGTGGACGCCCTCAGGGCGGCGGCCGAGGCGCAGGAGCTGCGCGGTCTCGCCGGCCTCGGGCCCAAGTCGGAGGAGAAGATCCTCGCCGAGCTCGGCAAGCCGCAGGCGGTGGAGGGCCCGAAGCGCGCGCTCCTCGGCACGGTGCTGCCGAAGCTGCGGGCGGTCGAGGCGACGCTGGCCGCGCACCCCGCCGCCGTCCGGGTCTCGATCGCCGGCTCGGCACGCCGCTACCGCGAGACCGTCCGCGATCTCGACCTGATTGCGACGGCGACAGACGCTCAGGCGCTGATCGATGCGTTCTGTGAGCTGCTCGTGGGTCGTCGAGGTCGCCGCGAAGGGTGGGACGAAAGCGACCGTGATCAGCCAGGATGGCCTTCGCTTCGATCTCCGCGTCGTCCCGCCGGAGGCTTACGGCAACCTGCTGCAGCACTTCACGGGGTCGAAGGACCACAACGTCGCGCTTCGCGAGGCGGCGGTTCGCCGGGGGCTCTCGGTCTCCGAGTACGGGATCACCGAGGTCGAGAGCGGCACCGTTCACGCGTTCGAGACCGAGGAGGAGGTCTACGGCTTCCTCGGCTATGCGTGGATTCCACCCGAGCTGCGCGAGGGCTCCGGAGAGCTCGAAGCGGCGCGCGACGGCGAGCTGCCGGAGCTGATCGAGCTCGGCGACCTGCGCGGCGACCTCCACACGCACACGACCTGGTCCGACGGGAAGGACAGCCTCGAGGCGATGGTCGCCGAGGCGATCACGCGCGGATACGACTACTACGCGATCTGCGACCACTCGCATCGGCTACGCGAGGGCCGGCTCGAGCAGCAGGGGCAGGCAATCGACCGGCTGAACGCCCACACGCGGATCCAGCTCCTCAAGGGAATCGAGGCCAACATCCGTGTCGACGGCACGGTGGACGTGTCGGACGCGGATCTCGCGACGCTCGACTGGGTCGTTGCGTCGGTGCACTCGAGCTTCGACCGGGATCCGACGGGCCGTGTCCTCGCGGCAATGGAGAACCCGTACGTCGACTGCATCGGCCATCTCACCGGCCGCAAGATCGGCAGGCGCGACCCCTCGTCGATCGATGTGGAGCGCGTGATCGAGAAGGCCCTCGAGACCGGGACCTTCCTCGAGATCAACTCGCAGCCCGACCGCCTCGACCTCAAGGACGTCTACGCACGGGCCGCTCGCGAGGCGGGCCTCAAGCTCGTGATCGACTCCGACGGCCATCAGACCGCCGCCCTCGGCTACGTCGAGTTCGGGGTCGGCCAGGCCCGTCGCGCCTGGCTCACGAAGGACGATGTCGTAAACACGCGGACCTGGAAGCAGATCGTGCGCCTGCGGAAGCGGCGCCCGCTGAAAACGCAATGAAATCCCTGCTCAGAGGGTTGCGTGATGTAACGGTACATCTACATCACTTTGCCCCCGGAAGCCGCTCCCGGTGACGTTCCGCGACGATCTCGCGGCCGCGTCGGATTGGGCCGCTACCTACGTCGAGACGATGGGCGAGCGTCCGGTGATGGCCCGCGTCGAGCCGGGCGAGATCCGCGCGAAGCTGCCGGCGTCCCCGCCCGATCGGGCCGAGCCGTTTGCAGACGTCCTGCGTGACTTCGACGAGCTGATCGTCCCGGGGCTGACGCTCTGGAACCACCCGCGGTTCTTCGCGTTCTTCGCGAACACGGGCTCCGAGCCCGGGATCCTGGCCGAGCTGCTGATCGCGACGCTGAACGTCAACGCGATGGGGTGGGCGACCTCGCCGGCTGCGACCGAGCTGGAGGAGCTGACCCTCGACTGGCTCGCGCAGCTGCTCGGCCTGCCGTCGGGGTGGCACGGGCACATCGAGGACACGGCCTCGACCTCGACGATCACGGCGCTCGCAGGAGCCCGCGAGCTGCGGCCGGGCGGGGCGGTGTACGCATCAGAGCACGCGAACTTCGCGATCGAGAAGGCGGTGCGTCTGCTCGGGCTCGAGTACCGCAAGGTTCCGCTCGACGACCGGTTCCGGATGCTCACCGACTTCCCGCTCGACGACGCAACCGCGGTCGTCGCGACCGTCGGGACCACGAACACGACCTCGGTCGACCCCGTGAGGGAGCTGGCAGGGCGCTGTGCCGAGGCCGGAGTCTGGCTGCATGTCGACGCTGCGTACGCGGGCTCGGCCTGCGTGTGCCCGGAGTTCCGCTGGTGCTTCGACGGGGTCGAGCTCGCCGACTCGGTGGTCGTGAACCCTCACAAGTGGCTCTTCACCCCGGTCGACTGCTCGACGCTCTGGACGCGGCGCCCCGAGGCCCTGCGCGCCGCCTTCTCGGCGCGCGCCGACTACATGGCCGGCACGGAAGGGGTCGTCGACTTCCGCAACTACACCCCGGTGCTCGGCCGGCGGTTCCGCGCGCTCAAGCTCTGGGCGGTGCTCCGCTGCTTCGGGCGCGAGGGCCTGCAGGCGCTCATCCGCGAGCACGTGCGCCTGGCGGCGCTGTTCGAGGAGTGGATAGCAGGCGGAGCCCGGCTGGGAGGTGTCGGCACCACGCCTGTTCTCGACCGTCTGCTTCCGTCACCTCGGGGCCGACAACGACGAGATCGTCCGGCGCGCGAACGAGGGCGGTCGGATCTTCATCGCGCCGACCAAGCTGCGCGGCGAGACGGTGCTCCGGCTCGCGATCGGCAACGGATGGACGAGCGAGGACGACGTCCGCATCGCGTGGGAGGTGCTCCGCGAATGCGTGCAGTGATCTTCGACCTCTGGGACACCCTCGCCGACTGGCCGCTCGCCGAGTCGGTACAGCTCAGGGACCGGATCGCTGCGGTCCTCGGCCTGCCGGACGAGGAGTTCGCAGCCCGTTGGCACGCGACCTACCGCGTCTCCCAGACCGGGCCGCTCGCCGACGCGTATCGCGTGCTCGGCATCCCGGAGCACGAGCTGGACACTCACGTCGACGCCTGGCGCGCCCTCGGCCGAAACGGCCTCCGCCCTCGCGCCGGCGCGACGCGGGCGCTCACCGAGCTCCGCCGCCGCGGCGTCAAGCTCGCCGTGATGTCGGTCTGTTCGGAGGAGGTTCCGGCCGCCTGGCCGTCGACCGAGTTCGCCGGCCTCTTCGACGCAGAGACGTTCTCGTCCGACTGTGGGCTGATGAAGCCGGACCCGGAGATCTACCTCCACACCGCGCGCGCGCTCGAGGCCGATCCTGCCGAGTGCCTCTTCGTCGGCGATGGAGCGAACGACGAGCTCGCCGGGGCGGAGCGCGTCGGGATGACCCCGGTGCTCTACCTTCCCGAAGGTGCCACCTCGCCATGGTCGAACGTACGGGGGTGGGACGGACTCCGCGTCACCTCGTACGAGCAGGTGCTCGAGCTCTGCTGATCGCTCCCCGCGGCCGGTGCCGTGGCTTTAATGACGGCGTCGTGGCGCTCCGGATCGCGTCGGTCGTCGTCCTCGCCGCAGCACTCGTGGCGGGCGGCGCGTCGGGCGCCGCAGCTCCGGCCACGGGGCCGACCGCGGGAGCGAGGGCACTTGCGGTTCGCATCGTCTTCCCGAACGGCCGTGTCGTCGGCTCTCCGGCCGCAGACGCGGCCGGGGCTCTTTCGGCGGCCTCGCCGAGCTACTCCTACCCGGACGACGGCTCCGTCGTCGTAACCGGCCGCATAAGTGCCGCGACCGCGACGAAGGAGGCGAAGACCGCTGCCAGCACCGCCTCGAGCGCGGCGGCGAACATCTCGCTCTTCAACGGCGAGATCACCGCCGACGCCACGAAAGCGCACGCGAGCGCTGCGACCAGCGCCGGAAACGCGGGCGGGGCCTTCGGCGACACCGGCGTCGTGCACCTGCAGGCTCTTGGCCGCCCGCACGCGTTCGGCAAGGCGACCCTCGCCGATTGGGGCTATCTGACGATTGCAAGCCACAACTCGACGAGATCGGCAGCGGACGGGACGAAGAGTTACGACGGCGTGTCGATCGCGCTCGACATCAAGCTCACGGCGGCTCACGGCGGGCTACCGGCCGGGGCCGAGATCCAGGTCGGCTACGCCGAGGCCTTCGCCCAGACGGCGCCCCCGTCGGTGCCCGACGCGGTTGCGGGGACCGAGCCGGGCGACCGGCCGCAGCTCCTGCCGCCCACAACCGGCGGCCTCATCGGCGTGCCGCAGGTCGTCGAGCCCCCGCTGACCGCGGGTGGCTACATCTACCCGGTCTTTGGTCGCAACGAATACACCGACCAGTACGGAACGTCATCGGAAGGCTCGAATTACCAGCACGGGATCGACCTCTTCGGCCAGCTCGGCCAGCCGATCGTCGCAGTCGCGGACGGCACCCTCTTCGCCGTCGGCTGGAACCACGCGACCGGCAACCGCCTCTGGATCCGCGATCGGCAGGGCAACCAATTCGAGTACTCGCACCTGTCGGCGTTCTCCACCCTCACCTCGAACGGAGCGCACGTCAGGGCCGGCCAGGTGGTCGGCTTCATGGGGAACACCGGCAACACCGGCGGCGAGCCGACGCACCTCCATTTCGAGGTGCATCCGGTCTCGCTGCTCTTTCTCGGTGAGGACGGCGCCGTCGACCCGGCGCCCTACCTGGCCTCCTGGCACCGCCTCGCAAGCCTGGCCTTCCCGGTTGCGACCGGCTGGGCGCCGACCGTCCCGGGCACCATCAAGGCGCCCGAGCCCGGAGCCGTTCTGACCGGCTCGAGCGACATCTCGACCGCAAGCGGCCTCGATCCCGCTGCCCTCCGGCGGCTACTTCATCCGGGTGTCAGTGGCTGACGCTAGGGCCGGCCGTTCGAACCGTGATCGTGTCCCTCGTGGCTGTCTCCGCCCGACGACATCATGTCGCGGATGAAGCGCCGCGTCTCCGCGCCCGTCACGGGGTTGAAGAGGATCCCGAGCGCGATGCCCACGATCAGCAGCGTCGAAGCACGATTGGACGAGCGCTCGCGCTTTCCCTTGAGCCGCTCGCTCGCGCTGCGCAGGTCGTCGATTGCCTCGCGGAGCTTGTCGCGGACGTCGTCGTCGGTCGCCACGCGGCTCGCGATCGTGATCGGCCGGTCGCGGTCGGTGACGAGATCGCCGTACAGCTCGCGCGCAGTTGCGAACGCGCGCATCACCTCACGGCGGAGCCTCTCGTCGGTCATTGCGCGCTCGACGTACGGCCGTACTGTGTCGGCAGTGTCCACGAGCGATGATTTCTTGGACTTCGGCATGAGCCCCCGCTCCTTTCCGTCGTCTTCCCGAAGCCGCTGGCTCCGGCTAACCGGGCTGGTTGCGCTGCTCATCCTTGCAGGCTGCGGGGGGTCTGGGTCGAGCAAAGTGCAAACCGTCCACGGAGACGGCTACAGCTTCGAGGCGCCGGCCACCTGGGTCGTCGTGCACAAGGGCACCTCGAGCGCTGCGAGCGACGGAGCCGTCAACCGGCTCGAGGTCTCGACCTTCACCCTCGAGAAGGCCTATCGAACCGCACTGTTCGACGCAGTCGCCAAGGAGCTCGACACCGCCGCCGCCGGCCTGGCCGCGCAGCTGAAAGGGAAGGTCGTGAGCAGCTCGACGATCGAGGTCGACGGCCGGAAGGCCCGCTCCTACACGATCGACTACGGCGGCAAGACCGAGCAGATCGTCTTCGTGCTCGAGGACAAGACCGAGTACGAGCTCCTCTGCCGCCGCGCGACATCGGCGTCGGGCTCGACGTGCGACCAGCTCTTCTCGAGCTTCGCCGTCGGCTAGGAACGCGCCGAGAGGAGCTCGCGCAACGGCTCGCGGTTCTTCGGCACCGGCCCGAGCACCTTGACTCCACTCTGGCGCAGGTAGCTCTGCGGGAGCAGGCCGAAGCCGACGAGAGCCGACGGAAGCCGGGTCTTCGCGCGCATCTCCGCCGAGTGGCGCCAGCCACCGGTGAAGCCGACGACGTCGGCTTTCGGATTGAGCTTCCGGATCGTCTTGAGGAAGCGCGCCGCCTGACGCTGCTGGTCGATCACGATCTTGTCGTTCGGGCTCCACCAGACCTGCAGCGGCACTCCCGAAAAGGCAATCGCTCGCGCATAGGTGAGCGGGCTGCGAAGCTCATAGGCGAACGGCACCTTGCGCGGCGACCCACCGAGCTCGGAGCGCGCGAGCGACTGGAGCGAGCGGCCGATCGGGCCGTTCCAGACCTTCCGGCAGGTGGCGGCTGCACGCGAGCTTCGGGAACTCGTGGTACTGGAGCGCGAAGTCGACGACCGGGTCGAACGCGGCCGCGCCGGCGAGCAGGTGGGGGTACCTTGCGAGCAGCAGCAGCGTCTCCTGGCCGCCCATGCTTCCGCCGACGGCGTAGACCTGCTTCGACGCGATATGCACCCACGGCAGGGTCAGGTGGACGATCCCCGGCATGCGCGCCAGGTCGGAGATCTGCCCGGCCGAGCCCCAGGAGTAGTTCGCGAGCTTGCGGCCCTGGCCGTCGGGGCTGATCACCGCGAAGTTCCCGATCGCGGGCAGCTGCCCCCAGAGCTTCACGTTCGCGCGGCCGCTGACTCCGCGTCCGTGCGGCGAGATCACGAGGGGGATCGGCGGCGCATGTCCCGGCCGGTAGGAGCGAGGCAGCGCGACGTATGCGTAACGGCGCGCTCCGTCGTGAGCGCGATAGGCGACCTTCCAGACTCGCACCTTCCCGACGAGCACGGAGCTCACCGCACCGGCCGAGCTCGACGCGGCAACGGCCAGCACCAGAGCACCGCAGACAGCCGCTGCGATCTTTGACCCCCGCCCCATGACAGGGACTCTACGAAATCCGCGCCACGAAATCGAGTGGACTCGCCCGGGAGGGGAGCTCGATCGTGCTCGTTGCCCGGTCGAAGCGGTAGGGCCTGGAAAGCCCGAGGATCCGCTTCCCCGCAGGGAGTCGGAGGCGCAAGCGGATCGTCCGGGCACCTGAGCCGCGAGGGATCTCGACGTGAACAGCCACCTCGTGAGCGGAGGCCGTGAGCGAGTACGAGAGCGGGCCGAACGTCGTCGGGACGCCGCTGACCGCGATCCGCCGCCCGGCTCTCAGCCAGGCGCGCGGAGTCGCGAAGGCCAGCCGCAGGCCGGCTGTCGTCTCCTGAACGAGCATCAGGCGCAGTGTCTCCAGGAACGAGTCGTTGGCAACGCTGTTCGGCGGGAGGTACATCGCGCGGTAGCGGAGACCGTCGAGCGGGGCGACGCTCGCGGCCTCCCCGGCGACGAACGTGTTCGGTGTCATTGCGGCGGCCAGCTGGCCGTAGAGAGCCAGCACGAGCTCGTCGGCGTCGTCCTGAGCGGCCAGGAAGCGCGCGAGGTTCACCCCGTAGACCTCGTCCGTTCCCGAAAGCCGCGGGCTCGCTCCTGGCCCGTAGAGCGAGTAGCCGCCCGCACGGACGAGGCCGAGAAGCAGCGAGCCATGACGCTCGAGGTAGGCGAGCGCCCCGGTCGCGACGCGGCTGCCCGGCGGGAAGAGGCCCGATGCGAGGGCATACGGCGCGACGAGGTTCCAGTAGCTGCCCTCGCGCGTTTCGGTCACCGTGTCGTACGGCGCTTCGCCGGCCCCGAGCCGCATCGGCAGGAAGAGCGATCCGTCCGGAAGGCTCCGCGACGACGAGGCGACCGCACGGCGAAGGGCGGAACCGAGCCGTCCGGCCACACGTCGGGCGTCGGCCGCGTACCCCGGCCGGCCGCCGTCCGCCCACACCGAGGCGATCGCGAGCAGCCCTTGCCAGGCGACCGCCTGGGCGTGGAGCCCCTGCACCGCATCGGGAATGTCGGAGGAGAAGTGCTCCGGCGCGAGGAGCCCGGAGCCTTCCTGGCGCCGTCGGAGCGCCCCGACGTATCCGGCGAGCGTCGGGGTCGCCCGGGCGAGGAACCGGCGATCACCCGACAACCGGGCGTAGACGGCCGAGGCGAGGAGCTTCTCGCCCATCGTCCAGCTCGGGTAGGGCCGCGGCTTGCGCGTGAACGCGACCTGCAGCGTCGTCCTGCTCTCGGGGAAGAACCCGAGCTCGGCCAGCACCTGCGCCTCGTCGAGGCTTTCGGGGAACGAGAACTCCTCGTACGGATTGCCGATGCTGTAACGCCACGACAGGCCGAGGTTCTGGACGATCAGCGCCCGCTCGGCATCCATCACGCGAGCCTCCGGCACCTCGAGCTGTGCGCCTTCGCTCAAACGGCCACGCCAGTACGCGCCGACCGAGGCCCGCGCCGCGGCGTACGCCTCTGGGTCGACCGGCGGCGCCGCGACGACAGGGTGATCGAGCCAGGCTGCATAGACGTTGCCGCCGCGGAACGTCAGCGAGCGCCCGTTCCAGCTCGCATCGCCGTCGAAGGCGAGATACGTGCGGCCGCCGCGCACGAGGCGGTCACCCGCGCGGCGAAGGCCGGCCACGGTCGGCGTCAGCGCGATCGCGCCCGGCCCGGTGACGTGCACGAAGCTCGCAAGCGTGCCGGCGGCGCGCGCCGCGAACGACTCCTGCCGGTAGTCGCCGTAGTGGACGTCGAGGATCGGGAGCCAACCCCCGGAGAGCCTCGGTGTCGCGAGCCGGGTGAGGCACGAGCCGAACGGCGCGCCTCCCGCCGAGATCGCGACGCCCGGGCCGTCCACGCGGTCGGAGCGGATCTCGCTCCCATCCGCGACGTGCAGCTCGACCGCGCCCGCGCCCTGCGGCCCCCCGGGCTCCGAGAACGCCAGGTAGTAGACGCCGGAGCGGGTCAACGGCCTGCCGCCGCTCGTGCGGGCGTAGAGGAGTGGTGCGAGATGCCGGTTCGCGCCCGCATAGGTCGGCCCGCCCGGCGAATGCAGGAGCTGCGCGCCCCAGAGGTCTGCGCGGGACGAAAGCGCCGCCTCGACGCGGCCGGTGTAAGCATGGCTTGCCTTCGGCGCGGCGCAGGCTCCGTGCGCTGCCTGTGCCGGGAAGACCTGTGCCGGGAAGAGCAGCGCGAAGGCGGCGAGGAGCGCCGCCCGGGTCAACCGCTCGACCGCGCGGCCTGCTTGTCGACGGCCGAGAGGCCGCGCGACGAGCTCGCCGGCCGCTTGCCGTCGAACGCTGCGGCGAACACGTCCTCGACCGTGTCGGCCGGGATGAACGTCAGCGCCTCGCGGGTCTCGGGCGGAAGCTCGCTCAGGTCTTCCATGTTCTCGCGCGGCAGGATGATCCGCTTCAGCCCGGCCCGCTGCGCGGCGAGAGACTTCTCGCGAATGCCGCCGATCGGCAGCACCTGTCCCGTGAGCGTGATCTCTCCCGTCATCCCGACATCGTCCGCGATCCGCTCCTCGCGAACGAGCGACGCGATCGCCGTCGCGATCGTCACCCCCGCCGACGGCCCGTCCTTGGGCACGGCCCCGGCGGGAACGTGGATGTGGAGGTCGTGCTCCTCGAACCACTTGTCCTCGACGCCCAGCTCGCGTGTGTGCGACCGGACCCATGAGAGCGCGGCCTTCGCCGACTCCTTCATCACGTCCCCGAGCTGACCGGTGATGATCAGGTCGCCCTTGCCCGGGTATGCGGCCGCCTCGATGAACAGAACGTCTCCCCCTGCGGTCGTGTAGGCGAGACCCGTCGCAACGCCCGCCTGCGACGTGCGCCGCCGGACCTCGCCGCTGAACCGGCGGGGGCCGAGCCACTCCCGCAACCGCTTGTCGTCGACGCGCATCTTCTGCGCCCTGCCCTTTGCGACCTGGGTGGCGGCCTTGCGGCAGATGTCCGCCAACCGGCGCTCGAGGCTACGGACGCCTGCCTCACGGGTGTACTCGCGGATCACAGTCCGTAGCTGCGTGTCCGACATCGTCAGCTGCGAGCGCTTGAGGCCGGCTTCTGCGAGCTGCTTGGGCAGCAGATAGCGCTTGGCGATCGCGAGCTTCTCGACGTCCGTGTAGCCCGACAGCGAGATCGTGTCCATCCGGTCGAGGAGCGGCCCCGGGATGGTGTCGAGCGTGTTCGCGGTGCAGATGAACAGCACCTTCGACAGGTCGAACGGGAGGTCGAGGTAGTGGTCCCGGAAGGTCTTGTTCTGCTCGGGATCGAGCACTTCGAGCATCGCGCTCGACGGGTCGCCGCGGAAGTCGGCGCCCATCTTGTCGATCTCGTCGATCAGGATCACCGGGTTGCGCGACTCGGCGTCGCGTAGGGAGCGGATGATCGTGCCCGGCATCGCGCCGATGTAGGTGCGGCGGTGACCGCGGATCTCGGCCTCGTCGCGGACGCCGCCGACCGACATCCGCACGAACTTGCGGCCGAGCGCCTTCGCGATCGACTGGCCCAGCGACGTCTTGCCGACGCCGGGCGGCCCGACGAAGCAGAGGATCTGTCCCGAGATCTCGTTCCGGAGCTTTGCCACCGCGAGGTGCTCGACAATCCGGTCCTTCACCTTCTCGAGGTCGAAGTGGTCGCGGTCGAGCACACTGCGGGCATTCTCGAGGTCGAGGTTGTCCTCGGTCGAGACGTCCCACGGGAGCGTCTGGATCCACTCCAGGTAGTTGCGGATCACGCCGTACTCGGCGGCGGCGGGCGGGAGCCGCTCGAGCCGGCCGAGCTCGCGGTCGGCGGACTTGCGCACCTCCTCGGGCAGGTTCAGCTCGGCGAGCCGCTCTCGCAGCTCGTTCACCTCGGCCTGCTCGGGGTCGCCCTCGCCGAGCTCCTGCTGGATCGCCTTCAGCTGCTGGCGCAGGAAGTACTCGCGCTGACCCTTCTCCATCTCGGACTGGACCTGCGACTGGATCTTCGACCCGAGCTCGAGCACCTCGACCTCGCGCGACAGGATCGCCGACACGCGGCGCAGGCGCTTCTCGACGTTCGGCTCCTCGAGCAGCTCCTGGCGCTCCTCCGTCGGGATCGTCCGCAGCGTCGAGGCGACGAGATGGGCCAGCGCGCTGCCGTCGTCGACGTTGGTCGCGGCGAGCTGCAGCTCGGCAGGCAGGTACGGCGCGAGCGCGATGATCTGCGCGAACAGGCCCTGAACGTTGCGCGTGAGAGCCTCGACCTCGGGAGTCTCCTCGTCCTCGTCCGGGAGCGCGTCGAACTCGGCCACCAGGTACGGCTCGGTCGACACCGGGGTGACGAGCTTCACCCGCTGGAGGCCGCCCACGAGGATGCGAAGCGTCCCGTCGGGGATCTTCAGCATCTTGTGAACGACCGCGACCGTCCCGACGGTGTAGATGTCGTCGAAGCCGGGCGCGTCTATCGACGCGTCGCGCGCCGTCACGAGCGCCAGTAGCCGGTCGCCGGCGACGACGTCGTCGATCAGCCGGATCGAGCGCTCCTGCCCGATCGCGAGCGGCATCATCGACTGCGGGAAGACAACGGTGTCCTTGAGCGCCAGCACGGGGAGCGTCGCCGGCAGCTCGATCTCGGTCTCGAAGTCGTCGGGGACCTCGAACTCGATGTCACCCATAGCGCTCCACCACGATCGTGATCCGCGGGCCGAGCAGCGGCTTGGCGACGATCGGCAGCGTGATCGTGACGATCCCGTGCTCGTAGCGCGCCTGCGCGTTCGCGGGGTCGACGTCCTCGCTCAGCCGCACCTGCCGCTGGAACGGGCCGTACTCGATCTCCATCTGCTGGTAGACGCGGCCGTCGGCGCGCTCGCGGGCCCGCTCCCCGGAGACGACGAGCGTCCGCTCGCTGACCGCGATCGTGAGGCTTGTCGGGTCGATCCCGGGAACCTCGACGACCACCGTCAGCTCGGGAGGGTCGTCGGTGCGGTAGCTGTCGACGTTCGGGCGGAACCCGCGGCGCAGGCCGGCGAAGCGCGGGACGTGCCAGAGCTCCGAGAAGAGCTCCTCGATCTCCGCCTGCAGATGCTCGGGCGTCAGCTTGTCCCGGCGCGTCACGCGCCTAAAGGTATCCGGTCGGTAGCGGCGTAGGCTTGACGGAGCCGAAGCGGGTAGCGTCTTGGACGTGGTCGCCTGGACTCGCTTCGTGCTCCGGCATCGGCGCTTGGTTCTGGCGGTCTGGATCGTGGTCTTCCTGATCGGCGGGTTCGCGAGCTCGAAGCTCTCGGCGATCCTCTCCAACACCTTCTCCGTTCCGGGCACCGCGTCCGAGACCGTGCGTCACGACCTCGAGGTGCACTACGGCGACCGTTCCGACGGTTCGTTCACCGTCATCTTCGAGCTGCCGAAAGGCGCCGCAGGCGATGCGCCCGCGCTCAGGCAGGAGCTCGCAACTGCGGTGGGTCGCGCCGCCGCCGCCGTCCCGGGGGGAAAGCCCCTGAACTTCAACGTCGCGACGACCCCGGCCGGGAAGACCGTCGTGTACGGCGACATCAGCTCGACGCTCAGCCTCGCGCAGGCTAAGGGCTACACCGACAAGGTGATCGCCGCGCTCGGCACCCCGACCGGGGTCGAGAACGTCTACGTCACCGGCGCCGCCGCGATCCAGCATGACCTCGACCCGGTCTTCAACCGCGATCTGAAGCACGGTGAGCTGGCGATCGCCGTGCCGATCGCGCTGCTCGTCCTCCTGGCAGTCTTCGGGCTCTCGTGGGCGGTGACGATCCCGCTGATCTTCGCGGCGTGCACGATCACCGGCACGCTCGGGATCGTCTACGGCGTCGCGAGCATCTGGGCGACGCCGACCTACGCGACGAATCTCGTCCAGCTGATCGGCCTGGGGATCGCAGTCGACTACTCGCTGCTGATCGTCTACCGCTTCCGCGAGGAGCTCGCGGGTGGGCTCGAGATCGACGAAGCCGTGATCCGCACCATGCAGACCGCCGGTCGAGCGGTCGTGTTCTCGGGCATCGCCGTCGCGCTCGGCCTTTCGTTGCTCGTGGCGATGCCGCTCCCGTTCATCCGGATGCTCGGCGTGGCCGGTTTCCTGATCCCGGTCGTCTCGATCATCGGCGCGGTGACCCTGCAGCCGGTGCTGCTCTCCTTCTACGGCCGGAAGGGAACCGTGCGCCACCGGTTGCTGCGCCGCGAGCCGAAGGCGACAGACGACGGGTTCTGGGCCCGGCTTGCCCGCTCGATCATGAAGCGTCCGCTCGTCTACCTCGCCTGTGGCTCGGCCGTGCTGATCGCGATGGCCGTGCCTGCGATCCGGCTCCAGCTCACGCCGGGATCGACGTTCGGCATCCCGCGCAGCTCCCAGTCGGTGAAGGGCTTCGACCTGCTCCGAGCCGCGGTCGGACCCGGCGCGGTCGCGCCGGCACAGATCCTCGTGATCAGCCCCGACGGGCCGGTGCTCGCCGCGCCGACGCAGGCCGCCGTCAAGCGGCTCGTCGCCGCGCTCGAGCGCGACCCGGAGGTGGCGAAGGTCTACGCCGGCACCACGAGCCGCTTCATCGACTCGAGCCGGCATTACGAGCAGATCCTCGTCGCCGGTCATCACGACTACGGCTTCCCCGAGGCCCAGGCGTTCGTCAAACGGCTTCGTAGCGACCTGATCCCGGCCGCCGGCTTTCCCGCGACGACGCGGGTGCTCGTCGGCGGCGGGCCCGGCCAGGGGGTCGACTTCCTCCATCAGGCCTACACCTACTTCGTGCCGCTGATCTTCGCAGTGCTCGTGCTCACCTACTTCCTGCTGATGCGCGCGTTCCGCTCACTGCTCCTGCCGCTCAAGGCCGTGCTGCTCAACCTGCTCTCGGTGGCCGCCGCGTACGGGATGCTCGTGGTGTTCTTCCGCTACGGGCTCGGCCAGGATCTCTTCGGCCTCTACCAGTTCTCCCAGGTCGAAGGCTGGATCCCGATCTTCCTCTTCGCGATGCTGTTCGGCCTCTCGATGGACTACGAGGTGTTCCTCGTCACCCGGATGCGCGAGGCCTGGGACGAGGGCGCTGACAACGCGACCGCGGTCGAGCTCGGCCTCGAGAAGACCGGGCGGATCATCACCGCGGCCGCGATCATCATGTGCGCCGCGTTCTCCGGGTTCGTCGCCGGCAGCATCGTCGGCCTGCAGGAGTTCGGGCTCGGCCTCGCGGTCGCGATCTTCGTCGATGCGACAATCGTCCGCTGCCTGCTCGTGCCGAGCATGATGGCGATCCTCGACCGCTGGAACTGGTGGCTTCCCCCGGTGCCTGCGAAGCTCGTTCGCGTCAAGCCCTCGCCGCTCGAGACGCATCTCAAGCCCGCCGTCGACCCGTCGCCCGGTTAGCATCGCCTCGCGATGAAGGGCCTCATCTGCGCGGGTGGTTCTGCGACACGCCTCGAAGAGCTGACGCGTGTCACCAACAAGCACCTGCTTCCCGTGGGCCGATGGCCGATGGTCTACTACCCGCTGCAGCTGCTGCAGCGGGTCGGGGTGACCGAGGTGCTGCTCGTGACGGGCCAGCAGCATGCGGGCGACTTCATCGACCTGCTCGGGGACGGCCACGTGCAGGCGCGCACGACGGGGGAGCCGCTCTTCGAGCTCGACCTCAGCTACAAGGTGCAGGTCGCCCCGGGCGGGATTGCCCAGGTCGTCGGCATGGCCCGCGACTTCGCGCGCGGCGAGAAGCTCGTGGTGTGCCTCGGCGACAACATCTTCGAGAACGCGCAGGCCGCCGCGATCGCGGGCTGGGGCGACGGGGCCCAGGTATTCGTCAGCGAGGTGGACGACGCAGTCAACTTCGGGGTCGTGGCCTACGGTGAGGACGGCCGGGTCGCCGACATCGTCGAGAAGGCCGGCGTGGTCGACCTGCGCTATCCCGAGCCGCCGTCCAGGGACGCCGTGGTCGGGCTCTACTGCTACCCGCCCGACGTGTTCGAGATCATCGACTCGCTCGCACCGTCGTCGCGCGGCGAGCTCGAGATCACCGACGTCAACCGCGCCTACGCGCAGCGCGGCGAGCTCTCTGTCTGCCGCGTCGAGGGCTGGTGGCACGACGGGGGCAAGCACTGGAGCGACCTCGCGGCGCTCGGGCAGAAGATCGAGGAGACCGGAGTGAACAAATGAACGTTCAGCGTTACCCACTGACGCGGCACGAGGATGAGCGCGGCTGGTTCAGTGAGCTAGGCCGGGCGAGCAAGCTCCCGAAGCCGTTTCGCCAGGCGAACCTCTCCTTCTCGCGCAAGGGCGTGATCCGCGGCCTCCATTACCACGAGCGGGGGCAGGACGACCTGTTCGTCTGCCTGCAGGGAATGGTCCGCGTCGTCATCCTCGACCTCGAGAGCGGCGAGCCTCCGTTCACCGAGGACATCGGCGACTCCAACCCGGTCGCGATCTATGTCCCGGGCACCTGCGCGCACGGTTTCGAGGCGCTCACCGACGCGCTCTTCTGCTACCTCGTGACCGAGGAGTACGACGCAGCCGACCCCGACGAGCACGGGATCCCCTGGGACGACCCGCGCGTCGTCGACCTCTGGAGCACGCGATCGCCGCTTCTCTCGGACCGAGACAAGACCGCGGCGTCCTGATCACGGGCGCCGGAGGGCAGCTCGGCCACGCGCTGGCCGAGGAGTTCCCGCACGCCCGCGGGCTGACACGGGCGGAATGGGACGTCTGCCACCCCCTTCCGGACGCGGGCGGCGTCGAGCTCGTCTTGCACGCGGCGGCGTGGACGAACGTGGACGGCGCCGAGGACGACCCACAGGGCGCTGCGGCGGTCAACGTCGGCGGAACGCAGAACGCCGCGGCGCTCGGCGTCCCGCTCGTCTACTTCTCCTCCGACTACGTCTTCGACGGCACGAAGGGCGAGCCGTACGTCGAGTCCGACTCGCCCCATCCGCTCGGCGCCTACGGTCGCACGAAGCTGCACGGTGAGGCAGCCGCGGGTGGTGAGGCCTGGATCGTCCGCTCGTCCTGGCTCTTCGGGCCGGTCGGCCATAACTTCGTCCGCACGATGCTTCGGCTCGGCGCCGAGCGCGACGAGGTGAGCGTCGTCTCCGATCAGCGCGGCTGCCCGACCTACACCGGGCACCTCGCGGCGGCAGTCCCCGCCGTCGTCGCGCTCCCCTACGGCGTGTATCACGTCGCGGCGGCCGGCGATTGCACCTGGGCGGAGTTCGCCGAGGCGATCTTCGAGGACGCAGGCCTCGACTGCCGCGTGCGGCCGATCACCGCGGCCGAGTTCGGCGCGAAGGCGCCACGGCCCGCCTACTCGGTGCTCCGCTCCGAGAAGGGCGCACCCGAGCTTCCCCACTGGCGCGACGGCCTGCGCGAGTGTCTCCGCCGCATCGGCGGCTAGCATCGTTCCCCGGATGAGGGTCCTCGTCACCGGCGGCGCCGGCTTCATCGGCTCGCATTTCGTGCGGCGGCTCGCCGCGGCGGGCGATGAGGTCGCTGTGCTCGACAAGCTCACGTACGCCGGCAACCGCGCCAACCTCGAGGGTGTCGAGCACGAGTTCCACGAGGGCGATATCGCCGATCCCGCCGCTGTCGCGACGGCCGCCGAGGGCTGCGACGCGATCGTCAACTTCGCCGCCGAGTCTCACGTCGACCGTTCGATCCTCGGCCCGGCCGAGTTCATCCTCACCGACGTTCTCGGCACCCAGGTGCTGCTCGACCACGCGCGTCATGCCGGGATCCGGATGGTGCAGGTCTCGACCGACGAGGTCTACGGCGATATCGCCGACGGCGCCCTTCCGTGCACGGAGGATTCGCCGCTTCGGCCGTCGAGCCCCTACTCGGCGTCGAAGACCGGCGGCGACCTGCAGGTGCTCGCCTACATCCGGACGTACGGCGTTGACGCCTGCATCACGCGCGGGGCCAACAACTACGGACCGCGTCAGTACCCGGAGAAGCTGATCCCGCTCTTCATCACGAACGCCTTCGAGGGCAATGACCTGCCCGTCTACGGGGACGGCCGCCAGCGGCGCGAGTGGCTGCATGCCGACGACTACTCCTCCGCGATCGAGCTCGTCATGCGCAGGGCGCCGTCGGGTGAGATCTACAACGTCGGCGGCCAGGAGTGCGAGAACATGGACGTCGTCCGCCGGATCCTCGATCTGACCGGGGCTTCTCCAGACCTCGTCCGCCACGTCGAGGACCGCCCCGGCCACGACCGCCGCTACGCGGTCGATTCCGCCAAGGTTCGCGAGCTCGGCTGGGCTCCCGCGCACAACTTCAAGGACGGTGGGCTCGAGGAGACGGTCGCCTGGTATCGCGAGAACCAGGCCTGGTGGGAGCCGATCAAGTCCGGCGAGTACCGCGCGTACTACGAAGAGCAGTACGGCAAGCGCCTGGCCGGCTGATGCGGCAGGGGGCCGCCCGTCGGGGCCGAACCTCGTGCCGTGACGGTTAGGGAGGCCTTCGAAAGGCGCTGGTACCGTGCCCGGATGGTCCGGCGCGTTGCAGCGGTGGCCTTCGCCGCGCTCGTTGCGGCCGGCGGCGCGTCCGCGGCGCTACTGACCGGAGCTCCGGTCGCGGCCTCTCCCACGACGACGGGCGCGACGACGGCCGTCACGACGAGCTCCGCCGCGACGACGCTCGTGGTCACCGGGCATGGCTTCGGGCACGGGCTGGGAATGGGACAGTGGGGCGCCTATGGCTATGCGCTGCACGGCTGGACCTCCGCCCGCATCCTCGCGCATTACTTCCCCGAGACGTCGCTCGGGCGCGATACCTCTCCGCTCGTTCGCGTGCTCCTGGCCGACGCGGTCCCGAGCGTGCTCCTGGGCTCCGCTGAACCATGGCATGTCGTCGACGGCGCCGGGAAGCGGCTTGCGCTTCCGGCCGGCCCGGTCACGGTGCCCGCATCTCTCCGCGTCGAAGGGAAGAGGCTCGTCTCGCCGCTCACGTTCGAGCCGGGCCGCTCGCCTGTCGAGGCCGCCGGTCTTCCATATCGCGGCAAGCTCGTGCTGGCCTCCGACGGGAAGGCCGTTCAGCTGATCAACCTCGTCGCGCTCGAGGCCTATCTCCCGGGAGTGGTCTCCGAGGAGATGCCGTCGACCTGGCCGAACGCCGCCCTTCAGGCGCAGGCGATCGCGGCGCGCTCCTACGCCCTCGCGCAGATCAGGAGCGTTCCCGCCTCGAGCGCCTTCGATCTCTACGCCGACTCGCGCAGCCAGGCCTACGGGGGGATCAACGCCGAGACACCGGCCGTGGTGAAGGCGGTGACGGGGACGAGGAACCTCGTTGTCCTCTTCCACGGGAAGGTCGCCACGACGTACTTCTCCGCGAGCTCCGGCGGTGAGACGATGTCTGCCGCCGAGGCGACGGGCACGCCCGTGCCGTACCTCGTCGCGGTCCCCGACCCCTACGACACGCTCTCCCCCTACCACGACTGGGGCCCCGTCCTGCTCAGCTCCGCCGATGCCGCGAAGGCGCTCGGGCTCCGCGGCGCCCTCGACGACCTCGTCACGACACTCGATCCGACGGGCCGCGTCGCGTCGGCGACGACCGTCTCGAACGGCTCGACCGTGACGCTGACCGGGATGCAGGTGCGGGACGACCTCGGCCTGCGGTCGAGCTGGTTCGACATCGGCTTTCTCTCGCTCGCCCCGGTGCGGGCGCCCGTGACCCCCAACACGCCGGTAGCGCTTGGCGGGGTCGTCCGCGGCTTGACCGATGTCTCGCTCGAGGCTCAGGCGGCAGACGGAACGTGGACGACCGCCGGCGCCGTCACGCCGGCCGCGGACGGGTCGTTCACGATTAGGGTGACCCCGAAGGCGACGACGAACTACCGCCTGGCCACCGGTGATGTCCGGGGGGCCTTGATCAAGGTCCGGGTCAAGCCCGCCTAGAGGGAGCAGGCCCGGCCGGCCCGCGGTCGCGTACCGTGTGGAGGAGGCCGCCCGTGTACAAGCGTTTCGCTCTCCTGCTGATCGTGTTGCTGCTCGCTCCGGCGAGCGCTGCGCTCGCGTTCGACAACACCGAGCCCGACGCCGCCCAGCAGTGGTACCTCACGCAGGACAACGCGTGGACGCACTGGCCGTCGATGCCTCATCTGAAGCCGGTCCGCGTTGCCGTGATCGACTCCGGGATCGACGCGACCCATCCCGACCTGCGGGGCCGAATCGCCGGCGGCATCTCCTTCGTCGGCGGGTCATGGCGAAAGGACAGCTGCGGCCACGGCACCTTCATCGCCGGCGAGATCGCCGCCAACCCGACCAACGACATCGGGATCGCGGGCATGGCGTTCAACGCGAGCCTGCTGATCGCGAAGGTCGTCGACGGTAGCTGCAACGTCTCCACCTCCGGCGAGGTGAAGGCGATCCGCTGGGCCGTCGATCACGGCGCCCGCGTCATCAACCTCTCGATCGGCGGGATCCGCGACCCGGGCGACCTCGATCTCGACTCGTACTCCGCCTCGGAGGAGGCCGCGATCGAGTATGCGTGGTCGAAGGGCGTTCTCGTCGTCGCGGCGGTCGGCAACGGCACGCAGGCACCCTCGACCCCCTGGCAGTTCGCCGATTACCCGGCGGCGCTCCCGCACGTGCTCGGCGTCGGTGCGATCCGCGAGAACGGCGCGGTCCCCGACTACTCGGATCGCGATCCGCAGTATGTCGACCTGGTCGCACCGGGCGGGCCGATCTTCTCGACGATCCCGCGTAACCTCGTCGACGCGTCGATCTACGGCTGCGTCGGGATGCCGTACTCCAACTGCGGCCCGTCCGAGTTCCGCGCGGGGATCGGAACGTCGTTCTCGGCGCCGCAGGTCGCCGCTGCCGCGGCGCTGATGCTTGGCGTCGATCCGGCGCTGACCCCGGCCCAGATCGAGTGGATCCTCGAACGGACCGCGACCGACTCGAGCCCGTCGACGGGCTGCGCGCCGTGCCCGATCGGGCGCGACGCGCTCACCGGCTGGGGCACCCTCGACGTCGCCGCCGCGCTCAACCGGATCGGCAACGAGCAGGACCTGCCGACCGCAGACGCGTACGAGCCGAACGACGACGCCGGAACGCTGGCCTACCCGTTGAGGGGGATCCGCAAGGTCAACGCGACGATCGACTTCTGGGATGACCCGATCGACGTCTACGCGATCACGCTGAGGCGCGGCCAGACGCTGTTTGCCCGTCTCGGCGCCGGTGCGCCGCCGCGGACGTCGCTGTTCCTCTGGCGCCCGGGCACGACTCACATCACCGGCCCGGCGAGAACGGTGCTCGCAAATCGCGCGGCGCGTGGGACCGCCACGAGCGGCCAGGAGCGCCTTGCCTACCACGCAACCGCCAACGGGACGTACTACGTCGAGGTCGAGGCCGGCGCACCGGCGAAGGCGCCGGGCCGCTACTCGCTCTCACTCGCCCTGCAGAGCTCTTAGGGCAGGAGCTCTTCGTCCGGCACGTCGCGCAGCCGCCGAGCCGGGTTACCGACGACGAGAGTCCGCGGCGCGACGTCCTTCGTCACCACCGCGCCGGCTCCGACGAACGCCTCCTCGCCGATCTCGACCGCCGGGCAGAGCACCGCAGCCGCACCGATGCGCGCGCCCCGGCGGATCGTCGGGCCCTTGATCAGCCCGTGCCGTTTCTCGGTGCGGCCCATGAAGTTGTCGTTCGACGTGACGACGCAGGGCGCGATGAACACGTGCTCCTCGAGCGTCGAGTAGGCCGTGATGTACGCGCCGGCCTGGATCTTCGTCATCGCGCCGATCGTCGTGTCGTTCTCGACCAGCGAGCCTCGGCCGACGACGACGTCGTCGCCGATCGTGACGCGCTCGCGCACGCAGCTCTGGTCGCCGAGGATCACCCGTGCGCCGATCGTTGCGCCTGCGAAGAGCACCGCCCCCGTCGAGATGACTGTGCCGTCGCCGACGGTCGTGGGTGCAAGCGGCTCGCGCTTGGCGGTCGAGCGTGGCGAGAGTGTCGGTTGCTTCCCGACGACCGCACCTTCGAGCACCTTGACGCCCTCTCCGAGCACCGTGCCCGGGTAGACGATCGCCGTCTCGTG
This sequence comes from uncultured Actinomycetota bacterium, assembly GCA_963775355.1. Taxonomy (GTDB): domain Bacteria; phylum Actinomycetota; class Thermoleophilia; order Gaiellales; family Gaiellaceae; genus PALSA-600. Next base: position 168,011 of record CAVZJA010000001.1, on the reverse strand, counting down.
GATGTATCCCGCTCCGGCGCCGGCGTAGCCGGCACCTCCGCTCCTTCGCCTCCGTCAAGCCTACGGCTCATGCGGTCAACTGCCGCTCTCGAGCGACTTCTGGAGCAGCTCGAGCACGCGGACGACTGCGAGCCCGTCGCGGGCCTCGACGCCGGTGCCGCCCTCGCGCACGAGCCGCAGGAAGTGCGAGAGCTCGAGCTTCAACGGCTCGTCGCTCGGGATCTTCGGGCTGAGGATGTCGCCGGTGCGCGTCTGCCACTCGCCGAAGTTCTGCAGCGGCTGCTCGGGCCACTTGTCGTAGATCGTCACCTTCCGCTCGAGCTCCATGTCGTCGAACACGACCATCTTGTCGCGGCCGACGACGGTCAGCTTCCGCATCTTGTGCGGGTCGAGCCACGAGAGGTGGAGGTGGGCGATCTTGCCGCTCGGGAAGCGCATGAAGCAGAAGACGACGTCCTCGACGCCGGGGTTCAGGAAGGCGTTCCCATGCGCCCAGACCTCGGACGGCTCCTCGTTCGCGAGGTGGAGGATCACCGAGACGTCGTGGACGCCGAGCGACCAGAGCGCGTTCTCGTCCTTGCGGATCGTGCCGAGATTCTGGCGGTTGCCGTAGATGCAGAGCACGTCGCCGAGGTCGCCCGAGTCGACGAGCTCCTTCAGCTTTCGCACGCCCGGGTGGTAGAGCAGCAGATGCCCCGGCATGAGCACCTTCCCGCGCGCCTCCGACAGCTCGACGAGCTCGGCCATCTCGGCCTCGCGCATCGCGGGCGGCTTCTCGACGAAGACGTGCTTGCCCGCCTCGAGCGCCTGCTTTGCCAGCTCGTAGTGGGTCGGAACCGGCGTCGCGATCACGACTGCCTCGACCTCGGGATCGGCGAGCACCTCGTCGAACGAGCCGGTCGCGAGCGAGTTCGGGAACCGTCGCGTGAACTGCTCCCGCCGCTCCTCGGAGGCGTCGCAGATCCAGACGAGGTCGGCGAGGACGTCGACGTTGCGGACGAGGTTCGCGCCCCACGGGCCGAGGCCCACCTGCGCGATGCGAACGGGGTCGCTCAGAGCTTCCACACCTTCCCGCTTGCCTCGTGCCCGCGCGTGGCGTTGCGGAAGTCGACGACGACCTTGGCGCGCGAGACGACGTCGGCGTAGTCGATCGCCGAGTGCGCGGTGACGATCGCGACGCAGTCGTAGGCCTCGGGCTCGAGGGGCGATGAGGTCATCCCATCGAACTCGGGGACGTGCGGGTCGTGGTAGCTGACGTCGGCGCCGGCGGTCTTCAGCAGCTCGATCAGCTTCTCGGCGGGCGTCTCGCGCATGTCCCCGATGTCGGCCTTGTACGCGACGCCGAGGATCAGGATCCTCGCCCCGGACACCGAGCGCTGCAGCCCGTGGTTCAGCGCCTGCGAGATGACCGAGCGGCAGAAGTACGGCATGTTGTTGTTGACCTCGCCTGCCAGCTCGATGAAGCGCGCGGAGAAGTCGTACTCGCGCGCCTTCCACGAGAGGTAGTAGGGGTCGAGCGGGATGCAGTGCCCGCCGAGGCCCGGGCCGGGCTGGAAGGACTGGAAGCCGAACGGCTTCGTGGCGGCCGCGTCGACGACCTCCCAGACGTCGATCCCCATCCGGTCGCAGAGCTGCGCGAGCTCGTTGACGAGCGCGATGTTGACCGAGCGATAGATGTTCTCCAGCAGCTTCGTCAGCTCGGCCGACTCGGGAGCGGAGACCTCGTGGACGGTGTCGACGGCCGTGCGGTACACGGCTGCGGCGGCCGCGGTGCAGGCGGGTGTGAGCCCGCCGACGACCTTCGGCGTGGTCTTCGTCGTCCAGTCGGTGCGGCCGGGGTCGACGCGCTCGGGCGACATCGCGAGGTTGAAGTCCCGGCCCGCGACGAGCCCGCTCTCTTCCTCGAGGATCGGCTTGACGACCTCGCGGGTCGTTCCCGGATAGGTCGTGGACTCGAGCACGACGAGCTGGCCGGGCTGGAGCACGGCTCCGATCGCGTGCGAGGCCTGCTCGACGTAGCTGAGGTCGGGCTCGCGCTGCTTGGTGAGCGGGGTCGGCAGCGCGATCAGGATCGCGTGCGCCTGCTTCATGTCCTCGTAGTCGAGTGTGGCCGTGATCCGGCCGGCCGAGACGTGCGGCTCGAGCACGTTGTCGGCCACATCCTCGATGTGGCTCGTGCCCGAGTTGATCGAGTCGACGAGCTCGGGCACGACGTCGAGGATCAGCACGCGCTGACCTGCATCGGCGAAGGTCACGGCGAGCGGGAGCCCGACGTAACCGGCGCCCACGATGGCTACGTCCCAGGGGCCGTTCACGGCGAACTAGCGTACAGAGCCGCAGCGATGCGACCGCTCGCCTTGCCGTCGCCGTAGAGCTCAGGGGGCGCGTCCGGGAAGCGGGCGGCGGCGACTGCGCGCACGATTTCGTCGGGGTCGTCGTCCACGAGAACGTTCGCGCCGACCTCGACGGTGTCGACCCACTCGGTGCTCGGCCGCATGGTGACGCACGGCACGCCGTCCCAGTAGGCCTCTTTCTGCACCCCGCCGGAGTCGGTGAGGATCACCCGCGCGCTGCCGGCGAGCGCCGCGAAGTCGAGGTAGCTCGCGGGCGGGATCAGCTCGAAGCCGACCGTCCCGAGCCTCTCGAGCGCGGCGCGTGTCCGCGGATGCGCGGGGAAGACGATTCGTCCCTCGAGCCGGTTCAGCCCCTCGACGATCCGGGCGAGCCGTTCGGGCCGCACGTTGGCCTCCCGGTGAACCGTGACGAGGATGTACCCGCCCGGCTCGAGCCCGAGCCGCTCGAGCGCCTGGGAGCGCTCCGCCGCGATCGGCGCGAAGACCCGATGAACGTCTGCCATCACGTCGCCGACCACGAGCCGTTCGCCGTGGACGCCTTCGCTCTCGAGCTGCCGGGCCGAGCGCTCGTCCGGGCAGAAGAGAAGCTGCGAGATCCGGTCGACCGCGATCCGATTGCGCTCCTCGGGCATGGAGAGGTCGAAGCTACGAAGCCCCGCCTCGATGTGCGCGAGCCGCGTCGCGCCCGCTGCCTCGGCGCCCGCGAGCGTCGAGTTGGTGTCGCCGAAGACGAGCACCCAGTCGGGCTCCTCGGCCCTCACCGCCTCGCCGATCGCCGGCCGCATCGCCTCCGGGTCGGAGGTCTCCAGCTCGAGCCGGTACCGCGGCGCCGCGAGCCCGAGCTCCTCGAAGAAGACGTCCGAGAGCTCCCGGTCGTAGTGCTGCCCCGTGTGCAGCACGACCTCCTCGATCCCCGCCTCGCGCAGCGCCGTAGACACCGGCGCCGACTTGATGAACTGCGGACGGTTCCCGACGACCGTGAGGACGCGCACGGAGCTAGGCTAGATACCTCGCGGGCCGTTAGCTCAGTTGGTAGAGCAGGGGACTCTTAATCCCAAGGTCGAAGGTTCGAATCCTTCACGGCCCATCATCGCGCGAACCTCAGTCGGACGAGGTCGCAATCGCCTCGATCTCGAGCTCGAGCTCGGGAAGCGCAAGCGCCCGCACCTCGACGATCGTGTCTGCGGGGTAGGGCGGCGTGAACCAGCGCCTTCTCAGCTCGACGATCTTCCCGAAGTTCGCCATGTCGGTGAGGTAGATCGTGACCTTCACGACCCGCTCGAGACTGGAGCCGCCGGCCTCGAGGACACGTGCGAGGTTGCGGAAGACCTGCTCCGCCTGCGCGTCGAAGTCGCCCGCGCCCACGATGTTCCCGTGCTCGTCGAGGGCTGCCTGGCCCGAGACGATCACGAGGTCTCCGACGCGAAAGCCCTGCGAGAGGAGGAAGGGCTCGAGCGGGTCCGGGTCGAGGCGGATCTGCTGCGCGTCCGTCACGGGTGATCCTCGATCGCGGTAGGGGCGCGCATCGTCCGGAACCACTGGGAGAGGTCCGGCGCCCAGATGATCGTGAAGAGGATGAGCAGCCCACCGGTGATGAGGCTGGAGACGTAGTCGGGGGAGCCGAGTATGGAGAGGATCTCCTCGAGCACGCTCAGGGACAGGACGCCCGCCGCGATCCCGACCGCGCCGCCCTTGCCGCCCGACAGGCTCACTCCGCCGATGAGCGCCGCCGTCGCTGAGAACGTCAGGACGTCGAAGCCGATGTTGGTCGGGCTCGCGGTCGCGAGGCTGTAGCTGAGCAGGGCGCCGGGCAGGGCGGCCCCGAGCGCCGCTACTACGAACACGCCGACGAGCAGGCGATCGACCGGGACGCCCGCCACGCGCGCTGCTCGCCTGTCGCCGCCGATCGCGCGAAGGTCGCGGCCGACCCGCAGGTAGCGGAGCACGAGCGCGGCGACCACGAAGATCCCGAGCGAGATGAGGCTCCGGATGGAGAAGATCTGCAGGATCGGGCTGTCGAGCCTGAGGCCGACGGTGTAGTTGCTGTACATCACGCTCTTCGAGTGCCCCAGGATGTAGGTGATCCCGAGGACGATCAGATAACCGCCGAGGGTCACCGGCATCGAGTTCAGCCGAAATCTTGCGATCAGGCCGCCCTGAACGAGACCGACGACGGCTGCCGCGCCGAGCGCCGCGACGATGCCGACCGCAGGCGAGCCGCCGCCCGTCAGGACAGCGACCATGCCGCCGAACAGGTAAACGGACGAGACGGAGAGGTCGAACTCGCCCGCGATCATCGTGATCCCGAGCGCGAGAGCGACGAGGCCGTACGACGCGAAGTTCTGGAAGATGTCGTAGACGTTGGCGGTGCGCACCGTGTACTGCGTGAAGACGGGCACCAGAGCCAGCGCGATGACCATCCCGGCGAGGATCGCGTAGGGCGCCAGGTCGGCCGGGCGGAAGCGGCGACGCGTCGGCTCGGCGGTGCTCATCGGCCGCGCTGCCTCAGGTTGGTGAGGACGACGACCACGACGACGATGATGCCGCGGACGAGGATCTGCACGCCCGTCGAGTAGCCACGCAGAAGCAGCATGTCGGAGATCGTCGCGATGAAGATCGCGCCCAGAGCGGTCCGCGCGATCGAACCGCGTCCGCCGGTCACCGCGTTCCCGCCGACGAGGGCGGCGGCGATCGCGTCGTACGTGTAGCTCCCCGTGAGGAGCAGGGAGGCGTTGGCGCTCGACGCGCCGATCAGGATTCCGGATCCTGCGGTGTAGAGCGACGCGATCCCGAAGGCCCCGACCGTCAGCAGCGTGATCGGCAGAGCGGCTGCTCGCGCGGCGACCCGGTTCTCGCCGAGCAGATAGATCTGGCGTCCGAACCGCGTCCGGCGCATCACGACCGCCAGGATGATCGTGACGGCGATGAAGAAGTAGACCGGCGCGGGCAAGCCCAGAACCGGGTTCGCGAGGCGCTCCCAGCTCGTCGCTCCCACAGGCGGGACGATGCTCTGCCCGCTCGAGAGCCACACCGCCATGCCCTCCATCAGTCCCGCGGCGCCGATCGTGATGATGATCGGGTTCGCTCCCCAGGCGCCGACCGCAAAGCCTTGAACCGCACCGATCGCGAGGCCCAGGAGCAGCGTGAGGACGATCGCGATGCCGAGGTCGAATCGGAGCGCGTAGAGAAAGACCATCGCCGAGATCGCGGCGGTCTGGCCGAGCGCGAGCGAGAAGAGGTTGCCGCTCAGGATGATCACCGTCAGCCCGACGGCGATGATCCCGACGAACGACGCCGCGGTCAGGATCGCCTTGAAGTTGCTCCAGGTCAGGAACCCGGTCGTTGTCGCGGCGCCGTAGACCGTCACGGCCACGAGTACCGTGATCCAGATTGCGAGCGCCGCGTCGGCGAGCCGCATCGGGCGGCGCTCCAGCCCGAAGCGGCTCATGGCGGCGGTCATGTGATCGCTCACGAAGGCGCCCCGCTCTCTGCGCCCTGGCTGATCGTCATGTCCGCGAGGATCGCCGAGGCCGACGCCTGCGCACGCGGGACGATCGAAACGATGCGGCCCGCGAAGATGGTCACGACGACGTCCGACAGGTCGAGGATCTCGTCGAGCTCCGTCGACGAGAAGATCACGGCTGTCCCCTTGCGTGCCGCCTCGCGGACGAGGTTGTGGATCTCGGTGCGGCCGCCGACATCCACACCGCGCGTCGGCTCGTCGAGCGCAAGCAAGGCTGTTCCGTCGAGCTGCAGCGCCCGGCCCAGCAGGACCTTCTGCTGATTGCCGCCGCTGAGGCTGGCGGCCGGCGAGCCGAGCCGGTCGTGCGGGACGGCGACCATGGTCGCGAGCTCGCGCGCGCTTCGCTGGATTCGGCGCCGCAGCAGGACCCCGAGTCGGCTCAACCGCCGGAGCCGCGTAACCGTCAGGTTGCGCTCCACCGCCTGCCCGAGGAAGAGCCCCTCGCGCTGGCGGTCGTTCGGGATGTACAGGACACCGGCGTCGGCAGCGCGCCGCGGCGTGTTCAGGGCCACCTGCCGACCGTTGACCTCGATCGCGCCCGACGCATTCGGCACGAGCCCGCCGAGCGCGCGGAGAACCGTGCTCGTGCCGGACCCGACCTGGCCCGCGAGCCCGGTGATGATCCCGCTCTCGAGCGAGAGCGAGAAGTCCTCGACGCCCGCGACATGGAGCCGATCGATCTTGACCACTTCTACGCCGGATCCGGCCACGGCGTGCTCATGCTCGACCTGCGTCTTCGCCCCCTCCATCTCGCCGAGCATGTGCTCGATCAGGGAACGCCGGTCGATCTCCTTGATCTCGTGCGTCCCGACTCGGATCCCGTCTCGCAGAACCGTCACGCGGTCGCAGAGCTCGAAGACCTCGTCGAGCCGGTGCGACACGAAGATCACGCTGCGACCCTGCGCGACGAGCTCGCGGGTCGCCTTGAACACCCGCTCGATCTCCGGCTTGCTCAGCGTGGCGGTCGGCTCGTCGAGGATGAGCAGGCGTGCGTCGCGGACGAGCAGCCGCGCGATCTCCACCAGCTGGCGCTCGCCGATCGAGAGCGTCTCGACCGGAGTGCCGAGACGCACGTGGCGGAGCCCGAGCTGGTCGAGAACGCTCCGGGCCTGGTCGGAGAGGCGCCGCTTTCGGTAGAGGAGGGGCACGTTGAGCCCCCCGAGAAAGATGTTGTCCTCGACGCTGAGCTCGGGCACGAGGCTGAGCTCCTGGTTCACGAGCGCGATCCCGTGCGCCTGGGCCTCGTGCGGGTTGCGGAGCGAGAGCTCCTGCCCGTCGAGGCGGATCACGCCCTCGTCGGGCCTGACCAGGCCGACGAGGGCCTTCACGAGCGTGCTCTTGCCGGCCCCGTTGTGACCGCAGATCGCGTGCACCTCACCGACCCGGACATCGAGCGAGAGGCCCCGAACCGCTTTGACCGGGCCGTACGACTTGGAGAAATCGACGACCTCGAGGAGCACGGGCGGGCCCGTCTGGTCGTCAGAGTGAGAACGGGATCCGGCCGAAATCTCCGCCGGATCCCGTTCTCCGCTCATCGAATCGGAGCCGGTCTCGTTAGAAGGTGCAGAGCTTCGAGAGCTGGGCCACGTTCGCCGAGGTGATGCGCTGCTCCTTGACGTACTGAACCTTCGGGCTCGGCGTCTTGCCCTGAAGGATCTGAGCGGCCAGCTTGACCGCGAGGGCTGCCTCGACCTGCGGAGCCTGCGTGCCGGTGCCGTACTCCTGGCCCGCCTTGATCGCGTTCATGCCCACCGCGAGGCAGTTGCTGCCGGTGATGATCAGACCCTTCTTGGCGACGCCGATCGGCACGCCGGCCTGCTTCGCGCCCTGGATGATCCCGACGGCCATGTTGTCGGCCATGCCGTAGGCGCCCTGGATGCCGCCCTGGGAGGCGTACTTCGAGAGCAGCTCCTGCGTGTCCTTGGCCGAGGTCGCCTGATCCCAGTTCGCGTCCTCGATCGCGACGACCTTGTACTGCGGGAACTTCTTCATGTACGCCGTGAACGTCGCCATGCGGTCGGTCACGTTGTTCTGGCTTGCAGTGCCCGTGAGAGCGATCACGTTCCCCTTCGTGAAGCCTGCCTTCTTCATGCCCTCGACGAGGTTCATCGCCGCGAACCTACCGAGTGCCGGGTCGTCCGTGCGTGCTTCCGCCGTCACGAGCTTCGCACCGGCCGCTGACTGGCGACCGATCGCGCCGAGGACGGGGATGCCCGCCTGCTTGGCCCGGATGTAGGACGGCACGATCGCGGAGGCGCTCGACGGCACCGAGATGATCAGGTCGGGCTTGTCCGCGATCAGGCGGTTCATGTTCTGCGCGTCGACCGCGGGATCGAACACGGAGGTCAGGACAGTGACGCTCGCCCCCTGCTTCTCGAGCCCGCTCTTGACGCTGTTCGCCCAGGCTGCACAGAACGGATTCTGGTTGGTGCAGATGATGACCCCGACCTTCTTGCCGGACAGGGGGCCCGCCTTGCTCGATCCCATTGCGCCGGTGGTAAACACGGCTGCGGCTACGACGAGCACCGCGAGCGAAACCCAACGCGTTGTCTTGCGCGTCATGCTGTTACGTCCTTTCGGTTCGAAACGATTGATGAACGCTCCCGAAGCGGGTGGTGCCTTGTCGCCTGGTACGAGGTTGGACAGGGTGGGGACGGACTAGTTAGGCACCGACGACAATGCATACGTAGTCATACGACCTCGCGAAAATACAACCTGTGCGAAAGCGTGTCAATCTGGGGTCGGTCGGGCCGGTCGCCGCTCAGGCGGAGGGAGCAATCGCGAGCGTGTCCCGGTGGACAACGCCGACCGGGAAGATGCGCCTTCGTGGAGGAAGCTCGCTCTCCGAGTTGATCCGCTCGATCAGCAGCTTCGAGGCGGCGCGGCCCATCTCGGCGAGCGGCTGGCGGACGGTCGTCAGGTTGAAGCCCTCCCAGCCGGCCATGTCGATGTCGTCGAAACCGACGATCGAGAGCTCGGCGGGGACGCGAACGCCGACGCGACGGGCGGCGTCGAGAGCTCCGAACGCGATCACGTCGTTCGCTGCGAAGATCGCCGTCGGGCGGGGCTCGGCGGCGAGCAGGTCGAGGCACCACTGGTAGCCGCTGCCGTGGCTGAATTGGCCGACGCGCCGGAGCGTCTCGTCGAGCTGCACGCCGCTCGCCAGGAGCTGCTCCCGAAAGCCGCGCTCGCGGTCGCGGCTCGTCGTCGTGTTCTCGGGGCCGGTGATCAGGGCGATCCGCCTGTGGCCGAGCGCGATCATCGCCTCGGCGACGAGCCGGCCTCCCCGGTAGTTGTCCGAGACGACCGTGTCCACGGGGGCGGAGTCGATGTACCGGTTCACCAGCACGACAGGGAGGTTGCGCGCGCCGTGCCCGGGAAGCGGGGTGCCGAGCGTCGCCGAGACGTAGAGGAGGCCGTCCACCGCGGCCCCGTTGACGAGCTCGCCCACGTGCTGCTCGACGGACGCATCCGTCTGCTCGTTGAAGAGGATCGTCCGGTAGCCGGCGAGCGCCAGCTCGTTGTGCAGGATGTCGAGGAGCTCCGGGTAGAACGGGTTCGTGATGTCGCTCACCACCACTCCGACCGTGCCGGTCCGGCGAGTGATCAGGCTGCGGGCGGCCAGATTCGGGGTGTAGTTCATCTGGCGGGCAGCCTCGAGAACGCGCGCCGCCGTGTCCGGGGCGACGCGAGGATCGCCACGGAGTGCGCGCGAGACGGTCGACTGGCTGACCCTCAGCTTGCGCGCTATGTCCTTGCTCGTCACGGCCACGTTGAGGAGCATCGCAGACGGCATCTGCCGCGATTTGACAAGATCAGTGTCTGGGGTTTATGCATACGTAGTCAATCCGAGAGGCAGACAAGGTTGTGGAGACGCTCAAGAAGCCCTCGCGCACGCAGGAGCGCGCAGAAAACGACGTAGCCGTCTCAGCGGTCGTAGAAGAGATCGTCTCCGCCGTCGCAGCGGACGGCGACGCCGCTGTGCGGCGCTACTCGGCCCGTCTCGACGGCTGGGAGCCGGAGGCCTTTCGGCTCGGCGCCGACGAGATCGCGGCGAGCCTCGCACGGGTCCCGACCCAGGTGCTCGACGATATCGCCTTCGGCCAGGAGCAGGTACGGACGTTCGCCCGGGCGCAGCGCGCGACGATGACGGACCTCGAGGTCGAGACGCTCCCGGGTATCCGGCTGGGGCATAGGCACATCCCGATCAAGAACGTTGGCGCGTACGTGCCCGGCGGCCGGTATCCGATGGTCGCCTCCGCCCACATGAGCATCGTCACGGCCAAGGTCGCGGGCGTCGAGCGGGTCGCGGCCTGCACGCCGCCGCTCGACGGGCGCGTGCCCGACGCCACCGTCGCCGCCATGCATCTCGCAGGAGCGGACGAGATCTACATCCTGGGCGGCGTCCAGGCGCTGGCGGCGCTGGCGCTCGGGACCGAGACGATCGCCCCGGTGGACTTCCTCGTCGGCCCGGGGAACGCGTACGTCGTCGAGGCCAAGCGCCGGCTGTTCGGGAAGGTGGGCATCGACCTCGTCGCAGGCCCGACCGAGATCCTGGTCGTCGCGGACGAGACCGCCGACCCGGTGATCGTCGCCGCCGACCTCCTGGGCCAGGCCGAGCATGGCCCTGCCTCGCCGGCCGTGCTCGTCACGACGTCGCAGGCGGTCGCCGAGGAGACGCTCCGCCAGATCGCCGTGCAGCTCGAGACCCTGTCGACCGCCGAGATCGCGGCTCAGGCCTGGGAGGGTTACGGCGAGGTGGTCGTCGTCGACTCGGATGACGAGGCGCTCGCCGCCGCCGATGCATACGGCTTCGAGCACGTCGAGATCCACACCACGGACCCGCGCTGGTACCTCGAGCGGATGACGAACTACGGCGCCCTCTTCCTCGGCGAGGCGACCACGGTCGCGTACGGCGACAAGACGATCGGGACGAACCACATCCTTCCGACCGGCGGGGCAGCACGCTACACGGGCGGCCTCTGGGTCGGGAAGTTCCTCAAGACCGTCACCTTCCAGGAGTGCGATGACCCGGCGAGCGCCATGATCGGCGAGATCTGCGCGCGCCAGTGCCGGATCGAGAACTTCGAGGGCCATGCCCGCAGCTGCGACGTACGGGTGGAGAAGTACCGCGCCGCGGCCGTCCTGGCGGGCGAGACCGCATGACCTACCGGCTCGGGGTCGACGTCGGCGGGACCTTCACGGACGTCGTCCTGTACGACAGCACGGATCAGCGGGTCTGGCTCGCGAAGACGCCGAGCACGCCCCAGGACCAGTCGGTCGGGCGTGATCGAAGGCATCCGGCTCGCAGCGACACGGGCGGACGTCGCCCTGCCCGAGTTCGACGCCATTCTCCACGGGACGACCGTCGCGACGAACGCCGTGCTCGAGCGCCGCGGGGCTCTCGTGGGCCTGATCGTCACCCGTGGGTTCCGGCACATCCTCCATCTCGCCGAGGCGTGGACGCCGGGGCCGCTGTTCGGCTTCATGGTCTACGAGAAGCCGGAGCCTCTCACCGATACCCGCTACGTCCGCGAGGTGCCGGAGCGCACCGGGGCGGACGGATCGATCGTCGAGCCGATCGACGAGGCGGCGGCGCGAGAGGCCGTCGAGGAGCTCGTCGCCGACGGCGTCGAGGCTCTGACCGTCTGCCTGCTGAACGCCCACGCGAACGGTCGACACGAGCGCGTGATCGCCGAGATCGCCGCATCCGTCGCCCCCGATCTCCCGGTGTCGATCTCCTCCGAGATCCTCCCCGAGTTCCGGGAGTACGAGCGCACCGTGACGACGCTGATGAACGCGTACGTCGCTCCCGCGCTCGAGAAGTACCTGACGAACGTCCAGGACGGGCTCGCGGCTGCGAAGGTGCGCGCGCCGCTCCAGGTCGTGCGCTCCGACGGGGGGCTGATGAGCCTCGAGTCGGCATGCAAGAACGCTGTTCAGACGGTCCTCTCGGGCCCCGCCGGCGGAGTCAGCGGCGCGTCCTTCGTCGCCGGTCACGCGGGGTTCGACCGCATCCTGACCTTCGATATGGGAGGCACCTCGACCGACGTCGCCGTCTGCGTCTCGGGCCGGCCGGAGATCACGCGGGAGACGAAGGTCGGCGACTTCCCGGTCCGCGCGCCTGCTGTCGACGTCGCCAGCATCGGCGCCGGCGGCGGCTCGATCGCCTACGTCGTCGAGGCAACCGGCGCGCTGAGAGTCGGCCCCGAGAGCGCCGGCGCCGTTCCGGGCCCCGCCTGTTACGGCCGCGGGGGGACGGCTGCGACCGTCACCGACGCGAACGTCGTGCTCGGTCATCTTCCGCCACGACTGCTCGGCGGCGAGTTCGAGCTCGACACGGACGCCGCCTACGAGGCTGTCGCCCGGGTCGCCGAGGTACGCGGCGCCGGCGTCGAGGAGACCGCTCGCGCGATCGTGAGCATGGTCGACGAGGCGATGCTCGGAGCGCTCCGCGTCGTGACGGTGCAGCGCGGGCGTGTGCCGGGTGATTTCGCGCTGGTGGCCTTCGGCGGTGCAGGCGGCCTGCACGCGAACGCGTTGGCGCGCATCCTCAACTGCTACCCCGTGATCGTGCCGGAGGAGTCGGGCGTACTTTCGGCGCTCGGCTTCATCGCCTCCGAGATCAAGAACGAGTTCAGCCAGACGTTCGTGAAGAGCATCGCGGCGACGACGCCGGACGCGGTCCGCAAGCCGTTCGACGTTCTGACCGCCCGGGCGCGCGACTGGCTCGACTCCGAGAGCGTGGACGTCGGCGACCAGGACGTCCGGTTCATCCTCGACATGCGGTACAGCCGCCAGGGCTACGAGATCCCGATCGAGCTCGACGGCGCCGAGCTCGCCGCGCTGGAGCTCGCAGCCCTGGAGCGCAGGTTCGGAGAGCAGCACACACGGCTCTACGGCTTCGTGCTCGAGGGTGGCGCGGAGATCGTCAACCTCAGGGTGATCGCCACCGGTCGCGTGCCGCTGCCCGAGCTCGAAGCGCGCTCCGAGGGCGGCCCGGATGCCTCGGAGGCGCAGACCGGCACCCACGAGGTCTGGACGCCCGAGGGAACGATCGACGTTGCGACCTACGCGCGGGCCGCGCTCGAGCCGGGGATGGTGGTCGAGGGCTACGCGATCGTCGAGCAGTACGACGCGACCACGGTCGTGCTACCGGGCCATCGTGCCGTCGTCGATCCGTGGATGAACCTGCTGATCCGGCCCGAGGAGGCAACGTGAGCGTAGGCTCGACGGAGCTCACCAATGAGCGGAGGCACCGGCTCAGCCGGTGCCGGGAGCGGGACCTGTGAAGACGGCGATCGACGTCGCCACCCTCGACCTGATCGAGAACGCGCTCCTGAACGCGCGCTTCGAGATGGACGAGGTCGTCCGGCGCGCGGCCATGTCGCCGATGATCCGCGTGCAGCACGACGAGTTCCCGATGATCTGCAACGGCCGCGGCCAGATGGTCGTCGGCCAGTTCGGCTCCTACATCCCCGAGGTGATCGACCGCTTCGGCGGCGAGATCGGCGAGGGTGACGTGATCCTCCTGAACGACCCGTACCTCTGCAAGGGGTCGATCTCGCACTGCAACGACTGGCTCGTGATCCTGCCGATCTTCTTCGAGGGGAAGCGGGTCGCCTTCGCGTCGCTCTTCGGCCACATGATGGACGTCGGTGGGAAGGCCCCGGGCAGCCAGGTCTCCGACGCGCTCTCGATCTGGGAGGAGGGGATCCGGATCCCGCCGATCAAGATCTTCGACCGCGGCGTCCTCAACGAGACGGCGCTCGAGGTGATCCTCAACAACACGCGCACGCCCGATACGAACCGGAGCGACCTGATGGCGATCATCGGTGGCTGCCGTGCGGCGGAGCGGCGCGTCGTCGAGATCTGCGAGCGCTTCGGGCCCGAGACGTTCGAGGGCGCCTGCGACGCGCTGCTCGAGCGAACGCGCGCCGCAATGGCGCACATCATCCGGCGGTACATCCCGGAGGCCCCCGTTACCTTCACGGACTGGGTCGACGACGACGGGCTCGGAAACGGCCCGTTCAAGATGGTGCTGACGATCTGGCGGGAGGGCGATGTCTGCCACGCGGACTGGACCGGGACGGACGATCAGGCGCCGGGCTCGATCAACTTCCACATCCACGAGGGCCTCTGCAAGCTGTTCCTCGGGATCTACATGATCATGGCGTTCGACCCGGAGATCCTCTTCAACGACGGGATCTACGACGTCTTCGAGGTGACGCTTCCCGAAGGCTCGCTGCTGAACCCGAAGTTCCCCGCGCCGCTGTCGAACCGGCTCAACGTCCACACCCGCCTCTTCGACTGCATGAGCGGTGCGCTGGGCCAGAACGCACCCGACCTGTCGATGGCCGCGGGCTATGGGACGAGCCCGTTCTTCGTCTTCTCCGGCTACGACGCCACCGGCGACTACTTCCAGTTCGTCGAGCTCCTCTTCGGCGGGCTGCCGGCCCGGTACTCGGCAGACGGGCTCGACGGTCACTCGTGGTGGCCGCTCTTCCGGACGACTCCCTCGGAGTACGCGGAGAGCTACTACCCGGTGCGGATCTCGAGCTACATCCCGGCGCGCGACACCGGGGGCGCCGGGCTTCACCGAGGTGGAACCGCGATCGAGAAGACGTACGTGTTCCTCGGGCCGGGCGCGTTCACCGTGAACGACGACCGCGCGACGATCCCGCCCTGGGGGATCAACGGCGGGCGCCACGGCGGCTGCAGCACCAAGACGCTGATTCGCGCCTCCGGCGAGGTGGTCGAGCTGCCGTCAAAGATCGACCAGGTGCCGGTGGGCGCAGGCGACTCGCTCGTCTTCCGGACGGCCGGCGCCGGTGGCTGGGGCGACCCGCTCGACCGCGACCCCGCCCTCGTCCTGCGGGACGTGCTGCGGGATCTCGTCTCGGCCGACGCGGCGCGTCTCGAGTACGGCGTCGTCATCGAGGGCGGCACCGTCGACCGCGCCGCCACCCAGGCCGAGCGCGTGCGGATCAGCGAACAGCGCGGGCCGGTCGAGCCCTTCGACTTCGGCCACGCCCCGACAGGAGGACACGGATGACGATGAGCCTACGATCCAGGCTGGCGGAGCCGGGCGCGCTTGTCGCCCTCGGCGCGCACGACGGTCTCACCGCGCGCATCGCGGAGCGAGCCGGCGTCGAGGCGCTCTACCACGGCGGCTACGCGCTCGCCGCCCACCACTTCGGCCTCCCGGACGTGGGCCTCGTCGGCCGCGCCGAGGTCGTCGAGAGCGTCCGCCGCATGCGCGGCGCCACCGACCTCCCGATCATCGTCGACGCCGACACGGGCTACGGCTCCGAGGCCGGCGTCTGGCTGACGACGCGCGAGCTCGAGGCGGTCGGCGCCAACGCGGTGCAGATCGAGGACCAGGTCTCACCCAAGCGCTGCGGGCACATGGAGGGCAAGGAGGTGATCCCGGCGGGCGAGATGGTGATCAAGGTGCGCGCCGCCGTCGCGGCGCGCCGGTCCGACGAGACGCTGATCATTGCCCGCTCGGACGCCCTGCAGGTGACGGGGCTCGAGGACACGATCGCCCGCTGCAACGCCTACGCCGAGGCAGGGGCCGATCTCGTCTTCGTCGACGCACCGAGGTCGGTGGAGGAGTACGCCGCGCTCGCCGAGCGCTGCACGGCCCCGGCCGTCGCGAACATGTCGGAGACCGGAAGGTCGCCCGCCGTCCCGACCGGCGAGCTCGAGACGATGGGCTACAAGCTCGTCATCTTCCCGAGCACCCAGACCTGGGTGTTCGCGAAGGCGTACGAAGAGCTCTGCCGCGCGGTCATCCAGGACCGGACGACGGCTTCGCTCGCGGATCGCTTCACGAGCTTCGACGACGTCAACGCCCTGCTCGGCCTCGCCGAGTGGCAAGGCCGGTAAGACGGTGACGCCGAGCGCGCGAGACGTCTACGACCTGCGCGGCTTCGGGGGCCGGCAAGGAGCGGGCGAGCACCCGGCGATCGTCGTCGTCGACTTCATCGAGGGGTTCACGAACCCCGAGTCGGCCCTGGTGTGCGACTCCGACGCCGCTGTTGGCGCCACCCGCGGGCTGCTGAACGCGGCGCGCGAGGCTTCCGTGCCGGTGTTCTTCACCACCGTCTCGTATGACGAGGAAGACCTGGAGCGCGCCGCGATGTTCATCGCGAAGGCGCCCGCGCTCGCCACGCTCCGGCCCGGCTCCCGCTGGGTCGAGGTCGACGCGCGGCTCGGCCGTCGCGCGGAGGAGCCCGTGCTCGTCAAGCTCTTCGCCTCCGCCTTCTTCGGCACGGGTCTGGATCAGCAGCTGCGCGCTGCAGGCTGCGACACCGTTGTCATCGCCGGCGCGTCCACGTCGGGATGCGTCCGCGCGACGGCGGTGGACGCTCTCCAGTACGGCTACCGCGTCCTCGTGCCGCGGGAGGCCGTGGCCGACCGGGCGATCGATGCGCACAACGCCTCGCTGCTCGACATCGACGCGAAGTACGGCGACGTCGTTTCGGTCGACGAGGCGATCACTGCCGTCGAGGCGGCGCGCCTGCCTGTCTCCCCGAGCGGCTCGTGAGCAGCGGCAACGCAACGATCGTCACGTTCAACAGCGCACGCGTCGTCTTCGGCGCAGGGTCCTCGGCCGAGACGGGCGAGCATGCCCGGCGCCTCGGGATCACTCGGGCGCTGCTCGTCTGCGACCGGTTCGTGACCGAGTCCGGTCTCGGGGAGCGCCTCGAGGCGTCGCTGCGCGCGGCCGGCGTCGAGCCGGTCGTCTACGACCGCATCTCCGGCGAGCCGAGCGAGACCTCCGTTCAGGAGGCCGTCGAGGCGGCCCGGGACGGCTTCGACGGCTTCATCGGGATCGGCGGCGGCTCGGCTCTCGACACCGCGAAGCTCTGCGCTCTCTTCGCCGCCCATGACGGCGAGCTGCTCGACTTCGTCAACGCCCCGATCGGACGCGGCAAGCAGGTTCCCGGGCCGGTGCTTCCCCTCGTCGCCGTGCCGACCACCTCGGGCACCGGATCCGAGGTCACGACCGTCGCGGTGATCGACTTCCCGCGGCTCGGCACGAAGACCGGCGTCTCGCACCAGTACCTCCGCCCGTCCATCGCGATCGTCGATCCGGAGCTGACCCTTACCTGCCCGCCCGGCGTCACGGCTGCGGTCGGCGTCGATGCGCTGCTCCACGCCCTCGAGGCGTACACGGTGAGCTCGTACGACGCTCGCCCGGCTCGGCAGCTCGCCGAGAGGCCGCCCTATCAGGGGTCGAACCCGTTCTCGGATCCGTTCTGCGAGCGCGCGATCGTGCTCGTCGGCCGTTCCCTGCGCACCGCCGTCTCGGATGGCGGCAACCTCGAGGCGCGCACGCAGATGGCGCTCGCCTCGACCATTGCCGGCATGGCGTTCTCGGCCGCCGGCGTCCATGTCCCGCACGCGCTCGCCTACCCGATCGCGTCGCTCAAGCACGAGTGGCAGCCGCCGGGGTACGGCGGCGCGGCGCTGATCCCGCACGGGTTCGCGGTCGCGGTGACGGCCCCGGCCGTCTTCCGTTTCATCGAGGATGCCGTCCCGGAACGCTGTACGACAGCGGCCCGGTTGCTCGACGGCGGCGACGACCTGGCCGTATCGCTCGAGCTCCTGTTCGAGGACGTCGGCGCGCCCCTGAGACTCCGCGAGCTCGGGTACGGGGCGGACGATCTCCCCTCGGTCGTTCAGGGCGCGCTCGACCAGCAGCGGCTCCTCGTCGGCTCCCCGAAAGAGATCGGCGCAGGAGAGCTCGAGGCGCTGCTCGGAGCGTCGCTGTGAACGACCTCTGGCCGGGACGCGTCGCGATCGTCGGTGCCGGAACGATGGGCGCCGGGATCGCACAGGTCTTCGCCTCCAACGGCATCCCGACGACTCTCGTCGACAGCACCCCCGAGCGGAGCGAGGCTGCACGGGCTCGCGCTCTCGAGCTCCTCTCGCGCCTCGAGGAGGCAGGGCACGTCGGCGAGGACGCGGTCGGGACGTCGGGCGCGAACCTTTCCGCCGCAGCGTCGGTTGAGCGCGGTGTAGCCGGCGCCGATCTGATCATCGA
Organism: uncultured Actinomycetota bacterium; assembly: GCA_963775355.1. Lineage (GTDB taxonomy): Bacteria > Actinomycetota > Thermoleophilia > Gaiellales > Gaiellaceae > PALSA-600. Next base: position 150,079 of record CAVZJA010000001.1, on the reverse strand, counting down.
GGCGGTCGTCGAGCGGCCGGACGTGAAGGCCACGGTCTACGAGGCGATCGAGGCGGCCGCCGGAGACGATGCCGTCATCGCCACGAACACCTCCTCGATCCCGATCACCGAGCTAGCTGCCGGACTACAGCAACCGGCCCGGTTCCTCGGGATGCACTGGTTCGTGCCGCCGCTCCTCGTTCCCTGCGTCGAGGTGATCCCCGCTCCTACGACCGGCGACCAGGTCGTCCAACAGGTCGTCGAAGCGCTGACGCGCCTCGGGAAGGCCGCAGTCGTCGTCGGGGACGGGCCGGGGTTCGTTGCCAACCGGATCCAGTTCGCAATGTTCCGGGAAGCGGCACGGATCGTGGAGGACGGGCTCGCCACGCCGGAGCAGGTCGACGAGGTCGTGCGCTCGTCGTTCGGCTTCCGGCTCCCGTTCTTCGGCCCGTTCACCATTGCCGATCTGGCCGGGCTCGACGTCTACGCAGACATCTACGAGACGCTCGAGCGAGGTCTCGGCCCGGGCTTCTCGGCTCCCGCTCTTCTGGGCGAGCACGTCCGCAGAGGCGACTTCGGGGTCAAGACCGGGCGGGGGTTCCTGGAGCTGTCGCAGGAAGAGGCCGACGAGCTGCTCGCGCGCCGCGATCGCGCGTACGCCGGCCTCGCCCAGCTTCGGCGTGAGGTCGAAGGATGAGCACCTCGTTTGCTCCCGCGCTCCCGACGCAACGGCTCGACGGCCGGCACGCGATCGTGACCGGAGCGGGGAGAGGCATCGGCCGTGCCGTGGCGCTTGCTCTCGCCGAGGCTGGCGCGGACGTCACGCTCTTCTCCCGCTCGGCGGCGGAGCTGGCAGCGGTTGCCGACGAGGTCGGAGAGCGTGGCAGGCGGGCGGAGACGTGCGTCGGGGACGTCCGGTCGCCGGCCGACCTCGACCGTCTCGTCGAGATGGCCGCCGCGCATGACGGTCTCTCGATCTGCGTCACGGCGGCAGGGATCAACCGCCCGGGCCCGACGCTCGAGCAGCCGATCGACGACTTCGACCTGATCGTCGAGACGAACCTCCGCGGCACGTACCTCACCTGCCGTGCGTTCGCCGCCGCGATCGGATCGGAGGGCCGTGGGGGGCGGATCGTGGCGATCTCCTCCCAGCTCGGAGAGGTCGGCTATCCCGGGCGGGCCGCATACTGCGCGAGCAAGCACGCTGTGAACGGGCTCGTGCGCGCCCTCGCGGTCGAGTGGGCCCCGGCGGGCATCACCGTCAATGCGGTCGCGCCGACCTTCATCGACACGCCGCTGACGCGACCGATGTTCGAAGACGAGGCATTCCGCGCCGACGTGCTGCGCCGCATGCCGATGGCGCGCATCGGCGAACCCTCCGAGGTCGTCGGCGCAGTCGTCTTTCTCGCCTCCGATCAGGCCACGCTGGTGACCGGGCACGTGCTGGCAGTCGACGGCGGTTGGACGGCCTGGTAGAGCTTGGGTGCCGATGGTGACTCGATGAGGGATGGGTCGATTGCGCGAGGCCCCGGGCCGCTTGCGGGCCTGCGGCTGATCGAGCTCGGCACGTTGCTCGCCGGGCCCTTCGCCGGCCGGCTGCTCGGCGACATGGGCGCCGAGGTGATCAAGATCGAGCCGCCGGGCAAGCCGGATCCGCTCCGCGACTGGGGCCAGGCCCGCTACGAGGGCCGCACCCTCTGGTGGCCCGTTCAGGCGCGGAACAAGAAGTGCATCACGCTGAACCTGCGGGAGCCGAGAGGGCAGGAGCTCCTACTCGAGCTCGTGCGCGTCGCGGACGTCGTCTCCGAGAACTTCCGCCCCGGCACGCTCGAGCGGTGGAACCTCGGCTACGACCAGCTTTCGGCGGCCAATCCCGGCGTCGTCCTCGCGCGCATCTCCGGGTACGGCCAGACGGGGCCGTACGCCGAGCGCGCGGGCTACGCGTCCGTCGCCGAGGCGATGGGCGGCCTGCGCCACATCAACGGCTTTCCGGACGAGCCGCCGCCGCGCGCGGGAATCTCGCTCGGGGACTCGCTCGCCGCGATGTTCGCCGTCCAGGGCATCCTGGCCGCGCTCTACTACCGCGACGTGCTCGGCCACGGGCGTGGGCAGGTCGTCGACGTCTCGCTGATGGAGGCGTCCTTCGCGCTGCTCGAGAGCGCAGTCCCCGAGTACGACCGGCTCGGGCTCGTCCGTGAGCCGATGGGGACCCACCTGAAGGGCATCGCGCCGTCGAACATCTTCAAGTCGCGCGACAACCTGTGGATGGTGATCGCCGCGAACCAGGACGGCGTCTTCCGCCGGCTCTGCGACGCGATGGGCCGTCCCGAGCTGGCCGACGACCCGCGCTTCGCGACGCATGTCCCGCGGGGTGAGAACCAGGGGGAGATCGAGGGGATCGTCGCCGACTGGGCAGGCAGGCACGACGCGAGCGAGATCGACCGGATCCTCAACGAGGCCGGAGTCGTGTGCGGACCGATCTACACGATGGCCGAGATCTTCGACGACCCCCAGTACCAGGCGCGGGAGATGCTCGTCGAGCACGTCGATCCCGAGTTCGGCCCGTACATCGGGCCCGGGATCGTCCCCAAGTTCTCGGACACGCCCGGCGAGGTGCAGTGGTCCGGGACGTGGCAGGAGGGCAGCCACAACGAGGAGATCTTCAGCGGCCTGCTCGGCCTCACCGACGCCGAGCTCGGCGCTCTGCGCGACGAAGGGGTCGTATGACTGTCACCATCTGCGACGTCGGGCCGAGGGACGGCCTCCAGAACCAGCCGGTCACGCTCGAGCCGCCCGTCCGCGCCAAGCTGGTCGACCTGCTCGCAGCGGCGGGCGTGCCGCGCATCGAGGCTGTGAGCTTCGTCAGCCCGAAGGCGGTCCCGCAGATGGCCGGAGCGGAGGAGGTCGTCGCGGCGATCGAGCGGCGCGCCGGGGTCGTTTACGCCGGTCTCGCCCTGAACGAGAAGGGCTACGACCGGCTCCACGCATGTGGGCTCGACGAGGTCCACTTCGCCTTCGCGGCAACGGAGGAGTTCAACCGCCGCAACTCCAACGCCTCGGTCGAGGAGGGCCTGCGGCAGGGCGAGCGGATCCTGGAGCGCGCAACCGCGGACGGCGTCCGGGCGACCGCCACGATCGGCGTCGCGTTCGGCTGCCCGTTCGAGGGCGCGGTCGACCCGGGACTCGTGGCGGAGCTCGCCGCACAGCTCGTCCGGGCCGGGGCGGCCGAGATCGTGCTGGCGGACACTGTCGGCGTCGGGGTGCCGCGCCAGGTGCGCGACCTCGTCGGCCGGGTCGCGCAGCTCGGGGCCCCGATCGGCGTGCATCTTCACAACACGCGCAATATCGGCTTCGCGAACGCGTACGCGGCGCTCGAGGCCGGGGCGACGGTGTTCGACGCCTCGGTCGGCGGCATCGGCGGTTGCCCGTTCGCCCCTCGGGCGACGGGGAACATCGCGACCGAGGACCTCGTCTACCTCTTTCACGGCGAGGGCGTCGAGACGGGGATCGATCTCGCCGCGCTCATCGACGTGGCGAAGTGGCTCGAATCACAACTCGGGCGCGAGCTCGAGGGTCAGGTCTACAAGGCCGGCACGTTCGCGCCGGTTGCCGGCTAAGACAAGGAGGACTACATGACATACAGGCTGGGGGTGGATGTCGGGGGTACCTTCACCGACCTCTTCCTCGTGTCCGAGGGCAACGGCGGCGCCCAGTTCCGCGTCAAGACGCCGTCGACGCCGCATGACCCCTCCGAGGGCGTGCTCACCGGCGTCCGCCGGATCTGCGACGAGGCCGGCATCGAGGTCGGCGAGCTGCAGAACATTCTCCACGGCACCACAGTCGCGACGAACGCCGTCCTCGAGTCGAAGGGCGCGCGAGTCGGACTGATCACCACCAAGGGATTCCGCCAGATCCTTCACCTGGCCCGCTCCCAGACCCCGGGCCCGCTTGCCGGGTGGATCATCATGATCAAGCCCGACCCGCCTGCGTCCCTTGCCGACACGCGCGAGGCCGTCGAGCGCCTCGATGCGCGAGGAAACGTGATCGTCCCGGTCGACGATGCGCAGATCGAGGAGATCGTCCACGACCTGGTCGGCTCGGGGATCGAGTCGCTGACCGTCGCGCTCGTCAACAGCTACGTCAACGCGGCGCACGAGGAGCAGGTGGGCGCGATCGTCGAGCGGCTCTACCCGGGCTTCCCGGTGACGCTCAGCGCACAGGTCCTGCCGGAGATCCGCGAGTACGAGCGAGCGGTCACCGCGTGCATGAACTCGTACGTCCGGCCGAAGGTCGAGAGCTACGTCGGGCGCCTCCAGTCCGAGCTGCAGGCGATCGGCGCAAAGGCGGACGTCAACATCCTTCGCTCGGACGCCGGCCTGATGACCACGCGGGAGGCAGCGCGCAACCCGATCTACGCGGTGCTCTCCGGCCCGTCGGGCGGCGTCGCCGGCGCCCTCTTCGTCGCGGGCAAGGCCGGGTTCGACGACATCCTCACGTTCGACATGGGCGGGACGTCCACGGACGTCGCGCTCTGCCAGAACGGCCAGCCGACGATCGGGCGGGAGACCTCGATCTCGCACTTCCGCATCCGGGTCCCGTCGGTCGACGTCCACACCGTCGGCGCGGGCGGCGGCTCGATCGCCCACGTCCCGCAGCTGACCAAGGCTCTACGCGTCGGGCCGGAGTCGGCAGGTGCCGCGCCTGGACCGGCGGCGTACGGCAGGGGCGGCGAGCTGCCCACGGTGACCGACGCGAACGTCGTGCTCGGGCACCTGCCGCCGCAGCTTCTCGGCGGCGAGATGGCGCTCGATGTCGAGGCTGCGCGCGCGGCCGTGCAGACGATCGCCGACGCGATGGGGCTTGGCTCCGCCGAGGAGGCCGCCGAGGGAATGCTCGCGATCGTGAACGAGAACATGGCGGGTGCCCTCCGGCTCGTCTCCGTCCAGCGCGGACATGATCCACGCGACTTCGCGCTCGTCGCCTACGGCGGCGCCGGCCCGCTCCACGCCAACGCGGTCGCCCGGCTGATGGGCTCCTTCCCGGTGCTCGTGCCGCCTGCGCCGGGGCTGCTCTGCGCTATCGGCGACCTCGTGGCCGACTTCCGGGACGAGTTCGCCCAGACCTATATCCGCGTGCTCTCGGCGGCCGAGCCGGCCGAGATCGCCAGGCTGCTGGACGGGCTGGGAGGTCGGGCCGACGAGTGGCTCGAGAGCGAGGGGATCGCCGGCGACACGCGGACGATCACCTACACGGCCGACATGCGCTACCGCGGCCAGGGCTACGAGATCCCGATCGCCATCGATCCCGAGGAGATCCGCACGGCGGGCGTCGCAGGCCTCGAGGAGCGCTTCAACCAGCTCCACGAGCAGCTCTACGGCTTCCGGATGCCCGACACGGCAGCCGAGATCGTCAACCTTCGTGCCGTCGGCTTCGGCAGCGTGCCCAAGCCGGAGCTGGCAGTCGGCGAGCCGGGCGGAACGGACGCGGCCGGCGCAATCGTCGACGAGCAACAGGTCTGGTTCGAAGGCCGGCAGCACGCGACGAAGATCTACGACCGGTCGAAGCTCAAGCCGCAGATGCGGTTCGACGGCCCGGCGATCGTGACGGAGTTCGACTCGACGACCGTCGTGCTCCCCGGTTACACCGCCGAGGTCGACGTCAACTTCAACATCCTGATCAACCCGGACAACTGAGAGGGCGGCGATGACAACCACACACCAGGACGAGCTCCGGATCGCCGAGATTCCCACCGACGTCACCGTCGATCCGGTCACGCTCGACATCATCGAAGGCGCACTGAAGAACGCACGGTTCGAGATGGACGCAGTGCTCTTCCGCTCGGCGATGAGCCCGGTCATCCGCGAGCAGCACGACGAGTTCCCGATGATCACCGACCCCCGCGGCCGCATGGTCGTCGGCCAGTTCGGGGCCTACATCAACGAGATGATGGCCGAGTGGGATCGCGGCGTGTACCCGGGTGACGTGATCCTTACTTCAGATCCCTTCAAATGTTCAGGATCGATCTCGCACACGAACGACTGGCTGGTGCTCCTGCCGATCTTCTTCGAGGACGAGCTGGTCGGCTGGTCGAGCCAGTTCGGGCATCAGATGGACGCAGGTGGCCCGCTCCCCGGGTCGCTGCCGACGGGCGCCCGCACGGTCTTCGAGGAGGGGATCATCATCCCGCCGATCAAGCTGATCGAGCGCGGGGTCGTGCAGGAGGACGTTCTCCGGCTGATCCTGAACAACGTCCGGCTCCCCCAGATGAATCGCGCGGACCTGTTCGCGATCGTCGCGGGCTGCCGGGCAGGCGAGCGGCGCGTGCTCGACCTGTGCGAGCGGTTCGGCAAGGAGACGTACCTCGCGGCTCTCGAGGCGCTCCTCAACCGCACCTACGAGGCGATGCGCACCCTCATCCAGCTGGCGATCCCCGAGGAGCCGCAGAGCTTCGAGGACTACATCGACGACGACGGGCTCGGCAACGGCCCGTTCAAGATGAAGCTGACCATCTGGCGCGAAGGCGACGACGCCTTCTTCGACTGGACGGGCACCGACCCGCAGGCTCTCGGGCCGATCAACTTCTATCTCTCCGAGGGCATGTTCAAGATGTTCATCGGGATCTACCTGATCATGGTCAACGATCCCCAGATCCTCTTCAACGACGGCTTCTATCCGCTACTGCACGTCGTGATGCCGGAGGGCTGCCTGCTCAAGCCGCGGTTCCCGGCGGCGCTCGGTTGCCGGACGCACGCCCTCGCCCGCCAGTTCGACGTTCTGGGCGGCGCGCTCTGCAAGCTGGCCCCCGAGCTGAACACCGCGGCCGGGTACGGCACCTCGCCGTACATGCTGTACTCGGGCTGGGGCGAGGACGGGGAGTTCTTCTACTCGATGGAGATCCTCTTCGGCGGCATCCCCGGGCGGCCGATCGGCGACGGGATGGACGGCCACTCCTGGTGGCCGCTCTTCGAGAACATCCCGACCGAGTACCTCGAGGCCTACTACCCGATGCGGATCGACGGCTACACGACGATCACCGACTCGGGCGGCGCGGGCCTCCACCGCGGCGGTAACGGCGTCGAGAAGCGCTACGTCTATCTCGAGCCCGGCGAGGTCTCGATCCACGACGATCGCTGGCTGTCGCGTCCCTGGGGCGTGCTCGGCGGCCAGCCGGGCTCTCGTTCCGAGAAGCTCCTCGTCCGCGTCGACGGCAGCGAGGAGCGGCTGCCGTCGAAATGCGACAACGTCGAGGTCGCCCCGGGCGACATGCTCGTCTACCGGACGGCCGGCGGCGGTGGGTGGAAGGACCGCCTCGACCGCCCCGTCGAGGCCGTCGCACGCGACGTCGAGCTCGGTCTCGTCTCGCGCGAGAAGGCACTGACCAGCTACGGCGTCGTCTTCGGCGCCGACGGCTCCGTCGACATCGGGGCGACGGGAGACGAGCGTGCCCGTCAGAGCAGCGAGCGCGGTGAGGCGCTCGCCTTCGACTTCGGGCCGCCGCTCGACGAGGCGCTCGCGAACTGCAAGGCGGAGACGGGGCTCGAGCCGCCGACGCCGGCGAAGCCGCTGCGCTGGTCGCCGCTCGAGGACGGTGCTGTGACGCTCGCCCGCATCCGCGAGCGTGAGGGGGTCTAGATGAGCGGTCAGCACGAGGGCTTCGGACAGCGGGCCGGCGGCGTGGGCCGTCGGCCCGCGCTCGTCATCATCGACATGAACAACGGCTTCACGGACCCCGCGTCGCCGCTCGTCTGCGAGCTCGACGAGACAATCGACGCCATCCGGAAGCTGCTCGAGGCGGCGCGCCGCGCCGAGGCTCCGGTCGTCTACACGACTGTCTCGTACAGCGAAGGTGACAAGGCCGTCGCGAAGACGTTCATCGACAAGGTGCCGGTGCTGCTCACGCTCGCTGCGGGCTCCCGGTGGGTCGAGATCGATGACCGGATCGCGCCGCGCCCGAACGAGCCGGTGCTCAACAAGCTGTTCGCATCCGCGTTCTTCGGCACGCCCTTCGCGAGCCTGCTCGCGTCGCACGGGTGCGACAGCGTCATCGTCACCGGAGCGTCGACCTCCGGCTGCGTCCGGGCGACCGCGGTGGATGTCCTGCAGTACGGCTACCGGCCGGTGGTGCCGCGCGAGGCGGTCGGCGACCGCAACCCCGCGGCCCACGAGGCGGCGCTCTACGACATCGACCTGAAGTACGGAGACGTCGTGTCGCTCGACGAGTGCCTCGAGGCGCTGGAAGGGCTCGTTGGCGCACACGCTCGTTGAGAAGATCCTGCTGGCCCACGTCGACGAGGAAGACCTCCGGCCCGGCGACGTCGTCACGGTGCGCTGCGACGTCGTGATGGCGAACGACGTCTCGGGCCCGGTTGCCTTTCGCGCGATGGAGAAGATGGGCGCGGAGCGGGTGTTCGACCCGTCGAAGGTGGTGATGGTCGCGGACCACTTCATGCCGGCGAAGGACGCGAGATCGGCCGAGCTGCAGGCCCGTCTGAAGCAGTGGTCGGATGCGCAGGGCGTGACCTACTACGGCCAGGGCCGCGGCGGGATCGAGCACGCGGTGCTCTGCGAGGACGGCTGGATCGTGCCGGGCGCAGTGATCGCGGGCGGCGACTCGCACACGTGCACCTACGGCGCTCTCGGCGCGTTCGGGACGGGGCTCGGCTCCACCGACATCGCGTCGTGCCTGGCCCTCGGTTCGTTCTGGCAGGCGGTGCCGGAGACGATCCAGATCGAGCTCACCGGCCGCCCGGGCGGCTTCGTCACGGGAAAGGACGTGATCCTCGCGGTGATCGGGCAGATCGGCGTCGGCGGCGGGACGAACGCGGTGCTCGAGTTCGTCGGGCCGGGCGCGGAGGCGCTCTCGGTCGACGAGCGGCTGGCGGTCGCGAACATGGCGGTTGAGGCGGGCTCGGAGACGGGGATCTTCCCGGCGGACGAGGCGGTCGAGGCGTATCTCGACGGCCGCGCGCGCAAGCCTTGGACGGCGGAGCGCTCCGACGTGGACGCGTCGTTCCGTGAGCGCCTCGCGATCGACCTGTCTGCGCTCGAGCCGCTCGTGGCGCTCCCCCACTTGCCGGGCAACGTGTCCACCGTGTCGGAAGCCGCCGGCGTCCCGGTCGACCAGGTCTACATCGGCAATTGCGCGAACGGCACGATGACCGACCTGCGGCAAGCGGCGTCGATCCTCGGCGGCCGCACCGTCCATCCGCGCACGCGGGCGATCATCGTGCCGGCGACTCAGGCCATCTGGCGCGAGGCGGCGAAAGAGGGCCTGCTCGACCTGTTCGTCGAGGCCGGGGCGATCGTCTCGACGCCGACGTGTGGCGCCTGCTTCGGCGGCTCGAACGGCGCGCTCGCCGCCGGGGAGAACGCCGTCGCCACCACCAACCGGAACTTCCGCGGCCGCATGGGATCGCCCGACGCCGGGGTGTACCTCGCGAACGCCTGGGTCGCCGCCGCCGCTGCCGTCGCCGGCGAGCTCGTCCATCCTGAGGTGATCGAGTGAAGGTCGAAGGTGTTGCGCTCGTCGTTCCCGGCGACAACATCGACACCGACGTGATGTACCCCGGCGCGTACCTGAACGTGGAGGACCCGGAGCAGATGGCGCAGTACCTGTTCGAGGGCTTCGATCCGACGCTGCGGGCGCGGCTCGTCGACGGGACGATCCTCGTCGTCGGCTCGAACTTCGGCATCGGGTCGTCCCGCGAGCACGTTCCGCTCGCGATGAAGGGGAGCGGGATCCGCGGTGTCGTGGGCCGGAGCTTCGCGCGGATCTTCTACCGCAACTGCGTCAACCTCGGCCTCGCGATCGTTGCGTGCCCGGACGCGGTCGCCGCAGCTCGCGATGGGTCTCGCATCGCCATCGACTCGGCCGGAGCGGTCGAGGTGGGAGATCAGCTCTTCGAGGTGAGACCAGCTCCACCGCTCGTGCTCCAAGTAGGCGCCGCCGGCGGCCTGGTCGACTGGACCGCGTCGCAGATCGTGAAGCCTCGGAAGCACCCCTAGAATGCCCAGGGGGTGAGCTGACCGATGCGCACGCTGGGCGAACAGGAACTGCGGGCGTTTCTGCTGGCGGGAACGCGGACCGCGAAGGTGGCGGTCGTTCGCCGCGACGGCTCGCCGCTCGTGACGCCGGTCTGGTTCCTGCCCGACGACGACGGCTCGATGATGTTCGAGACCGGCCGCGAGTCGGTGAAGGGCTTCGCTCTTCGCCGCGATCCGCGGGTGTCGATCTGTGTCGAGGACGACGACCCGCCGTTCGGGTTCGTCCGGATCGACGGGGTCGCCGAGCTCTCGTACGATCTCGACGAGCTGCGGGTCTGGACGACCAGGATCGCGGCCCGTTACATGGGAGAGGATCATGCGGAGGAGTTCGGACGCCGCAACGCGGTCCCGAGCGAGATGCTCGTCCGCGTGCGGCCGAGCCGGGTCGTCGCGCAGGTCGATCTGGCCGGCTGAATCCGTTCCACGATCTACTCGCCCCGGCCAATGCCGACCCTGCACCCCGAGGAGTAGTATTGGCGAAGTTGTGCGCGCTCTAAGTTCACTGCGCCTCGGAATTTCGCTCGCTCTCTCGGTCGGTCTCCTGGCCCTGGCGCCCGGAGCGCAGGCGCACGTGGCGGCGGTTCCGACGCTCTTCGTCAACTTCTTCGGCAATCAGACGATCGCCGTGACGCTCGCCGACGGCACGCCCGTCGGCTCGACGACCGGGTCGTCGCCCACCGTGATCCCCGCCGGCTACTACGCACTCGTCTTCTCGGGGCCCGGGGGCTGCTCGGCGCTGCCCAACTTCAAGCTCAACGGGCCGGGCACGAGCATCGTCACGAGCATGTCCGAGGGCGCAGTGCTGAAAGCCACCCAGAGCGCGAACTTTACGCCGACCTCGACCTACACCTGGATCGACGATGCCTTCCCGAATGTCGTCCACACGTTCTCGACGTCCTCGGAGGTCATCAGCGTGCCGCCTCCGGTCACCACCACGACGACGACCTCGAGCCCGCCAAAAGGCAAGGCGGTGACCTCGCAGGATGTCGTCGGCTCCGAGGTCGTCCCGTTCCGCGGGACGCTGACGGGCGGCGTGAGCGCCTCCGGCATGCTCGCGCTGGCGTACAACGGTAAGAGTGTGGGCAGCCTGAAGGCCGGCCGGTACCGCATAGCGGTCACCGACGGAAGCTCCACCAAGGGCTTCGTCCTTCAGAAGGCTGGCCACAAGGCGGTCGCAGTGACCGGCGCGACGTTCATGGGCAAGCACGTTGCCTCCATGAACCTGACTGCCGGCAAGTGGCTCTTTGCTCCCGGTCCGGGCAAGACGGCCTACACCGTCGTCGTCAAGTAGCCGGCGCCCGATCTCTCTCTGGAACGACGAAGGGGCCCGTCTCCGGGCCCCTTCGCGTATTCGCTGTGCTGCTTTGGTGCCTGGATCAGGCGATGCCGGCGGCCTTGAACGCTGCCTTGACGTGACCCGGGCTGATCGGTGACTCACGGACGCGCGCGCCCGTTGCGTCGAACACGGCGTTGGCAACCGCAGCCGCGATCGGAGCGGTCGGCGGCTCGCCGGAGCCCGTAGCGAGCAGTCCAGCGCTCGCGGTCGTGCCGGTGGCTACCGCCGGGATGTCCGTCCGCTGGACGAGCGAGAAGGTGATCTTCGGCGCGTCCTTGAAGCGGAGGATCGGGTACGTGACCCAGTCGAGGCTCGTCACGTTCGTCTTGTTGTAGACGAGCTGCTCGTTGAGTGCCCGGCTCAGGCCCTGGGTCATGCTGCCGACGGCCTGGTTCTCCACCCCGGCGGGATAGATCGAGAGGCCGGTGTCCTGGGCGCCGTAGAGGTTCGACACGCTGACCTTGCCCGACTTCTTGTTCACCGAGACGTCGGCAACGACCGCGGCCATCGTGCCGGCGAACCCGCCGAGGGCGATGCCGCGGCCCGTGACGATGTTCCCCGTCTGCGCGGTCGAGTTGGCGACCTTGGCCTTCCAGTTCGAGATCTTCGCGACCTCGGTCAGGACGTTCTTCCAGCGGTCCCACGTGAACGGCAGGTTGTGCGCCGTCTCGTTCGCGTTGCTGGTGATGTTCTGAAGCCGGAAGGCGACCGGATCCATCTTGGCCGCATACGCCAGCTCGTCGATCAGCTGCTCGTAGCCGAAGACCGCTGCCGGAGCGAACGGCGCCCGCATGAACGAGGTCTTGAAGTACTGGTTCAGGAGCGGCAGGACCTTGAGCGTGACCCGCTGGTTCGGGATCTTGTACTGCGCGCCCATGTTCGTCGCATCGATGAAGTTGAACCCGAGCGGCCCCGCGGTGGCACCGAGTGCCTGCACACCGGCGTCGGTTCCCTTGAGCTGGATCGAGAAGTGGCTGAAGTCGGTGCCGGTGATGTTGCCGCCGGAATCGACGCCGCCACGCACGTCCATCATCTGTGCCGGTGCGTAGTTGTCCCAGCCGTGCTCGTCCCAGCGCATGAACTGCAGCCGCACCGGCGCACCGGCGAGGTAGGAGATCACGGCCGCCGAGCAGGTGCAGTCGTCATACGGCGAGAAGCCATAGACGCTCGACCCCTCGCTGTAGGTCACCCGGACCTGGTTGGCCGGCAGGTTCAGCCCGGCCAGCGCGAGTGCCGACACGACCTGCCCGCGGGTGCCGTAGAGGTCCTGCGAGTTCGTGTAGATCCGCGCGCCACCCGACGTCACCTCCGCGACCGAGCACGACGGCCCGATCGGCAGGTGGCCGTTGTAGTGGAACATGTAGGTCTGCGACACCGTGTGTGCCGAGCCGGCGATTGCGCTGTCGACGTTGCCGAGGCTGCTGTACGGCACCTTCGATGTCTGCCCGGCCTTGTCCTGGTTGCGCATCTGGCCCCACAGGTTCCCGACACCCGGGATCTGCGGCATCGGCGCCCAGGTGACCTTCAGCTGAGCAGCGGCCTGGATCGCGTCGTACTCCTTCGGCGCCACGACGGCGACGAAGTTGTTCTTCTGAATGATCTTGACGTTCGGGACGTGGCTGATCGACGCCGGATCGACTGACAGCACCTTCGGAGCCGTGCCATCGCCGAACGCGCCCTGCCCACGCGGCCGAACGACCCGAGCATGAAGCATGCCGGGGATCCGGATGTTGTGGATGTAGGTGTACGTGCCGAGCACCTTCGCGGGGATGTCGATCCGCGGCGGTCCCGGGGCCTTCCCGACCAGCGTGTACGCGGTGGCCGGCTTCGTGCCAGGAGCACCCGGAGCGAGGCCCGTGGGCTGGTTGAAGCTCGGCGACATCGTGACGTTGAACAGCTTGCCGCCGATCAGGTCGCCGTAGGTCACGGTCTTCCCGCCGCCCGACACGACGCCCTTGCTGACGGTCAGGCTGCCGACCGGTACGCCGAGGCGGGTAGAGGCCATTCCGAGCAGCGCCTGGTATGCAGCGGCGGCGGCGGCACGGGTCTGCTTGCCGCCGACCTGAAGCGCCTGGCTGCCGTACGTGCCGCCCTGGTTCGGGGTCACGTCGGTGTCGGCCGAGAGCATCTGCATCTGCGGGAAGTCCATGTTCAGCTCTTCCGCAGCGACCATCAGCAGCCCGGTCGGTGAGCCCTGTCCGAGCTCGACCATTCCGAGCCTCACCGTTGCGGTGTTGTCGGCGTGGATCGTGATCCACGAGTCGATCTGCTGGGGGTCGAGGGGGCCGTTGCTCTCGAAGGCCGGGTTGGCCGCGGCCTTCGCCGAGCCGTTCACGACTGCGCCGAGCGTCGAGAACCCGACGATCAGTGCGCCGCCGGCCTTCACGAAGCTCTTGCGCGAGAATTCCTTCTCGGGAATGAGGCCTGTCATCACGCACCTGCCTTTGCCATGACTGCCGCGGCCTTCTGGATCGCGGTCAGGATTCTCGGATAGGTGCCGCAGCGGCAGAGGTGTCCGTTCATTGCCGTGCGGATCTGGTCCTCGGACGGGTTCTTGGTCGTCGCGAGCAGGTCGGCGGCCTGGATCATCATCCCGTTCTGGCAGTAGCCGCAATGCGGCACCTGAACGTCGATCCATGCCTGCTGGAGGGGGTGCAGCGCGGGCGCTGCAGCCGAGGTGCCGCGCTGGGCGGCCCACAGGGCGGGGAGCCCTTCCAGGGTGGTGATGTTCTTCCCGCTGACCGCGGCCACGGGTGTGACGCAGGAGCGGATCTCCTTGCCGTCGAGCAGCACCGAGCAGGCGCCACACTGCGCAAGACCGCAACCGAACCGCGGGCCATGCAGGTGGAGCTCGTTGTGCAGGACGTAGAGGAGGGGGGTATCAAGGCTGGCTGTCACGCCGTGCGTGAGCCCGTTCACCTTGATCTTGATGCTATTCGCCATAGATCCTCCCACTTAATTAGTCACACTCGAACTTGAGAGTGACCCCATTTTTCTAGCTGACGGCAGTGTATAGCTGCCCGCCAACTCCATCCGGAGTATAGAGACGAGCCGTACACCCAATCAGTTGTAACTAAGTGTGGGGAGTGGGGAGCTCGCCGGGTAGGCTTGCGGGCGAGGCCCGAGCCGAGGGCCTCTGCGAACAGATGACCACGAACGGAACCATCGCCTGGATCGTGATCGTGATCGGATTGATCCCGATCACCGGCAAGGTGCTGTTCAGCGCCTGGCGGCTCGCGCGGCGCGTCGTCTGAGCCTCCGCTCGGCCCGATCTAACTTCCGGCCGGCGTGGCCGTCAACCATTTCAACTGTGAACGGCTACGATCTAACCGATCAGGCGCGCCGTTGATTCGTGATGCCTGGAACGCCGCGGCCCGGGAACAGGGCTGGGGCGGCCTCCCTCGAGAGCGTGGGCGGGTAGATGCCCGCCAGGCTCGTTCCAGCCGGTTCCTTTTGCAGCTCGGGAAGAGCTGTGCCGGCACTCAACGAGAGAAGGGATCTCATGAAGGGCTCGCAGAAACCCAAGAAGCTGCAGAAGAAAGCCGCGCAGAAGACGCTCAAGGAGCGCCGGGTGGAGAAGAAGGCCGTCGCCGCAGAGCAAGATCGCGCCGACCGCTCCAGGGCGTGACCCGGATGGCGCTCATGATCGAGCGCCGCACCGCCGATGCAGGGGCGAGATGAGCGATTCCCCGGCCCCGACGACAGAAAGCCCGGCCGGCGCCGAAGCAGCTCCGAGCCGTCGGCGCCTGATCGCGGGCGTGGCCTTCGCGACGTGCACGCTCGGCGTCAGCTTCCTGCTCGCGCGCCGGCTCACGAACACGAGCTGGCCGCTCGAGCGCGCACACATGGGGCTCGTTGCCGCCGCGGTCGTCCTCTACTTCTCGAGCTACGTCTTCAGGGCGCTCGGCTGGCAGAAGCTCTTCCCCGCCGCGGGCCGGCCCGGCCGTGCCCGCTGCCTCACGTCCTGTGGCGCCGCCGCGGCGAGCGGAGTGATCCTGCCGTTCCGGTTGGACTACGTCGTCAAGGTCGGGACGCTGAGGCGCATGCCCGGCGTCAAGCTCGGGCTCGAGGCGATCGTGCTCTCGATCATCTCGCTCGGGCTCGTCGACGCGGTCGCGTTCCTGCCGCTCTCGATCTCGGCCACCGCCACCACGACCTCGGGCTTCCGTCTACCGATGATCCTTGTCGTGCTGTTCGGTGTCGGCGCCTGCGGCATTTTGGTCGCAGGCCGGCATCTTGCGAAGCTCCCGTTCGTCACCGGCCGGGCGCGCCTCTCGAGCCTGGCCGACCGGGTGGCCCACCACCCCGGCGGCACGAAGCGTGACGCGATCTTCGCCTGGTTCTTCCTGCTCGGCTGCTGGACGAGCCGCGCGGCGGGGAGCATGCTGCTCCTGGCCGCCCTCGGCGCCGGGTTCTCACCCGGGATGGCTCTTGTCGTGCTCTGCCTCGCGGCGGCCGCCTCGCTGATCCCGGTCACCTCGGGCGGCGTGATCGCCAACGTCGGTGCGACGGCTGCAGTGCTGCTGGCACTCGGCGTTCATCGGCAGGAAGCGATCAACTTCGGCCTTGCCTCCGGGCTGCTGCTTTGCGCGACTGCTGCGGCCGCCGCGATTGTGGGCTTTGCCGCTTCCTTCGCCTTCACCCGGTTCCCGCGCCGCCTCGCGCGCGCTTAACCGGCGGCCGAGGGCGCGCCGGTAGGCCTGACCGCGCGCCCTAAACCAACCCCCACCCCCCCCCCCCACCCACCCCCCCCACGCGCGCGCCCCGGCGGCCGCAGGCACCGGCGACCGGCGCCTCCGCGCGTGGCGTCGACATCTGCTGATCATCTCCCAGTCCGACTCGTGCTTGTTGTTGAAGTCGTTGAACGGTGTGAACCAGTACTCGAGCTAGCTTCCCGGCTTGCCCGGCTCGGTCACGATGTGCGCGTAGGAGGTCGTCGGCTTGCCGGCCCCGATCTGCTTCGCCCACGCCTCGTAGGAGCAGCCCGGATGGAGCGGGTCGCCGGGAAGGTCGAGATAGTCGCCCGGAGCCGCCGCGAACAGGTCGGAGGCAGTCGGCGCGGTCTTGACCACCTTGCCGCTCGAGTCACGAAGCGATACGTCCGCTTGCCCGAGCACGACGTCGGCCGGGAGGGGTCGGAAGGGCTCGCCGCTCGTGTCGCAGGCCTCGTCCTGGTGCTTCAGCGCGACGACGGCGGCGTACCTCGCCGCGAGCTCCTGCTCCGCGGTCGAGGTTGCAGCGGCCGCCGCCCGCATCGCGCCGAGGACGACGAGCAGCAGGCGAGCCGCTGCAGCATCGTCCCCGCCTCGAAGCGCGGCTCGGCGGCCGTTCCCTCCAGCCGCGTCGAAGTGCTCGGCGGCGTAGCCGGCGAAGTCGAAGTCGAGCTCGGCGATCGCCTGCTGGACGACGCCCCACATCGCCTCGCGGAAGTCGGACATGAAGCGCATCAGCACGTGGACGTCCGGATCGCGCGCCGCCGTAGGCCTCGAGCAGCTCCCGGTCGCCGTCCTCGTCGAGGCCGTTCGTAGACGGCGAAGTTCGCGAGGTCGAAGGCCGGGTCGCCCATGCCCGCGTACTCCCAGTCGACGATCCAGAGCCGGTCGCCGCCGCGGACGAAGTTCGCCGCCAGCAGGTCGTTGTGGCACGGGCCGAGCGGCGTAGGCGCCCGCGGCGCGCCTCGATCCGGTCGGCCATCGCTCTTGCGCCGCCGCGTACGCCGGCGGGAGCGCGACGCCCGCGGCGCCGCGCGTCGCGCGTACGCCTCGACGACCCGGAAGGAGTCGAACCGCCCCGGCGATCGGCGCGGCCCGCGTGGAAGCCGCCGCAGCAGCGCCGCCGCCTCGGCCACGTCGAAGCCGCCCGACCTCGCCCTCGACGAAGCGCGTCACGAGGTAGCCCTCCGGCTCGACGAACGCGACGACCTCCGGGCCGATCCCGAGCGCCGCCGCGCGCGAGCGAAGCTTCGTGCTCGACGCGCGCGGTCGATCCCGAGCAGCCTCGGTGTCCTTGCCGCCGACCGGAGCGACGAACGCCTCGCCGCCGGCGACGACCTTGAAGTTGTGGTTCGGGATCCCGCCGCCGAGCGGCTCGACCGACTCGACGCCGCCCGGCCAGACGCGCTGACGACTCGTCGATCATGCCGCGGATGCGCTCGCCGGCGCGGGTCGAAGAGCGGCTCGGCGCGACCTCGCCTGCGACCCACTCGCCGAAGATCTCGACCTCGACCGGCTGCCCGGGCTCGCGCGTGCTCGGCCGGCAGGTAGGCGTACGCGATCGAGCGCTCGACCGTGTAGCCGTAGCCGCCGCTCGTCACGCGGCCGACGGCCGCGCCGTCGACGCGCACCGGCTCGGAGCCGAGCGCGACGCGCGCGGATCGGCGAGCACGAGGCAGCACAGCCGCCGCTCCGGCTCCGGCGCCGCGAGCAGCGCCTCGCGGCCGAGGAAGTCGTCCTTGTCGAGCTTCACCGCGAAGCCGAGCCCGGCCTCGAACGGCGTGTCGTCGGGCGTGATGTCGGAGCCCCAGACGCGGTAGCCCTTCTCGAGCCGCAGCGAGTCGATCGCCTTGTAGCCGCCGCGACGAGCCCGAGCTCGCGGCCCGGCTCCCAGATCGTGTCCCACAGCGCGAGCCCGAACTCGGTCGGGCAGTAGAGCTCCCAGCCGAGCTCGCCGACGTAGGTGACGCGCAGCGCGAGGCACGGGCACGGCGCCGACCGCGAGCTCGCGCGCGCGCATGTAGCGGGAAGTCGAGCGGCGTCGTCGTGCAGCGGCTGCAGGATCTCGCGCGCCTTCGGGCCCCAGAGGCCGAGGCAGGCGTAGCGCGGAGGTGACGTCCTCGACGGTGACGTCGTCGGGGCGTGCTGCGCGGATCCAGGCGAGGTCGTGCTGGCCGAACGCGGTGCCGGTGACGATGCGGAAGCGCTCCTCGGCGAGGCGGGTCACGGTGAAGTCGCACTCGATCCCGCCGCGGCGGTTCAGCATCTGGGTGTAGGTGATCGCGCCGACGTCGCGGGCGACGCGGTTCGCGCACAGGCGCTCGAGGAAGCCGGCGGCGCCGGCGCCGGAGACCTCGATCTTCGCGAAGGAGGTCTCGTCGAAGAGCGCGGCGCGTCTCGCGGCAGGCGAGGTGCTCGGCGCCGATCGCCGGCGACCAGAGCCGCCCGGCCCAGCCGCGCGGCCGCAGCGACTCGTCGCCCGCGCGCGGCGTTCGGCTCGAACCAGTTCGCCCGCTCCCAGCCGGACTTCTCGCCGAAGGCGGCGCCGAGCTCGGCGAGGCGCGGGTAGGCCGGCGAGAGCCGCAGCGGCCGCCGGCCTGCCGCTCGTGGCCCGGGTACTTGACGTCGTAGTAGGTCTCGTAGACCTCGAGCGTGCGGGCGAGCGTGTAGGCGCGGCGAGCGGTACTGCGCGGCCGAAGCGGCGCGAGTCCATGTGCCAGGCGTCGAGCGACGGCGTGCCCTCGACGATCCACTCGGCGACGAGCTGCCCGATGCCGCCGGCGCCGGCGAGGCCGTGCGCGCAGAAGCCGGCGGCCGTCCAGAGGCCGCGCACCTCGGTCGGCCCGAGGATGAACTCGCCGTCGGGGTGAACGCCTCGGGCCCGTTGATCAGCTTCATGACCTCGGGCTCGCTCGAGCGACGGGCACGCGGACGATGCGCGTTCTCCATCAGCTCCTCGAACCGCGGCCAGTCCTCGGCGAGCAGCTTGCCGTTGAAGTCGGCCGGGATGCCGTCGAGCGACCACGGCGCCGGGTTCCGCTCGTAGCCGCCCATGATCAGCCCGCCCGACTCGGGCCGGAAGTAGACGAGCAGCGACGGGTCGCGCATCGTCGGCATGTCGAGCGGCAGGCCCGACGGCTTCGTGACCAGGTACTCGTGCGCCATCGGCACGATCGGGACGTTCACGCCGGCGAGCGCGCCGATCTCGTTCGCGTACATCCCGCCGGCGTTGACGACGACCTCGGCCTCGATCGTCGCCCTTGTCGGTGACGACGCCGGTCACGCGGCCGCGCTCGACGCGGGATCGCCGGTGACGCGCGTGTGCTGGTAGATCTCGGCGCCGCCGCGGCGGGCGCCCTCGGCGAGCGCGAAGGTGAGCTGCGACGGGTCGATGTAGCCGTCGGTCGGCAGGTAGGCGGCGCCGAGCACGCCCTCGGTCGTCATCGGCGGGAACAGCTCCTGCGCCTCCGTCGGCCGAGATCAGCTCGAGCGGCAGGCCGAACGTCTTCGCCCAGCCCGCCTGGCGCGCGAGCTCCTCCATCCGCTCGGGCGACGACGCGAGCCGCAGCGAGCCGACCTCGCGCCAGCCGGTCTCGAGGCCGACCTCGCGCCGAGCGTGCGGTAGAGCTCGACCGAGTTCATCATCATCTTGGTCAGGCTCAGCGAGCCGCGCAGCTGGCCGACGAGGCCGGCGGAGTGGAAGGTCGAGCCGCTCGTCAGCTCGGCGCGCTCGACGAGCACGACGTCGCGTCCAGCCGAGCCGCGTCAGCCAGTAGAGGATCGAGCAGCCGCCGACGCCGCCGCCGATCACGACGACGCGCGCGCGGTCTCTTCATGTCATTCCGGGGTGACGTAGGCGGCCGTCAGGCCGCCGTCGACGAGGAAGGTCGAGCCGTTCACGTACGACGACTCGTCGCTCGCGAGGAAGAGCGCGCCGTTCACGATCTCGCGCGGCTTGCCGAGCCGGCCCGTCGGCCAGTGGATGCGCCGGCGCTCGAGCGCGGCGGGGTTGTCGCCGAAGATGTTCAGCAGCAGCGGCGTCTCGACCGGGCCCGGGCAGAGCGCGTTCACGCGGATCCCCTCGCGGGCGAACTGCACGGCGAGCTCGCGGCTCATCGAGAGCACGGCGCCCTTCGAGGCGGTGTAGGAGATCTGCGAGGTCGCGGCGCCGAGGATCGCGACGAACGAGGCGACGTTGATCACCGAGCCGCCGCCGCGCCGCTGGAGGTACGGGATGCCGTGCTTGCAGCAGAGGAAGACGCCCTTCGTGTTCACGTCCTGCACGCGCTCCCAGGCCTCGACGGACGGTGTCGAGGATCGAGGCGTCGTCGTCGGGCGAGATGCCGGCGTTGTTGTAGAGGACGTCGATGCCGCCGAAGCGCTCGGCCGTCGCGGCCATCATCGCCGCGACCTGCGCCTCGTCGGCGACGTCGACGCCGAGCGCGAACGCCGTCGCCGCGCGCAGAGCGCGGCGGTCTCCTCGGCGGCCGCGAGTTCACGTCGGCGGCGCAGACCTTCGCGCCCTCCTCCGTGAAGACGATCGCGGCCTCGCGGCCCATGCCGCCGCCGGCGCCGGTGATCACGCAGACCTTGCCGTCGAGACGTCCCATCAGCTCATCCCTCCGTCGAGAAGAAGACGTTCTTCATCTCCGAGTAGCCGTCCAGCGCCTGCATGCCGAGCTCGCGGCCGAAGCCGGACTGCTTGAAGCCGCCGAACGGCGTCGAGACGCGGACGGAGCTGTTCGAGTTGACCGAGAGCACGCCGGTCTCGAGCGCGCGGGCGACGCGGATCGCGCGGGCGCCGTCGCGCGTCCAGATCGAGCCGGAGAGGCCGTAGGGCGTGTCGTTCGCGATCCGGATCGCGTCGGCCTCGTCGTCGAACGGGATCACGCGCGGCGACCGGGCCGAAGACCTCCTCGCGCGCGATCGCGGTCGTCGTTCGACGCCTCGACGAGCGTGCACGGGAACCAGAAGCCCGGGCCGTCCGGGCGTCTCGCCGCGGAAGAGCGGCTCGGCCCTTCGACGAAGCGACGCGACCGTCTCGCGGTGCGCCGCGCGAGATCAGCGGCCCCATCTCGGTTCGCTCGTCGGCCGGATCGCCGACCTTCACGCCGCGCGGTCGCGTCGACGAGCAGCTCGAGGAAGCGGTCGTAGACCGAGCGCTCGACGAGGATGCGCGAGCGGGCGCAGCAGTCCTGGCCGGCGTTGTCGAAGACGGCGTACGGGGCGGCGGCGGCCGCCCTCTCGAGGTCGGCGTCGGCGAAGATCACGTTCGCCGACTTGCCGCCGAGCTCGAGCGTGACGCGCTTGATCGTCGCCGGCGGCGCCGCGCATGATCCCGCGCGCCGACCTCGGTCGAGCCGGTGAAGCCGATCTTCGCGACGTCCGGGTGCTCGACGAGCCGTCTGCCCGACCACCGAGCCCGGGCCGACGAGCACGTTGACGACGCCCTCCGGGATGCCGGCCTCGAGTACGAGCTCGGCGAGCCGCAGCGCCGAGAGCGGCGTCAGCGCGGCCGGCTTCAGCACGACGGTGTTCCCGCACGCGAGCGCCGGGCCCGAGCTTCCAGCGACGCGATGTTCAGCGGGAAGTTCCAGGGCACGATCAGCCCGACGACGCCGAGCGGCTCGCGGAAGGTCATGTCGATCCCGCCGCGCGACGGGGATCGTCTCGCCGTAGTGCTTGTCGACCGCGCCGGCGTAGTAGTGGAAGACCTGCGCCGACCATCCCGATCTCGCCGCGCGCGCCGGAGATCGGCTTGCCGACGTTCTGCGACTCGATCCGGGCGAGCTCCTCGCGGTGCTCCTCGACGAGCGTCGCGAGCCGCCGCAGCAGCCGCGCGCGGTCGGCCGGCGACGACGGCGCGCCAGGCCGGGTACGCCGCCTTGGCCCGCGCGACGGCGGCGTCGGTCTCCTCGACGCCGGCCTCCTCGAGCTCCGCGATCGGCTGCTCGGTCGCCGGGTTGAGGACGGTGAGAGCCACGAGGTGATTCAACACAATCGGCGATCCACAACCCACCCGAGCTCACATGTCCCGCGTGGCCACGTCCTGGGACAGTCCCGGTAACGAACTGCCGCGCGCTCGGGCAGAAAGCTACGCGGACGAACCTGAGAACCCTGTCGTGGAGAGGGTTTCCACAGCTTGTCCTTCCGGGCCATGTCTGGGGACAGTCACCGTGACGTAAGCGTCACGGAGTATCCACGATGCGTCCTGGGACTGGCCTGTTCGGATTGGAGGTGGCGAGAGGGCCTAGCCGCGCTCGAAGAGGCGCTCGCGCTCCCAGCAGGTCACGACCTCGGTCGAACAGCCGCTGCTCGGTGCGGCCGTAGTTGAGGTAGTGGTCGACGACCTCGTCGCCGAGTGCGGCCCGCGCCATGCGTTCCGCTCTCGAGCGCCGCGATCGCCTCGCGCAGGGATCGACGGGAAGCGCGCGCGCGTCCGACTCGTACGCGTTCCCCTCGAGCGCCGGCGGCAGCTCGAGGCCCTGCTCGATCCCGTGCAGGCCGGCGGCGATCAGCGCGGCGAACGCGAGATACGGATTGACGTCGCCGCCCGGGATCCGCGTCTCGACGCGCTGCGAGCGGCCGTGCCGACGATCCGGAAGCCGCAGGTGCGGTTGTCGCGGCCCCAGGCGAGCGTCGTCGGCGCCCAGCGTCCCGGCGGCGTAGCGCTTGTACGAGTTGATCGTTCGGCGCCAGGAAGAGCGCGAGCTCCCGCGCGCACGCGATCCAGCCCGGCGAGGAACGCGCCGAACACCTCGCTCTCGCCGGCGAACGCGTTCTCGCCGTCGCGCCAGAGGCTCGATGTGGATGTGGCACGAGCTGCCGATCCAGGTGTGGTCGGGCTTCGCCATGAACGTGATCGAGCAGCCGTTCAGCGTGCGCGATCTCCTTGGCGCCGTTCTTGTAGATCACGTGGTTGTCGGCCATCCGTCAGCGCGTCGGCGTAGCGGAAGTTGATCTCCTGCTGGCCCGGCCACGCCTCGCCCTTCGAGCTCTCGACGGGGATGCCCGGCCGCCTGCATCCCGTTGCGGATCTGGCGGATGCAGGCCCTCGTCGTAGGTCGTCGCCAGGATCGTGGTAGTCGAGGATGTACGGCACCGACGGCGTCAGGTCGCGGTAGTGCTTGGCGTGCGCCTCGGCGTAGCTCTCCTTCAGCAAGTAGAACTCGAGCTCGGAGCCGACCATCGGCTCGAAGCCCGCCGCCCGCGCCCGGTCGACCTGCGCCGCGAGCACCTGCCGCGGCGAGGCGACGACCGGCGAGCCGTCCTCCCAGGCGACGTCGCAGAGGACGAGAGCCGTCCCGGCAGCCACGGGACGCGGCGCAGCGTCGCGAGGTCCGGCCTCAGGTGGAAGTCGCCGTAGCCGCGCTCCCAGCTGGCCATGTGCGTAGCCCGGGCTGCGGATCCATCTCCATGTCGAGCGCGAGCAGGTAGTTGCAGCCCTCGAGCCCGTGCTCGACCGACTCGGCGAGGAAGAAGTGCGCCTCTTCGCGCTTCCCGAGCAGCCGGCCCTGCATGTCGGTGAAGGCGCAGACGACCGTGTCGATCGTCCCGGCCTCGACCTCGGCGGTGAGCTCCTCGAGCGTCAGCATCGGGCTAGTGCCTCCTGCCGTGGAGGGAGCCGGCGCGGGCCGGCCCCTCCGAGCCGAACTGCCTAGGCGAGCTCCGTGTCGGCGCGGAAGCGGCGAAGCTGCCTTCCTGCTTCGCCTCGAGCCGCTCCGAGCTCCGTCGTCGGTTCCCATGCGCGACCGGGCCCTTGAACCACTTCTTGCGCCGAGAGCACCCACCAGCCGCCGAAGAGCACGAACGCTGCCGACGATCGGTGATCGGTGCGTAGTTGACGACGTTCCAGGTCGAAGCCGAGCTTGCCACGGAATCCCGCCGGGCGACGGTCGGCATCATGAAGAGCACCGAGATGAACGCGACCCAGAGGATCGCGATCCAGTTGATCGACCTGTAGTGCTCGCCCGAGGCTCCACGCGCCCGGCTCGAAGCTCGTCGCCGGCCCGCAGCCGCAGGATGACCGGCAGGATGAAGGCGATGTAGAGCCCGGTCGTTGCCGATCGACGTTCCGACGCAGTAGCCGACGCGCCGTTGTTCCAGTACGTCGGGAACAGCGAGCAGGAAGCCGAGCGACGCCGATCGCGATCGACCGCGTTCGACCGGCACGCGGTGGCGTGAGACCTTCCGCCAGGCCTGGTGGCCCGGCACGGCCCCGTCGCGCGAGAACGCGAACATCATCCGCGAGCGCCGATGTGATGCGACGGCGATCGAGGCAGAAGAACTGCGCGCACGACGATGATGAAGAGCAGGAACTCGGCCCAGTGTGCTCCCCATCGAGGTCTGCCAGATGTAGCGTGACGACGTAACGCCGCCGGCGACGACCGCGCCTGGGTGTCGGGATCGCGAAGGTGACCGCGACGAGCAGGATGAAGCCGGCGATCGCCGAGACGATGACCGCCCATGACCATGCCGACCGCCGCCGCGCGCGAGGCCTTGTGCGTCTCCTCGCCATGTGGGCCGAGGCGTCGTAGCCGGTGTAGGTGTACTGCGCCATCCCGAGCGAGCCGATCGCGAACACGAGCCAGAAGACGCCGTGACCCCAGCTCGTGGCCGGAGAAGCCGGAGTTGTTGATCGTCTGTCCTGAAGACGTAGCTCGACCGACTGGTGGTGGTCCGGGACGAAGATGCAGGCGAACGACGATGATCAGCGACGCCGATCACGTGCCAGTACGCCGAGATCGCCGTTCGAAGAGCGACGTGATGCGGACGTCGAAGACGTTGACGCAGCGGTCGCAACGATCATGAAGCCGGCGAACATGTAGAAGATGTGGTGACGGTCGTTCGGGTACGCTCCACCAGCAGGTTGAAGCAGCGCCGTCGCGAATATCGCGCAGCGCCGTAGCCGATCGCGCGCCGATGATCCCGATCAGGCCGATCAGGTTGAACCAGCCCGTGAACCAGCCCCAGGCCGGGCTACCGAGCTTCGACGACCAGTAGTAGAGCCCGCCCGCGGTCGGATAGGTCGATGCGATCTCGGCCATCGAGAGCGCGACGAAGATCGTGAAGCCGCCGACGATCAGCCAGCCCCAGGTGACCGCGACCGGGCCACCCCACTGGAACGCGATGCAGTACGAGGTCAGGCAGCCCGCGAGGATCGAGATGATCGTGAAGCTGATCGCGAAGTTCCTGAACACGCCCATCGCGCGCATGAGCTCCTGCGCGTAGCCGAGCTTGTGCAGAGCCTTCTCGTCCTCGGTGAGGTGGGGCGGTCCCGGAAGCGCGGCGTCGCTCATTCGTCCTCCATCGTCGGTTTTCGCGACCCGGTGCCCCCCGACCGCCCAGCCGCGCACAGTTGATCCGAGGATCTAAACACCCTCCGATCGGGAAAGCAACGGTGACGGGTGTTGGCGCAACCTTTGGCATGCTGTTCCCGTTGACGGCGAGCCCCGGATGAGAAGGCGGTGGGTGTGGATCGCCGTGACGGCAGTGATCGTGCTCGCGATCGGCGGCGGTCTCGCGGCGTGGCTGTACACGGGCTCCCAGCCGCACTCGGTCGTCGGAACCTCGACGCAGCTCCCGACTACGACGACGAGGCCGAAGCCTCCGCCCAAGCCGACGGCACCCGAGGTGGCCGTGCCGTGGCCGACGTACGGCTACGACGAGCAGCGTTCGCGCTTCGCCGCCGACTCGCCGCTGCGTCCGCCGTTCCGGCACGTGTGGCTCTACCGGGCGCGAACCCTGCTCGAGTTCCCGCCGGCGATCGCGTACGGGAACCTCTACGTACCGGTCGAGCGGGGGATCGCGCTCGCGCTCGACGCGAAGACCGGCAAGGTGGTCTGGGCCAAGCACTACAAGGCGTGCCTGGCCTCGTCGCCGACCGTGTGGCGCAGGGTCGTGTACTTCGCGATGATGAATCCCTGCGCGGAGCCGCACGACACCGCGCAGGGCCTCGTCGTCGCTCTCGCGGCGAAAACGGGCAGGGAGCTCTGGCGCTTCCAGCTCGGCGCGGCCGAGTCGTCCCCCGTCGTCGTCCGCGGCACGCTCTACGTCGGATCGCGCGACGACAAGCTCTACGCGATCAACGCGCGCACCGGCAAGCTCCGGTGGTCGTTCACGGCGGGCGGCGAGATCAAGGGCGGCGTCGCGTACGCAGCGCGGAAGGTCTTCTTCGGGGCCTACGACGGCAATGTGTACGCGCTCGACGCGCGCACCGGAAAGCTCGTCTGGAAGGCGGGCGCGGAGAGCTCGATCGTGCGCGGCCGCGGACGGTTCTACGCGAATCCCGCGATCGCCTACGGCCGTGTGTTCATCGGGGCCACCGACGGCGTCGAGTACGCGTTCAGCGTCGGCACCGGCGCGCTCCTCTGGGCGCGGGCCACGGGCGCATATGTCTACGGCTCGGCCGCGATCTGGAACGGGACGGTGTACGTGGGCTCCTACGATCACAACTTCTACGCCCTCGATGCCGCGACCGGTGAGGTGCGCTGGTCGTTCTCGGCCAACGGCCCGATCTCCGGGTCGGCGACCGTTATGGACGGGATCGTCTACTTCTCGACGCTCCGAAACCGGACCTTCGGCCTCGAGGCGAAGACCGGCAAGCAGGTGTGGACGCTCCCGGACGGCCAGTACAGCCCGCTGGTCGCCGAGCGGCACCTCGCGTTTTTCGTCGGTCACGCCCGGATCTACGCGTTCGCTGCGCAGAAGCGCTAGGCCCATCCGACTGACCGCGCAGACTCGGTGCGTGGGCTGGCTCGATTGGATCCGTAGCGGTAGCCACGGCGATGATGATGTTCGCGCGGCCGAGAAGGTGGCCGCCGCCGAGCTGCGGCTAGAAACCGGCGACATCGACGAGCTCGCAACGGTGTTCGCGCCGCCTCGCTGGCTCGAGGACATCGGCAGGTCGTCGTGGCTGTTCGTCGGTGCGTTCGCCTTGCTGGCCGGCGTCATGTGGTTCCTGGCAGCGACCTACACGATCGTCGGGCCCGTCGTCGTCGGCACGGTGATCGCGACCGTGACGATGCCGCTCGTCAGCGGGATGCAGCGCCATCGCATCCCGCGCGTCGCCGGTGCCGGGATCGTCCTGCTCGGGATCGTCGCGATCGCCGTCGCCGTGCTGATCCTCGTCCTGGCCGGGATCAAGGATCAGAGCTCCGAGATCAGCGCCGCAGCAAGCAGCGGCGCGAGCAAGGCGCAGAGCTGGCTGGAGAGCGCCGGAGTCAACTCGTCCAGCGCAGGCGATGCGAACTCGAGCGTGTCGAGCGCCGTCCCGAACGCGCTGCATGCGCTGCAGAAGGGCATCGTCAGCGGGATCAAGGGCGTGACCTCGCTCGCGATCGGCCTCTCCTTCCTGTTCCTCTCCCTGTTCTTCCTGCTCAAGGACGGGCCGTCGATGCGCGCGGTGATCGACCGTCACCTCGGCGTCCCGCAACCCGTCGCGCAGACGATCACGGGCGGCGTGATCCGCGCGTTGCGCGGCTACTTCAAGGGCGTGACGATCGTCGCTGCCTTCAACGGCGTCGTGATCGGGCTCAGCGCCTGGATCCTGGGCGTCCCCCTGGCCGGGACGATCGGCACCGTCAACTTCGTCCTGGCCTACATCCCGTACATCGGCGCGTTCGTAGGCGGAGCCTTCGCGGTCGTGATCGCACTCGGCGCGAGCGGCACGACGACCGCGCTGATCATGCTCGTGCTCGTCATCCTCGCGAACGGCCTGCTCCAGAACCTGGTCCAGCCGTTCGCGATGGGCTCGGCGCTCAACCTGCACCCGCTTGTCGTCCTGATCGTGACGATCGCTGCAGGGTGCCTCTTCGGAACCCTCGGCCTGATCCTCGCAGCGCCGCTCGTCTCGGCTGCGGTGCACATCAAGAAGCAGCTCGACCGCGCCCGAACCACCAACGCGCTCGAGCGGGCTGCTCCAGCCCAGGCTGAGCTCTAAGCGGCCCGGCGGCTCAGCGAGAGGAGCGAGTCGAGCACCTGGTCGTAGGCCTCGGCGACGAGCCGCTCGGCCTCTTCGCCCGCGTCCAGACGGGCAGGCGGCAAGAGCCCCTGCCTCGTCGCGCGGGCGCGCCTCGAGGTACTCCTCGCGGCTTGCCAGCACGCGCTGCTCGACCTCCCAGAGCGCCTCGTCGATCAGCGGGGCGAGCATGGCCTCGGCGGCCTCGGCGAGCGGCTCGACGCTGCGCGGGTCGCGATTGCCGCCGGTGACGGCGCGCCAGGCGATCTCACGGGTGACTCCCTGCCAGCTGCCCCCGCGGCAGAGTCGGCGGAGCGCCTCGGCGAGCGCCTCTTCGGCGATGCGCTCCGACGGGGTCTGGTGCTTGGGCGCGGGCGAAGCGTCCAACGAACTGGATGATCGCGGCGGGACCGGACGTTCCCCGTCGCTGCGGCTGTTCGCCTGCGCGAAATTTGGCTTCCCGCGGTCGCCAGGGGGCCGACTACGTGACGTTTGAGACAACCAAAGAGCTGCATTTGGCGGTTCTTCGCCGAGCGTTTGTAACAGTTCGGTAGGGTTCCGCTCGGTGCGCCGAGGCTCCATCCTCCAGCTCGTCCTGATCGGCCTCGTTGCAGGCGCGATCGCCACGGTGGTCGCTGTTGCGGTGCCCTGGCTGCCCGACCCGGCAAGCAAGCAGGCGGAGCGGATCGACTTCGTCTACTGGTTCGCGACGATCATCTCGCTTGTCATCTTCGCCGTCGTTTGCGCGGTCATGATCTACGCGATGATCAACTTCCGGGCCAAGCCCGGAGACTGGTCCGACGGCCCGCCGGTTCACGGCAACACGACGATCGAGATCATCTGGACGATCATCCCGGCGATCCTCGTCACGGCAATCTCGATCGTCAGCGCGATCGTGCTCGCGCAGAACAGCCACGCCGGCACCGACCCGCTGGTCATCAAGGTGCAGGCGCAGCAGTTCGCCTGGGAGTTCGTCTACCCGAACGGCAAGAGCTACCCCATTCTCCGCCTTCCGATCGACCGCGGCGTCAAGCTCGAGATCACCTCGAAGGACGTCATCCACTCCTTCTGGGTTCCCCAGTTCGCTCAGAAGCAGGACGCTGTCCCCGGACAGGTGAACAGCCTCGTGATCACGCCCAACCGCCTGGGCCATTTCCCGGTCATCTGCACCGAGCTCTGCGGCCTCGGGCACTCGCTGATGCGCAGCTGGTCGTTCGTGATGACGAAGGCCGCCTACTCGGCGTGGTACCTGAGCTCCCCGAAGCCCGCACCCAGCCCGACGGGCGGAGCCGGCGTGAGCGCCGGAGCGCTGATCTTCACGTCGAACGGCTGCAGCGCCTGCCACACGTTCACCCCGATCCCGGCCGCGACCGGGAAGGTCGGCCCGAATCTCGACGATCTGACGGCCGCGGCCAAGACGGCCGGCCAGCCGCTGGACGACTACATCCGCCAGTCGATCGTCGACCCGAACGCGTACATCGCGCCCGGCTATCAGCCCGGCGTGATGCCCGGGTCGTACAACCACACGATCGTTCCGCACACCAACATCGAAGTGCTCGTGCAGTATCTGGCCAAGAACACGAAGTAACGAAGGACCGATGATGACGACCGAAACCGCCCACGCAGATACCCACGCTCCGACCAACGGGCACTCGCACCACCACGAGCCGCCGCCGCCCCCGACCGGGATCCACCGCTTCACGGCACCCGGCTGGTGGCGCGCCCTCTGGACGACGCCGCTCGTCGGCTTCATGGGCGTCGGCCTCGTCTGCCTCGATCCGCTGGGCGGCCCACTGGGACCCGGTCTGGTACGCGCAGCCGATCGTCACGGTCTCGCTCGTCACCTTCCCGATCGGCTTCCTGATCGGCATCGGCTGCTTCGACTACTGGGCCTACTACTTCTCGGGCAGGCCGACCCGGCCGGAGGACCACTCGGGCCACGGCGCGCGCAAGTGGCAGGACTACTTCCGCCCCAACACCGACCACAAGGTGATCGGCGTCCAGTACCTCGTCACCACGATGACGTTCTTCGTCATCGGCGGCTTCCTGGCGATGCTCTTCCGCGCCGAGCTGGCCCGCCCCGGAGACCAGTACTTCAACCCGCAGACCTTCAACGTCCTGATCTCCGAGCACGCGGCGATCATGATCTTCGCAGTCGTCGTCCCGGTCTTCGCGGGCCTCGGCAACTTCGTGATCCCGCTGATGATCGGCTCCGCCGACATGGCGTTCCCGCGGCTGAACGCCCTCTCGTTCTGGCTGCTCCCGATGGGCGGCATCATCATGCTCGTCGGCATGGTCACGCCCGGCGGCGGTCCCTCCGCCGGCTGGACGTGTTACGCGCCGCTCTGCTCGCACCAGCCGCTCGGCCAGGTCTTCTTCAACATGGGCGTCCAGTGGGCCGGCGCGAGCTCGATCGTGACCGCCCTGAACTTCCTGGTCACGATCATCACGATGCGCGCGCCGGGCATGACCTTCTGGCGCATGCCGCTGCTCGTCTGGGCCAACTTCACCACCTCGACGCTCGTCGTGCTCGCAACGCCGTTCATCGCCGGCTCGCAGTTCTTCGTGCTCTTCGACCGCGTCATGCACACGAACTTCTTCGAGACGGCCAACGGCGGCTACGTGCTCGGGTACCAGCACATCTTCTGGTTCTACTCGCACCCGGCGGTCTACATCATGATGTTGCCAGGGTTCGGGATCATCTCCGAGGTCGTAGCGGTCATGAGCCGAAAACCGATCTTCGGCTACCGCCTGATGGCGCTGAGCCTGCTCGCGATCCTGATCCTCGGCTTCTCGGTCTGGGCGCACCACATGTTCGTCGCCGGCATGGCGCCGTGGCTGCGCGTGCCGATGATGGTGACGACGCTCCTGATCGCCGTGCCGACCGGGATCAAGATCTTCTCCTGGGTGGCGACGCTATGGGACGGGAAGATCCACTTCACGACGCCCATGCTGTGGGCCGTCGGATTCATCGCCATGTTCACCATCGGCGGGCTCTCGGGCATCTACCTCGGCTCGGTGCCGATCGACATCCACGCGAGCGACACGTACTTCATCGTCGCGCACATCCACTACGTGCTCTTCGGCGGCTCGATCTTCACCGTCTTCTGCGGGATCTACTACTGGTTCCCGAAGATGACCGGCCGCATGTACGACGAGCGGCTCGGGAAGCTGCACTTCTGGATGACGTTCATCGGCTTCAACCTGACCTTCTTCCCGATGCACTACATCGGCCTGCAGGGGATGCCGCGCCGCGTCGCCGACTACGCGACCCGCTTCACCGACTTCAACCTCTTCATCTCGATCGCCTCGTTCGGGCTCGGCGCCTCGACGCTCGTGTTCCTCTACAACATGATCCGCTCGTGGCGCTACGGCCCGCCGGCCGGGGACAACCCGTGGCACGCGCTGACGCTCGAGTGGCAGGTCTCCTCGCCGCCGCCGATCTTCAACTTCGACGAGATCCCGCAGGTCGTCGGCGGCCCGTACGAGTACGGCGTCCCGGGCGCGAAGCACGCGATCCTGCACGGCGCGACCGACTTCCGAACCGGTAGGCACCGGCCACTGAGCGCGCGTGATCCACGTGCTCGTGATCGCGAACGAGACCGCAGCCTCACCTGCCCTGCTCGACGCTCTGCGCGAGCGGGCGGCGGTTGACAAGGACGTCCACGTGACGGTGATCGCGCCTGTCAGCGAGCCGCGCCACGGTTACGTCGTCTACCAGGACACGCGCCGCGCCTCGGCGGGCCGCCGGCTCGACAAGACGCTTGCCTTGCTGCGCGAATCGGGGATTCCGGCGCAGGGCTTCGTGGTCGAGACGAGCCCGGTGATGGCCGCCAAGGACGCGCTCGTCCAGCTCGAGCCGCCGCCGACCGAGATCGTC
Organism: uncultured Actinomycetota bacterium; assembly: GCA_963775355.1. Taxonomy (GTDB): domain Bacteria; phylum Actinomycetota; class Thermoleophilia; order Gaiellales; family Gaiellaceae; genus PALSA-600. The sequence continues at coordinate 118,169 of CAVZJA010000001.1, read as the reverse complement.
GTCTCGACCCATTCGGAGCAGCGCTCCGGCTGGATGCGCAGCGACGTCATCCGCGACATCACCAAGGCCGCCGGCGACATCCCGGTGCGCCACGTGATCGCGGCCGACGACGCCACCGACATGCACAACGTCCTCGTCGTCGCGAACGAGACCGTCATCTCGCAGGAGCTCCTCGACCGCGTTCGCGCGCGGGCCGCTCAGGGCCCGTCCAGCTTCCTGATCGTCGCTCCACAGTCGAGCGACGCGCCGAGCCCGGACGCAGCAAAGCGCCTCCGGCGCGCCCTCTCGGAGCTTCGCTCGGAGGGGATCGACGCGCACGGCCAGGTCGTCCACCCGGACCCGTTCACCGCCACGATGGAGGCGACGCACGACGAGCGAGTCGACGAGATCATCGTCTCGACCTTCCCGAGCGCCCGCTCCGGCTGGATGCGCCGCGACCTCGTCGGGCGCCTTCGCAGCGAGACCGGACTGCCCGTGGATCACGTCGTCTCGGAGGGAGTTGAATGAGCGCACACGCGGAGCCGATCGGTCACGCCCACGCGGGCGGAAGCGCGAACGAGCATCCGCCGCCGATCCACTACAGCTCGCGGATCAATCCGGTCATCGTCGGGATCTTCCTGTTCATCGGGTCGGAGATCATGCTGTTCGGCTCGTTCTTCACCGTCTACTTCTTCGACCGGGTCGTCAACAGCGACGCGCACCCGGGGCCGTGGCCGCCGTACATGCCCGGCACGCACATCCAGTTCGAGCGCCCGTGGTTCCTGGCGCTGGTCAACACGTTGATCCTGATCACCTCGAGCTTCACGATGCACTGGGCGACCGTCTCGGTGAAGAGGAACAACCGCGCCGGGCTCTGCGCCGGGATGGTGCTGACGCTGCTCCTCGGCCTGACGTTCCTCTTGACGCAGGTGATCGAGTACCACCGGCTCGGCTTCAACACGAGCGATACGGCGTTCGCGTCGACGTTCTTCGGGCTCACCGGGCTGCACGCCTGCCACGTCTTCATCGGCCTGCTCATCCTGCTCGCGATGACGATCCGGTCGTTCCGCGGCCACTTCAGTCCCGAGCACCATCACGGGATCGAGGTCGGCGGGATCTACTGGCACTTCGTCGACGTGATGTGGGTCGTGGTCTACGTCACCGTCTACATTCTGTAAAACTGGTTCCGCAGGTATGCGGAATCCGTTCAAGTCAGAGGACGCCGCCTTTCGCTTTCTGCTCCTGGCGATCGGCTACTTCGGGCTGATCGCGGTCGCGTACGTGATCAACAAGTGGCTCGGGCTGGTCGTCTTCCTGCTCGCGACAGGAGCGATCGTGGCCTGGTGGCTGATGTCGCGCGGCGCCGAGGACGCGCAGACGAAGCAGGCTGCGCCTCCGCGCCCGCCGGGCGAGAAGCGGCTCCTCGTCGTCGCGAACGAGACGGTCGCCGGCCCGGAGCTGCTCAGCGAGCTCAAGCAGCACGCGCGCGGCCGGGAAACCGAGGTGCTCGTGGTCGTTCCCGCGCTGAACACGAAGCTCAAGCACTGGGTCTCCGACGAGGACGGCGCACGGGCAGCGGCCGCCGAGCGCCTCGAGGCGTCGCTCGAGGCGATGCGCGCCTCGGGCCTGAAGGCCGAGGGGGAGGTCGGCGACGGCGATCCGCTCCAGGCGATCGAGGACGCGCTCCGGACCTTCGCGCCGGACGAGATCGTCATCTCCACGCACCCTGCCGGGCCGGTCGAACTGGCTCGAGCGCGGCGTCGTCGAAGGCGCACGCGAGCGCTACGACATCCCGGTCGTCCACGTGGTCGTCGATCTCGCTGCGGGCCCGGCAGAGACCGAAGCCGCCGAAGCCGGCTGAGAGCCGCCTAGGACTTCGGGAGAGTCGCGGCGGTGACGCCGCACTTCGGGACGCCGGCGCACTTGGCGACGTACACGGCTACGTCCTTGGCGTCCTGGCCCTGGAGGAGATTCGGCGGCATTCCGGGTGTCGTGCCGCCGTTCGGGTCGATCTGACCCGTGTTCGAGACGGCGTAGGCGATCTGGCCGCGAACGAGGTCGATGATCGTCGACTGCTCGAAGCCCTGCTGCTTGTCGGGAAGGAACGCGTCGTCGAGGTTCGGCCCGACTGTGCCCGTCGTCCCGGCATCCTTGAGCGTGTGGCACGAGCCGCAGGTCTGGACGAAGAGAGCCTTCCCCTTGGCCGGGTCGCCGTCGGACGCCGAGACGGGCCCGATGGCACCGCAACCTGCAGTGGCGAGCGCAAGCACGACGAGGACTGAGATCACGGCCGGACGCACGGTTTCTGAGTCTAGCCACGGCCCTTCACAGCCGTCCGGGGAACCGTCGCGGACGGTTACTTGCCGGTCGAGCTGCTCGCGGACGCCTTGTTCTGCGCCAGCAGCGCCTTCAGTGCCGCCCGAGCGGTCGGAGCGGAGGAGTCGCTCGGGGCGAGCTTGAGGAACGCCCGGTAGGCCGCGATCGCCGTCGCTGAGTCGCTCGCATCCGATGCCGCCTGCGCGAGCTCGAGCTGCGTGGTCGCATCCTTCGGCTCGAGCTTTCCGATCTTCTTGTAGACCGTCAGGCGCTGGCTGAGGTAGCTGAGGACCTGCTGGTAGGCGTTGCTCGTCGTCGTAGAGGTCTGGGTGGAGACCGCGTTCACGAGCGGGTTCGTCACGGTTGCGAGGGCCTTGCCGAGCGGCGAGGTCGACTTCGGTACGACGAGCGATCCGGGCGTCAGCGTCTGCGTGTAGGCCTGCTGGGTCTGGTAGACGGTGTTCCAGTCCTGAGCCCGGCGAAGGTAGATCGACGCCAGCGTGCTCAGCTGGTCGGTGTCCTTGGGCCGAAGCGTCGTGTAGGTGGTGAGAGCCGTCGCCGCGTCGTCCCACTTGCTCTCCTGCTGGAGCTTGTTCGCGTAGGCGAGCCAGGCCGCCGCGCTCTTCGGATGCTCGACCGTCTGCTTCTGGAGCGAGCCGAGCGACTTGCTCGACCCGGAGGTGCCGCTGAAGAAGTTCGAGACGATCTGGCTGATCCCGGTCGAGCCGGAGCCGACGCCGAGGAAGACGAAGCTGAGCACGAACACCGCGGCCAGCGCGACGAAGACGGGCTTTGCGTGGTTGCGCAGGCGGCCGAAGAACAGCTGCTCCTCGTAGGCCGGCCGCTTCGGCTTCGGCGGCGGCCCCGCTGTCCGCGCGGCTACGCCAGCATTCGTCTGCGGGCGGCGCTTGCGGTGCTGCGTACCTCTTGCCACGCTGTCTCTCCTTGGCGGTATCGGGTCTTGCCGTCGACGATCGTCTCGAGGACGCCCGAGGGCGCACCCCCGTATACGGCGGCGACACTTGGATCTTCAACGGGATCGTACGCGCTTCCTGCGACCGAGACGACCGTCAGGTCGGCTCGCTTGCCGGGGGAAAGGCTGCCGATGTCCGCTTCGAGGCCCAAGGCGCGCGCTGCATCCAGGGTAGCGAGCCTGAGCGCCCCGGCCGCGTCGAGTGCGTCGGACCGCCGCTCGCGCGCTCGGGCGGCAGCCAGGGCCGCCCGAAGCTCGTCGAATGCGTCGAACGACGGCGTGGAAGCCGGGGAGTCGGTGCCGAGCCCCACGCGGATCCCGGCGGCCCGGAGAGCGGTCAACGGCGCGACGCCGCAGCCGAGCAGTGCGTTCGATCGTGGGCAGTGCGCGACGGGAACGTCCGCGGCTGCGAGCTCGGCGATCTCGTGCTCCTCGACCGTGACGCAGTGGGCGCAGAGGAGCTCCGGCGCCGAGGACGTCCGCGAGCGTCCCGACCGCCCGGCGGCCGCTCGGCGGCACGAGCACGTCGCGGGCGGCGGCGAGCGGGCCGGTGCCGTGCTCGAGCCACTCGTTCTCGCCGTCGCTCTCGGCGAGATGCGTGCCCACGGGGATCCCGAGCGAGAGGCAGTAGCGGTACACGTCGACCGAGCAGGTGTAGGGCGCGTGCGGCGAGATCCCGAGCCGGACGAGCTCCGTCTCGTCGACCTCGGCGCGGAGGCCGTCGAACCGCCTCCCCGCCTCGGCCGCGTCGCCGCCGAAGACCTCGAGGTAGACGATCGCGCGCAGACCCAGGTCGTTGGCGGCTGTCGCGGCCGCGCCGGAGAAGCTGTAGTCGGCGGTTGTCGTGATCCCGGATGCGAGTGACTCGGCGGCGCCGAGCCGCGCGATCGCGACCATGTCGTCGCGTTCGAGCCGGCGCTTGCGAGCGATGTGGTCGGTGAGCCAGCCGCCGAACGCGAGCCCGTCGCCGAAGCCGGCATACACGGCGTACTCGAGGTGCGAGTGCGCGTTGACGAGGCCGGGCAGGATCAGTGCGTCGCCGTAGTGGCGCTCGGCGCGACCCGGCCCGACCTCGACGATGCGGCCGTCCTCCCACGCGACGAAGGCGTCTGCGATCGGCGGGCCGTCGACCGGGATCACCCAGCCGGCGGAGACCGCCTGCCTCACGTCTCGAGGGCCGGGCTTCAGGCGCTTCTGCGCCTCGCGACGATCGAGTAACGCACAGGCGATGATCGAGCCCTCGAACAGGATGAAGAGCGGTGCGGCCTGCAGCGTCGTCGTGACGGGGTCGACGCTCGGGGCGACCGCCATGCCGAGAACGCCGCAGGCTGAACCAGGCGATCCGCCGATTCTTCCTGAGGCTCGCCGTCGTCATGATCCCGAGCCGCGTCAGTGCGATCACGAACACGGGCAGCAGGAACACGACCATCATCGCGGCGAGCACGTGGACGCAGAAGCCGAGATACGGCTTGGCCTGCGGGACGTAGTTGAGCTGGCCTGCGTTGTAGCCGGTCAGGAACTTGAGCGCGTTCGGCAGGACGAGGAAGTACCCGAAGGCGAGGCCGCCGACTGCGAGGACGCCGGCGAGCAGCGCGAGCCACTTGATCAGCTTCAGTCGCCCCTGCTGGACGGCGGGCGTGAAGTACGCCCAGACCTGCCAGAGGATGATCGGCAGGGTGACGAAGACACCGAAGTAGACCGAGATCCAGAGCGTCGTCGTGAAGCCCTCGACCGGCGAGAAGTAGTTGAGCTTCCGGTACTGGTGCGGCAGGAGGATCAGGAGCCAGTGGATCAGGTGCGTGTGAATCACGAACCCGATCACCGTCCCGATCGACACCGCCGCGAGCACGATGAAGATGCGCGAGCGTAGCTCGTCGAGATGCTCGACGAGTGACGCCTCTTCTCCGTGTTCGAGGCGACGCGGAAGCCTGAGCCGCGGCACCCTTACCCCTCCTAGAGCTTAGGAGACGGGGGTTTCGGTCTCGGCCGGTGCTGCAGCTGCTGGAGCCGGCGCTGCCGGAGCAGCTTCCTGCACAGGCGCGGCTGCTACCGGAGCGGCAGGCGTCGGTGCGGGGGTGGCCGCCGGCGGAGGCAGCTCAGCGTTTGTATCGATCTTCGTGGCGTCCTGGATGCCCGTGACGGAGTCCTTGAACTCCCTCATGCCGACTCCGAGCGAACGACCGATTTCAGGCAGCCGCTTCGCGCCGAAGAGCAGCAAGGCGAGGATCAACAGAAAGATCAGGTGAGTCGGTTGAAGTAGTCCTGTTCCCATGCCATCGATCGTACCACACCTCTTTTGCGTAGCCGTAGTGCGGATTTGTCAGGTCCCCCTGCGTACGCGGGGGCGCAATCGCGGGCTACGATGGGGTTTGCGCCCCAAGCGCGGGCCATTGCGTGGAGGGCGCAGGGTCTTAGGGGAACACCCCTGACAGAACACTTCGAAGGAGATCATTGCCACTGCTGGAGCTGAAGAACCTCCACGTCTCGCTGGAGGACGGGACGGAGATCGTCAAGGGCGTCGACCTCGCGGTCGACACGAACGAGGTGCACGCGATCATGGGGCCGAACGGCTCCGGGAAGTCGACGCTCTCCTACGCGATCGCAGGCCACCCGGCCTACCAGGTGACCGAGGGCCAGATCCTCCTCGACGGCAAGGACATCACCGAGGCCGGCGCCGACGAGCGCGCGCAGAGCGGGCTCTTCCTCGCGTTCCAGTACCCGCACGCGATTCCCGGGTGTCCGCGTCACCGACTTCCTGCGCACAGCGATCAACTCGATCCGCAAGGCGAAGGCTGGGGGACAGGACAACCCGATCCCGGTGCGCGAGTTCCGCGACGATCTCTTCCGGGAGATGGACCGGCTCAAGGTCTCGCGCGAGCTCGCCTCGCGCTATCTCAACGACGGGTTCTCCGGCGGCGAGAAGAAGCGGGTCGAGATCCTGCAGATGGCGATGCTGAAGCCGCGGATGGCGGTGCTCGACGAGACCGACTCCGGGCTCGACATCGACGCGCTCAAGGTCGTCGCGGGCGGAGTCAACGAGCTCGTCGGCCCGAGCATGGGCGCGCTCGTGATCACCCACTACAAGCGGATTCTCAACTACATCCAGGCGGACGCCGTCCACGTATTCGTGGATGGGCGGATCGTGCAGTCGGGAGGCCCGGAGCTCGCGGATAAGCTTGAGGAGTCTGGGTACGAGGAATGGGGCGTGTCGACGAACGGCAACGCGCCGACAGGAGGGGATGTCTGATGACTCAGATCGAAGACCAAAGGCAGGCCGACGAGAACGAGATTGTCCGCGACATCGGCTCCGACTACGCGGCCAAGTACGGCTTCCACAACGGCGACACGCCCGAGGACTACTTCTTCAAGTCCGGGCGCGGGCTCTCGCACGAGCTCGTCGAGATGATCTCCGAGCACAAGAACGAGCCCGACTGGATGCGGAAGTTCCGCCACACCTCGCTCGACTACTTCAACGCGCGCCCGCTCCCGACCTGGGGCGGCGACGTCTCGGAGATCGACTTCGAGAACATGTACTACTACATCAAGCCGACCGAGAATCAGGCCAACTCCTGGGAGGACCTGCCGGCCGACATCAAGGACACCTGGGACAAGCTCGGGATCCCGGCGGCCGAGAAGGAGAAGCTCGTCGCGGGCGTCGGCGCCCAGTACGAGTCCGAGGTCGTCTACCACAAGATTCAGGAGCACCTGACCAAGCAGGGCGTGATCTTCCTCGACATGGACTCGGGGCTCCGCGAGCACGAGGACCTCGTCAAGGAGTACTTCGCGACGATCATCCCCTCGAACGACAACAAGTTCGCCGCGCTGAACAGCGCCGTCTGGTCGGGAGGCTCGTTCATCTACGTCCCGAAGGGCGTCAAGATCGAGCTGCCGCTCCAGGCCTACTTCCGGATCAACGCCGAGAACATGGGCCAGTTCGAGCGCACGCTGATCATCGTCGACGAGGGCGCCTACGTGCACTACGTCGAGGGCTGCACCGCGCCGATCTACTCGAGCGACTCGCTCCACTCGGCGGTCGTCGAGATCATCGTGAAGAAGGGCGGCCGCTGCCGCTACACGACGATCCAGAACTGGTCGAACAACGTCTACAACCTCGTCACCAAGCGCGCCGTCGCCTACGAGGACGCGACGATGGAGTGGGTCGACGGGAACCTCGGCTCGAAGCTGACGATGAAGTACCCGGCGATCTGGCTGATGGGCCCGCGCGCCCACGGCGAGGTGCTCTCGATCGCGTTCGCCGGCGTCGGCCAGCACCAGGACGCGGGCGGCAAGGTCGTCCACGTCGCGCCGGACACGACCTCGGTGATCACGTCGAAGTCGATCTCGAAGAACGGCGGCCGGGCCGGCTACCGCGGCCTGCTCGAGGTCGCCAAGGGCGCGACGAACTCGAAGTCGAAGGTCGTCTGCGACGCGCTGATCCTCGACGAGGACTCGCGCTCCGACACCTACCCCTACATCCAGATCGACGAGGACGAGGTCGACATCGGGCACGAGGCGACCGTCTCGAAGATCGGCGAGGAGCAGCTCTTCTACCTCATGTCGCGCGGCCTGACCGAGACCGCGGCGAGCGCGATGGTCGTGTCGGGCTTCGTCGAGCCGATCACGAAGGAGCTCCCGCTCGAGTACGCGATCGAGATGAACCGCCTGATCGAGCTGCAGATGGAGGGTTCCGTCGGCTAGTCCGACGGAACCACAAGCGACAGCTGATGGGTAGGGAGGCGGCGGCAGCCTCGTACGCCGAGCTGCCGGTTCCCGACACAACCGAGGAGGCCTGGCGGTTCACCGACCTGCGCGGGTTCGATCCGGACGCCTTCACGCGAGACGTCGACGCCTCGTCTACCGCGGCGCCGCAGCTGCTCGACCTCGACGTCGCCGGCCTCGCGGTCGTGACCGAGAGCGGGATCGAGATCGAGAAGGCCCCCGACGGGATCCGCTTCGAGCCGCTGACCGAGGACGACCCGCGCCTCTACTCGCTCGTCGGCTGGGACGAGAAGTTCGCGGCGCACAACGCCGCCGTCTGGAAGCACGGCCTGCTCGTCCACGTCCCGAAGGGCGTCGTGGTCGAGAAGCCGCTCTACGTGCGGATCGCGAGCTCGGTCGAGGGGAGCGCGCTCTTCTGGCGGCTGCTCGTGATCGCCGAGGAGCAGTCGCAGTTCACCCTGATCGAGGAGTACTCCTCGGCGAGGCCGGATCTACCTGCCTACTCGAACGCGGTCGCCGAGCTGTTCGTCGGCCAGGCGGCGAAGCTCGAGTACGTCTCGATCCAGAACCTCTCGCAGGAGACATGGCACTTCGCGACCCATCATGCGCGCGTCGAGCGCGACGCGCGGCTCGACTGGGTTGCCGGTGGGTTCGGCTCGAAGAACGGGAAGATCCGGATCCAGAACGACCTGAACGGGCCCGGCGCGACCTCGCGGGTCACCGGCGCGTACTTCGCCGACGGCAACCAGCACCTCGACTACGACACCTTCCAGGAGCACATCGCGCCCTCGACCGAGTCCGACTTCGCGTTCAAGGGAGCGCTGCGCGAGCACGCGCACGCCGTCTGGCGCGGGATGATCCGGGTCGAGGAGGACGCCCAGAAGACGAACGCCTACCAGGAGAACCGCAACCTGCTCCTGTCGGCCGATGCACATGCCGACTCGATCCCGGGGCTCGAGATCATGGCCAACGACGTGCGCTGCACGCACGGCGCGACGATCGGGCGGGTCAACCGCGAGGAGCTCTTCTACCTGATGACCCGCGGGCTCACGCGGCAGGAGGCCGAGCGGCTGATCGTGCGCGGGTTCTTCCAGGACATCCTCGACCGGATCGAGCTCGAGCCGGTGCGAGAGGCGCTCGGAGCCGCGCTCGAGGCGCGGATCCCGCAGGCCTGAGGCTCCTGAGCCTCCGTCAGATCTGAGAGATCGCCTCGACGACCGATGTCGGGTCGGACGAGGAGACGACGAGCCGCGCGAACTTCGCGCCGTCGAGCTCGACGACCACGCCCGGGCCCTTGCGATAGACCGCGCAGAAGTCCTTCACGCCGTCGTGGCGCCACGTCCCGAGAGCGATCGTGCCCGGCCAGCCCGTGCCGGGAGAGCGGATTCCTTTCAGCTCCTTCCACGGCTTCGCAGTCACGCGTACGTCGCGGACCGCAGTGAGCGGCACCCGCGGCTCGCCGCGAGAGCGCGCCCAGCCGCTCGAGCAGCGAGAGGCGGAGGACGAGCTAGTCGCCCTCGATCTCGAGCCGCGCCATCAGTGCTTCTTCAGGTGGGGCGGCGTCGGCTGGATGACCTCCTGCATCGACGCGTAGCCGCAGCCCGGTGCGACGTAGGCGCCGTCCACGACCTGGAGCTGGCCGAACCGGTGCATCTGCGTGCCGTTCGGGTTCGCGTTCGTGATCACCGAGACGATCCGGTCGACCTTCTCCTGGTGCACGAACCCGATGATCTGGGCGGTCGTCGGGTTGTAGTAGGTGTAGGTCTCCATCTGGATCAGCGGATCGTCGTCGATATCCGAGGCCGGCGGGGTCGGCGCGAGGTAGCCCTCCGGCATCCGGAACCAGAAGCCCGTCTCGGCCTGCCAGAGCGTCGAGTCGCCGCGAAACCCGAACGGGAAGATCGCGACGTTCTCGTTCTTCGGGATGCAGAGCTTGTAGGCGCCGCTCGTGAAGAACGCGCAGCCGCTCGGGGTGCGTGACGAACCAGCCGCGCGACAGGTCGGGGACGAGCGCCGCGACCGCGAGCGCGGGGAGCACCCAGCTGACCCAGTCATGCCTGGCCGCCGTCCAGAGCGCGACGATCACCGCCGCTGCGAGGGACGCGTAGACCGCGAACCGCGCCGGCAGGACGTTGTTGAAGATCGGGAGGCTCGCGATCTCCCGGTAGGGGAGCCAGAACTCGACGTGCCGCTTGACGACGAACCCCGTGCCGAGCATCAGGACGGCGGCGAGCGGCGAGCGCGACGAGCAGGTAGCGGGCCACCGCCGAGCGGCGGGCGCCGAACGCGAACCAGACGACGATCACGAGCGTCGGGATGCCGAGGTAGGAGCCGGCCTCGGCGTCGTTCCCGCGGAAGTGCTGCGAGATCGAGAAGAGCCACTGACCGCCGATCCAGATGAAGTGGGTCGGGATCAGGAAGTTCAGGCTGTCGGCGTCGAACAAGGCCGGGGAGTTGATCGAGTCGGACTGGAACCCGGTCGCCGCGTAGTAGAGGAACGGGGCGGCGAGCACGACGGCGAGCCCGATCGCGCCGAGCAGCGGCCTCCACATCACGAGGATCCGAGGCCGCGTCTGCTTCAGCAGGGCGAAGGCCAGGACGCAGCGCCAGGGCGAGCGCGAGCGCGGCGGTGAACAGCAGCTCGGTCGAGAGCCAGACCTCGAGGCCGAAGAGAAGGCCGAGCCGCCAGGCGAAGCCGCGGCCGTCGAGCTCGCCCTGCAGGTAGCGGATCGTGGCGAGCGCGATCAGCGGCAGCAGGAACACCGAGGTCATGTGCATGTGCCCCTGGCTCTGGCCGAGCATGTAGCTCGAGAAGCCGAACAGGTAGCCGCCGACGAGCGAGGCCCAGGTCGAGCGGGTGAGATGCCGGCAGAGCAGGTAGGCCGTGAACGCCGCGGCCGCGGGCAGCAGCACGGCCGCGAGGTTGTAGGAGACCGCCGGCCCGAACAGCGCGGTGACGGGCGCGAAGAGCACCGCGAGCCCGGGGACGGTTGTCGCCCAGGCGAGGTTGATCCCGCCGGGCGCGTAGATCGCGTGGCTGACGAACGGGTTCTGGCACGTCTCGATCGCGTGCAGCCACCACGCGAACGACCAGACGAAGATCTCCGGGTCGCGCCCGTAGCCGACGAGGTCGCGGCCCGGGTGCGGGAGCGAGCCGGACGCCGAAGTAGGCGAACGCGACGAGTGCGTAGCCGACGAAGACGAGCGACATCCGCCGTCGCGGCGATGCTGGCGTCAGCGATGCGGACGAGCGGCTTGTACTTGATGCGGTGGGGCTCGAGCGCCTCCGCGCCCTTGGTCTCGGTGACCCAGTCGACGTACTCGCCCCAGGTGCCCTCGAACCAGGTCGCCTCGGAGTCGCCCTCGAAGGCGAGGATGTGGGTCGCGACGCGGTCGAGGAACCAGCGGTCATGGGTGATCACGACGGCGCAGCCGGCGAAGTCGAGCAGCGCCTCCTCGAGCGCGCGGAGCGTGTCGACGTCGAGGTCGTTGGTCGGCTCGTCGAGCAGCAGGACGTTGCCGCCGCTCTTCAGCAGCTTCGCGAGGTGGACGCGGTTGCGCTCGCCGCCGGAGAGCTGGCCGACCGGCTTCTGCTGGTCGCCGCCGCGGAAGTTGAACCAGCTCGTGTACTGGCGGGAGTTCACCTCCTTCCGGCCGAGCTCGATCATGTCGTGGCCGCCGCTGATCTCCTTCCAGACGGTGTTCTTCGGGTCGAGGTCGCCGCGCGACTGGTCGACGTAGGCGAGCTGGACCGTGTCGCCGAGCCGGAGCGTGCCGGCGTCGGGCTGCTCCTCGCCGGCGATCATGCGGAAGAGCGTCGTCTTGCCGGCGCCGTTCGGGCCGATCACGCCGACGATCCCGGCCGGCGGGAGCGAGAAGGTCAGGTCCTCGAAGAGCAGCCGGTCGCCGAAGCCCTTGCTCAGGCCGTCGGCCTCGATCACGACGTCGCCGAGGCGCGGGCCCGGCGGGATGTGGATCTCGACGCGGTCGAGCTTGACGTTGTCCTCCTCGGCGAGCAGCTTCTCGTACGCGCTCAGCCGGGCCTTCGACTTCGCGTGGCGCGCCCTTGGGCTCATCCGCACCCATTCGAGCTCGCGCGCGAGCGTGCGGCGGCGGGCGGACTCCTGCTTCTCCTCGACGGCGAGGCGGGCCTGCTTCTGCTCGAGCCACGAGGAGTAGTTGCCCTGGAACGGGATGCCGCGGCCGCGGTCGAGCTCGAGGATCCAGCCGGCGACGTTGTCGAGGAAGTAGCGGTCGTGGGTGACGGCGATCACGGCGCCCTTGTAGTCGGCGAGGAAGCGCTCGAGCCAGTAGACGGACTCGGCGTCGAGGTGGTTCGTCGGCTCGTCGAGGAGCAGCAGGTCGGGCGCGGAGAGGAGCAGCCGGCAGAGCGCGACGCGGCGGCGCTCGCCGCCGGAGAGCGTGGTGACGTCGCGGTCGCCCTCGGGGAGGCGGAGGGCGTCCATCGCGCGGTCGAGCGTCGCTTCGAGCGACCAGGCGTCGCGGCGGTCGATCTCGTCCTGCACCTTCGCCTGGTCGGCGAGCAGCGACGTCGTAGTCGGCGTCGGGCTCGGCGAAGGCGGCGGAGATCGCGTTGAAGCGGTCGAGCAGGTCGCGCAGCTCGCGCACGCCGTCCTCGACGTTCCCGCGGACGTCCTTGGCCGGATCGAGCTCGGGCTCCTGCTCGAGCAGGCCGACGGTGGCGCCGGGCGCGAGCTGCGCCTCGCCGCTCGAGGTCTCCTCGCGTCCCGCCATGATCCGCAGCAGCGTCGACTTCCCCGAGCCGTTCGGCCCGAGCACGCCGATCTTCGCCCCGTGGAAGAACGAGAGCGAGATGTTCGCGAGCACCTGCCGGTCGGACCCGTAGAACTTGTCCGCCCTGTACATCGAGTAGACGTACTCGCTCAAGCACCCCTCCCGAGGCCGTGTCTCCGCGGGACGTGTCCGGGGACAGTCACCGTAACGCCAATGGAAAAACTCGTCCACAGGGAGTGGAAAACCGGCATCCGACCACGATAACCGCCGCGCAGGCCACGGCCGTAGGAGAAGGCGGGCGGATACAGTGGGCGCATGGCAGTCAAGGTCCAGCCGGTGCTCGATGCGGCGAAGCTACGCGCCGATTTCCCGATCTTCGAGCAGGTGTTCCACGGCAAGCCGCTCGCCTACCTCAACTCGGCCGCGACCTCGCAGAAGCCGCGCCAGGTGCTCGACGCGATGACCGAGTTCTACGAGACGTCGTACTCGAACGTCCATCGCGGCGTCTACACGCTCGGCGAGCGCGCCACCGCGGGCCTCGAAGGCGCCCGCGAGAAGGTGCGCGCCTTCGTGAACGCCCCGAGCGAGCGCGAGATCATCTTCGTCCGCAACGCGACCGAGGGCCTGAACCTCGTCGCCTACGCCTACGGGCTCGCCCGTCTCGGCCCCGGCGACGTCGTGCTCGCGACCCAGCTCGAGCACCACTCGAACTTCGTCCCGTGGCAGTACGTCGCGAACCGCACGGGCGCCGACTTCCGGATCATCCCGATCGACGACAACGGCGACCTGCTGCTCGACGAGGTCGCGGACATCGAGAACGTGAAGGTCGTCGCGGCGAACGTCGTCTCGAACTCGCTCGGCACGATCGCCGACATCCCGACGGCTCGCCGACTGGGCGCACGAGCGCGGCGCGATCCTCACCTGCGACGCCGCTCAGGCCGCCCCGCACGTGCGCCTCGACGTCCAGGCGCTCGGCGCCGACTTCATCGCCGTCTCGGGCCACAAGATGCTCGGCCCGAGCGGGATCGGCTTCCTCTGGGGCCGGACCGAGCTCCTGCTCGAGATGGAGCCGTTCCTGCTCGGCGGCCACATGATCCGCAACGTCGGCGACGAGAAGACGACCTGGGGCGAGCTGCCCTCGAAGTTCGAGGCCGGCACCTCGCCGGTCGCCGAGGCGGTCGGGCTCGGCGCCGCGATCGACTACCTGGAGGCCGTCGGCCTCGAGGCGATCGAGGCCCACGAGCACAAGCTCGCCGCCTACGCGCTCGAGGCCCTCGCCGAGGTCCCCGGGATCACCCTCTACGGCCCGCCGGCCGACCGCCGCGCCGGGATCGTGATGTTCAACGTCGAGGGCGTGCATCCGCACGACATGGCGCAGATCCTCGACTTCGACGGGATCGCGATCCGCGCCGGCCACCACTGCTGCCAGCCGCTGATGCGCAAGCTCGGCGTGCCCGGCGACGAACCGCGCGAGCTTCTACCTCTACACGATTCCCGAGGAGATCGACCGCCTCGTCGCCGGCGTCCGCAAGGCGCGGGAGCTGATGACATGAGCGTAGGCTTGACGGAGCGTCCGGACGATGACGACCGAATTCGACGACTTCTACCGCGAGGACATCCTCGACCACTACAAGAACCCGCACAACTACGGGCTGCTCGAGGAGCCGGACGCCCACGCCGAGGGGCAGAACCCGCTCTGCGGCGACGAGGTCTCGGTGTCGATCAGGTTCGGCGCGGACGGCGAGACGATCGAGGAGATCGGCTTCGAGGGCCGCGGCTGCGCCGTCTCGCAGGCCGCGACCTCGATGCTGACCGACCTCGTCAAGGGCAGGAAGGCCGCCGAGGTGGCTGCGATGCCCAAGGAGGAGATCCTCGAGGAGGTCGGGATCCCGCTCACGCCTGTCCGGATGAAGTGCGCGATCCTCGGCCTGGGCGTCGTGAAGGTGGCGCTCAACCGCTCCAAGGGCACCCCGCTTCCCGAGGAGTGGCAGGGCCTCGATATTGACTGACGTGATCGTGGCTCCGCTCGAGGAGCTGCCGCCGGGGACGATGAAGCTGGTCGAGCACGAGCCCTACCGGGTCGGGGTCTACAACTGCGACGGCGAGCTCCGCGCGATCGAGGATCGCTGCTCCCACGACGACGGCCCGCTCTGCCTCGGCAACTGGGACGCCGAGACGTGCACGGTGGCCTGCCCGCGCCACGGCGCGAGCTTCGATCTGACCAGCGGTCGCGCGCTGTCGCTGCCGGCGTACCTCCCCGTGCGGACCTTCCCGGTTCGGGTCGAGGGCGGCAACGTCGTCGTCGAGGTCGATGGCTGATCAAGCCGACCTCGTTCGCTGCTGGCCGACCACCGATCCGGACTACATCCGCTACCACGACGAGGAATGGGGCCGGCCCGTTCGAGACGAGCGCGGGATCTACGAGCGCCTCTGCCTCGAGGGCTTCCAGTCGGGCCTCTCGTGGCTGACGATCCTGCGCAAGCGCCCCGCGTTCCGGGAGGCGTTCGCCGGCTTCGAGCCCGACCGCGTGGCGGCGTTCGATGAGCGCCGATGTCGAGCGGCTGCTCGGCGACGCGGGCATCGTGCGCCACCGCGGGAAGATCGAGGCGACGATCGCGAACGCGCGCGCCACGGTGGCGCTCCGGGCGACCGGCCGAGCCGCTGCACGAGCTGGTCTGGGCGCACGCGCCCGCGGAGCATTCGGCGCCTCGGGGCCCGGGCGACTTCCAGGCCTCGACGCCGGAGTCGACGGCGCTCTCGAAGCTGCTTCGCGTCGCCGGGTTCCGCTTCGTCGGCCCGACGACCGTCTACGCCGGCATGCAAGCATGCGGCGTCGTGAACGACCACCTCGCCGACTGCTGGGTCCGTGACGACGTCGAGAGCGAGCGGAGCCGCTGATGCTCGACGACCACGTCCGCGCCGTCCTGCGCCGCCTCGAGGAGGAGACCGCCGGCGAGGAGGGCCGCGACCTTCCCGTCTCGCACCGCTCGCTCCAGGTGCCGCCGACGAGCGGCGCGCTCCTCTACGCGCTCTGCCGCCGGGCGGCCCGGCTGCGAGGTGCTCGAGATCGGCGGCTCGCGCGGCTACTCGACGATCTGGCTCGGTGCCGCCGTCAGCGAGTTCGGCGGGCACGTGACCTCGCTCGAAGCCGACCCGGTGAAGCTCGAGGCATCGGCCCGGAACATCGCCGATGCCCGCCTCGAGGAGTGGATCGACGTGATCCCCGGCGATGCCTTCGAGAGCCTCGAGCAGCTCGACGGCCCGTTCGACCTCGTCTTCCTCGACGCGTGGAAGGACGACTACGAGGCGCTGTTCCAGCTTGCCCGAAGACGCTGTGAGGCAGGCGCCGTGGTCGTTGCCGACAACGTGACCTCGCACGGCGAGCTGGCCGCATACTCGGCCGCGCGCCAGGCCGATCCGACGCTCGTCAGCGTCACCGTGCCCATGGACAACGGGCTCGAGGTGACATCACTCTTGACCGGCGCGCTACTATCGAGTTAACCGCGGAAAGGAGGTGGTCCGGTAGATGGAGATTTCCAGTACGGGCAGTGGAGGTACTGGCTCGTAGGGGCGTATCCCCGGGACCTGAAGGGGAATCGTCTAGCCAGCGTGGGGGATATCGCGCAAGCGCGCCGCCGAGAAAGAGGAAGTCGGCCGGAAGCGCCCCTACGAATACCAAGTCAGTAACCGGAAACGGGCCGCCCACAAGGCGGCCCGTTTCTTTATGACGGGGGATCGGGACGGGCGATCGCCGGCCTGCTCACGGTGGCGCCGGCTGAACCGGCACCACCGCCCCAGACTGCGGGGCGTGCAGGCGTGTTCGCTACGCTCCGCTTATGGCTGCGACGCGTGTGATCGACCTCGTCACCGAGATTCCAGGGCCGCGATCGCAGGAGATTGCGGAGCGGATCGAGCGCCACGTTGCGCGGCCGCTCGCGATCACGTTCCCGATCGTGGCGGCCTCCGCGCGGGGAGCGACGCTGACGGATGTGGATGGGAACACGTTCATCGACTTCGCCGGCGGCGTCGGCTGCCTGAACGTCGGGCACAGCCACCCGGACGTCGTCGCGGCGGCCCACGAGCAGCTCGATCGGTTCGCTCACACCGATTTCACGGTCGTCCCCTACGAGTCGTACGCGGAGCTCGCCGAGCGCCTGGGCGAGCGCGTGCCGATCTCGGGGCCGGTCAAGGCCGCGTTCTTCAACGCCGGCACCGAAGCGGTCGAGAACGCGGTCAAGTTCGCGCGCGCCTACACGGGCCGCCCGGCGGTGATCGCGTTCGACGGCGCGTTCCACGGGCGCACGATGCTCTCGCTGTCGCTCACTTCGAAGGTGCATCCCTACAAGGCCGGTCTCGGCCCGTTCTCGCCCGAGGTCTACCGCGTGCCGTTCCCGAACGCCTACCGCGGCGTGACGACCGAGGACGCGCTCGAGGCGCTCGAGAAGGCATTCACCACCTCGGTCGGGGCCGAGAGCGTCGCGGCGATCGTGCTCGAGGCGGTGCAGGGCGAAGGAGGGTTCATCGTCGCGCCTACCGAGTTCGTCGAAGGCGTCCGCGCGATCTGCGACCGCTACGGCATCGTCCTGATCGTCGACGAGGTGCAGACGGGCTTCGGCCGCACCGGTCGGTTCTTCGGGATCGAGCACTCGGGCGTCGAGCCCGACCTGATCTGCGTCGCGAAGTCGATCGCCAACGGCCTCCCGCTCTCCGGCGTGCTCGGCCGGGCGGAGATCATGGACGCGCCCGTCGTCGGCGGCGTCGGCGGCACCTACGTCGGCAACCCGGTCGCGCTTGCAGCCGCGCTGGCAGTGCTCGACGTGATCGAGGACGAGGGGCTGCTCGACCGCTCGGCCGCGATCGGCGAGACGATCCGCGCGCGGATGCTCGCCTGGCAGGAGCGGTGGCCCGAGATCGGCGAGGTGCGCGGCCTCGGCGCAATGCTCGCGATCGAGCTCGTCTCCGACCCGGCCACGAAGAAGCCCGGCAAGGAGCTCGCGCACCGCGTCACCGAGGAAGCGCTGAAGCGGGGCCTGCTGCTGATCACCTGCGGGGTCTACGGCAACGCCATCCGGGTGCTCGTGCCGCTCGTGATCGCGGACGCGGAGCTCGAGGAAGCCCTGAGCGCCTGGGAAGAGGCGCTCGAAGCCGCCCTCGGCTAGGCGAACCGCATGATGGCCGGCGACGTCGTCGCGGATCGGTACGAGCTCGAGCAGCTCGTCGGCTCCGGAGGCATGTCGAGCGTCTTCCGGGCCCACGATCGCGTGCTCGAGCGAACCGTCGCGCTCAAGGTGCTCCACGAGCGGCTGACGTCGAACCAGGACGTCGTCGAGCGGTTCACCCGCGAGGCAAAGCTCGTCGCCGGGCTCTCACACACGAACATCGTCGCCGTGATCGACCGCGGCGAGTCCGACGGCAGCCCCTACATCGTCTTCGAGTACATCGCCGGCGACAACCTGAAGCAGGTGATCGTCCGAGACGGCCCCCTGCCCGTCGACCGCGCGCTCGAGCTCGCGATCGAGGTCTCGCGCGGCCTCGCGTTCGCGCACCAAAACGGGTTCGTCCACCGCGACGTCAAGCCGCAGAACGTCCTCCTGAACGGCAAGGGCGAGGCGAAGGTCACCGACTTCGGGATCGCCCGGCCCATGGAGGCGACCTCGCAGGAGACCGCGACCGGCACCGTGCTCGGAACCTGCGACTACATCGCGCCCGAGCAGGCGCAAGGCCGGCACGTCGACGCGCAGACGGACGTCTACTCGCTCGGCATCGTGCTCTTCGAGCTCCTCACCGGCGAGGTGCCGTTCACCGGCGACAACTTCGTCGCCGTCGCGATGGAGCACATCAATACCGCGCCGCCGCCGGTCAGCCTCAAGCGGCCCGACGTCCCCCGGCGCGTCGAGGAGGCGGTCGACAAGGCACTCGCCAAGGATCCCTCTCAGCGGTTCCCGACCATGGCGGCCTTCGAGCGCGAGCTCGAGGCCTGCCTCGCAGAGATCCGCGAGGGCGGCGACGATCGCACCGCGACCGGGATTCTCCCCGTCATCAAGCCCCGGCGGGCCCCGAAGAAGGCCGGGAAGCGCCGTCGCAGGTGGCCGATCGCCCTGGCTCTCCTGCTCGTCCTGGCCGCCGTCGCGGTCGGGGCCGCGCTCGTCTGGAACGGCGGGGGCTCGGGCACCGGAACGGGCAGCAACCCGCCGGGCCCGCTTCCCGTCACGGCGATCAGGTCGTACGACCCCTTCGGGAACAACCATGTCGAGAGCCCGACCCTCGTCGCGAACGCGACCGACGGGAACCCGGACACCTACTGGTCGACCGAGACCTACTACAACAACGTGCTCGGCAAGCCGGGCGTCGGGATCGTCCTCGACGCCGGCTCGTCGATCGCCGCGCGCACCCTCACCGTCGCCTCGGCGACGCCCGGCTACCAGGCCGTGATCCGCAGCAGCAACAGCCCTGCGGCGGGCTTCACCGACGACTCGACAACCCGGACCGGCGGCACGACCACGACCTTCGACCTCGACGGCAAGAACGCCCGCTACTACCTGATCTGGATCACGAGCCTCGGCGGCCGCTCGTCGGTCAGGATCAACGAGGTGAAGGCGACCCGGTAAGTAGACGTTGTCGACGACGAGGGGTTCAATGGCCAGATGAGGCGCTCCCTGTTCGCCCTCACACTCGCCGCGCTCTCGCTCTCCGCTGTAGCTCCCGCCGCGGGGCCCACGCTCTCCTTCTCGACCTTCGCAGTGACCGGTCTCCCGCTCGGCCAGGTCGTGTCGACCGGCAGCGGCTTCCTGTACCTGACCGAGAACTCGGCCGAGATCGACTCAGTCGACGCGACGGGTGCGGGCATGCATCCGTTCGCGACCTTCCCGAGGACGCTCGGAGGCGAGGAGGCCCGATGTGCCGTACCCGTGATCGCGTACTGGCCCGACGGGATCTACTGCCACCTTCCCGACAACCGGATCTACCGGATCGCCCGCAACGGCTCCTCGATGGCGTTGATCGCGCAGTTGCCAGGCTCCGTGCCCTCCGACGGCGCGCTCGCGTTCGACTCAAGCGGCAAGTTCGGCTACGCGCTCCTCGCCGCGACCGGAGGGTCGGCCTCGAACGGCGGCGAGGTGTACGCGGTGCGCAGAGACGGCCGCGTGCAGGACATCGGCGGCTATCCCGGCCCCGGCGGCGCCGACGAGATCACGATCGCCCCCACCCGGTTCGGCCCCGCCTCAGGCCGGCTCCTGATCTCGATCGACGAGGACTCCAAGAGCGGCCGGGTGCTCGCGATCGACCGCAAGGGCAACGTGAGCATCGTGGCGAGCGGCCTCGGGAACGGCGACAACCCGATCGTCGCGATCCCGCCCGCGCCCAAGACGCGGGCCGCCGGCAGCCCGGCCGCCGGGCTCTACGTGCCGGACACGAACTCGACTGCCGTGTACTTCGTCGGAGCCGACGTGCTCGCGCCGTACGCCGGCCAGGTCCTCGTCGGGAGTGAGCTCGGCGCCGACTTCTGGCTGATCGCGCCCAACAAGGCCGGAACGGGCTTCGTCACCCGGCAACTGACAGTCGCCCTGCCGGACGGGACCCCGAACCTCGAGGGCGCCGCGTACGTCCCCTAGTACCGGAGCTTGCCGCGGCGCTCGTGCCGCTCGAGCGCCAGGTCGATCAGGCGCTCGAGCAGGTCGCCGTAGCCGATCCCCGAGGCCTCGAACAGCGCTGCATAGACGCTCGTCTGCGTGAACCCCGGGATCGTGTTCAGCTCGTTGACGAGCACCTCGCCGTCCGGCCGGACGAACATGTCGACGCGCGCCATGCCCTCGCACTCGGTCGCCGTGAAGGCGTGCACGGCGAGCTCCCGCGCGCGCTCCGTCTGCTCCGGCGAGATCCGGGCCGGGACGATCAGCTCCATCTGGCCCTCGTCGTACTTCGCCTCGTAGTCGTACCACTCGTTCTCCGTGACGGCGATCTCGCCGACCACCGAGGCGAACGGATCGCGGTTGCCGAGGACGCCGACCTCGATCTCGATCCCGTCGACGAACTCCTCGACGAGCACCTTCTCGTCGTGCTCGAACGCCAGCGCGACCGCCTCCTCGAGCTCGCCGTCGTCGTGGGCCTTCGAGATGCCGACCGACGAGCCCAGCCTGGCCGGCTTGACGAACACCGGGTACTCGAACGGGTTCTGCGCCGCCTCGCCCGCGCGCAGCGTGATGTTCCGCGTGACCGGGATGCCGTTGTCGCGCAGCACCGCCTTGAACAGGTCCTTGTCCATCGCGAGCGCAGATGCGGTGACCCCGGCGCCGACGTAGGGAACGCCTGCCAGCTCGAGCAGCCCCTGCACCGTGCCGTCCTCGCCGAAGGGCCCGTGGAGCACGGGAAAGACGACGTCGACGCTGCCGAGCGCCGTCGCGACCGACTTGTCCGGCAGCCGCACCGCAAGCTCCGATCCCGTGCTGCTGCTCTCGCCGCCCGGCCCGAGAGCGAACGTGCCGTCGCGGGAGATCGCGATGCTGACGACCTCGGCGCCCCGCGCGGCGAGCGCCGCGGCGACGCTGCCGGCAGATGCGAGCGAGATCTCGTGCTCGCTCGACCGCCCGCCCGAGAGAACCGCTATCCGGCGCCTTAAAGGCGACTCTTTCAAGGCGCTATCTGCGACGGTGGGGACGTCGGCGTCGTGGTCGTGACCGCGGTCGTCGTCGTCGTGGTCGTCGCCGTCGTCGGCGTGACGGGCGTCGTGGTCGCGGTCGTGCTCGTCGAGGCCGTCGTCGTGTTCGCCGGCGGCGCCGTCACGAGGTGCCCGACGGTGATCGTGACGGCCGCGCCCTGCTTGAGCTTCGTCCCGCTCGCCGGCGACTGGTTGAGCACGATCCCGTCCTGCTGCGGGTCGGTGACGTCCTGCTGGACGACCGGGACGGTGAACCCGGCCGTCTGCAGCAACTGGGTGGCCGTGGTCTGGTCGTCGCCGGTGACCGACGGGACGGCGGACTCCTGCGGGCCCGTCGAGACCGAGAGCGTGATCGTCGAGCCGGGTGAGGCGGACGACCCGGCGCCCGGGCTCTGCGCGACGACCTGATCGACCGGGGCGGCATTCGCGACGTCGGAGCGGGTGACCTTGAACCCGGCGCCCTGAAGGGCGCTCTGGGCGCTCGCGTACTGCTCGCCGACGACCGACGGGACCCCGACGGTCTTCGGGCCGGTCGAGACGTTCAGCCGGACGGTGGTTCCGACGGGCACGAGCTGCCCCTTCGGCGGGGACGACGCGGTCACGGAGCCCACTTCGACCGTGCTCGAGCTGACGTTGTGGACGCTCCAGTGCAGGCCCTCGTTCTCGAGCGTCGTCTCGGCCTGCCCGAGCGGCAGGTTCACGAGCGCCGGGACGGTCGTCTTCGGCACGCCGGTCGAGACGGTGAGAGTGACGATCGTGTCCTTGACCACGCGGTCGCCCGGGCTCGGGTTCTGGCTGATCACCAGCGTCGCGGCGATCGTGCTGCTCGGAGCGCCAACCGTATGGGTCTGAAGCCCCTGCGCGTGCAGGAGGGTCTCCGCGTTCTTCACCGGCAGCTGCTCGACGTTCTGGACGGCGACCGGCGCGTTCGTGTTGATCGCCTTGGTCACCTTGTTGTAGATCAGGTAACCGCCGAACGCGATGATCCCGATCGCGACGATCCCGAGGATCATCGGCCACGGCGAGCGCCGGCGGCCGGCCTCCTCGTAGTAGGACGGCGGCCTGTAGGCGGGAGGCGCCGGCGGGGGCGTCGCGGCGGCCCGCGGCACGATCGAGGTCGCCTCCGCGTCGGCCAGGACCTGCGTCATCGTCTCCGAGGTCTGCTGCGACACGGCCACGCCGCGGGCGACGCGGGCCAGGTCGGCGTCCATCTCGTCGGCCGATGCGTACCGCTGCTCGGGATCCTTCGCGAGCGCGCGCATCACGACGGCGTCGAGGTCGGGCGAGATCCCCTCGCGCCTCGTCGACGGGGGCTCGGGGATGTTCGAGAGGTGCTTCATCGCGATCTCGACCGCGGCGTCGCCCGTGAACGGCACCGTGCCGGTCAGCATCTCGTAGAGCACGATCCCGACCGAGTAGAGATCCGAGCGCTGGTCGACCGGCTTGCCGCGCGCCTGCTCGGGCGAGAGGTACTGCGCCGTGCCGACGATCGAGCCCGCCTCGGTCATCTGGGACGCGCCCGACCTGGCGATGCCGAAGTCGGTGACCTTGACGTTCCAGTCCGGGCTGACGATCACGTTGTGCGGCTTGATGTCGCGATGGACGATGTCGTGCCGGTGCGCCTCGGCGAGCGCGCTCAGGATCTCGCGCGCGAACTTGATCGCCGTCAGCGGCGGGGTCGGGCCCTTGCGGACGAGCAGCTCCTTGAGGGTCGGCCCGTCGAGGTACTCCATCGCGATGTAGTAGGTCTCGTCGAACTGGCCGCGGTCGTAGATCCTGACGATGTGCGGATGGCTGAGGCTGGCGGCGTTCCGCGCCTCGCGCTTGAACCGCTCGACGAACTGCTCGTCGCGCGCATGCCGCTCGTTCAGGATCTTCAGCGCGACCTTGCGGCCGAGCTCCTCGTCCTCGGCGAGGTACACCTCGGCCATGCCGCCGGAGCCGAGCTTGCGCTCGATCCGGTAGCGGCCGTCGAACAGCTTTCCGATCAGGCGGTCTTCGAGATTAGTTGCCAAGGGTTCCCGTGCTGTTCGGCGTAGGGGGAAGGATCGCCTGCATCAGCTGCTTCGCGATCGGCGCGGCGACCGCGCCGCCGAAACCGTTGTTCTGGTACTCGACGACCACGGCACCGGCGACGGTGGGGTTCTCGGCCGGCGCGAAGAAGATGAACCAGGCGTCGTAAACGGTATTGCACGCACAGGTCTCGGCGGTCCCGGTCTTGCCCGCCACGACGACCCCCGGGATCTGGGCGGCGGTCCCGGTGCCCGCCTGGACGACCTCGACCATCATGTTCTTCAGCTCGGCGGCGGTCGACGCCTTCGTCGCCTGCCGGAGCACCTGCGGGTGCAGCCGCTTGATCACCGAGCCGTCGGGAGCGAGCACCTGCTTGATCAGCGTCGGCTTCATCTCGACGCCGTTGTTGGCGACCGCGGACGCGACCATCGCCATCTGCAGCGGCGTCGTCAGCATCTTGTCCTGCCCGAACGCGAGGCGGCCGGGGTCGACGCGCGAGTATCCCTTGCCCGTCGACGGATCGAAGAGCTTGCCGTTGAGGTAGAGGCCGGAGGCCGAGCGTGCATCCGACGGCATCTCGAGCGGCGGGACCGAGTAGAAGCCGAACTTCCGCGCCTCGTCGAGGATCCGCTTCGCGCCGAGCTTCTGCCCGATGTTGCAGAAGACCGCGTTGATCGAGTGCTGGTAGGCCTCGACGAGGTTCACGATCCCGAAGGCCTCGGGGCCGCTCTGGTCGAGCGCGTTCTTCACCTGCTTGCCGTACTCGGTGCAGTAGCCCGGGTCGTCGAAGGTCGAGTCGGGCTTGTAGACGCCGTCGTCGAGCGCCGCCGCGGCCGTGATCGTCTTGAAGATCGATCCCGGCGGGAACAGGCCCTGCGTCGCGCGGTTCAGGAGCGGCGCCGCCGGCTCGGGCGGGCACGGGCTCTTCGTCGCGGAGATCTTCGCGTACCCGGCCGGCTGCTCGACCAGGTTCGGGTTGAACCCGGGCGTCGAGGCCATCACGTAGACGGCGCCGGTCTTCGGGTTCATGACGACCGCCGCCCCGCACTTCCCGGCAAGCAGGTTCTCGGCGAGCCTCTGCGCGCCGGCATGGATCGTCAGCACGAGGCTGTTGCCCTTGATCGTCGTCCCTTTCAGCCGGCTGCCGACGGTGCCGAGGATCGTGCCGATGTCGGCGTTCGACGCGGTCAGGTAGCTGTTCTCGGCCTGCTCGACCCCGGTGCGCGAGCGGCTCTGGGTCGAGTAGCCGACCACCTGCGAGGCGAGCCCGTTCGTCGGGTAGCGGCGGAAGAAGAGCGTCTGGCCGCCGATCTTCTTGCGGGTGTTCGCGGCGAGCACCGTCTTGCCGTTCGAGGCGTAGATCAGACCGCGGTCGATCGTGAACTGCGCCACCCGCTGGATCTCGTTGTCCTGCCGCGCCGCGAGGCCTGCCGATGCCCACGTCTGCCAGTAGGTCGTGGCGACGATGAGCGACGCGAGCAGGATCAGCGAGGCGATGGCGACTTGTGAGATCTGGCGGTTCATGCGGTGTTGGCGTTCGCGCGATTGGAGATGAGCAGGAGGCCCGCGAGCAGCAGGAAGTTCGCCACGATCGAGGATCCACCGTATGAGACGAACGGAAGGGTGATTCCGGTCAGCGGGATGATTCGCAGGATCCCGCCGACGATCACGAACGTCTGGAGCGCGAACCCGAACGTCAGCCCGGCAGCGAGCAGCTTCGAGAAGCCGTCGTCGACCTGGAGCGCGATCTTCATCCCCCGCGCGACGAAGACCATGAAGACGAGCAGGAGCGCCGCGACGCCGACGAGGCCGAGCTCCTGGGCGAGCGCCGAGTAGATGAAGTCGGTCTTCACGTCCGGGATCAGCTGCGTTCCGCCCGTCGTCGTGAACGTGCCCTTGCCGAGGCCCGTGCCGCCGAAGCCGCCGTTCGAGATCGAGTACAGCGACTTCACGAGCTGGTAGCTCTCGCAGTCCTGGCGGAGCGCCATCGTGCCCGTCACCGGGCACGGCACCTTCTGCGTCGTCCAGGGATGGAGCCAGATCAGGACCCGCTCGTGCACGTGCGGGATCGCGCGGTCGGCCGCGTAGACGCCCGCGACGAACAGCCCGAGGCCGGCGAGCACGAACGAGAGCCGCGCCGTCGCGATGTAGAGCATCGCGATGAAGATCCCGAAATAGAGGAGCGCCGAACCGAGGTCGTTGGTCGCGACGAGCACGAGCATCGCGGCCGCCCAGATCACGAGCACCGGCCCCACGTCCTTCAGGCGGCCCTGAGCGAGCACCTCCCGCTTCTCGCGGACGTAGCCGGCAAGGAAGACGATCAGGAAGATCTTCGCCAGCTCGCCCGGCTGGAACTGCAGCGGCCCGAAGTGGATCCAGAGCCGGGCGCCGTTGATCGTCTCCCCGATCACCGGCAGGCGCGGCAGGAAGAGCAGCGCGATCGCGCCGACGCCGAAGAGGTACTTGTAGTCCTCGAGCACGCGGTAGTCGCGGCGGAGCCCGATCATCGTCAGCGCGAAGACGGCGACGCCGATCACGACCCAGAGCCCCTGCTTGAATGCGTCGCCCGGCCCGAGCCGGTAGATCTCGGTCAGCCCGACTGCAGTCAGGAAGCCCGTCATCGGCAAGAGGTACGGATCGGCGTGCGGGACCGTGATCCGCGTCACGATGTGCGCGACCAGGTAGAGGCCGACGAAGAAGGCGGCGTAGGTCAGCGAGCTCCAGCCGATCACCGCCTGCCGCGCGATGTAGACGCTCGCGAACCCGAGGCCGGTCAGTGCGCCGACCGCGATCAGGTAGCCGAGCTCTCGGTTCCGGTAGCTCATCGGGATGGGTGGTTCCGCGAGATCGCACGAATCGGGGCGCGAGCTGGGTGCCCTGGGGCGCCGCGGCGGACGGCTCCGCCGGCTGCCGTGAGGCGGGAGCGGCCCAGGGTGCCCAGATCGCGCATCCGGGCATGCGAGATCGTAGGACTACTCATCTAGGCAGGGCGTCCAGCACGAGCACGATGATCGCCACGGAGAGCGCGATGATCACCAGGCCCGCGATCACGAGGCGCACTGCCGAGACTCTCTCCTCCGGCTCTGCGTCCGCGTCGCCCTGTTCGCCGGCCTCCTCCGGCGTGGGCACCGTGCCGAGCGCGACAGCGCCGGCCACCGGTGCGGCAGCTGCATGTGGATGGGGCTCGGGCACCGCCGCGAGCGGGACGGTCTCCGCCTCCGATGGTTCCGGATCGGGCGGAGGGACGGGCACCGCGCCGAGGCGCACCGTGTCGGGGGCGGACGGGGCCGGTGGCGGGCTCTCGAGTGCTCGCGCAAGCTCCTCGGCCGAGACGACCATCGTCACCTCGGCGGGGTGCGCATCGAGATCGGGCAGGCGGACGTTGTCCTCGGGGTGGAGCGTGTCCTCGTCGTCGGGATACGGCCCGACATGCTCGACCGTTGGCTCGTCGGCGGGCTCGCCGTCGCCGTCTGCGACCGAGAACACGATCGCGGTGATGTTGTCGTCGCCGCCGCGGTCGTTGGCGGCCTTGATCAGCGCGTGGGTGGCCGCATCGAGGTGGCCGCGGTTCAGGACCAGGATCCGCTCGATCGTGCCGGCGTCGACCATCGTCGTCAGGCCGTCCGAGCAGAGCAGGAAGACGTCTCCGTCGCGGGTCTCGACGGTGAACACGTCGACGTCGACGTCGGCCTCGGTCCCGAGCGCGCGCGTGATCACCGAGCGCTGAGGGTGGATCGCTGCCTCCTGCGGAGAGAGCTCACCGCGGCGCACCAGCTCGGCGACGAGCGAGTGGTCGTCGGTCAGCTGCTCCAGATGGTCGTCGCGCAGCCGGTAGGCGCGGGAGTCCCCGACATGCCCGATCGCGACCTTCCCGTCGGCCTGGAGGATCGCAACCGTCATCGTCGTACCCATTCCCGACGCTGCCGGGTCGGTGGCGGCGCGCTGGTGGACGCGCAGGTTCGCGGCCTTGATCAGCGCGACGACGCGCTCCTCGCCTGGGGCGCTCGGATCGAGGTTGGCCTCGGTGACCGTCGTCGCCGCGAGCTCCGAGGCGACCTCGCCGGCCTGCGCGCCGCCCATCCCGTCGGCGACGGCGAACACCGGGGGCGCTGCGACGAAGTTGTCCTCGTTGTGCCGCCGCTTGCGCCCGACATTCGACTCCGCCGCCGAGCTCGAAATTCTCATCGCTCGAACCTCAGGTCGGTCTCGCCGATCCGGACGAGGTCGCCGGGGACGAGGCGACGGTCGCGCTCGAGGCGGATGCCGTTGACGAACGTGCCGTTGGTCGAGCCCATGTCCTCGATGTAGACGCCGTCGCGGCGCGGCTGGAAGCGAGCGTGATGGCCCGACGCGAACTCGTCGCCGTCGAGAGGCAGGTCGTTGTCGCTGCTGCGGCCGACGGTCAGCGCCGTCGAGTCGATCCCGTACACGTCGCCCTCCGGCAGCGCCGAGCTGTCGACGACGACGAGCCGGCCGAGCTCGCGCGCCACGGGCTGCGCGAGCAGAGCGGATGACTGCTGGGGCGAGAGGATCATCGATTCTTGCGGCAATCGCAGGTCGCGGGCAGCGGAACGGACGATCCGCCAGATGAAGAGGTAGAGCAGGACGAGGAAGGCGATCTTGAGGACAAGGAGGGTTGTCTCGACCCCGACCGACGCTGTCGGCACGTGTTCAGTCCGCCGCCCGGCTGAAGGAGATCTCGGTCGAGCCCAGCGTGAACCGGGCGCCGTCCTGGAGCTCGAGCTCCTTCACGCGTTTGCCGTCGACCTCGATCCCGTTGGTCGAGTCCAGATCGACGACCTTGTACCCCTCTCCGTCCGGCCGGACCTCGGCGTGGCGCCGCGAGACGTTCGGGTCGGCAAGGCGGATGTCGCAGTCCTTCGACCGGCCGATCACGACCGGGCGAGCCGGCAGCGAGTGCGTCTCGCCTGCGAACGAGAGCGCAGCAATCTCCTGCGGCTCCTCCTCGTCCTCCGGCTCCGGCGGCAGCTGCTCCGCCTTGTAGATCATCGTCCCGCCCTCGGGCTCGGTCGGCGGCGCGTCGGCGGCCGGGCGCGGCCCGCGCACGAGGCGCGTCGCGATCCCGAACTCGCCCTTGTCGAGATCGTCGTCGCTCTCGAGCTTGACGCGAGGCGTCGTCAGCAGCACGTAGCGCTCGCGTCGCGCGTGCTCGGTGAGATAGTCGGCGAGCTCCTCGCAGAGCGAGTCCTCGTAGCCGTCGAACTGGTCACGGTCGCCGGGCGAGAGGTAGACCGTGTACTCGTTCGGGACGTACACGCGCGACACCGAGACGCTCCGGTGGTCGTCCATCTCCTTGACCAGCTTCCGGGCCAGCTCGACCGGCTGGACGTTCGAGCGAAAGGCACGGCCGAACACCCCCTCGAAGAGGGACTCGAGCTTCGATTCGAGACTGCGCAACACGCTCATTCAGGGGTACCCGTAGGGAACAGCTTCAGTTTAGAGGGCGGGTCTGAGGCCACTGTCTGGGCGCGGCGTTAGAACTGCAGGAATGATCAAGTACCTGGGGTCGAAGCGCACGCTCGTGCCACTCATCAAGAGCGTAGCCGGGCGCCTTCCGGTCGCGTCGGCGTGCGACCTCTTCGCCGGCACGACGCGCGTCGGGCAGGCGCTGCGCAGCCTCGGGATCACCGTCCATTCCAACGACCTCGCCACCTACTCGGAGGTGCTCGGCCAGGCCTACATCGTCGCCGACGAGACGCTCGACCGCGAGCGAGTCGCCGCGGTCCTCGCCGAGCTGTCGGCGCTCGAAGGCCGGGAGGGGTACTTCACCGAGGCGTTCTGCCGCCGGGCGCGGTTCTTCCAGCCCGAGAACGGCGCCCGCATCGACGCGATCCGCGACGCGATCGACGGATACGGGCTGTCGCGAGGTCGAGCGCGGCGTCGTCCTGACCTCGCTGCTCGAGGCCGCCGACCGTGTCGACAGCACGACGGGCCTGCAGATGGCGTACCTCAAGGCCTGGGCGCCTCGCTCCTACAACGAGCTCGCGCTCAGGCTTCCCGAGCCGGTTGTCGGCCCCGCTGGCAGCGTGTCCCGGCTCGACGCCAACGTTCTCGCGCCCGATCTCGACGTCGATCTCGTCTACGTCGACCCGCCGTACAACCAGCACTCGTTCTTCTCCAACTACCACGTGTGGGAGACGCTCGTCCGCTGGGATGCGCCCGAGAGCTACGGCGTCGCCAACAAGCGCGTCGACTGTCGCGAGCGGCACAGCGCCTACAACTCCAAGCGCAGCGCGCCCGCTGCGTTCGCGGAGCTGCTGGCGTCGATCCGGGCGCCGTGGGTGGTGGTGTCGGTCTCGAACGAGGGGTTTCACGATGCCGGCGAGATCGCCGAGCTCCTTTCCGGACATGGATACGTCGGACGGATCGACGTCGACTCGAAGCGCTACGTCGGCGCGCAGATCGGGATCTACAACCCTTCGGGCGAGAAGGTCGGCACCGTCTCGCGCCTGCGAAACCGCGAGATCCTGCTGATCGCGGGGCCGGACCGCTTGCTCGTCGAAGAGGTGGCGGGTGCCGGCGCCTCTGCCGGGCCCGCGCTGAGCGCCAGGTAAGCCGCGGTGATCCACGCGGCCGCGGCGAGCGGCAGGAACGCCGCGAGCGGCGCGCCGAGACCGGTGGCGGCCATCAGCACGGCGCCGGCGATCGCAGCGGGCCACGGGCCGCGCCCACGCAGGTAGGGCAGCGCGACTGCCGCGGCGGCGAGCACGCCCGCCTGGAAGATGATCACCGGGTGGCCGGTGAGGGTGCGCCAGAGCGTCCACGCGACGGCGGAGGGCCGCGAGCTGCCTGCGATCCCGAGCCCGAGTGGCGGCGCGGAGCCGTCGAGCGGGAGGATCTGCCGGCGCAGCCCGGCAACGACCACCGCGAGCAGAGTGCCGGTGAACGCCTGCAGGGCGCGTCTTGCGGGGCCTGTCGCGAACTGGGCAGCGAGCGGCAGTAGTGCGAGAGCGGCAAGCGGCCCGAGCAGGGGGCCGGCGACGAGCGCGATGTTCCCGCGTGGGTCGTTCCAGGTCAGGGCGACCCAGATGGCGCCGAGCGCGGCGAAGAGGATCGCCAGCCCGAGCGAGATGTTCCAGAGCGGGAAGAACGTCACCGCGAATGCGAACGCGAGCGCGACCCGGGGGAAGGTGAGCCCGAGCGCTGCAGTTGCGATCGTCAGCCCGAGCGGCCAGCCCGGCGGGAAGAACGGAAGCGCCCAGGCGACCCAGCCGGTCCAGATCGCGGCTGCGAGGGCGGGGGCCACGCGCTCGCGCGCCGCAACCGTGATCAGCTCGCGGGGGGCCTCCTTCGCCTTCTTCACCTCGACCTCGCCTGGAACCCGGCGGCGCTTGCGCGGCTCCTCGCGCAACTCCGCGGCGAGGGCGGCCGCGCTCGGGCGGCGTTCCGGATCGGGGTGCAGCGCCTTCGTGACGGCGTCGTGAATCCGCTGGGGCAGGTCGGGGCGGAAGTCCTCGAGCGGAGGCGCGCCTGCCTTGATCCGGCGCGTCGTGCCGGCCGCATTGCTCGAGCGGAACGGATGCTTGCCCACGAGCGACTCCCAGAGCATCACCCCGACCGCCCAGACATCGGCGGCGGGCGTCGCGGTCTTGGCCGCAAGGCGCTCGGGCGAGACGTAGGTGAGCGTCCCCGGGACGTCGCCGACCTGGGTCAGCGTGTCGAACTCCTCCATCTGGGCGAGCCCGAAGTCGAGCAGCCGGACGTCGATGCCGTCCGACTCGGCGAGCAGGACGTTCGAGGGCTTGACATCGCGATGGACGATGCCCTTCTGGTGAGCGTGTGCGAGGGCATCCAGGATCTGCGCTGCCGCCTCGACCGAGTCCCGGTCGGAGAGCTCACCCGCGGCCATGGCCTGGCGCAGAGTGCGGCCGGGGACGTACTCGTAGGCGATGTAGACGTGGCTCGAATCGCGGGCCAGCGTGTAGATCCGCTGGCAGCGCGGGTGGCGCAGGGCGGCCGCGGCGCGCGCTTCACGCTCGGCCCGTTCGGCGACGCGACCCTCGCGCACGACCATCTTCAGCGAGACGTCGAGGCCGTTGCGCTCGTCGCGTGCGAGCCACACGTGACCCATGCCACCGGAGCCCAGCGGCCGAAGCGGCCGGTACCGTCCCAGGATCAGTTCGTGCGAGACGGCGGCAGAGGTCACCTCCCGGTTCTACTTCGTGTCGAGGAGAACTCCTTTCGCAGCCGAACGACGCGGTAGATTCGACCAGGCATGGATCCGCCCGACGACGACATCCAGTTCGACTTCTTCGAGGAGGAGCCGGCCACGGCCGAGACGGCCTCGCAGCCGCGTGGGCGAGCGCCTCAGCGGCAGGCGCGCCCGGCCACCGCGGGAGGAGCGCCGGCGCCCCCGCATCCGAACGGCCCGATCCTGCGGCTGCTCGCGATCACCTGCATCGGGATCTTCCTGGTGCTGGTGTTCGCGCTCCTGATCCAGTCGTGTGCCGGCCAGTCGACGCACGACCTCTACGGCAACTACATGGACAAGGTCGCAACGATCGCCGGCCAGTCGAATCGCGACGGAGCGGCCACCGTCTCCGCGCTCACGACGCCGGGGCTCTCGGCCCAGAAGATCTCCCAGAAGCTCAACCAGATCTACGCGCAGGCGCAGCAGAACGTCGCGGCCGCGCAGGGCCTGTCGCCGCCCGGGAAGCTGCGCACGCAGCATGCGCACCTGATCGAGTCGCTGCAGCTGCGCGCGAGTGGCGTCCACGGGCTTGCGAAGGCGCTCAGCGGGGTGAACGCGAAGACCAAGGAAACCGTCGAGGCAGCGGTCATGGTGCAGCAGATCTACCGGCTGCTGACGAGCGACGTGGTCTGGGCCGACCTCTTCCAGGCGCCGTCGGTGACCGTCCTCGATCAGGAAGGCGTGCGCCAGGTGACCGTGCCCTCGTCGCACTTCCTCGCCGTGCCGGACGCGCTGATCACGATCAAGGCGATGACGCTGATCCTCGACCGGATCACGAACAGCGGCTCGACCAGCACAGGCGGGACGATCGGGCTGCACGGCACGAACATCTCGCAGACCGCCGCGCTGCCGAACGGCACGGGCGGCACCTCGCAGGTCCTGACCGCAGGAACGACGCTGAACACGGTCACGACCAGCTCGAGCCTCGTTTTCCAGGTCACGATCTTCAACGGCGGCACCTCGCAGGAGGTGCAGATCCCGGTGACGCTGACGATCGACCGGCCCGCCTCGCAGGGCGGCCCGATCACGAAGAACGAGAAGGTGCAGCTGGTCGACCCGGGCCAGTACGCCTCGGTCACGTTCAGCGACCTCGGCCAGGTGCCGTTCGCGTCTCCGACCAAGGTTCACGTCGACGTCGCGCCCGTGCCCGGCGAGACGAACACGACGAACAACTCGGCGGTCTACAACGTGATCTTCTCGCTGCCTTCGTAGGAGATGCACCTGTCGGGGAACGTCGCCGCCCTAGTTGCCGTTCTCGGGGTGCTGCTCGGCGCTGCCGGCCTGGTCGTCGCGGCGATCGCGTGGACCCGGGTCCGGCGGTTGCGTGACGCCCAGCGCACGCTCGTCGGGGGCGGCCGAAAGGATCTCGTCGAGTTCGCCGTCTCGCTCCAGGGGCGGATCGACGATCTCCACCGCGCAGTCGACGAGGTCGCGGGCGGCCTCGCGCGCGTCGACCGCCGGGTCGACGAGACGGTCGCGAACACCGCGATCGTCCGCTACGACGCCTACGAGGACACAGGCGGGCACCAGTCGGCCTCGCTCGCGCTCCTCGACGCCGCGCGCACAGGTGTCGTGATCACGGCCATCCAGGGCCGCGACTACGCCCGGATCTACATGAAGGAGATCGACCGCGGACGGCCCGCCGTCGCGCTCTCGCCCGAGGAGCAGCAGGCGGTCGAGCGCGCAATGGGCAGGTAGGAACGCGGGGGAGCACCTCCGGTTCTCCCCCGCGGGCCCCCTCTCCGACACTTGGCACCTCACGGCTAGGGACAACTCATGGCGCATCAGCTGGCCGCGCGAGGTCAGCGACTCGACCCGGTGGTTCGAACGCGCACGGTTCCAGCAGGTTCTCTCCAGCGAAGCCGCCGGCAGAGCCGGCGTCTCCGCCACATCAGGCCGCAGTCGGGTACTTTTCAAACACCGTGCAGCAAGTACTGGTCCTGAATGCCAGTTTCGAGCCGCTGAATGTTTGCTCACTGCGGCGTGCGCACGTGCTCGTCTACAAGGGAAAGGCGGAGGTGGTCGAAGAGCTGGACCGACCACTTTGCTCGGCCTCGGCGAGGTTCCCGTGGCCGCACGTCATCCGGCTTCTCAGCTACGTCCGCGTTCCCCGGATCGTCCAGCGCAAGATCTCGCGCCGTGCGCTCTTCGCGCGTGACGGGTGGCGCTGCGTCTACTGCGGCACCGCAAGCGGCCGAATGACCCTCGACCACGTCATCCCCCGCTCCCGCGGCGGCGACTCGGTCTGGGAGAACGTCGTCACCTCCTGCGCCCCCTGCAACCTGCGCAAGGGGAACCGGCTCCTGCACGAGGTGCAGATGGAGCTGCCTCAGCCGCCGCGCCCGCCGGCGCCGGTGCTCTTCATCCGGCTTGCCGCGCCGAAGATCCCGCAGCGCTGGGAGCAGTACCTGGCGGCGTTCGGCGCCGCTGCCGCCTAGCCGCTCGCACACGGGAGCTCGTCGTGCTGCTCCCACTCGGACCACGAGCCCGGGTAGAGCCGCCCGTCCCGGCCGGCGAGGTGCAGGCGGTGCAGGGTGACGCACGCCGTGACGCCCGAGCCGCAGTAGGCGACGAGCGGGCCTCCGGGTAGCTCGGGCACCGGCTCGGTCCAGGGCGCGTTGAGCGCGCCGGGGATTCGCCCCGGGGCCTTGTCGACCGGGTTGGGCTCGCCGCGGAACCGGAGCGGCAGGCGCGCGTCGACGATCACGTGCTCGCCGAGGCGCGACGCCAGCTCGTCGAGCTCGATCGTGTCGTCACCGCGCGGCCGGGGCTCGAACACGGTCGGCTCGGCGTGCTCTACGCCCGCCGTGAGCGGGCCGTGCCAGGCATCGAGGTCGATCACGGCGCAGGCGTCGTGGCCGAAGTGGCGTAGGAGCCACCAGAGCCGCTCGGCGCCCCCCATCGTCCCGTAGGCGACGACGAACGTGCCCGGCCCGATGCCGGCCAAGCCTGCAGCTCGGGCGAAATCGGCCACCCCGGGAAGCGGATGCCGCCCGCCCGCACCGGACGGTGCCGAGAGGTCGCGCTCCACGTCCAGGAACACCGCGCCCGGGAGGTGGCCGTCCTCGTAGGCGCGGCGTCCCGCGGCCGGGTCGTCCAATGCCCAGCGGCAGTCGGCGAAGAGGTAGCGCACGTCGAGAACGTAGCTCAGGCCCGCGCAGTGGAATGCTCGGAATCTGCGCTGTAGAGTCACCGGGATCGAGCCAGAGAGGAGGTCCGACCATGGGCATGATCGAGAGCAGGGCACGGGCGACATCGGAGCCGGAGGCGAGGCGGGAGGTGCTCAAGCGCGTCGAGAAAGAGAAGGTCGCCTACGTTCTCCTCTGGTTCACG
Source organism: uncultured Actinomycetota bacterium (assembly GCA_963775355.1). Classification (GTDB taxonomy): domain Bacteria; phylum Actinomycetota; class Thermoleophilia; order Gaiellales; family Gaiellaceae; genus PALSA-600. The sequence continues at coordinate 83,216 of CAVZJA010000001.1, read as the reverse complement.
GACCTCGAGGGGCACCTGAAGAGCTTCGCGATCACGCTGAGCGAGCTTGCGGGAGCGCTCGACGACGGGATGGGCTTCGACGGATCGTCGATCACCGGCTTCAACGCGATCGAGGAGTCCGACATGGTCGCGATTCCCGATCCGTCGACGTTCGTGATCATGCCGGCCGGGGAGGGCGAGCCCAAGATCGGCCGCATGATCTGCGACGTCGTGACGCCTGACGGGAAGCCGTACGAGGGCGACCCGCGGCATGTGCTTCGCCTCGCGCTCGACCGGATGCGCAGCCTGGGCTTCGACACGTTCAACGTCGGCCCCGAGCTCGAGTACTTCCTGTTCGCCGACAGCCACGGGACGGAGCGCCTCGACGAGGGCGGCTACTTCGCGATGACGGCGCTCGACGCAGCCACCGATCTCCGGTACGAGACGATCAAGGCGCTCGAGGCGGTGGGGATCCCGATCGAGTACCACCACCATGAGGTCGCGCCGTCGCAGCACGAGATCGACATGCGCTACGCCCCGGCGCTCGAGATGGCCGACTCGACGGTCACCTACCGGCTGATCGTCAAAGAGGTGGCGGCGCACCACGGCGTCTATGCGACGTTCATGCCCAAGCCCCTGTTCGGCGAGAACGGGTCAGGGATGCACACGCACATGTCGCTGTTCAAGGAGGGCCGCAACCAGTTCTACGACCAGGACGACGCCTACCACCTCTCGCCCGCCGGAAAGCAGTTCATCGCCGGCCTTCTCCGTCACGCGCGCGAGGTGTCGGCGGTCTTCGCGCAGTGGGTGAACTCCTACAAGCGGCTCGTGCCGGGCTACGAGGCGCCGGTCTATGTCGCGTGGTCGCAGCGAAACCGCTCGGCGCTCGTCCGCATCCCGCTGTACAAGCCGGGCTCCGAGCAGGCTACGCGGGCCGAGCTTCGCTGCCCCGACCCGGCCTGCAACCCGTATCTGACGTTCGCGGCCTTGCTCCACGCCGGCCTCGAGGGGATCGAGCAGGGCTATGAGCTCCCCGACCCCATGGAGACGAATCTCTACCACCTGAGCCCGGAGGAGCGGCACGAGCGCGGCATCGTCTCGCTGCCCGAGACGCTCGGAGAGGCGATCGACGAGTTCTCGCGCTCGGATCTGATGCGCCGGGCCTTCGGCGACCACATCTTCGACAACTACATCAGGCTGAAGCGAGCCGAATGGGACGACTACCGGGTCCAGCTGACCCAGTGGGAGCTCGACCGGTACCTGTCGGTGCTCTGAGGTCTAGAGGAAGGTGCGGATCGAGTCGCGGTCGATGCGCAGGCCGATGACGCGCGTCCCGCCGTCGATCTGCTCGATCGTCTCGGCCGGGACGAGCCGCCGGCGGCGGGCCAGGAAGCCCGAGCGCACCGAGAGCGCGTCGGGTGTCTCGGGGGACGTGCCGTACATCGGGCACTCCACCTTCCCGACGATCCGCCCACGGGCATCGGCGACGAGATAGCCGGCTGTTCCGCGGAGGTCGAATGCAAGAGCGCTCATGTCGAGGAACCTATTCCCCGTTCGTGCTCGAATTCCCCACCGGCGGGTAAAAGATTTGTAAGGCGTGTGGCGGCGCTCAAAACGCCACCTTCGCGGTCATCATCCACCAGGCCGCTCCGAGCGCGACCGTGTAGCCGAGCGCGACCAGCCCCAGCGCGAGCGGCTGCCACGTGCTCGCGGGCTTCCGCTTCCATGAGTAGGCGATCCCGGCGGACGCCGCCAGCACGAAGATTCCGACCACGGCGATCGCGACCGGCTGCTTCACCCAGTCGACGGTGTCCGGGAGCTTTTCCTTCGACTTCGTCCACGAGCCGAACACGAACATCAGCACCCAGGCGGGGATTGCGAAACCGAGCGTCGTCACGAGCGACGCGCCTGCGAACGACGCCGGCTCGGCCTGACGCCGGCCCACGAGGCCGAGGACGGCGACGGTGAGGAGCGACCCGAAGAGGGCGGTGGCGCCGAGGATGTGCAGGAAGAGCTGTGCGTCAGGTCTCATTGGCCCGGCTTCCAGATCATCAGGGCGAGCACGACGAGCGCCAGGACGCCGGCCCCGCCCGAGAGCGCGAGCGTAACCCGGTCGTTCAGCCGTGCTTGCAGCTCCGGCGTCTTGACGTCGTCTTTCGCCGCGAGCTCGAGGGCGAGCGAGCGCGTCCCGCCTTCGCGGTCGCCGCCCTTCTTGCCGGCGAAGCCGCCCACCACGAGCAGGACGAGCGAGGCCCAGATCCAGAAGCTCCCGAACGAGAAGTGAAACTCGTGCACCAGCCAGAGCCCGAATACGAGCACCATGACCTCTCCGACGAGGATGAACACGACCGCGAAGCGGGCGAGCCCCATGAACGCGGCCAGCTCGCTCGGTCGCTGCGCCCGCTGGCCGAGGATCGACAGGATCGTCGCGAACATCACGCCCCCGAGCAGGAAGAAGGCTCCGGTCACATGGAGCGCCAGCAGCCACTGAATGGTGCTCACGTCGGCTGAGCGTACGCTCTGGAACGGATGGATCAGCGCGAACGCCACCTGCGCCTCTTGACCGACACGATCGAGGCGGTCAACTCCTCACTCGACCTCGAGGAGGTGCTTTCGCTGGTCGCGACGAAGGTCGCGGACGCGCTTCATGCCGACGCGTGCTTCGTCTACCTCTTCGACGAGCGCTCCGGCGAGCTCATCCTGCGGGCCACGCACGGGACGCGGGTCGAGGAGATGACGCAGCGGCCGCGGATGAGGCCCGGCGAGGGAATCACGGGCTCGGCCGCGGAGTCGCGGGAGCCGGTGATGATCCCGTCGCAGGCGAACGTCGACTCGCGCTTCAAGAACTTCCCCAACCTGCCCGAGGACGAGTACGAGTCGATCCTCGCGGTGCCGATCCTCGCCCGCGCCGAGCGGCTCGAGGGCGCGCTCAACGTCCGGACGCGCGAGCCGCGTGAGTTCACCGCGGACGAGATCGACCTGCTGCTCGTGATCGCCACGCAGGTCGCGCAGTCGATCGAGCACGCGAAGCTGTACGAGGAGGCACAGCGGCGCGTGCACGAGCTCGAGGCGCTCGCGCGGATCTCCGAGGCCGTGTCGGAGTCGCTGTACCTCGAGGAGTCGCTCGAGGCGATCGTCAAGACGACCGTGGACGCGCTCTCGGCCACGGGCGCGGCGCTCGTGCTCGAGGACGGCGCGATCGCCTGGCCGGAGGGCAAGGCCGACGCGCACGCGATCCGGCAGCCGCTGCGGTGGCGCGGCCGGCAGATCGGGGAGCTCGTCGCGGACCGCGCGACCCCGTTCAACCAGGCCGACCGTGAGCTGCTCGGCTCGATCGCTCAGCAGGCCGCCGTCGCGCTCGAGCACGGGCGCGCCGTGATGCGCGGCGTGCTCGCCCAGGAGATCCACCATCGCGTCAAGAACAACCTGCAGACCGTGGCGTCGCTGCTCCGGCTGCAGGCGCGCGACGCCGAGAACGTCGACCCGCGGAAGGCGCTGATGGACTCGGTGAACCGGATCCTCGCGATCGCGGCCGTCCACGAGGTGCTGACCGAGCAGCGGGACGAGGACGTCGATCTCGCGGAGCTCCTCGACCGGCTCCGGTCGATGCTCGTGCAGGGGGTCGGGGCGGGCCGCGAGGTGACGGCCGAGCTCGAGCCGGTGATCCTGGCAGGGAATCGCGCAACCGCTCTGGCGCTCGTCTTCTCCGAGCTGCTCGGCAACGCGCTCGAGCACGGCGGGCATCACATCCGCGTCGTGCTGGTCGGCGCCGAGGGCGAGGCGATGCTCGAGATCGCCGACGACGGCGGCGGGATCCCCGACGAGCCGACCAAGGGGACCGGCCTTTCGATCGTTCGCGCGCTCGTTCGAGACGAGCTCGGGGGGACGCTGGAGCTCGACGGAAGCGCCGGTACGCGCGCACGCGTGCGCTTCCCGGCCTGAGCGCCCATCTACACTCGTGGGCGGAATGCGCATCCTGGTCGCAGAGGACGAGACGATCATCCGCCTGGATCTGCGCGGCCTGCTCGAGCGCGCCGGCTACGAGGTGGTCGGCGAGGCGCAGGACGGGGAGCAGGCGGTCGCGCTTGCCCGCGAGCTCGAGCCCGATCTGGCCGTGATGGACGTGAAGATGCCGCGGCTCGACGGGATCGATGCCGCGCGGAAGATTCTCGAGGAGCGGCCGATTCCGATCGTGATGCTGACAGCGTTCGGTCAACGGGAGCTCGTCGATCGCGCTGCCGAGGCGGGTGTGTACGGCTACCTCGTGAAGCCGTTCCGCGAGCAGGACGTGGTGCCCGCCATCGAGACCGCCCGCGCCCGGCACGAGGAGCTCGCCGCGGTTCGCGCGGAGGCCGACTCGCTCTCGGAGGCGCTCGTCGCCCGGAAGGCGATCGAGCGGGCCAAGGGGTTGCTGATGGAAAAGGAGAAGCTCTCCGAGGCGGACGCGTTCGCCCGGCTCCGCCGCGCGAGCCAGGTCTCGGGCCGCCCGTTGCGCGTGATCGCGGAGGCGGTCATCGATACCTTCGAGCCGTCATGAGCGAGACGGCGACGCCGCCGCGTGAGCGACAGCGCGCGAGCACGGGCTCCCGCACGGGCGATGCATGGCGGGTGATCGTCTTGAACGACAACCACAACACGTTCGAGGGCGTGGCGGCAGCGCTGCAGGCGGTGCTCCCCGGCGTCAACTTCGACGCAGGCATGCGGTTGGCGAACAGGATCCATTCGACGGGCCAGGCGGTCGTCTGGTCGGGGCATCGCGAGCCGGCCGAGCTCTACCACTCGCAGCTCGTCGATCGCGGCCTGACGATGGCTCCGCTCGAGCGCTGAGCGCGGTCGACGACATCCACCGCGTCTTCGCGGCCTTCCGCGGGGGCGACGCCAGGGCTCTCGTCGAGGTGATCGCCGAGGACGCCGTGTGGCGCGTGCCCGGAACGGCGCCTGTCGCCGGCGAGGTGCACGGCCGGGCCGCGATCATCGAGCTCTTCCGCGAGACCCGCCGCCAGACCGAAGGGACGTATCTGAGCGAGCTCAAATGGGCCCTCGCCGACGGCGACCATGCAGTCGCCCTCTACCGCGCCCGCGGCAAGCGCCTCGGCCGCGAGCTCGACATCGACCAGGTGCTGCTGATCACCCTCCGCGACGGCCGCTGGCAGGAGATCGTCGCCGTCCCGACCGATCCCGCCGCCTTTCAAGCCTTCTGGGCCTGACCGCAGCCAGGGCCGAAAAGTCGGTGTCAGACGCCGTCACGAAAGTGTCACAACCGGCGGCTGGTTTCCCTCTACGAAACGGTTTACTGCGGTGTCGGACACCGATTTAGGGGTCCCGCTTTTCGGTCCGCGTCGGGATACCGGGCGAAATGACGGGGGCAATTAGTGTGGGCCGGATTAGGCCTGAGCTTCTTCGAAGAGGCGCTCCCAGCGGGTGAGGAGGGCGCTCAGGTCGTCCCGGGCTGCGCGGTGCGCGGTGACGAGATCGACGTTCGTCCAGTCGTCGGCGAGCTTTCGCTCGAGGTCGGCGATGCGCTCCTCGGTGCGGGCGATCTCCTTCTCGACCAGCTCGAGCGGCGTCTGGGCGGCGGGGCGAGGGCGGGCGGGCTTCTGCTGCTTCGGCGGCTTGGCCGGCTTCGGCGCGGGCTCGGGCGCGGAGTCGCGGCGGCCGAGGTACTCCGCCCAGCCGCCCGGGTAGGAGACGAGGCGCTTCGACTCGATCGCGAGCAGCCGCCCGGACACGGCGTCGAGGAGCGCGCGGTCGTGGGTCACGAGCAGCACCGACCCCGGGAAGGCGATCAGCGCCGCCTCGAGGGCCTCGCGGCTCTCGAGGTCGAGATGGTTCGTCGGCTCGTCGAGGACGAGGAAGTTCGCGCCGCTCGCGACGACCAGTGCCAGCGCGAGCCGCCGGCGCTCGCCGCCCGACAGCGCGGTCACCGGCTTCTCGTGCGCCTCCCAGCCGGAGAACAGGAACTGGCCGAGCAGCTTCTGCGCCTCGGGCCGGCGCAGCCCGGTCGCGCCGACCGTGGCGTCGAGCACCGAGCCGCGCTCGTCGAGCTCGGCCTCGTGCTGGGAGAAGTACGCCACCTCGACTCCGTGGCCGAGCTTCACGCGCCCCGAGTTGGGATCGCGGCGGCCGAGCACCGTCTCGAGCAGCGTCGTCTTCCCCGTTCCGTTCGGGCCGATCAGCGAGACGTGCTCGCCCCGCTCGATCGCGAACGAGGCGCCCTCGAGCAGCTCCTTGTCCCCCGCCCGCAGGACGAGACCCTCGGCCTCGACGACGACGCGCCCCGAGCGCTTCGGCTGCAGGAACTCGAAGCCGAGCGACCGGCGCGGCCCCGCAGCCGCCTCGGGCAGCGTCGCCTTCAGCCGGTCGATCTGCTTCTGCTTCGACTTCGCCTGCTTCGCCTTCGTGTTCTTCGCCCCGAACCGCTCGACGAACCGCTCGAGCTGGGCGATCTTCTCGGAGTCGCGCGCCGCCCACTTCGCGGCATGCAGCGCCCTTGCCGCCTGCTCGAGGCGCCACACGTGCCACTTGCCCGGGAAGTAGACGGAGCGGCCGCGGTCGAGCTCGAGCACGGCCGTCGTGACGGCCTCGAGGAACCAGCGGTCGTGCGCGACGAGAATGACGGCCGCGTCGATCGTCGCGAGCAGGTCCTCGAGCCACTCGATCGTCTCGATGTCGAGGTGGTTCGTCGGCTCGTCGAGCAGCAGCAGGTCGGGCTGCGAGGCGAGCGCGCGCGCCAGCGAGGCGCGCGTCAGCTCGCCGCCCGAGAACGTCGACAGCGGCCGGTCGAGGTCGGCGTCCGTGAAGCCGAGCCCCCGCACGACGGAGACGGCGCGGTCGCGCCAGTCGTACCCGCCGGCGTGCTCCAGCCGGCCCTGGGTCGAGGAGTAGCGCGACAGCGTCTTCCGGTCGTGGGCGCCCGCGGCCATCTGCACCTCGATCTCGCGAAGCTCCGCCTCGAGCGCCGCCAGGTCGGCCGTTCCGGAGAGCACGTACTCGCGCAGCGGCTGCGAGCTCGCCGCGGGCGGCCGCTGGTCGTGCAGCGCGATGCGCGTTCCTTTCTCCCACGCCAGCTCGCCGCCCTCCAGCGACACCTCGCCGACGAGCCCGCGAAGCAGCGTCGTCTTGCCCGCGCCGTTCGGCCCGGCGAGCGCGAGCCGGTCGGCGCGCTCGACCTTGAACGAGACGCCGTCGAACAGCTCGCTGCCGGAGATCTCCTTGCGGAGGTTGGATGCGATCAGGACTGCCACGAGAGCCCCTATTCAAGAGCAACGGCGGTAGACCGCGCCGAGCGTGGCATGATCCCGGCGTGAGGGTCGCCGTCGCCTTTGACCACCGTGGTGTCTCCCTGCGCGAGGCCGTGCTCGAAGCGCTGGAGGGGCACGAGGTGATCGACCTCGGCACCCATGACCCGAACGTCCGGGTCGACTACCCGGACAAGGCCCAGCAGGTCGGCGACGCGATCACAGGCGGAGACGCAGACCGCGGCATCATCGTCTGCGGCTCCGGCGCCGGCGCGGCGATCGCCGCGTGCAAGATCGCCGGGATCCGGGCTGCGATCTGCCACGACCTCTACAGCGCCCACCAGGCCGTCGAGCACGACGACATGAACGTGCTCTGCCTCGGGTCGGAGATCGTCGGCGCCTCGGTCGCCCGCGAGCTCGTCGGCGTCTTCCTCGCCGCCGAGTTCGACGGAGGCGACCGCTATGTCGCCCGCCTCGAGAAGGTGGCTGCGATGGAGAGGGGGATGAGAAATGGCTGAATCGAGGCTCGACGCGATCGCGGCTGCGGGGCAGTCGGTGTGGATCGACCTGCTCTCGCGCCACTTCGTGCACTCCGGGGAGCTGGAGCGGATGGTCGACGAGGACGCAGTCACCGGGCTCACCTCGAACCCGACGATCTTCCAGAAGGCGATCGCCGGCGGCGACGACTACGACGAGCAGATCTCGGAGCTCCTCCAGAGCACCGACGACCCGCGCGCGATCTTCTTCGAGCTCGCGATCGCCGACGTGCGCGACGCCTGCGACGTGCTCCGCCCGGTCTGGGACCGGACCGGAGGCGCCGACGGTTACGCGTCCCTCGAGGTCGACCCGGGCCTCGCCTTCGACACGAAGGCGACCTTCGAGCAGGCGGTCGACCTGCACGCGCGGGTCGAGCGGCCGAACCTCTACGTCAAGATTCCCGCCACGCGCGAGGGTCTGCCCGCGATCGAGGACTCGATCGCCGCCGGGATCCCGATCAACGTGACGCTGATCTTCTCGCTCGAGCGCTACGGCGAGGTCGTGGCTGCCTACCAGCGCGGTGTCGCCCGTCTCGTCGAATCGGGCGGCGACCCGTCGAAGGTGACCTCCGTCGCGTCGTTCTTCGTGTCGAGGCTCGACACCGAAGGCGACGCCCGGCTCGAGGCGCTCGGCGAAACCGGCCTCGAGGGCAAGCTCGGGATCGCGAACGCGAAGCTCGCCTACAAGCACTTCACCGAGGCCTTCGCCGGCGCCGAGTGGGATCGGCTCGCCGCGGCCGGCGCGACCGTCCAGCGCCCGCTCTGGGCGTCCACCTCGACGAAGAACCCGGCCTACCGCGACGTGATGTACGTCGAGGAGCTGATCGGCCCGCACACGGTGAACACGATGCCGCTCGAGACGCTCGAGGCCTTCCGCGACCACGGCGAGGTGCGCGGCCCGACCGTCACCGAGGATGTCGAGGCCGCAGAGAGGTTTCTCGCCGACCTCGCCGAGGCCGGTGTCGACTACGACGATCTCGTCGCCAAGCTCGAGGCCGAGGGTGTCCAGAAGTTCGGCGACTCCTTCGACGAGCTGATCTCCGGCATCGAGGCCAGGCGAGGGCAGCTGGCGGCGAGGTGACGACGGAGCGGCGTGAGCTCGTGGCGCGGATCTGGTCGCGCGACCCGACGGTCTGGACGGGAGCGGACGAGGCCCGCTGGCTCGGCTGGCTCGACGAGCCGTTCCGGATGCGCGACGACGCCGAGGCGCTGCTTCGGCTGGTCGAGGACGTCGTCGGTGATGCAGAGGCGGTCGTGCTGCTCGGGATGGGCGGCTCGTCGCTCGCGCCGGAGGTGCATGCGCCTCTCGTTCGGGGTCGAGAGCTTCCACGTCCTCGACACGACGCACCCGCAGGCGATTCGCGAGCTCGAGTCGAAGCTCGACCTCAAACGCACGCTCTTCATCTCCGCTTCGAAGTCGGGCTCGACGCTCGAGACGCGCTCACACACCGATTACTTCTGGAAGCTGGCGTCCCGCGGCGATCAGTGGGCGGCGATCACCGACCCGGGCTCCACGCTCGCCGGGCTCGCACAGGAGCGCAAGTTCGCCGCCGTCTTCCCCGGCGAGCCGACGATCGGCGGGCGCTACTCGGCGCTCTCGCCGTTCGGGATCGTCCCGGCCGCGCTGATGGGAATCGACGTCGTCGGGCTGCTCGATCGCGCGACCGAGATGGCCGACGCGTGCCGGCTCGACGAGGGCAACCCGGGCCTCGAGCTCGGCCTGGCGCTCGGCGAGGCGTGGCGCGACGGCCGCGACAAGGTGTGCCTGCCAAACGCCGGCGTGTTCGGCTTGTGGGTGGAGCAGCTCATCGCCGAGTCGACCGGGAAGCAGGGCAAAGGGCTCGTGCCGGCTCCCGGTGTCTCCGGCGACGGGCCGGACCGCCAGGTGCAGGAGGTTCGTCTTCCCGACCCGCTCGAGCTCGGGCAGGAGTTCTTCCGCTGGGAGTTCGCGACTGCGATCGCGGGCGCCTTCCTCGGGATCAACCCGTTCGACCAGCCCGACGTGCAGGCCGCGAAGGACAAGACGAACGAGGTACTCGCGGCAGGCGACGTCACCCTCGAGCCGGAGGGCTCGATCGACGAGCTTCTCGCAGGCGCGGCGCCCCCGGACTACATCTGCATCCAGGCCTTCGTGAACCCGACCGAGGACAACGACGCCCGTGTAACGCGCTTAGCCGGATCGCTCGCAGAGCGATCCGGCTGCGTCGTCACGCACGGCTTCGGCCCGCGCTACCTCCATTCGACCGGCCAGCTCCACAAGGGTGGCCCGTCGACCGGGCGCTTCCTGCAGATCGTCGAGGACTACGGACAGGAGCTGCAGATCCCCGGCAAGCCGTTCGGCTTCGGCCGGCTGATCCGCGCGCAGGCCGCGGGCGACTTCTCGTCGCTCGTCGAGCGGGGCCGGCGCGTCGCCCGCATTCGACTCGAGGAGGTCACCTGATGCAGCTCGGAATGATCGGCCTCGGCCGCATGGGCGGCAACATGACGACGCGGCTCACCGAGGCAGGCCACGACGTGAAGACGTACGACCCCGGCGTCGACTCGACTGCGGCGACCCTCGAGGAGCTCCGCGACCAGCTCGACGCGCCGCGGGCGTTCTGGACGATGGTGCCGGCCGGGAAGATCACCGAGGACACCTTTCAGCAGCTGCTCACCCTGGCCGAGGCGGGCGACACGATCGTCGACGGCGGCAACTCGAACTTCCGCGACTCGCAACGGCGCTACCGCGAGGCGGCCGAGAAGGGCATCCACTTCGTCGACGCGGGCGTCTCCGGCGGCATCTGGGGCCTCCAGGTGGGCTACTGCCTGATGGTCGGCGGCGACGAAGAGGCGGTGAAGCGGGTCGAGCCGATCTTCCTCTCGCTCGCCCCCGACGACGGCTACGCGCACGTCGGCGGCTCCGGCGCCGGCCACTTCACGAAGATGGTCCACAACGGGATCGAGTACGGCCTCATGGAGGCCTACGCCGAGGGCTTCGAGGTGCTCGAGAAGTCCGAGTTCGGGCTCGACCTGCACGAGATCGCCGGGATCTGGCGCTACGGCTCGGTCGTGCGCTCCTGGCTGCTCGAGCTGCTCGTCGACGCGTTCGAGGCCGAGGGCAGCCACCTGGAGAAGATCAAGGGCTACGTCGACGACTCCGGGGAGGGCCGCTGGACGATCGCCGAGGCGATCGCCGAGGACGTGCCCGTGCCGGTGATCACCGCGGCCCTCTTCGCCCGCTTCGCCTCCCGGCAGGACGAGTCGTTCGCCGCCAAGGTCAGCGCGGCGCTCCGCAACCAGTTCGGCGGTCACGCGGTCAAGTCGGCGGAATGAGCAGCTTCACCACCGTCAGCGCCGCGAACCCGCTCGCCGAGGGCCTGCCGCTCCGGCGCCGCCCCGAGCCGTGCACGATCGTTATCTTCGGAGCGTCCGGCGACCTGACCGTGCGCAAGCTGATGCCGGCGCTCTACTCGCTGGCCTTCCGGCACCTGCTCCCCGAGCGGTTCACGATCGTCGGAGCGGCGCGGACGCCGGGCACCGACGACAGCTTCCGCGAGGCGATGAAGGACGCGGTCAAGCAGCACTCACGCGACGAGTTCCGCCAGGACATCTGGGACGAGCTCTGCGCGGGGATTCGCTACGCGCAGCTCGACGACTCCGAGGACAGCGGGGAGGAGAGCCTCGTCCAGATGTGCGACCGGATCGATGTCGAGCGCGGCACGCAGGGCAACCGGCTCTACTACTTCGCCGTGCCGCCGTCGGCGATCGGCCCGCTCGTCGAGAAGGTGGCCGAGGATCGCTCGACCACCGGCTGGAACCGCCTGATCATCGAGAAGCCGTTCGGCCACGACCTCGAGTCTGCGCGCGAGCTGAACCACTTGATCGCCCAGCATTTCACGGAGAGCGAGGTCTTCCGCATCGACCACTACCTCGGCAAGGAGACGGTGCAGAACCTCCTCGCCCTCAGGTTCGCGAACGGGATCTTCGAGCCGATCTGGAACCGTCAGTTCATCGACCACGTGCAGATCACGGTCGCCGAGAACCTGGGCGTCGAGGGCCGCGCCGGCTTCTACGACAAGGCGGGCGCGATCCGCGACATCTTCCAGAACCACCTGCTCCAGCTGCTCGCGATCACCGCGATGGAGCCGCCGAGCGATTTCACCGCCGACTCGGTGCGCAACGAGAAGGTGAAGGTGCTCCACTCGCTGCACACCCCCGGCCCGAAGTCGGTCGTCCGCGGGCAGTACGGCCGCGGATACGTCGAGGGGATCGAGGTGCCCGGGCTACCGCGAGGAGGAGGGCGTTCCGCCCGACTCCTCGACCGAGACCTATGTCGCGGCGAAGCTGTTCGTCGACAACTGGCGCTGGGCCGACACGCCGTTCTACGTGCGCATGGGCAAGCGCCTCCCGCGCCGTGAGACGACGATCGCGATCCAGTTCAAGCGTGCGCCGCACCCGCCGTTCGAGGAGATCGCGGTCGAGGGGCTGCGCCCGAACGTCCTGCTGATCCACGTTCAGCCGGACGAGGGGCTGTCGCTCGCGATCGGGGCGAAGATGCCGGGGCAGGGCATGTCGATCCGGACCGTGCACATGGACTTCCTGTACGGCAGCGCGTTCCGCTACGGGCTCCCGGAGGCGTACGAGCGCCTGATCCTCGACGCGATGCTCGGAGACGCGACGCTGTTCACGCGGTCGGACGAGATCGAGGAGCAGTGGGCGCTCGTCGACGCGATCGTCGCCGCCTGGTCGCGCGACCGGGTTGCCTTCCCGAACTACTCGGCGGGGAGCTGGGGCCCACCGTCGTCCGACGAGCTGCTTCACCGCGACGGCCGCTCGTGGCGGCGGCACTAGCTGCGCTGATGAGCGCACGGACCGCGCGGGAATGGAGCGGCGTCGATGTGACGATCTCGGCCGTCGATGCCGAGCTCGCCCACCTGCGGCGCGAGACGGTCGGCGACGACGGACAGCCGCATCAGCGGACGAGCGTGATGACGCACATCGCCTGGGTGCCCCCCGACTGGGTCGAGGCGGCCGAGCGGACGCTGGACGGGCTCGGGGAGCGGCATCCTTCGCGGACCGTCATCCTCGTGCCGATCCCGGACGAGCCCGACGGCATCGACGCACGGCTCTCGGTCCGGTCGTTCCCGGTCGGCGACCGCGCAGTCTCGAGCGAGGTGATCGAGCTGACCCTTCGCGGCGAGCGGTCGTGTGCGCCGGCATCGGTGGTCCTGCCGCTCACGATCTCCGATCTGCCGGTCTTCCTGCGCTGGCGGGGTGAGCCGCGCTTCGGTGAGACCCAGTGGGAGCAGCTCGTCGGCGTCGCCGACCGGGTGATCGTCGATTCGTCGGAATGGGAGAATCTCCGCTATCACGAGCTTGCGGACGTCTTCGAGCTGACCGCCGTCTCGGATATCGCCTGGGCGCGCACCGACGAGTGGCGGATCTCTCTGGCGGCTCACTGGCCGGCGATCGCGAGCCAGGAGATCCTCGTGAGCGGGCCGCGGGCCGAGGCAGCGTTGCTGCGCGGGTGGCTTGCCGCGCGCCTCGACCGTGCCCTGGCTCCCGTCCAGCCGGCCGGCGAGCTGGTCGTGCGCCTCGACGGCGAGGAGGTCGTGCCCCAGCATGCAGACGACCGAACGGCGAGCGATCTGCTCAGCGCCGAGCTCGACAAGCTCGTGCGAGACCTGATCTACGAGCAGGCGGTTTTCGCGCAGGGCGCGCTACCCTGACGCGCGGGTGGTCGGGGCAGCTCGTATCCGCAGGCGGCTCGGCCTGGGCGTGGCCGCGCTGGGCCTGATCACCGTCGGCTCCGCGCAGGCCGCAAAGCCGACGATCTACGTCAACTACGCGATCGGCTGCACGTTCACGATCACCGACGACTCGGGCAAGCCCGTGACGGCCATCCCGGCGGGGGATTACCAGATCCTCGTGCGCACTCCCGGGAGCTTCGGTGGCGTCGATCTCTCGGGCATCTTCGACATGACAGCGTGCAAGGGAGCTGTCGACTTCAGGCTGGCCGGGCCGGGGGTGAGCGTCGCGACCACGCTCGACGACGGGGACGCCGACAGCGACTTCCTCTACACGACGTTCATGCCGAGCTCGACCTACACGGCCGTCGACGGGCACCAGCCGACGGTGGCCCGCGCGACGTTCGCCACGACCTCGTCGACGCTCGCGAGCTCGGGCGGGGCGCCGACCACGCCTGCAACGACCTCCACCGAAGACCGACGACTGTCGTCTCTCCGGCTCTGGTGGTGTCGCAGCTCACCGGATCGGTCTCCGCGGCGGGAAAGCTCGGGCTGAAGCTCGACGGCCGGGCCGTCTCGACGCTCCCCCACGGGCGCTATGTCGTCACCGTGACCGACGGGAGCAGCACGGCGGGCTTCATCGTCCAGCCCGGTGGGAAGGCCGCGACGACGCTGACGACGCCCGGCTACACGGGCCGCAAGCGCATCTCGGTCACCCTGACCAAGGGCATCTGGTTCTTCTATGCCAGGCCCGGCGCCAAGAAGACCTTCTTCGACGTCAGCTGAGCAGCGCGACCGCGGCGGCGTGGATCGCCGCGTTGGTTGCGAGGAACGACTTTCCGGGTGCGGTCGGCGATCCGTCGAAGGCCGAGCAGCGCCCGCCGGCCTCCTCGACGATCAGCTGCACTGCGGCGTAGTCCCAGAGCTGGAGCTGCTCGTCGGTTGCGATGTCGAGGGCGCCTTCGGCGACGAGGCAGTGCTGCCAGAAGTCGCCGAAAGCGCGGGCGACCCAGGCGGTCTCGGCGAGGCGGCCCCAGCCGCCGGGCATCTCCGGTATCGACGTCGTCGAGACGGCGGCGTCCTCGATCCGCGCCACCGCCGACACGTGGAGGCGCTCGCCGTTCCCCGCGAAGGCGCCCTCGCCGCGCGTGGCCCACCAGCGGCGGCCGAGCGCCGGCGCCGAGACGACGCCGGTGTCGACGACGCCGTCGCGCTCGAGCGCGATCAGCGTTGCCCACACCGGGATGCCGCGAACGTAGTTCCGGGTGCCGTCGATCGGGTCGACGATCCAGCGCACGTCCCCGCCGTCGTCGCCGAGCTCCTCGCCGAGGACGGTCTCGCCGGCGCCGCTGCTCGGCGACGAGCGCGCGGATCGCCTCCTCGGCCGCCCGGTCGGCCTCGCTGACAGGCGTCAGGTCGGGCTTGGTCTCGACCCGCAGATCGATCGCGCGGAAGCGCGCCATGCGTGACCGCGTCGGCGGCGTCGGCGAGCTCGTGAGCGAAGCGGAGGTCGGGGCCCAAGGCCCGGGACGCTACTTGACGACCGCGATCCGTTGCCGGTGACCTTGACCTTGACCGGCGTCGACCAGGCCATTGCGCTGCGCGCCCTTCGGCAGGTTCGCGTTGATCGCCGCGGACGCGGTAGTACCACGTGCCGGCATCGAACTTGGTCACGGGCAAGACGATGGATGTGGCGGGTGTTCCGACGTGTTGGCGGCATGCCACGGGTAGAGCGTCCGCGACATCTCGATCTGGTACTTGGTCGCGCCGATCACCGGCTGCCAGGCCGCGATCGGGGAGGCGAAGACCGTCGGCGCCGGGCCCGCTGCGGCCACGGTCCGGCCGGGGGCCCACACCCGAGAGGAAGGGTGTGCCGGAGGCCGTGACGACCGGCTGCGAGACCTTTCCGAAGCTCATGCCGAGACCGGACTGGCAGGAGTCCTGCGGCACGGCCATGTCGTGGTAGGTGACGGGGCCGCCGCTCGAGGACGACGAGGAGGAGGACGAGGACGAGGACGACGGACGAGGACGAGGACGACGAGCTGGACGGCGTCGACACCTGAGGCAGCTTCGTGTACTCGACGGAGACGGGCACGACCGTCCAGTAGAAGCGCCCGCTGGGCCAACCGGAATCCCACAGATCGACGCCCGCGATCGCCGCCGCGCCGGTGGGGGCGGCCGAGCCCGCTGAGCCGCCGCCGCCGCTCGAGCCAACCTGTGATCCCGCGGTCTCGTTCGAGACCACGGTTGCGCCAGTGGCGTCGACAGCGGATCCCTCGGCGCCGGGCCCGGTCAGGTACGGCGGGGCCGTCCGGTCCTTGGTCAGCGTGTCCGTGTCACCTGGAAGCGGCATCGGGCCGCCGATGCTTCGCGGTGCCCACGCGGGTGAGCCGACGATCGACCCGGTGAAGACACGGTTCACGCAGTTCTTGTCGCTGAAGATGTAGACGCGGTAGAGACTCGATCCCGGGTCGATTCCTTCCGAGATCACGGGAGCCGACGGCGTCCAGGCGAACCCGGGTGTGAGCTGATGGGCCGAGCCGGCCTTTCCGGCTTTGTCCCATGCATCCGAGACCGTGTCGGTCGGCTTCAGCGTCCCGGCGGTCTGCGGTGTGTTCACGGTCGTGAAGGTGGGGCTCCACGGCCCGTAGGAGACGGCGGGAAGCCCGTTGGATCGAGCTCTTGAACTGCCCGACATCCCGAATCGCCCGGACGCGCCAGTGGATCGTCGTCTCTCCGAGCGGGTTGTGGAAGGTGAAGAACTCGCGTTCGTCCGCGACGTTCGTCGTCGTCTCGAACGACGCTGCCGGCACCAGGTCGGGGTACAGCACCTCGTACGCGGTCGCACCGTCGACCGGCGCCCAGCGCACGAGCCCTTCGGGGCCGGAAGCTGCTTCGGAACCTCGTTTGCGGCCCACTGGATGTTGAAGCCGAACAACTTGCTCCACTGAGTCGCCGACTGGCCGTTCGCGGAGATCCAGCGCACCCGCGACCAGAGCGCATACGGCTCGCCGGTCATCCACGGCAGCTGGCGCGGAACGGTCTCGGCAGGCTGAGCGACGTTCATGTCCTTGAAGACGAGCGTCCCATCCTGGAAGCTCTGAGAGGTGGAGATCTGGAACTGGTAGTGGCCGCCGGGTTGCTTTACGGGAAGCCAGGTGAACGAAGGCGTGCGCGAGTAGTCGTGGACGATCGGCTCGTTGGCGCGGAGCAGGAAGGCGTGCAGGGCGCCGGGAACGCCCGAGATCGTGCCGGAATGTACCGCCGGGGTCGCCTGTGCGGTGAGCACCAGAGCGAGGACGGCGAGGGCTGGAAGAAGGAGACGAGTCATCCACGCTCCTTGTCGGCAGCGCGGTGCTAGGCCTTGAGTGCCTCTTCGAGGGCCTTTGCGGCGGCGAGCACGAGCGCGTCGTCTCCAGCGCGCCCGCAAGCTGGATCGAGGCCGGGCAGACCGCCCTCTGCCGGGCCGCACGGCAGCGCCAGCGCGGGCCAGCCGAGGGCGTTGAACGGGAACGTGAACTGGAGCATGCTCTCGCGGACGGCGATCTCGTCGACGTCGGCCGGCGGCGCGACGAACGCCAGGGTCGGCGTCAGGAGCAGGTCGAACGGCTCGAGTGCCCGCTGCATCTCGTCGCGGTACTCCTCGCGCCGGCTTGCCGCGGCGGCAGCTTCGACCGTCGGGAGCGCGAGGCAACGCTCGATCTTCGGGACGATGTTCTCGCCGTAGAGGTCGCCCTGCTCGGCGTAGAGCTCGCGGTGGACCCCGGCGATCTCGCTCATCGAGAGCGGCATGATGTCGCCCGCCAGGCGAAGCTCCACCCGTTCGGGGGATGTGAAGCTCGCCGCGGCCGCCTCGAGCCGGCCCCGCACGAGCGGGTCGGCGCCCTCGAACCAGGCGATCGCGACCCGAAGCTCGGAGAGCTCGTGCCTCCGGCACCGAGAAGCCCGGCACGAGCGCCTCCATCATCGCGGCGGCACCCCGCGACGTCCGGGGCCATCGGCCCGACGTGGTCGAAGCTCGGCGCCAGCGGCCACACCCCGTCGGCCGGCACGAGCCCGTAGGTCGGCTTGAAGCCGACGATCCCGCAGCAGGCCGCCGGAAGCCTGATCGAGCCCGCCGTGTCGGTGCCGAGCGCCGCCTCGGCCAGCCCGGCGGTCAGCGCGGCCGCCGACCCGCCGCTCGACCCGCCCGAGGTGCGTCCGGGGTAGAGCGGGTTCGGGACGGTCCCGTAGTGGACGTTCTGCGAGGTCGTGCCGTACGCGAACTCGTGCAGGTTCGCCTTGCCGACGTTCGCGTAGCCGGCCGCCTCGAGCAGGCTGACGGCGGCGCCGTCGCGGAGGGCACGTGGTCGGCGAACACCGCCGAGCCGTACGTCGTCCGCACGCCGGCCGTGTCGAACAGGTCCTTGACCGCCAGCCGGATCCCGGGGCCCGCCTCGAGCTCCGTGATGAAGATGCCGTCCAGGGCTCTACGTGAAATGGAGGTAGCCCTCGCCGACGAGGAACGTGCCGCCGAAGAGGAAGAGCGCGAGTAGGACGAGCGCGATCGCGAGCTTGGCGTTCTTGCGCGAGAGCTCGGGGCTCGGCCCGACGGCGTCGTGCATCAGGTCGGGCGGATGCGAAGCGACTACCGGCGTGGCGGGAGCGGAGGCTGGTGTCGGCGCCTCGGACATCAGACGACCGCGTCGAGGGCCATCGCGACGAAGAGCAGCGCGAGGTAGATCATCGAGTAGTGGAAGAGCTTGACGGCGTGCGGCTTCGTCGTCTGCCGCCAGAGCGTGTAGGCCATCCACGCGAACACCGCCCCGAGCAGGAAGGCGCAGACGCCGTAGAAGAGCCCGAACACGCCGAAGGCGACCGGGACGAGCGTCGCGATCACGAGCGCGACCGTGTACCAGGTGATCTGGCGCGCGGTCTCGCTGGTCGCCTTTGACGACCGGGAGCATCGGCACGTCGGCGTTCGCGTAGTGCTCCCGGATCATCAGCGCGAGCGCCCAGAAGTGCGGCGGCGTCCAGAGGAAGACGATCCCGAACATCACCCAGGCGGCGACCGCCGAGGTGCCCGGCCGCGCGCGGTGTAGCCGACGAGCGGCGGCACGGCGCCTGCAGCGCCGCCGATCACGATGTTCTGCGGCGTCGAGCGCTTGAGCCAGCGCGTGTAGATGATCACGTAGAAGAGGTTCCCTGCGAGCGCGAGCAGCGCAGTCGGCAGGTTGACCAGCGAGTCGAGCAGCACGAACGAGAGGGCCGAGAGCGCGATCCCGAACTCGAGCGCGCGCTCGGGCGCGACGCGGCCCGAGGCGACCGGGCGGTTCGCGGTGCGCTTGCCCATCAGCTTGTCGATGTCGCGGTCGAGGTAGTGGTTCAGCGCTGCGGAGCCGCCGCAGGCGAGCGCGAGGCCGATCATCGTGGCGGCGAACACGCCCCAGGCCGGAACGCCCTGGGCGCCGACGAAAACGGCGGCGCCGCCGGTCAGGAGCAGCAGCGACATCACGCGAGGCTTCGTCAGCGTCAGGTAGTCGCGCAGCTCCCCGTTCCCGGCGGGCTCACCGCGGAAGGCCTGCGCGGCGAGCAGCGCCGTGGCTCCGAAGGCGAGCGAGGCGGCGATCAGGTGCAGCGTCGACTCGGTGAGGAGCGCGGCGAAGCCGAAGAGCACGAGCGCGGCGACGGCCGCCGGCACGAGGCGCCGGCACGACATGATCGCGATCACGAGCAGCCCGATCGAGCGGCGGCAGCGCGAGCCCGGCGAGAAGCCGGTGCGCGGTGTGCCAGCCGGCGGCGCCCGAGATCGACGGCGAGCGCCGTGCCCGCGAGCGCGGCCGCGGCGAGCAGGCGGGTCCACGGGCCCGCGATCACAGGCGGCCTTCGTCCGTCAGACGGCGCCGCAGGTCGCGGAGCGGCCGGGGGCTGATGATGTAGGGGATCCGTTCGAAGTTCCATGGCGGCGGCGGTGAGGTGGCGTACCACTCGAGCGTGTCGGCGAGCCACGGGTCGTTCACGGCCCGCTGCCCGCTCCGTGCCGTCTTCAGCACGTTCAGCGACGAATACGAGCATGCCGACGGCCATCGTGAACGCGCCGATCGTCGAGATCATGTTGTACACCTCCCAGCTCCCACCCTCAGAGTACGTGTAGATGCGCCGCGGCATCCCCTGCAACCCGAGCAGGTGCTGCGGGAAGAAGGCGAGGTTGAAGCCGATGAAGACGAGCCAGAAGTGGAGCTTCCCGAGCTTCTCGTCGAGCATGCGCCCGAAGAACTTCGGCCACCAGTAGTAGAGGCCGGCGAAGATCCCGAACATCGAGCCGCCGAACAGCACGTAGTGGATGTGGGCGACGACGTAGTAGGTCTGCGTCAGCTGCCAGTCGACCGGGAACGCCGCCAGGAAGATCCCCGAGAGCCCGCCGATCGTGAAGAGCGCGATGAAGCCGAGCGCCCACAGCATCGGCGTGTCGAACGAGATGTTCCCGCGCCAGAGCGTCGCGAGCCAGTTGAAGATCTTGACGCCGGTCGGGACGGCGATGATCATCGAGGTGATCATGAACCACGAGTCGACCGCCGTCGGCAGCCCGACCGCGAACATGTGGTGGCCCCAGACGAGGAAGCCGAGGAACGCGATCCCGACCGTCGACATCGCGACGGCCTTGTAGCCGAAGATCGGCTTGCGGGCGAACACCGGGATCATCTCGGAGATGATCCCCATCGCGGGCAGCACCATGATGTAGACCTCGGGGTGCCCGAAGAACCAGAAGACGTGCTGGTAGAGGATCGGGCTGCCGCCGTGGGCCGGGTCGAAGAAGTGGGTGCCGGCGTTGCGGTCGAGCAGCATCATCGTCAGCCCGGCCGAGAGCGTCGGCAGCGCGAGGAGGAGCAGCCAGGCGTAGGTGAGGATCGACCAGCAGAAGAGCGGCATCCGCGTCCAGGTCATCCCCTTGGCGCGCATGTTCGTGATCGTGACGATGAAGTTGATCGCGCCTGCGAGCGACGAGAGCGTCAGCACGTGCAGCGCGAGGATCCACAGGTCCTGGCCCCGGCCCGGCTCGTGCAGGGTCGAGAGCGTCGCGTACGACGTCCAACCGGCCGCAGCCGCGCCGCCCTTCGCGAAGAAGCTGAAGTACAGGATCACCCCGCCGAGCAGGTAGAACCAGTAGGAGAGCGCGTTCAGCCGCGGGAAGGCCATGTCGCGCGCGCCGATCATCAACGGCACGAGGAAGTTCCCGAACCCGCCGAGGATCGGGACGATGACGAGGAAGATCATCGTCGTCCCGTGGATCGTGACCGCCTCGTTGTAGTGCTGGCGGACGAGGAAGGTCTCGTTCGGCGTCGCGAGCTGCGCGCGGATCATCAGCGCGAGGCAGCCGCCGAGCGCGAAGAAGATCGAGCGCGGTCCAGAGGTAGAGGATCCCGATCCGCTTGTGGTCGACGGTCGTCAGCCATGAGGTGACGCGGCCGCGGCGCCAGTCGGCGCGGTAGGCCGGGACCCCGGTGTCGGCGTTAGCTGCCATTGGCGCTCGGCGGCTTGACGATGGTCTTGGTGTACTTGACGAGGGCGGCGATCTGGTCGTCCGTCCAGTTGCTGCCGACCGCCGGCATCTTGCCGACGCCGTTCCGGAGGATCCCGGTCAGGTCCTTGGCGCTCGTGACGATCGGGTTCGAGCCGAGGGAGGGGCCGACGTAGGTCTCGTTGAGCTTGTGGCAGACCGCGCAGACGTGGTCCCACTCCTCCTTGCCGAGAGCGATCGAGTCGGGGTTTGCGGCGCGCTCCTCGATGAACGACTCGTACTGGCTGCGCGGCACGACGTTTACCGTGGCGGTCATCAGGGTGTGCTGGATCCCGCAGAGGTCGGAGCAGCGCGCGGGATACACGCCGGCGGCCGCCTTGAACCAAGTGTGGTTCGTCCGGCCCGGGATCGCGTCGATCTTGCCGCCGAGCGCCGGGACCCACCAGCTGTGCAAGACGTCCGTGTCGGGGGCGTGGACGTCCTCGTTCACGACGTTGTCGGCCGGCGCGGTCATCGTGCCGACCGAGATCGCGCCGTTCGGGTAACGGAACATCCAGTAGAACTGGTGCCCCTCGACCGTGATCGTCGTCGAGTCCGCCGCGCTCGCCTTTGGCGCATCCGCGATGCTCGGCAGCTTGATGAAGACGAAGAACGCGATCGCCGTGAGGATCAGGACCGGCACGACCGTCCAGATGATCTCGAGGCGGGTCGAGCCGTGGATCTGCACGCCGTCGGCGTAGCGCGCGCGCTTCCCGCGGCGGTAGCGGAGGATCAACGCGACCAGCGCGCCCTCGACGCCGATGAAGACGATCGCGGCGAAGGCGAGCACGAACCAGTACGCCTGACGGACGCTTTCGGCGTTGGGTGAGTGCGGCGCGGGCGGCAGCGTTCCCCCGTTGCCCGCAAGCGCAGCCCCGGCGAGAGCGAGCGCCCCCGCGCCCACAACCGACAGTACGAGGGCATTCCGGCGCACGCGCTGGCATCGTATAGGCGGTGGAGACGAGAACGCGCATCGACCTGCCCTCTTCGGTCGCCAAGCCCTTCGAGGTCTTCGTCAACGGCGTGCCTCAGAAGGAGGGAACCGACTACGAGGTCGTCGGCTCGGCGCTCCTCTTCGACCGCGAGCTCGTTCGCGAGGGCGACCTCGGGTTCTGGCGGTGGGCCCGCATGTTCTTCGGAATCGCAGGCTCGTACCGGCGGAACGACACGATCGATGTCGTCTACTCCGTCGAGGGCCGCCGGGTGGTTGCGAGCCTGGCGGCGCCGAACGTCGCGACCGCCAAGGATTGATCCGGGCTAAGCTGGACTCATGACGCGCCGCAACGTGCGGAACGCGCTTGCCGGACGGGGGTTCGTGCTCTTCCCGGCTGCGGCGTTCGCCGTTCACCAGCTTCGCTTTCAGCTTGCGTACGGCTCTCGTTCGGGCGCCGTGCTGAGCGCGCAGGGCCACGGTTATCTCGACTCGCTCGCGCCCTGGGTCGTGGTGCTGCTCGCGCTCGGGCTCGGCTCGTTCCTCGTTCGCGTAGCGAGGGCCGGCGCGGGCGAGCGAGACGCGGCGCCTCGGCGCGCTCTTGCGACGCTGTGGGCGCTCTCGTCGGTCGCCCTGGTCGGGGTCTACTCGGCCCAGGAGTGGCTCGAGGGCTCGTTCGAGGCCGGGCATCCGGGCGGCCTCTCTGGCATCTTCGGGCACGGCGGCTGGTGGGCTGTTCCGCTCGCTGTGGCCTTCGGTCTTGGCGTGGCATTGCTGCTTCGCGCCGCCTCGGTCGTGGTCGAGACGGTCGTGCGGTTCATGGCGCGCCGTCGGCTGAGGCTGCTGATCTCCGGGTTCTCGCGCCCGGTCGAAGTTCGATCCGCCCGGCGGGCAGTGCTCGCCGGCAACTCCTCGGGCCGGGCTCCGCCCGGAACGTCGCGCTAGGCAGTCGCCCCGGATAGGCCAATGAGGCGTATCAGGGTGATGCTGACTGGATGATTTATCGGCATCGTCGTCAATCATCCGGCGGCCGGCTCGAACGTTCCCACCGCTCGAAAGGAGACCCAATGCGGAAGCCGCGCAGGCTCCGCACCGTCATACCGGTCGTGCTGGCCGCGCTCGCGCTGCCCGCACAGGCCGCCGCCCACGGGCGCGCACCCACGGTGGCGCTCGACTACCGGCTTGCGCTCTCACCCGCGACGCGGGCGCTCTCGGGGGTGCACGTCCGCGTCCTCGACGGCGATCGCGACTTCCAGGTTCACGTCGATCCCGGCACGAGCCTGGTCGTCCGCGGCGCACTTCAGGAGCCTTTGCTGAAGGTCGACGCGACGGGCGTCTGGGTCAACGCGAGCTCGCCGACGGCGACGAGCGACAGGCTCGTGTCGTCGACCAAGCACGGGTGGATCCACCTGAGCGGCGGCCGCACCGTCGTCTGGCATGACCATCGGCTCGCGCCGCCGCCCGCGACGAAGCCGGGGCCGGCCGGTGAGCTCGTCGTTCCGGTCGAAGTGAACGGCGTCCCACGCGCGATCTCCGGAGAGTTCTTCCGGGTCGCGCGTCCTGCTGCCTGGCCCTGGCCCGCAGCCGCCGCGCTCTTCGCGGCCGGCATCGTGCTCGCGATCCGGAGGCGGAGCCTTCGTGCGCCGCTGACGATCGGGCTCGGCGTCACGGCCGGCGTAGCTGCGCTCCTCGAGGTGACCACCTTCGCCGTCCGTGACGCGACCTCCGGTGGAGTCGCATGGCTCCAGCTCGTGACGGCGGCGGTCGTCGGCGGGGTGCTCGCGGCGCTGCTCGTGCGACTGAAAGGCAGGGCCCGCGTGCATGCCGCGGGTGTCGTGGGCGCCGTCGCGGCCGCCGTCAGCCTCAGCTCGACGCCCGTCTTCTGGCACGGCGTCGTGATCTCCGCGCTGCCGGCCGTGCTCGCGCGCGCCGTCTGCGCGATCGCCATCGTCGCCGGCGCGGCCGCGGCTCTTCTCAGCTTCCTCCCCGACTTCGACGAGCCGGTTCGCGTCCGGAGGCCGTTGCCGCGATGAGCGCATTCCTCCTGGCGATCGCGCTCCTGGCGAGCCCCTCCGTCCACCCGTGGCCGATCGGGCCCGGGCCGCGCTACACGCCGCCGGCCCGGACCGCCGCGGTCGCGGCCGGAAAGCCTGCCGGGTCGCTCACCTGTGGGCCCGCGGGCACGAGCTTCCGCCTCCATCTCGAGCTGTTCGCGGGCCGCAAGGTGATCGTCGTCCCGGCGGGGATCGGCGCCGCTTCGTCGGGCTGCGTCTACCCGGCCAGGACGGCGGAGCCCGGCGGGATCGTGCGGGTCGCGACCGGCAGGAGCATGACGCTCGGCGACCTCTTCCGGATCTGGGGCCGGCCGCTCGACGCCCACCACCTCGCGTCGTTCACCTCACAGACCCCCGTCCGCGCGTACCTGAACGGCCGTCTCGTCCACGGCCCTCTCGCGGCGATTCCGCTCACACGCCATGCCGAGATCGTGCTCGAGCTCGGCCCCTACCTCGCCCCCCACTCCTTCTTCCTGTTCGCCGGAGGTAACTCGTGAAGCTGCTCGCTCTCCTCGCCGTTCCCGCGGCCGTCTTCGCCCTCGCCGGTTGCGGCGGCTCGGCCACCGTCAGCGGCCCCACCGTCCAGCCTGCCGCCACCTACAGGCTCGTCGATCTGAAGCCCTCCGGCCCGATCGCTCCCGGCAAGCCGGTTCGCGTCTCGTTCTCGATCGAGCAGCCGGACGGCACGCCGCTCACCCGGTTCAAGACGGGCCCCGGTCCGCACACAGGCGTCCACCTGATCATGGTCAGAGACGACCTTGGCTATCATGATCCACATGCACCCGCCGGTCGGCAAGAAGACGATCTCGCAGGTCGGTCACGTTCCCGGCGCCGGGGCCGTACCGGGTTGTCGTCGACGTCTACCCGAAGACCGTCTCGAACCAGTTGAACGCGAACTTCCAGCTGTTCGGGAAGCTGAAGGTCGCAGGCGCGTACAAGCCGAAGCCGCTCCCACCGACCTCGACGGTTCAGAAAGTCGGCGGGTACACATTCAAGCTCCACGGCGCCCAGACCCTGAAGGCGCTCGAGGCGAAGCTCGTGACCGTCGATGTCACCGGGCCGACCGGCAAGCCCGCCAAGTTCCAGCCCTGGTTCGGCGCGCTCGCCCACGCGATCTTCTTCCGCCAGCACAGCCTCGATTACTTCCACACCCACGTCTGCGCGCCGGGGGTGAGCGGATGCACGAGCGTGCTCGGGCCGGTCAAGGTCACCGGCAGCTCGACAACGCCCGGGAAGCTCAACGTCGGCGTCCTCGTCCCCGCGGCGCGGCACCTGGCGGCTGTTCCTGCAGCTGAAGCCCGATGGGAAAGTGCTCACCGTCCCCTTCACCCTCCACGTGCACTGACGTTGCGTCTGAGGCTCTCGATCTGGGCGCTCGTCGCCGTCTCGGTCGTGCTGGCGACCCGCGTGATCGTCTACGCGCTCGCACCCCAGTCCGTGCTCCTCGCGGCGCTGGCGCACAACCGGCTCGGCCCGGACGTCGCGGTGCCCCTCGTCGTCAGCACGCTGGCGGCCGCCGCGATCGCCTCCGCGGTGCTCTGGCTGGCCGCGCTCGCGGTGCGAGAGCGGCTCCTGCTCGAGGGCCGCCGGGTTGCTGCGGCTCCACGTCTGCGGCCGGCGCTGCTCGGCGTCCGCGTCGCGACGCTCTTCCTGGCGACGTCGTTCGGGTTCGCGATGCTCGAGTCGACGATCCACTGGCGCGAGGGGCTCGGCTGGCACGGCCTCTCGTGCCTGCTCGGGCCGGTTCACCGGGACGCGATCCCGATCCTCGCCGGGCTCTCGCTCATCGCCGTCGCGGTGCACGGAGCCGTCGAGCACCTGCTCGAATGGGCGCGGCGGCTCTTCGAGCAGCTCGGCGTCGTGATCGTTCGCCCCGCCGGCCGTGCCGCGAACGTGCTCGCGACCGGTCTGACCCCCGACGGCCGTGCTCTGCTGGCGAACGGCCCGCGCGGGCCTCCGAGGCTCACGGTCCCCGCCCTTTGCATCTCTTCCTGAGAGGAGTCGACCGATCGTGATTCTCATACCCAGAGGCAGGCGGCGCCTGCCTCTAGCCATCGCGAGCACGGTGATCGCCGCGCTCGTCGTTGCCGGCGGCGCCTTTGCGCATGCGCGAGTCAGCCCGCCCGTCTCACTGTCGAAGGAGCTTCAGCTCTACAGCCTTGCCGTCCCGACCGAGAAGGAGGGCGCGGTGACGACGAAGATCGTGCTGACCGTCCCCTCGGGCTTCTCGATCGACTCGTTCGTCCCGAGCCCCGGCTGGCATCGCGTGCTGCAGCAGACGGGCTCCGGGGAGAACGCCGTGATCCAGAAGGTGACGTGGACCGGGGGCAGCGTGCCCACGGGCGAGGACTCGACCTTCTGGTTCCTGGCCCAGCCGTCCTCGAGCGGCACCTACACCTTCGGAGTCCAGCAGACCTACTCCGACGGGACGATCGTCGACTGGAACGGCTCCGAGTCGGCCGAGAACCCGGCGCCGACGATCGAGGCCAAGGCCTCGCTCGGGGGCGGTGGCGGAACGCCTCTGCTCACGATCGTCGCTCTCGTCGTGGGCGTTCTCGGGCTGATCCTCGGCGCAGTCGCCCTGTTCGCGGGTGGCGGTAAGAGGCAGCTCGCATGACGAACCGGGGGCGGGGTGTCCTGGTCGCGCTCGTCGCAGTGGTCGCGCTCGTTGCGCCCGTGGCGGCGTCTGCGCACGCGTACCTGACCAAGACGTTCCCGGAGGCGAGCACCGTCCTCGACTCCCCGCCCCCCGATGTTGCCCTGACCTTCGACGAGGCGGTCGAGCCTCGCTTCGCGATCATCTCCGTCACCGACAAGGACGGCAAGCAGGTCGCGACCGCGTCGCCGCGGCGGTCGGCCGCCAACCCCGACACGCTGATCGTCCCGCTCGAGCCGCACCTGCCCGCAGGGCTGGTACCTCGTCTACTGGCGCGCGATCTCGGTCGACGGTCATCCGGTGCAGGGGGCCTTCACGTTCGCGGTCGGCCCGAACCCGGGGCCGGCGCCGCAGTTCGTGATCCCGCACATCGCCGGATCGGCGACGACGCCGCAGCTCGTGATCCTCAAATGGCTCGTGTTCCTGACCGTGATGGCCTCGGTCGGGCTGCTCGCGATGCGGCTCGCGATCGCGCGGCCGGCGCGTTCGGCGCACGGGAGCGAGCCTTCGCTCGGTCACGGTCGCCTTCGCCGTCACCTCGACCCTCGCTCTGCTCGCGGTGCCGGCCTACCTCGAGGAGTCGACCGCGGTCGACTCGCTCCGTGGGTTCGCCGACGTGGGAGCGCTCGTGCCGCTCTGGCGGACGACCGCGTTCGGGCGGAGCTACGTCGACCTGGAGATCTGCTTCGCGCTGTTCGTCGTGGCTGCCTGGATCGCGCTCTGGGTCGACCGCCCCGAGCGTGAGCATCGCTCGATCGCGGAGATCCTCGCCGGGATCGGTGCCGTCGCAGCCGCGGCGGCGGCACTGGTTATCCCGGCCGCTGCGGGCCATGCGGCGCAGACCGCCCCGCGTGGGCTCGCCGTCGCGCTCGACTGGCTCCACGTCGACGTCCGGAGCGCTCTGGGTCGGGGGCCTGATGGGCCTGCTCCTTGTCTGGGGAAGCCAGCCGGCGGCCCGGCGCATCTCGGCGCTCTCGGTCGTGGTCCCGCGCTTCTCGAACGTCGCGCTCGTCTCGGTCGCGGTGCTCCTCGCCTCGGGGATCTGGGCGACCGTGCTGCACATGCCGCTCCTGTCGGCTCTCTGGACGACCTCCTACGGCCAGGTGATCCTCGTCAAGGCGGCGCTTCTCGCCACGGCGATGCTGCTCGGCGCCGTCAACCTCGTCCGAACGAAGCCCCGGCTCGCCGCGGCGGGCGCCCGGCCGGAGCTCGCCCCGTCTGCTTCCTCGCTCCTTCGCGGGCTCGTCTCGGTCGAGGTGCTGATCGTCGTCACCGCGATACTCGCCGCTGCGCTGCTCACGAGCCTCGCGCCTCCGTCCAAGTACCTCGTCCGAGGAAGGATCGGCGTCCGCGAAGGTCGGCCCCGGGAAGGTCGCTGCCGTCGTGCACCAGGACGGGTATACGCTGAAACTGCTCGTCGATCCGAACAAAGCGGCCGCACCGAACACCTTCGCACTGCAGATCACGAAGAACGGCCGGCCGGTCACGGGCGCCGACGTGACGGTCACCTTCGCGATGCTCGACATGAAGATGGGAACCCAGGAGTACCAGATGACCGAGACTGCGCCCGGCGTGTACTCGCGCACTACTCCGGCGCTCGTGATGGTCGGCCACTGGGGCCTCTCGTTCACCGTCACTCCGAAGGGCGGCCAGCCGTTCACCGTCCTGATCGTCGACCAGGCCTCCGGATGACCGCCGCTCCGGCACTCCGGCTCCTCGCGTCGCTGATCGGCTTCGGCGCCGGCGCGCTCGCCGCCGTGATCGCGATCCAGCTGCTTGCGGGTGCCCTGTGATGCACGTCTCTTCGAGGTGGCTCTGGCTCGCCGCGGCGCTGCTCGCGACACTCGCCCTTGCCGTGCCGGCGGCTCGGGCCGACGGCGATCCGGCGAGCGACTACCTGCTCGCGGGCCTGAGCTTTCTCTCGCCCTACGACGGCCACATCCCGGCGGCCGACCAGAAGAAGATCAACGCGATGCTCGCGAGCTCCAAGAAGCAGGGTTTCCCGCTCCGGGTCGCCGTGGTCGCCACGCCGTACGACCTCGGGTCGGTGCCGATCCTGTTCAACGCTCCCCAGCGCTACGCGAAGTTCCTCGCCGCCGAGGACGGCTACTACTGGAACGACGAGCTGCTCGTGGTGATGCCCAAGGGCTACGGCATCTACAAGGCGAAGAAGCTTCCGGCGGGCGACAAGGCCGTGATCGCGAAGCTGCCGCCGCCGACCGGCAAGACCGGGCCCGAGCTGGCGGCGGCCACCGAGACGGCGATCCAGGCGCTCGCGGCGCAGCACGGGCTCAAGCTCTCGACCGGCGGCAGCAGCGCCCTGGGAGGCAGCTCGTCGGTCTGGGTCGAGCGCGGCGAGATCGTGGGCGCGGCGATCCTGATCGGGCTGCTCGCGTTCGCCGGCCGGCTGCTCTGGCGGCGCCGGAAGGCGGCGGCATGACCGAGGACGACGCCGAGCGCCGACTGACCGTCGGCCGGCTTGGCCCGGGTCGGGACAGCTACTCGCGGCGGGCGCGCGGGCGCATGGCGCTCCTCGTCGGCGCTGTGGCCGTACTGCTGCTCGTGATCGGCGCCGTGCTCGCTTCGAACACCAAGCAGAAGCCGCCTCGCGTGGTCACGATCCCGCTCGCCGACCGGAGCGCCTCGGCCGCTCTGCTCCGGGCCGCCGAGGCTGTCGGGTTCCACTCCAACGCGCCGTCGAACGCGGGCGTGATCGAGAACTCGCCGATCGCCGCGACGAGCCCTCCGGCGGCGTCGAGCCTTCTCCCGGTCGGATCGAAGGCGCCGGACTTCAAGCTCCGCACCCCGACCGGCGTGCCGGTCTCGCTCGCCTCGCTACGCGGCAAGGCGGTGCTGCTCGAGCTCTTCGCCACCTGGTGCCCGCACTGTGCCTCCGAGGCGCCGCACCTGAAGGCGATGTACCGCGCGCTTCCGAAGAGCCGCTACGCCTTCGTCGGAGTCAACGCGGACGGCGAGGACGCTGCGAGCATCCTCGCCTACCACATCTACTTCGGCCTGCCCTTCCCGGCGCTCCTCGACCCGAACCCGTCGGATCCCGGCACGTTCCACCACGAAGGCAGCCGCGGGCCGGTCTCCAAGGCGTACAAGGTGGGCGAGTTCCCGACCTTCTACGTGATCGACCCGCAGGGGAAGATCGCCTGGTCGGCGAACGGCGAGCAGCCGGACGCGCTGCTCCTGCGCGAGCTGCGCGCGGCGGCAGCCTCGACCTAGGCCGGCGCTACCGTAGATACGATGCCCGGAGGCCGTTCAGGCGGCTTCATGCCGCGCGAGAAGCCCGTGCGCCCCGCCGACAAGGCGGTGCGGCGTGCCAACCTGCGCCGCATAGGCGGGCTCTTCCGTCCCTACTGGGCAAAGCTCTCGGTCGTCAGCGTTCTGATCATCTTCGTCTCGGCCCTCGGGGTGATCCCGGCGTTCCTCCAGCAGGCGGTCTTCTCGCAAGCGTTCACGCCGGTAGGCATCGGCAAGAGCAAGTACGTGACAGTCGACTTCCGCCTGCTGGCCGGGCTCGTCGCCGCAATGATCGCGATCGCATTGATCAACGGCGTCTGCGGTGTCGTCCAGTCGTACCTCTCCACCCAGGTCGGGCAGAGCGTCATGCACGACCTTCGCACCTCCGTCTACCGCCACCTGCAGCGGCTTTCGCTCGCGTTCTTCACGAAGACGCGCACGGGCGAGGTGCAGAGCCGGATCGCGAACGACATCGGCGGTGTCGACAACGTCCTCACCTCGACTGCGACCTCCGTGATGTCCACCGTGACCACGGTGATCGCGACCGTCGTCGCGATGTTCCTGATCGACTGGCAGCTCGCGCTGATCGCGCTCGGCGCTGATGCCGATCTTCGTCCTCATCACGCGCCGCGTCGGAGGTGCGCGCCGTGAGATCGCGACAACCCGGCAGGAGTCGATGGCCGACATCTCCTCCCTCGTCCAGGAATCGCTCTCGGTGTCGGGGATCCTGCTCGGCAAGACCATGGGCCGCTCGACCGAGCTCGCAGACGCGGTTCGAGGGCGAGTCGACTCGCCTGGCCGACCTCGAAGTGCGGAGCCGGATGACCGGTCGCTGGCTGATGCAGTCGATCCAGATCACCTTCGCCGTCATGCCCGCGCTGATCTACCTGTTCGGCGGGCTCGAGGTCAAGAACTCCACCGGCCCGGCGCCCTACTCGACGATCGGCACCCTCGTCGCCTTCACCACCCTCCAGGTGCGGCTGTTCGCGCCGATCGGGAGCCTGCTCTCGATCTCGGTCGACGTCCAGAGCTCGCTCGCGCTCTTCGACCGGATCTTCGAGTACCTCGACCTGCCGATCGACATCGCGCCGGGCACGAAGACGCTCGAGACGGTGCACGGCGACGTACGGCTCGAGGACGTCTGGTTCCGCTACGGCGACGGGCCGTACGCGCTCGAGTCGGTCGACATCACGATCCCGGCGGGAACGACGACCGCGGTCGTCGGCGAGACCGGCGCCGGCAAGACGACGCTCGGCTACCTCGTCTCGCGGCTCTACGACGTGAGCAAGGGGAAGGTGACGATCGACGGCACCGACATCCGCGACCTCACGTTCGAGTCGCTCGCCGTCGACGGTCGGCGTCGTCTCGCAGGAGACCTACCTCTTCCACGCGACCGTGCGCGAGAACCTGCGCTTCGCGAAGCCCGACGCGACGGACGAGGAGGTCGAGGAGGCGGCCCGCGCCGCGCAGATCCACGGTCTGATCTCCTCGCTGCCCGAGGGCTACGAGACGGTCGTCGGGGAGCGTGGATACCGCTTCTCCGGCGGCGAGAAGCAGCGGATGGCGATCGCGCGCGCGATCCTGCGCAACCCGCCGATCCTCGTCCTCGACGAGGCGACCTCCGCTCTCGACACCCAGACCGAGCGCGCCGTCCAGGAGGCGCTCGCCCGGCTCGTCGAAGGGCGCACCACGATCGCGATCGCCCACCGGCTCTCGACCGTCCGCGATGCCGACCAGATCGTCGTCCTCGACGGCGGCCGCATCACCGAGACGGGCACCTACGACGAGCTCGTCGCCCTCGGCGGGCGCTTCGCCGCGCTCGCGGCACGAGACGCGGACTCGCTCGACGGCTCCGGCGAGCTCGCCGAGGTCGTCTAGCTCAGCATTTGAGGGTCTTGCCGGTCTGCGTGTCCTTGCAGACCGCCGAGAGGGTCTTCGTGTGGATCTGGCCGGTCGTCTTGTTGATCGTGACGCCGAGGACGAAGTCGCCGCCGGCATGCGCTCCGGTGACGGTGAAGTGGGCGTTGCAGCGGGCGGTCTTGCCGCTCGCCGCGATCTTGCAGGTCACCGCTCCCATCTTGAACTTCGGGTTCGCCTGCACGTAGTAGTCCTGCATCGAGGTCTTCAGGCGTGCGGCGAGGCTCTGTGCGGGCGTGGCGGCGCCGGCCGTGCCCGCGAGAGCGAGCGCCGCGGCGACCGTCAGGACTGGGGCTCTCAGCACGCGAACGTCTTGTGCGTCTTCGAGTCGCTGCACGTCTTGGACGTGACGACCCAGGTCACGGTGCCGATGTCGTGGAGCGTCTCCTTGACCTTGAAGACGATGTTCTCGTTGTACTTCGGCGCAGTGCTCTGCACCGTGCAGTGGATGATCACGCCGTTCTTCGGCAGCACGCAGGAGGCGGCGCCGATCTGGAGGCCCGGGACGTTCTTCTTGGCCCAGGCCGTCAGCGCCTGCTTCATCTTCAGCTCCGCGTACTGCTTCTGAGTCAGCGGCTTGGCGGCCAGCGCCTGGCCGGTGGCGACCAGCGCGACGAGCGCGAACGCGATGAGAAAGAGACGATTTGCCATCTGGGCCAGCGTACGGGCCGAACGTGAAGGTTCGCGAAGGATTTTACGTTCCGGTGACCCTCTTGCAGCAGGCCTTACCCTAAGCTCTGCTGAGGCGAATGAGCGGTGTGGCGACCTACACGGGCCCGTTCGGCAAGGAACAGGCGGAGAGGCTCCTGTGGCGTGCCGGTTTCGGGCCGCGTCAGGGCGATGCGGTCAAGCTCTCCAAGCTCGGCCTCCAGGGCGCCGTCCAGTCGCTCACGCGGCCGTCGGCGCCGGAGACCTTCCTCGGGCCGAGCCCGGTCGACGAGAAGGGCCGCCCGATCGATCCGGTGAACGTGATCGGTCACGACCACCTCTGGTGGCTCGACCGGATGATCCGTACGACGACGCCTCTGATCGAGCGCATGACGCTTGATCTGGCACTCCTGGTTCGCGACCTCGAACCAGGGCGTCGCCCAGCAGCAGCTGATGCTGAACCAGAACCAGCTCTTCCGCGCGCAACGCGCTCGGCTCGTTCGCCGACCTGCTGAAGGGCGTGACGATCGATCCGGCGATGCTCGTCTGGCTGAACGGGAACCAGAACGTGAAGGGCCACCCGAACGAGAACTACGGCCGCGAGATGATGGAGCTCTTCACGCTCGGCGCAGACCGGGGGGCCTACACCGAGACCGACGTCCGCGAGAACGCACGCGCCCTCACCGGCTGGAACGGGTCGGTGTCGAAGGGCGTTGCCTCGGCGTTCACGTTCGTCGACAGCCGTCACGACAACACGCAACAAGACGATCTTCTCGCAGACCGGCAACTGGAACTGGCAGGACTCCTGCAACCTCTGCCTCAACCACAAGCTGCACCCCTCGTTCTTCGTGAACAAGCTCTGGGGCTACTTCGTCTCGACGCCGCTCGACGCGACCACCTCCACCGGGCTCCAGGCGCTCTACTCGGGCCGCCAGATCCTTCCGGTGGTCGAGGCGATCCTGATGCACCCGGCCTTCTACACCTCCCCGCGGATGATCAAGCCGCCGGTCGTCTACAACGCCGGCCTTCTGCGGATGCGCGGCCAGAACATCACGAACTCGGTGTGGTGGACGCTCGGCCAGTCGGCCGGCCAGCAGCTCTTCTACCCGCCGGACGTCGGCGGCTGGGACTACACGCGCTGGCTCGACACGGCCACGTTCCGCTCGCGCTGGTTCATGGCAGCGATCGTTCAGGGGTCGAGCGCGCCGAAGGGCTCGCCTGCCGATCCCGCGAAGCTGACCCAGCGCGTCGTTCAGTACTGGGGCTTCCCGACCGTCTCGTCGACGACGCTCGGTGTGATGACCGCGTTCGGCAAGGCGCAGCTCGCGCGCAAGAACGACCCGGCCGTCGTCGAGACCGCGATGCGCCGCCTCCTCGCCACCTCCCCGGACTTCCAGACCGCATGAATTCAGACTGCAGCGACTGCAACCGCACCGAGTACCTGAGGCGTGCCGTGGCCGAGGCGGGCCGCGGGCTGCCGGAGATCGAGCCGGGTATGCCGCTCCCGGCGGGCACCGGGCTGACGCGGCGCTCGTTCGTGTCGCGCACCGCCGGGCTTGCGCTCGCCGTCTACGGCGGCGGTGCGCTCACGCTCGTTCGCGTTCGAGGACGGCATCGCGCGCGCCGCGTACGAGGCAGCAGCGACGAACAAGGTTCTCCTCTCGGTCTTCCTGGCGGGCGGGATCGACGGCCTCAACGTCCTCTTCCCTGCGGGCGACCCGAAGTACTACGCCCTGCGGCCGAACCTGGCGCTCGGCCAGACGACCGGGATCGCCTACACGGGCGACAGCCGGC
Source organism: uncultured Actinomycetota bacterium (assembly GCA_963775355.1). Classification (GTDB taxonomy): domain Bacteria; phylum Actinomycetota; class Thermoleophilia; order Gaiellales; family Gaiellaceae; genus PALSA-600. The sequence continues at coordinate 48,951 of CAVZJA010000001.1, read as the reverse complement.
TGCGCTGGCATCCCGCGATGTCGAGCATCGCCACGCTCTACGGCGAGGGGAAGGTCTCGGTGATCCCGGCGATCGGGTACGCGAACTCGGACCAGTCCCACTTCACCTCGCGCCACTACTGGGAGGTCGGCGCGACCGATGCGACGCTCCGCACCGGCTGGCTCGGCCGCTACCTCGACAAGACCGGTACCGCCGACAACCCGCTGCAGGGGCTCTCGCTCGATGTCGCGCTGCAGCCGGCGCTCGCGACGACCAAGGTGCCGGTCGCGACGCTCCAGGCGGCCGATCAGTACACGTTCGCCGCTGCCCGGTGTCGCTCCGCATCCCCTCGAGTCGTCGATCCTCCAGGAGGCCGCGAATCTCGGCGCCGTGCATATGAAGTCGCCCGATGCCGGGCTCTCGACGGCCGGCTCGATCGCGCTCTCCTCGCACCACCTCTGCGACCGAGCTCGGTGCGTTCGCCTACGGGTTCAAGACGCCGGTTGCCTACCCCGTATCTTCGGATCCCTTCCCGCACCGCCTCGCCGGCCTCGCCGCGATGATCGCCGCCGGTCTGCCGATGGAGGTCGTGACGATCACCTCGCCCGGGCATTTCGACACGCATGCCTCGCAGGCGGCGACGCTCACGAGCGGCCTCCAGCTGACGGCCGACTCCCTGCTCGCGTTCCAGCGCGACCTCGAGGCCCGCGGGGTCGCCGATCGCGTGCTGATCCACGTCTGGTCGGAGTTCGGGCGCCGCGCGCAGGAGAACGCCTCGGCCGGCACCGACCACGGCTCGGCCGGCCTCGGCTTCCTGATCGGCACCCGGGTGAACGGGCAGCAGATCGGCGCGTTCCCCGGGATCACGGGCGGGCTCGACGGCGGCGGCAACCTGGTGCCGACCGCCGACTTCCGGGCCGTCTACGCCTCGATCCTCGAGCAGTGGCTCGGCGACCGACGCCAACGACGTCATCCCGGGCGTCAGCGCCTACGCCCGGCCAGCGCTGCTCAAGTGAAGGTCGCCGTCGCCGCGGCCCTGGCCGCGTCGGTCCTGTTCGTTCCGGCCGCTACGCCCGCCCGGGTCTACCCGAACCGCGTCCAGGTCACCGCGAAGGAGTTCTTCTTCGCAGTCTCACGGCGCACCATCCCGCCGGGGCCGGCGATCGTCGAGCTCGTCAACTTCGGCGAGGATCCCCACGATCTGCGACTCCAGCGCGTCGGCGGCGCGCACATTGCCGGGACCCCGGTCATTCAGCCGGGCGCCTACTTCGACCTCTCGACGAAGCTCCTCCCGGGCAAGTACCTGCTCTGGTGCAGCATCGCGAACCACCGCCAGCTCGGCATGCAGGCGACGCTGATCGTCACCAGGAAGAAATAGAACGGGGGCGCCGGCTGCGGCACCCCCGTTCGATCTGCGGTCGTACCCCCGACCGCTGTTGCCGTCCTTCTCCCGCCGAGCCCTTGCCGGAAGAAGGGGCCACGGGGTCGAATTCCCCGTGGTCCTACGTGAGAAACGGCTTGAGCGCGTTCGTCGCAGCGGCAGCGGTCAGCACCTTCGGGAGGTCCGGCGCCGGGACGACGGCGTTTGCCGCGATGTTCGTGAGGACGCTCAGGTGCCGTGACTCGCAGGCGCCGATCTCGGCTGCGACACCCTTGAGGTCGTTGCTCGAGAGAGCGGTGACGGCACCCATGTACGCGCCGACGAATGCGGTCTCGAGCGCCTGGCCGAGCGCACCGATCGAGTGGCGCGACGTGAACGCGCCCTTGGGGTAGGTGAACATCAGGTCCTTCGGCGTCGCCTTGCCGAGGACGCCCTTCAGAGCGTTGTAATGCGCGACCTCGTTGGCCTTGGCGCCCACGAGGTAGCTGAGCTCGTCGTTCTTCAGCTGCTTCGAGGAGATCGCCTTGCCGTAGAAGTCGATCGCAAGCAGCTCCGCCGTGGCGGCGAGCTTTGCGATGTCGGTGTCGGAGCTCATGGCGCCGAACGCCGTGCCCTCCGCGACACCGAGGACGAGGCCGCCGGCGACGAGGGCAAGCCCGCCCTTGGCGCCGCGACCGAGGAACTGTGCGCGCGTCGTACCGCTCATGTCGAACCTCCTTGATCGGGCCCGCGACATTGCGAGCGCCCCTCATTCGCCGCTCCGACGAGGTCGGTTCGGTCCGGCGCCCGGCGAACCAACTGGCCCCAGGGGGCGAATCTGGGGGGCTATGGGCGCCGGTCTACGCTTGCTAGGGTCCCCGACGAGCTCCCCGCGGAGCTCGACGATGGCGCGACGCGACCTGGCCCACCTTTCCGACGAAGCCGTCGTCGCGCTGACCGCGAGATCCGACGAGGTCGCGCTTGCCGAGCTGTACGACCGTTACGGTCGCGCCGCCTACGGCCTCGCAGTGCGGGTGCTGCGCGACGAGGCCCTGGCCGAGGACGCCGTCCAGGACGCGTTCCTCTCCGTCTGGCGAGGCGCATCGCGGTTCATCCCCGAGCGTGCGAAGGCGAGCACGTGGATCATGACGCTCGTGCACAGGCGCGCGGTCGACCTGGTTCGCCGCGAGGAGCGGCGGCGCACCGATCCGCTGCCGGAGACCGAGCCGGATTCCGGCGGGCCGTCGGCTGCAGACAGCACCTGGCTTCACCTCGAGCGTGAGCGCGTGCAGGCAGCGCTGAGGCAGCTACCCGACCAGCAGCGCGAGGCCCTCGAGCTCGCCTATTACGGCGGCTTCACGCAATCGGAGCTGGCGGAGCGGCTGGGTGAGCCGCTCGGCACCATCAAGAGCAGGATGTTCGCGGGGCTCGCGCGCCTGCGGGAGCTGCTCGACAACTCGATCGACGGAGAGACATGGACGAGACAATCCACGACCTGAGCGCCGCGTACGCGCTCGACGCGCTGGACGCCGACGAGAGGGAGGCGTACGAGGATCACCTCGCCGGCTGCGCGAGCTGCCGGGAAGATGTCGCGGCGTTCTCAGCGACGGCCGCCGAGCTCGCGTTCGCCGTCGAGCCCGGTTCCCCGCCGCCCGCGCTCCGCGGCCGGATCCTCGAGGCCGCGCGCGCCGAGCGCCCCAATGTCGTGCCGCTGCGGCCGCGCTGGGCGGCCCCGGCCGCGGCGATCGCCGCAGTCGCCGCGTGTGTCGCAGTCGGTCTCGGTATCTGGAACGTCTCGCTTCACAACCAGCTTTCGAGCGCGCACGCCCAGGCTGTCCAGCATGTCCCGGTCAGCGGCATCCCGGGATCGCTGGTGGTCTCGCCGAGCGGCTCGGCCGCGCTCGTCGTCTTCTCGATGCCCTCCGCGCCGGCGGGGAAGATCTATGAGGCGTGGGTGCTGCGCGACGGCAAGGCGATTCCCGCAGGTCTCTTCCAGGGCGGGCCCGGGCCCGGGTTCGTCCCGATCCAGGGCAAGGTGCCCAAGGGGTCGAAGGTCGCGGTCACGGTCGAGCCCGAGACGGGGTCGGCCCACCCGACGACCACGCCGTTCGCGGTCTCTGCGACCGTCTGAGCCGGCCGCTAGGAGGTCGGGCCCTGGCCGGGCTCGTCGTAGGGCTTCAGCGGGATCCCCTCGGGGCCGTTGCCCACGTACGTGTCGCGGAACTTGGCGAACGCCTGCTGGTCGAAGTTGCTGCAGACCGCGATGTGGCCCGTTCCGTAGTAGCCGTTGTGGTAGTACTTGGCCGGGTCGCCCGTCCAGGCCGTCAGCGCGATCTTGTTGCCGAGCGAGGCGTAGGGCGTCCCGAACATGCCGTCCGGCGCCTGGTTGTAGAACGCCTGCAGCTTGTCGACGGTTGCCTTGGGCACTTTCGGCCCGTACCAGATGATCACGCCGCCGTGCTCCTCGTTGTGAACGACCTGACGCGGGTTGACGGGCTGCGTGTAGAAGCCCCAGATCGCCCACTGGCCGTAGTGCGCGCCGCCTGCCGGGGGGTTGGTGCTCCACAGCCCCTTGGTCGGCGTGGCCAGTGTCGGCACGTCTGCGTGGTAGCCGCCGTTATTGCCGTTCGGGTCTTTCTTCGGAGGCAGGGGCGCCACGTCCCGGTAGGTGCAGTTCGCGGCGAGCATCGCCGACTTGACCGCAGCGGGGGTCGCCTTGCCGGAGCTGCTCGCGCTCGTGACCAGGTAGATGATCAGCACGCCGCCGACGACGGCAACCGCGCTGACGATCCAGACCCACACGGGAACCTCCGCAAGCGGAGAGCCCTTCGAGGTATCGCGGCGTTGAGGCGCCTGTACGTTGCGCGGCGGCATCGGAGTCCGCGCCTTCTTCTTCGCCACGTAAACAGCATACGGACAGGTGGGGCGAGCGCGCCTAAGAGGTTTCTGAGGCGGTGACCTTCTCGTCGCTGTACCAGACGTGCGCGGGCGGGCCGTAGGGCTCCCTCGCCGCCTCGATCACGTGCTCGATCTTCGCGGTCAGCGCCTTGGCGGTCGCGACCGAGGGACGCGCCTTCTCGACCTCGATCGGCTCGCACACCATCACCTTCAGGCTCGGCAGCCCGAGCTTGAACTTGCGCGGCCGCAGGGCCTTCTCGCTGCCGACGATGCAGACCGGGACGATCGTCGTCCCCGATGCGAGTGCGAGCCGGGCGGCGCCGCGCATCCAGGGCCGGTTGCGATGAGGCAGGCTCGTCCCCTGCGGGAACATTCCGAGGACCTGGTCGCCGGCAAGCAGCTCGGCCGCGCGTCCGACGGCAGCGCGGTCGCCGGTCCCGCGCTCGACGGGGAACGTCCCGAACGTGCGCATGATGCTCTTCAGGACGGGATACCCGAACAGCTCGGCCTTGGCCATGTAACGGATCGGGCGCGGCGTCGCCATCGCGAGGATCCAGGGGTCGAGCATCGACTCGTGGTTGGCGACGAGGATCACCGGGCCCACCTTCGGGACGCGCTCCTGGTGGGTGACCTGGATGCGGTAGATCCGGGAGAACCACCAGCGGAAACGGATCACCTCGAGGAATGTGTAGAGCGGCGGCCGCTTCATGCGCCGTACGACCGGCAGAAGGTCAGCTGGGCGTCGCGGATCGCGCGCAGGCGGAACGCCGCCTCGCAGTAGGAAAGGTAGAAGATCCACGTCCGCTCGAAGCGGCGGTCATAGCCAAGCTCGCGCACCTGGTCCATTTTGCCGATGAACGCCTCCCGCCAGCGCTTGAGCGTCTCGGCGTAGCTCGGGCCGATCTCCTCGACCTCGTCGATCATCAGGTTCGACGAGCGCGTCGCGGCGCTTGCGAGAGCGCCGAGCGAGGGGATCAGGCAGCCCGGGAAGACGTAGCGCTCGATCCAGTCGGGGCTCTTCCGGTAGCGATCCCAGCGGTCGTCCGGGATGAGGATCGTCTGGACGCAGGCACGGCCGCCGGGGGCCAGGAGGCGGTCGATCGTGGCGAAGTACGTGCCGAACTGCTTCTCGCCGATCGCCTCGAGCATCTCGACCGACGCGACCTTGGTGTAGGGGCCGCCGCGATGCGAGCGGTAGTCCTCCTCGCGGATCTCGATCCGGTCGTCGAGCCCGGCGGCGCTGATGCGCTCGCGGGCGAGGGTGGCCTGCGCATGGGAGATCGTGAGCCCGGTGACGTGTGCTCCGTACTCCTCGGCGGCGACCATCGCGAAGCCGCCCCAGCCGCAGCCGATCTCGAGCACGCGGTCGTCGGGGCCGAGGCCGAGCTTGTCGCAGATGCGTCGGAGCTTGCGGCGCTGGGCCTCCTCGAGCGGCTCGTCCTCGGCCTCGAAGATGGCGCACGAGTAGGTCATGGTCGGGTCGAGCATCAGCTGGAAGAGCTCGTTCCCGAGGTCGTAGTGGTAGGCGATGTTGCGCCGCGAGCGCAGCGGGCCGTTGCGGCGGTTCGGGCGCGGTGGCGCATCCATCACGCGGCGGAGGGTCGGGTGCCGGGCTTCCGCGGCTCTTGTGTTCCGGAGCAGGAGCTCGAAGAGGGCGACCAGGTCGTGTGCGTCCCACTCCTCGGCCATGTACGACTCGCCGAGCCCGATCGCCCCGCGCGTCGCGATCCGGCGGAAGAGCCGCGAGCTGCGGATGGTCATCTCGACGGCCGGCCCCGACCCGAACCGCCGTACGGACCCGTCCGGGAGCGTGACGACGAGCGTCCCGCCCTCAAGATGCGTGAGCCCGCGCTCGAGAATCGTACGCCGCGATTCTCTCGAGCACCGGCGGTCCAGCCGGCCGTGGCTCGGCCCTGAGCTTCTGCTCCGGCACCGGCAGAGCCGGTACCTGCGCTTTGAGCTTCGGCAAGCCCACGCTCACGCCTCGCTCCGCCATGCCCCGCCGGGGCGTGTCCCGTGCCAGGTTATGCAAACGAAAGTGTCACAACTCGCGCCGCAACCCCCGTGAACGCGCCAAAAACCCTGGAAATCGGAGGGGACATTCGGGACGCGTCCGGTGCCAGGCACGAACGAACTGCGGCGCGCTTCGAGGGCGAGGCCGGTCATGTGCGCACCGAGCCCTTGCCGGGGACGAAGGGCGGCTTGTGGTGGAACGGGACGCGCTTCAGCCAGAGCCGGACGCGCCTGCCAGTGGATCAGGGCCGTGACCTGGAGCGGCTGCAGGGGATAGCGGGCGAGGGTCTTCGCGAGGCTGCCGTTGGTCAGCTCGCGGCGGCGGCCGTGGAGCACCGCGGTCATCGGCGTGCCGCCGGCCTTGTCGTGGACGTGGATGCGCGCCCAGACCTCGTCGCCGGGCTGCGAGAACGCGTACTCGTAGCGCTGGTCGAGGCCGAAGAACGGCGAGACGTGCAGGTGCTTGTCGTGGGAGTACCGAAGCGCGGGGCCGCGCAGCAGCTCCGGCACGCGCTCGCCGAAGGTGTTCCCGACCTCGGCGATCATGCAGGCCAGCTCCCCGTCGGCCCGGTAGCACCAGTAGAAAGACACCGGGTTGAAGACGTAGCCGAGCACCCGTAGCTGCGTCAGCATCAGCACGCGCGTCACGGTCGGGTCCCCGCTGAAGGCGATCGCCGCCTCCTTGACCGAGCTCCCGTCGAAATGGTCGGAGTTGCGGAACGTCACGAGCCCGCGCCGGTTCACGCGGACGGGCCACAGCCGGCGCTCGACCTCGGGCAGCTCGTCCAGGTCGAGCAGCCAGTACGAGATCGGGTAGCGGAAGACGTTCCGCCGCGGCGTTCTCCGCGAGTGCACGAGCGTCCCGGTGTAAAGCGCCGACCTCACCACGCCACCCCGAGCGCGGCCGCGGCGGCGACGCCGGAGGCGAGCCCGTCCTCGTGGAAGCCGTTCCCGAGATGCGCTCCGGCATACAGCGTGTTCCGCGCGCCTGACACCTTCCGCAGCTCCGTCTGCGCCTGCAGCGTCCCGACTGTGAAGAGCGGGTGGGTGTACGAGAGCCGCTCGAGCACGTGCTCCTCCGCGACGTCCTGGTTGAGCGTCACGCAGTAGTCCCGCTCCGACTCGAGGCCCTGCAGCTTGTTCAGGTAGTAGGTGAGCGTCGGCCGCCCTTCGTCGCCGGTGCGGTAGTTCCACGAGGCGCGCGCCGCCCGGGAGCGCGGCAGAAGCGACGAGTCGGTATGCAGCACGGTCTCGTTGACCGTATAGGCGAACCCGCCGAGCGCGCTCCGCTCCTCGTCGCTCGGATCCTCGAGCAGCGCAAGTGCCTCGTCTGCGTGCGTCGCAACCACCACCTTGTCGTACGTCCGTACCACGCCGTCCGCCGTGCGAAGCTCGGCCCCGTCGGCCGTCCGCCGGATCGACCGCACCGGGTTGCCCACGTGCAGCCCCGGCCCGAGCCGATCGGCGATCGCCGACACGTACACCCGGCTTCCGCCGGTCACGGTCCGCCAGTTGAAGCGCCCGAACCCGAGCATCCCGTGATTCTCGAAGAAGCGGATCGCGTACGCCGCAGGGAACTCGAGTGCCCGCCCGGGTGCGGTCGACCACAACGCGGCTGTCAGCGGCACCAGGAAGTGGGAGCGGAACCGTTGCGAGTAGCCGCGGGCGTCGAGGTAGTCCCCGAGCGACGAGCTCTCGTAGTCGGCCTCGTCCAGCGACCGGCCCGCCGTGCGCAGCCACCGGCCGATCTCCCACAGAAGCGCATGGAACCGCGGGCTCGCTGCGTTCCTGGCCTGCGCGAACGGCCGGCGCCCGGAGTACTCGAGGCCGCAGTCCTCGCAACTGACCGAGAAGGACATCTCCGAGTCGTGCGTCCGGACTCCGAGCTCGGTGAAGAGCCGGCAGAGAAGCGGGTAGTTCTGCGTGTTGTGAACGAGGAACCCGGTGTCGAGCGGGACCGCGTCGCGCACGACCGTGTTCGCGTGCCCGCCCGCGCGCGATTCGCGCTCGAACAGGTCGACCTCGTGGGTGCGCGAGAGCAGATACGCCGCACCGAGACCTGAGATTCCGCCGCCGATAATCGCTATCTGCACAACCGTTGTTCGTCCGCGTGCGAAGATTGGTTGACCGATGTCCGAAGTTCCCGTCCCCGTTGCAGCTCCGCTGAAGGCCTCCGTCGGCACGGTTCGGCCGCGCACGAGCCGAATCAGCCAGGTCGTGACGCTGATCGCCGTCATCGTCCCGCCGCTCGGGATCCTCGTCGCGGCAGGGGCTCTCTGGAACGTCGCGTTCCACCCCGTCGATGTCGCGATCATGGTCGCAATGTATGTCGTTTGCGCATTCGGCATCACGATCGGGTTCCACCGCTACTTCACCCACCGCTCCTTCGAGGCGAGCGCTCCGGTCAAGGCGACCCTGGCGATCCTCGGCTGCATGACCATGCAGGGGCCGCTGACCCAGTGGGTCACCGATCACCGGAAGCACCACGCGTTCTCCGACAAGGAGGGCGACCCGCACTCGCCCCACGCGGGGCACGGTGACGGGGTGCGCGAGACGCTCAAGGGATTCGTCCACGCGCATGTCGGCTGGATGTTCACGAACCTCGGGATGGAGCAGGGCCGGCTCTACGGGAAGGATCTCTACGACGACAAGCTGATCCGGGCGATCGACCGCATGTACCTGCTCTGGGTCGTCGCGACGCTCGGGATCCCGTTCGCGATCGGCTACGCGCTCGACGGCTGGGCCGGCGGCGTCGAGGGCCTGATCTGGGGCGGCCTGGTGCGCATCTTCCTCTACCAGCACGCGACCTTCAGCGTGAACTCGATCTGCCACATGTGGGGCCGGCGCGACTACGAGGTGCGCGACGAGTCCCGCAACAACTGGGTCGTCGCGGTGCTCGTGTTCGGCGAGGGGTGGCACAACAACCACCACGCGTTCCCCGCCTCGGCTCGCCACGGGCTGCATCGCTTCCAGATCGACGTCTCCTGGTGGATCATCCGCGGGCTCGAGAAGCTCCGGCTCGTGTCGAACGTGCGGCTGCCGACGAAGGACCAGATGGCCCGTCGGCGCGCCGTTCAGCCGGCGAAATCCCCGAGCTGAGCCGCGACGAGCCGCGTCCACGTGGAGGCGCGCGGGAGCGGGACGAGGTGCCCCCGGGGACTGCGAAGCGCGAGCCCGTGCACGCCGCCGCGGATCAGCGTGTAGCTGCCCTCCGCGCCGAGGGCAAGCGCGCGCTCGAAACCCCGACGCGAGAGTGAGGCCGACACGCCGGGGATCCCCGGCAGCCAGCGGTCGAGCGACCCGTGGAAGACATTCACGCTCTTCCCGGCGATCGGCGCCACGTCGAGCCGGTCGGGGATCCAGGGCGCGAGCCCGATCACGCCCTCGACACGCGGGTCGTCCGCCGCCGAGATCGCGACCGCCCCGCCCATCGAGAACCCCACGAGCATCACAGGCCCCTCCGTCGCGGCGATCGCCGCCCGGCAGTCCTCGATGCACAGGTCGAGCACCTGCCAGGACTTGATCCGGTAGCGAACCTCGGCGAACGCGAGCCCGGGAAAGCGCGGAGCCAGAGAGCGGACGAGGTACTCGAGCGTCGCGCTCCAGGTGCCCGGGACCTCCTTGGCCTGACCGCCGTTGACGCAGAGGACCGTGCGCGGGCCGCCGGGGTTCGTCAGCCGCAGCTCGGCGCCGCTCGCGAGGATCACCGAGTCTCCTCGACGGCGCGGTTCGCCTCGGCCTCGTACTGATTCCGGTCGTAGCCGGTGCGGAGGTAGGAGAGAGGCATCGCAACCGGGCGGTGCTGCATCTGCCAGACATGGCAGAGCTCGTGGCAGACGAGGTCGTCGTGCTCGGGCCGCGGCGGGTCGCGCAGCAGGATCGTTCCCCAGGCCGCGTACCCGTCGAAACGGCGGAACCAGGGCAACCGGAAGAGCCGGGGCGAGACGATCAGCCGGACGTGGTCGGTGCGCACGGGACGCGGGTAGAGCTCGAGCCGGTCGAGCCGGGCCTTCGCGCGCTCGAGGATCTCGCGCCGGTCGGCTACGGCCACCGGCCGGGGCCGGGCTCGAGCGTCTCGATTGCGCCCCAGTCGGCGCGCGGCGGCGAGAACGCCTCGACGATCACGGCGCCGTCGGGGCCGACCGTGACTGAGTGCGGGACGTTCGGCGGGATCACCCACATGCCCCCGCGCTCGACCTCCTGGGTCTCGTCGCCGATCCGGAAGGTCACCGACCCCTGGATCAGGATCCCGACCTGCTCGTTCGCGTGGCTGTGCTCGGGGACGTCGCCGTTCGCGTCGAGCTCGAGCAGCGCGAGCGTGATGTGCTCGCCGTGCACGCTGCGGCCGGTGATCGTCTCCCAGATCTGCTGCGGCCGGATCGTGCCCACATGGTCGAACGCGCTCATCGCGTCCAACCTAGCGGAGATGAGGCGCGCTGGCGCTTAGTCGGCTTCGCCGTGCGTGCCGCCGGCGGCACGGTAAGTGACGACGTACTTCGCGACGTCGTACACCTGGCTGAAGGTCACGTTGCGCAGGACGTACTCGGCCTGGATCCCGCCGACGCCCTCCTCGATCGACGAGACGACGCGCACGTAGCTGACCTTGTCGAGATCGAGGTTCGGCCCGAGAGTCCCGCGCGCGCCGGCCGCCTTGAGGGCGTGGCACTTTCCGCAGAACTGGATGAAGACCTTTTTCCCGTTGGCTGCGTCGCCGGGATCCGTCGACTTCTGCCTGGCCGCAAGCGCAGGTACCGCCAAAAGGACGGCAACGATGCAAACAACGGCACCGAGTCCCAGGGAGAGCTTCGATGTCATTCAGGCAGCACTTTAATCATTTTCTCGGTCATCGTCCAGAGAAATGCGTGTTTAACCGCATAAGACTGCGGGGTGCTCCCTACAGCGCGAACCGCTCGACATGGACGCGGCGGCGCGAAACCCCTGCGTCCCGCACGTTCTCGAGCAGCAGCGAGACCATCGCCGGCGGGCCGCAGACGTAGACGTCCCGGTCGGCGATATCGGGGACGAGCTCCTTCAGATGGGCGCTCGAGAGGAGCTCCGGCTGCCCGGCGGCCTTGTGATCGCCGACGAGGTAGTGCAGCTCGAAGCCGCGGCGGGCCGCGAGCTCGGCCATCTCGTCGTGGAAGACGATGTCGGCATCCGACGAGCACGCGGTGGATGACGACGAGGTCGCCGTCCATCCGCTCCGCGAGCGCGCGGACCGGCGTGATCCCGATCCCGCCGGCGACGAGCAGCTCCTTGCGGGCCTCGCCGGAACGCCTCGGTGAACGTCGCCGAACGGCCCCTCCGCGACGACGCGCGTCCCGACCGGGATCGTCCCCATCCTCGAGGTGTGGTCGCCGGAGGCCTTGACGCTGATCCGGAGCGACCTGCCGTCGGGAGCGGCGGAGAGCGAGAACGGGTGCGCCGTGTACCAGAACCCGCGCGTGACGAACCGCCAGAGGAAGAACTGCCCCGGTCGCGCGTGCAGCTTGTCGAGCCCGCGGCCCGTGATCCGAATCGTGGTGACGGTCGGCGACTCGGCCTTCACCTCCGCGACCCGGAGGTTGTGACGGAGCAGGCTCCAGAGCGGGCTCGCGACGCGGAAGAGGAGCAGGATCAGCGTCGCCAGGAAGAGGGCGCGCCAGTAGCGGGCCGCCCCGGGGCTCAGGGCGAGGTCGCCGCCGGTCGGGATCTGGTGGAACCACGCGAACGCGATCGCCGCGTACGCGGTGAAGTGCACGGCGTACCAGAGCTCGTAGTTGAGCCGGCGCTTGACGATCACGATCGAGGTCACCGAGACGATGACGAACAGCGCGAGCCCGATCGTCGCCGTCACCATGCCCTGCAGGAAGTTGTCCGCGACGAGCTTCCAGAACTGGTCGAAGAAGCCGACGTGCCGGTCGATCGCGTAGCCGTAGACCGCGAGGACGGTGTGGGCGAGGACGAGCGTGAGGCACGCGTAGCCGTTCCAGCGATGCCACACGGTCAGCCGGTCGAAGCCCGCCACGCGCCCGAGGAACGGCAGCCGCGCGAGCAGCAGCACCTGGACGAGCGCGAGGTAGGCGCCGAGCAGCCCGGTCAGGCCGCCGAGGCGGGCCATCCAGGCCGAGGTCAGGTCGGGCGCGAACCGGAAGTCGAGGTTGTGGTTCGCCACCCAGATCCAGACGATCACGACGATGTTCGCGAGGAACAGGGCGAGGAAGACGAGCCCGATCGCGGTCCGCACGTACCGCTCCCGCGAGTACGACGCCGGGCGGGTGGGCGCGGGACGTGCGACTGCGGCGTCGCTCACGGCGTCAGTATCGCGGCGTCAGGAGCGGCGGAGCGCCTGGAGGCGCTCGCGGGCCCGGGCGACGAGCGGCTCGACCGCGAGCGCGGCGCTGCCGGCGGCGACGAGCGGGCCGGCCTGCTTCCTCGTCATCGCGAGCTGGAACAGCGCGGCGGCATGTGCGAGGCGACGGCAGGCCGCGACGATCAGGTCGGACCACGGGCTTCGCGCGATCGCTCGGGACGCCGGTGTCCGCGAGCTCGTGCGAGCAGTCGCCGAAGAAGGTGTAGGCGACGAGCATCGTGTAGACGGCCGACGTGCTCGTGAGCGCCCGCCGGGCCGTGGCGGGGTTCGCGCCGCCGGCGGTGCTCAGGAGGACGTCCGCGTCGATCGTGCCGAGGAACCGCAGGGTGTTGTCGATCCACTCACGCTCCGCCGCCGAATGAGCGCGCGATTGCGGCTCCTTCGTCGTGCCGCACGCTGTGAGCGAGCCGGCGAGGGCGGTTGCGGCGAGCAGGGCCGCGATCCGCGTCGGCTCAGCTCCCGGCGCAGGCCCAGCAGCCGAACGAGGCGTTCATGCGGACGACCGAGTCGAACGAGCCGACGACCTGGGAGACCGTCTTTGTTGTCACCGAGTACTTGCCGCTCTTGACGAGCTTGGTCCCGGTGTAGCCCTTGACCTTCCCGAGCTTCCAGGTGCCGGTGCCGACGCCGAGCGCCGTTCGCTTGCCGGTGAAGCTCAGAGTCACGGTTCCGACCGGGCTCGCCGCGGTGAGCGTGCCGGTCTCCCTGCCGTCGGCCCCGTTCCCGGGAGAGAGGGTGCTGCTCGCGTAGGTGAGCTTCGTCGTGCCCTCGCACTTGCACGTGCCCTGCGTCTTGCAGACGAGCTTGAGCGACTTCAGGGCCCCGTTGGAGTCCAGCTTCTGCACCTCGGTGCAGGTCCCGCCGAGGACCGTGGTGACCGTCTTGCCGCCTGCCGAGGCCGTGGAGGCCAGGACGAGCGCCGCGAGCAGCGCCAGGATCGCGAGTGGACGCTTCATAGGTGGAAACGTACAACGCACCGCAGACTGCTGTGTTTCGATCTTTGTGAAGAGCAGGTTAGGGTTTTCGACGGGCCGGTCGAATTTCGGCTCTCTCAGGTGCGTGCAGCGGGAAGCGTGAACGAGACCCGTCGCCCCTCCCTGGGCTCGGTTCTCGGCCCAGATCGTGCCGCCGTGGGCCTCGACGAGGCCGCGGGCGATCGCGAGGCCCGAGGCCCATCCCGGCGGCGGAGCGGGCGCGGTCGGCGCGCCAGAAGCGCTCGAACATCCGGCCCAGCGCCTCCGGCTCGAGGCCGGTGCCCGTGTCCTCGACCGAGACGAGCACGTCCTCGTCTCTCCGGGCGACGTTGACGGCGACGGAGCCGTCCGACGGCGTGTGGCGGAGTGCGTTCGTGACCAGGTTGAACAGCACGCGCTCGATCTTCTCCGGGCGCGACGGGCGCGGTCGTCTCCCCGTCGGCGTGGACGACGAGGTCGACGTTCCTCGCGACGGCCTCGGGGCGGAGCAGGCGGATCGTGGAGTCGACCAGGTTGGCGACCGGGAGCTGCTGCAGCTCGAGGGTGAGCGCCCCGGCGTCGATGCGGGCGAGCTCGAAGAGGTCGTCGACGAGCAGGGTGAGCGTTCGCACCTGCTCGCGCAGAGTCGGCAGGTAGTCCTCGGGCGTCGCGAGCCCGTCCTCGATCGCCTCGATCATCGCCTGCATCGAGGCGAGCGGCGTGCGCAGGTCGTGGCTCGCCCAGGCGACGAGCTCGCGGCGGGCGTCGAAGAGCTGCTCGATGCTGGCCGCCATCGCGTTGAAGCCCTCGGCGAGCTTCGCGATCTCGCTCGGGCCGCCCGTAGGCGCTCGCGCCGAGAGGTCGCCTGCGGCGAGCTGCGCCGAGGCATCGCTCACGCGGCGGAGCGACTGCGACGTCCAGCGCGAGAGCAGGAGGCCCGCGACGACGGCCGCCGTGGCCGAGCCGGCCGCGACGGCGAGCACCTTCCGGTCGGAGCCCATGTGGAACATCACCCAGCCGGAGGCGAGCACGGCGCCGAGCGGCACGCAGACCGAGACGAGCGCGAGCCCGGCGAGCTGGAGCTTCACCGTCGGCACGAAGCGAAGCGCGTAGGCGACGCCGAAGCCGATCGCGAGGCTCACGCCCGCGACGACGAACGCCAGGCCGATCACGGATCGAACCTGTAGCCGACGCCCCACACGGTCTGCAGATGTGCCGGGTGCGCCGGGTCGGCCTCGAGCTTCTCGCGCAGGCGCCGGATGTGGACGGTGACCGTCCCGGTGTCGAGCGCCGGGGCATGTCCCCACACCCGGTCCATCAGGTGGCTGCGCGAGAAGACGCGGCGTGGGTTCGAGGCCAGGAACCAGAGCAGGTCGAACTCGCGCGCGGTCAGCGTCACGGGCTCCCCGTCGCGCGTCACGATCCGGCTCGCCCCGTCGATCGTGAGGTCGTCGAACTCGAGCTGCTCGGCCCGCGCCGACGTGTTCCCCGACCTGCGGAGCACGGTGCGGACGCGGGCCGCCAGCTCGCGGGGCGAGAACGGCTTCGTCACGTAGTCGTCGGCGCCGAGCTCGAGGCCGACGATGCGGTCGGCCTCCTCGCCGCGCGCGGTGAGCAGGATCACCGGCAGGTCGGAGCGGCTGCGAATCCAGCGGCAGAGCTCGAGCCCATCGGTGCCGGGGAGCATGACGTCGAGCACGACGAGCCCGGGGTCGCCGTTCTCGATCAGGTCGCGGGCGGTGTCGCCGTCGCCGGCCTCGAGCGTCGTGAAGCCGTCGCGCTGGAGGTAGCGGACGACGACGTCGCGGACGATCGGCTCGTCGTCGACGACGAGGACGGTGGTCATGGCGCCGCTACTCGGGCTTCCACTTCGCGTGGTGCCGTGCCGCCCAGTCCTCGCTGACCGAGCCGACCGTGATCCCGCGCAGCGCATGCCGGGTTGCCGGGTGGATCACGGCGAGATAGAGGTGGCCGATCAGGAGCACGAGCGAGGCGTACATCAGCCCGTCGTGGAGCACGACCGTGCTCGCGAAGCGCAGGCTGCGTGTTGCGCTCGCCGAACCAGAGCAGCAGCCCGGAGACCAGGAACAGGACGAGGAAGGCCGCGGTCAGGATCGTGTTCAGCTTCTGGCCGGCGTTGAAACGGCCCTGCGGGGCCGGCTTGCGCCCGGTCAGCCAGCGCCAGTCGTCGCCGTCGAAGCCGTCGATCTCGCCCGCGGTCCGTGCGACGCCGCGCCGGTCGCCGCCGAGCACGATCAGCGCGAGGACGACCACCCAGACGATCCCCGACCAGAAGTGGAGGCTCTGCATCAGCGGACGGCGGCCGACCAGGACGGAGAGGCTCGGCAGGTAGAGGATCAGCCCGGTCGCGAGCAGGAAGAAGAAGAACACCGCGTTCGCCCAGTGGAGCGTCCGCTCGGTGCGGGAGAAGCGGCGCCGGTAGCCGGCCTTCACGAGCCGTACCCGTTCGAGCGGCCGACCCAGGCGTCGATGTCGTAGCCGCGCACCTCCCAGAAGCCGGGCGAGGGACGCGCGACGAGGTTGATGCCCTTCAGCCACTTGACGTTCTTGTAGCCGTACATCTCGGGGATCACGAGGCGGACGGGCGCGCCGTGCACGCGCGGCAGCGGCTTCCCGTCCATCTCGTAGGCGAGCATCACGTCGTGCAGGCCGGCCTGCTGGGTGGTCAGCGAGTCGACGTACGGGATCTCGGCCGAGACGAACTCGAGCGCGTGGGCGGTCGGCTTCGGGCTCGCGAGGGCGAGGACGTCGTTCAGGCGAACGCCACCCCAGCTGACGTTCTTCACGGTCCAGCCCGTGACGCAGTGGAACGTCGAGATCTGCTCGACCTTCGGCAGGGCGCGGAGCTGGTCGTAGGTGATCGACATCGGCTTGTCGACGTGGCCGCCGAGGTCGAGCCGCCACGTCTGCGGGTCGAAGCTGGGCATATGGCCGGAGACGGTGTAGATCCGCCACCCGCCGCTCGGGATCAGCGGGATGCTGGCCTCGACCGGCGAGAGCTGCGCGGAGATCTTCCCCCACACCGCCTTGCCCCAGTAGAGCGACGAGACGCCGCCGACCACGGCGCCGAGGAACACTGCGCGCCCGACCTTCTTCGGGGGCTGCGGATCGGCGTGCGTCTCGTCCATCGCCGTGCTCCTTCCTACATTCCGGACATGTGCGCCATGCCCGCGGAAAGGGTACCCCTGAGCTCGCCCATATGGGCCTTCGTGTCCACCCAGACCTTGTAGGCGCCGGGCTTCGACTCGATCATCTCGAGCGCCTGCTTGGAGACCATCGCGCAGCTCTTTGCCTTGTACGCCGGGCCGAGCTTGGCGACGACCATGCCCGAGGCGTCGCGGATCGAAGCGGTCGTGATTCCGTGGGTCATCACGTCGAACGTCCAGCAGAGCTGGCCCTTGCTCGAGCTCGACGTGAAGTTGACGACGCCGTGCTCGCCCATCCCGGCGAGCTTGGCCCCGAACGTCGGGTGCATCGTCGCTGCGCTCGCGGCCCCGCTCCCGATCGCGAGCGCGGCGACGCAGGTCACGGCGGTGAGCACTCTCTTGCCTTGCATATCTCTCCTCCTTCGTCGAACGTTCGAAAGAGGATCGCCCCGCCGGATTGCGGGGCGCTTGCGGAGACCTTACGAGCGTCTTAAATCGCTACAGCGAGCGCTGGTAGGAGCGGAAGGCCCGGGTCGCCAGGAACGTGGCGATCACGAGCAGCACCACGAGGAGCCCCGCCCGCGATCCGACGAGCGACCAGTCCCACGGGCCGAGCGCCGCGCTGCGGCCGGCCTGGGAGGCCCAGTTGACCGGGTTGTACCGCGAGACCTGCTGGATCCAGCTCGGCACGAGGTTCGCCTGCATGAACGCCGACGACAGGAAGGTCAGCGGCAGGATGATCGAGGTGACCGCCGCGATCAGGGTCTCCTCCTGGCGCACGACGAGGGCAAGCGCGTTCGAGAACGCCGCGATCGTCATGTTGATCAGGCAGGCGAGCGCGATCAGCGCCGCGACGCCTGCGACCCCGTTCGGGAAGTGGGCCCCGACGAGCAACCCGACGCCGATGATGATCAGCGACTGGACGATCGTGGTCAGGCCGCCGTACACCAGGTTCCCGACGTTGAGCGCGCTTCGCCACACCGGCGAGACGAGCATCCGGTCCATGACGCCGGAGCGCATGTCGTCGATGAACGCCATCCCGTTCCACCCCGCCGAGCTGATCGCCGTCATCACGATCACCCCCGGGGTGAGGAACTCGATGTAGGAGCCCTTGAAGCCGGGGATCTGCGCGACGCTCTTGAACAGCGCGCCGAACAGGAGCAGCCAGATCATCGGCTGGATGAGGGTGATCGCGACCCAGGCCGGCTGGCGCAGGAGACGACGGACGTTCCGGAGCGTGATGTACCAGCTGTGGCGCGCGGCTCTCATCACGCCACCGCCTCGGCCTCGCGGAACGACCGCCCGGCGTGGCGCAGGTAGACCTCGTCGAGCGACGGGCGGGCCATCGTCACCGAGGCGACGGTGATCCCGGCGGCCTCGAGCGCCGCGAGCGAAGGCGGCATTGCGGTCGCGCCGTTGCGGGCGCGCGCCCGGACGAACCGGCCGTCGGTCGTGACCTCGGTGAGGCCCTCCACCCGCTCGAGCGTCTCGCGCACCGAGTCATCGGCGGCGGCGGCGAGCTCGAAGTGGATCGCGTCGCCCTCGAGCGCGCTCTTCAGCTCCTCGGGCGTCCCGTTGGCGACGATGCGGCCGCGGTCGACGATCGCGACCTGAGAGGCCAGCTCGTCGGCCTCGTCGAGATAGTGGGTCGTGAGCAGGATCGTCATCCGCTCCTCCCTTGCGAGGCGGTCGATCTCCTCCCACATGTCGACGCGCGCCTCCGGGTCGAGCCCGGTCGTCGGCTCGTCGAGGAAGAGCGCTGCGGGCCGGTGGAGCAGGCCCATGGCGATGTCGAGCCGGCGCTGCATGCCGCCGGAGTACGTCTTGACCGGCCGCTTCGCCGCCGCGGTCAGGTTGAACCGCTCGAGCAGCTCGGCGACGCGGCCCTTCAGCTCCGGGCCCGCGAGGTCGTAGATCGCTCCCTGGAGCACGAGGTTCTCGTTGCCGGTCGCCTCGGGGTCGAAGCCGTGCTTCTGCCCGACGACCCCGATCGAGCGGCGGACGCGGTCCGGCTTCTTCAGGACGTCGAAGCCCGGCGACGCTCGCCTCGCCCGAGTCGGGCCGGGTCAGCGTCGTCAGGATCTTCACCGTGGTCGACTTGCCGGCGCCGTTCGGGCCGAGCAGCGCGAAGATCGTCCCCTCCTCGACCTCCAGGTCGAGCCCGTCGAGCGCCTGGACGTCCGGCGGATAGCGCTTGGTGAGTGCTCTTCGCCTCGATTGCCTTGCTCATATGCCTCCTCTCAACTAAGCTTAGAACGTCAAGTAGCTTAGTTATCTAACTTCTTGTTTGTCAAGGGATTATCGATGACCAGATCACGCGACGAGCTGATCGCCGCCATCAACCACGAGGTGCGGCGCTCCCAATCCCGCACCGATGCCTATGACGAGGCGGTCGCCGAGGCGATCGGGCTGAACCGCACAGACCAGCGCTGCCTGGACATCATCGATCAGGAGAACGGGCCGACCGCGGGACGCCTCGCCGAGGTGATGGGGCTGACGACGGGCGCGATCACCACGGTCCTCGACCGGCTGGAGCGGGCCGGGTTCGCGCAGCGCACCCGCGATGAGAGCGACCGTCGCCGCGTTCGCGTGACGCTGACCGAGAAGGCACAACGGGAGCTCGGGCCGTACTACGACCCGCTGATGCGGATGTCGGAGCAGCTCTATTCGCGCTACACCGACGAGGAGCTCGCGTTGCTGCTGCGCTTCCTCGAGGACGCCGCCGAGCTCCACGAGGGCGTGTTCGCCGAGCTCAGGGCGCGGCTTCAGGCGGGCGCGAGCTCGACCGTGTAGCTCGTCGTGTTGTCGCCCGGACGGACGTCGAGGTCCGAGGTCGAAGCCGTCGCGGTGATCGTCTGCGGCCCCGCTCCTGTGACCTGCACCGAGTAGCGGATCAGGGTCGAGCTCCCGCCGGCGAGGAAGTCGAGGTTGCACACGATCGTCGTGCTGCCGGTGCACCCGGAGCCGCGCTCGTAGAACGGCGGGCCGAGCAGCTTCATCCCGGCCGGCAGCTTGACGGTGAGGACGACGTTCGACGCGGTCTGGTCGCCGGTGTTCACGACGCCGGTGAGGAAGTCGATCGTCCCGCCGAGCCCGGGGTTCGGCGAGTTCTGCTGGATGCCGGCGTTCAGGTCGACGAAGCCGGCGTTGCCGCCGATCAGCCGCGGCCCGGTCGGCTGCGAGAGCGCTGCGCCGAGATCGGTCGCGTAGCTGACCGCGTAGAGGCCGCCGACGGCGATCAGCGCGATCCCGAGCCGCTTGTGCCGCAGGAGCGCCGCCCACGCCGCGACCGAGAACACCGCCCAGGCCGGGGTGGTGAAGAGCAGGTAGCTCGACTTGATCGGATCGCCGTACTGCTGCGGGAACCGGATCAGCGTGACCACGAACGCTGCGAAGGAGACGAGCGCGAGCAGCGCGAGCACGCCGAGGCCGACATCCGCGGGTGCGCGGCTGCGACGCCGCAGCACGCGCAGGGCTCCCGGGATCGCGAGGGCGGCGAGGCCGCCGAGCGCGAGTGCGTCGCCGAAGAAGCCGAGCACGCTCTGGCTCGACGCCGTCACGCGCTCGAGCCTCGTCGGCGACTGCTGGTGGATCACCCGGAACCAGTCGCTCCAGAGCTCGGCGTGCAGCTTCGGGAAGAGCTCGTTCGAGAAGTCGGGCTCGAACGGGTGGACGACGAGCGTCCGCAGCGGGAACGAGACGTAGAACGAGGGCGGCTGGTGACCCAGCATCAGCGACTTCCGCGGCGCGAGGTTCGACTGCAGCGGGTTGTGCCAGCGGTGCGTCGCGTACGCCCACCAGGGTACGGCGAGGAGCAGCGTCACGATCGCGGCGCGCACGAGGAACCCGCCGGCCCGGCGGCGACCGAGATAGAGCCCGGCTGCGCCCAGGCAGCCGATCACGACGACCGCCGGCTGCCGGGTCAGGGCCGCCGCGCCGCACGCCGCGCCGAGCCACCAGCCCAGCCGGTGCGGCCATTCTCGCCGCGAGGCCTTCAGGAAGATCAGCACGGCGAGCGCGCAGAGCAGCGCGAACGGCATCTCTGGATGGAAGAGGACGCTCATCCGGTAGACGACCGGGTAGGCGGCGGCGAACGCGGCGGCGGCAAGCGCTCGGCGAGGTTTGTCGGGCCAGACCTCGCGCGCGATCAGTCCCGTGACGAGAAGGAGCCCGCCGCCGCAGGCGAGCGCGATCAGCTGGCCCACCGTCCATGGCTCGCTGCGGGAGAGCGAGATCGCCTCGTCGAGAGCCCAGAGCGCCGCGAGCCCGAGCGCCGCGACGCCCGCGCGTCTCGCACCGCGCCGAGCGGTGGTCAGCGCGAAGGCGCCGCCCGCGACGAGCAACAGCCAGAGCCCGCGCGTCGCCGGGTTCCAGGGCAGCTCGACCCTGACCGACGGCAGATGGCGGACGATCCGCTCGGCTGCGACCGCGGTGATCTGGAAGAGCGGCGGCGTCGAGAACTCGTAGTTGACGGCCTTGCCGGGAATGCGGTGGTGCGCGTCGAGGTACTGCGCGTAGGCGAGATGCTCGGCCGAGTCGTCGGCGCCGATCTGCCCGACGGTCGTGACCCCCTGCCAGCCGAGGGCAGCAAAGAGGCAGAGCGCGACGACGATCCCGGCCCGCATCGGCGACCACCGCTTCGTCAGCTCGCCCCGGCGCATCGCGCGATTATCGTCCCGGGCTCGGCTTTCCACCGCTCGGAGTCGGCATGATGCCGCCATGACCGATGCGCCGCCGCAGGACGAGGTCTTCATGGCCGCCGACCGTGAGTTCTTCATCCGCATCTCCGACGACAAGCAGTGGATCGACTTCTGCCGAGCCGTCGGCCTCGACGAGGTCGCGGCCGACCCGAGGTTCGTCACCGCCGAGGCGCGGGCTCGCCATCGGGACAAGCTCGACGAGCTGCTGTCACACATCTTCGCGCGCGTTGCCGGCCGAGGAGTGGCTCCGGCTGTGCGACGAGGCCGGCGTCCCGGCCGGGCTGACCGCGTAGCCGTCGCGCTACTCGTACCAGACCGCGACGGCGAGGATCCCGTAGAAGGCCATCAGCGCGACCCCTTCGAACCGGGTCGCTTCGCCGTCGCTCGTGATCATCCACAGCGCGAGGCCGGTCAGGAGCAGCGCGGCGATCAACACCGGCGGCAGAGCAAAGTGAGCCGGGTCGCGAAGAGCAGCGAGACCAGCACGAGTGCCGGGTAGAGGAACGCGGTGATCTGCGCGACCGAGTTCTTCACCACCGAGATCGCAAGGTCGGCCTGGCCCTTCTTCGCGAGCACGATCCCGGCGAAGTTCTCGACCGCGTTCCCGGCGATCGCCACGATCACGAGCCCGGCGAACGCCTCGGGGATGCCGAGCCGGTCCATCGTGGGCGCGAGCGCGTCGATGAACCAGTCCGAGACGAACGCGGCCCCGACACCGCCGAGCGCGAGCAGGACGAGCGCGCCGCTCATCGACAGCACCGGGTCGGTGTGGGACGGCTCCGCGGGTGCATCGGTGCGCAGGTAGTCGACGACCCACACGAGGTACGTCGCGAGTATGGCGACGGCCCCGCAGATCGAGATCGCCTCGATGTGGTGCGACGCCTTGTCGCCCGTTGCGGCCGAGATCCCGAGGATCACGATCAGGAAGCTCGTCAGCATCATCAGGATCGCGTTGTCCTTCGGCAGCCGGACGGAGAAGCGCATCACGCCGTCCTCGGTCGGCCCGCAGCCGACGAAGATCACGAGGCCGAGCACGAGCAGCGCGTTCGCGAAGACCGAGCCGACGATCGAGGTCTCGGCGACCACGATCTCGCCGGCCGAGAGGGCGAAGAGGACGACGAAGAACTCAGGCAGGTTCCCGAGCGTCGACTGCATTACGCCCGTGACACCCGGCCCGAACCGCTCCCCGACCTGCTCGGTCGCGAACGAGACCGTCCACGCGAGCCCGGCGAGCGCGACCGTCGAGAGCGCGAACGTGAGCACTTCGGTCGCCTTCGCGTAGTGCGCGATGCCCGCGGCTCCGAAGAACCCGGCGCTCAGGCCGACGAAGAGCCACCTCCTGCCCACCCGAGGAAGCTACCCGAGCCGGCTGGCTCTAAGCGGTGCGGTACCGGTTCGACGCTGCGCGCGAGGAATACGTCGCGAGGTCGAGGAAGACGCCGATCGCGACGATCACCCAGCCGAACCCGGAGACGCCGTGAAGCGGCCCCCAGACGATGATGTACATCAGGAACGTCCACGGCGCGAAGAGCACCCCGAGGAGCGGCCAGACCCAGGACGAGAACGCCGCGTCGACCCGCGAGGAATCGAAGATCCACACGAGCAGGAAAGCGAATCGCGGGCCGATGAAGGCCATCGAGAGAGCCAGGCAGCACATCGGCGCGCATTCTCTCATTTTCGCGGCGCCCGCGCTGAGGAGACCAGCGTCAGCGTGGGAACGAGGCGCTGGGCGTATACGCCTGCAGCTCCTCGCCGTGCGTCCGCAGCCACCCGGCCTGCGCGCGCCAGCCGGGCCGGTGAACGTCGAGAAGCTGCCAGAACGCGTGCGAGTGGTTGTGCTCGCGTAGGTGCAGCAGCTCGTGCACGACGACGTACTCGAGAACCTCCGGCGGGGCCAGCGCGAGACGCCAGCTGAACGAGAGCGTGCCGCGGGTGGAGCATGAGCCCCAGCGCGTGCGCTGGTCGCGAACGGCGATGCGTGAGTACGAGAGACCGAGGCGGGCTGCCTCGCGCGCCGAGGCGGTCTCGAGCAGGCGCCGCGCCTTGCGGCGGTACCAACGTTCGATCGCCGAGGCGGGATCCGGGCCCGAGACCTCGAGCACGCCGTTGCGGAGCGCCGCCACGGCCCGCTCGCCCGGCGTCCACGCCACGGGAAGCCTCTGGCCGGCGAGCACCACCGACCCGGGCAGGCCGAGCCCGAGGGCGTGGGAGCGTGCCGCCCGGTCGCGCGCCTCGTCGAGCCGGTCGGCGATCCAGGCCTCGTGCTCGCCGAGGAATCTCTTCAACGCCCTCGCGCCGGTCCCGCGCGGCACCGTCACCTCGAGCAGCCGGCCCGGCCGGACCACGAGGCGTAACCGCCGCGACCGCCGCGATTCGCGTACCTCCGCTCGAACCGCCTGGCCGGCCACCACGAGCTCCAGGTCCCGCTTCACGCGGCGCGACGGTAGCGGGCGGTGCGGCCGGTGGGCTGACGGCTAGATCCTCCGGGTGTGCCACTCTGCTCGTGAAGCACAGTGACCACGAGCCGCCGCTCAGCTGATGTATTCGACCGTCGGGCCCTGCTGCGCCGGGGCGCCGGGCTGGCCGTCGCTCTTGCGGGCTGGCAGCTCGTCAGTGACGCGTCGGGCGCCGCCGACCCACGGCTGAAGGCGCTCCAGAAGCTCGTCAAAGGCCCTGTTCTCGTTCCGCCGACCGCTGCGTACCAGCAGGCGCGCGTCCTCTATCAGCAGCGGTTCGACAGTGTCTATCCGCTCGGTGTCGTACAGCCGCTCTCCGCTGCGGACGTCACCCAGATCGTCCTCTGGGCAAAGAAGGCGAAGGTCAAGCTCGCGATCCGCGGCGGTGGCCACAGCTACGCGGGTTATTCGACGGGCACCGGCCTCGTGGTCGATCTCCGGCGGATGAGCTCGGTCAACCTGAGCTCGACGTCGGGGATCGTCACGATCGGCGCCGGCGCCCGCCTGATCGATGTCGAGGCGCAGCTCGCGCCTGCGGGCCGCGCGATCCCGAGCGGCTCGTGTGCGTCCGTCGGGATCGCCGGCCTCGCGCTCGGCGGCGGCCACGGGTTCAGCTCGCGGAAGTTCGGCCTGACGAGTGACAACGTCACCTCGCTCGGCATCGTCACGGCCGACGGCCGCTACCTCCATTGCAGCGCGCACCAGAACCCCGACCTGTTCTGGGCCTGCCGCGGGGGTGGCGGCGGGAACTTCGGGATCGTGACCTACTTCGACGTCCTGTCCCACACCGTTTCCGACGTGTCGACCTTCCGGATCACGTGGCCCTGGAGCCAGGCGGCCGAGGTGATGAGCGCCTTCCAGGGATTCGCTCCCGGCGCGCCGGACGAGCTCGCGACCGCGTGCTACCTCCGGTCGGGAACGCCGCAGCCGAGCATCGAGTGCTTCGGCCAGTACCTCGGCACCCAGGCCCAGCTCTCGAGCCTGCTGAAGCCGCTGACCGACGTCTCGGGCGGCACGCCCACCCTCGGGTCGTCGAGCTACCTCGACGCGCAGCTTCGCTGGGCCGGGTGCACCGGCCAGACGATCGACCAGTGCCATCTCGTCGGCGACACGCCGACGGGAACCCTGAGCCGCGGCAACTTCGTCGCCAAGTCCGACTACGTGAACGCGCCGCTCTCGGCCGCGGCCTTCACGACGATCGCGCAGTGGATGGGCCGGTCGCAGCCGGCGGCGTTCGGCTTCGGCTCGCTCCAGTTCGACGCCTACGGCGGTGCGATCAACCGCGTGCCGGCCGCCTCGACCGCGTTCGTCCACCGCAACGCGCTGGCCTCTGTGCAGTACCTCGCGCACTGGTCGTCGCCCGCCGGGCAGGCGGTCGCCCTCAGCTGGTTGCGCGGCTTCTATGCCGCGATGCGGCCGTACGTCTCGGGCTTCGCCTACCAGAACTACATCGATCCCGACCTCGCGAGCTGGAAGCACGCGTACTACTCGACGAACTACCCGCGGCTCGCGAGGGTCAAGGCGGCCTTCGACCCCGGCCACGTCTTCAGCTTCGCCCAGGCGATCGGTACCTAGGCCGGGACCTCGGTGATCAGGGCGCGCTCGGCGCTCGTCACGATCCCCTCGCACTCGTTCGAATAGGACTTCGAGAGGATCAAGCACGTGTGGTCGAGTGAGGCCTTGGAGCGCCCGAACGTGTCGAGGATCGTCCCGATCCCGTAGAAGCAGAACCCGCGCATGTCCTGACGGACGAGACCGCAGAAGCGCGCCGCTCTCGCGCCGCCGACGTCGTTGTTCGTGAAGTCGCGGGCGACGCCGTAGACGCAGTCGGCGAGCCCGCGACCGGTGAGGCGGCAAAGCCGGTTCGCGGCGGCAGGGACGTAGCGTGAGGCTCCGGATGCGTCCCGCCCGAATGACTGGAAGCAGAAGTTGCTCCAGGGGCGCGGGGCCTTCGCGCAGGTCGCGGCGACACGCGACCAGTCGTAGTCCGTGGCGTAGAGAAGGTGCTCGGTGATCTGGAGGTAGCAGTAGAGCTTGTACTCCACGGTGACCCAGTCGCACGGGTAGAGGAGGTCGCTCTTCTTGACGTACTGCGAGCGGAACGGCGAGAGCTTGCTCGGGAGGTTGAAGTTCTGCATGAACACGCCGCCGCTGCACGACTGCTGCGCCCAGCGGCCGGTGAGCTTGCTGCACATCGAGAGCGCCCACGGCAGGTTGTCGCCGCTGAAGATCATCACCCCGTGACCGAGCCCGTGCACGCACTGGTAGCGGAGGAACGTCGTCGGGAGCGCGGTCGTGCTCGAGCACATCGCCTTGAGCTTCGCGATCAGCTGGTGCTCGTTCCGGGCGCCCTCGAGCGCGAACTCGATCAGCCCGTGGTAGTAGCCCGACCCGCAGATCATCGAGCCCCGGCCCATCGCCTCCGCCGCGTTGCCGTGGTAGCGGGCGAGCGTGGCGGAGCCGATCAGGTGGGCGATCGTGTGGCAGTCGCCGCGCACCGCCGGCACGTTTTGGCCGAGCAGCTTCGAGACTAGCGCGAGGGCGACTGCCGGCCCCGAGCGGTAGGCGAGGTTCCCGAATGCCTGCTCGTAACAGGCGAAGCTCGTCCGCTTGCAGCTCGCGATCGAGACGGCGTTCGGCTTGAAGTTGCCGGCGGCCGGATGCTGGACGGCGGGAAGGTCGGCCGTGGTCGAGGCATCCGGGGTTTGGCTCACGACGTGACCCGGCGCGGCGGCTCCGCAACCCAGGCTGCAGAGCACCAGGGAGAGGACCGCGAAAGCTGCGCAGGCCATCCAGCTCGAGGTACGAGGCGCCGTGCTCATTCGCCTGGAAGGACGATATCCGTCTAGCCGCCCGGCGCCCCGGGTGGGCCCGGGCGTCCGGTCAGGCCGCCCCCGCCCCCGCCGTGCCCGCTCGAGATCGGGGTGCCGTGGTAGCAGCCGACCGCGTAGGGGTACTCGAACGTCGCGACGTAGTGGTAGATCCTGGTCGGCTTGCCGTTCCACGGGACGATGCCCGTCGTTCCGTGGCAGGCATCGAGCGAGACGTTCGTCGGGAGATTCCCCTTCGCGTCCTTCACCACGTAGATCCCGTAGCCGTCGAGTGCATAGCCGACAAGGGTCGACTTGCCCCTCGGCGCCTTGTCGAGCAGGCACGGTGGGATGTCATGGTGGTGGTAGCTGTCGGACGGATCCGGATGGCCGGCGCACGAGTCGAGCACCTCGTGCGCCGCCGCGTCGCGGCCCTCGCCGTCGAGCGCGTTGTAGAGAAAGGCGCCGTCGCCGAGAACGCCGATCGGGCCGCCGCCCGTGCACGCCGGCCTGCCCGCCGGTTTCGGCGACGTGGGAAGGCTCCAGCTGACGCTCCGGGCCGCGATGTGGTTCCCGTTCCGGTCGTAGGCGTACGCGGGATCGCTCGCAGCGATCGGGAACACACCGGTCGTGTGGTCGGGCAGGTCGTTGAAGACGATCAGCCGCCTACCGCCCGAAAGCGTGACCCGATACGACGCGGCGGGCCATTTGACCGCTCCGTTGACGGCGAGCTTGGTCGTCTCGTCCCAGGTCTTGGCGCTCGCGTCGATCCATGGCCCGTCGACCATTGCGCCGCCGATCCCTCCGAAGCTCGTCACGCACGAGTCGACGTACCCGACCTTCGGCGTCGTGCTCACGTACCCGTCACCGAGCGGCACCGCCTTCAGGTTGATCGCGCCCGCTCCGACGGGTGTCGTCGCGTAACCGGTGGCTCCCGTCCCGGTCGCGGCGAGCGTGCCCGCGACGCCGAGCAGCGCGACGCCGAAGGCGCACCCTGCCCGCTTGACCCACCGTGAATCGAGAGACCGCAGAGCTAGCAGTGTCTCACCACGCGGGGCTGTTGGTCTTCGGTCGATCAGCAGATCCGCTCGAGTCGGCCCGTGTCGACGTCGTAAATGAAGCCACCGACCGCGAGCCGCGTCAGGTACGGCCAGGAGCGCACGCGCCGGACGTCCGCCCGGAGCGCCTCCTCCTGGTGATCGGTCACCAGGAACGACAGGCTCCTTGTGTCCGGGCCGCCTGCCGCCTCGATCGCCGCGTGGACGTTCTCCTCGTCGCCGGCCGCCATCCTGCACCGGGTGTGAGCGACGATCATCGCCCGGTCGACGCCGAGCAGATACGACGCGAGCACGAGCGTGCGGAGCACGTCGTCGGTGACGCGCGCGCCTGCGTTGCGCAGGATCTTCGCGTCGCCCGGGCGCAGCCCCAGCATCGCGAGCGGCTCGATGCGCGAGTCCATGCAGGTCAGTACCGCGAGGCCGCGCGCTGCCCGGGGGTCGAGCCCGCCGAGCTCGAAGCCGTCCGAGTACCGGCCGTTCGCCTCGAGCTCGGCCGCGAAGACGTCGTTGTCGTCAGCCATGTTCCGCTGGTCTACCAGTCGGTCGGCCTGTAGTCCTTGAGGAACTGGCCCCAGACGTGCTCGCCGGTGTTGAAACCGCTGATGATCGGGTCGAGGATGCGAGCGGCGCCGTCCACGATGTCGAGCGGGGGCCGGAAGCGGTGCTCGGCCGTCTTGCGCTCCGCGATCGCGAGCGGGTCCTCGTCGCTCACCCACCCGGTGTCGACGCTGTTCATGTGGATTCCGTCACCGAAGTAGTCGGCGGCGGAGGTCCTCGTCATCATGTTCAGCGCCGCTTTTGCCATGTTCGTGTGCGGATGCCGGGTGGTCTTGAACCGGCGGTAGAACTGCCCCTCGACCGCCGAGACGTTGACGATGTGCTTGTCGCGCTCGGGGGTCGCCAGCAGCAGCGGCTTGAGCCGCGCGTTGAGCAGGAACGGGGCGACGGCGTTGACGAGCTGCGTCTCGAGCAGCTCGACCGTCGAGACCTCCGCGAGCAGGAGCCGCCACGAGTTCCGTTCGCGCAGATCGATCTGCTGGAGATCGGCGTCGAGCGCGCCGGCGGGGAACAGCTGGTCGCCGCCTGCCAGATCTTCGGGCAGGAGCGGCACCTGCGAGAGCGCGGCGGCGTGGGTCACGCCGGGCAGCGCAGACGCGCCGGCCGTCGCAAGCTCCGCGCTCTCAGGACGGCCGTTGCCTCGCAGCTGCTCGTACTCACCGACGAGCTGACGGACGTGTGCGGGCATCGCCCGCTCGGCGGCGGTCTCGCTCTCGATCATGTGCCGGTAGAAGTCGGCCGGTCGCCGCACCGTCTGGCAGGCGTTGTTGACGATGAAGTCGAGCCTCTCCCTCGTGGCGGCCAGGTGGGCGCAGAGCGCGTCGACGCTCGGGGTGTGGCGCAGGTCGAGCCCGAACACCTCGAGCCGGCCGCCCCATTTCCCGAAGTCCGGCTCGCTCGAGTACCGGGTGGCGCAGTCGCGCGGGAAGCGAGTCGTGACGATCAGGTGCGCACCTGCGCGGAGCAGCTTGATCCCGGCCTGGTAGCCGATCTTCACGCGTCCGCCGGTGAGGAGAGCGACGCGTCCCGTGAGGTCGGCGATCTCGCCGCGCTTCGCGAAGTTGAAGTCGCCGCACTCGGAACAGAGCTGGTCGTAGAACGGGTGCACCTCGACGTAGTGCCGCTTGCAGACATAACAGTGCTGCGGCTCGATCACCTCGCGCCGCTCTGCCCCATCTGCCTCCTCCTGGCTGCGCTCGACCGGTGCGTCGAAGTTCGGGGTCGTGAAGACGGGCTTGTCTCGAAGCACCCGCAGCCCGGTGTCGGCCAGGACCTGCTCGTCGCGCGCGCGCCGATCCTCCTTCTCGCGCCGCCGAAGAGCCTTCGTGCCCCGCCGGCGGGTCTCGAGGTCGGGGTTGTAGACCTCTCCCGCCGCGGAGAGAAGCCGCGTCCGCTCCTCGATCGAGAGGGCGCGCAGCAGCCCGCGGTCGCGAACGACCGCCTCGAGCGCCTCGATCGCCTCACGCAGGCGGGCGGGCTCCGGGATCGGATCGATCTTCTCGGGATTTGCGCCGGCCATCTCCTGCTGGACGGTACCGCCGGAAAGCCGCCCGAGCACGCGGGGAGGTCGTGTGCCCGACCGCTACGACGAGAGGGACGAGAGCTGATCCGTCAGCTTCGTGCACGAGCTCGACTGGTCGAACGCGGTCTTCAGCTCGCCCTTGGCGTCGAGTCCCTTGAGCGTTGTGTACGTCGAGGAGATCTGAGTCTTCATCGTCGTGAGGGTGCTCGTGACGCTGGCCGCGGCGGTGAGCGCTCCGCTGATGCCCGACGCACCGTCCACCGCGCTCTTGATCGAATCGGAATCGGTCTTCAGGTCTGTCGAGAGCTGGTCGATCGAGTCCTTGGCCTGCTGGCCGGCTGTGGTGTTCGGCTTGCCGAGCGCCTTGAGGTCGGTCTGGAGCGTGTCGGTCGCCGTCTTCATGTCGTTGCCGGCGCCCTGCAGCGAGCTTTTCGAGACGTTCCCGGCCGTGATCGAGTTGACGCTCGACTTGACCGAGGTCGCCCAGGTGTCGATCGCCGTGCACACCCCGTTCGCCCAGTCCGCGGTCGTCGTCGGCGCGGGGCTCTTCTTCGAGCCGCACCCGGCCGCCAGAAGCGCGAGAACGACGATGAGTGCGAGGGGGAGCAGGCGCTGCACGCAGCGACCCTAGCACCGGGGCTGCTACTGCCAGCCGAACCCGACATCGTCGAACCAGACGCTGCCGGGGCTGTTGTCGACGAGTAGCTCGATCCGGACGGAGCGGGCCCCGGCGGGCGGTTGGCCGACGACGCTCAGCTGCTTCCAGCCTGGGCCCGGGGCAGGCCCGGGCGACTCCTGGGTCGCGAGCTCTGCTTCCACGCCGTCGAGCCACTGGAGCGCGAGGTGCACGCGGGCACCGCGGCTCCGCACTCGGACCCACACCGTCGCCGCCGCACCGGAGGCTCCGGGCGGCGGCGTGCTTGCGATCGGCGCGATGAAGAAGGTTCCGTCGGCGCGGCCGCCGAGCGAACGCACGACGGCATCCCCGTTGCCGCTCCGCGGCTGCTCGCTCACCTGTGCGAGCTCCGCGTTCTGGCTGCCGTACGCGGACCACTCGGCCGGCAACGAGCCGCCGTTCGCGGCGGGGACTCCCAGCTCGAAGCCCTGGTTGAACCCCGTCTCCGGCGCCGGGCCGAACATCGCGCGCACGACGTCGACGGCGGGCTTCGGGCTCCCGTCGGTCCGGAAGAGCCCGAAGTGGTACTCGGCCTCGTTCGTGGGAGCCTGGTCGGCGTGCGGGATACTGCCGGGCGCGAAGTCGTCGAGCGTCCACACGCCCGGCGGAGGGAGGCCGAGCTTCCAAGCCGCGTAGGCGACCGTCTTCAGGAAGTGCGCCTGCGCAGCTTCCTGCGCCTGCCGCGTCAACGGGAGATCGCTGTAGCCGGTGACCTGGCTCGAGGTCGGGTATCCGGTCTCGCCGAAGAACAGCGGCACCGGCGCGACAATGGACTGCGCCTGCTGCAGCGCCCAGTAGGCCTGCTCGCCGCTGCCGCCGTAGTAATGGAAGGTGTAGAAGTCCGGCTCGGCACCGGCGAGCGCGCCCTTCATCGTCTGGAGGCTCGCGACGGGATCGACGCCGCTGACGGAGATCGTCACCGGCACCGTTCCGCCGAGCACCGAGCGGACGTACGGGATCAGCTGCCGCGCCCAGGCGAGCGCCGGCGGGTCGGTTGTGTCGAGCTCGTTTCGCACCTCGACGAACGAGATGCGCGGATCGCCGGCATAGGGGGCGAGGAGCGCGCTCGCCCATTGCTCGGAGCCGGCGATGTCGGCGTATCCGCCCGCGTGGAACCAGTCGAACAGGGTGAGCTGCACCTTCAGGCGCTGCGCGGCTGCAATGCCGACGAGCTCGCGCAGGCGGCTCACATACGGCTCGCCCGGCACAGGGAACCCGAACAGGTCGGCGGGAACGATGACGCGCACCGTGTTCGCGTTCAACCCGGCGATCCGCGCGAAGTCTGCGCGGTACCGGGTCGGATCCCAGTGCGTCCACATCGTCGTCCACCCGCCCGAGGAGGGGTAGTAGCTGATCACCTTCGGATCGAGGGTGGCAAGCGTCGGCGGCGACGTGCGGGCGGGGGATGCCGGTACCGCCGGGATCGCCAGCAGAAGCAGCGCAACACTCGCCGTGAGGGGGGCACGGCGGGAGAGCACGGGCGATGCTAACGCAGTCGCCGCGACGGCAACGCGTCCAACCGGCCAGGCTTATCCGCGTTGCCGAGCGGCCTCCTATCCCCGCCGCAGAATCGAGTTCAGCCGGACGTCGTGTTCGTGTCCGACGTCAACATGAGAGCGATGTAGGTGGCGGTCAGCAGGAACGGGCCGAGAAAGAAGGCGGGCACCATCGGCCACTCGGCGCCGAGCCCGATCGCCAGCCCGAAGAACGCCGCTCCGAGCACGAACGGAGTACCGAGGAGCAAGAACCAGCGGTGCGTCTCCGAGCCGGTCGCGGCAGCCACCGACCGCGGCGTGGTCTCTACGACAAGCGGCGTCGCCTGCTGCGTGACGGCCTCGCGAGGCTCGACTGGGCGGTTCGGGTCTGACTTCGGCCGGCTCTCCGGGCGAGCAAGAACGCTCATCGCAATACCTCCTTCGCTGGTGAGCCTCGAGCGTCGCCGGTCCTCGTCAACCTTGCCTCAGCGTTCTCCACGAAACGGCTCTGCGACTTTCCCGCAGTCCGAGCCCGCTCAGCGGAGCTTCGCGAGCAGCCACGCGAACGCGTTGCGGTACGCGGCCGCGGTCAGTGCGTGACCCGCGGGGTACCACCGCACGATCGTCCCGTGCGGAGCGGCCTCGATCATGTTCTCGAGCGCCTCGTGCGGGACGACGGCGTCCTGCCGGCCATCCTCGAGGAGCAGCGTCCCGGGTCGCGCCCGTGCAACGTAACGAAGGGGATCGACGCTGCCGAGGACGCGTCTGACCTGAGGACGGATCGCTACCGGTGCGGCGGCGATGAACGCCGAGAGCTTGTCCGCTCCGGCGGAGAGCAGGGCAAGCGCCCGCACGCGCGGATCGGAGGCGGCGACGAACGCGCCCGTCTTGGCGCCGGCGCTCCAGCCGAGGTAGCCGAGCCGCCCGGAGTCGACGGTGGGAAGCGAGGCGAGCACGTCCTCGGCTCTCAGGACGGCGATCACGTCGCGCTGGGTGGTCGTCCGGGACTCCGAGAGCAGCTGTGAGTTGCTGGTCGGCGCGGGCGGAGGGTGAGCGCTCGAGGGCTCGGTGATCGTCAGTGCCACCGCGCCACGTCGGGCCAGCGTGACGGCGGCGCCCAGAAGCTCGCTCCGATCGCCGCCGGAGCCGTGGACGACGACGATGCCCGGACGCCGAGCGGTCACTGGTTGCTCGACGAGATAGCCGTTCACGCGCTCGCCGCGGCTGAGAAAGCTGACGTCGTGCACGGCGACCGGCCCTCGATGCTGGACCACGCCCCGGTCGACGAAGTGGAGCGGGCGCGAGCGGTCGTAGGCGAATGTCTCGGCCGGCGGCCTCGTGCCGCGCATCGCGGTGCTCGTGGTTGCGGCCGGCGTCTCGCTTCCGCACCCGGCGAGCGCAAGCGGCGCCGTCAGCACGAGCGCGAGCATTCGCGTGTTCACGCGTACTGCTTCCCCTATGGATGCCGGTTTCATTCGCCAGGCCGGGTACGGAGCGGGAGCCTTGCAGATCTCGACGTGAATCGTGCCGACGAAGGGACTTGCGCCGGAGCGGCAGAATGGGCCGATGCGCCGTCTCGAAGCCGCCGAGCGAACTTGACCGTGCAGCTCGCCGAGCGCGGGGAGCTTCTGCTGAAGCTCCTGGCGGCGTGGGATCGCGGCGGGGCCCTGATGCTCGTCGGCGGCGAGGCCGGCGTGGGCAAGAGCTCGCTCGTCCGGGCTTTCGGCTCGCGGCTCGATGGTCGCGCCAGAGTCCTGTTCGGCAGCTGCGAGCATCTGGCGACGCCGAGCCCGCTCGCGCCGATCGAGGACATCGGCCGGGGGCTCGGCTTCGCGATCGAGCTCGAGGAATGCCGAACGCCTCGCGATGTCGCGCTCCTGCTGCTCGGTGCGATGAGAGAGCCGTCGGTCGCGGTCATCGAGGACATCCACTGGGCCGATAACGCGACCCTCGACGTCATCCGCGTCCTCGGACGACGCGTCGCGGGCAGCGGCTCATTGGTCGTCGCGACGTTCAGGGACGACGAGACCGTCGATCACCGAGCGATGCGCGAGCTCCTCGGTGACCTCGCGTCCGCCGAAGCTGTTGAACGGGTTCACGTCGCTCCGCTCTCCCGTGCTGCCGTTGGGATCCTTGCCGCGGCCCGAGATGCGGACGGAGACGCGGTGTATGCCCTGACGGGCGGGAATCCCTTCTATGTGACGGAGCTCCTCGCCTCGGGCGGGAGCGGCGATCTTCCACCGACCGTGCGGGACGCCGTGCTCGCCCGCACGGGGCGCCTGTCGCTTGACGCGCAGCGGTTTCTCGAGGGCGCATCGCTCGTGCCGGGGCGTGCCGAGCTGGCGTTCCTGGAGGCGGCGTTCCCGCCGGTCGGCGGCGAGATCGACGAGTGCATCGGCACGGGTGTTCTGGAGACGAGCCCGGCAGGCATCGGTTTTCGCCACGAGATCGCGCGCCTTGCGGTCGAGAGCACGGTGACGCCCCAGCGGCGCCGGGAGCTGCACGGCGCGGTCCTGCGTGCGCTCGAGGTCTCGCCCACGGGCGGAGACCTCTCGAGGTTGGCGCATCACGCCGAGGAGGCGGGCGAGATCGAGGCGGCGGTGCGGTATGGGCTCGAGGCGGCAGAGCGCGGGGCGCGAACCGGAGCCCACCGCGACGCGGCCGCTCAGTACGCGCGGGTCCTCCGTCACGCCATGGGCCTCGGGCCGGACGAGCGTGCCGCTCTGCTCTCGGCCTACGGCCGCGAGTGTCTCGCCGGCGGGTCGTACGAGGCGGCGATCGCGGCGCTACGCGAGGCGGTCGAGCTTCGGCGCTCTCTCGGCGACGAGTGCGGCGCCGGAGATGACCTCACGCGTTTGACGATGCCGTTTGTGACGCTCGGCCTGAACGCCGACGCGGAGACGGTCAGCAGGCAGGCGATCGAGCTGCTCGAGCCCTTTCCCGAGACGACGGAGCTGGCCAATGCCTACGCGTCCCAGGCGTACGTTCGGATGATCAGCCGTGACAACGCCGAGGCAGTCGTTTGGGGCGAGAGGACCGTGGCGATCGCCCTCGCCCTTGACGAGTCCGAGACTCTCGCGCTCGGGCTCAACCTGACCGGCACGGCGCGCCTGATGTCGGGCGAGATCGACGAGGGGATCTCCCTCCTGCGGCAGAGCCTCGAAGTTGCCGAGCGCAATCACCTCGAGCACAGGATCGCGAACGCTCACTGGATGCTGGGATCGGGCCTCGCCGAGATGCACGAGTTCGAGCGCGCCGAGAGCTCACTGCGCGATCACATCGCCTTTGCCGAGGAGCACGACCTCGACTGCGACTACACATCGGCCTGGTTGGCGGCAGTCCTTCTCTACCGGGGCGGGTGGGACGAGGCGAGCGCGCTCGCGCGGCGGCTGATCGCGGGGGATCCCCCTCCCGTGACCCGGATCACCGCCGGCACCGTGCTCGGCCGAGTGCGGGCGCGCCGAGGTGACCCCGGCAGCATGGAGGCTCTGGACGATGCGCTCGCAATCGCCGCGCAGGGGGGCCACCTCCAGCGTCTGGGACAGGTCAGCGCGGCCCGGGCCGAGGCGGCCTGGCTCGGCGCCGATCCCGACCGGTGCGCCGATGAGGCGCGCGCCGTCTACGGCCTGGCGCTCGAGAAGCGTCACGTCTGGTTCGCGGGCGAGCTTGCGTACTGGCAGTGGAAGGCGGGAGCGAAGCTCGAGGCTCCCGCGTGGATCGCCGAGCCGTACCGGCTCCAGATCGCAGGCGAGCCGGTGGCGGCGGCCGCTCTCTGGCTGGAGCGGGGCTGTCCTTACGAAGGGGCTCGCGCACTCGCGGAGAGCTCCGATGCCGAGACGGTGGGGGAGGCGCTCGCGGTGTTCCAGGATCTGGGTGCGCTACCCGCAGCCCGGCTGACCGGCGCCCGGCTCCGCGACCTGGGCGCTTCGGTGCCTCGCGGCCCTCGGCCGACGACGCTGGCGAACGCGGGGAGGCTCACCGGCAGGGAGCTCGAGGTGCTTCAGCTCATCGCCGAGGGCCTGCGAAACGCCGAGGTGGCGGAGCGTCTCGTGCTTTCGCCGCGCACCGTCGACCACCACGCCTCGGCGATCTTGCGGAAGCTCTCCGCCAGGACTCGCGTCGAGGCGATCTCGAGGGCGCGAGAGCTCGGTCTGCTCGACGAGGCGCTGCCGGGCCGCCAATCTCGGTAGCGCCGCGCGCGAACATGGGCAGTCTTGCCGTGTCGCTTTCGGTTCGAAGCTCCTACGGTTGCTGCACTGAACCGACGAGAGGAGCACTCCCATGCAGACATACGTGATTCTTCGCCGCAACGGCTGGCAGACCGGCGGCGAGCTCGCCGAGGCGGCGGCCCGCTCGACGACCGAGGGCGACAACATGCCCGA
Source organism: uncultured Actinomycetota bacterium (assembly GCA_963775355.1). Lineage (GTDB taxonomy): Bacteria > Actinomycetota > Thermoleophilia > Gaiellales > Gaiellaceae > PALSA-600. The sequence goes on along the minus strand of CAVZJA010000001.1, from coordinate 12,592 downwards.
CGACATTCGCTGGATCCGCAGCTATGTGCTCGCGGAGACCGATGGCACCGTGGGGACGGTTTGCATCTACCAGGCGAGCAGCCCGGAGGCGATCAGGGATCACGCGCAGCGCGCCGAGCTTCCGGCAGACGAGATCATCGAGGTCGCCGACACGGTCCTCGTCCGGCCCGACCCGGCTCCCGCTTCGGTGTAGGCCGGGCTGCCTACTGGCAGGGGGACTCTGACCCGGCGGTCAGGGCGAAGCCGTAGATGGTGCCGCCGGCCGAGTAGAACGCGGTCGTCGTCTGCCCGATCCTCACGGTGAGCGCGTCGTAGCCGATGCAGTTGGTCGTGCCGGGGCTGCCGTAGAGGTTGTAGATGTTCGAGACCGGGTCGCCCATCATCACGCCCTTGAGTCCCCATCCGGCGGGTGAGCCGAGCGTGAACACCGCGACGCTGATGCCTCCCTTGGTGCTGCTGGCGGCAGCCACGGCCTTTGCTGCGGCGGCCTCAGCGGCCCTTGCGTTCGCCGCGGCGGCATCTGCGGCGGCCGCAGCCTTCGCTGCTGCTGCCTTGTTGGCCGCAGTGGGCGATGCCTTGGCCTTCTTTGTTGCCAGAACGGCCGTTGCCCCCAACTTCGTCTCCAGTGTCTGAGCCAGATCTGCCGCCTTCTCCGCCTTGACGGCAGCCTTGGCAGCCGGGCTGCCACCGGACTCCGGGCTTGGGACGTTGAACTTCACGGCGGCGCCGAGCGGCTCGGCGCCCGGGTACACGTAGAGCCAGACGAGATTCTTGCCGCAGTTCTGGCAGACCCTGTAGTTGCCGCCCCAGCGCGCCTTGACCTGATCCTGGGTCAGTCCGACGCCGACGCCGCCGATCGACTGCCCGGGTATCACGACTCCGCGCGTCGGGAAGTTCGTGCTGCGCGCCGCCGAGGCTGCGTGCGTCGACGACGCCGTACCGTGGGACATACCTGCGAGCAGGACGGACATCACCAGCGCCAGCATGATCGTGATTGTACCGGGCCTGAGGCGCGTCTAGCTCGGTGAAGTGCGCCGGTCATCCGGCCGGCCGCCCCAGACCGGAACGTTCAGGGGAACGGGATCCAGGGGATCCCGCCGCCGGAGTCGTACGGGCTCGCATTCGCGTCGGACTGCTTCACGGTCCAGCCCTTGGCCTCGTACCAGCGCTGGTAGTCGCGGCAGTTCGGGCCGCCGGTGAAGACGCGGTCGTCGGACGGGTTGTTGCGGGCACTCGGCTCGTTGTCCTTCTCCAGGCCGACCCAGCAGCCGTTCGTGATGTGGATCTTCGCGGAGCTCGCCACCGCGACGACGCCGTGCGGTGTCCTCGCTTGCACCGTGCACTGCACCCAGCCGTCGAACTCGTCGGGTGTGCCGGCATCCCCTGGCCCCATCAGGAAGGCGAGCTTCCAGCCGTTCGCGTACCAGGTTCCCGCAGGAACGTCGTACTTCGGGTCGTCCCGTGGCTGTGTGGGGCGGTACTGAACGGGCGTGAAGTCGGCCTCGCCCGAGTACTCCCACCCGGCGGTGTAGGCCAGGTCGGTCCTGCTCCAACGGCCGTTCTCGCACGTCAGGTTCAGGTGCTCCGCGACGAAGGACGCACCGGCGGCGGCAGGCCCGACGTGCCCACCGGCGGAGGGACTGGTGCCCGTGACGCTGACGGACGGGCCCTGCACGACGGCAGGGGCGCCGAGCGGGACGAGGTAGGTGTTGCTCACGGCCTCCGTTGCGCCGGCCTTGTTTCTCGCGGTCACCGCGCACGCGATCGTGTCTCCCTCTATCGGGCCCTTGATCGCAAGCTCCGGGCCGGAGCCGATGAGCGTCCGGGTCCGGATGCCGACGCTCGTGTGCTTCGCGCCGAGCGAGTACCACGCGAAGCTGTAGGAGGTCGGGTGGTGAAGCCAGGTGCCGGTCGTGCAGTGGTTGGTGCCGCCGACGCCGACGTTTGCCGTGATCGCGGGCAGGCAGCGGAGGACGACCCGGTTGCGGATCGGGCAGATCTGCTGCTGCACGGGCTTCGTGGTTCCAACGGCGAGCTGCGGGGCGTCTGCCTTCGCCGCTCCGGCCGCGTTCGTCGCGGTCACCTCGCACGAGATCGTGGTCGACGTGGGCGGATAGTCGGGCAATGTGAAGGTCTGGCCGGTCGAGACCTGCGCGCTCGCGCGCCCGTAGCTGCGATGGCGTGCTGCGCCGGCCACGGGGACGCCCGCCAGCCAGACGTAGCTGAAGGCCGGGCTGCCGCTCCACGTGCCCGGGTCGCAGGTGAGAGAGCCTCCCGCGGTCGGGAGGACGACGCGCCCCGGTCGGACGCTCGCGGCGACCTGCACCGAAGGCGGCGTCAGGTTCACCGGTGCTGTCGGCGGGGCCTTCGCGGTGGCGGTGGTCGTCGTCGTAGTGCTCGTCGACGTCACCGGTGCCGGTAGCTCGGGAGGGCTCTGGCCGCTCGCCGTTCCGAGGTACCTGAGCTCGGCGTCGGTTAGCGCGTGCGAGTAGACGCGCGCTTCGTCGAGGCTCCCGTCCCACTGGAAGCTGACGCCGCACGTGGATGCAGGGTAGAGGCCGAACGTGAAATCGGTGCTCGTGCCCGCGGCGGCGTACCCGATGCTGGTCTTGGCCGTCGTCCCTGAGCCGATCTCGTCACCGTCGACGTAGAGCCGAACAGCCGAGCCGTCGAAGGTCCCGGCGACCATGTGCCATTTCCCGTCCCAGACGCCCTGGCCGGCATCCGGGGAGGTGTGTGCCTGCGTCCCGTCGTCGATGTAGAAGACGAGGCCGCCGCCGGGGCCCGACTCGAGTGCATACGACGCGGCCGCGCACTGGCGCGCACCCTTGGCCAGGATGTACTTGTAGGCGCCGGGGCTCCCGGCCCGTTTGACCCACGCGAGGAGAGTGACGTTCTGCGGCGCCAGGATCGCTCCGGGTTGCGCCACGACCGCTCCGTTGGCGTTCGCTGCCGAGAACGAGAAGGCGTTGCCGAAGCGGCCGGCCACCGAGGTGCCCACGATCGTTGCAGCCAGCCCGTTCCCCGAGCTATCCGGCGTCTCGAGCACGTGAGTCCCGACCTTCGGCTGGCTCGTGTCGAGGTGCCATTCCGCGACGGGGTTGTCGCCGCTCGCGGTTCGCGCCGAAGACGCGGCCACCCCGGTCGCAGCCGTCACCCCCAGGGCGGCGAGCAGCGCCGCCGCGAGCAGGCCGACGCCTCGCCTCGCCATCCGTCTCGCCACGCCGACTCCTCTCCGAAGTGCCGCCATACCCCTAGCCGGGCGACAGCCGGGATCCTATTGCGTATGGCGGTCGAAGCCGCGCTCGTAGCGGAGCAGATACGACGGCGAACTTCGTCGAGCCGCAAGCACCCGGCCGCGTGGTTTCATGACGAGATGGGGGTCGGTAGGAGTGACGGGCCGGCGGTCGCTGTCAGCGACCTCGTCAAGCGATATCCCAAATCGCCGGTCAACGCGGTCGACGGGGTCAGCTTCGAAGTTGCGCGGCGGGAGATCTTCGGGCTGCTCGGGCCGAACGGGGCCGGGAAGACGACGACTGTCGGGGTGTTGACGACGCGGGTGCGGCCGACGAGCGGCTCGGCCGCTGTCGCGGGTATCGACGTCGTTCGTGACCCGGTCGAGGCGCGGAGCGCGCTGGCCGTGATTCCGCAGCGCAGCAACCTCGACCGGGCCCTTTCGATTCGCGCGAACCTTGTTTTCCATGCCGCCTACCACGGTGTCCCGGCGAAGGAGCGCAACCGCCGCGCCGATGAGCTGCTCGAGCAATTCGGCCTGCTCGACCGGGCGAATCAGAAGCCGGACATGTTCTCGGGCGGGCAGTCGCAGCGTGTGATGATCGCGCGGGCGCTGATGCATTCCCCCAAGGTGCTGTTCCTCGACGAGCCGTCGACGGGGCTCGATCCTGCCGCGAGGTTGTTCGTCTGGGACAGGCTGCGGGAGCTGCGTGACCGTGGCGTCACGCTGGTGCTCACGACCCACGACATGGACGAGGCGGCCGCGCTCGCCGACCGGGTCGGGATCATGGATCACGGCACGCTGCTCGCGCTCGACACCCCGGACGGGCTGATGCGGTCGGTGCCGACCGGAAGCACGATCGAGCTGACCACGCGGCCGGCCGACGCGGAGACGGCGGCGGCGATCGTCGCCGATCTCGGCGCGTTGACCTCGGTCGAGGTTGCCGAGAGGATCGCTGCCAACCCGCAGGGTGAAGCGCCTGCCGCCGAGGCGAACGGCGATCTCAGGATCCGCCTCTACGTCACGGGGGATGCGCCGCTGCTCGTCGCGCCGGCAGCCGGCGTCCTGGCGGCGCACGGCGCGGCTCTCACCGACGTCAAGCTCGGCACGCCGACGCTCGAGGACGTGTTCATTCACCTGACCGGGAGGACGCTCAGGTGAGCGCGGTCGCCGACCCAGAGGCGGTTCCCAGCCAGGGACGGGTGTTTCTCGCCGTCCTGAGCCGGGACATCTACGTCACGTGGGGCGAGTTCCCGGTCTTCCTGGCGCAAGTCATCCTGCAGCCGTTCTTCCTCTTGTTCGTCTTCGGCAAGGTCCTCGGCAGCCTCGGCTACACGACGAACGGCTACTCCGATCTCCTGTTCCCGGGCCTGCTCGCGCTCACCGCCGTGATCACGAGCATGCAGACGCTCGCCTTCCCACTCGTGATCGAGTTCGGCTGGACGAAAGAGATCGAGGATCGCCTGCTCGCCCCGATGTCGACGTGGCTCGTCGCCCTGGAGAAGGTGGTTTTCGCAACCTTCCGGGCGCTGATCGCGACGGCGGTCATGATCCCGATCGGGATTCTCGTGCTGGGATCGATCCCCTGGCGCTGGGCCGGGCTGCCGCTCTTCCTCACGATCGTCGTGCTGGGATCGCTGCTCGGCGCCAGCCTCGGCCTCGTCCTCGGGACGCTCGTGAAGCCGAACCGGATCAACATCGTCTTCTCGCTCGTCTTCACGCCGCTCCTGTTCACCGGGTGCAGCCAGTACCCCTGGCCCTCGCTGAGCAAGCTCCCCTGGTTTCAGGTGATCACGGCGATGAACCCGATGACGTACGTGAGCGAGGGCCTACGGGCCGCGCTCGTGCCGAGTGTCCCGCATATCGCACCGTGGATCTGCCTACTCGTCCTTCCGGCTGCGCTCCTCGTTCTGCTCGGCGATCGGCTCGCGCGGCTTCTTCCGCCGCGCGGTCGACTGAGCCCCGTGTCCGGCGCCCGGTTCGCTACCTGATCGTCCCCACGTCGTAACAGCCGGAGGTTAGGTTTGCGGCGGATCCGGAGCCGGCGGGGGAGCTCTTACCGATGAGACCTGGTGCCGACGCCGGCCTCCTGGGCTTCCAGTTCATCCCGCTGTCTATCTGGTTGTGGCGAAGCGCCGTACCCCGGAAGAATTCGCGCCACGTGCAGATCGGCACCCACCCGTCCGGGGCAACTCAGCCGCCGATCCGCACATGGCGCAGTTACGTAGACGTTCCGGACGGCAGATCGATAGCCCGCCCGCCCGCCCGCCCGCCCGCCCGCCCGGCGCGGATGCGATCGTCCGGCATCCAATCGTGCTTTCGACCCACGCCCTGCCAAGTCCGGCTTCTGAAGTGGCGGCTCGATGTCACGGGCTCCTTTCCACCCGGTCACAAGAACGCAACCCACCGTACAAAAAGCCCTGGATACGCTGCTATTTAGCGGTGGGGCGCGGGCCTACTGCCACCAAGCGTCTGGGTCTCCACGGTCACGTCCCGTAGCGTGGTGTAGCTGGGCGTCGGACGGAGCCGGGAGATAGTCCGGCCACCGCGGCGCTCAGACTCGTCGGTCCGACCAAGGACCCGATGAGAGGAGAGTCACCGCGATGGCCGAGACGAAGAGGATGACGGCTGAGCAGGTCGTCAGCTACCTGATGGAGGAGGACGGGCTCGATTTCTTGCGCGAGTCGCTGACCTGGGTGGTGCAGCAGTTGATGGAAGCCGAGGTGTCCGAGCTCGTCGGCGCCGGCCACGGCGAGCGGGCGCCGGAGGAGCGGCTCACCCACCGCAACGGCTACCGGGCCCGGTCGTGGTCGACCAGGGCGGGCGAGATCGAGCTCGCGATCCCGAAGATCCGTCGCGGCAGCTACTTCCCGAGCTTCCTCGAGCCGCGCCGCCGTTCCGAGCAGGCGCTCGTCTCGGTCGTGCAGGAGGCCTATGTCGCCGGCGTCTCGACGAGGAAGGTCGACCAGGTCGTCGAGTCGCTCGGGCTCAGGATTTCCAAGAGCGAGGTCTCCCGGGTCTGCGCCGGCCTTGACGAGCAGGTCGAGGCGTTCCGCGGTCGGCCGTTGGAGGGCCGTTACCCGTATCTGTGGCTGGATGCGAAGGTCGAGAAGGTCCGCGACGGCGGGCGCGTCGTGCGTAAGGCGTTGGTGCTCGCCTATGCCGTGCACGAGTCCGGCTACCGAGAGGTGATCGGCCTCGACGTCGGCGAGGCCGAGACCGAGGCGTTCTGGCGCAGCTTCCTGCGCGGCCTGGTCGAGCGCGGCCTGACCGGCGTCCAGCTGGTCGTCTCGGACGCCCATGCCGGGCTGAAGAAGGCGATCGGCCAGGTGCTCGGTTGCCCCTGGCAGCGCTGCACCGTCCACTTCCTGCGCGAAGCGCTGGGGCATGCCCGGCGCGATCAGCAGCCAATGCTGGCCGCGCTGATCCGTCCGATCTTCAACGCCGAGAGTCGCGAGCAGGCGCGCGAGCAGCTCGGCGAGGCGCTCGAGCGGATGCGCAAACCGCTCCCGAAGATCGCCGGCCTGCTCGAAGAGGCCGAGGAGGACCTGCTCGCGTTCTACGCCTTCCCGGCTGACCACCACTCGAAGCTGCGCTCGACCAACCCCTTGGAGCGGTTCAACCGCGAGATCGGCCGCCGCACCGACGTCGTCGGGATCTTCCCCAACGACAAGGCACTGATCCGGCTCGCGGCCAGCGTCGTGATCGAACAGAACGACGAATGGCTCGTCGGCCACCGCTACCTCAGCCAGCACTCGCTGGACGCGATCCTGACCGATTACGAAGAAGACAACAACAGAAAGGAAGCCCCCGAACTCGCCGCAGCATGAACACCCGACGAGCTACACCACGACCGGGGACTTGACTGTCTCCACCTGCACGTGTCGAGACCACACCGGGTGGGCTAACAAACGCAACCCGGCCCCACCGCAGGGGACTGAGGTTTGACGGTTCGTCTCCATCCATCTTCCTCTCAGGGTCTCGGCGACGCAGCGGATCCGTGCCGGGGCGTTGGACATGGGCGGCGCGTGCGGCGAGACTCCTCAACTGCTCCAGCGTTGACAACACAACCCAGGGAGAACGACGCTCATGCGGACAATCAAGGGTGCAATTGCGGCGGCTACTCTCGGTGCCCTCCTCCTCGTCATCGCGGGCCCGGCGGCCTCCGCGACCGGCGGGAAGATCTACATCTACGTCTCGGGCGTCAACAACGCTCACCAACCGATCTTGATCGCGGGGGCGATCGGCGACCACGGCATTGCAACCAGCGAAACGAAATCCGGGAAGGTCGACCAAAACGGCAACTACGTCCACATCGCGCTCAAGAAGGGAACGTTCTTCGTGGACGCGACCAAGCTGAACGGAAACCCAAACGGGACGGTCGTGGTCCGGAACAAGACGAGCTGTTCGTTCGCCTTCAAGGTCACCGGCCCGATCACGATCTCCAACGGCACAGGCGCCTACCAGGGAATCAGCGGGACGGCCAACATGACCGTCATCTTCGCCGGAGTCGGCCCGTACTACACATCGGGAGCCAAGAAAGGTCAGTGCAACACCAGCCAGAACGCGACCCCTTCCGGCGTGTACCAGTCGATCACAGGCACCGGCACGGTCAAGTACGGCTGAACGGGACGAACCCGGGTTCGCTGCTGGTCTGCCCAGCCCGGTGGGCAGAGCGCGCTCAGGACTTGCGTTTTGCGCGTTTCGACTTGCCCTTCTGCTCTTTGCTGTGGTGGCCGTTCTTCCCGATCGCGTCACCTAGCTCGCGCTGCTGTTTCTTCTTCGCCTTCCGCTTGAGCTTCCGTTTCAGTTCCTCATCGGCCACGGCCGGATATTGAACCACTCGAGGCCGGTATCGCGAATCGTGCGGCGCCATTCTCCAGGTGCAGGCCAAATGTTCAACATTCCGATACGGCGGTTGACAGCGGCTTTCGGCGGTCGGGATGCAAATCAGGCGTGCGCAGATCTTCACCGCTCGATCGGGGCGAGGCAGGTCAGACTCGCTCTGGGATCAAGTTCGTTGCCAGACTGTTGCCACGAGGTCTCATCTCAGCTGGTGACAATCGCGTGAGCGATGAGGGTTGCTGTGATCGACGTGGGATCGAACACGATCCGGCTGCTTGTCGCGGCTGCTGGAGAGCACGGCCTCGACACGGCCGAGAAGGGGCTGGCCCGCGTCGGCCTCGGCGGCGAGATCGAAGAACGCGGTCGCATCTCCGAGGCTAAGATCAGCGAGGCTGCTGCTGCCGTCCGGAAGTTTGTCAGGAAGGCCCAGGAGCTCGGCTGTGCGCGGACGGTCATTGCCGTTACCTCTCCCGGTAGGCAAGCCACCAACGCAGTGCAACTGATCTCCCGCATCGAGCAGGAGGCGTCTCATGCGGTCGCGGTGCTTTCCGGTGAAGAGGAAGCCGGGTTGGCCTGGGAGGGGGCGCTTTCACAGTTCCGTTCCGGCGAGGGGAGCTTGCTGGTTTGCGACGTTGGAGGCGGTTCGACCGAGCTCGCCTTCGGGCTGCCCGGGGATGGGCCCCATTGGCATCACTCGATCGACATCGGTTCGCTGCGACTTGCCAGTCGGATGCTCGTGAACGGGCGGCGCGGGAAAAAGCAGTCCGCGGCCGCCCACGCGGAAGTCGAGCGGCTGTTCGATGATCTTCCCTTGCCGCTTCCGGCGCGGGCGATAGCGGTGGGCGGCTCAGCGCGGGCGATCGGCAAGATCGCGGGTGAAAGCCTCGGTGCCGAGCAGTTTTCGCACACGCTTCGGGTGCTACGGCGTATGTCTGTCCCCCGCATTGCGCGCCAGTTCGGAATCGGGGAAGACCGAATTCCCACGATTACTGCCGGTGCGCTCATCCTGGCGGGTGTCCAACGACGGATCGTGGCGCCGTTCGAGGTCGTCGAGGCTGGACTGCGAGAGGGGATTGCCCTATCGCTGCTCGCTCAGCGATCTGCGGCGTAACGGCGGGGGCGCCCCAGATGCGCTTCGCCACCCGGCCACGAAGTCCGGGCTAGGGTCGATCGGAGGCCCCTCCCGGCCGGCTCCTCGTTCGTCGGCTCCGAAAACGGTTCGAGCACGGCGTCTGCGGGTATCTCCACGATCGACGGGAAGCGAGCTCGCGAGAGGGGTACCTCTGAGCACCTTCCCGTAGCGCGGCCGCCGCTGGGTCACTGGCCGGCGGCTGCGGAAAGGGGCTGGACAAGGCGCCTTGTCCGGCCCCTTCGTCATGTCGGAGCACCTGCGGCTAGGCGGCCCGAGTGAAATGCAGCCCAGAAAAGCCTCGAGACCGCCGCCGTCGTCGAGCTCGGCAAGAGTGCTGGAGGTCCGGCTGTTACGCAAGACCGTGACGGGCTTCTCAGCACGTTGACTCTGCTCAATCGTGAAATCGGGGCGAGCGCCTAGCCTCGTTCCTCGTCCTGACCGGCGCGTGTCGTTGTCGACGAGATCGGCGAGGGATAGAGATCCGCGATTACGGCGCGGACGTGGGTGGCGAGCTCGCTCTTCTTGGGGTACGTCGCCGTAAAGGTCGCTGCCGGCGAGTAGACCGCCGAGCACGGCGGTGACGGAGCAGGTCATTCGCACGCGGTCGGCGAGCGGGACGGCCTGGCTGCCGAGCACGCGGCGAAACCGGTCCTCGAGGTCGTCGTTCTCGGCGCGATGCCGCTCGTTGTCGGTCAGGGCGTGAAGGGCGCGTTCATTGCGTTGATGGAAGCGGAACAGGTCGCGGTTCGCGAGGGCCTGGTGGATGGGCTGGTCGAGCAGCCCCGGCCAGGCGTTGACGATCTGTCGTTCGTCGTCGAGCGCGTCGAGGCAATCGAGCAGGCCCCGTCCAGCTCGTGCAGGCGGAAGTGGAGCTCGAGGAGAATGTCCTCCTTTCGCTCGAAGTAGTAGTGGAGTGCCGCACTGCTGCGCCGATGTTGGGCCTCGGCCTCTTCACGAGCAGCACCGTTCGGGGCGCGACCATCGCCCAGGTCGGGACGGCGATCGCGATGGCCGGCGTCATGTTCGGGCTGATCTTCCAGTTCCAGTTCGCCTACGGATGGCGCCCCGTGAAGGCCGGGCTGGCCAATCTGCCGATCATCGTGACGATGGTCGCCGCAACCCCACTTTCCGAGAGCTTCGCGAAGCGGTACGGCAACCGTATGGCCTGCTTCGTCGGCGCCGGCTTCCTCGCCGCCTCACTTGCCGGCCTGGCCTGGGCGGTCACGCAGGGGTATCTCGCGATCGCGATCTTCATGGTGACCTTCACGATCGGCCTGCAGACCGTCATGACGATCTGCGCGGTCAGCCTGGTCGATGCGATGTCGGAGAACCGCACGTCGATCGGCACGGCCCTCAACGACACCGCACAGGAGGTCGGCTCGAGCGTCGGCACCGCAATCGTGGGCACCCTCATCGCCACCCTGGCGACGACAGCGCTTCCGGCCGGAGCATGGAGCTCCGAACTGGTGGCATCGTTCTTCCACGCGGAGCGGATCACCTACGCAGCCCTCGCCGTCGTCGTCGGCCTCATCGCCGGGTGGGGCGCGCCACATCGGCGTAACGCCTTAAGAGAACGTTCACGGGCTCGAAAGAGCGGGGACAGCGTTTGTTGAGAGCGTGGCCTTCGTGCGGGGAATCAGCCCCGGCAGTGTCTCGGGAGGTCACGAATGAAAAAGCTCGTGGTTGTCTTGGCCGGTGTTCTTGTGGTCGCCGTGTCGGCGGTCGGGAGTGGTTTTGCGAAGCCGCCGAGAAACATCGTCGGTCAGGTCTACGTCAACGACAACACGGCCGGCGTCAACACTGTTGCCGGATTCAACCGTCACGCCGACGGCTCCCTGTCGCCGATCCCGGGATCCCCGTTTCAGGTGGGCGGCGCCGGGACGGGCAAGGGCACAGCGTCGCAGGGAGCGCTTCAGCTGAGCGGCGATGGTCGGTTCCTGTTCGCCGTCGACGCAGCCAGCAACCAGATCTCGGTGCTCCGGATCGAGCACGACGGCTCGCTCGATCCCGCAGACGGCTCGCCCATCTCTTCGGGCGGCGTCAACCCGGTCAGCATCGCCGTGAGCGGCAAGCTCGTCTACGTCGCGAACCAGGGGCCGGGAACGAATCCCGGTGACGCGAACTACACCGGTTTCAAGTTCCGCGACGGACATCTGAACCCGATCGACGGCTCGACCGTCGCTCTCCCGAGTGACGCCGTGCCCGGGCAGGTGCTCTTCAACCCCGACGGCACGAAGCTCGTCGGCACCCGCATCGGTAGCTCCGAGATCGACAGCTTCATCGTCGTGAGGCACGGCCGCCTGCTGTCGGCGATCGGCTCGCCGTTCGCGGCGCAGGCGTTCTCACCGCCTCAGGGGTACGGTCAGCTCGGCAGCGCGTTCAGCCCGACGAATCCCGACCAGCTCTTCGTGTCGGACGCCCATGTAGCCGCGGGCGGCCCGGCGCCGGGACTCGTCTCGAGCTTCACCGATGACGACCACGGCACGTTGGCGCCCATCGGAGCCTCGCCCGTAGCCAACGACGGCACGGCCTCCTGCTGGGTCGAGATCAGCCACGACGGCAAATTCCTGTTCGTCGTGAACACCGCATCGAAGACCGTCTCGAGCTATGCGGTCGGGGACGACGGCTCGCTGACGTTCCTTCAGAGCACTTCGGCGACCGCGCTCGGTGCAGGCGCCGAAGATGTCCGGCTCGCACCCGACGGCAACACGCTCTGGGTGGTGCAGGCCGGCGCCGATGCCGTCACCGGATTTTCGGTGAGTGGCGGCAGCCTCACGCCTCTGTCGACGACCGCAGGCCCGGCCGGCGCCGCGCCGACCGGAATCGTCGTTACCTGAGCGGAACGGAGGGGAGGGGAGGCGGACGCAACAGTCCGTCTCCCCAACCCCGCCGCCTCAAAATGAGCCGTCCGCTTCAGGGCGGTGGAGTGACTAGCTGGTCTCGACGGCATCGAACCGGAGCCCGCTGCTCGACTCGCCACGGCTCGGGTCGACCTCGCGGCCGATCCATGTGCGCACCGACCCGTCGCTCCAGCGGACCCGGCGGACATAGCGCCGGACGCGCAGGCCGAGGAAGGGGAAGTCATGTTCGACGGCGTCCGCCAGCTCCGCCGCGCCGGAATCACGCCCGAAGGATGGGCGCAGCTCGACCTCAAGGACCAGGCGGGATCATTCGACTGGACGTGGTTCCTGAGCAAGCCCGAGATCTCCCGTGAGGTGCTGGCGACAGCCCTCGTCGCGGTCAGCTGCGACAAGCTCCTCAACGTCCAGATCGAAGATCCTGTTCCGTCGTGGGCTCACGTGATCCGATGCCTGGCGGTGAGGTGAGATCGCCGTCGGTCTCTCTACGGAAGTGCCCCGACAAGAATCGAACTTGTGCAC